>NZ_BJDI01000039.1 GCF_005405065.1 Lactiplantibacillus nangangensis | reverse complement strand
ACCCCTACGGGATTCGAACCCATGTTACTGCCGTGAAAGGGCAGTGTCTTAAACCACTTGACCAAGGGGTCATATTTTTAATATGGAACTAACGGAGAAGGAGGGATTCGAACCCTCGCACCGCTTGCGCGATCTATACCCTTAGCAGGGGCACCTCTTCAGCCACTTGAGTACTTCTCCAATGGGCCTAAATGGACTCGAACCATCGACCTCACGCTTATCAGGCGTGCGCTCTCACCAACTGAGCTATAGGCCCATAAAAGCGGGTAACGAGAATCGGACTCGCGACTACAGCTTGGAAGGCTGTCGTTTTACCACTAAACTATACCCGCAACACTTATGGCGCGGGACAGAATCGAACTGCCGACACATGGAGCTTCAATCCATTGCTCTACCGACTGAGCTACCGAGCCATTTAGCCATAAAAAATATTTAATTAGTGTAACGGTCCGTACGAGACTCGAACTCGTGATCTCCTGCGTGACAGGCAGGCGTCCTAAACCAACTAGACCAACGGACCAAAATTGCGGGAGCAGGGTTTGAACCTGCGACCTTCGGGTTATGAGCCCGACGAGCTACCAGACTGCTCCATCCCGCGATAATAAGGAGGATGAGAGATTCGAACTCTCGCGTGGTTTGACCCACCTGACGGTTTTCAAGACCGTTCCCTTCAGCCAGACTTGGGTAATCCTCCATGTATAAATGTAACTAGGAACTGTCCACTATAATTAGTAGATGGACCTTGTAGGACTCGAACCTACGACCGAACGGTTATGAGCCGTTTGCTCTAACCAACTGAGCTAAAGGTCCGAGCTCTTCTATTCCTATCGCGGCAGGGGGAATCGAACCCTCGACCTCCCGGGTATGAACCGGACGCTCTAGCCAGCTGAGCTACACCGCGATCTGTTAAATAATCAAAGATTATCTAATCGGGAAGACAGGATTCGAACCTGCGACCCCCTGGTCCCAAACCAGGTGCTCTACCAAGCTGAGCTACTTCCCGCTATATGCACCCAGTAGGAGTCGAACCTACAACCTTCTGATTCGTAGTCAGACACTCTATCCAATTGCGCTATGGGTGCTTCATAAAAGTGCCGAGGACCGGGATCGAACCGGTACGGTTATCACTAACCGCAGGATTTTAAGTCCTGTGCGTCTGCCAATTCCGC
>NZ_BJDI01000038.1 GCF_005405065.1 Lactiplantibacillus nangangensis | reverse complement strand
AAAAAGTGTATAAAAAAGGGATATAGTCGCAGACTTGTATCCATCCACTACCACATTTCAAGAGAAAGAAAGTGACTATATCCTATGTCCAATGATACTAAAATTATTCTTGGGATAAAAGACCCCAATATCAAAAAATTAAAAATAATGAATCCTTTGGAAATAAAAGGACCCCTTCAAGTTCAAGCACTTTTGGACTACCGTCCCAAAGCCTGCCCCCAGTGTGGTGTCTTAAACGAAAAAAGCATTATCAAATACGGCTGGCGCTGGACCAAGATTAAACTACCACAAGCCATTGAACGGGATGTTCAGCTTCACCTCAAAAAACGGTACTTTAAGTGTAATGACTGTCAAAGGTTCTTTTTGGCAACAACTACACTGGTTGAGAAAAATCATACTATCTCTAACCTCAGCAAGCGTGCATGCTTCGAGAAGCTAAGCGAGGCAGTTTCTATGCGTCATATTGCGAATGAATTAGGCATTTCAAACACTACCGTCCTAAGAATTCTGCGTAGTTACCAGCACGATATCAAAACAAATTATAGCTGGTTGCCAACAGTAATTAATATGGATGAGGTTAAGTCTACCAAGGACGCCAAAGGGGCCATGAGTTTCGTATTCATGGATGGTATCCGTAATGAATTCGTCGACATTCTCGAGTCACGAACATTATACGATCTTGAAAAGTATTTTCGGCGGTATACCAAGGAGGCCCGCGAAAGTGTTCAGATCATTGTAACTGACATGAATTACACGTATCCACAATTAACAGAATCAGTCTTTCCTAATGCGATTGTGGTAACCGACAGGTTCCACATCGTCAGCTCAGTGATGCGGGGATTCAATCGGATAAGGGTTCGTATAATGAAAACCTTTGCCAATTCAAATATCAAGTATAAAATTTTAAAACGTTATTGGAAATTACTCTTAAAGCCCAATGAAAAGCTAAACTTCAAAAAGTATTATGAGTATACACATATTCCAGGATCAAATACTGAAAACAGTGTAGTTGAACATATCCTCAGCTTTAATGACGAACTACGTGAGGCATATGAGTTACTCCAAGTAGTTGGAAGTGCCGTTAGATACCGAGATGTTGAGCGACTAGCAACTGTGTTAGACGGGAAAAACAAGTATTCAGAAGAACTTGAGACTCCACTAGATACGTTAAGAAAACACCGAGTTTCTGTGTATAACGCTTTGAAATATAAATACTCTAACGGGCCAATGGAAGGTATCAATAATAAAATCAAGGTCATAAAACGTGTAAGTTACGGATTTGG
>NZ_BJDI01000037.1 GCF_005405065.1 Lactiplantibacillus nangangensis | reverse complement strand
TTTTTATTTGAAACAAAATGAATTTTGAACGCACTAAACCAAAGCACTCGAAAGTGTTGAAAAAAACTAGTATACTGAAGGTACTAGCTAGTATTTAAATGTTTGTGGCCAACGTAATTGCCTTGCGTTGGTCTTTTTTATAGTCTACATAGGTTATGCCTTGGTCAATCATGGTATAAATAATCCTTAACATCTTGTGCGCCAAAGCGACCAGTGCCGGTTGTGCCCCCATGCGGGATCGTAGACGATAAAAGTAATCTTTCAAGCCTGACTCTTTGACTTGTTTAGCAGCTAAAGCTGCGGAAATCAGAGCTGATTTTAGATAAACATTACCGTGTAATATATGTGATCCATGTTTTACACCAGCAGACTCGTAATTTCCTGGACATAGGCCAGCCCATGAAGCTAAATGGTGTGCATCTGGGAACGGACTTACATCTGGTCCGACTTCAGCAATAACAATCTGAGCAATCCGTTGACTAATTCCAGGAATGGCTTGTAAGCGATGATACAAGTTATCAAATTCGGATAATTGTTCATCAATTTGCACATTCAAATCAGCCAAAACAGATTGATAATCAGAGAGCAGGTGCATATTGATCGCTAATAACCGGCGGTCATTGCGAGTCAGACTGCCATCCATAGCAGCTAAAAGTTGTTCAGCGCTAGCATGAACACGACCGTGGCGTAAATGACTGACAAGATGAATATTGATAACTTCACCATTCATCAGAGCATCTAGTAACTTAAGGCCTGTTCCATTAAAAATATCAGATAGATAACTGGTTAATTTTATATTTGAGCGTTGTAGAATATTGTGGACTTCGTTTTTTAGCTGAGTTGTATTCTCGGTCAATTTCTTGCGTAAACGAGTTGATTCTCTTAAAGCTTGAATGGCATGTGCAGGGACAAAACTAGCACTGACCAAGCCATAGCGGGCTAGTTCGGACAGCCATTCCGAATCTTTTTGATCAGTCTTTTTACCGGGAATATTTTTAATAATGCGTGGATTACATAAAATCATCTTGAAGCCATAAGGCTCCAAGATTTGCCAAACTGGACGCCAGTATTGGCCAGTACTTTCCATCAGGACTTGTTCAACCTGATGGTACTTTAACCACTCACCACATTCTTTTAATCGATAGGTAATCGTTTCAAAGCGTTTTGAAACCTTCATAGGTTTAGTAGAATCAGAGCCAATTAAAACTGAAACGGTAATTTGTTTTTGATGAACATCAATGCCAGCAACACTTTCCGCAACAACTTCCATTTTATTTCACCTCCGATGATTTGAAGACGGTAGCTTCAGTTATTGAGGGATGAAATTTTATTTACGTGTACGAAACGACAATTGATTAATCTCAGGAACTGAAAGCCATCGGTTTTTTGTACGGGCTTAAAAGCAGCACCAATAAACGTGCGATGAACAACGAAACCGCCTTCACAGTAAGTATAACTGGAAAGGCGGTCGTTTCATATCATGATTACGAGGGCCGAGCGAAGCGACACCCTCAGATAGTTTTTTGT
>NZ_BJDI01000036.1 GCF_005405065.1 Lactiplantibacillus nangangensis | reverse complement strand
TGTACTAGTCCCTGTCAAGTTGACAGATGAAATAATATAATTTTGCGAGTGTTGCTTAAGCGGCTTCACTGCGGTATTCAACCGCGGTGGAGCCGTTTCTTTGTGTCGTTCGGTCGACATAATTAAAGTAGTGGATGCCTTCCTCGATAAGCGCAATAAGTTCGGCCTTAGTCTTAGGTATTGGATGGCTTTCCATCCAATTTAGCTTGAACTCATTCCACCAACGCTCAATGGGCGCATTGTCGTAAGGCGTTCCTGGTCGCGACATGCTGCGAAGAACCTGGTGTTCTGACATTAATTTACCAAATGCTTTGGCGGTAAATGCCGATCCTCGGTCAGTATGGACCATTGGATGGACGTCACCGGTGACGTCGAAAGCTTGTTTGAAGGTATCCATCATGGCTTCGCTCGTTTCCGTAACGCTTAACTTGTACGCTAGTAAATACCGACCATATAAATCTAAGACCCCACATAAACGAAGCTTATGTTCACCATTGATGCCATAACGAACTTCCGTCGAATCGGATAACCAGATTTGATTAGGCTTAGTCGCTAGATCAAATTGTTGATTTAAGATATTATCGCGTAATTCTTGTTCAGCTTGCTTAGTCGGCTGACGACGCTTTAACCGACTTTGACATTTTAAATGTAAGTTGCTCATCAAGCGTTTGACGCGCTTGCCCGAAATATAAAAGTTGAGCGTTTCATCATGGGTAAGATAATGATACATCTTACCAGCGCCGATTCTTTGCCGGTGTTCTTGGAAGACTTGACTAATCTTTTGCTTAAGAGTGGCTTCTTGCTGCTCCCAAGCAGTTTCTTCATGGTGTTGCCACTGATGGTACGCTTGGCGACTAATCCCTAAATAACGTAGGATAATGGCTTGAGCACCATGAATTTGTCTACTGATTGCTTGAATGGCTTGATACGCTAACTTGTTTTTGGCATTCACTCCTTTTTCTGTAGTTCCCGATATTTTTTTCCGAAGAGGTCTAGTACCTCCTGTTCTTTGAGCTTTGTTTTCAATTGGCGATTTTCTAATTTGAGCCGATCCAATTCGGTCATTTCGTCAACTGGCTTAGTTCGACCACGACCATCTTTGAGGGCGATATAACCATCTTTTTCAGACTTGAGTATCCATGAACGAACTTGTTGATAGGAAACTTCAAAGTGTTCTGAAGCTTGCGAATAGGTGTGTTTACCGGCGGTGACATATTCAACGATTTTGATTCGTTCTTCAAAAGTAGTTTTACGACTCATAATGCGGACCTGCTTTCTTGACGGTGTGGCCGTCAACGTTTGATTGGTCCCATTATACTGAAATTTTTTGATCCAGTCTTGAAGTTGGGTCTTGCTTCTTAGTCCAAATCTGTGACTGATTTCACTTAGACTACCTTCGTTATTTAGATAGGCCGCCACCGCTTGTCGCTTGGTTTCGATGCTATAACGAGTCCAGTTATGGCGTTCCTCTAATCCTTCAATACCTGATTGCTCGTAAAAAGTTTGCCATCTTTGGATCGTTTTATCTGAAATACCATACGATTTCAGATAAGCTTTCTTGGTTAATTCTGTGCGCGCTAACCCTTGAATGATGGCTATTTTTTTGTGTGGCGTAAACTTAGTTCTAGGCATAATAAAATCCCCTTAAGATTGA
>NZ_BJDI01000035.1 GCF_005405065.1 Lactiplantibacillus nangangensis | reverse complement strand
GAAATATTATAATTCATCTCTCAACTTTAAGGGGACTTTTCTATGCCTAGATCTAAATATACCGCCGAAGAAAAATTATCAATTCTGACTGGATTAAGTAAAGCCGGTCTCTCAAAAAAAGATTATTGTCGAAAATATGGTATTGGTTTGACCGCATTCAGACGTTGGCGTGCCCTATATGAACGTGATGGAATATCAGGGCTATCAGAAATGCGTCACTGGACACGGTACAGTGAGGAAACTAAGCTAGCCGCAGTTAATGCCTATCTTGACGGTCAAGGTGGTTTGTCTACCATTGCTCAGCGCTACGGGCTTCGCAGCCACAAACAATTGCGAGACTGGATTCAAAAGTATCAGTATAATGGGACTAACAAATTAACGGCAACGCCGGCTAGGAAGGTCCCAACTATGAGTCGTAAAACTACTTTTGAAGAACGAATTAAAATCGTTGAATATACCATTGCCCATAACCGTGATTACAACGGTTCCGCAGCAAAATTTCAAGTTTCCTATCAGCAAGTCCGTAATTGGGTATTGAAGTCAGACAAGGATGGTTTTGAAGCCCTGATCGATGGTCGTGGTCGGACTAAGTCTGAAACTGAGATGACTGAAATAGAACGCCTCAAGCTTGAGAACAGGCAGTTAAAAGCCCAGGCCAAAGCTAACGAAACGGCGGTAGAATTCGCAAAAAAACTGCAAGAAATACGCAATCGGGAGGGATAGTTTACCAAGTTATCAAAGAAATGAGCGCTAAAACCAAGCGGATTACTAATAAGTTGTGTGAACTCGCTGGTGTCAGTCGTCAAGCCTATTACAAGTGGCTAAACCGGACAGAATCAGCCCGAGATCGCATGAATAAGCTAATCGAAGATAAGGTTAAGTTCTATTTTAAGGAACACAATGGTTGCCTTGGAACTCGTCAGTTAGCGCTTTACTTAAACCATGACATTGAAGTATCAGAAATAATTGGTCGGAAGCGCATGACACGCGTCATGCGAGACTTAAACCTCACTTGTCGGATTCGTCAAAAGAAGCAAGATCGTATTACTCGCAAAGAACAGGAAATTAGAGCAAATATTTTAAACCAGCAATTCGATGTCACCGCCCCCAATCAAGCTTGGTTAACGGATTTTACTGAATTGCGTTATGGCGTCCATGGGGAAAATAAGATTCGTTTAGGAGCTGTTTTGGATTTGTATGGCCGCCAAGTACTTTCATACGTGCTTAGTCCAACAGAGACCACCGAAGCAGCAATTCAATGCTTTCAGCGAGCATTTCAAGCTGAAGGCACTGTTACACCACTAATACACACAGATCGTGGTTCAGCTTACACCGCTAAAAATTTCAATTTTTATTTAGAAAATCATCATATCAAACACAGCATGTCGCGACCAGGCACACCATATGACAACGCACCGATTGAACGCTGGTGGAATGACTTTAAACTGAATTGGGTGGATGGACACGAAATGCCTACAACACTTTCTGGCTTACAAGAGCTAGTTGAAAGTGGAATTAAATATTTTAATGAAAAAGTTCGATCAGAAAAAAGAAATGGCCAGACCCCGGTAGAATACCGGAATCAAGCCATTTCATAAAACAGACAAGACAAACAAATTTTATATTATTTCAAGTGTCAACTTGACAGGGTACAGTGCAC
>NZ_BJDI01000034.1 GCF_005405065.1 Lactiplantibacillus nangangensis | reverse complement strand
TGCACTAGTCCCTGTCAAGTTGACGGATGAAATACTATAATTTTTTGTAGATTTGATTAAGCGGCTTCACCGCGGTATTCAACCGCGGTGGAGCCGTTTCTTTGTGCTGTGCGGTCAATATAGTTGAAGTAGTGAATACCTTCCTCAATAAGCTTAATTAGCTCCTCCTTGGTTTTAGGCATTGGGTGGCTGTCTAACCAGTTTAACTTGAATTCATTCCACCAACGTTCCATTGGGGCATTGTCATAAGGCGTTCCCGGTCGGGACATGCTCCGAACGACTTTGTGTTCGGTCATTAGATCATTAAAATCTTTGGAAGTGTAAGCCGAACCACGATCAGTATGAACCATTGGATGAACTTTTCCAGCTTTGCTAAAGGCTCGCTCAAAGACTTCAACCATTGCGTCACTAGTCTCAGTAACACTCAGATTGTAGGATAAAAGACATCTGCCATACAGGTCTAGTACACCACACAATCGAGCTTTGTACTCGCCATTGATACCGTAACGAACTTCGGTGGCGTCCGACAACCACACTTCATTTGGGTTATCGGCCATATTAAACCGTTGATTTAATACGTTGTCTCGTAATTCTTGCTCAGCTTGTTTTACTCGATGGTGTTTCTTCAGTCTACTTTGGCACTTGAGATGGAGGAGAGTCATAAGCCGCTTAACGCGCTTAAGTGAGACGTAAAAATCAAGCTCTGAATCATGGTCTAGATAGATCTTCAATTTTCCTGCGCCGATTCTCTGACGATGTGCGTTGAAGTACATGAGTATCTTTTGCTTGAGCTGTGTTTCTTGTTGTTCCCGAGGGGTTTCTTCACGATGAAGCCATTGATTAAATGCTTGGCGAGATAGACCCACTTTGCGAAGAATAATGGCTTGGGCGCCATGAATCTGGGGACTGAGTTCCTGAATTGTCTGGAATACTAATTTATGTTGGGCGTTCACTCCTTGTTTTGTAGTTCCCGGAATTTTTTTGCGAAGAGCTCCATTACCTCCTGTTCTTTGAGCTGGGCCTTTAGTTGACGATTCTCTAGTTTTAAACGTTCAACTTCAGTCATTTCTTCAACTGGTTTAGTACGTCCACGGCCATCCTTTAATGCTGTGTAACCACCGTCTTTGGATTTGAGAACCCAGGCTCTTACCTGTTGGTAAGAGACGTTGAAGTGTTCGGATGCTTGGGAGTACGAATGCTTTCCAGCCGTGACATACTCCACAATTTTAATTCGTTCTTCGAATGTTGTTTTACGACTCATAATGCGGACCTGCCTTCTTGACGGGGGATCCGTCAATGATTTATTGGTCCCATTATACTGGAATTTCTTAATCCAGTCGCGAAGTTGCTTATCGCTTCTCAATCCAAAATGATTGCTGATTTCAACTAAACTACCTTTACCATTTAAATAGGCTTCCACGGCTTGCTGCTTGGTCTCTGCACTATAACGTGTCCAGATATGGCGTTCTTTTAGGCCGTCAAGGCCATCACGTTTGTAAAGTTCTCGCCATGAACGAATAGTAGTGTCATAAATACCATATTGCTCAAGATATTTGCTTCTGTTCAAATTGGTCTGTGATAGACCAGTCAAAATATCCAGTTTCTCCATAGCTGTAAATCTTGTCCTAGGCATAGAAAAATCCCCTTAAAGTTAACAGATGAATTATAGTTTTTCATCTGTCAACCTTAAGGGGACTATAGCA
>NZ_BJDI01000033.1 GCF_005405065.1 Lactiplantibacillus nangangensis | reverse complement strand
CGATCGAGTAGGAGGTAATTGATTATTTCAATTACCGACCTCTCACACCACCGTACGTACGGTTCCGTATACGGCGGTTCAATAATTTAAGTATTCTGAATAAGCTGGAGTGTTTTGGACATGTTTATCAGTCCAAGGCGTTCTAGCTTTTCATTTGTATACGTATAGCACATCGTCTTACTATGTGCTGTTCTCCAATACCCCTTTCGGGTATTGGCATTGGTCTTGGCTTGTTCTGCTGTCATTCCCATTTTCATCAGTTGACGATATCGGGTCTTGAGCTTCTTCCAACGCTTCCAAATCAATTGCCTTATACGACTTCTAAGCCATTGGTCTAGTCGTTGAATGAATTTCTTCAACTTACCAATCCCATAGTATTGCAGCCATCCTCGCATTTTCTGACGAATTTCTTTCATCAATTGTTGCCAACTGATACTTCGGCTTCGACCTGTCATAACTTTAAGTGACTGTTTGACACGTTGCTTGGCAATTCCATGTGGACGCGGGTGCGCCCCATTTCGATCAACACCCAGCGTAAATCCCAAGAACTTTAGTCTTAATGGTGACCCAACCGTTGTTTTTTTCCGGTTGACTGTCACTTTTAAACTGTTTTCTAGGAATTTAGTACTATTCCTCAAGACTCGCTCACCGGTACGCTTACTTTTGACATAAATATTACAATCATCTGCATAGCGTACAAACTGATGGCCTCGACTAGTCAATAGTTTGTCTAGTTCATTGAGATAGATATTGGCTAATAGTGGCGATAGGTTACCACCTTGCGGGGTGCCCGTCGTTGTTTTCTGGAATAACTGACCATTCATCACACCACTAGTTAAAAACCTGCGGATTAGATGTAATAGCCATGGGTCCTGAATTTGCTGTTGAACAAAGTTCATTAGTAAATCATGGTTAACCGTATCAAAGTAGGCTTTTAAGTCCAGGTCTACCACGTAGTGATAGCCCTGATTATAAAGACTCGTGACCTTTTTAATTGCGTCATGTGCACTTCGTCCAGGCCTAAAGCCGTAGCTATTGTCGGAAAATACTTGTTCATAAATTGGTGACAACACTTGGACTACCGCCTGTTGGACCATTCTGTCAATTACAGTCGGGATACCTAGCTTTCTGGTTGACCCATCTGGCTTCGGAATTTCAACACGTTTGACTGGTTTGGGATAGTAAGTCTCGTTACGTAAACTCTCCAAGAGTTCATCTCGATGTTTGTAGATGTATTCGGATAGCTGTTCGATGGTCATACCATCAATCCCAGCGGCTCCTTTATTACGCCTAACCCGTTTAAAAGCGAGGTTAAGGTTATCTCTCGCAAGCACCAAGTCTACAAATGGAACACCATTTTGCACCGTACTTTCACCATCGGTAACACTATGCGCCCCAAGATAGACTTTATCTTCCAGACTAGCCATCTCTTGGCGGTCAGCTTGTTCTGTTTTCTGCAATCTTCGCATTACCAACACCTCCAGTACCAGTGAAAATTATTATTGTTCGGTCCTTTGTCCACCAATTGGTGGACTACTATGACCTCGGCTGACTCCTGAAATACTCAATTAGCCATCACTGGCTAGGTTGTTCCTGTACACCATATCGGCGTTCTAGTCGGGAACTTGTAAATCAGGCCTCCCCGGGTAAGAATGATAGCTTTCGTACCATGCAACTGTTGGCTCTACTCTAGTCATCTTTGAGTAGTATTGGACTTTGGTTTGTTTGGCAACCTCGTCCAGATAACTCTAGCCTCATAGCCACTTCTTATTCATCAGCTCGGTACTTTGTTTTAGGCTTCCTTCAGATTCCGTTTCACAGCGGACACCCTTGCCCTCAACTCGTGGTTCCGACTACTACGGCCCACAGCGGACTTACACCGCCTAGTTATCACCCATGCCGGGCGCACCAAAAAAA
>NZ_BJDI01000032.1 GCF_005405065.1 Lactiplantibacillus nangangensis | reverse complement strand
CTCGTGGTTCCGACTACTACGGCCCACAGCGGACTTACACCGCCTAGTTATCACCCATGCCGGGCGCACCAAAAAAAGCGGTCCAGCAGTTACGCCGATCCGCTTACTAATTTAAGAATTCTGAGTAGTCGTTTCAAATTTAAAAACATCGCTGAGCGCTTGACTTGTCAGGCCGGGAGTTTTATTGACAATAAATGTCGCCACCGCTGATTGACTCATCTGAGTTTGAATAAAAGTCGTTGGTACGAGGTTCGCCAATGAAAGCACCACGAAGATCACTAGGTAGGAAATCAAAAATGAGACGACCCCACCAGCAACGCTATTCACCTGCTTAATCACCGGTAACCACGTTACACTGCGTGAAACCCGTCCAAGCATCCGGATGACCGCCCAACCAATTGAAATCAACAAAAAGAACGCCACCATGTTAACAACTAAAATACTCCCAGCACTCACTTCGACTAGGTGGGTATTGCTTAAGAAATTGCTCAAGCTCGTGCCAAACGGTTGGTAAAGTAAGCGGGCAAAAATCAAGACCGCCACCGTTCCTACTAAGTGTAGGATTTCAATCACAAACCCCCGGTGAAAGCCGCGCATTATTGCGATAACTAGTAATAATAAGATGACAATGGTAAAAATCATTCAGGTTGCCCCTCTCTTAAGTCGTAACGCTATTTTAGCAGGTTTACACCGAACTTGCGTGAGATTTGCGCAAAATTAAACTTTCCTTAGCACCTTGACTTAAATTCGTTTATTCGTTAAAGTTTAATAGTAACGATTACTATTTAAAAAAACAGAAATGGAGCGTTTAGGTGCCTTTGAAAAAATTCCTATTAAGCTTGATCGTTTTGATTGGACTAGGTGGTCTCTTAGCCGGTTGTCAATCGACGACCCAAGCCACACCAACGACAAACGGTAAAATTAAAATCATTGCGAGTTTAGACTTCTATGGTCAAACTGCCAAACAGGTCGCCGGTAAGTACGGCCAAGTCACCTCAGTGATTAATCGACCCGGAATTGACCCCCACGACTTTGAAGCGACCGTGCAAACTGCCAAAGTTGCCAGTAAAGCAAGCCTAATTATTTATAATGGCCTGGGCTATGACGACTGGATGAGTAAGCTAATCGTCAATAAAGCGGACAACGCTAAGGTCATTCAAGTTGGGACGACCATTGCCGGTCAAAAGGACGGGGCAAATGAACATGTGTGGTATGACCCAACGACCATGCCAAAGTTAGCGCATCAAATTGCCCTAGAATTAGCCAAAATTCAGCCCGAGCATAAACAGTACTTTCTCAAACAGGCGAAAGCCTATCAAGCTAGTCTCAAGCCATTGGCCACTAAAATTGCGCAATTGAAGCAACAGGCACATGGTCAAAAAGTTGCCGTCAGCGAACCGGTCTTCGATTACTCGTTAGCGGCGATGGGGTATCAGGTCAGCAACGCCCACTTTGCGAAAGCAATTGAGGAAGGCGCTGATCCGTCACCAAAAGATATCCAACAGATGCAGACGGCCATTAAACAACGGAAAATTGCCTTCTTTGTGGAAAACACCCAGTCAGACAGTAATATCGTTGATAATATGGTTAAATTAGCGCATCAATCTGGTGTCCCAGTCCTAAAAGTGACTGAAACATTACCAGCGCATCAAACTTACGAGAGTTGGATGCTCGCACAATATCAGCAGTTAGCTAAAATTCAAGCTGAATCTAATTAAAGCGTGGAACAAGAGACGTTCTGATATCGTAGCTCAATTGCATCCATGCCTTTTGTTCCACGTTTCGGCTATAAATACAAAATGAGCCTAGGGGGTATCCCAGGCTCATTTTGTTGATGTTTGATCAGCACCATTTTTACCCTTTTTGACGTTCATCACGTAAAAGTAACGCCAAAACAAACCCGACAATTTCAACACCCAGCATCGTCCAGAAAACGACATGATAGCCTTGTAGATTGGCCGTCATCGTTGGAACACCAGCTTTTAATTGCGCCGCAGTTACATTTGATAAGAGTAGCGTTGCCACCGCGACGCCAGCGGAACCCAGAATCTGACGAACCGTCGTAATCACAGCAGTCCCGTGTGAAATCAGCCGATCAGGTAACGAGTTAGCCCCTAAGGTCACTGCAGGCATCATGACAAACGCATTGCCACCTTCGATTAGTGCCGCAATTAAAATCATGGTCAGTAGATTTAATTTGGTCGTTATCAAGGCTAAAATCAGCCAACCAACAACAATCATTGCCATCCCGAACAGCATAATTTGCTTATAACCGAATTTCTCTGCCAAACGGCCAGTTAATGGATTGAGAATACTAAGGAAGACCGCCCCCGGAACTAACGATAGCCCAGAAATAAATGGTGAGACCTTTAAGACGCCTTGATAATAAAGTGGGAAGATAATGGTCACAACGATCAAAGCAATATAAGAAATCGCCGTTAGGAAAATCGCCAAATCATAATTAAACGTTTTTAAGACTCGTAACTCCAATAACGGGGTCTTTAGATGAAACTGACGGTAAGTAAAGTAGGCCACAGCGATTATTGAAACAATCAGTAACCCCCACCCCAAAGTCCAGTTTACATCCGGCTTACCAATCTCATTAACCACGTATAAAATACCAGCGAAACCTAATAACATCAAAATTGAAATTAAATCCAGCTTAGAAGGCTTGCTAACCATCACATCTTGAATCGTGACAAAGCTTAAAAAGATTAAGATTGTTGCGACGGTGATAAAAACTAAGAATAGCCCATGCCAGTCCGTGAACTTCAAAACCACCCCAGAAATGATTGGTCCTGAAGCCAAGGCCGACCCCATGACCAAGCCTGCTAGCCCCATCGTTGAGCCGCGCTGGCTTTCAGGGGTAATCGTTAAAAGAATTGACTGATAAGATGGGAAAAGTACGCCAACCGCCGCTGCTTTAATCAGACGACCAACCATCATAATCGTGAAACTCGGTGCAAAGTAAATAATAATTGACCCAATATCAAACAAAACTAAAACCGTTAAAAATAATTTCTTAAACCCAATATTGTTCAATAACCAAGGACTAATCGGCATCATCACGACCATCGTCAGCATAAAACCAGTCGTTAACCATTGGACCGTCGACGCAGAGATACCGAAATCGCGCATAAAGGTCGGATAAACCGTCGATAAGGATGATTGGCTGATCGACATCGTCCAAGTTCCTGTCAATAAGGTGAAAATAAACCAGAAACGCCGACGCCCAGTCAGTGTCAACGTTGTTTTTGTCTGAGCCATAAAATCTTCCTCTCTCACTTTAGAACTATTATCAACTAACAAGTCCCATTGTAACCATTTTGGCAGTTATTGTACAGACGTCACGCTTCACCAGCCGTCAAAAAAGGACCGTTGACGTGTTGTCAGCGGTCCTCACTTAGCTTTCGATTAATTCAGTATGATCATTAACTTTAAATAACTAGTCCCCAACTAGCTTATTCAGCGAGCATTGCCGCACTCACGGCCTGCATCTTTT
This sequence comes from Lactiplantibacillus nangangensis, assembly GCF_005405065.1. GTDB lineage: Bacteria > Bacillota > Bacilli > Lactobacillales > Lactobacillaceae > Lactiplantibacillus > Lactiplantibacillus nangangensis. The sequence goes on along the minus strand of NZ_BJDI01000032.1, from coordinate 466 downwards.
CTTTTTCGTCATCACTTGGTTGTGCAATTTTCATCTTCTTCAATGAAATTACTGCGCGATACTGTAACTCAACCACATTAATATCGTCCCGTACATCATAATGGGTGATTGTGACGTATGCGGAGTTCTCATAAATCTTTTCGACTTTAGCATAAAAATCATAATCGGTATTACCATTTTTCTGGCACTTAACCCGATCCCCCACTGCAATTTTAGCCATGACTATCACTCCACTTCATAAAATATGCTAATAACATATCACTTAATGAAGTGAATAACAATTATTGGTCTCGAATTTGCCCGGATTTTCAATAGTTGCGCCAGTCAACAATCAAATTAAAATTTGTAGACACGAAAAAAGGAATCGAACTTAATCGATTCCTTCGTTTGCATGGCAACGTCCTACCCTCGCAGGGAGCGATCCCCCAACTACTCTCGGCGCTAAGAAGCTTAACTTCTGTGTTCG
>NZ_BJDI01000031.1 GCF_005405065.1 Lactiplantibacillus nangangensis | reverse complement strand
TATAAATACTCTAACGGGCCAATGGAAGGTATCAATAATAAAATCAAGGTCATAAAACGTGTAAGTTACGGATTTGGTTGTTTCAGTAGTTTTAGACTAAGAATTCATCTAGCATTTGGGTTAAAAAAGGTTGACTAATCAAAGTGCGATTAGGCAACCTCATGTGAAATATAACAAATTACCAACAACAGTTGACAAAGAACCGGAAAACCGAGCAACCTGTCATGACCTGTTTAAAACTGCTAGTTATCTCTCATTCATCAACCTTAGATGAACTTGAAAACTTTTGTCCCGGCATAAAGTGCGGGTTCAAGCCTTCCTTACCGCGGATTGCATCACGCAGCGCCTCAAAGTAGACTCTGACAACAATCCGTCGATAACCTCGATAAAATGGCCCAAATAACTTCACAAAGAAACGGCCATAAAAGACGATTAACCACGCAAAGCTCGCCAACGGATTTAATCGCCACCGTTTAATCGTAATCAGACGGTTACGGATGCCATAGTAAAGTCGCCAATCCGGAATATACTTATGCTTGAAGTCTAATGAAGGTAAATAAGTTTTGTGGATCAATTTGGCCGCACTCACGTTAACTGGACGCGCATATTTAGCTGTCCGAACCGCATATTCACAATCATCCCACCAAATGAAATACCCGGCATCTGGTAGCCCAACTTTTTTGACCAATTTCAGGCTCAGAAAGACGCCACAAAATGTATATTGGTCAAATTCAAAGTTCTCGTGATATTCCGCTTCTGAGACTGCCTCGGCCCGAAAAGTATTCCAACTCGTAAAGCGATTACGCTGATCAACTTGTAAGCGGCCGTCTGCGACCTGAACACTACCAGTTAAAACTTCACGTTCTGGATGGTCTACCTGATACGCAATTAATTTCTCAAAGTAGTCTGTTTCAAAAATGGCATCATCGTCCGATAACGACACCCAATCTAAACTAGAATCTGCCGCCGCAATCTGTATCCCACGAGTAAAGCCCCCAGCCCCACCAATATTTTCAGTTAAATACCGATAGTCGATCATCGCATCATCCAATAACCCTTTTGACTTCAATAACTTTTGAGTCCCATCAGTTGAATGATTGTCAATCAGAATAATCTTCGCCGGTGGTACCGTTTGATTTTTCAATGCGGTCAATGATTCCATTAATAATGCTTTGCGGTTAAATGTCACCACAATTGCCCCATATTGCATTTATCCCACTCCCTAATAACTATTTCTAACAACCGGTTTATGGTAAGAACTGCGGATTACGTCCTAGATGTTCATCCTGTCCGTCCCGATAACCCGCTAAATAAGCTCGGCTTAGTGCACGTGCTTGTCCCCAACGATTCTTAAATAATAAAATTGCAACTAACTTACGTGCTAAGAAACGACGACAGTATCGACGTGTCGTTTTAGACTCACCACGGTGCTTAAATAAAACAGCAATCCGATTTCGCATGACATAATACTCTTTCCATGGGGCAATTGCTGACCGCGTATAAGTGGTCTTGTGCAAAACTTTCGCCCCATGGATATTCAGAAAACGGCCATCCTTTAGTGCGCGAATCGCATACTCAAAGTCATCAAATCGAATAAAATAGTCCTGCTCCGGCAAGCCAATACTCGTCACCAGCTTGCGACTGAGCAAAATACCCACAAAGGAAAAAACATCATAATAAAAATCAGTCGCATAGTCTGCTTCAGCAATTGGCTTAACGGTTAACGTTTCAGAATTAACTAGCACTTCTCGATGCATCTCATCATGTTTACCATTCGGCAACAAGACTGATCCTGAGAAAACTTGTTGTGTCGCGTGCTCAGTGATAGCGGTTCGCAGCGCTGAAAAATATCCTGGTTGAAAAATCGCATCATCATCAGAAATTGAGATCCAATCACAATCAGTCTTCAATGCCTGTTGGATACCATACGAAAAGCCAGCGGAACCACCCAAATTTTCCGGTCGTTGACAATAAATCAGTTTTTGATTATCAAAATCAAATTTTAACATGACGGCTTCCCGTGTGCCATCAGTTGAAGCATTATCAATGACAAAGACATACTCTGGTGATGCGTCTTGCGACAATACACTTTGCAATGCCTCTATTAAAAGGTCTTTTCGATTATACGTAACAATTACGGCTGCAATCTTCCCCATAAAGAATCCCCCTACACTTTTATCGTGATATTATAACAGATAAAAATGCGAAATGGCGGGCATTACACATGGTTTCGTGAGTTAAGTAACGTGTTAACAAAGATTATTCAGAAATTTAACAATCTGATTTATAGCAATTTTATCTAGTTAAATCTATTCAGACTCTCTTTGATGAAGCCCTCTAATAACTGATAAGTACCCAGGACATTTATAATATAGTTTTCCAATATAAAAAATTTGGTCTTGTAATATCTGTTGTTAAAGTGTACTTTCTACGTTGGTCATAACCTTATGATGCCAACTGAATGGCGAGTTTCAAGCACCTTATCTGGGGCTTACCATCAAATCTTATTTTGATACGAGGGTTGTTATTGCTTTTAATAAAACTCGTATCTGTTTGATGTAACGTAAGCACCCAATAACTGACCGTCTATGATTGCCCCTGAGTACACGATATGATTACCTCATCAAATAAATTGGTGAGGTTTTTATTATGGATAAACATGATATTGTCAAAGTTGAAATGCCACACAAAGTTAGGTTGGCGGCGCCACAGACGACGGCGACCAAAGCAGTTCAGCTTCGCGTTGGACAAAATAAGTCGGTTTATCATTTACAACAAAGCAAACAGCTACATTGTTGATGCGGTTTTAAAGGCGGTGTTCAATAATGCTCATTAATATGGATGCAGTTCATCAAACTTATATTGTTTGTGGAAAAACGGATTTACGCCGTGGTATTGATGGTTTGGCAGCCGTCATACAAGAACAATTTGCCTTAGATCCATACAACCAGGCTTTATATCTGTTTTGTGGTACCCGCAAAGACAGATTCAAAGCCCTATATTGGGATGGAGATGGCTTTCTATTACTTTATAAACGGATTGAGGCCGGCCGACTACAGTGGCCGGTCAATCAAGACGAAGTCCGAAAGCTAACCTATCTACAATTATCAAGACAGTTGGGAGGATGGTCACTGGATTCGACCATTCACAAAATCAAACCGCCAAAAGTAAATAAAGCGCTTTCTAACGGTGCCAGACTATGATAAACTCAATAACAAGAAAACATAGAATGAGTGGTTATATTATGACGCCAGAAGAAGAAATTGCCGACTTAAAAAAGAAGATTCAAGAACAGTCTGAGATTATTGACTACCTGACTAAACGACTATTTGGTCAAAAGTCAGAGAAAATCAATACTGATCAAACCTCTTTGTTTGATGAGGACAATAGTGTTTTTAGCCAACCAGAGCAAACTGGGTAAGAAAACCAATCAAATCAAGTACAGCCAACGAAGAAAGCTAAGCGGACGCGGCAAGCAGTCGTAAATTCAAGTGTTCCCGTTCAAGAGACTGTCGTTGAACTGCCAGATAAGCTGTGTCCAAACGGACACGGCTTAGTTGCCGTCGGTAAAAAGCTTGCGCATGAAGAACTCCACTTCCGGCCGGCCAAGCTGTACTTAGAAAGAATCTACACGACGACATACAAATGTCCCTCATGTGAATTAATGGATGGTTTAGCTCATCTAATTCAATCACAAGCTCCAAAAGCGTTAATACCACTATTCCATCACGTTCATATAGGTCACGCCAACGTCTAAATGCGGTCAAACCAATACCATATTTTCGACAATAGTCTTTTTTTGAGAGGCCGGCTTTACTTAATCCAGTCAGAATTGACAATTTTTCTTCGGCGGTATATTTAGATCTAGGCATAGAAAAGTCCCCTTAAAGTTGAGAGATGAATTATAATATTTCATCTGTCAACCATAAGGGGACTATAGCATAGGAAGTCTCATCGCCATGGATATGTGTTTGTTTCATTAATTCATTCCGGCATAACTCATTGAGTGGTTGAAGCC
>NZ_BJDI01000030.1 GCF_005405065.1 Lactiplantibacillus nangangensis | reverse complement strand
TCGAGATTGTTAGCAAAACATTTGCGAAGTCAATTCGTGAAAACAATTAATAAATTTGAACCAACTTTTTAAATGAGCTTTTTTAGAACTCATCATTAATTTGAGAGTTTGATCCTGGCTCAGGACGAACGCTGGCGGCGTGCCTAATACATGCAAGTCGAACGAACTCTGGTAATGATTGGTGCTTGCATCAAGATTTACATTTGAGTGAGTGGCGAACTGGTGAGTAACACGTGGGAAACCTGCCCAGAAGTGGGGGATAACACCTGGAAACAGATGCTAATACCGCATAACAACTCGGACCGCATGGTCTGAGTTTGAAAGATGGCTTCGGCTATCACTTTTGGATGGTCCCGCGGCGTATTAGCTAGATGGTGAGGTAACGGCTCACCATGGCAATGATACGTAGCCGACCTGAGAGGGTAATCGGCCACATTGGGACTGAGACACGGCCCAAACTCCTACGGGAGGCAGCAGTAGGGAATCTTCCACAATGGACGAAAGTCTGATGGAGCAACGCCGCGTGAGTGAAGAAGGGTTTCGGCTCGTAAAACTCTGTTGTTAAAGAAGAACATATCTGAGAGTAACTGTTCAGGTATTGACGGTATTTAACCAGAAAGCCACGGCTAACTACGTGCCAGCAGCCGCGGTAATACGTAGGTGGCAAGCGTTGTCCGGATTTATTGGGCGTAAAGCGAGCGCAGGCGGTTTTTTAAGTCTGATGTGAAAGCCTTCGGCTTAACCGAAGAAGTGCATCGGAAACTGGAAAACTTGAGTGCAGAAGAGGACAGTGGAACTCCATGTGTAGCGGTGAAATGCGTAGATATATGGAAGAACACCAGTGGCGAAGGCGGCTGTCTGGTCTGTAACTGACGCTGAGGCTCGAAAGTATGGGTAGCAAACAGGATTAGATACCCTGGTAGTCCATACCGTAAACGATGAATGCTAAGTGTTGGAGGGTTTCCGCCCTTCAGTGCTGCAGCTAACGCATTAAGCATTCCGCCTGGGGAGTACGGCCGCAAGGCTGAAACTCAAAGGAATTGACGGGGGCCCGCACAAGCGGTGGAGCATGTGGTTTAATTCGAAGCTACGCGAAGAACCTTACCAGGTCTTGACATACTATGCAAATCTAAGAGATTAGACGTTCCCTTCGGGGACATGGATACAGGTGGTGCATGGTTGTCGTCAGCTCGTGTCGTGAGATGTTGGGTTAAGTCCCGCAACGAGCGCAACCCTTATTATCAGTTGCCAGCATTAAGTTGGGCACTCTGGTGAGACTGCCGGTGACAAACCGGAGGAAGGTGGGGATGACGTCAAATCATCATGCCCCTTATGACCTGGGCTACACACGTGCTACAATGGATGGTACAACGAGTTGCGAACTCGCGAGAGCAAGCTAATCTCTTAAAGCCATTCTCAGTTCGGATTGTAGGCTGCAACTCGCCTACATGAAGTCGGAATCGCTAGTAATCGCGGATCAGCATGCCGCGGTGAATACGTTCCCGGGCCTTGTACACACCGCCCGTCACACCATGAGAGTTTGTAACACCCAAAGTCGGTGGGGTAACCTTCGGGAGCCAACCGCCTAAGGTGGGACAGATGATTAGGGTGAAGTCGTAACAAGGTAGCCGTAGGAGAACCTGCGGCTGGATCACCTCCTTTCTAAGGAATATTACGGAAACCTTACACATGATTGTTGAAACTTTGTTTAGTTTTGAGAGGTCTAACTCTCAA
>NZ_BJDI01000029.1 GCF_005405065.1 Lactiplantibacillus nangangensis | reverse complement strand
AAACTTGTTCTTTGAAAACTAGATAATATCAAATATATTTTTTCATAATGAAACCGAGAACACCGCGTTTTTTGAGTTTTTTAAAAGAAGTTTAATCGCTAAACTCAATTAATCGTATTTTCCTTTGGAAAATAAGGTTAAGTTAACAAGGGCGCATGGTGAATGCCTTGGCACTAGGAGCCGATGAAGGACGGGACTAACACCGATATGCTTCGGGGAGCTGTACGTAAGCTATGATCCGGAGATTTCCGAATGGGGCAACCCAGCAGTTTTAATCAACTGTTACCGCTAGATGAATTCATAGTCTAGTCGGAGGTAAACGCTGTGAACTGAAACATCTCATTAGCAGCAGGAAAATAAAGAAATTTCGATTCCCTAAGTAGCGGCGAGCGAACGGGGAACAGCCCAAACCAGAGAGCTTGCTCTTTGGGGTTGTAGGACTGAACATTTGAGTTACCAAAAAGTTTGATAGTCGAAGGATTTGGGAAAATCCGCCATAGATGGTGATAGCCCAGTAGATTAAATCAAGCTTTCTCAGTTCAGGATCCTGAGTACGGCGGAACACGTGAAATTCCGTCGGAATCTGGGAGGACCATCTCCCAAGGCTAAATACTACCTAGTGACCGATAGTGAACCAGTACCGTGAGGGAAAGGTGAAAAGCACCCCGGAAGGGGAGTGAAATAGTTCCTGAAACCATGTGCCTACAATAAGTCAGAGCGCGTTAATGCGTGATGGCGTGCCTTTTGTAGAATGAACCGGCGAGTTACGATCCCGTGCAAGGTTAAGACTGAAAAGTCGGAGCCGTAGCGAAAGCGAGTCTGAAATGGGCGATTTTAGTACGAGGTTGTAGACCCGAAACCAGGTGACCTATCCATGTCCAGGTTGAAGGTGCGGTAAAACGCACTGGAGGACCGAACCCGTGTAAGTTGAAAATTGCTGGGATGAGGTGTGGATAGCGGTGAAATTCCAAACGAACTTGGAGATAGCTGGTTCTCTCCGAAATAGCTTTAGGGCTAGCCTCGGATTAAGGATCATGGAGGTAGAGCACTATTTGGACTAGGGGCCCGTCTTGGGTTACTGAATTCAGATAAACTCCGAATGCCATTGATTCATATCCGGGAGTCAGACGATGAGTGATAAGATCCACCGTCGAAAGGGGAACAGCCCAGATCACCAGTTAAGGTCCCTAAATGTATGCTAAGTGGAAAAGGATGTGGAGTTGCATAGACAACTAGGATGTTGGCTCAGAAGCAGCCACCATTTAAAGAGTGCGTAATAGCTCACTAGTCGAGTGATCCTGCGCCGAAAATGTACCGGGGCTAAGTATACTACCGAAACTGTGGATGTGACCATTAGGTCACGTGATAGGAGAGCGTTCTAAGGGCGGTGAAGCAAGACTGTAAGGACTTGTGGAGCGCTTAGAAGTGAGAATGCCGGTATGAGTAGCGAAAGATGGGTGAGAATCCCATCCACCGAATGACTAAGGTTTCCTGGGGAAGGCTCGTCCTCCCAGGGTTAGTCGGGACCTAAGTCGAGGCCGAGAGGCGTAGACGATGGATAACAGGTTGATATTCCTGTACTAGTTAAATGCGTTTGAACGATGGAGGGACGCAGTAGGCTAAGATGTGCATTCTGTTGGATTAGAATGTCCAAACAATAAGTCTTGTGAAGAGTCAAATGCTTTTCACTTTAAGGACAAGTTGCGATGGGGAGCGAAATTTAGTAGCGAAGCGTCTGATGTCACACTGCCGAGAAAAGCTTCTAGTGAGTATTTAACTACCCGTACCGCAAACCAACACAGGTAGTCGAGGAGAGAATCCTAAGGTGAGCGAGTGAACTCTCGTTAAGGAACTCGGCAAAATGACCCCGTAACTTCGGGAGAAGGGGTGCTGATCGAAAGATCAGCCGCAGTGAATAGGCCCAGGCGACTGTTTATCAAAAACACAGGTCTCTGCAAAATCGTAAGATGACGTATAGGGGCTGACGCCTGCCCGGTGCTGGAAGGTTAAAAGGATGGGTTAGCTTCGGCGAAGCTCAGAATTGAAGCCCCAGTAAACGGCGGCCGTAACTATAACGGTCCTAAGGTAGCGAAATTCCTTGTCGGGTAAGTTCCGACCCGCACGAAAGGCGTAACGATCTGGGCACTGTCTCAACGAGAGACTCGGTGAAATTATATTGTCCGTGAAGATGCGGACTACCCGCGACAGGACGGAAAGACCCCATGGAGCTTTACTGTAGCTTGATATTGAGTGTTTGTACAGCTTGTACAGGATAGGTAGGAGCCATAGAAACCGGAACGCTAGTTTCGGTGGAGGCGTTGGTGGGATACTACCCTCGCTGTATGACCACTCTAACCCGCGCCACTAATCGTGGCGGGAGACAGTGTCAGGTGGGCAGTTTGACTGGGGCGGTCGCCTCCTAAAAAGTAACGGAGGCGCCCAAAGGTTCCCTCAGAATGGTTGGAAATCATTCGCAGAGTGTAAAGGCACAAGGGAGCTTGACTGCGAGACAGACAGGTCGAGCAGGGACGAAAGTCGGGCTTAGTGATCCGGTGGTACCGTATGGAAGGGCCATCGCTCAACGGATAAAAGCTACCCTGGGGATAACAGGCTTATCTCCCCCAAGAGTCCACATCGACGGGGAGGTTTGGCACCTCGATGTCGGCTCATCGCATCCTGGGGCTGTAGTCGGTCCCAAGGGTTGGGCTGTTCGCCCATTAAAGCGGTACGCGAGCTGGGTTCAGAACGTCGTGAGACAGTTCGGTCCCTATCCGTCGCGGGCGTAGGAAATTTGAGAGGAGCTGTCCTTAGTACGAGAGGACCGGGATGGACATACCTCTGGTGTACCAGTTGTGCCGCCAGGCGCATCGCTGGGTAGCTACGTATGGATCTGATAAACGCTGAAAGCATCTAAGTGTGAAACAGACCTCGAGATGAGATTTCCCATTCCTATATGGAAGTAAGACCCCTGAAAGATGATCAGGTAGATAGGTTAGAAGTGGCAGCACGGTGACGTGTGAAGCGGACTAATACTAATCGGTCGAGGACTTAACCAAG
>NZ_BJDI01000028.1 GCF_005405065.1 Lactiplantibacillus nangangensis | reverse complement strand
TCACTCTTCACAGTATACGAAAAAATCCGCTGCCAGTAATCAAGTTTTTGATTACCAACAACAGATATTTTAGAACCAAAAAAACACGCTGCACAACTGGTAGCGTGTGAATAATTTAATTTTAAGAATTAAGTTGTTTTAAGCCTTCAAGAGCTTTTCGACGGCATCCTTTAACTTGCCCTCGTCCATGTTCATGTAAGGTGCTACTTCGTCAGACGTCTTAGTCGTATCATGATTGTCGTCATCCATGAAATGATTCCAAATTGCATCCCGAACAGGTAACTTGGAGTCACTCCAATCAAATACGTCGCTCATTGATTCATCTAAAATACTAGTCTTTTCAACTGCTGCAGCCATAAAAAACAACTTCCTTTCTTTTATTTGGAACAACTACATTATAGTTCAATTTTCGGAGAGTGATCACTTTTTGTTCGTGTAACCAAAAATAATTCAGTTTATCTGTTGGTCATTGGTTATGAACATCATTTCAGCGTAAAAAAAATGAGTCCTAAGACCCATTCTTAAGTGTTGTCCTATTTACCCTGATCCTTCAACGCTTGTTCCAATTCGTTGATTCGTTTCTGTTTCCGACGAATATACCAAATTAATAACAAGATAATTAGCAAGATTAACAAGATCAAACTAATGATCAATAGCCATGGCGTTTGTTTCTGCGTAATGACCGCTTTTTGATTTAATTTTTTAGCTTCGTTGCTGGTAATTTCAAAGTTCTGTTTGAACGTCCAATGTTGTTTCTTAGACGTGACCTTGACGACCCCGGTATATTTTCCCGCCGACAAGGTCTTATCGCCAACTTTTAATGGCATTTTGTAGATTGAATCAGGTGCCATTTGACCATGCGCCGTTTTTTGTTGATAAACCACTTTGCTGCCACCACGTTTGTAAATCTTAACATTAGTCGCAACTTGATTTAAGAAAGCGGCAGTATGATTTTCCAATGGAATCGTGATGGTATTGCGCGCGTTAACTAACTTTGCCTTGATCTTGCCCAAGGTCAAGTCGTTCTTGGTCAAATCATGATCACCGTGTAAAACGACCGCAATCGTATAAGCATACTGATTATTGATAGCCATGCCGCCACTCGACTTACCTTTTTCAGTTGGTTTCAAGAATGTAATTCCACCAGCTAAGACACCATTGAAACTTTCAGATGGCATCTTAATTTGATAAGTAATTGTCTTAGTTTGGCCACCTGCAAGTTGGATTTTTTCAGTTGGAGTCGTAATCAGCTTACCCAGGTCCGCAGGTAAATCCACACTCTTATTGGCTACTGCTTTCTGATAATCAACCGCCCCACTAATACTCGTGGTCGCTTTTGAAACCGACGTATTGATCGTCATGGCTTCTTTGCTCGTATTTTTAACTTTCACTGAAACAGCTTCTGTTGTCCCTGGTTTCAGTTTCAAGTCAAAATACGACGCGCGTTTATCGACTTGTTTTGACGAAGCAACTGGTGACACCGTAAAGCCAACATTGTTAGCTTGCACGGAAACACTCCCAACGAACGCCATCACACTCATGGTCGCTAACGCAATTAAACTTTTAAGCCTCTTTGATAACAACTTCTATCACCCCAAATTTTATAGGAAAACGGCTCTAGTCAAAGTATACCATGCGTTAATGCTGGTTCTCCCAATGTCAACTTATTTTTAATCATTGATTGGTGTCGCACCCAAGTTCCAAAACAATGTTGTCGTGTATTTCGAACCAGCTAGCTTGATAGCCGATTGGGGAACATCTAGTGTTGAAGTATCGTAGACGATAGTAGTTGTTCCTAAGCCAGCGTCCGCTTTAGCGCCAGCTATCATCGTACTTGCTGTCGGTGTCAATGGAATTGAATCCGCTATTAAGGTTGGTGCACCGCCCGCCACATTACTAGTGTCTAAGACACCATTTAAATTGATTGCTGCACCTTTCAATTCTTTAGCATCCGTCGTATCACCATTTTTAAATTGCGCTTGTTGCGTCACACTTAAACTCCAACCAGCACCAGTCCCACGTAAATCAGAAACTTTTACACCTGAATTAGCCGTTTGGTTATTATATGTTTCTTTCTGGTCAGTAATCTTATTGGACCCAAAATCCAACCCAGCACCAGTAGCATCCAAGGTCAAATCACCACCAGTAAATGAAACTGTCCCATCAGATTGACCCGTTGCCGCATCAGCTGCATTAGCTGTAACTGCGGTACCACCTAATAATGTTGCAGAAAGCAATAAACCTAAAAGCATCTTTTTCATGATGTTGACCCCTCTTCTTTTTGTCTGTTACTCAACTTTAACTAATTAAATCTGAACCTCTGGATGAAGCCTGGAAATAAGCTGTTTTGGCCTGATGTTTAAGCACCTTTAACATTCAACTGACAGCCGCAGTTTTTGGATACATAAAGACGCTGAATCTCAATCAGTCCTGCACCCTTCAAATCTTTGCTTCAGAGAACGCTATCATCTTTAGCAAAAACACACTTGGCCGTGTCAACTGTGACTTGTGTTCGTTAATTGAACTAGTCAACATGCTGTATTCATAACCACGCCTTTATATTAACATATTTAACTATACGTTCAAGTACTTTTACTAATTTTTTCGAAATAATTATAAATAACTATTTTTTATGTTATATTCCTATTGGTTAGGTAATCATTTATCTATAAATGTGTTTACATTTAGCCGTTTCTCACCACTCATTGAGCAATTGGGATCACTATAAACAGTCCCCATTAAGGCTGACTTTTTAAACCAATATGCTACTTGTGTTTCGATAATAATCCTTGTTTTAGTTGACCCAACCCTTGTTATACATTTTTCTATTCGGGCTACTTATTTGCCACCCCCTCGGTCAGACCCCATTCAAGTTTACCCGTATATTGTTCAGCGCGAACTTGGTTACCAGTCACCTGAAGTTTTAGACCGGTACTTTCTGATAGCCAGTCACCAGTAATGGTCACCGGATCACGACTGGTACTCGTCTGCGTCATAATTGGTACGGACTCATTTTGACCGATTTCGGTCAGACTGGTCCCATTTTGATAGTACAATTTAGCCCCAAGATTAGTGCCACTACTGTCACTCACAAAACCAGCATCGAGCAATTTTGCCGTAACGGTCCATTCTGAGCCACTGCGTCGGGTATCCTGCACGCTGATGCCAGACCCAACTGATGTCAATGGAATACTGGTCTCGCCGGCCGTAATCGCTTGCGTTTTAAAACTCATGGTCGGCGTCACCGCGGCAAATGACACGATCCCGGTATAACGGTAATTGACATTAATCACATCTTTAGCATAAGTTCCCGACGCATTTTCCGGTTGTTCCTCGATGACATCGCCATAACCTGCGATTGTAATCGGCTGGGTTTCATATGCGGTGCCAACTTCACCATAAATGGTTTTCGGTGGGGTAATCTGCTGCCCATCACTGTCTAAATAGTTAATGATCACGGTCCCATGTTTGGCCCAGTAATAGTCACCCGCTGGCATCGTCTCACCATCGTAATTCCGCATCAGTTCAGCAGATGAATAGTATTTACCATCTGACCCATCTTCGTAACACCATTTACCAAAATACGGCGGCGTTGAATTTGGTGCAGTTAAGCCAGCATTGGTGTCATAAAACCGAAATTTTGGTCCCAACTTAAGATGTCTGATGCTATATGAAGTGTAAAACATGTTCGCCCAATTGGTGGTCGCTTGGTTATCCCAATTATCCAGATTCAGATCAGTTAACTCTTTCATGCTATTAAACATGCCGCTAGTCGTCTCAACTTTGCTGACGTCAAAATGACTCAGGTCCAATTTTTCAATGGGCGCTCCTACAAACATACTACTCATTTTGGTCACATTGCTCGTATCCCAGCCTGAAAGATCGATCGACGCTATTTGACTACGCACAAAAGTTGACGCCATATTAGTCACCTTGCTTGTATTCCAGTGACTCCCGTTGGTATTGATATCCACCGTTGGCACAGCCGAATAGGCAAATAAGCTGTCAAGCGTTGTCACATTACTTGTATCCCAATCGCTAATTTCAATTTCGGTCGATTTGGAATAAGCAAAAACTTCTTTTAAAGCCGTGACCTTGCTGATATTCCAACTCTGTAAATCCAATCGTTGAACATTACAGTTATAGAATGCTTCATTAACGTTGGTCAGGCTATCAGTCTGCCACTTGTCAAAATTCAAGGTCAAGTTTGCGGTCCCCATGCTGCCAAAAGTTTGTTCAAGTCGCGTAACTTTACGAACATCCCAATTGTCAATCGGCAGTGTTTCCAACCCCTTGCACCCTTGAAAAAGAGCATACATTTCCGTCACATTACTAACATCCCACTTGGAAACATCAATAGTTTTAAGCAGTGGACAGAGCGCAAAGACCCGTTCCATATATTTCACATGAGATGTATCCCACTTGGAAACATCAATTGAAGTTAGACTACTACATTTGTAAAAAAGATTCGTAATTCGCAAAACATTTGGAAATATCCAGTTTGAGACGTCGATCCCATTGAGTGCCGAACATTGATCAAAGAGATAAGTCAAATCTATTGCACTTTCAAATTTCCAATTTTCCACATCAATCGTTTGTAAGCTCGTACAAGCTGAAAAGGCATACGAGAATAACGTAATGGTTGAAACATCCCAGCTACCGACCGATAGTGCTTTTAAGCTAGTATTACTGAAAAACATCGCGGTAATATTTTTGACCCCGGTCATATTGAAGTTCTCTAGTCCTTCATAAGCTGTCACCGATTTTAACTTTGCAAACAAACAATTGTAGCTTGCACCAGGAGCTGCGGTAATTTCACCGTCAATAACCACTTTCGTAATTGAGTCGCTTAAAGCCCCCCAAGGCGACTTCCCGTAGCTGACCATATTCACATTTTGGTAAGGCTTCAGGCTATCACCAAAATCACCACCGCTTAGATGTAACTCACCAGCGTCGTTGAGTGACCAAGTAACCGTCCCAAATGATTCAGGAATGGTCGCTTCATCCGCTAGCACGGTCGCTGCTTTCGTTAGGGCCGTTTTTTGCTCAGGTTTATCGTTACGAGTTGGCTCACTGGTAGCACTACTAGTTTGTGAGCTCGATGTTTGACTTGTCGTCTCACGACTTGACTGACGACTAGTACTACTTTGACTGCTTGCCGGATCCTCGGAAGTTGCGTCAGGACTGTTAGCCTCAGCCGGAGCGGCATTAGCTGTTTCCATACTACTTGTGCCTGACAAAACTTTATCAGTTGCCGCATCGGTCTTAACAGTCGTCGTCGGAAGCGCCGTTTGAGCGCTGGCCGAGATCAGACTAGCTGTCAGTGGCAGCGTTGTCATTGTTAAGGTCGTCAAAATAATCATTGTAAAATTGATGAGCGAGCTTCGTCTCATTGCTGCCACCCCCCAGTTGATTTGTCGGCAAACTCGCATAATAGTTCACTTAGCCATTAATAGTGCTCTCGTTATATTAACATGTTTAACTATCTGTTCAAATATTCGCACTTACCATTTTAAATCGGTCAGGGTTAGGCACTAGCATAGGTTTTAACAAGGCCACTATCCTTAGCCCTGACTACTAAAATTAGTCTTGGTACGCAAAGTTGCTTAATAATTCAGCCATAAAATTGTACAAAAAAAGACGACCGCCACAGTCGCCTTTAAAACTTTATTTTAGATAAATTGATTTCAGCCCCGCCAGATCACTGGCCGTCAATTGCGATTGGCCCTGACTAACTGGATACATGACTGATTTTAAATCCGTACTGTGATCTAGACCGAGGGCATGCCCTAATTCATGCACTGCCACTGCATCACTGAAAGCCATAGTATAATCACCATTTAAACTAGCTCTGGCTTGGTTATGACTACTTGTTCCTTGCAAGCTGACCCGCGAATAGATCTTCGGACCACCTTGGCCGAGTTCGATACTCGTTTCACCCTTTGGCATCTTCTTGTGATACAAAGCGAATTCAATCGAGTTGTCACCTTTGGCTGCTGTTCCGGCAACGAGGTGTACTAATCCCGTGGCATTATATTGCGCAATCGCATCCTTAAAAACTTGTCTGCCGGCTGAAGGCAAATCGGAATCAAAGTAATAATAGTACGTTTTTGCTAAGTTAACATCTTCGACGATCGATTCAATCGGGGTGGGCGTCACGGTCGTCGTCGACCCACTAGTCGTTGACTGAGTCGTCTGCGCCCGACTCGTTTTAGGCGCAACTTGCTGAGTCGCTGTGCGCGAAGAGCCAATCGTCGCGTCATCTGCCTCAGTTCCCATTTGCTTACTGCCGAGTTGACCGGATAAAGCGGCAGCTAACTTTGACTGGGTATAGCCAGCAGCGGCCCGTACTTCTGGTACTAGGGTCGTCCGATTTTGGAATCCCCAGATAACTGCTACGATCAAGGCAACTGACCATAACAAGCGTTTAACAAATTTCACAGCATAAGCTCCTTTATTGATAACAATAACTAACTATCAAACATTAACCAATAGTTAGAGTTTAGTTATACCACAATCGACACCTTAATTGGCCATAATTTACAATCTAGTTCAAATCTTTACACTTTTTAAATACATGAAACACCGTTAAGTTTCACTTTTCACGGTACAAAAAAGACGTCAGCGTTAGCCAACGTCCATCACCCCTAGTACCAGCTTAGCTAGTCACCACTAATGCGTAGTGGCACCAGGAGTACCAATTACCATAATTATTTTCATATTTTACGCCATTTCATTTACCACGGTTGGTTCGTTGGTCCTACCGTAAATTCACTAATCGTCGTATCCGCTGGCTGGTCAATGGCAAACGCCACAATGTTCGCGATACGATCAGGGTCAATCTGGTATTGGTCATATAAGGCGCCCATCCCCTTTGCCACTTGCGAATCGGTAATGGTTGCCAATAATTCTGACTTGATTGCCGCCGGATAAATCGTGGTCGTCCGGATATTGCTTTCGGCTTGCGCTGATTCTAACCGTAAAACTTCCATTAAATCACGGACAGCCCATTTGGTTGCGCCATAAACGGCGCCGCCAGGATAAGCTTTCAGACCCGCCACGGACGACGTGGTAATAATCTGACCCACTTTTTGTGCCTTAAACGTTGGTAGAATCGCCGCGATCCCATTCAAGACCCCTTTAATGTTAACGTCTACCATGCGATTCCACTCGTCCGTTTTAAGCTCCGCTAATGGTGAGTTGGGCATCAGCCCGGCGTTCAAAAAGAGAACGTCTACTTTGCCATAAGTGTCTTTAGCGAACTGGACTAGTTTTTGGCTGGCGACCGGATCAACAACATCCGTGACCTGATAAACCGCTTGACCGCCTGCTTGTTCAATCTTGGCGACTAGTTTTTGTAACTTACTTTCACGACGGGCACCTAAAACTAACTTAGCCCCTTTGTCAGCCAAACGTTTCGCAGTCGTGGCACCAATGCCACTAGAAGCGCCAGTGATCACAACAACTTTATTTTTGATCATAATGATTTTCGGCCAATTTAATCTTGCGTAATGGTCGGGCGGGATTGCCAACAACAACCGTATCCGCTGGCACATCCTTCGTCACAACGGCACCCGCCCCTACAATGGCGTGCGCCCCAATCGTGATGCCTGGCAAGACGATCGCACCAGCACCGACCCAAGCCCCCTGCTCAATATGAATGGCTTGCGGGTGGACTTGTCGCCGATAGCGTGGATCTTCCAAATGATTGACCGTAATCAAACTGACTTTGGGGCCAATCAAGACGTCATCCGCCAAATAGATCCCGCCCATATCTGTAAACATGCAATCCTGATTAATAAAGACCCGTTCGCCAATAAAAATATGGCGGCCAAAGTCACTGTGAAATGGCACTGAAAGGTTGCTACTCTCCGCTAATGGTTGCGGAAGAACTTGATTTAACAGTGCGCGCTGACCCGCCTCAGTTTCATTAAACTGATTATATTTTGCTAACAAGCGCTTATTTTTATAAGTCGTTTGCTCGATAATCGCCCAAGTTGGTGTCATTACCGAAACGGGCTCACCATTTAATACGGCTTGTAAAGTTGCTTGAACTTTCGTTAACATCTGCACGGCCTCGACTTTCCCTTGTAATTAACAAAATCCAGTATAAGGGCGTGATTAATATATGTCTAATGCTTATGTTAAATGGTAAACTATACAGATAAGTTATATAAGGAGTGGATTACATGGAACTACGCGTTTTAAACTACTTTTTAACCGTCGTCAATGCTAAGAATATTAGTCGTGCTGCCCGTCAACTGCACGTTTCACAACCCACAGTCTCACGACAGCTACAAGCACTGGAAGATGAACTGGGGGTCCCACTTTTTGAGCGTGGCAGTCGCGAGATTCAGCTCACCTCAGATGGCCTTTATTTGGCAAACCAAGCCCGCCAAATCATGGCGCTTGTCGATAAGACAGTAACCAATATCCACCAGACCAAAACGATCAGCGGCACAGTGTTAATTGGCTGCGGCGAATCACAAATGATGACAACCGTTGGACAAACGATCAACACGTTGAAACACGAACACCCTGGCATTCAAGTCAACTTATTCAGTACTGACGGCAATACCGCCACAGAACGCCTTCAAACCGGCGTCTTCGATTTTGCTATTGTGATGACGCCCTTGATGGATCAACGCTATCATTTTCTGCGCTTACCCGGCGCGAGTCGTTGGGGATTACTATTGCCAAATAGTTCCCCGCTAGCCCGTCAGACTACCATCAGTGCGGCCGAGTTGACCAAAATCGATCTCATTACCCCGCAACAAAATGGCATCAATGAGCTTTTCGAAAACTGGCTCGGTCACACTACCGACGACTTTCACGTGATTTCGACATATAACTTACTTTATAATGCATCGATTCTAGTCAACGCTGGCGTTGGTGCGGCGCTCTGCCTGGATAATATTATTAATACCAGTCATACGGGATTAACCTTCGTTCCCTTAGCACCCCCGATTGATTCAAAGGCAAGTTTAGTTTGGCTCAAGGGTCGCCCGCTATCCGAAGCAGCCATTGCATTTCTGAACCAGCTAAAAACTAATGTTGAAGATCACTAAAATACCTGCAAACATGATAAAAAGGCGCTTGCTTACAAATTGCTATAGTCCCCTTAAGGTTGACAGATGAAAAACTATAATTCATCTATCAATCTTAAGGGGATTTTATTATGCCTA
>NZ_BJDI01000027.1 GCF_005405065.1 Lactiplantibacillus nangangensis | reverse complement strand
CGAAGTCTGGCTAAACGCGGCGGACTGTAAATCCGCTCCTTCGGGTTCGGTGGTTCGAATCCACTCCCCTCCATTTTTTATAGGGATATAGTTCAATGGTAGAACAATGGTCTCCAAAACCATCGATGTGGGTTCAACTCCTACTATCCCTGCCATGATGGCGGTATTGGCGAAGTGGTTAACGCACCGGATTGTGGCTCCGGCACGCGTGGGTTCGATTCCCACATACCGCCCTTTGATTGGGTTATAGCCAAGTGGTAAGGCAATGGACTTTGACTCCATCATGCGCTGGTTCGAATCCAGCTAACCCAATTTGGGTTGGGCAAAATGATGGTGGTATAGCCAAGTGGTAAGGCAGAGGTCTGCAAAACCTTCATCACCGGTTCAAATCCGGTTACCACCTTTCCTGATAGGAATAGTAACCTAATCAGTAACAAGTCCAATTCTTATTATGCCGGCGTGGCGGAATTGGCAGACGCGCTGGACTCAAAATCCAGTTCCCGTTGAGGGAGTATCGGTTCGACCCCGATCGCCGGTATTACTAAGGTAGCAACGTATTTATGACGTTGCTATTTTTTTTGCAAAATTTCATGCTTGTAAATGGATCGATGGTTATTCAGTTGTGGTCAGATGTCAGATGATCGGATTGATTGTAAGGGGAGAACATGATGCATAAAACCAAAGTTATCGTGGTGAGTGGGGTTACAGCAGGCGGAAAGACGACACTAATATTTGCTTTAAGCCAAAGTATTGATAATGCTTGTGTCGTATCATTTGATGATTATAGTATTGATGCGTTACCCTCCGCGCCAACCGTCAAGCAACTGTTGGCAAACTTTGGTAAGGCAGTTAATCAATATGATCTTTCAACACTAATGGCAGCGCTAACAGCCGCGATAGATAGTAATCAGTTTAGTGTTATTTTGCTTGATTTTCCATTTGGCTACGAACATGCTGTTTTAAAGCCATATATAGACACGGTGATCTACTTGCGAACACCATTAGATATTACATTTGCAAGACGTCTAATCAGAGATTTCTCTGAAAGTTCACGAGCCGAGATTATGAACTGGACGAAAACGTATTTAAATGAGGCTCGATCACTATTTGTAACACACGACCGTACTGTCTCGGCCACAGCTGATTATGTCTTAGACGGCACCACAAGCACTGGAGAACAAGTTACTCAGTTAAGTGGTCTTAATATTGTTTAGGTAATCTTTTATTAGGGGCAAGATAAGTTAAGTAGCTAGAAAAAGACTGGGTTATTTAATCTAAATAGACAGGCTATTAATTTCAACTCTTGACCTGTACAATTAGGTTGTTGCCATGATCTGTGGCGCTTAAAATGATCGTCAGCCCTGAATTTGCGAGGCGGATTGAAATGAAGAAGGTGTGACCAATGACAATACCACTGCAACCACTAGTTCCGACTTTATTGTTGTCGCTGCATCCTGAAAATACAGCCGCAATTATCACTGGGAAAAAGGTAATCGAATACCGGCGGCGTTTCTTTGCTGAGCCGTTTCAGGCATTTGTCTACACGACTGGCCCCAATGGTGGGGTGAATCTATTCATCACTTGTGATCAACCCATCAAGGCTGATGCGCAGAAGTTAGCAGCAATCGGCGAACTTATCCAGCACGATGACTATGATGAGCTAGTCCGGTACTTTTCAGCGAACGATACTGGACTAATTGTTCCAATTACGAGTTACGTGCAATTTCCAATGATTCGCTTAGCCGAATTACGGAGAAAATTCACAAATTTTGTGACGCCACAAGGGTATACCTTTTTAGATAAACTTGAACGGCAGGCCCAACTGACGTATTTTCAACAACAGCCCGTGCTTAAAACTCAAACAATTGATTGGACCCCAAAATATCGGGCCATCGAAGCTTTAGAATAAACATAAAAGTCCCTGCATTAGCGGCTGTTAGCCAGACTAGTGCAGGGACTTCGTGGTTATTTGATCAGTTTTTCGTAAACATAGCAAACATCATCTAGATGGTAAACACCAACCATTTCACCAACGCGTTCAAATGACATTTTAGCAATTAAATGCTGCATAGCTTGATTGTCGGCGTGGGTATCGATGCGAATACTTTTAATTTCAGGATGTTCACTGGTAATATGCGCAATAATTTTTTCGAATAATTGTGTCGCATAACCGTGACCAGCGTGTGTCGAATGGATTGCAACACGATGGATGACGACGTATGGGTCGGTCGTATTCAGCCAGTTCGCATTGGCGGTATCGTAAGTCGCATCCGGTGAGGGGACGACCGCGACCGCGCCGACTGTGGCGTCATCCGCTGAATTAAACAAGTAGGCTGAACCTTGCATAATATCAGCAGTAATTTGGTTCCGTGATGGATAGTCGCCTTGCCACTGGTTGACACCAGCCTCGGCTAGTTGATTGCGACCATCGCTTAAGATATCAATAATTGTGTCGATATCGTCTAAAGTTGCTTTTTTAAAGTACATCGTTCTGACTCCTCTCTTAAAACCAACCACAAAATGGCTGACTTTAACAGTATACAGAAATGATGCCAGATTGAAACTATTTATCCTCGCGTTCTCACCTTTTTTTCATTAGATCGTTTTCATTAAAATGGCCCGGGCCTGTGCAGCCATTTCGTGTTGGCCATTGTAGGCTGCAACAGCGCTAGGGGCATATTGATACGCGTTGGTCCGTAGCGTGGCCGCGTAGAACTCACTGTAGGGCAGGCTGAGATCAGTCGCAATGTCAATGGCGCGTTGCCAGTCAAAGGCGACTTGTCGGTAGTCGATGGCTTGTAAGCCACTGTCATCGATCGTGAGAATCAGGTACATCGCCTTAGGTTGTCGTAACGCAGGGCGCACGGCTGTTGGCAAACCGACTGTGCCAGCGTTGAGGATCAGTTGGCCATTAGTCGAATATCGCATAATGGGCTGGTGGGTGTGCGCATAAATGACAATATCGGGGTCGCCACTGGCAGCGCGGTCAAAGTTGGCCTGGCTTTCAGTTGGGGCTAAGCTGTGGCCGCTAACAACGGTTGGCAACACGTGTTGGAGTCTGATCGTGAGCGGGCCTACCTTTTTAGTCTGGATCATCGGTAAGTCTAATAACTGTTTAAAGTGTGCTGGGCTTAACTGTTGACGGTCAAAATGGGTCAAAATTGTGGCCATGATTTGTTTCGGTTTTGTAAAGGTTTCTGGATTTGCATTGAGCACTTTTTGATAATTTTCTTCATGATTACCACGGACGGCTGCGGTGGGGTGGACCTGATCTAGTAATCGTAAACAGCGCTCAGGCTCTGGTCCGCGGACGGTCGTGTCGCCAACAGTCCAGTATTCTGTGACGTGTTGGGCTTGGGCATCGGCTAAGACAGCTGCTAGGGCAGTCGCATTGCCATGAATGTCCGATAAGACAGCAATTTTAGACATTGAAAGGCTCCTTTTAAAGGTTAATATTGGTCGTTTGTAAGGAAAGTTCACAATTGGTAAGAAATGGGTAACATGTAACGAGCAAGTAAATACAACAGCCAATAAATCTGTTATAATGGTTCTGAAACGAAGTAATATATTAGCACGTATATTCAAGCCAATTCGTTTCGAGACCGTTGTTATCCTTGTGATAATGACGGTTTTTATTTTAGCATACCCGTCGAAGCGAGTTGTGAAAGAATTAGATTAAAATAAAATTAGTATTGACATCGTAAAATGAGAATGTTTTAATATAAACAACAACTTAACGGAAAGGACAGATAATTATGACTCAGCTATTACCAACTAACGCGTATTATTTCGGCTTCTATTACTTTAGGTAACGTCCGGATCGGTTTCTTAGATGCGGACGTCCACACGTTCGTGTCTAAGGTTAGCGAAGTCAGATTTGTCTTGGCCAGCTAGACACGTTGAAAGTCTAGCTGGAATAATCACACTTATTCAACACTGAATGGGTTTCCGCCAGCTAGATTTTCAAAATCTAGCTGGCTTTTTTTATCCTCAGTTTCAGTTGAATCGTTGAAGGAGTGATTTTTATGAGTAACACGAATCGTCGGCAGTTGTCTGTGAGTTTGTACCTCAATTATTTAGTTCACGGCCTCGGCTTGATCATCTTAGCGCAAAACATGCAGGCCTTGAGTCAACATTGGCAGACCCCAATTGCGACCGTTTCTTATGTGGTTTCGGGGGTCGGCATTGGTCGTTTGTTAGCTTACTTTATTTTCGGGAGTTTATCGGATCGTTACGGCCGTAAAGTCTTTATCAATATTGGGATGCTGAGCTATTTCGTGTTCTTCGTGGGTATGGCAGTCGTCAAAAATATCCAAGTTGCCTATGCCTTGGCAGTATTAGCGGGAATTGCGAATTCAGCGTTAGATTCTGGCACGTACACGACCTTTATTGAAATGGGGGGCAAGCAAGGTTCAGCCAATATTTTACTGAAAGCTTTCGTTTCAATCGGCGAGTTTATTTTGCCGCTACTCGTGGTGAGCCTCGAGACGAACAAGTTGTGGTACGGGTGGTCCTTCATGTTGCCAGCAGCCATTTTAGTCGTTAACGCTTGGCTGTTGAATCGGCAAAAGTTCCCAGCCAAAAACCAAGCGGATGCGGCAACGACCCAGACTACGTCCACGTTATCGAAGTCGCGGCGTTGGCTTGCGACAATTGGTTTAGCCGGTTATGGCTACACTTCGATGGCTTTAATGATTCTTTACACGCAATGGATCAGTTTATTTGTCACTACCGAGATGGGCTATCACCAAGTTGTTGCCCACTTATTATTATCGTTATACAGTATTGGCTCCATTACCGGGGTGATCGTCATTTTCTTATTACTTCGGTTAGGCTTGGCAGAAAAACAGTTATTGATTCCAATGAACTTAATCTCACTAATTACTTTAGGCGTTGTTAGTTACACAAATCTGGCTTGGTTATCGATGCTTGCTGCCTTTGTCTTTGGGTTCTCGGCAGCCGGTGGCGTCTTACAAATGGGTGTGAATTTACTCATAAAATTATACCCGCATATTAAAGGTCGGGTGACAGGTCTTTACTTCACATTTGGGAGTATCGCTTCGTTCACCATTCCGCTAGTAACCGGTTGGTTATCAAAACAAAGTATCGGTGCGGCCATGCGGTTCGATTTAGTGATTGCACTAGCCGGCTTAGCGTTGGTCTTATTGACGGTTTGGGCACTTGGTCCTAGTCGATCATTGGCGCACGAACGTCGTCAAATTAATCAGATTGATCACCGCATCGTAAAACTGTTAAATCAGCGGTTTGAAACGGTCACGGTCATTGGTGAGCTCAAACAAGCCGACCAATTACCCGTTTTAGACGCGAAACGTGAAACGGTTGTTTTAGACCGAGTGGCTAAGGAAAGTCGGCAGACAGCCCATACGCCGTATTTACAAGCCATTTACGAAGCCATCATGGCTAACTCGCGTGAGTACCAAACCCAACGCGGGACGCAAACGTCTGGCACGCCAAAAGCCGTGTCAACTTCTAAGGAGGAACTTTCAAATGATTGATTACGTCACAGCCGGAGAATCACACGGCCCCCAATTAACGGGGATTTTGACCGGTGTCCCTGCCGGGCTAGAACTAGATATTAACGCCATTAACGCTGGGCTGGCCGCCCGTCAAGGTGGGGTTGGCCGTGGCAATCGGCAACAGATCGAACATGACGAGGTGATTGTGACTGGTGGTTTGCGCCATGGTATCACTTTAGGCTCGCCGATTGCGTTGACGATTCAGAATCGTGATCATGCGCATTGGCACGACATTATGGATCCAGTTAGTCCAGCGACAGCCGATAATACGCTTCGGCGCGTCACGCGACCACGACCGGGACACGCGGATCTGGTCGGTGGCATGAAATACGGCCATCGTGATCTTCGCAATGTCTTAGAACGGTCGTCTGCACGTGAAACGGCGATGCGGGTCGCCATCGGTCAAATCTGCAAACAATTATTAGCGCAGTTAGGCATCAACTTAGTGGGCTATGTGCAACAGATTGGGACGGTCAAAGTGTTAGCGGCTGCGACTGCAACGGTTGCGACACTTACACAGGCAATTGAACAAAACGATTTACGGTTGCCGGGCAACACTAAAGTTGATGAAATTCACGAGCTGATCACGGCGACGAAAAAGGCCGGTGATACGCTCGGCGGGGTCGTTCGCGTCGTTGCTGAAAATGTGCCAGCCGGCCTAGGGAGTTATACCAATTGGCAAACGAAGCTTGATGGTCAGTTGGCTGCGGCGGTCATGGGCGTGAACGCAATTAAAGGGGTCGAAATTGGTGATGGTTTTGATGCTGCGGCCCATTACGGGAGCCAAGTGATGGATGAGATCGATTGGCATGCCGACACTGGCTGGTCCCGTTTAACGAATCACTTAGGCGGTTTTGAAGGCGGGATGACCAATGGAATGCCGATTATCGTAAAAGCAGCGATGAAGCCTATTCCGACCTTATACAAACCGTTACAAAGTGTCGATATTCAAACCAAGGAAGTCAAAAAAGCGAGTGTGGAACGGTCAGATACGACGGCTATCGTTCCAGCGTCGATCGTTGTTGAAAGTGTCGTGGCAATCGAACTGGTCAGAGCAATTACGGCCACCTTTGACGGCAGCAATTTGGCCCGGTTACAAGCCATGTTGACCGAATACCGTACCGAGTTACGGGACTACTAAGATGCGGTTGCATACTTTAGGCCCGGCGGCAACGGATAGTTATGCGGCGGCTCAAACTTATAATGCCGCCCATTTTGCGGGGCAAGCGACCATCATTGATCATCTCAGTTTTGAAGAAATCCTGACTAATTTAGCGGCTTATGCTGGGGACGCACTCATTATTCCGGCCGCTTTCAAATCGACCAGTTTAGACGCCAGTTGGGGGGATGTGCATTATGCACTGTTGGCGCAAATGACGCTAATCGACTGTTTTATGACGCGGTTGGATCCGTTAGTCGTTGTGCAACGGTTGGATGCGGATAATCGCATCGGTTACACTCATGCAGCGACTGCTCAGTTGTTACAACGCACGGTGCAACCAGTCGTTCTGCAGACCGCTAGCAGTAAATATTTAGCCTATCAGGCTTATCAACAAAATCAAGCCGCATACGTGCTGACAAATGAAAAAAATGTCACTTTACAAAAAAATGAACGACTTATCAAGCGCTTCACGCCGTCAATGGTGTGGTGCTACTATCAAATTAATTAGGTGGCTGATAACTAATGAAGAAAAATTTAATGACAAGACCGATGTCTGGGTTACAAGGAAGCTTAACGGTTCCCGGCGATAAAAGTATTTCACATCGTAGCTTAATGCTAGGCGCAATTAGCACGGGGGTAACGACAATCTCAAATTTTCTGCCCGCTGCTGATTGTTTATCGACTTTAACGGCTTTACAGGCAATGGGGACGCAAATTACGCGGCAAGCAACCACAGTGCAAGTCGTTGGCCGTGGCTTACATGGGTTAACGGCACCGAGTCAGCCACTTCAATTAGGGAATGCTGGTACTGCGACGCGATTACTAGCTGGTTTATTGGCCGGACAACCCTTTGACACGACGTTGATTGGCGATGACTCACTTAGCCAACGCCCGATGGCTCGGGTGCAACAACCGTTACAAAAGATGGGGGCTGACATCAGCTTAACCGATGGCCATTTACCCATGCACATTCATGGTCGCCAGTTACATGGGACGACGACACAAATGACGGTGGCAAGCGCGCAAGTGAAGAGTGCTTTGATTTTAGCGGCGTTGCAAGCGGATGCCCCTAGCACGATTATTGAAACCCTGCCGACTCGCGACCATACGGAACGGTTACTCAATGCATTTGGTGCATCGGTCGTCACGGCGTCTGATCAACGGACGATCACCGTGCAGCCTCAACCGCACTTACAAGGTCAAGCAGTGACGGTACCAGGGGATATGTCGGCAGCGGCATTTTTCTTGACTGCCGCAAGCATCGTCCCTGGCTCTAAAGTGACTTTGAAACGGGTTGGGTTAAATCCCACTCGGACCGGCCTGCTGACTGTTTTACAACGGATGGGTGGTCACGTCACGATTGAACCACTCACTAACCCTGGTGAGCCTTTAGGCAATATTACTGTGACGGCGGCTAAATTACACCCAGTAACTTTGACGGCGGCAGATATCCCCGCTGTTATCGATGAATTACCACTAGTCGCGTTGTTGGCGGCGACCGCGGATGGCGTTTCGACGATTAGTGGTGCGGGCGAATTGCGGGTCAAAG
The DNA here is from genome assembly GCF_005405065.1 of Lactiplantibacillus nangangensis. Classification (GTDB taxonomy): domain Bacteria; phylum Bacillota; class Bacilli; order Lactobacillales; family Lactobacillaceae; genus Lactiplantibacillus; species Lactiplantibacillus nangangensis. The sequence goes on along the minus strand of NZ_BJDI01000027.1, from coordinate 2,035 downwards.
AAACGGATCGTATTGCGACAATTTGCACAGAGTTACGGAAGTTAGGCATTGCTATCGAAGAACGGCCAGACGGCTTTGTCATCGATGGTCGGCGCACATGATCGGTCCAAACGACGCAGCTCGCTAGTCACGGTGATCATCGTATTGGCATGATGGTCGCAATCGCAGCGTTACGTTTAAAGACACCACTTCAGCTGAGCGATGCGGCAGCCATTAATATTTCTTACCCGACTTTTTTTGACGATTTAGCGCAATTAATTCCAACGATGGAGGTGTTGGCATGACAACAGTGTTAATCCATGGACTCGGCTTGATTGGGAGTTCGTTGGCGTTAGCCATTAAAGGCGCGCATCCGGACGTCACAATTGTGGGCAGCGACGTGCGCTCAACTAGTTTAACTTATGCGCAACAGCATCAAATCGTTGATGAAGTGGTACGCGATTTCTCAATTGCCGCACCCCAAGCAGACGTGATTATTTTAGCCGGTCCAGTGAGTGTGATTTGTGAGGACTTGCAGTTGTTAGGGAAGTTGACGCTAAAACCGAATGTCTTGATTACCGACGTGGGTAGTACGAAGCAGACGGTCCTAACGGCGGCCAAACCGTTACAAATTCGTGGCGTTACGTTTATTGGTGGGCACCCCATGGCGGGTTCACATAAGTCGGGGGTCACGGCCGGTCGCGCGGATCTGTTCGAAAATGCGTTCTACTTTTTGGTACCGGGACTTGCACCAAAAGCGGCCATTACGCAGCTCAAAACCTTGTTAGCAGCAACTAAGGTGAAATGGTTAACGGTCACGCCGAAGCAACATGATCGGCTAGTTGGTCAGTTGAGCCATTTGCCGCATGTAATTGCCGCGGCGTTAGTGAACCAGACGCAAGTAGCCTTGGCTGAGTCGCCGATGGGCTTGCGGTTAGCCGCTGGGGGCTTTAAAAGCTTAACGCGCATTGCCTCGTCTGATCCGACAATGTGGACCGCGATTCTAACGACTAATTCGGCAGTTGTAGTCGCTCAGTTAGAAGCCTTTCAACGGGCTTTAGCTGACGTCACTACCGCAATAGCAGCCGGTGATGGTGAAAGTTTAACAGCGTTCTTTACAGCAGCTAAGACGACACGGGATCACTTAGGTCCGGAGCGGTTGGGTAGTTTACCAAACTTTTACGATGTTTTCTTAAATATTCCGGATCGTCCCGGCACGATTGCGGCGGTTACACAGTTATTATCAGAAGCTAAATTAAATTTGGTCAATATTCATATTTTAGAGATTCGTGAAGAAGTTGATGGTGTGCTGCAATTGACTTTTGGTAACGCAGCGACCCATGATGTTGCTGTGACATTACTGCAGGCGGCCAACTATCAGATAGTGAGGAAAAACTAATGGAAGCGATATTAATAGGGTTCATGGGTAGTGGTAAAACGACGATTGGGCGGTTGTTGGCGCAGCAGCTCGAAACGACGCATGCCGATTTAGACGAGTTAATTGTTAAGCGCGCGGGTCAACCAATTACAGCAATCTTTGCGCAGCAGGGGGAGGCCCAGTTTCGGACCTTGGAACAAGCTACCTTGCAAGCGGCTTTAAAACGGCCCGGCATTCTTTCAACGGGCGGTGGGACAGCCACGGTGGCAGCTAATGTGCAGACTTTAAAAGCGAGTTCGACCCCTGTCATTTGGTTGGCGGCGTCGGATGACACGATTTTAGCACGGGTCGCGTCAGACACTGGGCGGCCATTAGTAAATTCGTTGGATACGCAGGCCTTATTTGACTTAAAGCGGTCACGAGCAACCAGTTATGCGCAGGCCGCGGACCTAGTCGTTAATACGGATGATCGGACGCCAAATCAGATTTGTCAGGAAATTACGACTTGGTTGACGCAACCTGCCCAAGTGCTGGCACAAGGCTAATTAGGGATAAGTACATAAATAGCAAGGGTTATCAACGACAAACTGTCTTGATAACCCGGTTCTTTGTCAACTGTTGTTGGTAATTTGTTATATTTCACATGAGGTTGCCTAATCGTACTTTGATTAGGCAACC
>NZ_BJDI01000026.1 GCF_005405065.1 Lactiplantibacillus nangangensis | reverse complement strand
GCTTTACCAACTTGAAAAATCGTATAGTTACGTCGGCCAGCTTTAAAGTTATTGAGTAACGTATCTTGAACCTCTTTAAGAACGTTTGAATCTTTTATGGGTAAGACAACTTGTTGCATGTAAATGACCTCCAGTAAGAATATTTGCATTGTGTATCTACACGGGATATACTTGACTTGTAATAATAATTTAGGAGGGGAAAATATGGAACTTATTAAAGAACAAACACGCTTAGCAAAGTGGGGAAACTCGAAAGCTGCTAGAATTCCTAGCCAAATTATTAAACAACTGAAATTAGATGATAACCAAGATATGACAATAACCATTGAAAATGGATCAATTGTTTTAACACCAATAAAAAAGAACCCAACCAATATTCACGAACTATTTAAGGATTGGCAAGATGACGGGAAAAGGGATCACGAGCTTGATTGGGGAAAGTCAGAAGGTAATGAACTTCAATGGTAAGCCAAGGTGATATATTTTATGTTAACTTTAATCCAAGCCGTGGTCATGAACAGATGAATAAGCGGCCAGCCATTGCGCTAAGCAATGATCTAGTCTGTCAGACAAGTAACATGACGATTGTGGCTCCAATTAGCAGTACCAAGCGTAATTTTCCAATGTATCATCGACTAACTAGTAGTCAAACAGTATATGGAAAAGTATTATTAGATCAAACCATAGCCTTAGATTTACGGGCAAGACATGTCACTGATGAAACTATTGTCGATCATGTATCGCGTGAAGAACTAGAAGAAATAATCACTTTGTACAAATTATTGTTTAGTATTGATGACAAATAGAAGAAGTTATTTTTAGTATATAATGACAAATAACCCCCAACATCTATATTATAGATATTGAGGGTTATTCTTTCAATGTTTTCGAGGGGTGATTTGAAGAAAATAACCCCTGATTTTTATTTTCTTAAATAAGTTTGATATAAATCAACCAATAATCTTATTTTTTCTTTTGTTTTTGTTGATTCACTACCGGATATTTCTGTTTCAAGAAGTAACTGTGTAATTTCATCTATTTTAGAACCATCAACAGCGTCTATGTCAGTATAGGCAGTTTGAGAATCGCTTATATCTGAAATCATATCCTCTTCAACACTTAAAATTATTATAGGATTATTGATTTTGTACTTTATATTGGACTCAAAGAATCTGTAAGTGATATATTTATTGTCTTTTTTAAATATTACATATGCTTGAAGTTTATAATTTATTTTTTCTAGTAGCTTTATAGATTCTTGAGTTTTTTCATTTATGATTATGGGACTGGTTGGTAACAACACAGTAGTGGTTGATTTTCCTAGTCCTTTAAGTCGATGAATTAATCCAAGGTCAATAAGTTTAGTATTCCAGTTAGTTATAGATTTGGTAGTTGTTTGTAATTTCTTTGCTAATGCATCTATTGACCAAAAAGAACTTCCCCGATCATTGTTAGCTTTTAGTACATATAGAATATATAGAGAAAGCGGACCGGATTTGAGTAGAGGTAGGTAATTTGATATATCACTTAAACGTGCAAAAGCAATTTGCGCTTGTTTGTATCCGTGATTAACAAAAAGGGAATACAATTGTTCATATTCTTGTATGCTTCCTTCGTAACCAGTCTCTGCTTGATTTTTTTTTATGAGAGATAAAGCATCTTTATTTGATTTATTATCCATAATGACTTTCCCTTTCTTTTTCTATAATTTTTTTCTGCAATAAAGAACATTACTGCAATAAGTTCCTAAGAGCTGGTGCGTATAGTCTCGTATAGTAAATATTATAGTTTTATATAGTTTAGTATAGTCCTCGTATAGTCTTATGTATAGTTAGGTGGTAGAAAAACGTTGATAGCTACAAAAAAATACGACCACCATAGAAAATTAGTTCTTTTAGCTTTCTATGGTGGTCGTATTTTTTTGTAGCTTATGTGGTAAAATAAATGTGTCTTAAGGAAAAGTCAGGCTTTAAGATACATTACGGATTGGATCTGATAATATTAACAAATATGTTGAACAGGCCTAAAGTTCAATTGATGGCAGTCAATTTTTTACAGGGCCTATAAAACAAAGCTAAAATGTTTATGAGCTTGAGTTGTAAAAATAAGCATCTTCCTATAAGACATGATAACATTTTTTTTAAATGTTATCATGTCTTATTTTTTAACCAAAATTTCCACCAAGCGTTACTTTTTTGTTTTAAATTTAGATTATCATATTTAATTTTTATAGAAGTAGTGGTCTCAAGTTCTTCAACTTTCTTTTCAGTCATCAATTGTAGTTGTTGTGATTGATCCAATAATTTTTGCATTGATTTTAATTGTTCATCTTTTTCTTTAATTTGGCTATCTTTGATTGCCAATTGTTGGTTGAGCAATTCTATTGTATCTGTATTCCTATTACCAGCGTTACTAGTAAATGCTTTCTCTCTTGGTTCCTGGTTGTTGCCACCATCGAAATGCTTTTTTAACAGCAAATATCCCGAGTCACTGACAACTAAGGTTTGTACTCCGCTCCTAGGAACGGTTTGCACATATTTCACTCTAAAGTTTGCATCTAGTTTTTTCCTAACGGCTTGTTTTGATACACCAAACTCGTCAGCAAGTTCTTTAATAGTTTTAGGCATGATTTCCAAACCCCTTTCGGAGTTCAGCAAGTGCTTCTTGTCTTGCTTGATCTCTTATTTTTTTATCGTGTTCCGCTTGTTTCTCAGCCAATGCTTGTTTCTCAGTAGAGCCTAGAGTTAACCCCTTAACTTTATCAATGGCACGCCATTTTTCATGTTCTGTTAATTCACCATTATGCTGAATGTTAAATAGTTTTTGACGTTCATCTTGAAATTGACCTTGTGAGAAGTCGTTAGCGTCTTTCTTTTCAGGCTTCCAAGTAAAAGAATACCCAATCACTGGTTTCCCGCGGCCTTTACCATATTTCTTTCGAACAGTTAGGCCCCTAAAAAGAGGGGTCAATTCTTCTCTGATTGGTTTAAGAACGTATCTATCAACGTCTCCCGGTTTTTTCCAATAACTTTTAGGAATATCAAGTAACTCAAAAAAATCTTCTTTTGATAAAAAAGCATAACCGGTTGTTCTGAAACCTTTTAACAATCTAAAAGCGGTTTTAGCATAACTGCTTCGAAGATCTCTAAATTCCGCTAAAGCATATCTAACCCACGTGTCTAAATTATTAAGAAGTGGCAAAGCATCTTTATATACTTCAATGTCTATATAAGGAGAATCAGCTTCACCAACAATTCTGAATTTAGTAAACATAACAAACATTTCTCTATTTAATCCAGATTTACTACGTCTTCCAAAATGAAGTCCCATTAACTTTTCATAAGTTCTTTGAATATCATCTTCAAAGCGATTATTTGCAGTCGGTTTATAGTTGCTCAAATCTTTAAGTTGTTCAAAAGAAAATCTAACTGTCTGATCTCCCTTATCACGCATACGAGAAATAATTGAAAAAAATAGATTCATTTCAATAGGGGTGAATTTACGTAACGGAATGGTATTAAGTTCAGGATCATATTTTATAAGTTCATTGCTCATAATCACACCTCCATAACTATTATATAAAATCAACGATTGTTTATCAACGATCACCATTAAAAACCTCGTTGATAAACAGACAAAACCTCGTTGATAAACAGACAAAACCTCGTTGATAAAC
>NZ_BJDI01000025.1 GCF_005405065.1 Lactiplantibacillus nangangensis | reverse complement strand
AGGGGTCTAAAAGAGGTTTAAAAGAGGTTTATAAAAGAGGTATATAAGAGGCACCACTGTACGAGATACAAACCTAAAACAAAAAAACACAAAGGAGTGAGCCAAAAAACGGCTCACATTAAACTCCAGTCGCTATGCTCCTTGCGCCTCACTCTGTTCGTTGCATAAAAGGTGTGGCAAGCCACATTAATTCGGGCGCTGACGCCCCGAACCCCGTCCAAGCTGAGCCAGCTTGACTGCTTTTTCACTCGCCGTTAGGCAGGAAAGCAAAGTTTCTATAAAACTTTGGCTTTCGCAATTTCAGTGTTAAGACTGGTTTAGAGCTGTCAATTCCTTATGCTCCCACGCTACGCTCGTCCGCTACCATTGACAGCAAACAGTTAGTTTTTCTGAATCTCAACAAGAATCTAACTGCTATATTCGTTTTTAAGGGCCTTATTTCTCGTTTCTAGCGATTTTGAGACTGTTTATATGTATTTATACCAAAGCAAAAATAAAAAGCCCTCAGCAGGCTTTTTAGAGGGCTAAATAACGAAGCCAGGACGATTAATAATATCTTCTTGTCTTTTTTGCAAAACATAAGTATATAGGGAATCATACAAATTCCTTTTGATTTCGTCAGGTTCATTGACAGAAGCTTCAAACAATTCTTGAATATCAACTTGCCATGGATCAATGAGCATTTCATCAATTGGTTTTAATACTTTCTTTTCGTCCATCTTGATTACTCCTAACATCAAAATAATGATTTCAATTTAGATTCACAGATTTTACAGTACCGTTATTCAAAATTTGTTACCAAACTTATAAAGATTCTTTGCACAGAACGATTAAAAAAATTGGCTTAAAACAGCGTAATCCGCAACACTTTTTAAATATTTAAAACATAACAATCTTAGTTTAGGTGAAAACATAAATTGAATTAAAAATATGCTCAATTAAATAACGAGAAAAATTGATTGTATGGTTATCAGCAGACCGAGTGAAATGAGGTCAATGCGCACTTACACCCTTGACAAGTGTCAAGGGTAGATTTAATCCCCATTTTGATGGGGATTATTTGTATTAGAAGGCTAGCGCCAACGATAAAAATCCTAGAGCCAAATCTCAAGATTAATCAATCACATTACGAAGGATCCAATGACTATAAGCAAGCCGAGCACCAGGAGTTATCACCCAGGGGTGATTAATTTCGAAAATTTGAATTTCAGTTGCTAAGTAAAGTGGCGTCTTACCATGATTAAAAGCAAAAACGGGTTGCGGAAAATCAGGCTTACTAGCAACTTGGTGAACACTTTGACGAGAGTTCATCTGCCAACGAATTTTTAAATCTTCACGCGACAATAATTGTGGCAGGTGTGTTTTTTCAATTTGAGCTTGTTGTTGCAATTTTTGTGTAAAGGCTTGTTTAGTCTTGTTTTGATGCCAATCATCAAAAAGATCATACTTGTTTGATTTAAAATCTAAATCCATAAAGCCGGCCTCCTAACCAAAATCAATTTGATCCAGCATCGTTTCAGTACTAGCCTGGTCTAAGCCTAAATAAGTTAGTGTCATGGCTTCACTGGAATGGTTTAACAAGTTCATGACTAAGCCAATATTATAATTTGATTGGGTGTAGACGCGGTAAGCACCAGTCTTACGCATTGTATGCGTGCCTAAGTAATTAATACCTAACAAGTCACCAGTCTTACTCATTATTTTATAAAATTGCTTTTCAGTAATGTGTCGATCGGGGTGTTGAGTTGAAGGAAATAACCAAGTTGAGTGTAACCTAATGTAGCTAGCAAAATACCGTAAAAACACCTGTAACATATAAGTGTTCCGCAGATCATCGGAGAAGTAGGTAATTAAAAACGCGATAACCTGCATGTGGTTGTCGCGTTTTTAACGGGCACTGCACTAACGAATTTTGAGTATCACCAGAGTGGTATTCCTTTTCTTTTTCTAGGTGGTAACTTTAGTATTGCAATCTAGGCTAGTGCAAACGAATAATATAATCGCCGAATGCTATCCGCCATTAGTATCCGTCGTTGCTCAAGAAAACTTTCGTAGCTCGTGTAATCCATTGTCCTCAGTGACAACGGCATTGCGTTTTCCGAAAAGTTTTCAGCACTACCGTAATGCATAATATCTGGGTTAGACAAGTAATCCTTTGGCGCCTGATCAGAAATCTGTAGATTACGCGGTTGCGATAGAAATACGTAATTGGCAATTTGATTGTACTCGCTCTTACCAAAGCCGTGCTTAATCAGGTATGCCCTCGGGAAGATATGATGGACATTGCCCTCTTCCGTCAGTGCATCAACCAGAGATAAATCCCGCTCAAGCCAAAGATGACTTTGCTTGCGTACCTGCGACATTAAGAATACTCGCCACAGATTTGTAACCGCACTCGACGTGACCAAGTTTTTCGGTAACATGTCGGTCCAGAATTCATCCGTGAGATTTAATTTTTCCTGCATCGTGAGCACTACTAATGGGTCACCGTTACGAAACATCTTAATGTCAGCTTCACTCTGCGTTTCCGAAGAGCCACTATACCGATGTGTCAAAATTGACAGCAAAATCCACCGGCGTACCACATTCTCAATTTGGCTATTGGATAAGCCAGTATGCATTTCCTGTTTGAGCAACAGATACAACGCGTAACCAAAGTTAAGGACACCGGTTCCCTGAATCTTGGTTCTATCACTGGTCACCACTCCCATTCCGCGTAGAATCATGACGAAGCGCTGGAAATTGCTCCTATCGGTCACGAGATTGATGCCTGCAGAGAGACGCATGTAAGTATCATCCATTGCTGCCTGCGTGTACTGTTTGGTGGTAAAGTCACGCCCTGAGACCAGACTAATCAAGTCTGAATGCTTACCACGATTGAACTTAACGTTGAGGATGATGTGGAAGATGTCACCAAACTCTGGTAAGTAAAGGTTGCTGTTTTCGTTAGCGGCCCAAGCCACCATTCGGTAATAGTCAGAGCTGGCAAATGGCGTGTCGTTGCTGGTAATATCGTCCAGCGCCGTCCCATCATGCAATAGCCGCGTAAAGTACTCCACCGTTTTACGCAACATGTCACCGTGATGTTCAGTGTCCGCCGACAGTTTAGACATGATGAAGTCAGCCGAGGAAAGCACAGTCCCCTTAGAGTTAATCCGGTTGAACACCTCGGTGACTGCATTAATACTCAAGCGGTGGGACAGTTGAATATTACCAATCTCGTTGTTGGCTAGCATCCGAACACTGTCAATCACGGCGGCAACTTTATTGACGTCATAGCCATTTTTGGAGGAAAACTTCGTGACGAAACCGAACGGATTAAAATCGTCCTTAAACAAAACGGCGATGTCATCAATCCACGCTGGATCTCTCGCAATCGCCGCCGTGCGGGTTGCAAATTCCTCGGTTTTAGGATTGAAGGCGATGCAGATTCGCTTCATTTCAAAACGCTTATCCATCACCTTTTCACCCGCAATGGCGGCACGTAAAGCGGTGACCCGCTGCTGACCATCAATCATTAGTGTCTTACCACGAGCCTTGGTACCATCTTTTAACCGGACATCAGGGTTACTCCACGTAATAATGTAGCCAATTGGGAATCCTCGATAAAGGGAATCGATCAAGTCTCGCACCTTCGAGGACTTCCAAACAAACGGCCGCTGCAGCTCCGGTAAACCGATTCTGCCTTCACCAATCCAATTGATGAGGTCACTAACTTTGTTGTTCTGGACTGAATAGTTCAACGTCTGCATGTGCTTTACTCCCTACTGATGGCAATTACACTCTGAATTTTACTTATACATAATTTTGGACGGCCGCTGTTGTGCAGGTTTGGTAACAATCATGACTGTCAGCAAGTGGCCTACAGTTATTGATCCGAATTCTTAAACTCCAACGCTCTCACATCCGCCTCTGCCGAGTCCATACGTGAATCCAGATCCGCCTGTTCCGCTTCAATATCGGTAATGCGCTCATTGTACCCTCTAAGCAACATAATCGCCTCGACCATTAACTCTTTATCGCTGAGCGCGAGCAAAATTTCTTTTTCGTGGCGAATCTTTTCTCTCTCAGCCCGAGCCCTTGTTTCAGCCAGTTCCCGTTTCTGACGGACTTGCTCTTCACGGTACTGCCGGAATGCATCAACCTTGTCGTTGATCTTACTTTTGACATCATTAAGCATCTAAGGTTCTCTCCTCTGAACTCCACAACTTCTTGCTACCCATTTTGCCCCTGATGACTAGTGATGAGGCGAATGAGCCAGCACTCAAACGCAATCATAGCTGCTATGCTACCGATTGATTTGATTTTACTGTCTGCTTGACTTCTGCAGCGCTAGCGAATTTTTTCTATATCGGATAGTGATAATTTTTGCTGAACTTTTTACAATACTCACTCATTTTTTTTGTACATCCACTAAAAATATAAGAATTTTATCGTACGGATCAAAAAAATATAACACTCATTTTTATGACTCTTTCTTCTCAAAAAGAATGCTACACATCGTAATAATACTACATAAAAACAGAGCCAATCTGTTTTATATGAATTACTTCAAATAATAGAGTTTACCCTCCTTGGTAATAATCTCTATGTCTTTGTTTAATACTTCATCGGGATACGCCGTTTCTAATCTTTTGTTGAACGTTTGTGAGATAATTTTTTCCTCTATATTTTCGTCTAAAGGTTTATATTCCAAGTCTTTATTAAATAGCCCCTGCGCTTTACCTAGAGCGCCTTCAAATCCATATTTTTTAATTCGATGATTATCTATGTCTATTCCTAAATATTTTGTTTGGTTATCATGCCATAACTTTAATTTTGCTAAACTGTCATTTGATTGATTCATATATCCATTGAACATCGAATAGCATATTTCGGCTTTAATAGCTCCTCTATTCAATGAATACGTTAACTTGCTGATTTCTTCCAATAAAGAGACAAGTACTTTTTGATAGGTAACTAATTTGTTGAACTCATTTATCTTCTCTGAATATGTTTTAAAGTCAATTTGTTTATTATGTGTGGAAAGATCGTCAATCGTAATATTAACTTGTTGCAGAAGTTGCGTTACTTCGCCTTCTATGGAATCTAATGAATTTAACATTCTATTTCTTAACTCATCATTTTCTAAAATATCAGAACTAAATTTACTTATTTTACCTACTCTAGTGATTAGTGAAAATATTTTTGATTTAAACTCTCTTTGTTGAAAATCTCCTATTTCACTGATGCTTTTATTCATGGTTTGCAGTTTGTCATTTACTTCAGACATATAGTACTGACCAACAACTAAAGAGGCAACATTCATAACATTTGCAACACCATTAGCTACTTTAGATGCTTTACTTAATTTAGAGGGGTCGACTTTAACAAGATTTGCTTGACCAGCAATACCTTTTCCATTGGAATAAAATCCGCGAACAGCACCTTCCAAATTTTTTGATTTTGATAAGGTTGCACCACTTGGTATAATGACTCGATATACCTCACCAACAGACTGCAAACCTTTATTCGTAACAGTTCTAGCTACTATGTTAGTTAAAGCTGGTATGGTCTCACTTATTCTTGCTATAACATTTGAATCCTTAATTTCATAAAGCTTTCTTTCATCAAATGTTCTTTCAGAAATTAGATCTAATGTGATAGGAATTTCAAATGGTTTGTCATCTTCCACCGTAAGACTAGGTGAAATCGATATATTTTGTTGTTCATCGTTATTGCAATTCATATTTTTTAATTTTGATTTTTTTAGTACAAGATATATTATGATAATTACAAATAATATAAAAGTAAAAAACAAAAAACTTTTCATTAAACGTCCCTCAATTCACTTGGTATCTAAATCATTATACCCTTTTAAATGCTAACAATAATATTTGTAGTTTATTAAATTTATTGTTAGTAGACTATTATCCAAAATCAATTTGATCGAGCATAGTTTCTTGACTGGCTTGATCTAGACCAAGATAGGTTAAGGTCATGGCTTCGCTTGAATGGTTTAATAAATGCATGACTAACCCAATATTATAGTTTGATTGCGTATAAACACGATACGCACCTGTTTTACGCATGGTATGCGTTCCTAGATAGTTAATTCCTAGAAGATCACCAACTCGTGCCATAATCTTATAAAACTGTTTTTCCGTGATATGGCGCTCGGGGTGTTGAAGGGAAGGAAAGAGCCATTCAGAATCCAGCTGATGATCAAGCAGCCATTGACGGTACAATAAGAGTTCTGTTTGAACTGGTTTAAGGTACAAGGTATTAGGCTTACCGGTTTTTCGATCATGAATGAACGCATTTTGTTTAATAGAACCGTCCAGATTAAAAATATCGGTCTGTTTTAAGTACATGACATCACTGACTCGTAGTAGCGTAGCTTTACCAACTTGAAAAATCGTATAGTTACGTCGGCCAGCTTTAAAGTTATTGAGTAACGTATCTTGAACCTCTTT
>NZ_BJDI01000024.1 GCF_005405065.1 Lactiplantibacillus nangangensis | reverse complement strand
AGGTTGCCTAATCAAAGTACGATTAGGCAACCTCATGTGAAATATAACAAATTACCAACAACAGTTGACAAAGAACCGTTTTTTTTTACGAAAATTCAATCTTGCAGGTTGTGCAATCGTTGTAGGATCAATCATTATAATCTTATTTGTTAGTGGTTTTAACTTATGTTCATTGACTTAACTGGATAAGGTAGTAGCGAGCTTGATGCCTGATAGTAGTGGCGTAACGGTAGTAATCTATAAGTGCCATCCAATTGATGGGTTCGATTGACTACAATGTAAAATTGAATTTTAATTGATTATGAGTACAATATTGTAAGTTGGTACTAATGTATATTCATATGGACTTAAACGGCTAACTAAGCTAGTAACTGTGTGATTCTGTAAGCAGTTATCGAGGTGAGTATTTGGTTTTTATTAATAATTTTTTTAGTGATGTTCTGAATCTGGATTCAGTCGTGCTAACTTTAATGACGGTTAGTTTAATCATTATTACGACTTCAATAACATACTTATTAGAATATCGAGCAAGAAAGATGGACGTTCGCTATTTCAAATGGCTTCATTTGTTTGAGGGCGCGTTAGTTGTGGGGAGTATCGCGTTACTCCGGGCGGAATTTATCGCCCGTGATCCGGGTAACGTGGTTAGTTGGGGATACATCATTGCGCAGTTAACCATATTATTATTGAATTTATACACGATGCATAATTTGGCGATTACTGTGATCAATCTAGTCACGCCATGGGCTTTCTATGGTGAGGCGATGGTGGCAACTAAGGATTGGTCATACGTGGCGTTGTTTATTGGCATGTGGGTAGTGCTGGCAGCGACAATTATTTATATTAATCATCACCGAGAAAATGTGTTAATGTCGGAATGGCGATACATTCTATTACAAGCAACGTATGGCTTAGCTTGGTGTTTCATGATCTGGTCAGCCTATCACTATAATTTGCTGTATATCATCAATGTTTTGGTGTTATTTGTGGTTTATATGTTGGTGATTCGCTTCTTCGTCACGCGTATTGATCGGGTAATTGAACATTTTGTTTTATTAAATCAAGAAGTTAATTATGATGAGTTAACCGGTGTCTTGAATCGGGCCAAATTTGATGCAACCACGCTGGGTGTCGTCGGTATTCACCGGCAAAATCCCGAAGTGCCGATTACGATGGCAATGTTTGATATTGACCATTTTAAACTGTTCAATGATCGGTATGGTCATTTGGCCGGCGACCATGTGCTAAAATATGTGGCACAACACTTTTACCAAGCCTTGAATCAGCCAAACAAGCAACGGCAACTCTTCCGCTATGGTGGTGAAGAGTTTGTCGTGATTTTCCGTGGTGAAAGCGCAGCTGAAGTGCAACCAGTGTTGACGTTAGTTCGGAATTCGTTGCAACAAAATCCGTTGCATTATAGCGGTAAGAGCTTGACAGTGACGGTCTCGATTGGAATTTCGGCGTTAGCGCCAACTGATGTCGATTTCGATACTTGGTTTAAACGGGTCGATCATTATTTATATCTCTCTAAGGAAGCTGGTCGTGACCGGATTACCGTGGAAGGGACGACCCAACCGTTCGATAAAATTTAAGTTAATCGTATTAGAAAATGACCTGCAATTACTTGGATTCAAGTAGTTACAGGTCATTTTTGTTAGCAACATCAGTTAACTGCGGGCATAACCGTTTTCTTGCGTCACCGCAATTTGGCCGACTAAGTTTAAGTAGTCAAAAGGATTGTTGAAGTTAGGCGAGAACAACATGTCGACCATCGCTAGCTGATCAATGGTGCCGTGGTTTTGAATGAGCATCGAGACCACGTTAGCGGATTGGGAGACATCGTGTTGGCTCATTAATTGAACCCCCAACACTTGACGACTATTGCGATCATACACTAGTTCAATTTTGACCTCAAAAGCATCCGGCATAAAGTTTGGCCGGTAAGGGCCGTCGTAGTGTGCCGTTGCCGCATTCAAATGGGCGGCTTTAGCGGCTTTTAAAGTTAAGCCGGATTCGGCAATGGTGTGACCAAAGACTAACATGCCGGAAGTAATCTGGGTACCAAAGGTCCGAACGCGGCGTTCGCCAACGTTCATCCCAGCCAATGCGCCTTGGCGGACGGCTTGTGAGGCCAAAGGCAAGTAAGCACTCTGGTTCGTCACGTTTAAATGGACCACCGCAGCATCACCGGCGGCCAGAATATTTTCGTCAGAAGTGTACATGTAATCGTCTGTAATAATGGCGCCATTGGCTGTCATGTCAATTTGGCCTTTAAGCAACTTAGTGTTAGGTAGCATCCCAGCACTGACCGTCGCCATGTCCACGTGGTAGCGACCATCTTCAGTGGCAATGACCAGACTACCATCTGGATCTTCATCGAAACTCGTAACGGTCGTATCAGTTAGCACCTTAATGCCATGCGATTTGAGTAAGTCAGCCGTCGCTAACGATAAAGTAGGTTCAACGTATTTGTCGAGCAAGTACTTTGGCCGCTGGAATAAAGTCACTTCATGGCCAGTTTTGGCGTAACCTTCCGCAAGCTCGATGCCAATGTGACCGCCACCTAGAATTCCGATGCGGGGTTGGAATACGGTTTTTTGACAGAGGTCATGGGCTTGATCATAAGTTTTGCAGAGAAGCACTCTGGGATTTTCAATGCCCGTGATGGCTGGAATTGCGGTGGATGAACCAGCCGCCATGATTAGTTTGTCATAAGTATCATAAAAAATTTCTTTGGTGATCAAATTTTGAACCATTAAGGTGTGCGTTGCGGCATCGACTTTGATGACATCGTGTCGAATCCGCATGTTGACGCCTTGTTTCACAAAATCTTCTGGTTCGGCGTAAAAAGTCTCCTCCAGGCTTTTGACGGTTCCCTCGATATGTAAGTAGGTGGCGCAAGAAAGATAAGAAATCTTCTCTTGGCGTTCGTAGACGGTAATTTCAGCGGTCGGATAATTGATTAGAATTTGTTTGATGGCTGCAATCCCCGCGTGCGTACAACCAATGACGATAACTTTCATTAAAAAGCCCCTTTAATTAATTTACAGATAAGATTACTATATAGGTAAGTTTATACGTTTATTCATATTTACGTAGTCAACTATCACATTATACTAACTTTTATATTAAAAACAAGTCTGCTTAGCGGGGGTAATTCAGATGCAACCAGTCTATCGCTTCTTTGTGCAACCACAAATTGATACGCAAACGAAAATGATCAGTGGTTTTGAACTTTTAATTCGGCAAAAAACAGCCCAGGGTTGGCGTTTACCAGCCTCTTTTGATGACATTGATCCCGAGATCTTTGCCAAGTTATTATTAGTGACAACGAAGGTGCTAGCCCCCAAAGTTGAGCAATGTTCAGTAAATATTAGTCGTCAACAGTTAATGACGACGACTGTCGCCGATGCACTCGTCAAGTGTCAGGAACAGCTTTATCCGACCAAGCTAGTCGTAGAGTTAACTGAAGATGAGAGTACGCAAACATACTGTACTGGTTCAGTGTTGAAACACATCAAAACCTTTTTGCAGCGTGGGATGGAAGTGTCCTTGGATGATGTGGGTAGTGGGGAGAACTATTTCACTGAAATTCGAGACCTATTACCCTATGCGAGTGAGATTAAATTTGCGTTACAAAACTTCAAACAAGATTTTCAGACCCCAGAAATGCAACGCCGTGTTCATTTTTGGCGCGCCATTAGTGCTGAATATGGCTTACGATTAGTGCTGGAAGGCATTGAGACCAAAGACGATAATCGGCTAAGTAAAGAAATCGGGATTGAAGTCAAGCAAGGTTACTATTTTGGTAAGCCACGCTTACTGACTTTACCGCACGATAGTGAAAAACTGCTGGCGCATTAAGTTAGTGATTAAATCATAAAAATCAAACGGACCTTTGACCAATTATTGATCAGAGGTCCGTTTGATTATCGTGAGCAAAGTGGTCGATCGGCGGTAAATCCTTAGCTTGCACATTTTTAAAAATAATGTGGGTGAGTTCTTTGGGCGTTTGCGGCATGCCTTGCTTGACCCAATAGCGAATGATATCTTTGACGCCGCCCCAGATGTAGATCATCTGGTAAGGGTCAACGGTAGGAAGGTCTTCAGGTGTCGTCATCCGCATGCGTTCTAGTAACTTCGTCTTGCCTTCAACGAAGACGAGATTACTGAGTTGTGGCTGCTGATAGAAGGCGGTCAAGATGCCTTCGACATTCGTCATTGGTGTGGCTTGCTGATCAAATGGTGTTGACTTTAAAAAGTCGAGTTCAATGCTTTCCAGACATTGCGGAATATCAGTATAATGGCGATAAAAGGTTGTCCGATTAACGTCGGCTAATTGGCAAACTTCAGTGACCGAAATAGCCGTCACCGGTTTTGTTTCAAGCAGTTGTAAGACGGTGGCTTCGATCATTTGGCGGCTGTATTTAGCCCTACGGTTGTTTTTAGTGGCGACCATTGTTTTTTGCTCCTTTAGTGCAACAATTTAAACCAATCTGTTGCATTCACAACAAATCACGTTAGATTGATGATTGTCAGTCCTGATAAAGTCAGTTATTCTTTGAGACACAATGTTGCATTAATGGTAGTTTAACAGAAAATTGGGATGAATAGGGAAGGAATTAATTTAAATGCTGGAACTCAAACACATTAAAAAATATTATCACGTCGGCGATTCAGTCACTAAAGCGCTGGATGATGTTTCGGTTGCATTCCGGAAACGGGAATTTGTGGCGATCTTAGGGCCAAGTGGGTCTGGGAAGACTACGATGCTGAACGGGATCGGTGGCTTGGACGTTTATGACTCTGGTGACTTGATCATTAAGGGCAAGTCAACTAGGGATTTTAAGGCGAGCGATTGGGACGCTTATCGGAATAATTCGGTGGGCTTTATCTTCCAAAGCTACAATATTATTGGCCATTTAAGTATTTTAGATAACGTCGAAATGGGGATGACCCTGAGTGGCGTGGGCAATGCTGAAAAGAAGCAAAAAGCCATTAAGGCGTTGGAACGGGTCGGCTTAGGGCCGCATATGAACAAGAAGCCTAACCAACTTTCTGGTGGGCAGATGCAACGGGTTGCGATTGCGCGAGCGATTGCCAATGACCCCGAAATTCTCCTGTGTGATGAACCCACGGGTGCGTTGGATACTGAGACTAGTGTTCAGATTATGGACTTAATCAAAGAATTATCCGCCGAACGATTGGTTATTATGGTCACCCATAACCCCGAGTTAGCCCGGGAATACGCCAACCGAATCATTGAGTTTGCGGATGGGAAGATCCAACATGATTCGAATCCGTATGCTGAAGAAGCCGCGGATGAAACTTTTGCGCTCCAAAAGACGAAGATGACTTATTGGACTGCTTTGAAGTTATCCTTTACGAACATCAAGACGAAAAAAGGGCGGACGGCGCTAACGGCGTTTGCTTCTAGTATCGGGATCATTGGGATTGCGGTCGTCTTAGCGTTATCGACCGGGTTCCAAAAGCAAGTGAATAAAACCCAGACCAATACGTTAGCACAGATGCCAATCACAATTTCACAGACGGCGCAGCAACAGCAGACGCAATCTGATAAGTTGAAGACGGCGAAAGCTTCTGACAAAGCAGTGACGGCTAAGGTGAGTGCCGCCGATAAAGCGACGCATGCCAACAATCTCACGAAGACCTATCTCAATTACATTAAAGACATGTCGCCAAGCTTGAGTAAGAACGTGACTTACACTTATTCAACTGGGATGAACTTATTGCGGCAAGTGGACGGCAAGACTAAGTCGGTGTCGTTCTCGAACCAGAATACCAAGAGTTCCACGGCGACATCAATGTCATCAGCGATGAGCAGCATGTCCGGCGTCGCGACGTCTGTTTACCCGATGAGCCAGAGTGGTAATGCCAGCTTCCTCAAGAAGCACTACAAGGTCGTTTCTGGGCACTATCCAACGACGGCTAATGAAGTTGTGTTGATTGCAAATCGGGACAATACGGTGAACATCAATGCGTTGAAGAACTTGGGTTATTCGGCGAAGGCTGGACAGAACTTTAAGTTCGGTCAGATTGTGGGCACGACTATCAAAGTAGTCACGAATAATGACTACTATCAAAAGTTACCTACTGGAAACTATTTGCCGAACAAGGTCACTGACTCGCTATACAATAAGGCGGACAACCAAACCATTAAAGTGGTCGGCGTCTTACGTGCCAAGACAAAAGATTCTGATAATGTCTTAGCTTCAGGGATTGCGTACAGTGATAAGTTAACTCAGAATATTATTAAAATAAATCAAAATTCTGATATTGTGAAGGCCCAAAAAGATAGCGATACGAACGTGATGACCGGCGCTAAAGTGGATGATGATACCCGCGATGCCGTCGTTAGCACGTTGGGTGGTTCAACGACGCCTGCCAGTATCCTGATCTATCCAAACAGTTTTAAGAATAAGGATAAAGTTTTAAGTTATTTGGACAAATATAATAAAGGCAAGTCCAAGGCGGATAAGGTGATTTATACCGACTTAGCCGGGACGGTTTCGAGTTTGACGGGTGGCTTGATGGACGCGATTACGTACGTCTTGATTGCGTTTGCCGGGATTTCGTTAGTCACGAGTATGATCATGATTGCGATTATTACCTACACCTCTGTTCTGGAACGCACGAAAGAAATCGGGATTTTGAAAGCGTTAGGGGCACGGAAGAAAGATATTACGCGCGTCTTTGATGCCGAAACCACGATTTTAGGTGTCGCTTCTGGGGTATTAGGTGTCGTGATTGCTTGGCTATTGACGTTCCCAATCAATGCCGTGTTAAGCAATGTCACGGGCTTGAACAATGTGGCGCATTTAAATCCAGTTCATGGGATTGTGTTGATCATCATTAGTACCGTTCTAACGGTCTTAGGTGGGCATATTCCGGCACGGATGGCTGCGAAGAAAGATGCGGCAACTGCATTACGTTCAGAATAAACTAGTTAAACAAGATAGGCCTTAAGCCGCTGCGAATTTTCGTGGCGGCTTTTTTAGGCCCTAGTGGCAGTTGTCAAGTCTATCTGTTGACAATAAAGTAACAACTAAGTTATGATAATAGCTGTGCTTAATAAAACAATAAGTAATGACTTAACAGAAAGAAGACGTTTAATTATGAAATACGCAATTTCAGCAGCAACCGGTCATTTTGGTCAAATCGTCATCAAAGAACTTTTGAAGACGGTTGCACCGTCTGATGTTATCGCAATTGTTCGGAATCCTGAAAAAGCAGCGAAAGTTCTCCCAACAGCGATTACGGTTCGCCAAGCCGATTATACGGATGAAGCTGCGCTAGAACAGGCACTGACCGGTATTGACCGCTTCCTATTTATTTCTTCGGTACCAGGTGGCGCCGTTTCACGGGAACAGCAGCATCAAAACGTTGTTACGGCTGCGAAGGCAGCTGGCGTTGGGTACATGGCGTACACGAGTTTTGCCAAGGCAGATACGGCCAAATCGCCATTATTCACGGATCACGTTTTTACCGAAAAGCTGATCAAGGACAGTGGGGTGGCCTATTCATTCTTACGTAACGCTTGGTACTTGGAAAATGAAATATCTTATTTACAAGCTGGTGCTGCTGGAAAAGATGCTATTTACGCAGCTGGCGACGGCAAAGTTAGCTTTGCATTGGAACGTGAGTACGCCGTTGGTGCGGCTAAAGTCCTATTATTGGCAGATCCAAAGCCGGTCTACGAATTTGGTGGGCAACCACGCTCTTACGCGGACTTAGCTCAAGCAATCAAGCGGGCAACGGGGCACGACGACTTCCAGTTCAAAGCAGTTAGTCCTGCTGAGTATCAACAAGCCCTGATTGCTGGTGGCATGGATGCTAACATGGCACCAGTGATGGTTAGTATGCAAACGATGATGGCCGATAATGAACTAAGCGTCAACTCTGACGACTTAGCGACAGTCTTGGGCCATCCATTAACCCCAATCGAAACGGCAATCAAGGAGATTTTAGCGCGGTAACTTATGATTAGCTGTCGACGGCATCTTCGGGTACAATGAATAAAGATTAAAATGGTTTACAGGAGAGGTGCTAGTGGCATGAAGTATTCTTATAAATTGAGCGATGCCATTCACGTTTTGGCGTACGTTGCAATCATCGATGACCAGAAGATCACTAGTAACGATATTGCGTCTAGTATTGAAGCTAATGCTAGTGTTGTCCGCCGACTAATGGCTGATTTGAAACGTGCGGGATTGTTGATCAGTCAGGCTGGATTGGCTCGACCTCGGTTGGCAAAACCTGCCGATGAAATTACCGTGCAAGATGTCTTTAAAGCCGTTGAAACTAATCATGATCTGTTACACGTAGACCCACGGACGAACGTGGATTGTCCGATTGGTGCTAACATTCAGCAAACGTTGGAAAGTCTTTACGACCGGGTTCAGGCCGTAGCGGAAACAGAAATGGCACATCAAACGCTGGCTGATGTGATTGAAGGTATTCAGACTCGGCGGGCAAAAATTAGTTAGTCAAAAAGCTGTCATCATTTACGGTGATAGCTTTTTAGTAGCGTGACCGGGAGTATCTATTAAGATACTCCAGTCACGCTTTTTTGTACTTTCAATCTTTAGTCGGACAAGAAAATTTTTAAGACCGTTTCGTTTTAAGCGCTAGCAATAAGTTGTTGGCAAGTTCTTCTGGCGGCACTGGATCATCATGGGCTAGCCAGTCATTAATCACAGTCCAATAGCCACCGAGCATGAAAGTCATCAATAGCTTGATCTGTTCAGGACTTCCCGCACGATGCCAGGGCGCCTCGAATTGTTGGTATAGCTGAGCGGCCTGACTCATCATGGTTGGTAATCTTGTCATGAAGAGGTTTTGCTGGATCAGACAGTGGAGTCGTTTTCGGCGTTGCCACATAAAGTGAAAGAAAAGCATGACGATGTCATCAAAGGTGACGGTTTTAGGATCAAGGGTTTGAAGTGCGGCGGCGTAATCTGTTAAAAATTGTTGACCTAAATAATCCAAGATAGCCGACTTATCTTTGAAAAAACGATAAAATGTTCGCCGAGAAAGCTGTGCTTGGTCGGCAATCGCTTTAACTGTCAACGTTTCGTAGCCTTGTTGTGTTAATAATTCAAAAAAAGCGTCAATCAGCCAGGTTCGTGATTGCTGGGCAAGCTTAGTGTGTCCGTCCATTTTGAAGCCCCCTGTCACAGTTTTAGCCATTTGTAGCACTTGTTGATTAAGTCTCGACATTTTGATTGCCCTTAGTATACTAGGCTTTGAAAGAAATATCACAGCTGTGACAACCGAGATTTGCGCAAATCATCGACTTTCAATCTGACTGGGGGGTCATTGTGATGAACAAACTAAAGACCGTTTTACCCGTATTATTGATTGGCAACTTACTCTGTATGATGGATGTTTCAATTATGACGATTGTTTTACCGAAAATTCAGAGTGCTTTTAATGTGAGTCTGAATGATTTGTCTTGGGCATTGAACATTTATACGATTCTCTTTGCAACGATGATCATTCCGTTGGGCCGTTTGGCGGTCCGCTTCGGACGTAATCGGATGGTGTTACTGGGTTTGATTGTTTTTGGAATTGGGTCGCTAATGACTGGTAATGCCGCTAACTTACCATGGATGCTGGTGGGACGGGCCATTCAGAGTATCGGGGCTGCCAGTATTATTCCGACAAGTATGGTGATTGGGCTAGAATTGAGCATTCAGGAAAATCGTAATAAGGTTGTGGCAATGTTGGCTGGGGTGCAAGGCTTAGCGGTGGCGCTTGGGCCGAGTGTTGGTGGTTTTGTCGCCCAGTATTTTGGCTGGCGCTGGGTTTTCTTAATGAACGTGCCATTAGTCATCCTTGATATAGTTATTTTTGTGATTGTCTTACCATTGAAACATGAAGCAACGCAGGCAATTAAGATTGATTGGCTCGGCGCTGGCTTGATTATGGCGACCCTGTTCTGTCTATCTTTGGCCTTGATCAAAGGTTACACCTGGGGTTGGGAGTCGTCGGCAATTCTTGGCTTAGCCGGGGCAGCACTCTTAAGCTTCATTGGATTTATTATTCGCGAGCGGCAGACGGCGACACCAATGATTGACTTGTCGTTATTTAAGAGTCGCAACTTTGACGGTTCAGGGTTAGCACTAGTCCTATGCAACTTTTTCTTGGGGGCTTTCGCCGCATTAATGCCGACTTTATTGACTAAGGTACATGGCGAAAGTGAGCTGAACGCTGCCTTAAAAATAACCCCGTATTCGGTCGCAGTCATGTTATCGGTGATCTTAACGTCCTTACTAGTCAAGCGCTTGAATAATAAATTGTTGGTTGGGACTGGTTTTGCGATGATTGCGGGGAGTTATTGGTTGATCACACAATTACCAGTGACCAATCAGTATACAAAATTAATTGTTGGTGAAATTTGTTTGGGGATCGGTTATGGCTTAGTTGCAGCGACGGTGAATATTTTGGTCGTCGCAGATTTTCATGGTGTCAAATTAACCGACTCACAAAGCGTTGCCAATGTTTTGCGGCAAGTTGGGATGATTTTATCGATTGCAGTTTTCATGTCGCTATTGAGTAGCAACGTTCAAACGGCTAAAAATCAGACATTAACTTATAGCCATCGAACAGTTTCTCGGTTAAATGTGACGCAAACAGTTAAGACGAAAGCCAACCAGGAATTAGCGCGCAAATTTAAACAGAATACTAATAGTAATAGCCAAGTTAATCAGCATGTTGCATTCGCGGGCGTGACGGTTTCGACGGCGAAACGGCAACAGGCGGTTCAAAAGGCGACTAAAATAGAATTGAGCAAGGTCGCCATGGTGCATCAAATTCCGGTAACGATGATTCCAACGGCCCAACGCCATCAGGTTCAAACGGCAGTTACGACGGCTGTGAACCGAACCATTGATCATCAGGTGCGAGTGACTAACCAACAATTGAAACTGGGTGTCAATCGTATTCGGCGGCGGCTAACCCGAAATTTAAATAACGCTTTTCTGAAAACCCTCCAAGTCATCATTCCGTTGGCGTTGTTGTCAATTCTAGTGGTAGTGACCTTTAAATTTCGCGATTAAACGACAAAAAGACAGCTGTCAGGGCTGTCTTTTTTGTCCTGTGGTAGCGACAGAAAATGGGGGTCACAATTCAAACTAGCCAATTGAGTAATATAACATATTACTGGTATGAATAGTTTTTACATTGATAATGATGCCTGGATTTAGCAGATGTTTTGGATCAGGACGTGTTGAAAAATGGCATTAATAGACTGTACCGATAAGTCTAAAATGGGTAATTGCTTTATCGTGTTGCAAAAATAAGACGAAAAATACACAATCTATGACAACCTAAGAACACTGATAATTCGGCTTATAAATGACTGATTGAAACAGTTTAAACGACTTTAATTCGCCTAAAATCAGCTGATAAATTGTGACCAACTTAAATTATAGACCAATTTTGCAAAACTTTTTAAAACAAATTTGGTTGCTGGAATGGTTGATAGCATTGACTTTATTACCCTGTACTAAGTTTATAGCAAATAAAAGATGTTGATATTAAGAGTTAAAGTGGTAAATTATAAATATAGTTAATACACAAAGGGGATGTACAGTTATGAAAAAAGTTATTGGGAGTTTATTAATGTCGGGTGTTTTATTGGGGACGGTGGTTGCACCAATGATTGCTAATGCGGATACTACGACCGAAAACCGTAGTGGAGAAACCGCTGTTTCAGCAAACTTTACTGCCAGCACGAGTACGGTTACACCGGTTGATCCCACTGATCCTAACAAGCCTAGTACCGATGGCGATGGCAATAATGGGGCAACTGCGGGTGGTGGTTTATCCTTAATTTATGCGCCCAAATCACTAGACTTTGGGAGTCATGAAATTGATGTTTTAAATGATCAACATTATGCGGTTGATACTGCTAGTGCCAGTACCAAACTGTGGGATAGCAATGCGGTTTTAGAAGTTTCCGATGTTCGTGGGACGAATGCGGGTTGGCGTTTAACGGCCACTGGGGACGTCTTGACTGATGGGACTAATCCTGCAAAAGGGGCGACTATCTCGTTACCAACTGGAAATGTGACCAGTAGTGGAACTACGGCTAATGGCGCCAAGGCGGCAACCACACCAACCATTAATTTAAACGGTAGTACAACTGGTGTTGAAGTTTTAAGCGCGGCTAAAGATTCTGGTGCTGGGGTGACCGTTGATCAAATGGCACCAGCTGAGATTAACTTGAATATTGCGGCTAATACCGTTAAAGCTGGGACATACAGCTCAAAGATTAACTGGACACTGGCAGATTTACCAGCTGAATAATTCGTTAACTTAACAAATTAAAGGTGGACATTGTGTGCTATAGTCCCCTTAAGGTTGACAGATGAAAAACTATAATTCATCTATCAATCTTAAGGGGATTTTATTATGCCTA
>NZ_BJDI01000023.1 GCF_005405065.1 Lactiplantibacillus nangangensis | reverse complement strand
ACCTCCATAACTTTGATAACCTAAGGATATCAAGAATATGGAGACCATAAAATACGTCATCTTATTTACTGCTTACGTTAGGTCACTAGTGTTGCTGAGATGAGGCGTGGTTAGCGATTCAATCCGTGTCGTGGCGGGTGGATGTGGTATACTGAAAAAAGTTAATTTTAAGGAGTAAATCTTATGCCAAACGGAATTTTACCATTATATAAACCACGTGGCTTAACGAGTTTTGACTGCGTGGCAAAAATTAGACGGTTATATCAGACTCGTAAAGTGGGGCATTCAGGGACCCTAGACCCCGGTGTTGATGGCGTTTTGCCCATTTGTATTGGGAACGCGACCAAGGTGGTTCAATTCCTAGTGGCTTCGGGCAAACAGTACCAAGGTAGCATTACGTTGGGCTTTGCCACGACGACTGAAGATCTGGAAGGTGACGAGATCGACCGGCAGGCGATCGAGACGCCGTTTAGTGCGGCTGAAATCGATGCAGCATTAGCACAGATGACGGGTGAAATCACTCAGATTCCACCGATGTTTTCGGCAGTCAAGGTCAATGGTCGCCGGCTCTATGACTATGCGCGCCATGGCGAAACCGTGGAACGTCCTAAACGACAAATTAAGATTGATCGCTTTGTGCAACGCCAGGCAGCAACTTACGATCTAGCAAAAAAGACGCAGACGATTTACTTTACCGTCGATTGTAGCAAAGGGACCTACGTTCGCACACTAGCTGTCGATGTTGGTAAAAAATTAGGTGTCCCCGCCGTGATGAGTGATCTGACGCGGCTAAAAAGTGGCGGGTTCACCTTGCCTGAAACCGTGACTTTTGAACAAATTGAAGCCGCAGTAGCGAGCGGGACGGCCGATGAGCTCTTGGCGCCGATTGAAAAGGCATTGACGCATTACCCACAAGTTGCATTGACTGACGCACAGTGGGCCCGCGTGAAGAACGGGGCTTGGTTGTTGGCGGCTGAAGGCCAACAATCTGATCCGGATGCGAACACGATGGTTGCATTAACGTATCAAAACCGCATAAAATGTTTATATAGTTATCGGACTGAAGAACAACGCTACAAGCCATTTAAGATGTTCTCAGTTGACTAAGGAGTTTTTGTGACATGCAGGTGATTAATTTAAGCTACCCCGATATCGCGCGTCAAATTCCGGCTGGTGCGGTTACATTAGCACTGGGATTCTTTGACGGTGTGCATCGCGGGCACCAACGGGTCATTGCGACCGCTCGGCAAACAGCTCAGACAACTGGGACTAAGCTAGCGGCGATGACCTTTGATCAACATCCATCCGTGGTCTTTCAACAGGCGGACCCTGACCATGTTCGTTACTTAACCACGGTGACACAAAAAGAGACGCTCATGGCTGAAATGGGCGTTGACATTTTGTACGTTTTACATTTTGACGCGGCGGTTGGGTCAATGCCAACACAAACGTTTGTCGATGACCTGATTGTGGGGCTGCATACCGAGACGGTGGTGGCGGGCTTTGATTATACTTATGGTCCCGCTGAGATTGCCAATATGCAGCGGCTAAACGCGTACGGTCATGATCGGTTTGAGATTATCGAAGTGCCCAAAGCTGTTGATGGCACTGAAAAAATAAGCTCGACACGCATTCGTGCCGCTTTAGACGCTGGTGAGATTGATGAAGCCAATGACTTACTGGGCTATCAATATGAGACTGCTGGCAAGGTCGTCCATGGTGAAGCACGTGGGCGTACGCTTGGTTTTCCAACGGCCAATGTGGCACATAGCAACAACACGCGGGTGCCGGGGATCGGTACTTATGCGACGATGGTTTATGTGCAAGGTCGCTGGGTCATGGGCATGGCGTCAGTTGGTCGCAATGTGACTTTTGGTGATGATCGCCCGATTACCGTTGAAATTTATTTGTTGGATTTTAGTGGTGATATTTATGGTCAAGACCTCACGATTCGTTGGGGGCATCGCATGCGTGGCGAGATCAAGTTCGCCGATGCGGCGGGGTTAGTGACACAGTTACAGCAAGATGAACAAGCGACACGGGCCTATTATGACCGGGAGCCATTTCACGCGCAACCGCGATTATGGTCGGCCTTGTTGACTGATAAGGAGGACTAATGATGGCAACAAGCAAGATTTTCCAGCATGGGACTTTAGGCTTATTAGTTCCTGGATTGTACGACGGGACGATTACGGCCGGTGAACTGTTGACGCATGGTGATACGGGTATCGGGACATTGGACGGGTTAAATGGCGAAGTCATTATTCTAGATGGTCACGCCTATCAAGCGCGTGAAGATGGCCAAGTCCGTGAAATTGACGCGACTGAAACATTACCGTTTGCGTCGGTACACTTTGAGGCGCCCCAGCACACGGCCAAGTTGCAACAACTCAACCAAGCGGCGTTTCAACAGCAAGTACAGGCTGACTATCAGCTGACCAATGTCTTTGCGGCCGTTCGCGTTGATGGGCTATTTAAGCACATCAAAACGCGGGTCGCCCCACATCAGGTGAAACCTTATCAGTCCTTGGTCGCGGCAACCGCCAAGCAACCGGAATTTGAAGGCACTAATGTTCAAGGGACCATTATCGGTTACTTTGCACCGCACTTGTTCCAAGGGGCGACCGTTGGTGGGTTCCATTTGCATTTTTTGAGTGCGGATCATCAACTTGGTGGTCATCTACTGGATTTTGAAATCGATCAAGCACAATTAAAGGTCCAAAATTTTGCTGATTTTCAAGTGCATTTGCCAATTGACAATGCCGACTATTTAACAGAAAAATTTGATAACGCGACGATTGATGCTGCCATCAATCAAGCGGAACGTTAACCAGAATGCCTATGACTAATCAGTCGTGGGCATTTTTAGCACTCGGCTAATTATTTTGCTAAAATACTTTGTCTTTCCTTGACTTTAAGGGGTGAGGTTGTTATATTAGTAATTGTGTTAGCACTCCATTAAGTTAAGTGCTAAAAAGAGGTGATGATCACGTTAACTGAACGACAAAGCCTAATTTTGAAGGCCATTGTCCGTGACTATACCGAAGGCGGTAACCCAGTTGGGTCCAAATCGTTAGTCGAAGAGTTGCCAATGAAGGTCAGCTCGGCGACCATTCGTAATGAGATGGCGCGACTTGAAGATTTGGGATTAATCGTCAAAACGCATTTATCTTCTGGTCGGATTCCATCGATTAAGGGTTATCGTTATTATGTTGATCATATTTTAACCCCAGAAAAGGTGGATAATCGTGACTTGAAGGTCATTCAACATTCGTTGGGTGGTGAATTTCATAAAATCGATGAGATCGTGGCGCAATCAGCGGATATCTTATCACAATTGACAAGTTATACCACGTTTACGTTGCGGCCGGAATTGAAAGACAGTCGGCTCAGCGGTTTTCGTTTAGTCCCACTTGGCAATCATCAAGTGATGGCCATTCTGGTGACGAACAACGGTGACGTTGAGAATCAGACGTTTACGATTCCAAACGATCTTTCGGGCGATGAGCTCGAACCCGTCGTGCGATTTATTGATGACCAATTGATCGGCCTGCCGTTACAAGACGTCCTGGCAAAATTACAACAAGAGATTCCATTGAAATTGTCGCATTACTTGCAAGATCCCGATGGCTTCTTAGACATTTTTGGCAGTGTATTGTCCAAGGCAGCTTCCGAACGATTCTATGTAGGTGGCAAGTTAAACTTGTTTAACTATACCAGCTTGCAGGATCCGAAAGAAATGCGATCATTATATTCATTGCTCGATCAGACGGATAACTTGGCCAACGTGATTGGCTCACCGGGTCAACACATTCAGGTTCGTATCGGTAATGAGATCACCAACGATTTATTGAAAGACTACAGTTTGATTACCGCGACTTATGATGTGGATCAGCACGGACAAGGAATTATTGCCTTGCTTGGGCCGACTGCCATGCCATATTCACGGATGATTGGTCTGATGGGTGCGTTCCAACGTGAACTGGCCCGTAAACTGTTAGATTATTACCGGTACTTTGACGAGTGACGGACAGGGAGATGAAATCATTGGCAAAAAAACCAACTAGCACAACAGAACCAACTGAAAGTGCTGCTAGTCAAGCTGCAACGTCCGCCGCTGATTCAGCGACGGTTAAACCAGCGGAAAAGGCTAAAAAGACAGCAAAAAAAGTTGATCCTAAGGAAGCGCAAATCGCTGACCTGACCAAACAATTGGCCGCCAAAGACGACCAGTTGTTGCGGGCACAGGCTGAGTTAGTCAACATGCAAAATCGTTTTAAGAAAGAGCAAGCGTCGATCATCAAATATGATGGTCAAACGTTAGCTAAAGACGTCTTGCCAGTGTTGGATAACTTGGAACGTGCTTTAGCCACCGAAGCCACTGATGAGACTGCTAAGCAGTTGAAGAAGGGTGTCGAGATGGTGTATGGGCATTTACAAGAAGCCCTGAAAAAGCATAGTGTCACCGAAGTTGCTGCTGACGGTGAGACCTTTGATCCAACTATTCACCAGGCCGTTCAAACGGTTCCTGCGGATAAGGATCATCCGGCTGAAACCGTCGTGCAGGTTTTACAAAAAGGGTATTTATTCAAAGACCGGACCTTACGACCAGCAATGGTTGTTGTGGCTCAGTAATTAATTAAAAAATAAATTTAAAAGAGGTTTGTTAATTTATGGCAAGTAATAAAATTATCGGGATTGACCTCGGGACGACTAACTCTGCAGTTGCCGTTCTCGAAGGTAGCGAACCAAAGATTATTACCACTCCAGAAGGTGGCCGGACGGTTCCTTCAGTGGTTGCATTTAAAGATGGCGAAACTCAAGTTGGTGAAGTTGCCAAACGGCAAGCTATCACTAACCCTAATACGGTTGCTTCAATCAAGCGTCATATGGGTGAAGCCGGCTACAAAGTTAATATTGAAGGTAAAGACTATACGCCACAACAAATTTCTGCGATGATCTTACAATACATCAAAGGGTTTGCTGAAGATTACTTAGGCGATACGGTTGAAAAAGCAGTTGTTACCGTGCCTGCTTACTTCAACGATGCCCAACGTCAAGCGACTAAAGACGCTGGTAAAATTGCTGGTTTAAATATCGAACGGATTATCAACGAACCGACAGCTGCAGCTTTAGCCTATGGTTTGGATAAGACCGACAAAGATGAAAAAATCTTAGTTTATGACCTTGGTGGTGGGACTTTTGATGTTTCCATCTTGGAATTAGGCGACGGTGTGTTCGAAGTTCTCTCAACCAATGGGGATACTCATCTTGGTGGTGATGACTTTGACCAAAAGATCATTGACTGGTTAGTTGCCGGTTTCAAAGCTGACAATGGTGTCGACTTGTCACAAGATAAGATGGCCTTACAACGGTTAAAGGATGCTGCTGAAAAAGCTAAGAAGGACCTTTCAGGGGTTTCCGAAGCAAATATCAGCTTGCCATTTATTTCTGCCGGTGCCAATGGTCCATTACATTTGGAACAAAGCTTAACACGTGCCAAGTTCAATGAATTAACGGAAGACTTAGTTGAAAAGACTCGGATTCCAGTTGAGAATGCCTTGAAGGATGCCAACTTACAAGCTTCTGACTTGGATGTTGTGATCTTAAACGGTGGGTCAACTCGGATTCCAGCCGTTCAAGAAGCAGTTGAAAAGTGGACTGGCAAAGAATCTAACCATTCAATCAACCCTGACGAAGCTGTTGCTTTAGGTGCCGCCGTTCAAGGTGGGGTCATCACTGGTGATGTTAAGGATGTTGTCCTCTTGGATGTCACCCCATTATCACTTGGGATTGAAACCATGGGTGGTGTCTTCACTAAGTTGATTGATCGCAACACGACGATTCCTACTAGCAAGTCACAAGTCTTCTCAACGGCTGCTGATAACCAACCAGCTGTTGATATTCACGTCTTACAAGGTGAACGGCCAATGGCTGCTGACAACAAGACGTTGGGTCGTTTCCAATTGACTGACATTCCTGCTGCCCCTCGTGGTGTTCCTCAAATCGAAGTTAAGTTCGATATTGATAAGAACGGGATCGTGAACGTTTCTGCGAAGGATATGGGCACGAACAAAGAACAAAAGATCACCATCAAGAGTTCATCGGGTCTTTCTGACGAAGAAATCGATCAAATGGTCAAGGAAGCCAAAGAAAACGAAGATGCTGATAAGAAGCGTAAAGAAGAAGTTGACTTGAAGAATGAAGTTGACCAATTGATCTTTACGACGGATAAGACGCTCAAGGAACTTAAAGGTAAAGTTTCTGACGAAGAAGTCAAGAAGGCTCAAGATGCCCGTGATGCTTTGAAGAAAGCTCAAGATGACAACAACGTTGAAGAAATGAAAGCCAAGAAAGACGACTTGAACAAGATCGTCCAAGACTTATCAGTTAAATTGTATCAACAAACCCAACAAGCTCAAGGCGATGCTAAAGGTGCCGCTGGTGCTGCTGGTTCAGATGACAAGGGTGATGCTAAAGGCGATGACAATACCGTCGATGGCGACTTCGAAGACTTAGATAAAGATAAGGACAAGAAGTAAAATTTACCGGTTGGATCAAAAAGCCAAGGCCGCGCGGCTTTGGCTTTTTGCGTCAACTATGCTAGTATTAATGAGACTTTATTAAGGATCATTAGGAGGTTACAATGGCAGAACAAGATTTATATAAGGTTCTGGGTGTTGCAAAAGATGCCAGTCAGGATGAAATCAAAAAAGCTTACCGGAAGCTTTCAAAAAAGTACCATCCCGATTTGAACCATGAACCTGGCGCTGAAGACAAGTTTAAAGCGGTCAATGAAGCGTACGAAACATTAGGTGATCCGCAAAAACGGGCGCAATATGATCAATTCGGTTCAACTGGTGGTCAACAACAAGGCTTCGGCGGCGGTGCTGGCGGCTTTGGCGGTCAAGACTTCGGTGGTTTTGGCGGCGGTGGCTTCGAAGATATCTTTAGTTCATTCTTTGGGGGTGCCGGTGGTGGTGCTGGTCGTCGGGCTAACCCAACCGCGCCACAACAAGGTCGTGACTTACAGTATGAGATGACCTTGAAATTTGAAGATGCCATTTTTGGTAAGAAGACCAATATTACTTACAACCGTGAGGAACAATGTGAGACTTGTCACGGTTCTGGAGCCAAACCTGGGACGTCACCAGTCACTTGTTCGAAATGTCATGGCAGTGGCTATATTCAAGTTCAAACGAATACGCCACTTGGTCGCATGATGAGCCAACA
This sequence comes from Lactiplantibacillus nangangensis, assembly GCF_005405065.1. Lineage (GTDB taxonomy): Bacteria > Bacillota > Bacilli > Lactobacillales > Lactobacillaceae > Lactiplantibacillus > Lactiplantibacillus nangangensis. The sequence continues at coordinate 6,825 of NZ_BJDI01000023.1, read as the reverse complement.
AGTTTGTGATGTTTGTCATGGGACTGGTAAAGAAATCAAGGATAAGTGTGCCACTTGTGGTGGCTCTGGTCATACAGAACAAAGCCATTCCATCAAAGTTACGGTGCCAGCCGGGGTTGAAGAAGGCCAACAAATGCGTCTACAAAACCAAGGTGAAGCTGGCGCTAATGGGGGTCCTTACGGCGATCTCTTCATTATCTTCCGGGTTGAACCAAGTGATGAGTTTGAGCGTGATGGTGCAACGATTTACTTCAAGTTGCCGATCGACTTTGTGCAAGCCGCTTTAGGTGATGAAGTGGCGGTTAAGACCGTCCACGGTGATGTTAAGTTGAAGATTCCTGCTGGAACGCAGACTGGGACCACTTTCCGTTTACGCGGTAAAGGGGCACCTAGACTACGTGGCAACGGGAATGGTGACGAACGGGTCACGGTTTCGATTCAAACACCGACGAAATTAAATAAAGGCCAAAAAGAAGCGCTGAAGACTTTTGCCAAAGCAAGCGGTAAGACCGTTGCTGGTAATGGGAAGAGTTCATTATTCGACAAACTTCGTGGGGTCTAAGTTAGTTTGAGACATGTCTAGGAAAATAGGCATGTCTTTTTTTGACTTTTGATTCGGTTGAAAGCGGAGGGATTGGGCTAACCAATGTATGATTAACGCTGGTAAGCGTAAAGCTAAGCGACTTGGTTTATTAACTGAATTACCTGGCGGCCGGTTTTTCGTTAAACTGTTTCGATATATTATAACTATAATATTGCGGGTGCTAGACTAAATTAAGGAGGTGAACCAATGGGTTTCAATCAAGTTAGTGGGGGCAAGTCAACGGTAATGTTACAAAACCGTTACAAACGGTGGTTTTGGCAAGACGAACGCGCAGGCTTTTATGGTTTTCAAGTGCAAACCACGAATAACGGGTCTCACTTGGTAAACTATTCCTTGAACTTAACGTCGTCTTAGTTGTTGTCTCGCGGGGGTGTCACGGCAACTGGGATGAGAAAAATTAATTAACGGGGAAGTCAAGCATCGTGAAACGAATAAAAGTACTCGGGTTACTATTGCTTGGTTTGATAGTGATTGATGGCGGAATCATGGCTTACGTCCACCATACAAATCAAGTGGCGGCAGTGCAACGTCAAAAAGTTGCGAAGCAGCAACGAGCCAAGCGCACTGCGCAAAAGAACCGTCAATTGGCGGCGAAAATTGAAGCAGCTAAATTTGACGAAGCTAAGGGTAGTAATCAACAAATTACGCAAGTTTTAACAGATGGTAACTTTGTTGGAACAGCACTCGTGGTTAAGAACAACAAAGTGATCTATCAAAAAGGCTTCGGCTATGCCGATCAGAGCAAGAATATTTTGAACGGCGCGAAGTCGAAATATCAAATTTTATCGATTCAAAAATCAATTACCGCTGTTTGTGTCATGCAATTAGTTCAAGCGGGTAAGCTAAAGTTAACGGATCCAGTTTCAAAGTATTATCCAGACTTAGCGGGGGCGTCCAAAACGACGCTTCGTCAGTTGTTGGATATGACGACTGGTTATCGGCAACAGACGCCACTCGACAAAGCCAGTTCCGAACAACAGGTCGTTGATTTTGCGGTCAAGCATACGTCATTTACCCCTGCTAAGCTGGGCACGTTTAATTATTCTTCCATTAACTTCTTGTTACTGGCAGGGATTATTCGTCAGGAGACTGGCAACAGCTATAAGCAGTATTTCCAACATCATATCATCGATAAGTTGGGACTCAAGCAGACCGGTTTTGTGGCCGATGGGTTAGGTCAAAATGCGACCCTGGGTTATCAAGCGGATAAGGACCAGATCACACCGACCTACGCAAAATTAGCACCGGAAACGACGGCGCAGATGGCTGGCGAACTTGGGACTGGTCAGGTCTACATGAGTGCTGGAGATCTTTATCGCACCGAAAGTGCCATTCTGAAAGCTAAGTTGATCAGTGCGGCCAATGTGAAAATTTTGCATACCCGCACAGCCACTGGAACGTATGGCGGCGGGGTCTACAATGAAACCCCGACCCGCATTCGTTCCCATGGCTTAGGTTATGGTTATGAATCAACGGTTCGAATTTCAGGCGATGGCAAAAATGCGGTCGTGCTACTGTCGAACTATGATCGTTCAGCCGCTTCTAGTTTGATTCCAGCAACAAAATTATTTGATGAGCTGATCAAGGGTAATTTAAATTAAGACTGATGTTGATTTTTAGGAGGTGACCGCATGTTCACAAAAATAAAAATTTGGTTTCAGCGGCCAGTGGTGCAATTCGTTGCTTTGACGGTGTTCTATTTCGCCATCATGTTGGCCTTGGTCTACCTGTACGGTTACAGTGGGATCAATCAAGCCAAATTTATTTACAACGAATTCTAACTAAGAAAGCTGAAACGCACTTTTTGGGGGAGATTACTGATGATCAAAAATATGATTGAAACAATTGATGATTTTGCACGGACCCAACCTGAAAAGGTGGTTTATGATGTGCAAGGTGTCACGCATACTTATGCGGACTTGAAACGTTATTCAGACGCTTTAGCAGCGCACCTGGATACGTTGGCTTTACCAGCGAATGCGCCCATCATTGTTTTTGGTGGGCAAACTTTTGAAATGATTGCAACCTTTTTAGGCATCGTCAAATCCGGTCGTGCTTATATTCCAATTGATACGCATTCGCCTAATGAACGTTTAACAATGATCAATGAAATTGCCGAACCTGCTGCAGTCATTGCGGTAGCTGACTTACCAACTGGGGTTGGGACGACGCCGGTGATCACACCTGATCAATTAGCGGCTATTTTTGCCACCCCAGTCGACTACGAGGTAACGCACGGTGTGAGTGGCGATGATAATTATTATATTATCTTTACTTCCGGGACGACTGGGAAGCCTAAAGGGGTTCAAATCAGTCACGATAACTTAATTAGTTACGTCAACTGGATGCTGAGTGATGACTTTGGGTTGCCAGATCAACCAAACGCGCTCTCACAACCACCATATTCATTCGATTTATCCGTGATGGATGTTTATCCAACCTTGGCCACTGGTGGCACGCTTTACGCCTTACCAAAAGCCGTGACAGATGATTTTAAACAATTATTTGCCGCACTACCAACGTTGCCAATTAATGTTTGGGTCTCAACACCCTCATTCATGGACATCTGTTTACTAGAACCAAAATTTAACGCCGAGAACTTGCCAAGTTTGACCCACTTCTTATTCTGTGGGGAAGAATTGACGCATAAGACTGCGGCAACGTTGAAGAAACGATTCCCAGCGGCTCGGATTTTCAATACGTATGGTCCCACTGAAACTTGTGTGGCGGTCACCCAGATTGAGATCACTGATGCGGCGTTAGCCAAGTTTGACCGCTTACCAATTGGTTATGCCAAAGCTGATACCAACATGGTCGTCGTGGACGAAACTGGTGAACCAGTACCAGCTGGAACTGAAGGTGAATTGATTATCGCCGGTCCAAGCGTTTCCAAGGGGTATTTAAACAATCCTGAGAAGACGGCTAAGGCGTTCTTTGAGCTAGATGGTCAACGGGCTTATCATTCTGGTGATATTGGCACGATGGACGCGGACGGCTTGTTCCGTTATCGTGGCCGGGTCGATTTCCAGATCAAAATGCATGGATATCGAATTGAATTAGAAGAAGTTGATCATTTCTTAGGTCAACAGCAACACATTAAACAAGCGGTAGCCGTACCGAAGTACGATAAAGAGCATAAAGTGACCCAAATGATTGCTTACGTTGTGCCAAAGCCAAATGATTTTGAAACTGACTTTGCCTTAACGACAGCAATTAAAAAAGATCTACAAGGAATGATGATGGAATATATGATTCCTCAACGTTTCGTGTATCAAGAAAGCTTGCCATTAACGCCGAACGGTAAGATTGATGTCAAGTCGATCATGAAAGAGGTTAATCCGGAATGATGTCATTTGACCCATACGGTAACCCAACGTACTTCATCTTACTTTTCATTGCTCTGTTACCGTTAATGATTGGATTACTTTACGGCCACCGGTCACATATTTATGAATCGATCATCTCATTTGCCTTTTTACTCTTAACATTTGGGGGAGAAAAATGGCATACTGGAATCGCATTGATCATTTATCTGATTTATCAAATTTGTTTAGTTTGGTTGTACTCGATGTATCGTCAACGCAAGGATTCAGCTAACAAGGGTTGGGTCTTCGTAGTGAGTGTTATTCTGGCGATTATTCCGCTGGCGGTGGTTAAAATTACCCCAGCGGTCGCTCATGGTGCAAGTTCGATCATTGGTTTCTTAGGGATTTCCTATTTAACCTTTAAGGTCGTTCAAACAATCATGGAAACACGCGATGGTGTGATCAAGGAATTCCATCCGATCTTGTTTGGGCAGTTCTTACTGTTCTTCCCAACGATTTCTTCCGGGCCAATCGATCGTTATCGGCGATTCGTCAAAGATTACGATAGTGTACCGACTCGGGCGAAGTACTTGGATCTGATGGAAAAAGGGGTCCGTTACATTTTTCTTGGATTCCTATACAAGTTCTTGTTAGCATATATTTTTGGGACAGTCATGTTACCAACGGTTGAACATGCCGCCTTGCAAGCACACGGTTTTTCGTGGGCATTGTTAGGGGTCATGTATACCTACAGTTTGGATCTCTTCTTTGACTTTGCGGGTTACAGTTTATTCGCCGTCGGGGTCAGTTACTTGATGGGTGTTGAGACCCCAATGAACTTTAATCAACCTTTCAAGTCGAAGAATATTAAAGACTTCTGGAATCGTTGGCATATGACCTTGTCCTTCTGGTTCCGTGACTTCATCTACATGCGCCTAGTGTTCTTCATGATGAAGCACAAGTGGTTTAAGAGCCGAATTACCACGGCCAACGTCGCTTACGTGATCAACATGTTGATCATGGGGTTCTGGCATGGTGAAACTTGGTACTACATCGTCTATGGGTTATTCCATGGGTTCGCGATGGTCATCAATGACGCCTGGTTACGGTACAAGAAGAAGCATCAAGCACAGATTCCACATAACAAGTTTACGGAATACTTTGCGATCTTCTTGACGTTCAATGTGGTTTGCTTCAGTTTCTTAATTTTCTCAGGATTCTTGAACACGCTGTGGTTCGTGCCACGGCATTAAAAAATAAATTAAAAAGGAAGTTATTATGATGGATGACACAAAAGCAACTGTACTTTCAATTTTACAAGATTTAACCGGGGAAGACGTTTCCGGCAACATGGATACCAACTTGTTTGATGAAGGAATCTTAGATTCAATGGGTTCCGTTCAACTTTTATTGGAATTACAAAGCCAATTAGGCATTGAAGTGCCTGTCTCAGAATTCGAACGGTCAGAATGGGACACACCAGCCAAAATCGTTGCTAAGGTCGAGAGCATGCAATGAGTGTTCCAAAACGCCTTTTTAAGATTTTTGGGCCAATTATTTTGGCAGCTATCTTATTATTGGCCGTTCTGCTCTCACCATTTTCTTTCGGATTAAATCATGTCTCTCAGACGACTGAAAAAAAGGCAGCAGTTTCACTGTCACCGAACGTTTTAAAAGGTCGGCTCGTCAAACGCCAAGCGTTAGACGATGGCTATGTCCCATTCTTTGGTTCTTCAGAATGGTCACGGTTTGATCCGATGCATCCGTCCGTATTGGCAGATAAGTATCAACGTAATTACCGGCCATTCTTATTGGGGGCGCGTGGTACCCAATCTTTGACCCAATACTTCGTGATGCAATCGGTTAAGAAGCAGTTAACTAATAAGAAAGCTGTCTTTGTAATTTCGCCACAATGGTTTGTGCCACATGGGACGCGTAAAGATGCGTTTACGTATTATTACTCACCATTGCAAACGACCGACTGGTTGCAAACAGAAAATAATACCGAAATGGATCGTTACGCAGCTAAACGGTTGCTTGAGATGCCATCAGGGTCCTCTGACCGTGTTTTAGCGGATGCACTGGCCCGCGTGGCAGCTGGCTTGAAACCAACGAGTACGCAACGCGCCTACATCAATTACAAAGCGCGTGTGCTTGGAAGCGAAGACGAATTCTTCTCAAAATTTGGGATTTCGGGTAAGAATTTAGGTAAAGTCGATCACGCTGAAACGCAATTACCAGGCAACTATAATTATGCTAATTTAGATAAATTGGCTGGTGAAATTGGGAAACGGCAGACGACGTCTAATAGTTTGGAAATTAGTAACACCTTCTGGAAGACCCAATTACGTCGTAACTACAAGCGTTTGAAGCAGTCGCAGACTCATCTTGACTATACCAAGTCACCTGAATTTGCCGATTTCCAGCTTGTCTTGAATCAATTTGCTAAAAATCATACTGATGTGATGTTTGTCATCCCACCAATCAATCAAAAGTGGTCTAACTATACGGGCCTGTCGATGAAGATGATTGCGCAATTTGATAAAAAGATTCGCTACCAATTGACGAGTCAAGGCTTCAACAACATCATCGATTTATCACAAGATGGTGGTCAAGACTACTTTATGACCGACACGATTCATTTAGGCTGGCGGGGTTGGTTAGCTGTTGATCAACAACTCAATCCATTCTTGAGTAAGAAATCACTGACGAAGCCGCAATACCGCATCAATGATGAATTCTATACGAAACGTTGGCAACAACTGAATCCAAAAAATCTCAAAGCTTTTGAACAGCAGTAGGCTGTTTAAATAATCCTGACCGTTAGTGGTTGGGATTATTTTTTTGGTGCGCCCGGCATGGGTGATAACTAGGCGGTGTAAGTCCGCTGTGGGCCGTAGTAGTCGGAACCACGAG
>NZ_BJDI01000022.1 GCF_005405065.1 Lactiplantibacillus nangangensis | reverse complement strand
AACCTCCATAACTTTGATAACCTAAGGATATCAAGAATATGGAGACCATAAAATACGTCATCTTATTTACTGCTTACTATTTTTTTAATTGATATGGCCTGAATTTAGCCCTGATACTTTTGAATCCAGTGGCAGCCAATCCAGCGCCCGTAATAAATAGCGATCCCAGAAATCCCATTCATGGTTTCCAGCACCCGTTTCGTAGACATGCTCAACTTGATGTTGCGTCAAGAATTGATCAAAGTCGTCATTGACCGGTTTTAAGTCATCATCGTTCCCAATCGCCATATAAATCGCTGGTAAGGTTGCGTGTTCAGCTTGTAGTCGTTCAATCAACACTTTTGGATTCAAGTCGGACTGACTAACAGCCGCCAAATCTGAGCCAAAGACATGATGTTGATAAGCCGCTGTTTCAGCGAACCAAGCAGGTTTAGCCGGTAATTTTTCCATACCTGGTCCAACTAATAGCCCCGCCGAGAGCATGATAATGGCCCCAAAAGTTTGATGGAACCGTAACCCGTTGTATAATGCCCCATAGCCGCCCATTGAAAGACCGCCAATAAAAGTGTCCTCACGCTTTATCGATAGTGGGAACGTCCGCCGCGTAAACGCGACTAATTCTTGACCAATAAATTGACTGTATAGGTCCGTTGACCAGTTGTGATCAGTGTAAAAACCATTTTCACCGGCTGGCATCACAACCGCCAAATTACGTTCGTCAGACCAGCGTTGAATGCGCGTGCCAGAGACCCAATCAACTTCACTACCTAACATACCATGCAACAAATACAAGGTTTTGAATGGTCCAGTCGGGGTCTGCCCTTGCGCATCCACTTTATCAGTTGGTAAGCAAACGAGTAGCGGCACAGTCCGATGCAAGGATTGTGCCATAAAATTCAATCTAATTAATGCCATTTTGTAAACTTCCTTCTCACATTTTGATTTACTTTAATTGCCGCTCCGGGTGGCCCGGATGAGGCTGGAACGTGGTGGCCACGGTTGTGAGCCACAAAGCGGTCTCACAAGCCGTGCTTTTTCTAAGCTGGCAAGCCCACCCAGCTAAGAAAAATTTCACCACTGAGCCTCATCCCGCCCCCCCTACGCTAATCAACGAATCCGACGACAATTAGACTAAGTCCACTGAATGAAGCGCTATCATTATTTGATAACAAAAAATTGCTTACTCAGACAACCTACTGAAACCCAAAGCAAGCAACCTTAATATGATGCTCATTCAGTATTCCTAACTAAAGTTTAAGTCAAAAAGTACCATGATGCTAGACTAATTCTACTTAAAAAAAACAACTATCCACTGTTAAAAATAACGACCTCAGCCCCAAAAGAACTGCTGCTGAACTAAACCTTTTCACCATTTAGGTCTCAAACCCAAACAGCAAAATTAACCGTCAATCTAGCCGTGAGGTCGGGTCCGCTGAGGCTCAGTGGTGAAATTTGACTTAGCTGGCGGTGATCTTCCGGCGGCTTAGTCAAAGGCCGGCTTGTGAGACCGCCCTTTGGCTCACAACTGTGCCCACCACGTTCCAGCCTCAGCGAACCCGACCGGTCGGCGGCAAGCACCGACTATCCGAATTTCCGTTACTGCTCAGTAGAAACAAATGTCGTGTATTTCATATATTTATAATGTAGCCGCATGTTAGACACTTCAAAGGGCGTCCCATCGTCCAAGAAGAAGATTCCGCTCATCACACCAACTGGTTCCGTTGGCTTCAAGCCTAACAATTTTTGGTCTTCGGCAGTTGAGGCATCCGCTGAAATCGACAAAAACGATTTTGTGACTGCCGACTTCAATGACTCTTGCACATAAGTAAAGATGGACTTGCTAACCACCTGCCGATTGAGTTCTGGCACTAATTTAATTGGAATATAGCCGACTTCGATCATAAATGGCTGGTCATCGAGTAATCGCAACCGTTTAATTTCATAAACAAATTCATCAGGCGCCAAAAATAGGTCTTGTTGCAACTCTTGACTTGCAGGAATGACCTGAAAGTCTAATAATTGAATACTAGGTTGAGCGCCTTCAGTATTCAAACTGTCCGTAATCCCTAAGTTAGTCCCTTCGTACTTAAATGAAGACTGATTTTTAAGATATAATGGATTGATGAACGTTCCCGAACCCCGCTTTTTGAAAATCAAACCTTGATTAGCCAGTACATTCAAGGCGCGTTTGATGGAACTCCGGCTCACTTGGTACTGTTCACTGAGGCTACGCTCATCTGGTAATTTTTTATCAGCAAATTCATTGGCCATGATACGTTTGTTCAAGTCAGTGATCACTTGTTGATAAACTAAATCTGCCATCACGATTCCTCCCCTACTTTAATTTCTTACCTAGAGTATAGCAGAAATTAAGGCCGTTGAGTGAATTGCACCGGTCCATTTTAAAAATTGGAACGTATATTTTATATTGTGAGGATGAAAAATATGTCAAAAAAGCGCAAAAAAAACGACGGCTTAGGCAAAACCTTAGTCGAGAAAATTTTAGATAAAGCCAATATTAGTTATCAACAGTACGAATTTCCAACCAAAACAGAAGGTGATGTCGAACAATTACAAGTTGATCACCTCGGCGTCGATGAACACCATATTTATAAAACACTAGCCCTTACTGGCAATAAAACCGGCCCATTGGTTGGTGTCTTACCAATTGATGAACATCTGAGCTATAAAAAGCTCGCTAAACTATCTGGCAATAAAAAAGTTGGCATGATTCCATTGAAGGACTTGGAACGCACCACCGGATATGAACACGGTGCCAACACCCCAGTCGGCATTTGGGAAACTAAGAAATTTCCAATCTATCTCAATGACAGCGCCAAAAAACAAGGTCAAATCTTAGTGTCATCCGGTAAAATCGGCCGCTCAATTGAAATCAATGCCGAAGATCTGCGCAAACTTGTCCACGGAACCTTTGGCGAAATAACGGAGTAAGCCTTTGGCACAATTTATCGAGAACCTCTTAATCGTCTTGTTGAGTCTGCTCGGATTGCCGGCACTGTTTGCTTGGATTTTGACGCTCGTCAACCGCCAGTCCAAAGCCAGTCTCGTTGACCGCTATGGCATGAACAGCCAAGTTTATCTCGGCTGCTTAGGCATCATCATTCATGAACTCAGTCACTTGATTATGGCCGTCATTTTTCATCACAGCATCCAATCGGTTCGGCTCTTAAAGTTGCCCCATTTAAATCAAGCAAATGGCGCGGACGACGACTTAGCACTGGGCTACGTAAACCATAATTGGCGACAAGCCAGTGTTTATCAAAACGTTGGCAACTTGTTCATTGGCGTTGCCCCAATTTTTGGCTGTACCGCTAGTTTGCTTGGGCTGGACGCGTTGCTTTATCCTGGACTAGCCCAAGCCATCTTCAAGCTGGCTGATCATCCCTTTGACCCGGATTGGACTGGGAGTTGGACTGCCTTAACGACTAATTTCGGTGGTTGGTGGCAATTGCTATTACTACTTTTACTAACTATTTTAATCGTACTAGGTGGCTTTGATTTGAGTCCGGCAGACTACCAGAATAGTTCACTGGGGCTCACGACCATGCTCATCCTTTTAACAGCCATGACTGTAATTTTCACAATTTTTAAACCTTATACAGTCGTCTTTATGAAAGCCGTCATGTCTTTTGGGGTTACGGTCGCCATGATTTTAACTTACTCACTAGTCGTTTCAGTCATCTTGATGTTAGTCATCAAATTATTACCGCAACGATAAAAAAGGTGTTTTGGATTTTTCGCCAAAACACCTTTTTTACGTCCTTTTATTAACTAAGTTCAACTAACAAACCGGCTTAGCCTAGTCCTAATGGTCATCAGCGGCCCATTCCGCCTTAAATTGTGCCACAAAGTCCCGCATCACTTGGGTGCGTTGGTGCGCCAATTCTTTGGCCGTTTCAGTATTCATCAGATCTTCTAGTTTAAATAGCTTTTCATAGAAATGATTAATCGCAGTCCCCGGTTCTTGGCGATACTGCGCTTTAGTCATATTTTCACGAGGTGCCACGGCTGGATCATAGATCTTTTCACCAACATGTCCAGAATAATATAACGCCCGCGCAATCCCAATCGCCCCGATGGCATCTAACCGATCCGCATCTTGCACAATTTGGCCAGCCAATGACAATCGTTGCGCACCAGCTAATGATTTGCTAAACGACATGTGGTCGATAATATCAAAAATTGCCACCTGATCAGCTGGCGTGACGTGAATCGCCGTCAATTGATCGGCCAAAGCTTGATGTGCCTTAATCGGGTCTGCCATCAATTTATCATCAATCACATCATGTAACCACGCTGCCGCTTGGGTCAGCGTTAAATCAGCGTGTTCCGCCTTAGCCAAGCGCGTTGCTAATTGCACGACCCGTTGTAAATGGTCAGTGCCATGACCACTACGATCCTGCGCCAACCGCTGTAAAGCATACGTTTTAATGGCCGTTAATTGTGCATCCGTTATCATTTAATCATCCTATTCCTGAGTTTGATAATAGGCACGTAATTTTTTGATTGTCCCGCGGCTAAAGGATAAAGCGTCACCATTGGTCATGGTCACAAGTCCTTTATTAAAATTAACCGTGACGATCTTATCTAAATTAAGTGCGTAGCTCTGGAAATCGTTGAAAAAATGGCCACTGACAAGTTGTTCCTTGATCGTACTCAAGTTCTTATGCACTAAATAACCCTGGTTTTCAGTCACAATGCGCGCCGTCCGCAAGCCATGAACTTTTTCACAATACACGATATCCTTAAGCTTTAGCTTTAATAATAACGCGCCACTGTGTAAATTCAAAGTTGGCTCTGGCGCCTCATTTAGCGTTCCTAGTCGCTTCTTGATGACTTCTAGGACTTCGCGAACATGCGGTGCAAATTTTTCGCGGTTAAACAAATCCATTTTAGAAATGAACCCAGTCGGCGTTGTCATGGCATTTAACGTCTCTGGCATCATATCTTCACGCACAGAAACGTACACAATAAAGCCGTCTGGATCATAGTCTCGAATCTTGGAAGCCAATTCGATCCCGTTGGTCGCCTGCTTTAAGACGATATCTAAAAAATAGATATTCGGTCCACTGGTCTTCTTCACCGCATCTAACACATCATCAGGTTGCCAGACTGATGCCAACTCGTAATTAAAACCTAATTCATCAAGCTGGGCGGTGATGATGTCGGTTAACCAGAGACGTTGTTGTTCTTGGTCGTCACTGATAAATACCTTCATGTCATTCACTCTTTCTCAAGGTAAATAAACCTCACTAACTTTTAGTGGGGAAAAAGACTTACCTGCATTCTGATTCAATTGCTTGCAATCGATTATAATACCCTTTAATCATACTAAACCAAATAGCTTCCGGCAACTAAAAAAGAGACCCTGACCAAAATTTAGTTATCAGTCAATAAGTCTCTTAGTCTAAAATTTACTTTTCAATTTGCGTTGGTTGCGTTTGAGCTTGATTTAACCGCAACAATTCATCGGTTCTTAATTTATCCACAATCAGTTGAGCTGCTGCCGTCGTTAAGCTGCCACTCAAGTCTTGATCAGAAACTCGGGTCGGTTCATCTAAGTGATGCAGCCGGTCAATGAGCGCCGTGATGAAACTATCATAAGCCCGTTTTGGATAGCCAGTTGCAGTGACTTGGTCGATTCCCTGACGAATCATGTCTAAAGGATAACTTGGCTTCAACAAACTGATCACAATGATATCAGCCAATTGCATGATCTGATACTTTTTCTTGACCGGCGACAAAATCACCTTATGCTTCACATAATTATTGATCATCGCTGCGGTAACTGCGTCCACTCCAAGTGGCTGTAAGGTTTCATTAATGAGTAATAACACTTGATCCATATACAAATCAAAGTTTGGTAATTCGGTCCATTTCGGCAAGATGACCTTGTTCATCCGATGCCGCCAATCTTCATAAGTTTCCGTTGTCGTTGCCATTGGTAATCCCTCCTCAACTCGTTACCATCATTATATACAGATTAACTAGTCATGTAAACTAGATTTCCTTGTAAATAGCATTAATAACGGAATATGTTATATACTTGGTGCTGGTTAAAATTGCCGCCTGCCGGTTGGTTGCTAAATGACTGAACTAAAAATAATCAATCACTAATTTATTAATAGCCATTAATTAACGTCGGGCGGGTCAGAATTGGCTCAGTGGTGTCGTTTATCTTAGTCGGTGATTTTCCGACTTAGATAACCCCCGTCTTGTGGTAGACCGCACTTGGCTTCCAAACGCGGCCACCACGTTCCAGCCAATTCTGGACCAACCAGAGTGGCAATTTAAACCAACTAGCACCAAACGTATGTTATGATTTAAAGGTCGATTTAAATTTATAGAAAAAGTGGTGCCTTAAAATGTATGAAATGACTAAGAAACATCGCACTGGCGATGACGTCAAAGAGCTTATTCCCCAACCTGTCATCGATGGGTTATGGGCTCGGCTCAATGAAATGCGTAAAGAAAAGTTGCTCATCGATACAACCATGGCCATCATGTTTAGTGATGACTTTGAAGACCACAAGATCTTCTTTATGACGTTACAAAAAGAAGGCGCCTTTGCCAACGAATACGAAATGGCTTATGACGGCCCGAAGGATTTCCTTGGTAAAGGAACCATCGTCATCTTCAAGGATCGTCCTAAGACGATTCAAATGAGCATCTCCGCCGCAAATAAAGCGCCGGAAGCAACCCCTGACGACAACGCTAAATAACCACAAAAGGTGATCAATGAGCTTTTTACAACTCATTGGTCACCTTTTTTCAGTCTATTAGAATTAATGATTACTGAATCGTAATCTTGCCGGCATCATCCGCAACCTTTTTTGGTAAGGTCACAGTGAGTAAGCCATCATTATAGTGTGCCTGAATCTGATCTTTAAGCACGTTCTTGAAACAGAACCGGCGTGTTAAATCTTCAGCAGGGCGTTCGCGATGCAACATCCGACCGTCGTCATCACGGTCTGGACCATCCGTCGGTTGCGCTGCTCGAATCGTCAAGCAGTCGTCAGCATAGCGTACCGTAATCGCATCCTTATCATAACCGGGTAATTCAGCGGTCACCGTATAATCATCATCGTGTTCAACCACATCAGTCTTCATGACTAAATGGGCGTTCAAAACGGTCGTCACCTCGCGATGAGCCTTTTTGAGCATTGCAACTGGATATAAGTCGTCTAACCGACCAAATAAGTGCTGGCGCATGTTCAAGCCCCCTATAACAAATTAGTTTTAGTAAGCCTCTTGATGGATCGCGGCTGCCAATAATTCCAACGCATGATCACGAGTACCGACAACATCCAAGTTGAAGATAATGGAATCAATGTCGCCACCCTTAAAATCAAACTGTTCGAAATAAATGTATGGATCTTCACCGTCGACTTTTGAGAAAGCGGCTTCAATTTTTTGAGCAAACCCTTCGGCCCAATCTTCATCATCCATTTGATTGAAGTCTTCTCTAGTAACATAGCCATTGGCGCGGATTAAATCCATCGCTTTTTTGACATCGCTGTCCTGATAAACCAATTTCTTCGAATCCTCATGAATCTTAGTTTTCGTTTCTACTGGCATCACAAAAGATCTCCCTTAACTTGAGTTACCTCTAGTTTAGCACCATTTCATGTAAACGTTAAACTTCTTTCTCTGATTGCAAATTATGGTGACAATCCTTATAATAATAGCTACTCAGCGTTATACTTTAAGTAACTAATTATATGAAATGAGGAATGTTTCTTTGGACAGTGGCCAGATAATATTAAATTTAGTCATTATTGTCATTACGTTCTGCGTCGCCGCTTTCTTTGTGGCCTGTGAATTTGCTTTAGTTCAGACCCGACCAAGCGCCCTCGAAGAAGAACAGAAAAAGCGTGAAAAACCTTCCAAGCGGATCGCCACTTCACTGCACATGGTACAAAACCTCAATGAATACCTCTCAACGACCCAAGTTGGGGTTTCATTGGCCGGAATCATTTTAGGTTGGATTGGTGAACAAACGACCGAGCATTTTGTGCTTCAATTGCTGGATGTCTTTCACCTTTCAATCAGTACTTCGATTCTCCGCGGGATCAGTATCGTGCTTGGGGTCTTTATCCTGACTTACTTAGAAGTCGTTTTAACCGAAATCGTCCCTAAGAACATTGCGATCGATATGCCATTAAAAGTCATGGCCGTCATTACCACGCCATTACGTTGGTTCCACGTGATTTTTTACCCGTTTGTTTGGTTGCTCAATACGTCTTCGACCGGTGTGGTCAAAATGCTCGGCATTCCAGTTGCGAATGAAGACAATGATGTGTACTCCCAAGCAGAAATTTTGAACTTATCTCGGAACGCGGTTTCTGGCGGGCAATTAGACCGTGATGATTATTTGTATATGGAACGGGCTTTCGAATTTAACGATAAAATCGCCAAAGATATCATGATCGACCGAACCCAATTAGTCGTCATCGACATCAATGATACGGTTAAACAAGCGATTCGCGTCTATTTGCAAAAACGGTTCAGTCGTCTTCCGGTTGTGGCTAATAATGATAAAGACAAGATTTTAGGTTATGTTTACAACTATGATTTGATTCGTCAAGGTGAAGTTGATGATGAGATTCGTGTCAATAAAGTCTTACGGAATATCATTACAATACCTGAAACGACTCCCATCCAGGCCATCTTACAAAAGATGATCGACAAGCAAACACCAATCGTCGTCGTTGTTGACGAATACGGTGGGACTAGTGGGATTGTTACCGATAAAGATATCTACGAAGAACTCTTTGGGACTGTTAATGATGAAATTGACAATGTTTCAACCGAATACGTCGAAAAACAAGCCAATGGGAACTTTCGGATTAGCGGTAAAATGACACTTTACGATTTTGAACGTTTCTTCAAGACAGATTTACAAGAATTTGAGGATTCGGACGTCGTCACTTTAACCGGCTACATCTTGGATAACTTTCCTAAGATCCAAGCTGGAGATACCGTCCAGATTGCAGATTTTGATTTTAAAGCCTTAGACTTTGAAAATGCGTATATCAATTGGTTTGAAGTCAGTCGTCGGGCAACGCCAGTCGTTGCGCAGCCAACTGATGATGATGACGATTCTGAAAAGTAAGTTTGAATTAGGCACTGGTCATTTCGATCAGTGCCTAATTTTTAGTTAAATTGGTCAGTCGACCTTTTTAGCTGAGACACTATGAAGACAGCATTTAAGCCCCATAAACACCGTGAGTGCGTTAGTTGCAAAACAGTGTCGCTCAGCGTAGACTTAACATACAAATTAAGACAGAAATGAGGAACCAACTGTGAGTGAATCGACTATCAACATCATCTATATTTCAATCGAAGGGAACACCCGCTCATTTGTCACTGGCATGCAGGACTACGCCAAGACACAACATGCAGCCGACGAAACCAACCCTTTGATCACGTTAAAAGAGATCACTGAACAGTCCGATTTTGAAATCGAGACCAAGCCCTACTTTGCCTTTGTACCAACCTACTTAGACGGCGGCAACGGTATCGACAACGGGGTCAAGGAATTGATGACTAATGTTCTCGGTGAATATTTAAGCTACGATCAAAATCCGAATGCTTGCATCGGTGTCGTTGGTAGTGGTAACCGTAACTTTAACGAGCAGTATTGCTTGACCGCTCGCCGTTACGCGGAACAATTGGACACCGACTTCATTGCTGATTACGAATTGCGCGGCACTTCCGTTGATACGGAACGGATTTATAACGTTATGAAAGAACGCTTAGCTGCTTTAACCAACTAAACCTTGAAACGAGCATAATCTGGCTCGTTTTTTTTTGCCAAAAAAGCGTTGCAATTGTCGATTGGCAATTGCAACGCTTTTAAATTCGGTCAAAATTAACCATTCAATAGTTTTTCATGCCGGGCACGAACTAAGACGATTCCGAGTGTCGTCAACATCATGAGTGTCACCACAATGAATAAAACTGAATAAGAGAACTGCGCGACCATCATCCCACCGAACAATGGTCCCACGGCCCGGCCCATCGAAAGTGCCATGTTAAAACGGCCCTGATACTTGCCGCGCTGATCCACCGCCGCCATATCGTCGACCCAGGCCGGTACGATTGGTAAGCCAATCACTTCCCCAATCGTGAGTACGACCATGATAATAATAAAGTCAACGTATTGGCGCGCAAAAACTAGCCCCAAGAAAGATAACGCAAATAGTGTAATCCCAAATGCAACCTGCGTCCCGATCTTGAAACGCTCGTTAAACAACGTCACGATTGGCTGGCTCAAAATAATCAACAACCCATTAATCGTCCAAACCTCACTATACCGCCGGAATGGAATCCCCAAATTTGTCATGTGAACTGATAACAGGCTCTCCCACAAAGCATAGCTTAAATAAATCGTAAAGATCATCAAACAAATTAACCAAATCAATTGTCGTTTACGTTTAGACGTGGTATCGGTCGTGACGCTTTTAGTCGACTTCTTCGCCGTCGTCACGGGCGTCAATGACACGTTAAAAGTCGATAAGACAATGCCGAACAGGCCAACGTAACAAGCGGTGGTCACCATGAAGACAACATCGATACCTAAATCCAACAAGTAACCGACCAACAACGTTCCAATCACGACCCCAACATTCAACGCCAGATAGAGCATGTTGAACACGTAGCGGTTGGACTTACTCGTGACCGTGGCAGCATAGGCGTTGACGACCGTCATACTAATCCCATCGCCAAAACCCACTATAATCAGTCCCGCCGCGTACGGCAATAAACTGTGCCAAAAGATCAGTGTGGCTAAGGTAATCGTCGAAATTGTGACGCCTAAAATTGCCGTCCAATAGGGTCGCCAACGGTCAAATAAGCGACCACCAACGTAATTGCCTAAAATCATCGCCAGCGACATACAGAATAAAACTGTCCCTGAGAACGTTAAAGTCTGTTTCAAATAATTATGCATGTAGACCGTCGTTAGCGGCCACATGAACGCGGCCCCAGCGTTATTGAGCAAATTTGCTAACAATAACCACCGTAACCGAACTTCCTTTTGCATTCATTTCACCTAAAGTTTCCTAGTCTTCCCGTTCAATATTCGTCATTTTTAACGGGTCGACCCAATTATCAAAATCCGTTGCTGACACATAGCCACTCTTCAAAGCCGCTGCGCGTAACGTACTGCCATCCTTTTCGGCCAATTGCGCAATCTCAGCCGCCTGATGATACCCAATGTGCGGCGACAACGCCGTCACCGTCATCAACGACTGATCGACTAGTGCCCGCATCCGTTCTTTGTTCACCGTCAACCCAGCCACTAATTTTGTTGTGAAGCCGTCGATCGTTCCGGCTAACAAATCGGCCGACTCCAAAAAGGCCGCAATGATAACCGGTTTATAGACATTCATTTCAAAGTTGCCTTGGCTCGCTGCAAAGTTGATGGTCATATCGTTCCCCATTACCCGAGCCGCCGCCATCGTGAGGGCTTCAATCTGGGTTGGATTGACCTTCCCCGGCATAATCGATGAACCGGGTTCGTTGGCAGGAATCGTCAATTCACCATAGCCCGCCCGTGGACCACTCGCCAAGAAACGAATATCGTTGCCAATTTTGACTAAATCCGCCGCTAATGTCCGCAAAGCACCATGGACGATGTTGAGCCCAGAATGCGCCGCTAAACCAGCAAAGTTATTCTGAGCGGGAACAAATTTCAGGCCATAAGTACCGGCCAACTGTGCCGTCACTTTCTCAGCAAAGGTTGGGAGCGTATTTAGCCCCGTTCCCACCGCGGTCCCGCCAATTGGTAATTCCAACAGAGTCGGTGTCAGTTGCTTTAAATAGGTCAAATCATGATCAAGCATACTGATCCAGCCACTGACTTCTTGGCCAAAGGTTAATGGCGTCGCATCCTGCAGATGAGTCCGGCCAATTTTGACCGTTCGCCAATATTTTTTCTGCTTGGCAGTCAACGCATCAATCAAATTCTGGATTTGCGTCATCACTGGTTTCAAAGCGACGGTGGCAGCAATGTTCATCGCCGTTGGAAACGTATCGTTAGAACTTTGTGATTGATTAATATCATCATTTGGCAAAACTGGCGTGGCTGGATCAATCGTCGCGGCTACATGCGCTAAAACTTCATTGACGTTCATATTGGTCTGCGTGCCTGAACCCGTTTGGTAAACGTGCAACGGAAAGTCAGCACTCAATTCGGCATCATCGAGTGCTAATAGCTGACGAACTGCCTGACTGATGACGACCGATTTTGCTGGCGACAAAGTAGCCAATTCCTGATTGACCTCTGCGGCCGCCTGCTTAATTTGTAACAACGCCCGAATCACCTGCACGGGCATCAATGGCCCATGGGGAAAATTGTGCCGACTGCGCTCTGTTTGTGGTCCCCAAAGTGCGGTCGCCGGAATTTGAACGGGACCTAAAGTATCTGATTCTTCACGAAAAGTTGTCATTTCAAAAAGCCTCCCTGACTCAAATTTGCCTGCCGATTATTGTGGAAACATTATTTCTAAGTATACTCCGACTAACGCCGCGGACCTAGTAAAGCGGCCAAAATAAGCCGACGATTCCCGAACAAATTATCATTTTCTTAAACCGAAAGTCGACACGTTCGCCTGATGATTGCTATAATAAATTAAAGCGCTGTCGGTAGTGCTAATTTAATGAATGCGAGGTGCGTGATGGCAACAAACAGTTTTGGTTTGGCGCCTGGCTTTTTGGTCATTTTAATCATCTGGATCTATCAAAAAATTCGGATGCCCAAGATGCGCTCACTAGCCGGGTATATGTCACGCCGAGCAATTAAAGATGAAGAGACGTGGCAATTTGCCCAACGATTTTATTCAATGTTTGGCATTGAAATCTTCACCATTTTGTTCATTGGTTCAGTTTGTGGCGGACTCTTCAACATTGCTTGGCTACAAAGTATCAATATGCAAGCCTTGGCCCTAGGAATTGGGTTAGTCTTGCAAAATGTCGCCACGGAACGTGAATTACGCCTGCAATATCCTGAAAAAAAGGCACCCAAACATTAAAAAAAGTGCTTTATGATTGACCGTTGGTGGTAATTGCTTAATATTAGTAATGGTAACTTTTACAATTTTGACTTAAATTCCAATTAAACCAGTATTCTATATTCTAGTAAAGAAGTGAAATTGATGAGTAAAGAAAAAATCGCCTTGTTCACCATTTTTGGTGGGACTGGGGACTTAGCCCAACGCAAGCTCTACCCTTCATTATTTAAACTCTATCAAAAAGGGTATTTACAAGACCATTTTGCCGTTATCGGGACTGCTCGGCGACCATGGAGTGATGACCACTATCATGAAATCATCGCAAACTCGTTGGCCAGTTTAAATGCCGATGCTAAGACCGTTCAAGCCTTCGCTAGCCATTTTTACTACCAATCACATGATGTGACGGATGCCCAACACTACGTGACATTAAAACGGCTCTCCGAAAAGTTAGACGCCCAGTATGGGTTACAAGGGAATCGGATTTTCTATTTGGCCATGGCGCCAAACTTCTTTGGCACGATTGCACAACATTTGAAGTCTGAAAACATTTTGACTGATAATGGTTTTAACCGGGTCATCATCGAAAAGCCTTTTGGTCACGACTTCGAAAGTGCTAAAGAATTGAACGATGCGCTTACGGCGACCTTCAATGAAAATCAAATTTACCGTATCGATCATTATTTAGGTAAGGAAATGATTCAAAATATTTCGGCCATTCGTTTTGGCAACAATATTTGGGAATCATTGTGGAACAACCGCTACATCTCTAATGTCCAAATCACATTGAGCGAAAAACTCGGTGTCGAAGAACGGGCCGTTTATTATGATAACAGTGGTGCCCTACGCGATATGGTCCAAAACCACATTTTACAAATCTTGAGCTTACTCACGATGGATCAGCCGGTAGAATTTACCGAAAAAGACATCGATATCGAAAAGGTCAAGGCATTACGGAGCTTACGACCATACAAACCTGAAGAAGTCGCTGATAACTTCGTTCGTGGCCAATATGCGGCTGATGGCGACGTCAAAGCTTATCGTGATGAAGACAAGATTTCACCAGAATCCAACACGGATACATTCGTGGCTGGTAAAGTGATGATCGATAACTTCCGTTGGTCAGGTGTCCCGTTCTACGTGCGGACTGGGAAACGCTTAGCGGACAAGTTTACCCGCATCGACATCGTCTTCAAACGGCCCGTTGTCAATATCTTCAATCATGACGACAACGCCTCTGATTCAACTAACGAATTAGCACCAAATGTGTTGACCATTAACGTTGAACCAACTGAAGGCTTTGAACTTCGGATGAACGCGAAATGTGTGGGTCAAGGCTTTGCCACGACCCCAATTCAATTGGATTACGATCATGATTCCGAAGCAACTGCCAATAGCCCCGAAGCGTATGAACGCTTATTACACGACGCTTTAAATGGTGATGCAACCAACTTCACCCACTGGCAAGAAGTTGCTTACTCATGGAAATTTGTCGACGTCATCCAGAAGTATTGGGATGAACATACCCCAGACTTCCCTAATTATCGCCCAGGCACCATGGGACCAACTGCTTCTGACGAGTTGTTGAAGCGTGATGGTAACGAATGGGTTTATAAAGATTAATTAATTTAATTACTTAAAGGTCGGTTATTACTGCTATAGTCCCCTTAAGGTTGACAGATGAAAAACTATAATTCATCTCTCAATCTTAAGGGGATTTTATTATGCCTAGAACTAAGTTTACGCCACACAAAAAAATAGCCATCATTCAAGGGTTAG
>NZ_BJDI01000021.1 GCF_005405065.1 Lactiplantibacillus nangangensis | reverse complement strand
AGGCATAGAAAAGTCCCCTTAAAGTTGAGAGATGAATTATAATATTTCATCTGTCAACCATAAGGGGACTATAGCAATGGCAACCGGAGATCCAAACATTGTTGGCTCGATAATATTAAAAGCAAGTGCTGGCGCAGCCGCTATACCCAAAGCCCGCTTACCTTTGTTTTTAGAAAGAATATACCAAATCAAGATTGGAAAAACACTCCCAACCCAGATAAAACTAAACTGAAAGGCATTTGTCCAAATATGCGGTAATGGATTACCAGCAACTTTTGCGGCAGCATTAGCAACCAAATCTGCTGTCGTAATTGGGGTAATAATTGCCCCCAACATCGCTGGACCATTCAGACCCATCGACCATAAGACAATAACCAAAAACGTGATAATTGTGTAGCCCCAAATTGTATCCGAGCCTTTAAGCAAAGGATTCATTACGGTGGTTAAAAACTGTGGAAAATTGAATCCCATAATATTGCGAATTAACCAACAAATGATAATTACAACTGACATTGGTACCAACGAAGCAAAGGAATTACCTACTTTTGGTGGGACGCTTGATGGTAGTTTAATTGTAAAATTATGTTTCAAAAATAATGAATATAGCTTTACGGATAACAAGCTCATAATCATTGCAACAAACATACCGTTTGTACCAAAGAAAGCTGTTGAAATCATACCCTTAGCATCTGGACCAGTAAAAGTAATAAAGAAAAATGCAAGAATTCCTAATAATCCCGATTGAGTCGTATCAATCTTTAATATTTCACCATATGATTTTGCGATACCATAGGCTGCAAACAAGCCCACAAAGCCTAATGTCATACTGTTCACATTCGATAGTTGAGTTGCATACGGGGTTAGAAATGGCAGCAAAGCTGCTTTAGAATTTCCTAAATCTGGTTGTGCCAAAATTGAAAGAATCAAAAATACACTACCAATTAAGATTGGCGCCATCGTTGCAACCATCCCATCTTGAATGGCACGGACCCATGGCACCTCTGAAAGTTTCCCAACAACACCAGCTAACGACATCATTTTATCCATTAACTTATTTGAACCGGATTTATTTTCCATGAGTTACTCCTCCTTCTCATTATTCCCAGTAACTGGTTGTTCAGAAGTAATCATAAATGTAAAGTTGCCACTTAATTGAATTTGTTTCATTGTTGCGGGAACAATAAAGTTATCGGAAAATTTAAATGGTACACCATTGATTTTCCCTTTTCCTGCACTAACAGTGGTTAACCAATAGCCATCCTTCTGCAAAGTAACGTTTCCTGAAACTTTAACTTTTGTAATCGTAAAAGCAGAGTTCGAAATATATTCATGAATCACAATTTGATCATTCTTCAATAAATCGACTGGTTTTTGTCTTAGATAGTTATGTGTCGTATTGTAGTCAGAATCTGCATCGCTAATACTTTGTACACCTTCGTCAATGTTGAGTTTCCGATAACTACCATCGGTTTCCCTGCGTTCATAATCATATAGTCGAAAAGTTAAATCAGTGGATTGCTGAATTTCATAAGCAATATTTCCTTTACCAAGCCCATGAATTGTCCCTGCTGGAATATAGATAAAGTCGCCAGTGTTGGTCTTAATGCTGTTAAACGTATTTTCAAATTGTCTATGATTTATTCTATTCAGAAGTTCTGGAATTTTAACTTTAGAACCATAAACTAACTGAGTATCTTGCTTAGTATCTAATAGTACCCACGCTTCATTCTTTCCCATTGAATAGCCTAGCTTCTTTGCCACTTTCTTTGTTGGGTGTACCTGAACACTCAAATTATCTACTGGCGCTACCAGCGAAATTATAAATGGAAACTTTCTTTTCTGACTATCAAATAATTCTGGATTTTCTGTCCACAAAGTACTGAGTGTTTTCCCTTTGAACGAGCCATTTTGGCAGATAGTGTCTCCGTCATTCTGCGCAGAGAACGCCCAAATTTGACCAGTTTTATCCGGCACATCATAACCAAAATATTCTTGAATTCTCTTACCACCCCAAATTGCATGCCTTGGAATGATCTTAAAAAATAATGGTTCTTCATTCATAAACATTCGCCCCGTTAGTAGAAATAACTTTTTGATACCAATAGAATGATTTTTTGGGAATTCTCTTCATCACACCATTTTTCATAGTCCCAATGTAAATCAATCCGTATCTTTTTCCCATTTCTTTATGACTACTCAGAAAATCAATTGGCGCCCACATCAAGTACCCGACTATATTTACACCATCCAAATTGATTGCATTAATCATATTTTTTATATACTTTTTATGATAATCAATTCTATCTACATCATTGAGGGTATCTTTTAATGTCTCTCCTTCTTGTAAACCAATCCCATTCTCAACAACAAAAAGTGGTTTTTTATATTTCTGATATAAATGGTTTAGTTCTTCTCTGAAGCCCTCTGGATCAATTGTCCATCCCCAATGGCTGGCTGGCAATTCTGGATTGGGCTCATTTACAGTATCAAACAGGATCTGATTCATTTCGGAAATATTAGCCATGCTTAACTCAGTCGAAATAACACGTGTCTGATAACAACTAATCGCCAAATAGTCCATGTTATCCGCAGCTAATTTAATTTCAGCTAAATCATCGTGCTGAATGCTTATCTGGTTTAACTTCAAAAATCGTTGATAAAAGTCTGGATAGCGACCATTACACATTAACTCTCCGTATAAATCGATATTAAATTTATTTGTTATATCAGCTGCAAGACGGTCCTTACCATCGTTTCGTTTAGGTCGTACTTCATTTACCGTAATCATTCCCGAAATTTTAGCATTAGGTGATAATCTCCGAATAAGATTGACCGCACTTGATGACGCTAACTGCGTATTGTATAAAATATCGTGGAAAAATTTTGGCTTGCTCATGTTATCTGGCCTTTTTGAACCAGCCACTAACCCGGCCATCTGATCAAATGGTGCAGTATTTATTTCATTATAAGTAATCCAATACTTAACCCGATCCTTAAAATGGTTTACAACTTGTTCCACATGCCGCAAATAATAATCAATTACCTTCGGGCTCAAAAAGCCATTGTAATTTTCTGCCAGGTAACTTGGCATATCAAAGTGTACGAGAGAAACTACTGGCTCTATGCCTTGGTTGAGTAATTCATCAATCATTCTGTCATAATATTTCAAACCAGCTTTATTGGGCTTATCCTCAATACCAGTTGGATTAATTCTTGACCAAACAATTGAAAAACGATACGCCTTAAAGCCCATTTCATGCATTAATTTGATATCTTCTGGAAATTGATGGTAATGATTAGCAGCAATATTTGTATCCCCTTGACTAATTTGCCCTTTCTCAGGTGTTACCACCAATTTATCGTACACATTCAATCCTTTTCCTAATGCTTGATTACCACCCTCTGCTTGAACGTTGCTCAACGCTCCACCCCACAGAAATGTTTTATCCACACATTTGTTCACAAATACTGGCCCCTTCCCTAAAACACGATTGTCGTAGAAGTAATCGCTTTCAATGATTATTATATTTGATTTTATAAAATTGTAAAGCTTTTTATTTAAATTAATACGTATCAATTTTATATAAAAACGTATTTCAGACGATTTGTGCTATAATTGTTATAAATTAAATGTCTCAATTTAAAAATTGATGTTTTGGAAGTGATTAGATTCATGAAATATATGAAAGTCGTTGAGCATATTCAAAACGGTATTGAAACTGGTAAATACGCGTATGGTAAAAAAATGCCCACTATTAATAACCTTGCTGATCAGCTACAGGTTAGTGCTATGACTGTAAAAAAAGCCTTGGATATCCTATCAAAGTCTGGAATGATTGAGCGACGACAAGGTAGTGGAATTTATGTAAAAATGAATACTAATCAAGTGAAAAAGAGGATACCATTGTCTGGTAACTCTTCACGTTTCCCACGCGAAGAGTTACAGACCAAAGTAATTCATTTTGAAGTCGGTCATGCTCCTAAAGAAGCAGCCAGCAAATTACAGATTTCTTCGGAAGATTTTGTGTACATTATTGAACGTATTCGGATTTTAAAACAACGCCCAATCATTATCGAATACGTCTATATGCCTATCAATGTTATTCCAGGACTGACAAAAAACATACTTGAAGATTCAATCTACAAGTATATTCGACAAGTCCTCAAGAAAAAGATTTCTAGTTCAGATTTTATTATTACTGGTGTCAGACCGAATAGTGATGAACAACAGTACTTAAAACTATCTACCAATGATTTCTTGATGCAAATTATACAAACAGTTTATCTAGATGACGGTACTGCTTTCGAATATTCAATTGACAAACATATCCCCGAAGAATTCGAGTATCGATCAGTTGAAACCGATATTTGACACGGTAAAATAAATGCCATATAGTTATGCATGTCGTAGAATGTAGCGCTTTCAATCTAATATTGGAGGCTGTTTAATATGCATAAATTACTTTGTCCATCTATGATGGTGGCCGATTTCACAAAAATAAAGGAAGAAGTCCAAGAACTGGAGTTAGCTAATATTGATATTTTCCACATGGATATCATGGACGGAAGTTTCGTCCCAAATATGGCACTTGGAGTAGAGGACTACAAGGCGATTCGCTCTTTAACCTCGAAAAAGATGGATGTACATTTAATGGTGCAACGGCCGAAAAACTATATAAAAATGTTTTTCAATTTAGGCGCTAACATTATATATATACATCCTGAATCAGATCAAATGCCTACTTCCACACTAGAAATGATTAAATCACTTGGTATGACTCCCGGTATTGCTATCAATCCTGGAACTTCCATTGAGTCTATTGAACCACTACTAAATCTCACCCAAAATGTGCTTGTCATGACTGTTAATCCTGGATTTGCCGGACAGCCCTATCTTGATTTTGTAAACAAAAAAATTGACGCACTTGTAAAACTACAAAACCAGTATAACTATCAAATTTTTGTGGATGGCGCTATTTCACCACAAAAAGTTAAAATGCTTTCACAACGCGGTGTTACCGGATTTATTCTTGGTACATCTTCTCTATTTAATAAGGACAAAGGTTACTCTCAGATCATACAAGAGCTGCGTCAACTCTGATCCACGAAACTCATTAAAGTTTATTAGCGTAACAACCAGTTATCTTTCATATTTTGGTTGCTATTTACAACGTTTATACTGATGAACTATTTTCCTAGTCAAAAAGGCACAAAAGCATCTGTTACTAGTAATCAAGCCATAGCTTGACTACCAGTAACAGATGCTTTTTAATTGATAAAATCCAAGCAGTATCAATTGCAATTTAACTAAAGCCAACTCACTTAGAAGTAATCCGTTTCTGTTCTGAGTCTTGCACACCTAGAATGTCCAAGAAGAATGCGACGATTGGAATCCCAACGATTAACCCCCAAGCGCCTAATAAGGCTTCCATAATAATCAAGGTAATAAACGTGGCAAAGACGGGTAAATCCGTCCGATCAGCCATCAACCGAGGATGGAGGAAATAAGATTCAAACGCATGAATAACAATGACTAGTAAGATAATCCAAGCGACCCGGATTAAACCACCGGAAGCAAATGCCAACAAGGTCAACGGAATCATGGATAGTAAGACACCGGCAACAGGGACCAAGCCTAAAATGAAGACAATGATCGACAAAACCATAATACTCGGCATGCCAATAATTACGAACCCAATCGTCATCAAAATCGTATTAATCGTACAAATAATTAATTGTGTCTCAATAATTTTGCCGAGAATCAATACAAATTTGCGACCTAAATAATAAACGTTGTGGAAAAACTTACTAAACTTGGACGTTAAGAATTGACGTCCAAAACTCATCATCCGGCCGCGCGTCAACGTAAAAATGAAGCTCAAGAAGATCGCCAAAATCACGTGGGTGAAGCCAGTCCCAATATGTCCAGCCTCTTTCAACCCAGTCATCAACAAACTTTTACCATTTTGAATCAACTCACTACTATGAATCGCTTGATCGACCCACTTATCGATATTTTTATTTAAAACGGGATGGTTGGTAATCGCTTTGGCTAACATATCTGGAATAACCTTCAGCTGTGTCACTAATGTTGGTGCGGCATAGGATAATGCCCCTACAAACACCCCAATCACCAATACGTAGACCACAACGACCGCTAACCAATATGGCAAGTGGGTCTTAAGATTTAACCAATGACTGACTTTGACTCCCAAAAAGGCGAAAATCGTTGTCAACAAGACCACCGTCGCAAAACTACGCATCAGATAGACTAACACGATTAAAAATGCCAACGTCAAGTACATATCCACATCATCACGCTTCAAAAAGCGGATTATTCGCTCCATACCCGGACCCCCATTTAATTGCTAGTAGTCATTATAGCATTGCAACCGGGAATACACCGCCAACGACCATTAAGTTAAAATTAAATTTGACTTTCAAAAACAGAACCGTTAACATGGACTCAACATTAAAGAACGATTAAAAGATGAGTAGATAAGCAAACCGTTCAGCGAGTATCGGGTTGGTGTGACGATACCGGGGCACTTATTGAAGATGGTCCGAGTTAAAAGTTCGTTAGGGTGAGTCTTGAGATTAGCCTTAACCGCGCCAACTGCCCGTTATTGCAGTTACGGATCGTGACTTTCACGGTTCGATTGAGGAAGCTTTGGCAACAAGGCTTTAAACTCAGGTGGTAACTCGGCCTAGCGTCGTCCTGATTGATAGTAATTATCAATCAGGACGACGCTTTTTTTCATTCTTGAGTCAAAACTAACTAATATGAGGTGCTTACATTATGACAGAAACGACTTTAACCGCTCCCTTCCGCTTTGACGTTGTCGGAAGTTTACTGCGACCAGCAAGCTTAAAGAAAGCCCATGCACAACTCGCCGCTGGTTAAATCACCACCGCTGAAGAACTTACCATCCAACATGCAGAAATCAAACGCGTCGTCGATGAACAAGTTAAACTCGGTTTACATGCCGTCACTGACGGTGAATTTTCACGAAGCTGGTGGCACTTAGATTTTCTCTGGGGACTCACTGGCGTTGGCAAATATGATTATCATCAGAGTTATAAATTCAAAGGAGACCATACCCGAACTGACAACGCTGAATTAACCGGCAAGATTAGTTTTAATCCTGATCACCCGTTCTTCGCAGCCTTCAGTTATTTGCAATCAATTGTGCCAGCAGGCGTCCTAGCCAAACAGACAATTCCGTCACCCACGATGTTATTTCGGGACAACCGGAGCGATAACTGGTCAAAATTCTATGATAGCTGGGAAGCGTATTTGACGGATCTTGCCCGGGCTTATCATGAAACCATTCAACATTTTTACGACTTAGGCTGTCGCTACATTCAATTAGACGACACAACTTGGGCCTTCTTGATCAGCAAACTGAACGATGCCAACCTTAGCACTGACGACCGCGCGGCCTACCGCAAGCTCGCCGAAAATGCCGTCGCCGTGATCAATGCCGCCTTAGCAAACTTGCCAAGTGATTTGACCGTCACGACGCACATCTGTCGTGGTAACTTCAAATCAACTTATCTTTTCTCTGGCAGCTACGATGTCGTTGCCCCTTACCTCGGTCAGCTCAACTACGACGGCCTATTCTTGGAATATGACAATCAACGAGCTGGTAGCTTTGACGTCCTCGACCAAATTTGGCACGGTGACACACATAAGCGAATCGTTCTAGGCTTGGTCACTTCAAAGTTCCCCAAACTTGAAGCAACCGCTGACTTGACCGCTCGTATTCAAGCCGCAACCACTAAGGTGCCATTAGAAAATCTAGCGCTTTCCACCCAATGCGGCTTTGCCTCAACTGAAGAAGGTAACCAACTCAGCGAGACCGATCAATGGGCAAAATTGAAATTAGTGATTGATACTGCTAAATCAGTTTGGCCTGAAGCGTAAAAATGATAATTTAAAACACGGATTCGGAAATTAGTTGAAAATTTCTGAATCCGTGCTTTTTTAAGCTTATTTTTAATGTCAAAATGTGCCACAAAAATCTTTACCGCATCATGCGAGAACGCCAGCGTTGCCTCACAGTAGGGGTAACAGCACCATCACTTGCTTTGACTGGAATATTCAATAAAATAACGCCAATAATAATTGCCAAGAACCCAACTGTCTTTGCGCCAGTGAGCACTTCACCAAACGCCCAGATGCCAATCAGGCCAGTAAACGCCGTACCAACGCCCGCCCAAACGGCATAACCGACACTTAACGGAATTCGACTGAGGGCCAGCGAAAAACTAAAAATCGCCAAACCATACAATAACATGCCTAAAATGCCGATCAACGGGTGCCGAAACCCCGCTGATAACTTCAGTAAACTCGTCCCAACGACTTCGACCCCAATGGCCGCAATTAATTGAATCCATGCCCGCATGATTAAGTCCCCCTTTACACGTTTAACAAAATTGCGCCGATCACGATCGCCATTAACCCGCTGATACGCGCTAAACTTAATCGTTCACGATAGACGACCACGGCCAAAATCACCGTTGCCACCGTCCCAAGACCGGCCCACATGGCATACGTCACCCCTAATGGTAGGCGTTGCATTGCCAAAGTCACTAACACCAACGAACTGAAATAGCCGACTAACACCATAATCGTCGGTATCAAGTTCCGAAAACCGTTAGCTTTCTTTAGAAAAAAGCTCCCGACTACTTCCATCAAAATGCCACCAAATAATAAACCGTATGCCATCTTTATCACCTCACTAAATTTTCTGCTGTCCTACCATTCTACGGAAGTTTATTTAAAAAGGCAATGAAAAGATACGCCTGGCTGATTACATTTTCGTGACAAAATGAAGACAAAATAAAAACGCTACCTTGGTTAAGATAGCGCGCTTAAGCTCAAATATAGAAATAAATTGAAAAATACATCAGGGTCGTTCCAATCATCACAAAAATGTGCCAGATAACATGGATATATTTAACCCGTGGCAGGCTGTAAAGTAATGCCCCTAAGGTAAAGGCAACGCCCCCGGCCACCAATAGCCAAAAACCAGTCACGCCAAGGTTTAGCCACAGCTGACGCCCTCCAGCCAAGCACATCCACCCCATCAACACATAAATCACCGTTTCAATTTTTCGCAACTTGCCGGGCCAAACGGCATTGACTGTAATCCCCGCAATCGCTAGCACCCAAATCGTTAACAGAATCGTCCAGCCTAACCAACCCTTAATCGCCAATAAACTGTATGGCGTATAAGTTCCGGCAATCAGGACATACACGCCACTGTGATCGAGAATTCGGAAAACTTCGCGTGCTTTGGTGAAATACAGGCCGTGAAACAACATTGAACAAGTATAAAGCACTAACAGTGAGCAACCATAGATGATAAAAGCCGTCCATTCCAACGATTGACCATCTTCAAACGCCTTAAACATCAGGAAAACAAAGCCAATAATACTTAAAACTAAGCCAATACCGTGTGTCACCGAATTCAAAACTTCATTGGTAATTTGATACCGTCGCGATTGCATGTTGGTCACCTCGAATGATTATTGGTTACAGCATACCATCATATAGTCCTGATATCAAGATACCTAGTCATTGAAACTAGATAGATTTTAACGCACTCATTTCCAATCATCAAAGGAACTAGACTACCCCCAAAAAATAGACGTCCAAAAAACCAGTCAGCCCGATTTCTGAACGTCACGTTGTCGCTATTTGCCTTATTTTTCAGCTTCCTCAGCATGCGCCGCAACTTGTTGAAAAATACTAATAATATGTTTATCCGCCAACTGATAATGAACATTACGCCCACTGCGCGTCCCAATCACTAATTTCAACTGACGTAAAACGGACAGTTGGTGCGAAATGTTCGACTGGGTCAGCCCCAGACCTTGTTCCAGTTCACCAACACTCAATTTGGAAACGCCCAACGCATAAATAATCCGCGCACGGGTGGGATCACCAAGCGCTTTAAAAATCGCGGTGATCCTACCTAATTCAGCGTCCTGGGGAATCAAATGGGTTAAGTCTTTAACGATCGTTTCATGTTTTAATTCTGGATTCATTCGCAACCTCATTTTTCTGATTGTCGCCTTGAAATAAAGGTGTTACAATACACATGAACAGTCATTCATATGTCTATTCATTCATAAATAATTATAGCAATTTAAAGACTTAATTCAAGGACAAAGGTGGGGTTGTCAAATGTCACAAACACATGCAGTTAAACAAGAAACGACTGCTTTTAAAGTGGGCGTGTTATTAAATTCAATATTTATCGTTTTGGAAGCGAGTTACGGTTTTGCCAGTGGCTCATTGGCGCTAGTTGCAGATGCGGGCCACAACTTAAGCGACGTCCTCGGACTCTTGATCTCTTGGTTGGCAATTTGGCTAGGTACGAAGAGTGCCAATGCCAAATATACTTACGGTTATAAGAGTTCATCGATCTTAGCGGCACTGTTTAACGCCGTCTTCTTACTCGTGGCGATTGGGGCTATTTCGGTCGAAGCCATTCAACGCTTGGCTAATCCTGGACCAGTTGCCGAATGGGACGTCATCATCGTGGCGGCGATTGGGGTGCTCGTCAACGGCTTCACAGCGTTCCTCTTTATGAAGGGTCAAAAACATGACTTGAACATTAAAGGCGCCTTCTTACACATGGCCGCCGATGCCGGCGTTTCAATTGGCGTGGTCATTGCCGGTTTCGTGATCTTAAAAACGGGCTGGTTCTGGCTTGACCCTGTGATTTCACTCCTGATTGCCATTATTATTTTGATTGGCACTTGGGGCTTATTACGTGAAGCAATGAATTATTCGCTTGAAGCGGTGCCGAACAACATTGACCAAGTTAAAATTTACGATTTTCTCATGTCGCAACCTTCCGTTAACCAAGTGCACGACTTACACATCTGGGGAATGAGTACGACGGAAACAGCTATGACCGTGCATCTCTGTCGCAACACCTTGGACCACAACAATGAATTTCTTGAAAGTATGAACAAACAGTTAAGTGAGCAATTTCCACTAACTCACATCACGATTCAAATCGAACTCGGTAAAGTTGACTACGAAACCACCGACAGTTCAATTTAGACCGAACGTCTTTTATGGCACCGGTTTGATTATCATCATCTACTAGCAAAATAGCCATTCAGAAATCAGTCAAAGATTTCTGAATGGCTATTTTAATGCGCTAAACTTATCTTTCATTCTCAATATAAATCGGTAATAACCAATAACAACGCACAGATCAATCAAGACGTTTATCAATAATCGACCGCAAAACTTTCTCACGTAGCGCGACCGCATCAACTTTATTCCGGTTTTCATAACCTTGCGTCAAAACATCACAAATATACAACTGGGAAATTCGACCAGCGACCGAACCACCATTTAAGAATTCTTCGATTGCAGTCTGTAAAATGACGTTTCCTAATTGGGCGACCGGACTATTCAAATTATTCGTAATTGCTAAAACTTTAGCGCCATTATCTTTGGCAATCTTCAATGAGTCAGTCGTATCTTTCGTACGCCCACTTAACGATAGACCGATGACTAAATCAGTTGGACCAAGCAATGAAGCAAGTTGTGCTTGAATGTGCGGATCCCCAACTGGGGTTGCTTGAACACCGACTCTTAACAGAATCGCAGCAAAGGAAGCGCCAGTTTGCGCACTACCGCCGACCCCAAAGATATAGACATTTTGTGCCTGACTCAGCAAATCAACTGCTTGAGCCAATTTCTCAGGATCAATAAGCTTCGCCGTCGCCGTCAGCGCCTCTTGTAAATGTTGACTGATATCATCGTAATAATCAGCTGGCCGCGTTTGTTCTTGTTGCGTAAAGTCTTCTTTGGCAATTTCAATTTTAAAATCAGAAAAGCCACTGTAACCTAGCTTTTGGCAAAAACGAATAATTGTCGCATCGCCAACTTTGGTGGCGGCTTTAATATCACTCATGGTAGCATACATCAGTTGACTGCCCACCTTCAGCACATAGTCCGCGACCTTCTTTTCCGAACGCGTTAAAGTCGGATAATAGTTTTGAATCAAGTGATCATAGCGCATCCCCGTCACCATCCTTATGGTCATATTATACGCTACTCTAGGGTTATTTCGATATGGAGAAATTATCCGTGCTCTATGGAGTAAGCCTTTACATTATCCAATGGTCCTGATATATTAGGTATGGAGATAAAATCCAAAATTTATATTTTTGGAGGATTATGGATGATGAAGAAAGCAGATTTTTTGAAACAAGTTAAAGATGGCCTAATTATTTCATGTCAGGCACTTCCTGGTGAACCCCTATATACTGCAACTGGCGGCATCATGCCTTTGATGGCCAAAGCGGCGCAACAAGCCGGTGCGGTGGGGATTCGTGCAAACTCAGTACGTGACATCCGTGAAATCAAGGCAGCCGTGGACCTGCCAATCATCGGGATCATCAAAAAAGATTACCTGCCAGAGAAGCCTTTTATCACGGCGACCATACACGAAGTCGATCAACTGGTCGCAGTCGGTGTCGATGTGATTGCGCTTGACTGCACCTTACGAAAACGACACGACGGCCTCACGATTAACGAATTCATTGCACAAATTAAAACAAAATATCCCAATCAATTATTGATGGCCGATATCTCTAATTTGGCAGAAGGCTTAAATGCTTGGCAACATGGCATTGACTTGGTGGGCACAACTTTAAGTGGTTACACTGAAGAAAGTACGCCGCTGGTTGGCCCCGATATTGACCTGATCAAACAACTGGTCGACGCTAACATTGATGTCATCGCTGAAGGCCGAATTCATAATCCAGAACAAGCCAAAACTGTTCATGATTTAGGCGTAGCTGGCATGGTCGTCGGCGGTGCGATCACACGACCATTAGAAATTGCCACCCGTTTTGTCAACGCACTTAAATAGCACACTTTCAAAAGCTAATATTTTTCTGAAATCAATTGTCACACCGAAAAAAGGCCAGCACACTGAAAATTGTGCTGACCTTTAACTTCGACTGATACTGACAATGAGCAATCATTAGTTGCAGAAAAGTTTTCTCAATTTCTGATTAGGTTTAAGAGACCTTTTCTCGTTGCTGCTGTGCCAATTTTTTCTCAGCAATCGCATCGGTTAGGGTTTTAGAAAAATTCAAATTCAACGCAAGACCGACTTTATTTGCCCATTTTGGAATCGTTAACGTCTTTTTAACGGCACTCGTCGCATCCAAATAATCATCAAGTTCCACTAACACCATCGAGGTGAATGAAGCATTTACATCAAAATTGAGCTCATCTGGATAAGGATTATTTTCAACTAACGAAAGTGCACTAAGCGCTGTCGGCGCTGGCAACTCACGATTATTCTCGATATCATCAGCAACATGAATTCCTAACCAATCTGAGGCCATTTCAAGGGCGTCTGAAATTGATATTCCTTGCGTTGCCGAGTTTTTAAAATCTGGAAAGGTTACAAAATAAGGCACTTTTTCTGTCCGATCGTAATAAAACAGTGCAGGATAACTAACTAGCATCCCCAACGCCTCCTTAAGATGCGACTAATACAGGTTTGGTCTCCGATCAACTGAGTAAACACGAAATAGTCGTCCTCTCCTTAATTCTATCTAGCTTAACTCTAGCATCAGAAAAAAACTATACGCAAGAATCCACGACGGTATCAAATAATTTAGCTATCCATCACTTTCATTGAGCTGACGAAGTACTTCAGAATAATGGCTCATGGCGTGCTCAACCAACTCATCCAAAGCTTTGTCTTCAATTCGAGCATTAGGGTCAACAGTTAAAGTTTTGTCTTGATTCATCGTAATCTTCACCATTTCACCTTTCACCAACCGCAATCTTTGAACAATTTCAGTCGGTATCGTGATAACCAATGAGTTCTCAAAAGCGGTGATGTTGCTCTGATAATATTTTTCAGCCATGCCAACCTCCTCCGTCTCCAAAGGAATATTAACACATATACATACAGCCGTCTTTTTTAATCATTCCCAATCTGTAAAACACCAACTCAGCTAATCGTCCGAATGCCGTTTCCGTTTCAAGTAACGTTGCATCATCAAGGCACTGCCGCTGACTAACCCAATTAATGAGAGCAATAAGGACACGCCAACCGCTGCCTCGCCAGTCGCTGGTAAGTTTTGGAAGGCTTTGACCGGATCTTTAGCGACCGTTTGAAGCTTGGCTGCTAAATCTTTCACGATTGGCACAACTGCTGCTTGCTGACCTTTGACGTTGACTGTTAAATCAACCGTTTTGCTAGTCAGTCCATTTGATAATTTTACTTGAACGTGATAAGTTCCTGCCCGCTTGAAATCAATCTTTTCAGGGTTTAAAAGTTCTGCACGGAATGGCATTGACGGATTATCCGGCTTAATTTCCAGTAAGCTGAGTAAGTGTGAAATATTTGTGGCTTCAAACGTATTGCCATTGGCCGCATCGACTGGTTGATAATCAATCGTTGACTTGACCAAATACGGATTTTCTAGACCGTTCGCATCCGTCCCATGACCATGATTGTCACTACCTGTGGCCGCCTGACCAGCTTTGTTGGCAATAATAAAGCTGATTTCTTGTCCACCCGTCATCTGATTCGCATTGGTAATTTCAAAATTATAAGTATAAGCGCCCGCTTTTTGGTAGTTTCCATTGTTGAATAGGTTGGCATCGTCTTCACTAATCTTCAACAGATTACGATCGATTTGGCCGCTATCGGCAGCAGTTGCTGTAATTTTGCCACGAATCTGTTTCAAAATATCAGCGGGAGTGCCTGGTTGGAGCACCAAATAGCCCTGCGAATTCGTGCCATTAACCTTAATCGTTGGAATCGCATGTGCCACGGTAATCGTCACAACTTTCTTAGCTTGGTTGCCAAATTTATTGGTCACCGTATAAGTCACTTGATACTTACCCGCCCGTTTCGTATTAACTGCCTCTGCACCGGTAACTTTCAACTGTTTTGAAAGGTCCCCTTCAACTGGATCCAGTGCAAAACTATTTTGTAATGCTTCCTTTGTAGTATACGCTGAACGCCCATATGGCATCGTCATATCCGCAGGCCCTTTAATTTCAGGGATGTCGCTTTTAACTTCGACATTAATAGCTTTGCGGACGGTTTCACCAGCTGAATTGGTCACGCTAGCCACAACAACATAAGTCCCAGGAGTAGTCATTTTAACTTGACTCGTTTCATATTTGATTTGTGATTTCAGTGACCCGTCGACCGGATCTTCCGCTGTAAAGCCACCTTTACCTAAGGCTGCCATCAAATCGGTCCCTTGAGTGACGGTAATATTTTTAACGTTTAGCGTCATTGGCTTAAACGAAGTGACCATCACATTCATCGTCGCTTTCGTCACCGTCCCGTTAGCATCCGTATAGGTTAATTTAACCGGGTAAATACCGACCTTAGCCGTATTCACGCCACTCATATCAACGCTAACTTGGTCAGTTACATTGCCCGCAGTCTTATGGCTGGCTTTAAAATGTTGCCGAATTTTTTCAGCCGTCACAGTAGTCCCACGTTCGACAGTAAAATCATTGGCTTTAATTGTCGTTAACGGCTGGGCTTTCACATGCACCACAACTAATTGCGACGTCAACTGACCGCCAACCTTACCTGTAAAGATCACTGGATAGTCACCAGTCTGATCAAATTTGACGGCACTAGTATCTACAGCGACCGTCGTCAAATCGTGCCCGTCATTGACTGGTTTAACACCGGCTAATTGTCGGAGTTGTTCACTATTTAGAACGCCATCCGCCATGACCGCAAAGTCATGCGCATCAAAAATTGTGGATAGGTTCGCCTCATCCGTGACTGTCACCACTCGTGTCACCTGACCAAATAAACCATCTTTTGTATGAACGTCATAAGTCACGTGATACAGTCCGGGCTTGGACGTCTCCACATGACCACTTTTAACGTCCACAATTAGGTCATCCACTGATTGACCACTCGCATCTTTCGCAGTGATTCCCTCCCGAGCACTAAAGGTCTCACCAGTCTTAATCACCATACTTGGCGCAGTAACTGCGAGTTGCGTTGACCCCACCGTAACCGTGAAAGCTTGACTCACTTGTTGGTCAAACGAATTCTTAACAGTGGCCGTTAAATGATAAGTGCCAGCTTTATGCGGATCGACCTTATCACCACTAAGCGAGATTTTCCCCGTCAAATCACCATCGACATCATCCCGAGCCGTTAAATTCAAGGCCGTTTTGACATCGAACTGACTTCCTACATTGACCGTCACATCTCGCCCACTAAGGACTGGTTTACTAGGTTTAACAATCAATTTGACCTGCTTTTTGGCTGAGACATTCATCGAATTAATCGTTTTGAGCGTCACGTCATAGGTCCCGGGTTTATCAAATTTCACCTTGCTCGTATCATACTCGATGGGGTCCTTATTTTTGTCTTGCCAGTCATCGAGTTTGTCGACGACTTTGGCCTCATAGCCTTTAAGGGCGACACTCGGATCAACATTTCCAGGCGCTTGGGCCGTAATACTGAGTTCAATATCGGCCTTTTTAACTTGTTTGACTTCAATTTTAGGAACGAAGAAATCATTAGCCGTTCGGACTTGATTGCCGCCCTCACTGTAGTTAGATGGCAATTGATTCGTGAGTAAGTTTCCGTTCGGCCCAGTAACTACTTTGGCCGAATTAATATAGTTATTATTTTTATTTTCAATGCCATGAATCAGGTTATCGTAATTATCCTTTTTACCAGATCGCTGACCAATTGCTAGAAAAGTATGGTTATCCTTACTCTTCATCCCCACCAAGGTATTACCGTTAAAAATTGATTTAGTCATCCCACGTTGGGTAAATGGTGCACTGGTGTTATTGCCCGAAGATAAACTTACATCGCTTGGCAAACGCCCCGCATTATAGTTCATAGTCATATTGGCATAACCTTTGTCGTCAGGATTACCGGCCGTTTGGCGGAAAATATTCTTTGAAATATTAATCCCATTCGCATTTGGAAAATGAATAATGCCAGTGTACTTTTCTAGTAGCGCATCTTTTTCAGTCTTGGCGTTGACTTGTAACGCTTTGCCAATTTTTCCAGTGGCATCTTTGCCTGGTGTAATGGCATTTTCAACATAGTTACCGACAAAATCAACAGGACCGACCATGCCTTCTGAATATTGAATATGTTGTCCAATTGGATTCGGTGCGCGACGTTCTAAACCTTCATTTTTCCAAACGTCCCCATGCTTTTCGTAAATCGGTAAAAAGCGCGAGTTCGTCACGGTCACATTCTTTGTGGGCAGGCCATCCATATATAAGGATTCGTTAATATGCCACTTAGGATCGCCAACGATTTTACCATCTTCGATCACAGTTAATTTATGATCAGAATTAGTCGACGATGAGGATAAAATCGTATAATCGACCTGAATCGCTTCTTTACGCGTATTCGCTGACGTTGTCGCATAACCCCTAAAGGTTGAATTCTTAATTTCAACGCCGTCGACACCACCCAAATCAAGCGAATGTCCCGGCGCAGTCTCGGTCCGATCAAAATCACAGTGGTCAAACTTGATATCTTGTGAATGGGTGATGGCTTGTAGCATTTGCATCCCACCATTGGTCGAGTTCTTGTCTACGCCGCCGTTAAAGGTGATATTGTCCCAGTACACATGATTCACATTCTTAGCGCCACCATAACCTTTGGCTTGAGTCGGATACCACCAAGTCGCTCGTTTGTATTGATAAACATTCCCATTAGCGGCCGTTGTCGGCAATGACACCATGTGGCTTTCATTGGTCCATTTGCTATCTTCCGAGGCGACCCCACTCAAAATTAAATTACTATGTAACTTGATGACCCCACTAATTCCAAAATAACCTTTTGGAAATTTGATACGGGTCAGCGTGTTGGGATCCTGATCGTCAATAATTTTCTGAATCGCCTGGGTATCATCTGGCGCTGCTTCTTGCGCATGCCCGATTTTAAACCCATGCATCCCTTCAGTGACGACCACCGTTTTTTCACCATCGGCCTTCACCGGCACAGCCACTAATGCTGATAACCCCGTTAAGTTGGCTGAAACGATACTAGTAATTAAAACAATCCGACAGAGCTGTGTCACTTGTTTCGATTTGATAAGCAATTCCCCTATTCTAATGAAATTACCAGCCCCCACGGCAGTGCATTTCAAACGTATCCCCAACGTTTTTAGGTCATCACAGCTTAATGAAATTAATTCCAGGATTGTACAAAACCAACAACATTAAGTTAAGCTACTGTCATTATAACAAACCCCTGAACCGTAAACAGGCGCCTTACTTTTAATGTACACACTTGATACAAAAATTTTACATTGACGACAAAAAACCGCATTTAAATCTGACTTCCCAAAAACGTGAAGCCCGACAAATGCGGTCAATAATTATAATCTTTTTTTGTCCCTAACTCACATTTCTTTAATCAAAGGTATCCGCATGGCGCAAACCACTGCCACGACGATCACCCAGACAGCGCCAGTTAGCCCACTACCCAACGCAGTCACATGACTTTTCTGATATCGAACCGTCAGCGTATTATGACCACGACGTTGCTTCAGTGATAGATTACCAATCCACTTATGCTTAAACTCACCTGATTTAAGCGTATGCCCATTCAAAACCAGCTGCGTCCGTCGGTAGGCGACGACTGGCACTGACTTCGTGGTCGCATGTTTCGCCGTCCAGCTCAACTTCACACCATTTTTCACGACTTGATAATGAAAATGATGCCGTTGCTTTGAAAAATTGGTCGAGTAAGCTTTATAGACTTTGCCATAATCATCTGGCACAATCTTATGCGTGATTGGAATGTAGTCCGGTGTCGCACGATCAACTTGCGTGATTAGCTTACCCAAGTTACGCGTGTGAAAATCTGGTTGTAATTGTGGCATATACTTCAACTTTGATACGACATTACTAGGTGAGGTTTGTAAGCCTTCCGCCAATCGTGTTTTTTCTTGAAAGCTATAATGTACATTTCGCGCCACTTTTTGCGTACATAAGCTCAAAGATAAGATACCAAGAAAGACACTCGCAATGGTGAGGTTCTTTTGTAACTTAAGATCCTCGGTATTTCGCGCGGCCTCATAATAAACTAAAGCCGTCGCCAAAATTAAGAATGGTGTGCCGACCAAAGAAATTCGCCGTGGCATTTGTAAGAAGGACTGTAAATATGGCCACCAAGTCTGGATCGTATCCCACGGGAACAACGACGTCCCAACGAGCACATAAGTGATTGAGACAATTGACAGGTGCTTGGTAAACGCCCCTAAGCGCCGCCAGAAAACAATCAGTCCCATAATTAACGCATAAGTGATGATCGTAATCACGATATCACTGCTAGAATCGACCCCAATGTAGGCCGGTTGTAAGACTAGACTAACTTGATCCATCAAATCCATCGTCGTTGGTGCAATGAGCTTGTTGCCACCGTAGACTTCCAGAATCGGCAGAATCACATTCAAACTAAGAATTAACGAAAATAGTGCCCCAGCTAAAAGATTTAATAAGCCATTAGCCCGTTGACCCGACTGCCGCAAACCGTGACAGAAAAACGGAATCAAAAATGGGATAAAGATGACGGTCGCCAAGATTTGAACCTGTGCTAAAAGCGCCAAGTAGAGCCCCAACTGCAGCATTGATTTCAACTGCCAGTCACCTTCATAC
The DNA here is from genome assembly GCF_005405065.1 of Lactiplantibacillus nangangensis. Classification (GTDB taxonomy): domain Bacteria; phylum Bacillota; class Bacilli; order Lactobacillales; family Lactobacillaceae; genus Lactiplantibacillus; species Lactiplantibacillus nangangensis. The sequence goes on along the minus strand of NZ_BJDI01000021.1, from coordinate 5,951 downwards.
AGCGCGATGATGGGCCCCACAAACAGTGGTAAAAGTCCTAGCGCAATCGAGCGCCACGTAATCCCAATGACAAAGCCATATAAGGCATTTGAACTCAGAAAAATAATGCCCAACGCAATGGCAAGATTGCGTGGTAGTGACAGCTTGCGTCCAGCACGGTACATGCCAAACCCACTGATGAAAAGCACTAAAAAGGCACTTACCACTTGAAATCTAAACCAAGTTCCTACCAACAATAGTAGCGCACCAGCTAAATAAGTCATTAACGGACTGTATAGACTATTAACGACACGGCCCGCTTGTTGAAACGAGTATATATTGATAAAGCTAAAATTATTGTGCTTAATCTGCATCGCTGCTTCATAGACGCGATTATATTGAAAATAACCGTCTACACCCAAAATAGCCTGCTGATTGAGTAGCAGCGGGCTCAGCATTACTAGCGCTGCCAAGATAATCATGGTTACTGCAGTGCGGTTCTTAGACATAATGATTTCCCCCAAAAAAGATGTCGTATCCAATAATTAATCATTTAATACAATTTATTTGTAACAGTTAATTATACCAGTTTTACTAGTTGTTTAACGGTCTGTCAAGCCGACTCAGCATAACCACAGCTAAACTTAATCTCCATTAGATGTAAATCATTTTTCCTAACAAAAACTAGCACCAGCAGGTCATTTTCTCCTGCTGGTGCTAGTTAGAATTCGTTTAAGTTAACTTAATCAGTCCCGCTGCCAGCAAAAACATCTGCGTGACAACCGGGCCAACAAAGGTGAAGCCGTGCCGATGCAAATCAGCGGCGACCCGTGACCCCAACGGCGATTGCTTGGGCAGCTCATCATCTGGTGCGGGCATGATCAACGGCGTCGCATCCACAAACTGCCACAGATAGGCGCTGAAGCTGCCATAGTCTTTTTGTAAGGCCATGATTGCCCGGGCATCCTGAATAATGGCATGTAGCTTGCGCCCATTATGCATTACACCTGGCGTTTGCATCAGCCGCTCCCAGTCCGGCTCATCTAAACCAGCGACTTGTTCGACTCGCAAGCCGTTCATTTCACGACGTAACGTTGGTAACTCACTTGCGGCCACGCGCCAGCCTAACCCAACTTGTAAGATACCCACGATCAACAATTCAAATAAGACATGATCATCGTGAGTTGGCGTCCCAAAGTAGGCATCGTAATCTTTGACGCCATCCGCTGTAAAGTCCTCAAAATCATCCGGAGCAATCATTGCGGTGCCGCCAACCAATAGCCATTTTCAATGCGATCTAACAAAGTCACTAATTGTTGCGTCTCAGCAACATCGTGGACCCGCAAGATTCGACCGCCTTTGAGCATCATGGCTGCTTCAGTAACCAAGGTCATTGGGAGTCGATCTTCCTTTTTCAAACCTAATAACAAGCCTAAATAGCCCTTACGCGAAATTGCCACCATCATTGGTCGTTTCAAATAGTTGAATTCATCGATATTGCGCATCATAACGTAATCTTGTTCGCCGTGTGCGACCTTTGAATAGCCGATTCCTTGATCTAGCGCAATCCGTTCCAGATCAATTCCGGCACTCGTCAACGCTGCCAAATTGTGCTCAAAGAAGTCCCGCATGCTACTCGTTAAATCGGCGTATTCCTGGTCACGACTACTATGCATCGTCAGTAACCCGACCCGACTGTCAGCCATCAAAGCGAGTTTACGCGGATCATCCGTGAAGGCATTGACATCATTAATGATGCTGACACCTTCCGTCACAACTGCTTTCATCACGTCGTATTTATAAGTGTCGATGGCTAAAACGGCCTGTGGAAATTGCTTCTTGATGGCCCGAATATATGGCAACGTCCGTTTCAATTCGACTTCCGGCGTGACTTCTTTGAAACCTGGCCGTGTCGTTTGGCCGTTCACTTCGATGACATCCGCACCAGCTTGTAACATTTCACCGACATGGTTCAACACATCATCCATGGTTTCATACCGCCCGCCATCATAGAACGAATCGGGCGTGATATTCATAATGCCGTATATCAGGGGCCGTTTCGTCAAATTGAAACGATGGGTTCCAGCCTGCCAGTAAATTTCATATTGCTTCATAATTTGCGTTAATTGCAATTGCACTGTTGCGTGATTATGAAAGACTTGTGACCACTGCTTGGCTAACAATCGTCCCGCCGTCTGATTCAATAACACGGTCAATTGGGCCGGACTCGCCTGAACGACTCCATCTAATTGCTGGCAAAGTTGTGTCAATTTGAGTTGTTGTTCCCGATTATAATCACTAAATTGTAAAATCAATTGTTGCTGACGTGCTGCTTGAGCACTCAACGCTTGGCTCGCAAAATCAGTTGCGCGCGCAAAGGAACTCGTCATATCTTGAACTAACATCTATTGCACCTACCCTTTCATGGCCTTCAGTTGTGTTATTAATTTTTGTGCGGCCTGCCCACGATGTGTGAGCGGTAACCGCCATTGATCCGGTAATTCAGCCAGCGTCCGACCATACCGTGGCAGCCAAAACAAGCGGTCAAAGCCACCAGAATAATGTCCCATTTGCTGTGACGAAATGTACCCCATCAAGGTCGCCTGAACAGTTAGCGTCCGACCATCTGGCCAAGCCGCAGCCAAAGTGGCGCGCATCGTTGCTTGTCGCTTAGCTGCCGGCACTTGAACCAACGCAGCCAAAATGGCTTCATTTCGGTCATAACCGCTAGTTTTGACACCTAAATCACGCGCCGTCGTGACGCCAAACTCGGCTGGTAACGCGGGTAACTCGATCCCACTATCATCCGCAATCACAGGACACTGCAACTGTTCAGCAGCAAACTGGGCCTTCACAACCGCATTGTCGACGTAACTCGTCGTGGTCTCAGGTGGAAAGTGCAACCGTGGTGCTTGGTCTAAATAACTTTCTGCAGTGAGACCATAATAAGCCAGACACAACGCTAAGTCGCGACTCTTCCCACGATTATTCGACGCAATTAACCACTTACTGGTCATCAGGTAACACCTGCCAACCTTGTTGTTGCAACTCACGCATCACGTAAAATGACCCTGTCACAATAATCGCACTGTCAGCGGTCGCCTGGGCTTGCGCCATTTTTAATGCACCTTGAATACCAGCCGCCACTAAAATATCCGGTTGGGGAGTTTCAGCTAATGCCCGCGCTGTTTGGGCTAACTGGGCTGCCGGTAAAGCTCGCTGCGGATTAGCTGGCGTGTTGGTGATCAACACTGCCGCAGCCGGCAGTAAGCTGGTTAACATGGTTTGATAGTCTTTGTCGCGCAGGACGCCAACGACCCAGATCAATCGCCGTTGCGGCAATAGCGTCTGCACGCTTTTGACCAAAGCTTGCATGCCATCAGGGTTATGCGCCCCATCGGCCAGGATAACCGGTTGTTGTTGTAGAACTGTCAACCGACCCGGCAACGTGACTTGCGCTAACCCTTGGCGAACAGCGGCATCCGTTAGGTCGACCCGCTGCCGCCTTAAATTGGCGATTGCTGTTAAGACTAAGCCTAAATTTTGGACTTGATACGTTCCAGCTAATCCCAAATGTAATTCTGACCAGTCGAATAACTCGCTCTTAGCCGTAATCACTGACCCATTAATATCCGCCTGTTGCACCGTTAATTTCAAATCAGTCGCCTGCATCAAAGGTACCGCTTGCCGGTCCGCTTCAGCTTTTAATACCGCTAGTGCCGCTGGATTTTGATCCGCCAATGTCACAACTTGAGTCTTTGGTTTAATGATTTTTGATTTATTTTGCGCAATCGCTGTAATCGTGTCACCCAGAATTTTTTGATGGTCGAGCGCAATCTTCGTGAAAATAGTGAGCTGTGGTCTAGCCAGCGCATTGGTCGCGTCGTGCTGACCACCTAAGCCAGCCTCAACCACTGCCCAAGCCACATTTTGGTTACGGAACCAAACCATGCCAATCAAAAATTCCCATTCAAAGATGGAAATATCAGCGGCCTGGAGTCCCATATTACCCAAGACTGGCAAAATTTCATGATAACTGTCAATAAACTCAGCCGGGCTGATCCAGTGCCCATTGAGTTGTAATTGTTCACGATCATCATTAATTGCTGGGCTACTGAAACGGCCAACCTTCAAGCCTTGCGCCTGTAGCACACTGGCAAGCATGGCTCCCGTCGACCCTTTACCATTCGTCCCTGCTAAATGAATCACATGAAAATAGCGGTCTGGTTGCCCTAGATGCGCCATGATTTGGCGTAACAATGGCACCCGGTCATGTTTCGTCACTAGCATTGCCTGATTTAATTGGCCGACTAATGTCTCATATTGTTCTTGGACTGTTGCTGCATCCACCTTGTCACCCGCCTAATTTGCAATTCGTTGCAGAAATTCACGTTTTAAGTCTAAATCCGTCTTGAACTGACCACTATAGTAGCTACTTTCCGTTTGCACGCCCGGCTTGCTGACACCGCGCATTTCCATACACATATGTCGCGCGGTGATGGAGATCGCAATCCCAGCCGGATCTAGGATTCGCTGTAATTCCTTGGCAATCGTCACGGTCAGCCGTTCCTGAACATTCGGCTGCTGACTGCAATAATCGATCAACCGCGGAATCTTGCTCAACCCAATCACTTGATCATGTTGTGGGACATACGCCACTTGTACGGTGCCGAAAAATGGCAACAAGTGATGTTCACACATTGAATAGAAGGGAATATCTTTTAATAGGACCATTTCAGTGGGGTCCGTCACCTTAAATAACTTATAGTTGTCAAATGGAGCCGCTGTTTTCGTCGCAAAAACTTCGGCATACATCCGCGCCACTCGGTCTGGCGTTTCAACTAACCCAGGCCGATCAGGATCTTCGCCAACAGCTTCTAAAATTTCACGCACCGCATGGCGAATCTTGGCTTGTTTACTTTCATCAATCATCTTTCTCACTCACATTTCCTACTTTTTTAATCCAGCTCTGATCGGCATTTTGAGCAATCATCGCTTGGACTTGCGGCCCAACTTGTGGGTCCGTTTTTGCAATTTCGGCAGTTGGGAGTAACACAAAGTTACGTTCCGCCGCATGTAAATGGGGTACGGTTAAACGATCTGTCTGAATTTGTCGCGCACCCCAGAAAATAATATCTAAATCGATTGTTCGCGGCCCCCAATGGACCTTACGTTCACGATGCCCTAAGTGTTCAATCGCATGTAATTCAGCCAATAAATCTTCCGGCGCCAAAGTCGTCGTCAAAGCGACTGACACGTTGTAAAAGTTAGCCTGGTCTCGTTTACCCCAAGGCTCGGTCTCATACCAGTTAGACACCGCAACGACGGTCACCGTGGGCAATTGCCGTAACAACGTAATCGCTTGGTTAATATTGGTCATTCGTGGTTGAATGTTTGACCCAATACTTAAATAAACCCGTTCATCACTTGCCATCGGGCGCCCCCTCCACCTCAATCTCAACGTTATCAAAAATACCGGGCATTGGGACACTGTACTTGCGAATCTTTAAGTTAATCCCATCGACCGTTGGAAATTTGACCAATAACGTGTTTAATAATTGATTCGCCAAAGACTCAATCAATTTATACGAGTGGGTCGTCACAAAATCAGCGATGACTGCCCGCACTTCCGCATAGTTAATCGTTTCATGGACATCATCATGTTGAACTTTCGTCTCAATTGGATACTTAATTGCAATATCCATGGCCAACTGCTGACCATTGCGCCGTTCTTCTGGTAGCACGCCATTGAACGTATGAAAGCGTAAATTGTTAATGCGAATCATTCCCATTAGTATCCCTCTTTAGCTGTTTTTTAACTATAATCATAGCATGAAGCCCGCCTTAAGTGATAGTAATCCGCCAAATATCACGGATTAGGCTCCAGCAATTTGGCGATCGAGTAGGAGGTAATTGATTATTTCAATTACCGACCTCTCACACCACCGTACGTACGGTTCCGTATACGGCGG
>NZ_BJDI01000020.1 GCF_005405065.1 Lactiplantibacillus nangangensis | reverse complement strand
CTTTTCAAAATTAAAAAACGTCCTCGGAATTTTAAGTTTTCCAAGGACGTATTTTATAGGCTCTTTGTCAAACGGCTGTTGATGAATGATCCTATGAGGGTTCTATTTCGTTAGTTCGTCTAAACAGCGGCAGATATTTTGAACGGCTTGATGGACGTATTTAGGATCAGTCGCTAAGTTCAAGCGGACAAAGCCTTTGTCGTTGGCACTGAACCACTCGCCAAAATCAACGGCTAAGCCGCATTTATCTTGAATGAACTCGCGCGTATATTCTGGCTTAACGTAAGGCCGAATATCCAACCAAGTTAAATACGTTCCTTGTAAATCGGCGACGACGATTTTCGGCGCATGGGCAGCCAATTCGGTCGTCAAATAGTGATAGTTATCGCGCACAATTTCCAAGATTTGATCTAGCCATTCAGCGCCGTATTTATAGGCGGCTTCCCCAGCAGTTTGACCCAAGATATTAGTTTCCGTCTGGTTAGTCATCTGGCTGTAGTCATCATAACGTTGGCGCAAGGTCGCGTTCGGAATAATGACGTGTGAATTCAGCAAACAGGCCACGTTGAAGGTCTTCGATGGTGAATTGAGCACGATCACATTATCAGCGAAACGCTGGTTAGCGACTGTTAACGCCGAAATGAATGGGTGATTTTCGGGGTCAATCTCTAAATCTTGGTGGATCTCATCCGACACCACAAGCACATGATACTGTTCACACAACGCCAAAAGCTTCGTTTCTTCGGCTTCGGTCCAGACGTGGCCCACGGGGTTATGGGGTGAACATTGAATAAACAAGCGGACTTCATTAGCCTTAATTTTCGCTTCAACGTCGTCAAAATCAATCGAATAACTCCCATGGTCATTGCGCAATTCCGACGTCACCAGTTGGCGATGGTTATCTTGAACTGCATTGAAAAATGGATAGTAGACTGGCGTTAAGATTAAGACGCCGTCGCCCGGTTGCGTATAGGCATTGACTAAGGCGTACAGTGAGTTAACCACGCCCGTCCCAAAACGAATCCAGTCCTTTTTTAGCGTCAAGCCGTGCCGCTGTTCTTCCCAATTGAAGAACGCGTCATAGTAGCTATCCGGCGTAAATGAATAACCGTAAACACCATGCGCCACCCGCTCCGTCAAGGCTTGCGTGACTTGTTCAGGCACCTTGAACTCCATATCGGCGACCCACATTGCAATCAAGTCCTTGTTGCCATAACGTTCATCCAACGCGTCCCATTTTAGTGAGTTGGTATTTAACCGATTCGTTGCGTATTTTTCAATAAATGCTGCTTGATCCATCTTAAAACTTCCCTTCGACCGTTCATGACCAAAATAAAAAACTCCGTCCTCATTACGAAGGACGAAGTTTTCACTCCGAGGTGCCACCTATCTTCACAGCTACTGCTGCCTCATTACCGCGCTAAATTAACGCTTAATCTGATATCGGCGACCAATCCGGACCAGCTGCGTCAACAACTGACCAACTCCGAGCTCATCTTCGCTAAAATCACCGCATCAATTTCCACCAACCATTGACTCGCTGTCGGGGCAATCTTAGTTACTCTTCTCATCAACGTTTCATTTTTTAAGTTATTTCTAACTTACAACGTCCATTACCGATTGTCAAGCAACCTAGTGCCCTAAAAATTGAGGCTGATCAGGAATCGCATAACTGGCAATCAACTGATCGGCAATCGGGAAAGTCCCCGTTTCCAAGTAACGTTTTGCCTGTAATACGAGTGGCGAACTGTTGCCCCAATTGAGTTGGTTTAACGACACGCGGGCCGCCCCAGCCGATAACGACTCAGTATACTTCGGCCGTTCCGTCAGCAGTTGCCCACCAACCGGTTCCAACAAGTAAAAGGTACTCAAAATCATCCGTACGCCGATCTCATCTTCAGCTGCCGGCAACAGCAAACGAAGCGTCCCTAATTGTTTTTCAATGGCTGTTTGTAAGCCTGTCTCCGTGGCAGTGATACTCGTCACGGTCTCACTCATCGTTTGGGTCATGGACACTGGCGCCGTGGCCAGGTCATAACGATTCTTAAATGGCCCCGTTAAGCATTTGTTGACGACTAAAGTGGTTTCATCCCCAATGACGCCACAAACGAATAGCGGTGTATCTTGCTCGACTATCATCGGTTCCGCTTCCTTCATCTGACATAACTTTTTTGATCATTAATCATAAAAATTGGCCAATTACCAAAATTTTGTGACAACATTAGTTTACCCCTTTATGAGACTGGCATAAACTAAAAACTATTTTAAATATAAATATTTAACAACTTTTAGCAATCCGTTAATTTTATTGCACCAAAAAGGCTGAGGTTTACCCCCAGCCAATCCTAATCTTTAATTATTGATTTTGAACATCGGTCGTATTAATAAATGATTGTGCCGGTACGCGGAGCAACCAACGGGTAACGGCTTGATGGCCGACTCGCACGCCTAACCCATTCATAAATGAGGGCTGATAGGTGGCAGTCATTTTAACCACGTAGGCATTTTCATGCTTGTTATCTTGTTTTTGTAACGCTTTTTGTGACCACGGAATCCCGGTATCCAAAACTTTGGCTTGTTTCAAACTACTGATCACGGTCGCTTTGTTGCTGGAGACCGTGTATTTTGCCCCTTTGACCCAATAGTTATAAACATGGACCGGCTTATTGCTCGTACTCCGATCCACAGCCACGTAGTAAGACCCTTCCGTCCCCACGCGCAAAACAAGCGGTTCGTAGCTATAGGTCACTTTGACCGCTTTCGTGTCCGATAAATTAACGTGGCGATTAAACGTCACATAGCCCATGCCGATGACTAACCCAAAGGCGATAATTAGCTCGATGCCGCTACCAATTAAATTACGCCATTCAAACGTATGCTTGCGCTCCACGATCATCTTAATGCGACGGACGCGGATATGATGAAATACCCAAACAAACACCGCCAAAGCAATAATCCAAGCAATGATTCCAATCCAGTTCCATGCAGAAGTCATTGATAGGCCAACCCTTTCCCTGTTTCATTGTTATTATTACCTAATTGTAAATAAATCAGGTCTAAATAACAAGTAATGCCACCAAACTTATTTACACAACTGATTGTGAAAATTATCACTGAGCTCTCCCAATGTAATCGAATTCATGGTAAAATAAAGTTATTAACTTGTAGAAAGAAGGAGTACCAATGATCGCAGCAATTATTTATTGGGTCGTTGTCGTGGGCTTAATCGTCTGGGGCGTTTGGATGGCCATTTTATCAGCATACTGGGCCGGCCAAAAACAAAATGGCAATATTTTCTTTATCGCAATTATGAACACTTTAGGCGCTTTAGCCGGTTTGTTAGTTTGGTGGGTCTTTAACAACCAACACTGGCAGTATTACTGGTTATCCAGCAACGTCAACACAACGAACTTGTTGGGTATCGTGCTGATCTGCTACGTTGTCTTGATCGTAATTGAATTCTTCCAAGGCCGCAGCATTAAACCAGCCGCAACTAAATAAAGTTGATTAGTCGCTCGAAATCTCATGGATTTCAGCGACTTTTTTTATTGGCGCGTGGTAGGTTCGTTGATTTGCGTTCGATTGCCGCCTACCGGTTGGGTCCGCTGAGGCTGGAACGCGGTGGATACGTTTCCGAGCCACACCCCGTCTCGTAAGCCGGCCTTTTTCTAAGCTGGACCAGCCCCTCCAGCTAAGAAAAATTTCACCGCTGAGCCTCAGCGACCCCAACCTCTCGGCTAAAGAACTACCCCGTTACCCCTAAAATTCAAAAGCTGACAATTAATAAATTTATAGTGATTTTTGGCGTCATAACCGTAAACCGACACCCCAGCTTTTAATCAATTTGGTACGAGTTAAATCCATAAAAAAATTTTGTAACTTAGATAATTTTGTTAAACGATTTAGGTGTCGGGCTTTTGGTAAAAATTTGTGAAAGTAGGCTTTAAGTTGAAAATTTATTTAATTCGCCATGGTGAACCTGACTATACCGATGTCACTAATCAGCACTACGTTGGGTACGGCCGCGACTTGGGTGGGTTGACGCCTGCTGGGGTGAAAATGGCCCAGCAGTGTGCGCAAAAACCGGAATTACAACAAGTCCAATTGATCCTGACATCACCCTTTACGCGCGCGATGGCGACCACGATTGAGATTGCTCGACAAGTTGCCGTGCCAGTGACCGTCGAACTCGACTTACATGAATGGCAACCCGACCGTACCGGGACGTTAATTGAAAACAATCGACAAGTCGCCCGCGCCTATACCCAATATAAACGGACGCCACATAGTCGCCCCGCTGACTTCCCCTACCCTTATGAAACCGCCGACGAAGTCCAAGCACGCGTCAACGCCGTCTTCGCTCGGTACGCCGCACACTATGACTGCATCGCCTGCATCACTCACGGCGAAGTCATGACCCAGTTGACCGGCCAACGAAGCTTTGACTATTGCGAAATTAAAGCTATTGATTATCCAAACTAATAATTTTAAATAAGGCTGAGGCAAAAAATAGCCTTTCAAAAAAGGGCCAGAACTTCTCGAATTGATAAGAAGTTCTGGCCCTTTTCACGTCTCAACTACCTTAAAAATCTAAACCCACTAATCTAGCCAGAGGTTGCCGCTGATGGTATCGGTCGTGATGGTGGCGTTTGGTCGGCTGATCTTTGGCCGGCCTTACACCACGGACTGGCCGGGACAATTGCGGTTTTGGCAACTGTTCCGGGCGAGGGGCAAGACGCTTCTCAGGCTTGGCCCGGTCCCACGGCCGCATGCCATCAGCGGCAACCGGCGGCGGAAGTCTAAACTAATCGACGGTCAATACAAATCCGTTTTCAGCAAGCACACTATCTTTCAAGCCATTAGCTAACACAATTTGACTATCCGAAACTGTCACAGCTGCTTGTCCCAAGTTAAACGTCCCCGAAACCGTCTGACCAGCCGTTTTACGTGTCAGCCGCAAGACATCAGCCGTAATCTGCCAACTCAATTGGCTGTCCGCTAAAAAGTCAGCCTGACTTTGCCGCCAAGTGACTAACTTGGTCACAAACGCCCGCATATCTAAATTTTGGTCAGCTGGTTGCCATGGCATGCAACGCCGATTGTCAGGGTCTGGTCCGCCAGCTAAGCCAACTTCCGTCCCATAGTACAAGCATGGTGTTCCTGGCAATAACATCAATAGCGTCAACGCGGCTTTAACTTGATCAACATTGTTATTCAGTACCGTCAACAAGCGCGCGGTATCATGCGTGTCGATGGCATTAAACATGACTTGCTGATTCGGTTGGCGATATTGCATCAACTGTAAATTGGTTTTGCCGACATAATCTTTTAACGTTAACTCGTGCTTAAACAACGCTAGGATCGGCTGCGTCAACGGATAATTCATAACCGCATCAAACTGGCCGTTGCTGACCAAGGCCTGACTGCTGTGCCAAGCTTCGCCCAACAAATAAACATCCGGCTTAACCGCGCGCAAGGCGCCACAGAGTTTGCGCCAGAAACCGTGGTCGACTTCATCCGCCACATCAAAACGCCAAGCATCGATGTTGTATTGTTCGATCCAATATTTCGTCACATCAATCAAATACTGCTGAACGGCCGGATTCTGCGTATTCACCTTCGGCATGGCTGCGCCGGTAGCAAACGTTTCATAGTTCAGCTCACCGGTCTTGGCATCACGACCAACTGGCCAATCATGGATGTGGAACCAATCAGCGAAGCGTGACTGCTGGCCATTTTTGATCACGTCTTGCCACTGCGGCGATTGGTCACCAAAGTGATTGAAGACGGCGTCTAGCATAACTTTCATGCCGCGCGCATGGGCTTGATCGACTAACTCTTGAAAATCTTTTTTCGTCCCAAAATGTGGGTCAATTTCGAAATGGTCGATCGTATCGTATTTATGATTCGATGGTGACGTAAAAATTGGGCAGAGGTACAGGCCGTTCACACCTAGCGCCGCAATATCATTCAAATGGTCAATGATGCCGCGTAAGTCGCCACCATAGAACGAATCACGTTTGACCGGGCCTTGGCCCCATGGTTGCACGTCGGCAGGGTCATTGGTCTGGTCGCCATTCGCGAAGCGTTCTGGAAAAATTTGGTACCAGACAGTATGCTTGACCCAAGCCGGTGGCAATTCCGCGTCACTCACGTGTAAGTAAGGCAGATGGAAGTAGCGACCAGCGACAGCCCAATTGGCGGCGGTATCATCAAAGAAGCCCTCATCGCCATAACCGATCGTCTGACCAGCTTGATCCGTCAACTTGAAAGCATAGATCGCCCGATTAGTCGGTAGCTCAACTGGGAGCGTCCAATATTGATTGGCCTGTGTGGCTAAGCCTTTTTGCATCGCCACATGGTGCATCGGCGCGCCCTCTTGCCACAAATACATATCCGCATAAGCTAGTTCAACTTGCGCCACATCATCAATCGCCGTCTGTAGCCGAATCAAGACTTGATGATCCGCTAAGATCGCCGTGTCCTCACTCTCAGGCCGGTGTAAAATTCCTGCTAATTGCATTTTGTTAACTCCTTCTATCGTAACCGGTTACATTTTCGTGAATTTAAATTGGTCTAATTCATGAAATGTCCGGGGCTTTTTCTTGTAAACGTCCCCGTTCGCGTCTAATTTAGTGTATCATTTAGACAAAATCAATTGAAAGGACGTTCATCCATGGAAACACTTTATCGCAGTACCCGCGAAACTGCAAGTCGCACTATGACTAGTTCGCAAGCGGTTTTACAAGGGCTCACTCCCGACGGCGGCTTATTTGTCCCCGTCAACTTACCGACCGCCCACTTTGACTTCGACCAACTCGCAACCATGTCCTACCAGGAAGTTGCCTACGAGGTGCTGAAATTATTCTTCACCGACTACACTGAAGCCGAGTTAAAAGCCTGCATTCAAGCGGCTTACGGGACTCAATTCGATGATCCTGCCATCGCCCCAGTGACGAAGCATGGGAAGCAGTACTATCTGGAACTCTTTCACGGCCCAACGATTGCCTTCAAGGACTTGGCACTACAAATTTTGCCACAGTTGATGACGACCGCTGCCAAAAAGAACCAGTTAGCCAGTGAAGTCGTGATTTTGACGGCCACTTCCGGTGATACCGGTAAAGCGGCCATGGCCGGATTCGCCGACGTCCCGCAAACCCGCATCATCGTGTTCTATCCCAAAGATGGCGTCAGCGCCATTCAAAAACAACAGATGATCACCCAAGCAGGCGAAAATACTTACGTTGTCGCCATCAATGGTAATTTTGACGAAGCACAGACCAAGGTCAAGGAACTGCTCAACGACCCCGACTTACACGCAAAGTTGGCCGCCAGCCAGTTCCAATTTTCAAGTGCCAATTCGATCAATATCGGCCGGCTCTTCCCACAAGTGGCCTACTACGTCTATGCCTACGCGCAACTGATCAAGCAAGGCCAAATCAAAAACGGCGATGAAGTCAACTTCAGTGTGCCAACCGGGAACTTCGGCGACATTTTGGCCGGCTATTACGCCAAACAACTCGGCACGCCGATTCACAAGCTGATCTGTGCGTCCAACCGGAATAACGTGTTGACCGACTTCTTTAATACCGGCGTTTATAATAAAAACCGCGACTTTTATTTAACCAGTTCACCATCGATGGACATTCTCGTTTCCAGCAACTTAGAACGCTTAATCTTCTATTTAACTGGTGAAGATCCGGTTCAAACCGCCAGCTTGATGGCTGACCTGAAGACGACCGGCCAGTACAGCTTGTCACCAGCCATGCGTCAAGCCATCAAAGACTTCTGGGCAGGCTTCGTTACGGAAGGCCAAGACCAATACGAGATTCATCATCTTTATGCGCGGCACCATTACACGATTGACCCGCATACGGCGGTCGCTTCCGCCGTTGCCAAGCAGTACCAGGCAGCCACGAAGGACCAGCGGCCAATGGTGGTCGTTTCAACGGCTAGTCCGTATAAGTTCCCACAAGCCGTCCTGACTGCGATTACTGGTGAAGACGTCACCGTTGACGGACTCGCTGCCGTTGATCAACTCCACGACTTGATCAAGACACCGATTCCAGCAACGGTCGAAAACTTGCGGGATGCCCCCGTCCGTCACAACAAAGTTACTGAAACGGCAGGCATGGGGTCCACGATTAAACAAATTTTAAATTTAAATTAGTTGGCAGAAAGGATTTTTGTCATGATTACGACGATTGCATTGGATTTAGATAACACACTACTAACTTCTGAAAAGACGATTTCGCCGCGCAACGAAACCGTCCTAAAACAACTGCATGGCGCTGGCATCCGCGTCGTGCTCTGTACTGGTCGGCCAATTAAGGCGATCCAGCCGCTCATCAAACAGCTCGGCTTAACCGAACCCGATGATTATTCGATTACCTTTAACGGCGGCCTCGTGCAACAGAACGCGACGAATGAAATTCTAGCTCGAACCAGTTTGAGCAAGGACGATTTAGCACCACTCCACGCTTATGCCAAAGAACTCGGCATTCCGCTAGATGTTATTGATTTGACTCAAGTCTACTCCTTAGTCGACCTCGGCAAGTCGCCTTATGAAGCCTTTTTGAAAGGCTTGATGCCATTTAGCGACATTAACTTTGAAGATTTACCAGCAGACGATCGTTTCGGTAAAGCGGTCAGTGCTTCGGCCAAAGCGGTTGATCATCGCGATCAATTGCCCGCTGAAATCAATGCCAAATTCCATGCCGTCCCATCGCGTCGTAATTTACTCGAATTTTTGCCGCAACACACGGATAAAGCAAGTGGTCTGAAACAATTACTCGCTCACTTTGGCGAAGATTACAGCAATTTGATGGCATTTGGTGACGAAGAAAACGACCTTGGGATGTTGGAAGCTGCCGAAGTCGGCGTTGCCATGGACAATGCGATTCCGGCAGTCAAAGCCATCGCGACCGACCACACCTTGAACAACGATGCCGATGGCGTGGCGGTGTTCTTGGAGCAGTATTTCGGACTAGTTTAGATTGAGCTAATTTCCGCTCCGGGTGGACTGGCATGAGGCTGGAACGTGGTGGCCACGGTTGTGAGCCAAAAAGCGGTCTCACAAGCCGGGCTTTTACTAAGTCGGGAAAACCACCCAACTAAGTAAAATTTCACCACTGAGCCTCATGCCAGCCCACCCTGCGCTCGATTAACCGCAACTATTTGTTATAACCACTAATACTAATTAGCTGATAAATCAATTTGTATAACTCAAAAATGCTTGCCTCAATCAACTTCGATTGGGCAAGCATTTTTAGTTTCATCTTCTAAATGTTTTATAACTTGAAATTCGTTTTAGTCCCTGTGATAACTAGTCCTAATTAAACTTATGTCCTTCAACTATGCTCATCAATCAGAGCAAATACGCTAAAACCCATTTTGCTTATTTCTTACCTTTGAAGGTATGCATATTCATCTTAAATCTACGATATAGTCGGAGGTTGCCACTGATGGCATCGGTCGTGAAGGTGGCGTTTGACCGGCTGATTTTTGCCGATCTTACACCACGGACCGGTCGGGACAATTGCGGTTTTGGCAACTGTTCCGAGCGAGGGATAAGACCGCTTCTCAGGCTTAACCCGGTCCCACGACCGCATGTCATCAGCGGCAACCGGAGACGGCAACTTTACACTTAGTCTTTCCGAATGAAATTCAAATACCAAGTAATCGCACAGATGCCTTGGGCTGACCGAATCTTCCCAGCTTTTAACAAGTCGATCACGTCAGTCAACGGCACAAGTTGCGTATTCACATATTCGTCATGGTCAAAG
This sequence comes from Lactiplantibacillus nangangensis, assembly GCF_005405065.1. Taxonomy (GTDB): domain Bacteria; phylum Bacillota; class Bacilli; order Lactobacillales; family Lactobacillaceae; genus Lactiplantibacillus; species Lactiplantibacillus nangangensis. The sequence continues at coordinate 35,465 of NZ_BJDI01000020.1, read as the reverse complement.
TGACGTTCACCGTGTTCACTTGGATCGATGTGCGTCAAAATCAGGCTCACCGCTTCATTCGTAAAACCTTCCGAAGAACTGATGGTCGTCATCACTTCACTATCATGCGCAATATAGCCGGTTTCTTCTTGCAATTCACGTTTAGCCGCCGTCAGTGGATCTTCGCCAGCGTTAATTAAGCCGGCTGGCAACCCGATTGTTTCAGAGTTCCGACCGACCCGATATTCCGAACCTAACACGACTTGGTCATCCGCCGTGAGCGCCAAAATCGTGACCGCATTGCCGTGATCGATCAAATCGCGTTCCACTTCTAAGCCATCCGGCGTCTTGATTGTTTCTTTGACCAGCTTAAAAATTGGCCCGCTGTAAACTTGTTGTTTGCTTAGCACGGTGCCTTTACGGCCAGCCTTATCTAGTGCATTTGTCATTGAAAAGTGCCTTCTCTCAATCCTATTTTTCAGCCGGCAACATCTTACGAATGCCACCTTCCGGATGCGGCGTATCGCCGTGATAGCGCGGAATCAAATGCACATGGCAGTGCATCACCGTCTGTCCAGCCGCCGCACCAACATTAATGCCAATATTATACCCATCCGGCTGGTAATGCGCAGCCAAATAATCTTTCGCATCGTCAATCAAAGCCGCCATCGCTTGGCGATCAGCGGCCGGAACGTCGAAATAAGTGGCGTAATGGTGTTTAGGGATAATTAATAAATGGCCCCGACTAACCGGGTGGATATCAAAAAACGCCGCTGCCAGCTCGTTTTCGAGGACGTATGGTTGTGGTTGACAAAAAATACAGTCCGTCATAACACTCACCTACTTTTCTAGCCAACCGCCATCGATTGGGGTGACGGTGCCATGAATATAGTCAGCGTGCCTGCTGGCCAAAAATAACGTTAAGTCCGCCACTTCACTCGGCTGAGCCCAACGTTTGGCTGGCGTTTCACTTGCGACCCATTTAGCCATCTTCGCGTCACCCGCAAAGTCCGCGGCGTTCATCGGCGTATCGATTGCGCCCGGGGCAATACAGTTCGCCCGAATACCTTGGGCGGCGTAATCCAAATCGAGTTGCTTCGTATAGCCAATAATAGCATGCTTGGCCGCGGTATAAGCCGCACCACCGCCACCTGCGACAAGCCCCGCAATCGACGCCATGTTCACGAAAACGCCGTGTTTAGCTTGTAGCATCGCTGGTAAAACCGTATTGGTCACAATAAATTGGCTCGTTAAATCGGTCGCTAAAATCGACTGCCACTGGGTTAAGCTCGTGTCCAAAGTCGGGCGATACGCATCCAATTTACCCGCCGTATTGCAGACAATCGTGGGTTGACCCAGTTCAGCCACCCCCGCTTTAATTGCCGCGACCAACGCTACTTCATCACAGACATCCGCAACTTGGTAGTTTAACGCGGTGGTACTAACGAGTCCGGCTGGTTGGAGTTGTCGATCAATGGCGATTACGTTCGCTCCTTGCGCCAAGAAAGCTTGGGTTTGTGCCAAGCCGATGCCAGAAGCGGCGCCGGTCACGAGAATCGTTTGGCCTTGATACTCGCTAAATTGCATTAGTCGACCAATTGCCAGTCTTCGGCTAAAATATCGCAATCTGTTGGTGACCATAAGCTAAAGGCTTCGTCAGCGGTCTTGATCAAGAAATAAGGATTCAACACGTCACCTTGATAGGTCGTGGTTGGTTGTAAAACCACATACAATTCGGTCCCTTCCCAGCCAGTTCGAACGGCCTTTTGACCTTTTTTCAACGCGGGTAATACTGCTTCAAATGTCATCATTTTTCCTCCATAATTGTGATTAATTTGCCACTCTGGGTGGTCTGAAATCGGCTGGAACGTGGTGGCCACAGTTGTGAGCCAAAAGGCGGTCTCACAAGCTGGGCTTTCACTAGGTCGGCAAACAACGCCAACCTAGTGAAATTTCACCACTGAGCCAATTTCAGCCCACCCGCCGTTAGGTTAGTTAAAAATGTTGAACGGTTAGCTAGCCGAGAGGTTGGGGCCTAAAACGCTCAGCCGTGAAATTTTCCTTAGTGCGGGTGGGTTTTGCCCGGACTTAGGAAAAGGCCAGTTTTAAAGACCGCTTTTTGGCTTTAAAATGGCCCACAGCGTTCCAGCGTTTTAGGCCCCAACCGGCAGGCGGCAAAGCAAACTATAATATAATACTCAAATCGTAGCATAATCCTAGCGATAAAAACAGCGCTCAAATTTGTACCAACAAATTTCACTTTTCCGCTGGTACGGACCAATCAATCATGCTACAATGAAAGCGAATACAACTACGACTATTATGGAGGAATTATTTTATGAGTAAACTTGGCGTATCCGTCTATCCTGAACGGTCTACCTTTGAAAAGGATGCTGCTTATTTAGATTTGGCAGCGAAGTATGGTTATCAACGCGTCTTCACCTCACTGCTTGAAATCAAGGGTGACAAAGATGAAGTGGTCGCAAACTTTAAAAAAGTTATCACTTATGCCAACAAACTTGGCTTACAAGTGATGGTCGACGTGAACCCCGGTTTATTCAAACAACTAGGCGTTTCTTATGACGACCTGTCATTCTTCCACAATTTAGGTGCTTGGGGTGTCCGTTTAGACCTTGGCTTTACTGGCCAAGAAGAAGCCCGCATGACCCACAACGAATATGGCATCAAGATCGAAGTTAACATGTCTAAAGGAACCCACTACGTCGATACGATCATGGACTTCTACCCTGAAAAAGATAACTTGTTGGGTTCACATAACTTCTACCCACAACAATATACCGGCTTAGGCTATAACTACTTTGTCGAAACGTCGCAACAATACCGCCACTACTGCATCAACACCGCGGCCTTCGTTTCTTCAAACGACGCCACTTATGGTCCTTGGCCAATGCAAGATGGTCTCTGCACCTTGGAAGATCACCGGGGCTTACCAATTGCGACCCAAGTTCAACATTTGAAAATGACCGGCTTAATCGATGACGTGTTAATTGGAAACGCCTATGCCAGTGAAGCCGAATTGAAGGCTGCTAGTGAAGTCTTCTTCAGCCCACTCCCCTTGTTACACGTTGAGACACCAGCTGACTTGTCGGACGCTGAAAAAGCAGCGCTCTTCAATCAATCGCAAACCTATCGTGGCGACTGTTCCGACTACGTCATCCGTTCTTCACAGACGCGAGTCATCTACAAAGATGAAGCCTTCCCAGCCCACCATACTGATGATGTCCATGTTGGCGATGTCTTAATCGATAACGACCAATACGGCCAATACAAAGGCGAAACCCAAATTGCGTTACGCGATTTCAAGAACACCGGTCGGATCAACGTGGTTGGTCATATTCCAGCTGAAGAACACCCAATTATGGGCTTATTAGTGCCTTGGATGGACTTCAAATTTTTACCTGCTAACTAAGGAAGGGGTAACTGATGACGGAAAATTTACGGTTAACGACTGATGAGGACCGCGAAGCCTTTTATCAGTTATACCAATATGCCTTTAATCGCGACGATACGCCTGAACGACGGGCGTTCTTCATGGACCGCTACCAACACGGCTGGATCTACGGCTTACATGACCATGACAAATTAGTCAGTGGTTTGTATAGCCTACCGTTTCAGGTCAACTTTCACGGCGTCACCTATCAGATGAATGGGATTGGCGACGTGATGAGTGCGCCAGAATATTCTGGTCGTGGTGGTGCGGGAAAATTACTCACAGCGGCGCTCAACGAAATGGCCACAAAAAAAGTTGCCTTATCCTATCTGGCCCCATTTTCATATGGTTACTATCGGAAATTCGGCTATGAACAGACTTTCAACCATGCGACTCAAACGATTGCCGCTAAAGACTTACCACGGCTTAAGCCAAGCGACTTCAGTGGCACAGTGACGCGTTACGGTAACGAAGGCTTGGCGTTAGTTAACGACTTTTATGCCGCTCAGCCAATCAATCAGCGTGGCGGCGTGATTCGGCCAGCTTGGTGGTTACACTATCTCAGTCTGAAACATGACTGGTCAGTCGCCATCTATCGCAATGCGAGTGACCAAATTGAAGGGTATCTGATTTATGAACGGCAAGCCACTAATTTTGCCATCCAAGAATGGACGACCAGCACGCCAGTCGCGTTTGAACGGCTCGCTAACTTTGTCACGAAGCATGGCACCTCATTTGAAACGTTCAGTTATGAGGGACCGAGTGACGAACACGGCTTAGATTTGTTAGCTGATCCTTACCCACTGACCGTCAAGACAACGCCTTACATGATGGCGCGAATCGTTTTACTCCATGCCTTCATCAAACGGTATCCATTTGCCGGTGGCGACTTAGCCCCAATTCGGTTAGCCGTGACCGATGAGACCTTGGCGCAAAACCAAGGTATTTGGGAGCTACAGGTGACGGCCGACAAAGTGACGATGAATCGCGTCACCACCGATCTCACGAAGCGTTCAGATTTGCAACTAAGCATTCAGCAATTGACGAAAGCCCTATTTGGCACCCGTTCACTAGCTAGCGAATGGCAACACGGCCAAATTACCGGTGACATCGCCGCAGCGAAACGATTGGACCACGTGCTAGTACATGAAGCACCGGCATTGATCGATTACTTTTAACGAATTCTAAAACGTCTTCACGAGGCTGTTCAGCTTTGTGAAGACGTTTTTTTGATACGGAATTTTGCTTAACAGTCGTTACCTCAATCTGTTTTGATTAGTAAAGACTATTTTGAAGAAAACAGGTTGTAATCACCAGTCAGGGTGTTATATTGATTGTGAATAGATGAACATGATTATAACGGATTGAAGGTGCTGGCATGATTAGTTACATTTCAAAAAAGTTGTTCACTGGTATAGCCGTGACAATCCTCGGCTTAACAATTTCAGGCTGTACTAAGCCAAAAGAGTCCAAGCCCGCTTTTGATGCGACTCCTGCTATCACGATGATGTCTAAGGAAGGCCTCATTGAAGATTCACAAGCATGGGAACAAGTCCTCAAACAAACCGATCATGGGAAGAAAATTAAAACCGTCAAAGAGCTGAGTAAAGCGCTGTCTGCTGGTAATTCTCATTCTTGGGCTGTCTCATCATTGGGAAAAATCGAACACATCACCCAGCCGTCAACCACAACTGTCGGACAACTTAAGATCATTAACGTCCCCGCTTTTTACACTAATAGTGCTAAAAAAAGACAACGCTACGTCAAAACATTAACGAAACAAGTCCAACAAGTGCGTCATGATCACAGCATCATCTTGAATTTTGTGCACAACACCGGTGGCGACGTGTACCCAATGGTGGCCGGCCTAAGCGCGTTAATTCCAAATGGCACGCTATGGTCTGATGTCGACAACCACGGCAAAGCATTCAAAGTACGACTGACAAAACATCAGGTCACTGGTGGCATGGCGCATGATTCTGAACCGTTGGCGTCGACGGGTAAATTATTAAATAAGCGGATTTATGTCATTACCGACCAAACAACCGCCAGTGCGGCGGAATTTACGATTATTGCCCTCGCACACAATCCCCGCGTGACGATTGTTGGTCGCGACACAGCTGGCGCAACTAGTCAAAATAAGACCGTCGTTATTGGCCAACATCAAGCCGTTGCCGTGATTACAGTTGGCAGCATCACCACCTCCGCTCCCATTAACGGTAAGCAAACATTCAATAACGACCCGATTTCACCGACATTTCTGCCGGTTTATGCGCCTATGCCAGCTACTGATAAGGCCGACTATACCAAGCAGCAACCACTGGATAAAGATTTTCTGGCTGAATTAGCCGCTAAAATTAAAAGCGATGCAGCACTAACGTCTTAGCATTTCCATCTACTCGACTAAAAACTAATAGCACGCTGATTACCCAATCTATTCATGAGTAATCAACGTGCTATTAGTTTAATCAATCCTAAGTAAAAAATCCTAGTACAATTAATCGTTAATTCAAGCGTGGTAAAGTTTAACGGCCTATTTCTGACTACCGGATTCTATTCTGAATTGCAGACAATAGCACGTCTTTCCCCCCCGAATACCTCACGGAAATTGCTTCCGTATCAAGTAGCCGATTACGCAACAGGTTTACACGAGTCTGATTCACGCATGCTAATCGTTTTTGAATAATTGAAGACCAAGGGACATTATTACCAACAATAATGCCCCGATAGTTATTTTCCAGCTCACGTTTCAACCGTAACTGGCTAAGCTGATTAGTTTTTGTTAACAAGTTTTCACCAATTTTTGGAAATAGGATTGTCCCCAGTCTCACCCATCCTGAGACAAGGTTGACGTGAAATCTTTTAGCAAGATTTTGCCAATCCAGTTCTGGTTTTAAGTGCGTCTGCCATAACTCATGATCACTCAAATTCGCCATTTTAGGCGGAATGATATCTCTCAGTTGGCTAAATTTTGCTGCTGTCCCAAAACCAACATTGATGCTTTCCGGTGTTCCTTTCACAAAAACCTCACCATCAATCATTTTAGCGAAAGTCAAATCGTTGCTAACCAAATCATAACCTGCAGCAAGTAGGTTAACCAAAGTAGTCGTTTTGCCTGCGCCTTTATCGCCACAAATTAAAATTCCTTTACCATCCTGACTCATGGCACAAGCTGAATGTAACAAAATGGCCGGATTATCATTGACTTGCGTTAGCCCATAAATTAATTCATCACGAATAACGCGCTTGCAAGCTTGGTTGTAATGCGAGCTGTTCGAAAAGATGGTAATTTCATTATTTTTGGCCTGAATAATACTATGATTCTGTGGATCATAGACGAAATTTTCACAATCAGAAATGGGGACTGCAAGTTTCTGATAAACTTTATTTTCACTCAGAGAATAATGCTTAATCTTTTGTACCTGTGTGAACAAGCCTGCAAATTTTTCAATGTCATTCAGCATAAAACAATACACGTTAAATTGAGGAGGGTTATCTTCCACTGAATTCAAAAAATACGGGGCTAAATGTTGTGTTAAATAGTCTTCAAAGGAACTGTTTTCAAAGTAAACGTTCAAATAATCTGCGTTTAAACAGTGTAAGTCTGCTTGCTTTTTAAGTTTCACCGATAGTTCTTCTAGCTCACGGAATTGTTCTACCATCGCTAACCCCTTCTATCAAACTGCTCCAACAAACCCATATGACTGACAAGAAATCACTTTGCTTGGTTGCAAAGTAATTGTACTCGCTCTGTCTCTTTTTACTCAAATGAAGTTTCAGTTCTAAATTTGGCCCAAAAAAGGAACCAATTCAAAACTGAATTGATTCCTCATCCATTGAGACATAGATTATCTTTCAAACTATTTTAGTAATCATTAATGAATCGACCAACCTTTATTCAAAAGTCGATCTATTCAGCGTAGGGCGGACTGGCATACTGCTCAGTGGTGAAATTTTACTTAGTTGGGTGCTTTTCCCGACTTAGTAAGAGCCCGGCTTGTGAGACCGCCTTTTGGCTCACAACCGTGGCCACCACGTTCCAGCGGTATGCCAGTCCGCCCGAAGCGGCAACTTAACGTACCATCTGCATGATTTCAGGGCCTTTGTTGGTCAATAAGTACCCAGCATTCGTGTTGTGCTTAAACATCAAGCCTTCAAATTCACGATTGCCTCTAAAGTTGGTGGCACTCACATCACTAGTCCGTAAGTTGCCGATTTTAGACGTTGGCACTGAGAAAATGCTGTCGTCTGAAACAACATAGAAACGGCCGTCCCGTGGATTGTAGCTGGCTGATTGCACGACACCACCTGGCGCGCGCCGTAAGCCTTGCATGACTAACTTGAAATGCACGTTATTGGTACCCAGTTGTCCTTTGTAGAACTTAACCGAGTTCTTAGGGGCCCATGAGGTGCTGGCTGTTTGCGTCCAGAAATAAGCATTCCCAGCGTTATCAAAGGTCAAGGTGCTTCCCATGTGAACGTTGGAATTCAACTTAAAGTTGACCGAAGCATCGGGCTTCAAAGTGTTTTGATTCAAACGTTGCGCTGTGGCAGTCAAACTATCCTTGTACGCTTTAATGAACCACAATTCATTCGTCTTTGGATTTAACGCCAATGATTGCACATGTCCAGACTGGAATTTTGGTCCCACCGTCATATACGATGGTTTCGCAATCTTACCATGGAAGTAGGCATTGGTATCTTGACGTAAAGTCCGAATAGCGCCGTTTCGAGTCACCGCAGCCCAATCATAGCGAATGACCCAGCCAGTCCGATTAGCCATGATCTTCGTTGATTCCTTTGGATCGTTATACATCACATATAAATACCGGTCATTCTTCGAGAAAGCGGCACTTTGTGGATCACCAAATACGGCTTGGCTTGAGAAACCAGGATAGTCAATTGGTAAGTAAACAGCCGTCTTAAACGAATACCGACTCGCAGCATCCGCCGTACTCCGTAAACGACTGATCGTGCCAGCCTTAGTTTCAAAATGCGCTGGCACATTGAACGTTGCACTAGTCCCGTAATTTCTAGGCTTTGGCATCACGTATTGGGCACCCACATTAACGGTTGAGAAGTTTTTGCCAGAATAAGCTGACAAGACATTGCCGCTCGTTTGATAGTAGCTGATGCCATTACTTGTGCGAACTTTCTTAGTCGTGCCAAATGGCTTCGGCTTTGGTGCCGTCTTCAAATAACTGTGCCAAGTCCACCCATGGGATTTGCCACTAGTAATATAGTCATATTGGTAAGCTTTACCAGATTTATAAATCGTTCGCGTCTTTGAACGTGTATATGTCGCCGAAGCAGACAACGTGGTACCTTTGCCAAATTTGACATAATTATTATTGCCACTAATATTGAAATACTTACCAGTTTTGGCGCGCTTGTAACGCCCAGAACTCCGTTTCGCATTTTGACCCTGGAAATTCTTACCAGCTTTCAAATACGATGGCTTAACCCAGCCAGTCGCCCCGTTCTTGGCATTTCTAACATAATAATAAGTGGTGGACTTGCCTTTACGCTTCAACGTCATCGTCTTAGTCTTCATCCAAGTCGTTGACCGATAGTTCTTCAAAGCATGGTTCGCCCTTAAAGTAGTCTTCTTAGCAGACCCTTTAAGCTGATAAGTACTCCCCGCGTTACTTTTGGCATAATAGGGCCGACTAGCAACTGAATGCTGCTTTGACCGCTGATAAGTTGTCGCCGCATCCGCATTCAATGCCGGTGTTAAAGCGGTACAACTAATCAGTAACCCCAACCCAATTTTACTTTTCCAATTCAAAACGTTACCCCCTCAAAGCATTAAAAACGGCGACTTGTAAGCGCAAACTTTTACCTAAGACGCCATTTTCAACCTTTGTAAATATTTATATATTCATAACATAATAGTAGCACTTTTAGTCACAAAAGAGGTCACCTTACTGATTAAATTAGACCTCAGTATGGTGACCTCAGTTATTCAAAAATTAATTATTTAATATCCGCACCGTTCGTCTTGATGACTTTTTGGTACCAGTAGAAGGAATCCTTCTTAGAACGGTCTAACGTCCCCTTGCCATCGTCGTCTTTATCCACGTAGATAAAGCCATAGCGTTTGGACATCTGACCAGTCCCGGCGGAAACTAAATCGATACAGCCCCAAGGGGTATAACCGATCAAGTCGACACCGTCTTCATTGACCGCTTTGATCATTTGATCAATGTGTGCCCGCAAATAATCAATCCGGTATGGATCATGAATCGACCCATCAGCTTCAACTTTGTCACGCGCGCCCAACCCGTTTTCGACGATCATCATTGGCTTGTTATAACGGTCTTGCAACCAGTTCAAGGAATAACGTAAGCCTTCGGGATCAATTGGCCAATCCCATTCGCTCGTCTTTAAATAAGGGTTATCAACGGCTTCTGTGCCGACAAAGTGGTAACTTGGATTATCTTTTTTCGCTTCGACCGTATTGGAGTTGTAGTAACTGAACCCAATATAGTCAACGGTCCCTTCGGATAAGACTTCGCGGTCTTCCGAAGTAATGTCTGGCCGGAAACCAGTTTGTTTGAAGTAGGCTTCCATATTACGTGGGTAGTAGCCCCATGATTGGACATCCGCAAACCAGTAGCGCCGTTGCATGGCCTTTTCCGCCTGCATAATATCGGCAGGTTTCGCAGTCAAAGGATAAATTGGGGTCATATTGATCATATTCCCAATCTTAAAGTTAGGATTGATCTTATGCCCAATTTTAACCGCCAACGCACTGGCAACCACTTCATAATGCGCCGCTTGATACATCAATGCTTCAGCGTCGGGATCGTCTGGCTTCAAAACTAAACCAGAGTCAGTCGCCATTAGGAACTGGTTCGTGTACGTGGTTTGGTTATTGATTTCGTTAAAAGTCATCCAATACTTAACTTTATTCCGATAGCGTTTGAAGACTGTTTCAGCGTAATGCACGAAGTAGTCGATGACTTTCCGGTTCCGCCAGCCACCGTACTTTTCAACTAAATGGTATGGCATTTCAAAGTGTGCCAAGGTGATGACCGGTTCAATACCATACTTCAAGCAAGTATCGAACATGTCATCGTAAAACTTCAACCCAGCTTCGTTTGGCTCTGGGTCATCACCGTTAGGGAAAATCCGCGTCCAAGCAATCGAAGTCCGGAAACATTTGAAGCCCATTTCCGCAAAGAGCTTGATGTCTTCCTTGTAATGGCCGTAAAAATCAATCCCAGCGTGGTTGGGATAATTCTTACCCGCAATCACACCGTCAGTAATTTCACGAGGGACACCATTGGCACCGGCCGTCATGACATCTGCCATGCTGACACCTTTACCACCAGCTTGCCAGCCACCTTCTAGTTGGTGTGCGGCAACCGCGCCGCCCCATAGAAAGTCTGAACGTAACCCACTTTTAGTAGTTGTCATCGAAATACGCTCCTTCTATAAATTCTCGCCGTCGCTCGCAATCACATCTTTATACCAGTTAAAGGAATCTTTCTTCGACCGGTCAAAGCTACCTTCACCGTTGTCATCCGCATCCACGTAAATGAAGCCATAGCGTTTGGCCATTTCGCCGGTGCTGGCTGAGACTAAGTCAATGCAGCCCCATGGGGTATAACCGATTAAGTTAACGCCATCTAACGCTACAGCCTCTTCCATCGCCTTAATGTGATCACGGAAGTAACTGATCCGGTAGTCATCATGGACACTCCCGTCAGCTTGCTTCTTATCATAAGCGCCGAAACCATTTTCAACGATAAATTGTGGTAAGTGCCAACGATCTTCCATCCAGTTCATGGCGTAACGCAACCCAGTTGGATCAATTTGCCAACCCCAGTCGGACTTTTCAACGTATGGATTTTCAACAAAGTCATCGGGTTCTTTGAAGTCGTATTCAGGATCGTCGCCTTGGTCCTTTGTGACGAAGGACATGTAGTAACTAAAGCCGACGTAATCAACGGTTCCAGCCTTCAACGTCGCCAAGTCAGCGGCGGTAATGTCCATATCGAAACCTTTACGTTCAAAGTACTTAGGTAACCAAGCTGGATATTCGCCACGACAATGCACATCGCCGAACCAGTAACGTTTCTGCATAGCACGCTCAGCCATCATGATATCTTGTGGCTTAGCGGTCAATGGATAGATTGGGCACATGGCGATCATGCAACCGATTTGGAAATCAGGGTTGATTTCATGACCAGCTTGAACCGCTAACGCACTCGCAACCAATTCATAATGGGCCGCTTGATACATGGCTTGTTCCCAGTTATCATGCTTGCCGAGTTCCAAGCCAGAGTTTTGCAACAATGGATGTGGATCGGACCAAGCTGTTTGGTTGTTGATTTCGTTAAAGGTCATCCAATACTTGACCTTATTCTTGTAACGTTTGAAGACAGTTTTAGCAAAATGTAAGAAGAAGTCGATCATCTTCCGATTTGAAAAACCACCGTATTCCTTAACAAGATGATAAGGAATTTCAAAGTGAGATAACGTGATGACTGGTTGAATGCCATGCGCTAACAAGTCGTCAAACATATCATCATAGAACTTCAAACCAGCTTCATTTGGTTCTGCTTCGTCACCATTTGGGAAGATTCGTGTCCAGGCAATTGAGGTCCGGAAACATTTAAAGCCCATTTCTTCAAATAGCTTAATATCTTCTGGATAGCGATGGTAAAAATCGTTACCCCAATGATTAGGATAAATTTCACCATCTTTAACGCCATCAGTGACTTTCCGTGGCACACCATTCCGGCCAGCGGTCATGACATCTGCGATACTGACCCCTTTGCCACCGGCATTCCAGCCGCCTTCTAATTGATGCGCAGCGACCGCACCGCCCCAAAGAAAGTCTTTGGGCATCTTGTATCCTGTTGCCATAGTTGCATCCTCCTAATATTTCTATGTTTTTGTTTGAAAAATTTACTTATATAAATTGAGTTTGAGATAGTGGTTACTTGCCGCCTGCCGGGTGGGTGCGCTTAGGGCTGGAACGTGGTGGGCACGGTTTCGAGCCAAAGTGCGGTCTCGAAAGCCGGCCTTTTACTAACCGGCCGGTAAACCACCGTCAGCTAAGTAAAATTTCACCACTGAGCCCTAAGCACACCCACCCTCTCGGCTAAAATGACGTCAGTTCTATTCTGAATAATTTGTCAACATGGAGCGGCAAGTAATAACGCTTCATTCTGTTGCCAGCTTCTAAACTAGAAACTAGCCTGACAATTTACTAATATAGTTACTTGTTAAACACTCAACCGGTTCTACCAGTTTTAATGCTAAACGAGGCACTTAGATAAGTATAAGACTAAATCACTTGTTAACCCAACCTGCTCTGAATCAAATCAGGAGACTAGTTCAACTCATAATCTAGCGTAAAACTAGTTATTTCACCAAAGCACGTTGCATTCGACCAGTAAACTAGCCGAGAGGTTGCGTTCATTTAGGGCTCAGTGGTGAAATTTTACTTAGCGGGCAGCGAATTTTGCCGGCCGATTAGTAAAAGGCCGGCTTGGGAGACCGGGTTATGGCTCCCAAACGTGCCCACCACGTTCCAGCCCTAAATGAGCGCAACCGGCAGGCGGCAACGAGGCACTAGCCCCGCCAGCCATAATACGAAAGAAGGACCCAACCAACACCATCAAGGTATTCGTCTGGGTCCCCCAAAGAATTGACTATTTATCTTCAGCAGCTAAGCGACGGTATAAATCAACAATTTCACCAGCTAAATCCCGGAAAGTAATGGCATTCATCATGTGGTCTTGTGAATGGACCAATAGTAATGAAACATGGGTATGATCGCCATTGGCTTCGGCAGTCAACATTGATGTTTGCGAGTTGTGTGCTTCAGTTAAGAAGTTGTCGGCTTCTTTTAATTTCGCATCAGCAGTTTCAAAGTCGTTTTCCTTAGCGGCCTTGATAGCTTCAAAAGCTGAGCTCTTCGCATTCCCACCATTAACAATTAATCCCATGATTGTTTCTAAGCTTGCTTCTTTTTCAACTGGTACTTGATTTTCTTCTGCCATTATTTTACTCATCCTTTTAGTTAGCTTATTTCGTGTGCCCACACAATTTAAAATGCTACCGACCGTTGTATAACTAATCCGCTGTCTGGCAGCACCTTTGTTTCTAGTTATTTAATTATTTTGCCATTGAGGCTTCGGCTTCTTTAAGCACCTTTTCGCCGTTCATCATGCCGTAATCTTGCATGTTGATTACTTCAACTGGAATATCAACGCGCTTTTGGAAATCGCTTAACATGTAACGAACTTGTGGTCCAAGCATCAAAATGTCAGGATTCTTTTCAGCTAACTTAGCGTCAGCGTCACTGGCAGCGGTTGCAAAAATTTCTGCATCAATACCGTCTGCTTCAGCAGCCTTTTGCATCTTTGAAACTAAAAGTGAAGTTGACATCCCTGCAGCACATACCAACATAATTGTTTTTTCAGCCATAATAAACACGCTCCTAAATAGTTTTTAAATTATTGTGATTATGCGGTTGCTTTAATAAACCGCTTTCATTACAATTAGAATTATAAGTCATGGGTACAAATTTAACAAGTCCTAATGTTCAAATAAAACGAATTTATCAAATTTGTACCCATAAATTTGGGCTTCAATGACCAATGAAGAAAGAAGTGATTTCTATGTATCGTGATATTGCGACCAAACTCGTTAATGCCATCCAAGATGGTGAATTTGAGGTTAAGCTACCCACAGAAGCGCAGTTAATGACGCGCTACCACGCTAGCCGTAACACCATCCGTAAAGCAATTGATTTAGTCTATCAACAAGGACTTTTACGCCGCGTCCAAGGTAGCGGCTATTTTATTGCCAACATTCAATTACGGCATAAAACTGTTGTTAATTTATCAGCACGAACTATGCCAAGCAGTGCGCTACATCCGCGAAATCTCGTTTCTAAAGTGGTCACCTTTGACACGATCCATACCGACGCCGCTTTGGCAAAACAAATGCAAATTGATGAAGGTATCGAGCTCTATCGGGTGATTCGTTTACGCTACTGGCACGAAAAACTCTATTGCTTGGAAAAAGCCTACTATTTAAAATCAGTCGTGCCCTATCTCTCACCGGAAGCTGTTAACCATTCCATCTGGGACTTTTTAAATGAAGCTTACGGTATTGGCATCGCCAACAGTGACGACTATTTGTCACTCACCAACTTGACGGAAGAAGAAGCCAGTTTAATGCAATTAGACCACGGCGCAACCTATATGGCCCTCGACTCTTGCAACTATTATAAGAATAATAGTTTACTCGATTTTTCGCATACGGTCTTCGTTTATCCGGAGTTAGCGCTCTATTTTCACACCACTAATCTCGCAAATAATTAAATTATCCTCAAAATAAGGCAATTCGCTATAATTTCGTCACACTTTACGGCTATAATAGTAAGGTATATCAAATTATGATGGAGGAATTAGCGTGTCTGCACCCCTATTTTCAGTGGTTGTACCGGCGTACAATCAACATAAATTTATTAATCCTTGCTTGACTAGTCTGCAACAACAAACAGTCACCGACTTTGAAGTGATCGTCGTTAATGACTGCTCAACAGATGACACCGGCGACCAGATTGCGGCGTTAATCAAAGGTGACGCACGTTTTCACGTGATTACCTTTGACCGAAATCGTGGCGTTTCTGCGGCTCGAAATGCTGGTATGGCGGCTGCTAAGGGTAAATACCTCTGCTTTGTTGACGGGGATGATTGGGTCGAACCAAACTTTTTGGCGGCCTTTTTGTCCGCCTACCAAGCGGCGCCAAAATCTCAACTGGTAATCTGTGGTCATTTCGGCTATTTAGCCGTGCCTAGTCCCGCAAAAACCTACGACCAAAAAGACTTAGTGACTAACATTAATTTTGGCACGGTCGGCGGCTTTTCGTGGAACAAGTGCTTTATTCGATCAATTATCACCACACATCACTTAACCTTCAACGAAGAAATCAGCTTTCTTGAAGATCAACTTTTTGCCTTTCGCTATGCCGACTACGTTCAATCAGCCGAATTATTGACCGACAAAACGTACCATTATCGCTGGCGATTCCGAAGTAACTTATCGCACATCGGAATTCCATTCTTTGCTGCTCGCCGCAAGATGATGAAAATCTTGAAGCAAGAAAGCAAGCGTACTTTGAGCGAAGATCTAAACAACCAATAAAAAATCGCAACCCTAGATTAACTTAGGCGTTGCGATTTTTTAATCATTCAGTTGGTGGGACATCGGCTAATCGCCAAGTAATGGTTCCTTGATAATTTCCCGGCACGGCATCCGGACGCGTCTTCAGCAAG
Source organism: Lactiplantibacillus nangangensis (assembly GCF_005405065.1). GTDB lineage: Bacteria > Bacillota > Bacilli > Lactobacillales > Lactobacillaceae > Lactiplantibacillus > Lactiplantibacillus nangangensis. The sequence goes on along the minus strand of NZ_BJDI01000020.1, from coordinate 19,730 downwards.
ACCCCACTGTCAGTCGTCCAACCACCAGCGACGTCGTGGATTGGCTGATGTTGCATCGCCTGACCACGCGCAATGACGACATCAGTCGCATCTAACATGAGTGTCTTGCCCTGTTCTTGATGGACTAGGCCACCCGCGAGTTTTTGATTCTGGTCCTTATCTACTAATTCAGAAACACTGGCCGTTAAAACCCAGTTGCTAGCTGCTTCACGCGTATCCGCCACCTTCAAATGCCAGTCAGATTGCCGACTCGCAACTTGCGATTCACCCGTCACCGTGACGGATTCAAACTTGGCTTTCGCTGACACCTTTTCAAATTTCAGCTCACCTTGAACGATCACAGTTAGTCTGATTGGTTGAATGGCAAGATTATGGTTGTCTTTAGCATGCAGATAGAGCTCATGTTTTCCGGGACCCAAATCGGCCGCTTCAATCACATGTTCAAACCCATTTTCAGCGGTCATCGGATCTATAGCAACTTTTGATAGCTCCTTACCATTCCGGGTTATTTTAAGCCAAACTTTTTTAGTTTGTAACCCACCTTTACGCCAGAACTTCCCTTTGATTACAATACGACCATCTTGTTGAACACGAAACTCTTGTTGTTCCACTGACCCTTCCAGTGGATGCCATTCCACGAGCATGAACTCTGGTAAGGCAAATTTATGGCGCGCACGACTATATTCAAAATAAGCTTCGCCACCTTGAACAATCTGAGTTTTGCCTTTATCAACCGGCTTAGTTTCAACCATGACCGTAACGCTCACCCAAGGATTTTGGGCATTTAGCTGAACTTGCAATGGCAAATCATAATGATCACCGTTCAACTTCAATGAGCCTTTCTTCCCGTTGGCTTGTTCCAATTGTGCACTTTTCGTTACATGCGTATTACTTGAAGGCCAGAAACAAAATTGAGGTTTCTCAAGCGTTGCACCGGTTATCCAGTTCAGCTTGAATTTGTATTGGACAAACTTGCCACCAGTGACCGTTAATCCCTGGACAAGTTCTTGTCCATTGTAATCAGTCGCCACAACCGATTGCGTCGCTTCAACTTGTGGCCCCGCGACTACCGTTGTATCAGTGGTCGACGTGGCGGTATCAGCCATAGTCGTTGGCGTTTGTGGCTTTTCCTCATCGTTTGCTATCGATTCCGAACTCACACCGCTCTGTGATAACTCACTAACGTCCGCCGAATTGTCCTCGGAACTTTCCTGTTTTTCATCAGGTTCGTTACTAACAACACTGCTACTCATCGCTGAGGAACTTTCGGCCGTGACGGCGGCTTGACCAATTATCCCTACAAAACATTGACTAATCAGTAAAACAATCACTAGCCGTCGCCAACCTTGACGCATTTAATTCAATCCTTTCTTTTTATCAACGCACTAATTTGATTTTGGTGCTTCCGTCAAAGTCCAAGTAATTACTGTTCCATAGGTTCCTGGCTTATTTCCGTCTGGAATTTCTAACATGGCATCTTTATACGTTAATCTAAAGATTCCTAGCCCAGTACCTGGTTTGGCAGTCATCACGTTTTTATCGTCACCATTCAACTCAACATTTTCTTCACCAATTGGTGCTTTCGACTGATTGTTGGTATCTTCTGCAGTAATCACTCGATCTTTCAGCGTCATTCGAGCCCCTTTTAAACTATCTTCCGAATTTGCCACGCTCTTATCCTTAAAAGCCGCAATCCTAGCTGTAACGCCATAACCATCAGCCTTACCAGGATTGAACACTCGCAGATTATCCTTAATAGAATTGGTCGTTAAGTTCATCTTTCCAGCTACGATCTTAGTACCTTTAAAATCGATTGTTGGTGAGTCTACCAAGGTGATTTTGTTATCGGACGCTTCTAGTGAAATATCAACATGTGTAGTAGTTGTCGGCTTGTCCGTCCCTGCATCACCAGATGGCTTCCCTGGTTTTTCCGGTGCTGGCTTACTAATAGTCGCACTTGCCGGCGTTGTACTGATAACTAAACCCAAACTTAAAACGGCACCAATTGCTAATAGTTGCTTGCTTGCTTTTTTCATTTTTTAAAACCCCTGTTTTGTTTGATATTTTTGTGATTCGCGCAAATCTTACAGGAAGAATCGTACCAAACTAAATCGTGCAAGTCAAACTCGTGCATTATCGTTACAATTCAAAATTTCTTATAATATTTTTGTTATTTCAATCACTAATATTGAAATAATTTCCCTTATCAACCGCTGTTGACCACAACTAATTTGCTTCCTAGCTAAAAGTCCCAATTATTTTGTTGTCAGCGCTTAACTAAAGCTTGTCGTAATCACTCAACCGCCGTACAATTGAGCTATGACAAAATTAGCCGAAGGGGGCCTTCTCATGGCAATCATTCATCTTTATCTTGTCCGCCACGGTCAAACGGAACTCAATGCCGCTAACCGCTTACAGGGCATTTACGATTCAAAATTGACCACTAAGGGGGTCCGTTCTGCACAACGCTTAGCGAGAATGCTCGCAGACGTCCATTTTGACGCAGCTTACATTAGTGATCTCGGCCGTGCCCAACAAACCGCGCGCATCATCACCGCTTTGCATCCTGAACTAAAAAAGCCGACGATTGACGTCGGCTTACGCGAATTTAACTTTGGTGGCCTCGAAGGCACTAAAAACACTTGGATCGTGAACCAAGTGCGCAAGCAGCTTGGTCCTGGGACTTTTGTCAAGCTCATGTTAAGTAAAGAACGCTTTGCAACGCTCTTGTGGGTCTTCAACTCTTTAGATCAAACACGGGCCGCTGAAACCTTAGTCGGCGTCACAGACCGAATCAACCGGACTTTGCGGCGCATCAGTCTCTTTGAGTCACAAAAGTCTGGCGAAGACCGCAACGTTTTAATTGTTTCGCATGGGCTAGTCCTCAGTGCCTTTCTTTACCAATTAAGTCCCCACGATCTCCCCGCACGACTCTTAAAAAACACCAGTGTCACACGGGTTGATTATAATGATCGTCAATTTAAACTAATCGATATTAATATCACACCTAAGAAACGGTCTTAACCGTGTTCAATCGCTGAACCTCAGTTGAGCCGGTCCGAAATTGCAAACGCGCTTGTAGACCGAAAAAGGCTTTGATTTTCCGTTGTAATTCTTGTCCGGTCGCATGAACCGTGGCGTCATCCGTCTGGGCATCCCCAATCACGATTAAGACACGGCTACTTTTGGCATCTAAATTTGGTGGTAAGATGGCTTGATCTTGATCTAACAAGGTAACGGGTTGGTCGCGCAATGCTTGAATTTGAACGGGTTCAGCCGGAATAACGGCCATGTCCCAAGCTTGCATCTGCACCGGATGACGATCGCCAATTAGGACTAATAAATCTGCCAGTGCGCTTTGCGGCGTCGCTGGGGTTAACTGACGTAAGGCCAGTTGTTTTTCAATGGCTGGGTTTAACTCACGGTTATCAATGCCAGTTAGTGACAAGATTGCCAACGGCACTGCCGTGTTGCTCGGTAAAATTTCTATCTTCAACAAAGTCACTTCCTAAAAAACACTTTCCATCTATAAGTGTGCCAAATCTCGCTGGAAAGTCAATCAACGATACCCTGCTAATAACAAAATTTTAATAATTTAAGTCAGTCGACCCACTATTTTAGGTGTATTTACCCCTAGCAATTAATTTCGTTTCTGACGAAAAAGTGATAAATTTCAGCTGTTTTTGACGTTAACTTGTCGCTAATTCTCATTGAACTTTTACTTAAAGTTAACAGATGAAAGCGTTGTAAAGGTTGGTATCATCATGTTAGCCGTAATAACAAGTTTTCAGTGAAATCATCGCCAGCCAGGCTAAATCCACGACAGCGAATAAGTTGCAGCCAGATATATAGGGTTGGTCCAAAAAAACAAGTCGTTTAATCATTCAAAAACCAGCCTAGTCGGAGATTGCCGCTGATGGCATCGGGCGTGAAGGTGGCGTTAGAGCGGTGTTTTCCCGGTCTTACACCACGGACCGGCCGGGACACTTGCGGTTTTGGCAAGGGTTCCGGGCGAGGGTCAAGACGTTCCTCAGGCTTGGCCCGGTCCCACGCCCGCATGTCATCAGCGACAATCGGAGACGACATTTAGATTGTAATCTGACCTAACTAAAAAAACTTCACGCTAATCGTGAAGTTTTTTTAGTCATTAGTGTGCGGTTTCCGCAAAATAATCGTCCAAGAACTGGGCTAAACCATCATTATAGTTGGTCCCCGTGACATAATTAGCAATTGACTTCACCTGTGGTAGCGCATTGCCCATTGCGACTGAGTACTTAGCTTCAGCCATCATCCCAACGTCATTCAAACCATCGCCGAAAACAAAAGTGTGGTCGGCATCGACCTGTTGTTCCCGTTGGATCTGTTTGACCGCCGTCCCTTTATCCGTGTTTAACGGAATCATTTCAATATTATTTGGATTCGATGACGAGAGACGTAATAGCTTACTACTGGTCAACTTTTCACGGGCAGAATCTAAGCGTGACATATCTTCACGGCTTAAAATGACCCCGTTGGTAATCTGATCTTCAATCTTAGCCAACTGCGTGAAACTCTTGACCTCGGCATAACCGATCGACGTTTCATCCGCATCGAAGTTGGCTGCGTTCCGAGCCACGAACCGTGGAATCTGTTCAGTATAATAGGCCATTTCGGGTGTGAACAACATCATTGGTAAGTTGTCTCGGCGAGCAATCAAATAGGCTAATTCAACGGCGGCACCACCTAATTTGGTAATTTCACGACCTTGGGCGCCATCGAAAACGGCCCCATTTGACGTCACTAAATGCACGTCTGGATTAATTTTGTTACGCACGATCTTAGCGAGTTCATACATCCGCCCCGTTGCGATGTAGAACATGACATCTTGTTTTTGCAGCCGTTCAATGGTGGCTTTCGTGTGTTCTGTCACATATTGATGGTCTGTTAATAAGGTGCCATCAATGTCCATAAAGACTAGATATTTTGGCATGCGCTAATCTCCTCCTACATTTTTACAACCTTAATTGTACGCTATTCGAGCCAATAATGGAAATCGCTTACAAAAGTGAGTCTTCCAAGTCATCTTTGGCGCCTAAACAGTGTATTCTGAACTTATTGAATTCAACCAAAAAACGGAGGGATTTTCAGTGGAAAATCAAGCAATCGAGCGACTCTTAACGCAAATCCAACAAGTCGTCGTTGGTAAATCTGAAATCATTAAATTAACGGTGACCGCCCTCTTAGCTGGCGGCCACGTCCTGTTTGAAGATGTCCCTGGCGTGGGGAAAACAACGCTGGCCCGCGCTTTGGCGCGCAGTGTCGCTGGTGACTTTAATCGCATCCAGTTCACGCCCGACCTCTTGCCAAATGATATTCTTGGTGTCGCCATCTTAAATCAGCAAACCACACAATTCGAGTTTCATCCCGGTCCAATTTTTACGACCATGCTACTGGCTGACGAAATCAACCGTGCGACCCCGCGGACCCAATCGGCCCTGCTGCAAGCAATGGCTGAACGACAAGTCACCCTCGACGGTCAGACTTACGACCTGCCAGCGAATTTCTTCGTCTTAGCAACTGAAAATCCGAGTGAATATGCGGGCACGTATCCGCTCCCTGAAGCTCAACTGGATCGATTCTTATTTAGCCTACAAGTGGGCTATCCCGCGACCAATGATGAATTGGCGCTGTATTCCGGTGATGATCGCCAAGTGCAATTACGTCAATTACAAGCCGTCTTGTCAGAAAGCGATTTGACCCAATTAAAGCAGGCCGTCGCTCAAGTCACGATTGCACCAGCTGTGACCCAATATGCGCTCGCACTTGTTCAAGCGACGCGTCAACAAGCCGAAATTCGCTTAGGTATCAGTCCCCGTGGTGGCTTAGCCCTGTTGCAAGCGAGTCGGGCCTACGCCTTTTTGAACCAACGCAACTATGTCCTACCAGACGATATTCAAGCCATTTTAGTGCCGACCTTTAGTCACCGTTTAGTGCTCGCTAATGGCGCCCAATCATTGTCCGCCAAACAACAAGTGGTGACTGAACTGATGCAAACAATCCCAGTACCAACTAAGGGGACGAGTCGATGAACTGGCTAAAATCGTCTTTTCATAATAGTGGCCTAATCATCTTCACCGTGATCATTTGCGGCTACGCGGTCAGCTTTAATAACGCCACTGGTTGGGCGATTGCTTGGATGGTACTGGGGTTAGACCTGCTCAGTCTACTCAGCCTGTTACCCCGACTCTCGCGGGTGACGGTACAAGCTAAACTCATCCCGACCGCGACCGGTCAACTTTTAGCCTGTACGCTCCCCAAAAGTTGGCGCACGGCCAATGTGACTTTAAGTTTAAATGACCCCGCAATCCCGGTCACTTTCAATTCAGCCATGCGGCGATTTGAGACCACCATACCGTTATCTCGCGGCATTTATACTGACATAACCGTTACATTGACTAAGACCGACCCCTTACACTTACTCATGAAAAAACATCGCCAATCGTTAAAGACGATGTTGATCGTCCCACCACAACCACGGCCAGTCGCCGCACAAGCCTTATTTGATCAACTGCAGCCCATCTTACGGACCAACCAAGCTGGAACTAATGATCAACCAGGCTTCGAGACGCAGGACTTTCGCGCGTATCAGCCGGGCGACCCTAGTAACCAGATCGACTGGAAGCTCTCCGCTCGCCAACAACAACCGATGCTACGCGTGCTCAATTCTGATGAGCCACAGTCTTGGTGTTGGGTCTTTTTGGCAACTACTGACGACCAACTCGAAGACCGGCTGGCGGCTTTTTACAGCTTCGTCCAATTAGTCAGTGCCTTGCCAGGGCAAGTTCTCCTGATTGGGCAAACCCAACAGTTGATCACGCCAACCGCCACTGAAGCTTTTGCGAGTTATCAGCCTTATCGTGCAACCGACCTGCCAACAACGGCCATTCGGCAACACCGCGTTGTGGTCTTTGGTGATGACAGTCCGTTAAGAACTGCTTTGGTCACCGCGTTACAACCACATAATGCTCTTGTCACAACTGTTCAGTGGCCCAAAGGAGGTGTGGCCGATGCCTGAAAAAGTCAAAACAGCGCTCACGGCCGCCTTACACACTGGCCTACTGGCGCTGCCACTAACCACCTATACCACGGTCAATACTTTCCAGCACCCTTGGCCAATTCTAATTTTTCTCGTGCTTGTCAATGCCTTGATTCTACTTGGCACTTGGTGGCCACGACTCGATTTGCTTTGGATCGGATTGATTGTTGCGAGCTTCATCGGCAGCTGTTACGCCAGTTATCCGCTCAAACAAGCCTTTTCGTTTAATTGGGCGCAACATTTCATGAACAATCTGATCCAACAAACCAGCACTTTTCGCAACGCCGGTAGTACCCAAATGATGCCGATTTTGCTGAGTATGGTCCTGATCATGGCGCTCGTCATTGCCTTGACCCTCTTAACGGTCCGTTGGCAACAACCGTATTTAAGCCTGCTGGTCAGCCTCAGCTACCTCTTAGCCGTCACGTTATTTGCCACTCGTAATGAAGTTAGTTCAATTGCAGCCGTCGTTGGTTTAGCGGCTGCCCTCCTGCTCGTCCGCGCGCACCCGCGGGTCACTTGGACGAACGCAATTTATCTCGTTTTATCACTCGCCTTAATTTTCGCTGGCACCACCCTCAATACTTGGGGACGGCAACCACTCAAGCAGCTATCTCAACAAACCGTTGCTTGGCGCAATACCCTCAGTAGTCATGGTTTCTATAACTTTTTAGAGAAAGCGGCAGCTGCTAAACGGACCGGCTTTTCTGAAGACACCACTACGCTTGGCGGGGCGATTCAAGATGACAATAGCGTCGCCTTAAAAGTGATTGCTAGTCAAAGTCATTATTGGCGGGTCGATACGCGTGACACCTATTCAGGACAAGGTTGGGAAGTCGATAAGTCGACCAAGATCAGTCGCAAACCGACTTTGACTGATTCTGGCTATTTGCAAACGCCAACGAGCCCTAAACAAGCCATCCAAGTAAACCTAGCAGCGACTGCAACCTACGTCCCCGTCAGTTATGGTGGGACCACTTGGGCCGTGAGCAAGTCGCAGCAAAAACGGCATGGTATTGGCTATGCCAAGCAACGTGGACGGCTTTACATCAATCTCAGCAAGCAGCCGCTCACCAAGCTCAACTATGCGTTCCAACCGCAACAATATACGGCGGCCCAGTTGAAAGCTGCAACCGGTGAGCCGACCGAGGAACTCGATGAGTCCGAAACCGATCTCCCGGCAGAAGTGCCCAATCGCGTCAAAATACTCAGCGAAAACCTGATAAAAACGGCCCCAACGCAGTATGCCAAAGTACAGGCGTTGCTCAGTTATTTAAAAAATGATAACCGCTTTACTTATACGAAGATGGATACGCCCGCGACCCCCAACGACCGTGACTACGTGGATTACTTCCTGTTCACTAGCCAACGCGGCTATTGTGATAACTTTTCAACCGCACTCGTCGTCATGTTGCGTGAAATTGGGATTCCCGCACGTTGGGCCCAAGGGTTCACCGGCGGGTCTCGCGGTCAAAAGACCAAAGACGGCCGCTACCATTATTCAATTTTGAATTCAAATGCCCACTCGTGGGCCGAAGTTTACTTTACAGGAATTGGCTGGGTACCATTTGATCCAACCCCCGGCTATCAGAATCCAGGACTCAAAAAAGCCACGCCGAAAGCAACCGCTAAAACAAACAGCAGTTCTCAACAGTCTAGCAGTGTTAGCAGCAGTAGCCCCAGCACCAATGTCAGCAGTTCTTCAGAACAATCAACAACCAGCAGTCCCGCCGCACCCAAAGCCATTAAAAAGACCAACCGGACAACGGCCCTACCTTGGCTATGGCCGAGTTTACTTGGGTTGTGCCTCATCGGTGGTCTCACGACGCTTTGGTTGCGCCGTTACCACGTTTGGCTAAGACTCATTAGTTGGCAACGACCTTGGCGAACCCCGTCGCAGAGTTATCAACAATTACAACATTGGTTCGAGCACCAATTACCTCGTGCGGCTAGTCAAACTTTAAGCGTTTATGCGACCCGGGTCGATCAATACTGGCCACAGCTACACGGCCAGTTCAGCTTGGTCACCCAACAAATTCTGCAACAACGTTTTGGTCAAGTGACGCCCCTAACCCTCGACAGTAACCTAAACGCCGTCATCAAGGCCTTACAAAAGAATCCTAAGTCAACTAACCTTTAAACGGTCATTTCAATCGGTCGTTGCCGAAGATTCTTAAGAAATTGAAGTCCAGCGTTGACAATTTTTCAAAAGGCGTGTAGATTAAGGAACAATTAATATTTGATGAGAAAAGCAATGAGCAGTTCAGTAAAATCAGTCCGACCGTCAAGCGAGTCTGAGGTGGTGTAAGCAGACCGGTTACCCTGATTTGAATATCGACTGTGAGCGTGAAGGCTAACCCTAATCGTCATAACCTTCAATGGTTGCACCCATTATCGTGCCGCGACTCGCAACAATTTGGGGTCGTTTTGAGGTCAACAATGTGAGTTGTTGACGAAAACCGGTGGTATCACGCACTTAGCGCCCGGCAGACGTACAATCGTCTGCTGGGCGCTTTTTTCATCACATTTAATTAAATCAATCTAAAGGATGGTCATACATATGCATTTTACAGTACTCGGCGCAGGCGCCATGGGATTACGTTACGGCGTTTTATTACAAGAAGCTGGCAATCAGGTCGATTTTGTCGATACTTGGGAACCTAACGTGGAAAAGATGCATCAACAGGGCGGTGTCTACGTTTCACGCGATCATCAGAACCGACACTTGGTCCCAGTCAAAGTTTATTATCCAGAAGATTATCATGGTCAACCGGATGTCTGGGTCGTTTTCACGAAACAGATGCAACTGGCAGAATTTCTCAAACGAACCGCCCACTGTTTCAACGACCAACAATACGTGCTCACTTGCATGAATGGTATGGGCCATGTGGAAAAATTATTACAGTATTTCAAACCAGATAAAGTTTTGGCGGGAACGGCCTTAGTTGCGACCGTTTTGAATGGCCCTGGCGACGTCGACTTCATCGGCGCGCGCGGTGCTGGCACGATGAATCTCGCTAACTACACCGAACAACCAGACGAGATGACCCACCGTGTCGTTGCCGAACTGGAAAAATGTCAATTTAATCCTAAACTGACAACTAATTTCCGCGGTACCTTGCTCGCAAAAGTTGTTTTCAATTCCGTCGTCAATACCCTTTGCACGCTTTTTGAAATCACGATGGGCGAATATGCCGCGTACCCAGGTGCTGATGAACTCAGCAAACAGCTGATCAATGAAGCTTACGATGTTTGCGAGCGGGACGGTGTCACTATGTTGAATACACGTGCCGAAGAATTGGCCTCCGTAAACTATGTCAGCAAAGTTGCGAATCCGCTCCACTACCCATCAATGTATCAAGATATGTCGCACAATCGGCCAACTGAAGTCGACTATATCAACGGTTACCTCGTTAATCTGGGCCAAAAGTACCACTATCAAGCGAAGACGCACGCCTTCTTGACCCACTTAGTCCACCTCGCAGAAACGACCCGGCAAGCGGCAGCGACTACGGAAACCACAACGGATGCCGCCACGGCTTAATTTTTAAATCCCCTTTTCCAAGTCAAATCAGTTACAATGATGATTAGACAGTTTGACTTGGGAGGACGTACTAATGGAAACGACACACGAAATCAAAGGCATTTTGCTTGCTAGCGTCAGTGCCACCTTTTGGGGTGTCTCAGGCGCCATCGCGCAGACGCTCTTTGATACGACCGACATCAACTCGATTTGGCTAACCGGCATCCGCATGCTAGGCGCTGGAATTTGTTTATTGCTCATCAGCCTCGTGACTAAAATTGATCTCTGGTCAATTTGGCACCATCCGAGCGACTTATTACAAGTTGCCGGTTACACCTTGCTAGGATTAATGCCGGTTCAATTCACGTATTTTCTAGCTGTTGAAGCGAGTAATGCGGCAACCGCGACTATTTTACAGTTCACCGGTCCGGTTTTTATCGCACTCTGGTTAGTCATTGCGCATCAGCAATGGCCGACTCGTTCGGAAGGGCTCGCCATTTTGTTAGCAATCATCGGCGCATTTTTACTGGTGACTCATGGTAATCCCGCCGCATTAGTCATTTCCGGCTGGGCATTGATCTGGGGACTCCTTTCAGGGGTGACCTCCGCGACCAACACGTTGATGCCGGCCAAATTACTGACCAAATACAGTGCGATGACCGTGAATACTTGGTCGATGCTACTCGGCGGGATTCTCTTCAACTGCATTCAGCCGTTCTGGAGTATCCACGTGCCATTAACGCTTGGCAACATTAGCAAATTAAGCTTTGTCGTGCTATTTGGGACTTTGTTAGCCTTTCTATTCTTCTTACAAAGTCTGAAATATATTCAACCGACCGTTGCCAGTCTACTCGATGCGTTTGAACCGTTATCCGCGACCGTCATTGCCGTCGCCCTCTTAGGCGTTAGCTTTGAATGGTTGGATGTGTTCGGCAGTCTGCTGATTATCAGCACCGTGTTCATTTTAGCCATTGGTCAGCGCCACAATGATCGTGCGGCTTCAGATTTCCGTGAGCATCCGTGATTTTCGATTGATTGCCGCTCCGGGTGGTCCGGCTGAGGCTGGAACGTGGTGGCCACAGTTGCGAGCCAAAATGCGGTCTCGCAAGCTGGGCTTTTACTAAGCCGGGAAAAACCGCCCGCCTAAGTAAAATTTCACCACTGAGCCTCAGCCAGTCCACCCTGCGCTAAATCGGCTCAATTCTCGGATAGCATTCAATAGCTTAACAATCACAATGACTAGTTAAAAAGGGCTGTCGAGACTTGGATAATCCAAGTTTTGGCAGCCTTTTTGATGCTCATACAAATTTTACAATTGAATTTGGTATATCCTTTATTAAAAACAACTAGAGCTTAAAGTGCCGATTCTATCGTGCATCCAGTAATACTGGCGTTGGTTATGCCCCAAATGGACGCAATCCACTCACCACTCATTCGAAACAGTTAACTAGCTGTAGGTTGTTGTTGAGTACATCGGCCGTGTGGGCGGCGTTTGACCGGCAATTTTCCGGTCTTACACCACGGACCGGCCGGAAGATTTGCGGTTTAGGCAAAGCTTCCGGGCGAGGGGCAAGACGTTTCTCAGGCTTGACCCGATCCCTCGGCCGCATGCACTCAACAACAACCGGAAGCGACATACTGATACGACCACCTTCAATTTAACCAGTTTAGTACCCTCGTGATAAATCGACTTGATTGCGGGAAAGTTGCCCCGTTTTCACATATTGACTGAAGTTCGCCTGAAAGATTGGAAAGACAGTCTCACGAAAATGTTCAATTTGACCCGAAATATGCGGTGTAATCAACACATCCGACCGTCGCCATAGTGGGGAGTCCGCTGGCAAAGGTTCTGGTTCAGTGACGTCCAACGCAGCGAAACTCAATTGTTTTTGATCCAAGGCGCGACTCAAATCCGCCGTCTCAACTGCAGGGCCACGGCCAACATTGATCAACATTGGGCTTTGCTGCAGTTGCTCAAATAACTCATGATTGAACAAGTGTGTGGTCGTCGGCGTTAACGGTAAAGCATTCACAATAAAATTAGCTGTTTTTAGAACTGGACCGGTTGCAGTCAAGGCAACCGTTTTCCTGAAATGGGGTGACGGGTGGCCGGTGGTATTCACCCCTACCACTTGCATCCCAAAGGCCGTCGCTTTGGCAGCCAATGATTGACCAATCTGACCAGTACCGTAAATTAGCAACTGCTGACCAGTTAATGTGCTCGTCGTCATGGGTAGCGACCATTGCTGGGCACCTTGCTGATTTTCCCAAGCAGCATGGTAACCACGAACGACCGTCAGCATTGCAGCCAAGACCGATTCACTAATCGCATCCGCATGAATCCCACTCGTATTGGCAACTAGCACCCCTGCCGCAGCTAATTTGGCTAGAGGCAAATAATCCACTCCTGCTGAAATAACTTGGAGGAATGCTAATTGTGACTTAGAACTCGCTAAAAATTGGCTCAACAACGGATGATTGCCATACATCACCACAACTTGATCATATTCCGCCGGCGTTAACGTCGCTGGTGTCTTGAATTCCCAATCCGGATAATTTTTGATCAACGTTGCTAACTGTTCCGGTTTGGTTGCTTGACTCATTAAAACAATTTTCATCAAAACACTCCTCTCAAATTTAGACAAAAGACGCAACGTTTATATCAACGCTGCGTCCTTCCAGTTGCTTTTTAATTAGACGACGAATAGGTGCTGACACCAGTACTGTCACTACTGTCAGTACTGCTGCTAGTCGTGTTATCAGTTCCATAAGAAGTTGATGAACTACTGCTTGACGAATAGTCGTTGTTGTCATAATACGTCGAGGTGCTTGAACTATTAGTAGAAGTCGTTCCCGTATCATTACCAGAAGTCGTATCCGTTGTGCTTGAATAAGTTGTGTCACTTGACGAGCTTGAATCATCACTCGAATAACTCGAAGATTCAGGTTCACTGTAACTTGAACTGCTGGAACTGACTGCATTGGCAGCACTCGTTGCTGCAGAGTGTTCCTTCTTAGCCAAGGCTTTGCGATCGGTCGTTAACCGTTTGTAGTCATCCGCCGCTAATTGCGCCTTAGTCCGGTAAGGTTTCAAATGTTTGAGGACCTTATCGAGATCACTCGTAGAAACACTGCCCTTAAGCTTGTCTTTGCTGTTGTACAGTTTCTTGAACTCGGCATCAGCCTTCCGAACTGGTTTAACAATCTTAGCTGTGGCCATTAACTTTTTATCATACTTTTTAGTAAAGTAAGTCTTGCGTGTCTTGAGGCCAGAATCCGTGATAGCTTTCTGGGCGTTGGTCACATCGGCCATCGTCACACTAGCTTTGACTAATTTATCTGTATTGTATAACCCATCATATTGCTGACGAACTTTCAACATTTTGGCCGCATTATCATGTTGCGTTTGTAGGGCGGTCTTCGAGTCCGATTGCTTCATTTCATCAATATACGTTTGTAATTGTGCTAACTTTGCTTTTGACGCATCGGCCCGTATATCACGTTGCGCGCTTGAGGTATAAATGTCTTTAACCACCGTTTCAGCGTTAGTCCGCGCATTGGCTTCTGTCGTCTTCGCCCGATTGAACATGAAGAACGCGCCCAAAGCCGCCACAATTAATAAAACGACCCCAGTCGCAACTAACTTACCATTTTTACGTTGCTTAGGTTTTTGATGTGGCCGTGACCCTTTTTTCTTCAAATGAGGATTCTCACTGGTCTCATCATTTAACGCCTCATTAGGCTCATTCTCACCATGACGTGCCAATCGTGACATCGGTTCAATATCAACTTCATCGCGACGTTGGCGTGGCGCCTCACTGCCGCCATTTGGTTGTTGATCACCATAAAGTTCTTCTCGTGACAACGGCAATTCAGGCGTTGTCTCATCAGAGTCAGGATGTTCTGCACCATGAACAGAAATAACCGGTTGGCCTTGACCACTGACGGCATTCGTCGCTGCAGCAGCCTGTGATTTCCGACCAGCGGCAACGCGGGCCGTACTGTTAGCCAGTGAAATCGTGCTAGTGGCCGCATCTGGATCGTCCGCAGACTTGGGCGCCGCCGCTCTAACGACACGTCCTTGTTGTTTGCCAGCAGATTCAGCCACTAAATCTGGCTCAATCACGGCTTCACTAACCGACGCACGTGGTGCCGACTTAGCAGCCTGTCGCGGCGTAATTGTTGCTTGCGCCGAATGGGCTTTAGCTGGCGCTACCGGTTTCGTTACTTGTGACTTAGCGTTTACATCAACTTTTGTCGCCTCACTGACTGCCGATTCGGTTACAGTCGCGGCAGGCCCCTGTTGTGAAACAGTTGCTTGTGATTGAGCGGCTGCTGATTCTCGAGCTTCTCGCATTGCTGCACGCGTTTGTGGTGCTGAGGAATCAGCCGACTCAGCTGTTCTGCCCGTCGTTGAAGCGCCCACTGAACTTGCTGTTGGTTTCGCAGCACTTTCAGCAGTTGGTGCTGATGACCCCTTTAAGTCATAGGCCAATGGAATTTGTTCACTATTTTGATCTTCATTATCGTCTGGAATTGGTTCGGTAATCGAATGCCATAACCGTTTTCCGAGACCCATCTTTTTTGATTTTTTAGACAATTTAATTACCCCTAGCTTACGTCAATTTTCATTTTTAACTTAAGGTTTACTCACTTACCGGGTAAAACCGCTGTTTAGTCGGGTTAAACCGACTAATAATAGTTAAATTATAGCATGGAATGGGTGCCGGAGAAACCGCTCTCGGTCGGCTTTTCCGAATAAATGTCGCTTAATTTAATTTCAGATTAAAATTCTGTTATAATCGGGGTATCACTTTTTGAAAGCGAGGGGTTTACATGGCAACTGCCAAAGTAATTTTTGCAACTATCACGGGTAATAATGAAGATGTCGCTGATTTGATCACAGAAAAGTTTGAAAAGCTGGGGATTGATGTCACCCAGGAAGAGATCTCACAGGCAGATGCCACTGAGTTTGAAAAAGTCGACATTTGCGTCGTTGTCCCCTATACATATGACGAAGGCGCACTTCCTGAAGAAGGCCTTGATTTCTACGATGATTTACAAGATTTAGATTTGACTGGCAAGATTTATGGTTGTGCCGGCTCGGGTGACACTTTCTACGAAGATGACTACTGCCGTGCCGTGACGGACTTCAGCGCTGCATTAGCTAAAACGGGTGCCACTAAAGGTGCTGATGATGTCTTCGTCAATTTAGCGCCTGAAGGTGACGATATTCAACGCTTAGACGCCTTTGTTGAAAAACTAGTGGCCGCACAAAATAACTAAACCTGTTTCTACTATAATAAAAAGGTGACTCAGAAAGGCATAACTTTCTGAGTCACCTTTTTTAAGGCTGTCTGATTTATTTGCGTCGACGCTTTAATAGCCGTTGCCGAAAATAATTATAGCTTAGTTCAACAATGAAAAATAATACTGAGATACCCACGATATCAATTAGGTAGGCCCCTAAGCGATAACCGACTTTTGCAATCCAAACGTCATAGGGTCCCTGGATCAGTAGAAAATAAATCATCAGTGTCTGGATAATATAACTCGTGTGCCGCCAAATCGACTGCCACTTCATTTTAGGAACCCCCTTCGACCGTTGCTAACGTCTGTAAGGTCTGTTTCAATTGACTGACTGGTAGTTGACCGGAACCCCCAACGCGACCGACACGACCAAAGACTAGCGTCGACCCAAATAGTTGCCCACTAGCGGCAGCGTAGCGTCCCAAACTCCCAGTCGCGGTCACTACTAAAGGTAAGCTTAATTCGGTCCCCGCCGTGGCAGTCGCTGCCATCAACGTCAATAGTGCGGTGGCGGTTTGCGGTTGCATCCGTACCCGGGCAATATCAGCCCCTGCAGCAGCCATCGTTTGATAAGCGGTCACAATTTGAGGTGCCGTTGGCATCGTTTCAACATAGGTCTCGCTTAAAATCAATTTGATCTTTTGCGCACGCATTTGTTTGGTCAGCGCCATAAAGCGCGTTTTGGTGACCATGCCCATATCAATTTCTAATGCATCAACCAAGCGATTATTGACTAAGGTCACAGACGTTTCATAATAGGTCTGCTCATCAATCGTGGCTGACTGACTCGGCGATTGTAACGTCGCAATCAGCGGAATCGTTCCCAAAACTTGGCGCAATTGAGTTGCCGTATTAATTAGCTCAGCACGGTTTTCTAAACCGTCTGCACCAGTTAAGTCCCACTCAACGATTTGTGCCGCCGATGAAAGGACCTGTGCCGCCTGACCAATCAAGGTCGAACGCTCGGCTCCCCGCAAAACAACGCCTATTTTAGGCATTCCAACGGTCAAAGGCACCGTTCCAATTGTTACACTCTTCAAACCTATCCCTACTTTCACCCAACTTTAATAGCCGCTAAATTCACATTTTTTCAAGACTCCTCTTCTATAATAGCAAATTTTCGCCATTCTAACAGCTAAACCTCATTTATTAAATGGAAATGTTACCGCTTTCTCACATTCAAAAAATTAATTTGTCAACGCTTCCATTGCCGATTTATAATAAGGCGTATTCATACTAAAAAAGGAGCAAAATTATGAAAACCGAAAAACAGCTACGTTGGTCCAACATTGCGCTAATTGCGTTCGTGGCCGTCTGGGGCTTGGGTAACGTTGTTAATAACTTTGCGTTACAAGGCTTATCAGTGGTCACTTCTTGGATCTTGATCATGATCATCTACTTTGTCCCTTACACTTTGATTGTGGGACAACTTGGATCAACCTTCAAGGAAGCCGAAGGTGGGGTCTCATCCTGGATTCGGGCAACGAGTACTAAGCGTTTAGCTTACTACGCCGCCTGGACCTACTGGATCGTGCACGTTCCATATTTGGCCCAGAAACCTCAAGGGATTCTCATTGCCCTCAGCTGGTTATTTAAGGGTAACGGGAACTTTATCAACAACACCCCAGCATTAGTCGTTCAATCCATTTGTTTAGTGCTATTTTTGTTCTTCCTCTGGATTGCTTCATTAGGATTAACGACCTTGAAACGCATCGGGAGTGTCGCTGGTACCGGGATGTTTATCATGTCGATCCTGTTCATTATTTTAGCCGTTTCAGCACCATTGATGACTAAGGCCACCGTTCAAACGCCAGATATGCTTTCAATTAAATCATATCTACCAAAATTTGACTTTGCTTATTTCACGACCGTTTCCATGTTAGTCTTTGCGGTCGGTGGGTCTGAAAAGATTTCACCGTACGTTAACAAAACTAAAAACCCTGGGCGTGAGTTCCCACTCGGGATGTTGATTTTAGCCGGTATGGTTGCCGTCTGTGCCATACTTGGGTCCTTTGCCATGGGGATTCTGTTCAACTCAAATGATATTCCTAAGGACTTAATGGCTAACGGTGCTTACTATGCATTCCAACGTTTGGGTGCTTTTTACCATGTTGGTAACCTCTTCTTGATCTTATACGCAATTGCGAATGTTTTAGCTCAAGTTTCCGCATTAGCCTTCTCAATCGATGCCCCATTAAAGATTTTGTTAGGTGATGCCGATCCTGAATTTGTTCCTAAGAGCTTAAGCAAGATGAATAAAAAAGATGTTCCGATTAACGGTTATATTATGACCGGTGTCTTGGTCAGCATCTTAATTATCATCCCGGCCCTTGGTATTGGAAACATGAACGAATTATTCAACTGGCTCTTAAACTTGAACTCCGTTGTGATGCCAATGCGTTACCTCTGGGTCTTCCTGGCTTACATCTTATTGAATAAGCATCTGAAAGAATTCAAGAGCGATTACATGTTCTTAAAGAACCCACTGATTGGTAAATTAGTCGGTGGTTGGTGTTTCTTATTCACCGCCTTTGCCTGCATCTTAGGGATGGTGCCTAAGACTGATATGGCTGCTAACCCTAGTGGCTGGTGGTTCCAATTAGCCTTAAACATCATTACCCCAATCGTCTTCGTCGCTTTAGGTATGATTTTACCATTAATTGCGCGTCGTCATCGGACAACCGCTTAACACAAAAACGACCAACATTGCTGAGATGTTGGTCGTTTTTTAGTTTGCGTGATAAAACGCTACCAATTATATTCATTTAGATTTATGATACCTATGTAGAAATAAATTGACTAATGTTATAATTAATTTGATGCAATTAATTGATTTTAAAGGAATTATACCTTCGAGGAGGATTGGCATGAACGACAAGTCCAAAATGCTAAATGACTTTTTAAAATATTATTCAACCGTTTTACGTTACATGGATGATTACATTTCAGAACCAATTACGGAATTCCATTTAACGTTTGATGCATTTCTAATTATGCATGAGATCGGTACTAGCCCCAAGCCCTTATTATTAATGGACATTGCCGCCAGTCACCACGTTTCACGCAGTGCTATTTCACGACAGATCAGTATCTTACTCAAATACGATTACGTCTACCAAGTGGCCAATCCAGCAGATCGACGGCAGAAGAGTTTACTGCTCACTAAGAAGGGCCAAGAGATCGATCAACAGCTGATCGCAGCCATTCAGAACGTCTTTGATGGCTGGGTCAAGCAACTAGGCCATACACGGGTAGAAAGCATGCTTGCCTTCTTTAGCGACTTTACCAAGCAGGTCATTCAGACACCCGCCCACAACTAAAAAAAATCACTTAATCGTTATCGATTAAGTGATTTTTTTTAGTTAAGCCGTTTAGCAGATTTGAACTGCCGACCTCTTCCTTACCATGGAAGTGCTCTACCTGCTGAGCTAAAACGGCATTTGCTCCTTAAATAGTATAACAAACCACTAATCAATTTCAATGCTTAGCGCATTCTGTTTCACGGTTATGACCCTCCGCCCCCACTCATTAAGACTGGCTGTTGGGCGATGTTCACCATAAATAGACTTGACCACTCTGACAGTGTTGCTCCTTGCGATAAAGCTTTGCAGCTGTTGCAATTGCAACCATCAAACAGCATAAAACCTGAGACTTCTCGTACTCGCTGAGGGTTGCCTTTTAGACTCACACAACTATAATCAGACCTCATTTTTTCGTTTTCACTTATCATAGTAGCCCACTCATCGTAAGCAGTAAATAAGATGACGTATTTTATGGTCTCCATATTCTTGATATCCTTAGGTTATCAAAGTTATGGAGGTT
>NZ_BJDI01000019.1 GCF_005405065.1 Lactiplantibacillus nangangensis | reverse complement strand
ACCGCAGTGAAGCCGCTTAAGCAACACTCGCAAAATTATATTATTTCATCTGTCAACTTGACAGGGACTAGTACAAACTAATGGTTGGTTTGGTAGGGACCTTTTCAGTTACTTTTCAATGACGATACGACCGTTATGAGGCTGATCCAATAACTCGTGGCCTTCGATAAAACCTGCCAAGCTAAAGGGTAAATGATAGCCGATATTAGTCTGTAACTGACCAATACTGAGTAATTTAAATAACATTTGTAAGGCTGCCTGATCAGAGATCGCATTCGTGGCGTGAATCGACCGGAAGCGAATAGATTTACTCGTCGCTGGTAAGCTGCCAGCCACTGACGCAATCGTCGCGTCAAACTTAGCCATGGCTAAGTCAGCCTTGCCATCGACGCCATTCAAGGCCACATTAATGATGACATCCCCACAGTCTGCTAAGACGTGTGCGGGGTCCTGATGATCATAGGCGACGAATTGGTCGACGCCTAATGCGGTCAATCGATCCGCATGTTTTTGGCTGGCGATGGCAATAACTTTTGCGCCCACGCGTTTTGAAAGTTGGACGACCAGTGAACCAACCCCGCCAGCGGCGCCTTTGACGATGACCGTTTGATCTGGTTGTACATCAGCAAAATAACGCACCGCTTTATAAGCCGTAATGCCGGGTGTAATCAAACTGACAGCTTGTGTCGGGGATAAATTATCCGGCACGGTAACGGTACTGTCAGCGTCCAAACAAACTTGTTCGGCGTAAGCGTGTTCTGTATGAGCTGCCACCAGTGTGCCAACTGGTAAGTCCGTGACTGCGGCGCCAACTTGAACCACGCGGCCAACAACATCGTGGCCGGGGATCATTGGTAATGGCGTCGATACATTGGCGCCTAAGCGTTCAATTCGATCCTCATCGTTTAAGTTGACTGCTAAAGTCGCAATCACCACCTGATTGGCAGTCGGCTTTAAAGCCGGTTGATCAATTGTTTCAAAAACGGCGGGTCCCCCAAATTTTCGATAACCATATGCAAGCATCCTGTTCCCCCTCCTTGATAAAGAAATTCCTGCAACTTAATTGTAGCGGGGGGACGGTGATAATCACAAGTCACGACCATCGGATTCGAGCTTGTGTTTACTGACTAACTTAGTAAGTTCCTTTGCTTGCATTTGGGTTATGGCTTTATGCTGGATTGATTGGGGTTATGAGAGATAGTCAATAATTGCCGCTTCCGGTTGTTGTTGAGTGCATGCGGGCGAGGGGGCCGACGTTTCTCAGGCTGGCCCCGGTCCCACGACCGCCTGTTATCAGCGGCACCCAGAGGCGGAAACGACTAGCTTAAGCTTTAGCTGGCTTTTGTCGTTTCAATCCCCAACCGGTGAAGCCGCTAATGATTGAGAAAACGGGTGATAATAAACTAAAGAAACAGAATGGCAGGTAGGCGAGGGTGGAAACACCTAACGTATTGGCTGCGAAAGCTCCAGCAACTCCCCATGGAATCAAGTAGTTGATCACGGTTCCACCGTCTTCAAGCACCCGACTTAAGGCTAGATTTGCCAAGCCTTGCTCATTAAACGTCTTTTTAAACGCTTTGCCGGGTAAAATGACTGATAAGTATTGTTCCCCAACGAAGATGTTGACGCCGATACCGGCTAAGATGGTCGCGGTAACAGTCATGCCAGCGTTTTGTAGTCGTTTTGCGAGTGGCACCATCGCAGTTTGAATCAAATTGAAACGCATCAATAGTCCCCCTAAAGATAAGGTTAAAAGGATTAAGGAGACGGTGCCCATCATCGCGCTGATGCCACCCCGTGAGAGCAACTGGTCAACGCTGGCGTTGCCGGTTTTAGAAACAAAGCCGGTTTCGATCATCGTCGCAATTTTGGTGAGCGGGGTGTGGGGATTCTGAACAAAGATCATCACGATTGCTAAGGTAATGTTCATTAATAAGGTGGCGATCGCCGGGATTTTCCGTAAGGCACAAATGAGCATTAAAATCAGCGGCAAAGCGGCCCACCAGCTAATCGTGAAATTCTGATTGAGTACGGCTAAGGTCGTGTTGATTTTGCCAAGATGGGTCTCAGTGGCGGCGCCAGCGCCGAGAATCGTGTAGCCGATCAGTGAGACGATAAAAGCGGGGATCGTTGACCACATTAAGTTACGAATGTGGTCAAACAGGTCACTTTCAGCAATTGCGGCCGCTAAATTGGTCGAATCGGAGAGTGGGGACGTTTTGTCGCCAAAAATAGCCCCAGAAATAATTGCTCCGGCAATCAAGGCCGGATTGATACCCATAGTGGTTCCAATCCCAAATAAGGCAATCCCAATGGTGGAAATAATCGTGAAGGCACTCCCAATGGAAGTCCCGATAATTGCACAAACTAAGAAGACTGATGGGACGAACCATTGCGCTGAGATCAAATGGAACCCGAAGACCATCATAGATGGAATAATCCCGGCCGCAATCCAAACACTGATCAGGGCCCCAATTAATAAGAAAATAAAAATTGGAATAATCCCAGTTTTGATGCCATCAATAATCCCACCATGAATGTCATCCCAGTTGGCACCGCGGACCCGTCCCCACAAAATAACCAGTGCAATGACTAGAATTACTGGGGTCTGCGGCGACAGTCCAAATTTAATGACACCCAATCCCATAATTGCCAACATAATCAGTAAAACCGTTAAGGCTTCCGGCAAATGAACCGGCCGCCAATTAGCTGTATTTTTCATTTTTTTAACCACTCCTCTAAATTTTTTTACAAAAAAATCGTCCCTGTTACAATAAATGCAACAGGGACGATTGATTAGACCGTGGTACCACCCAGCTTGAAAGGCCAGACGCCTCTCCACTCGCTAGCTGGTAACGGCCGCTAGATGATCCGCCGGGTGACCCCGGACGTGAACTACCGTATTTCATGATGAAACACCTGATCGGTTCGCAGCAACCACCGACTTCCTGACGCACAGTGTTTATCCTACTTGAAAGTAGTTTTATCGTTCGCTATGAAGTTAATTGCGATGATAGCATGAACAATTGCCACCGTCAAGGACTAGTCTTTAACTTGCGCGGCATCATCGTTAAAGGTTTGTTCCACAATATCCATGATTTGTTTGAATAGTCCAATCGGAAATTGGTGGGCGCGCCGGATCAAATTAATATGGACGCTAGGAACTTGGACGTCTTCAATTGGAATCTCAATTAAGTCATCATCTGGTGGCGTGGCGATATCGGAAATGAAGCCCAACGCTAAGTTCTCTCGGACTAAGCCACTGATTAAAGTGCTGTTGTCGGATTCAAATAACACTTGTGGTTCAATTGAAAGTTGTTCCGCCAATTGATGGAAGACCAGTTTGTTCAAGTAAGTGGCGTTCAAGATGACAAATGGGGACTTTAACGCCTCTTTGAAAGTTGGATGTTCTACTTGCGCGAGCGGATGTCGCGGACTCGCTAAAATCTTAAATTTGAATGGGCGAAGGGGCGTAACTGCCAAGCGTTCATCCAACGTTTGGTCCAAGTTACCACTGATCGCCAAATCAAGCTGACCACCGAGCACTTGTTTAACTAACTGATTGGCGCCCATTTCAACCGTATGAACGCTGCTTAAAAGGTCCTGTGCAATGATTGGCTTGGTTAAAGCTGGCAAATAGTGTTCGCCAACGGCTGGTTCAACGCCTAGGCGTAACGTGTGTTGACGCAAGTGACCGATGGATTCGTTGACGTGTTGCCAATTGGAGATAATATCGTTAGAAGCTAATAAAAGTTGCTGCCCGCTTGGCGTCAGGACTAAAGCTTTGGTCTTGGCCTGACGGAAGAAGAGCGTCGTTTGGAAATGACGCTCTAAGCGCTTGATGGCTTGCGAGATGGTGGGCTGACTGACATGGAAATCAGCAGCCGTTTGAGTGTAACTTTGAGTACTGATTAGACGCTGGAAGTAATACAGATCCTTAATGTTCATGAAAAATGCAGCCTCCATAAAAATTATTGATGTTAAGTGATACTTAGCGGTAACTTTATTAAGCAAACTTGCTGTTAAGTGGCGTTTATCAATCCTTTTATTAATTAAGACGGCAGGTTACTTTACCGCCTTAATAATATAAGTTACTGATTAATCATACCACTGATAAACTAAATAAGTCTGGTCGTTAGTCTGACGAAAAAACGAGGAAACTGGAGTTAGCCGTTTTTGATAACGCTTACTAATATTCTTTTGACTTAACTTGAGCTGATCCCGGATGTGCTAGGTGTTGGTGAAAATGACTATTAGGTTAACTTATCGGTTAAGGGGTTGTCATATATTATGGCAACAACAGTCCCAATATTAATTAATTTATCAAAATTTAGTCTAAAAAGACCTAATTAAGTGTGACCATTATTAACCACCAGTAGAAAGATTAATGGGTTTAAGTGATAAGAAAAAGTTATCGCATGATAGCGCTTTAACTAGTGATTAGTGATAAAATCCATGATTGATAAAATGTGTTATAAATTATTTTTATCAGTTAAAGGGCTGTCATATATCGACTGATAATTGAAAGCGCCTAGTGTGGCCTTAGTCGGCAGTAAGGCTTATCTTCATTTTAGCGTTCCTTCACCGAAATAGCTCGAACTAAAGTTAACCCCTTGAAACGATAAAAGTGCCTAATGGTCATTTAAAATGACGGATCAAAGCACGCTTGAAAAAGCTAAGGTCCATTTGAGCTGTCATAAGGCTAGCTTATTAGTTAAAGGGGGTGACTTAAAGTGACGCTGCTAGGTCGTTAGTAAGTCTTAGCAGAATTAGACCACAATTTGACAATAAACCATTTATAATGATAATTCAACCGAACATAAATTATTATAATACCTAAAAATTATAAATGCCTACAAAATGCACTTTGTGTTAATGTTCGTTAAGTGAACATAAATGTTTGTAATAATCATTTCGACCATCAGGATAGCAAAAGCCAATCGGAAATCATCTCTTGATGTTTCTGATTGGCTTTTTGAATTTTGTTCCATACTTAAAATCAATTCTGATGATTTTCGTCATCATTTTCGTCCGTTGCTAATGCTTGTAATTTAATGCGGCCAAAAATATCGAGGCCGATACCTAAGACGACCATCCCGGCTAAATACAGTCGTAAGGTGGCATAAAGGGTAGCGGGATTGTCACGCAGGGTAATCATGGCGGCACCGATGACACTGATCAACGCGAAGATCAAGCGACCGTTGACCATAATGAATTTTCGATCCAAATCAATTTTCCTCTCAGTTATCCGAATGAACTTACTTACCAATTTGCAAAATTATAAATGCGAGAGCGTTTGCAAGTCAATTTGTTTGACTGAAATTTAATTTTCAGTTAATCATCAGATAACGAAAGATTGCCGCTTCCGGTTGTTGCCGATAACATGCGGCCGAGGGACCGGGTCAAGCCTGGAAGCCTTGCTTAAAACCACAAGACTGCATTCTAGCTGGCACCGTCCCTCGTAGGACACCAATTCTGGCATAACTGGGTTTACGCGTAATTTGTCACTTTCAACTTCTTTAGTAAGTCATTTATCGATTTGATTCGGTTGATTGATGTTTAAGCAAGTGATTTAAGGTCAGAATAGTGATTAGCGCTAGTCCAGCAAAAAACGCGCCGCCGTAACCTAAACGTGTTAAACCACCATGTGCTAAGACACCAGCTGCCGTCGCGGACCCAACGGAGATGCCAATGTTGAAGAAAATGGCATTCAGGGAGGCGGCCAGTAGAGTGGCTTGTGGATAGTCGGCTTCTGCCACATCCAAGAAATGAATCTGGACTGGCGAGCTTTGGACACAGATGATCAGTGCCAAAATTAGAAAAACGGCCATGCCGGTAATTTGATTTTTCATTGCTTGCGGTAATAATAACAAGAGGACGATATCGACGATGTAGAATCGTGGTAAAGTCGTTAACCCGTGGCGTTCAGCAACGGTGCCAGAAAGTCGGTTGCCCAAAATACTCATGAGTCCTAATACAAAGAGTAGCCAGTTTAGTTCGGTCGTATTAAAACCCAAAGCAGTGGTGAGTAGCGGCCGGATATAAGTGTAGTAAGCGTAAAAGGCCGCTGCTGAAAAGAGAATCAATACCGCACCTAGCGTAATGCGGCGGTCGGTTAGGAGAACGAGTTGACCTTTTAAATGGCTAGCTGGTGCTTTGGGTAGCTGTCGTGGCAAAATTATTGCGAGCGCAATGCAAGTCAGTAAGCTCAGCACTGAAATGAGGTGAAATGCCATATGCCAACTCGTGGCAGTGCTGATGGCAGTACCGATGGGTAAGCCAATGACGGAAGCAATACTGAAACCCGCTGCAATCCAAGAAATCAAAATCGCGCGTTTATGACGTGGTGCTAAATCATTGGCAAAGAGCGTGATCAAAGATTCAATCGTCCCAGCAACGGCCGCTGTTAGGAGTCGTGACACTAAAAACCAGTTATAGCTGGTTGCGAAGCCACTGGCAGTGTTGCCAATGAAGAAAAGCACCATCAGCACCATTAATGTCCGGTACCGATCAAAGCGATTGGCAAATAGCGTCACGATCGGTGTACTGATTGCGTAGACAACGGCAAAAATTGTGACCAAGTATCCCGCGGCGGCAACAGTTACTTGTAAGGATTTGGCAATATCAGAAATCACGCCAACGACCATAAATTCGTTACAGCCTAACATAAATGAGACTAAAACTAAGACGCTGGCTTGCCAGCGGTATTTATTCATTAAAATCTGACCTCTCTATTAATATCGTCATAATCTAATTGTACTATAGTCAGTTGTTTACTAGGGATGATGGCGAAAATTAGGCTAAAAACATGGCTAGAACGCGATTATTACGAAAAATAGTAGCTTGAATCAGCATAATGGTTAATTAGATTGACGATATTTAACTGTAATCATTGTTATGCTCATCTAAGTTGGCTTATAATTAGGTGGCTGGGTTAATGTTGAATTAGCTTAACCATCATAAATCTAAATCAGAAGGGAGGGAAAGAGATGCGATTAAATAACAATCGAGTTCATCAACGTTTGACCGTTTTCTTAGCAGGAACTGCGACCTTGTTAACTTTGTTAGCAACGGGTACCACTGCTGCGAAAGCTGATACCACGGTGACAACAACCGCCAAAACGACGAGTGATGCCACGATGACTAGTAAAAGTGCGGTGACACCGGCAAAAACGGTGGCACTACGCGGGAGCAGTGCTGAAAGTCAGTATCGTTCAACCAGTTCTAGTACAGTGGCGGCATCGACTAGCCAAAGCGCCAGTTCTGCGTCAACTAGTTCGACCGCCTCAGTGACCGCCACGACGAGCGCTGCTAGCACGAGTTCGACCAAGTCCGATACGACGGACCCAGCCAAATTCGTCAGCAGTGTTTCGACGGCTAGCGCTAGTCAGCGCCAAAGTAGTTCGGCGCAAGTTCAAGCTAAGGCAAAATCTAGTAGTGCTGAGCGCCAGAACCAACAGTCGACAACGACCCAATATTCGGCGGTGACGACGAGTCAAAAAGGCTCAAGATCGCAGTTGAAGTCCATGGCGATTCAATCGAAAGCTAGCGTGTCTAAACTCAGCTTTACTCGGTTGGCGACGTTGGTTGCCAAGGCTGAAATTCCGGTTCATGGCATGACTGCTGCGGATGCAACTGTCACCGACAGTGATGGTAAAATTTATAGCGCCAGTGATGTTTTGGGCTTTTATGAAGGCTATAAGGCTCATTATAATTGGTCGATTGATGACGATGTGACAATTAGAACTGGAGATACTGCGACACTGACATTACCGAAGAATGTGTTGTTTACTACTGGAACGACGGATTTAGATATTACAAATCCGGCAGGCAAAATGATTGGAAAATTTAGTGCTGCGGCAGGGTCCCAAACAGGAACCTTAACGTTCAATAGTTATTTTGAAGAGTATCCGGCTTCCAGTCGTAGTGGTAAATTTGATTTTTATGTTACTGGTACAGATATGAAGGTCGGTGATGATTCTGCCAAGATTAACAAAGTTGGCTGGGTTGATCCGAATAATAACTCGGACATGGTTTGGCAAGTTGTTGCAAATCTTGGTAGTGAAAAATGGGATAATGTGGAAATTGTTGATCGTTTGGGCCAGTACCAGACACATAATAGTGTGATTACTTTTGAAAAAGGCGCTTATGTGAATGGGCAATTTGTAAAATCTGCAGAATTGGGAACTTATGATTTTGATACGGATAAGTTTGTACCTGCGGATGGTGCTGAAGATGCAAACGTGACGGTTAGTGTCATTGGGAACCAAATGAAGATGAATCTGGGAAACATAACGACTGCGATTAATATTTGGTACACGGTCGTCATGATTCCTGGTCACACTTACACGAACAGTGCGAGTGCAACTTACACGCCAGCGGATGCCACTGATCCTGATACCGGAGGAACAACCAATCCCGGTGGCGGTGATGGTGATGGCGGTAATACGCCAGATAACTCACAGACTGTGAATGCCAACCCTTCTTATGGTTTCGGCGGGAGTGGTTCTGCTGATTGGAAGACATACAGTTTAATGGTCAGCAAAATAGACTCCGTGACTGGCGTAGCAGTCCCAGGTGCCACCTACCAGTTGCAAACAACTGACGGGACAGTCTTACAAGCCGGTGCAGTGACAAACGCTACTGGTCAAATTGTATTTACCAATTTGGCAGCAGGGACATATGTGCTTGTTGAAACGACGGCACCAACTGGTTATCTCTTGAACAAGACGCCACAGTCAATCGTGATCAGTGAGGATTCTGCCATTAGTGGTATTGTTTCACAGACCGTTAAGGACACTAAAATCCTAACGACCAATCTCAAAGTAATTAAGACTTGGAAAGCTGTTCCAGCCGGTGTCACGACACCAGATGTTACCGTGAAATTGTATCGTGGTGAAGAAACGACGCCGGTGCAAACAGTGACGTTAACTTCAGCCGGCGGTTATCAAGGATCATTTAACGGCTTGGCAACCACGGATGCTAACGGTAAAAAGATAACTTATCGAGTGGTCGAAGACGACTTGACGGGCTATGTCGGCGCACAAGCTACTGCTAGCGATGGCACAATCGAGTTAACGAACACGTATCAAACGGGGACGTTAACGGTTACGAAGACTAATGTTGCTGGTGATCAGGCTTTGGCTGGTGCAATTTTCACGTTGACCAATGCTAGTGGTCAGGTCGTTCAAACGCAAACCACCGACATCACTGGTCAAGCGAAATTCACGGGACTAGCTCAAGGTGTTTACACTTTGCAAGAAGTACAAGCGCCAGCGGGGTACTTATTAAATCCTGAGACTAAGACGGTTGAGCTAGATCGTAAAACTAACTATCAATCTACTGTGACAGTTGCCGATGAACTAGAACCCACAGGTCATGTCACGATTACGAAAACCGATACGGCTACGGGAGCTGTTTTAAGCGGTGCCGAATTTACTTTGACGGATGATAAGGGCAACGTGGTTGCAACTGGAACCACTGGATTAGATGGTCAATTAATTTTTGACAATTTGACTGTTGGAACCTATCTCTTAAGTGAAACTAAGGCACCAATGGATTATCAACTGACATTCAAGCCACAAAAAGTGACAATCAATGCAGCTGATCATTATCAAACAACGGTTGCCGTTAAAGATGATGCGATCAAAGGTAGTTTAACGATTACTAAAGTTGACGGCACAACTAATGTAAAATTAGCTGGTGCGACCTTTGAATTAATTGATGCGAATGATAAAGTTGTTGCTTCAGGAACGACAGATGTTAGTGGTCAATTAACGTTTGAAAACTTGGCAATTGGCACATATACACTGCGCGAAGTTTCAGCGCCAACCGGGTATAAGTTGGCTACTGAAACTCAAACGGTGGCGATTGACAGTGCCAATAATTATCAAGCCATTGTGACAGTTAAAGATGACGCAATCAAAGGTAGTTTAACGATTACCAAAATCGATAGTGTCACTAATACTAAATTAGCTGATGCGACCTTCGAGTTAACTGATAACACTGGTAAAGTTGTTGCTTCTGGAACGACAGATGCTAGCGGTCAATTAACGTTTAAAGATTTGGCAATTGGAACGTACACGTTGCGTGAAACCAAAGCGCCAACAGGTTATGATCTAAATGCTGACTCTCAAACAATTTTGATCAATTCAGGCAATGATTATCAAGCCGTTGTCACAGTTAAAGATAATGCGACACCAGTAGTTGTGCCAACAGGTAGCTTAACGGTTACCAAAGTTGACAGTGCAACTAAGGCTAGATTAGCTGGTGCAGAATTCGACTTAATTGATGTCAATGGTAAGGTGATTGTTTCTGGAATCACTGATGTAAGTGGTCAATTAATGTTTAAAGATTTAGCAATTGGCACTTACACGTTACGTGAAACCAAAGCACCAGCGGGTTATGATCTAAATCATGACTCTCAAACAGTTTTGATTCAGTCAGCGAATAATTACCAAGCTGTTGTCACAGTAAAAGATGATGCAGCACCAGTAGTTGTGCCAACGGGTAGTGTAACGATTACCAAGGTTGACGGTGCAACTAAGGCTAGATTAGCTGGTGCAGAATTTGACTTAATTGATGCCAATGGCAAGGTGGTTGTTTCTGGCATTACAGATGTTGCTGGACAATTAACGTTTAAAGATTTGACGGTTGGCACTTACACGTTGATTGAGACTAAGGCGCCAGCTGGTTATCAGCTAAACGCACAATCGCAACGAGTTGTTTTGACTGAAAGCCAGACGTTAGTTGAGTTGACAGTAGCCAATACGGTGATTCCACCGGTGAAACCAGTTGAACCTGACAAACCGGTTGAACCTGACAAGCCAGTTGAACCCGGCAAGCCGGTTGAACCCAGCAAACCGGTTGAACCTGGCAAATCAGCGGAACCTAATAAGTCAACAGTACCTGTAACACCGATACCAACAACGCCAAACAAACCAACGCCAGTAACACCGGCGCCAGTTCGTCCGGTGATGTCGACGAAACCGGTAGTTGTTGCTGATCAGGTGACACCAACAGTTGTGGTGAAACCGACTAAAACTGAGGACGCTGCAAAAAATGTTACACGTGAAACATCGCAAAAAACCCAGACGCTACCACAAACTGATGAGTCAAATTCAGTTTGGTTAGTCTTGATTGGTTGGTTAATGTGCTTATTGACTGGCTATGAAGTGGCTCGGCGCGTGCGTGCTTAGTTTTAAAGAATAACAGGACACTAAAACAGCTCGTCGGGATTATGCTCAATCCTAACGAGCTGTTTTTTGATTATCTGACGATTAAATTATCGACGATTTTGGCCTGAGCGTTCATCGTGTCGTACTCTTACTGGTTGTGCTGCTGGGACGCGATTGCCGGCGACAACACCTGCAACTGCGGCGAGCCCAGCGGCCGCTAATAAACCTGCTAATAACATGTGCAGGACCTCCTTACCGTCTAAACCATTTCCGCTTGTTACCTACAGCTTAGGCGATATTTGCGCCAGTTGCAATTAATAAGTCAGGGCTTAACGTGATTTTGAGAAACTTGAAATTTTCTTAATTAATTGACGATTATTGTTGATCCGTGCAAAGGCCGTCGCATCATTAAGCAATTCCGTAGTTCTGGCTGGTTCAATGCTTAATTGTGCTTGTAGGAACTTAACCTTAGCCACGTAGAAAGTGACATGGAAACGCGCACAAATCTTGATTGCGTAGGCGAGTAGCTTTTCACTTTGGGCGGTTTCACCGATGCTAGCGTAAAAGTTCCCCGTATAGTAGGCCAAGTTAATGACACGCCAAACACTTGCTGTGGTCTCGAGTGATAAATTGGGCAGTGCATGGCGAACTTTTTCAAAGTAATACTGAGCCTTATCTGCTTCATGGTTATTTTGATAAGCAATCCCAGTGCCACAATAGGCCAGTTGGGTGTAAATTGTCGCGTGCGGCTCATCTAAATCAGTAATAATTTGATCAAAGTTAAAAAGCACGTCGCTAATTGGATGTTGATTTAAAGCAGCGACGTAACCCTTGAGAAAACAGTATTGTAGCTTGGTTTCTAAATCGTGCCGTGGTTCATCCGCAATTTTGTCTAACCGCTTTTCGGCATCCGCATATTCACTAGTGATGAGGTCGAACTCGATCTTTTCCATTTCGGTTAAAACGGCGGCGTCGGCCACGCGTTCGGTTGGAAAGACGTCTTCTAGTTGTAAATGTAGTCGTTGACAGAGTTGCGCCACAATCCGAATCGCAGGCGCTTTACCGTTGTTTTCAAATTTACTTAACGTTGCTTGAGTACAAATTCCCGCTGACAATGCTTTTTGTGACAAGCCTAGAGCCTTCCGGCGGGCGATGAATAGTTCAATGTTCAAGTGAATGACCCCCCTTAAAGGTTATCGAATTAACTTTAGCAGACTTGGTGCTGCACGACAAGTTAAATTAAACGGACTAATGCTTATTTGACGGCATTGAAATCGCATTCAAAAACTGTTTGTCAGGCGAACGACCTGCTGACGACTAAAGTCAGTAATGATTTAATTATATAACAGGACATTACTAAAATGTGTTTATTTTATTCGGCTAGTTAATTAGTTGACCAACGCTTAGCGCTACCAAAAAACGCCTGGAATCATTTCCAGACGTCTTTTTACAAATTAACTATTTAGCCATGTAGGCTTCTTTAAAGTTGTAGTTGATACTGGCAGTGTTGTAAACCAAGCCTTTCAACTTAGGATTGACCATTTGTGCGACCACGTTTTGTGAGAGTGGTGCGACACCTTGGTCCGTACCGATTTCTTTTTCGGCTTTGACTAAGGCTGCCCAACGTGCTTTGGTGCTAGTCGTACTGTTAGCCGTCTTGATGGCTTCATCGAAGGACTTGTTAGTCCATTTTCCGAAGTTGTAGTCGTTCGTCGAGGTCATGATCCCTAAATCAGAGATTGGATCGGCGAAGTCGGCTTGCCAGGCGGAGATGACCAATTCAAAGTTACCAGCGACTTCACGCGCAATCCGTGTCTTGTAAGGAACGGTGACACTCTTGACGGTTAAGCCAGGCAGTTCCTTTTCTAATTGACCTTGAAGATATTCGGAAAGAGCCTTCATCTGGTCAGTATCATCATGCGTCAAAGTTAAAGTCAGCTTCTTCTTGCCAACTTCAGCCAAACCGGCTTTCCAGAGCTTCTTGGCTTTGGTAGTGTCATAGCTGACAGAATCGGTTACCTCATTTTCGCTAGCAAAGTCTTTGCCGGTGGTTGGGTCTTTGGCTAGTCCCGCCGTGACGAATCCTTTAGGCGTCACGGATCCATCACCTAAGACGTTATTGACTAATTGTTTCCGGTTCAAGGTTAGAGACATTGCTTGGCGAAGCTTCGTGTTGCTGAGCGCTTTAACTTTCTTTTGGTTGAATTCCAAATAGTTCAAGCGTGACGATTTGCGGATGACGAGCTTGCTGTTGTTCTTTTCATTCTTAACTTGTTGGCCGGAGAGGGTGGCCATGTCGAGCTTGCCACTCTGGAAGAGGTTGAAGGCGGTCGTCGTAGATTTAACGACTTGATCCTTGATCTTCGTCAAATGAACGTTCTGCTTGTCCCAGTAGTTGTTGTTTTTAACCAAGGTCCAGGTAGAGTTCGTTCCTTGCCAGCCCGTCATCTTAAACGGCCCATTATAGACCATCTTACTTGAGCTCGTACCGTATTGCTTACCATACTTTTCAACCGCGTGTTGATTTTGCGGGAAGAAGACCACGAACCCCATCAAAAGTTTGAAGTATTGGATGGGTTTTTCCAGCGTCACGGTCAACTTGTAATCGCCATCGGCTTTGATCCCCAAGGTTGAGGCTTTAGCCTTACCGTTCGTGATTTTGTCCGCGTTTTTGATACCGGAATAGAGGTAGGCGTATTGTGAAGCCGTCTTAGGATCAACGGTCCGCCGCCAGCCATAGACAAAGTCTTTTGCGGTCACTTTATCGCCGTTACTCCACTTGGCGTTCTTGCGTAACGTGAAGGTGTAGGTTAGCTTATCCTTAGAAACTTTAGTGCCGGTCGCAATGCCGGGAGTGGCTTGGCTATTTTTGCCTAAGCGATAAAGGCCTTCTTGCGAGTTGTTGATCATCGTCCCACTAATGACATCAACAGCCAACGATGGGTCCAAGGTTGAGAGGTCTTGGCCATTTTCAGACCAATTTAAGACTTGTATTTTTGCTAACTTCCCGCTAGTGGTGCTAGAACTAGTCGTTGATTTTGATTGGCTCCCGCAACCGGTGAGCAAAAAGCCAGCCGCGGCGGTAACCACTACGGCAGTAGAAACTGTTTTCCATTTCATCATATGTATGCCCCTTTTTATGTGTGCTGTCGTTGTGAGTGACTTAATGGCGATAGCAGTTGTTTATGATATGACAATGAGAATACATTAAAAATAGATTAAAATCAACATTTCTTTTTCACATTTTGATCAAAAAGCGCTCGGAAAGGCTGGTTTCCGGGCGTTGATTGAATATAAAAAATTTTATTTAGCCATGTAAGCACTCTTGAAGTTGTAATCCAAGCCCGCAGTATTGTAGACGAGCCCTTTCAATTTAGGATTGAGCATTTGAGCGATGACGTTTTGTGATAATGGTGCGACGCCTTCGTCTGTCCCAATGATCCGTTCAGCCTTAGACATTTCTTCCCAACGTTCCGGCGTGCTGGTCGTCGCATTCGCAGCTTTTACAGCCGCGTCATAGTTGGCGTTGGCCCAGTGACCGAAGTTGTAGCTGTTGTTGGTAGTCATGATGCCAAGGTCTGAGATTGGGTCAGAGAAGTCCGCTTGCCATGCCGAGATGACTAACTGGAAGTTGCCAGCAGTCTCACGTGCTAAACGGGTCTTGTAAGGCAATGTAATGCTGGTGATCTTCAAGCCTGGCAAATCTTTTTCCAATTGGCCTTGAACGTATTCGGAGAGGGCCTTCATTTGGTCGGTATCGTCATGCGTTAAGGCTAAGGTCAGCGTCTTCTTACCAGTTTCCTTTAAACCTTCCTCCCAAAGCTTTTTGGCTTTAGTTGGATTGTAATCGGTTGAGCCGGCAATCGCGTTTTCGGATGCAAAGTCTTTGCCAGTTGAAGGGTCTTTGGCTAAGCCGTTGGTGACGAAGCCTTTTGGAACCACGGAGCCATCACCCAAAACATCGGTGACTAATTGCTTGCGGTCCAAAGTTAAGGACATGGCTTGCCGTAACTTGGTGTTAGCTAGCGCTGGCACTTTCTTTTCGTTGAATTCCAAATAATTCAGGCGCGATGTCTTGCGGATCAAGAGTTTACTGTTATTCTTTTCACCTTTGACTTGTTGCCCAGACAAGGTCGCCATATCCAACTTACCGCTCTGGAACAAGTTAAACGCGGTCGTGGTTGATTTAACCACTTGGTCGTTGATCTTGTCTAAGTACACATGCTTCTTATCCCAATAACTGTTGTTGCGAACTAGGGTCCAAGTTGAGTTAGTCCCTTTCCAGCCCGTCATCTTAAATGGCCCATCGTAGACCATCTTAGCTGAACTGGTCCCATAATCTTTGCCGTATTCTTGAACCACTTTTTGATCTTTCGGGAAGAAGACGTCAAAGCCCATTAATAACTTGAAGTATTCCAATGGCTTTTCGAGCGTGACCGTTAACTTATACTTGCCGTCCGCTTTGATGCCTAAAGTGTCGACATTCGCTTTACCAGCGGTAATTTTATCGGCGTTTTTAATGCCAGAGTAGAGGTAGGCGTATTGTGACGCGGTCTTAGGATTGACTGTCCGCCGCCAGGCATAAACGAAATTGTCCGCCGTAACCGGATCGCCATTGCTCCATTTAGCGTCTTTACGCAGTGTAAACGTATAAACTAATTTATTTTTTGAGACAGTAGTCGCCGTTGCGATCCCCGGGGTGACCTTGCTATCATTCCCTAAACGATACAAACCTTCTTCAGAGTTACTGATCATCGTACTACTAATGACGTCGGTGGCGAGTGACGAATCCAAAGTTGTAATATCTTGGCCATTTTCAGACCAATTCAAAACTTGTGATTTAGCCATATTTCCCGTTAAATTGCCACCATTTTCACCACTACTAGAACTTGCTTGTTTGCTACCACAACCAGCCAGTAATAGCCCCACCGAAGCGGTGACTGTTGCTGCCGTTTCAATCATTTTCCAGGTCATAATGATTCCCCCTTGAATCCTAGTTAGGATACAAGGATGAGAATACATTAGAGAATGATTAAAATCAATTTCAAAATTAATAATTTTTTTGTCGGTTAAAATCGAAAGCCCCAACACCTTGTCACACTAAGCATGAGTAGGGGTTGGGGCTTGATTAGCAATCCTGATTAACGATGCCAGCGCATCTGATATTCAGGTTGGTGTGTCGCCTTATCGATTGTTTGGCGGTGGACTTGAAAATCACTGTGATGATAAAAAGCGACGGCGACGCGATTAGCAACGTAGACGTCTAATTGTAATTTAGGCTGTTGCGTCTTAGCTGTGGCTAATAATGCCGTTCCAACACCGTTTTTTTGGGCGGTGGCGGCGACAAAGATGCCAGCAATATAGTTGCCTTGGAGGCCGATAAACCCGATGATTTGGTTGGCCTCAGTGGCAATCGTCAAACGAGCTGTCGGTAGGGCCGCACGAACGGCTGGTAGTTGTTTGCGCCAATAGTCTGCTTTGACAAAGGCATGGGCGGTCAAATTGCCAGCTAGCCAAATGGTCATCAATTGGTCAAGCTGGGTTTCAGTCGGCTGTTTTAGCGTTTCGATTTGCATACGATTTCCTTATTGATGGATTAACAGTCGAACGCGATAGACTGCTGGAATTTTATTTAGCGCGTCAATGAGTTGTTGGCTACTTTCGTGGTCCAAGTCGTCCACGTCGATAATCGTGTACGCGGTCTGTTGTTTCGCGGCGTTTGCCATGGTGGCAATGTTCAAACCCGCATCCGCTAATTTTGACGTGATTTGGCTGACCATATTAGGCACGTTTTGGTGAATAACGGTGAAACGGTAAGCGGCGTTAAAGGGAACGTTCAAAGCGGGTAAATTGATGGCGTATTGCACGTTACCAGTCTCCAAATAAGTCATGATTGTCCGTGCTGCTTGGGTCGCACCGTTCACTTCGGCTTCGATCGTTGAGCCACCAATATGTGGGGTTACTGTGACGGCTGCTTGGTTGGCTAGCCGCGGTTCACCAAAGTCGGTATAGTAATGGGCCACGCGCCCAGTCGCGAGTGCGTCCAAGACAGCGCCGTTATCGACGATGCCGCCGCGCGAGTAATTAAATAATTGGACGCCAGTTGGCATTGCCGCGAGGTCTGTGGCACTGATCAGGTTTAGCGTATCGTCATTTTTAGGGACGTGGACGGTGACATAATCGGCATTTTTAACAGCTATTTCCATAGTTGCGGCGCGTTGAACTTGTTTAGAAATATTCCAGGCGGCATCTGCTGACAAGTAAGGATCGTAGCCGATAACGTGCATGCCCAGACTGAGTGCAGCATTGGCCACGAGTGAACCTACGTGGCCTAAACCGACGACGGCCAAAGTTTTGCCGAGCAGTTCGGACCCATTAAACTTAGTCTTATCGTGTTCTGTCCGTTGTGAAACGTCGGCTTCGGTATGTTCAGCGGAGTAGTCAGCAGCCGCCATTAAATTGCGGGACGCGATGACGAGTAAGGCGATCACGAGTTCTTTGACGGCGTTGGCATTACTCCCAGGCGTATTGAAAACAGCCGTCCCGTTCGCGGTGGCGACGTCTAGGGGAATATTATTGACGCCGGCACCGGCACGGGCAATCACTTTGAGGGACTTTGGAAAAGTCTGATGATGTAAGTCGACCGACCGAATCAAGTAAGCGTCTGGTTGGTCCGATTGATTTAAAGCATAGTTGTTAGTGAAAGTTGCAAGCCCAGCTTGGGCAATTGCGTTATAAGTTTTAATTTGATACATTTTCGAATTCTCCTTTAGCATGGTCAGCTTCGAAAGCAGCGAGATAATCGACGAGGGCCTGAACACCAGCGAGTGGCATGGCGTTATATAGGCTTGCCCGCATACCGCCGACTAAACGGTGACCTTTTAAGTTCAATAGTCCGTGTTTGGTTGCACCGGCAATCACTTGTGCGTCTAGGTCAGGGTTACCAGTGACAAACGGGACGTTCATCAGTGACCGGTCGGCTGGCTTGACTTGGCAATTGAATAAGGTCGATTGGTCCAAAAAGTCATAGAGTAAGTTTGCTTTCACGCGGTTACGCTGTTCGATGACGTTGAGCCCACCTTGCGCTTTGAGCCATTTCAGGACCAGTCCGGCCGCGTAAATCGCGAAGACGGGTGGCGTATTGAACATTGACCGTTTGTCGGCAAATAGTTGATAATCGAGCATGCTTGGTAACTGCTTAGCGTGTCCGATCAAGTCGTCGCGGACAATGACGATCGTTAATCCGGCCGGACCTAAGTTCTTTTGCGCACCCGCAAAGATCATGCCAAAATCATTGACGTTGTAGACTTGGCCTAAAAAGTTGGAGGACATGTCAGCGACTAGCGGAACTTGACCAGTTTCAGGTAAGGCCGTATACGCAGTTCCTTCAATCGTGTTATTCGTTGTGATGTGGACGTAATCCAGCGTTTGATCGACCGGTTTGTTCAAGCGTGGGAGCGTCGTAAAATGTGTCGGTGCCGCGGTGCCCAGAATATCAACTTGAGTGTTGACGCGTCGGGCTTCTTCGGCGGCCCGGCTAGCCCAGTGACCACTATCTAGTAAGCCAATGTGATGGTGCTTGGTGGCGAGATTCAAAGGTGCGGCAGTGAATTGTAAGGTGCCGCCGCCTTGGAAAAAGAGCACGCGATAGTTGTCGGGAATCTGCATCAGGTCACGCAGGTCAGCTTCGGCCTCGTTAATCACCTGGTCAAATAGCTGAGAGCGATGGGAGATCTCCATGATACTCATTTCGGAGCCTTGAAATGACGGTAATTCAGCCTGAATTTGGGCAATAACTGGTTTTGGCATGACTGCTGGGCCAGCGGAAAAGTTATACGTTGACATAAAAAAATCCTCACTTTCAAAATTTAGACGATGATGATTAACCACAAAAAAAGTCCCAATGGTCATCATTGACCACGAGGACTGTTGATTTCAGTAATGGTGCGGCCCTCGTCATCGAATGTTAGGTAACATCCGTGTCGGGCCGTTTTAAGTCAAACGAAATTAGGCCGACACAGCTGTTTGTGTTGACCAGGAGGAGACGATTAAGTTAGCATTACGATTGATAAACATACTGACCACTCCCAAAATTTCATTGCCTTAAATTTACCAAGTTGGTAAACTTTTGTCAAGACGAAAAATTAGAATAATTACGATAAGGATTAGAAATAGACAATCGTTTTTAACGAAATATTAATTTTAAAGTGAGGTCGTAACGAAATGACAATTTTTTATATTGTGCGTCATGGGCAAACCACCGCTAATGCGCAAGATTTGAAGCAAGGGACTATTAATACCGCCATCACACATTTGAACGCGGTTGGTGAGCAACAAGCCCAAGCACTACAAGCGGCATTTGATATCAGTTTTGCGGATCAATTGATTTGTAGTCCCTTAGCGCGGACCCAAGAAACTGCCGCAATTTTGAATCATGGTCGCGGGTTGCCGATTAAAACGGATGACCGGTTATTAGAAATTTCGTATGGTCAATGGGATGGGCAACAGAACGCGAAGTTACAAGCGGCCTACCCACAATATTTTGATCAAGCGTTACAAGATGTGTTGCCAAGTTACGTTGAGGTGGCGACTAAGGGGGAACGGTTTGAACAAGTCGTCGCCCGCGCACGGGACTTTTTAATGACGACGGCGCAACGGTTTCCAAATGAAAAAATTATTGTGGTGACCCACGGTTTTACAGTCAAGGCCATGGCGTTGGCAATCCTACAGCCAACCGACCCAATGAGCATTCCGGAACCAGAGAATACGAGCGTGACCAAAATTACCGTCGCACCGACACTGAACCGTGCTTTTTTAACGTACTATAATCGCCAAGTGGGCTATTAGGAGGGGGCAGAATCGCATGACAAAATATGAATGGCGCAAACAGGATCAGGCGTTGTATTTACCCAAGGCTGTGCCGACGCCGCTAAACGTTCCCGCATTTAACTATTACACGATCAGCGGTCATGGCGACCCGAACGAACCAGAGTTTGGCGCGCGAACTGGGGCGTTGTATCAAGCGGCGTATGGGATTCGCATGATGCCGAAAAACGGGATCACCCCAGCTGGTTATTATGAGTATACAGTTTTTCCACTAGAAGGCTTATGGACACTGGACCCGGCAGATGTGCGGCCAGATGGCAGCTTTGATAAGGCAGATTTAAGCTACAAGCTCATGTTGCGCCAGCCGGACTTTGTGACGCCAACCTTAGCCGCCGAAAATTTGGCCCGGGTCGCAGCTAAAAAGGCTAATCCGTTGTTAACAGCAGTGACCTTTGAAACGTTAACGGATGGCGATTGTTTACAGATTTTGCACGTTGGCGATTTTGATGATGAACCCGCGACCTTCCAGCGGTTAGCGACTTATGCTGCCGAACATGACTGGACTCGGCGGACGTTGGCACATAAAGAAATCTATTTGTCAGATCCACGACGAACAGTGGCCGCCAAACGCAAAACGGTCCTCCGTTGGTTAATGACAACACCAAAAGCTTAACGAATCCGCAATTTGGTCCTACAATGGACATGAAGTTGACTTGGGTCACCCTAGCCTGTTGCTCTCGGACCCAAGTTTGAGTCACCAAGTAGCAGCAACAGCAGACATCACATATCTGTAAACTGCTATGCAAAATATGGAGAAATGTAGAAAAACATGACTGATTTCTACATTCAGAAAGGTTACATATTTCCTTTCTAAATTTTGCTTACTGCCGTTATTACGCCGGTATTCCGATATTCCACTGGGGAGTAATCACATTGACCAACTATGACAGTTTAAGGACTTAGCCAGCCCCGTTAAGTTATTATTTTTTAGATTAAGGCCAGTAAATTAGCAACCGCATTTTCATCACGATCAAGTATTGCACCACAACTATAACAAACATATTCACTATGCTTAGTTTGATGTGTCGAATTTCCTTGGAGCGTGATTTTATCGTTCCCTGATTTAGTATATCCACACTTTGAACAGCGCTGAGTCGAAGGATATTGTCGATCCGCCAGTATCAGCTTTTTGCCATACCAGTCACATTTATAAGTTAATATCTGTCGAAAATAACCAAACATTGACCGTTGTAAGCCTTTAGAAGCAACGTGGCTCATCTGCATCGCTTTGACAGCCAAATTTTCAATCACGATTGTATCATAATCGTTGACTAGCTTTGTTGTAAACTTTTGCATGATGTCATGTTGGACATTAGCAACTTTGCGATAATCACGTTGTAATTTGGCTCTCATTGCAACGTAACGACCACTCTTGGTTGCTTTATTACCATTCATGACGCATTTATGAGCTAACTGCTTTTGGTAAAACTTGATCCGTTGATATAACTGACGTAATCGTTTTGGTAAGGTATTAACAATACCGGCAGTATAGGTTAGATGACCAACATTCACGTCAACAGCTGAATTGTTACCTGTTCGCGGTTTGGCATCAAGTTCAACTTCTAGAGAAAAACTAGCCCAGTATTTGCCATTTTCACGATAAATACTAACCACTTTCAGAACACCTGATAAATCCGCATGTTTGCTTAGCATAATGTTATAACAACCTTTAGTCCCACGTGGTTTATCCAACCGAAGTTTTCCAGCAATGATTTTAGCCCGGTCGGTTTTAAATCCTTGCCGCGCGGCGTTTTTTGACTTGAATGTTGGTTTACCCCAATCAGGTTGTGATTTATCGAAGAAGTTCTGCCAAGCTTTTCCTAAATCAGCCACAGCTAATTGTAAGGTACGTGCTGATAATGTATACTGCCAATCAGCTTTATTCGCGACTAATTCATTCCGAATTGAATAGGTATTAGGACGGGGATTATTTGAATCAAGTGTGTATAAATCATACATGTCGTTCCAGGTTGCTAATCCCTCATTCCAGCAATACCTCCGATAATCACAGAGGTTATCAAGCACCTTTGCCAAATGATGGTTGGGGTAAAGCCTTACCTTTTGTGTTCGAATCGTCATCATCATCACCGCCAAAATTAGTGCCATTCTTTAGTTTGTAAGTACACTTTTAATTATAATTTATATCACGGACAATGTCAGTGATTTGATCATCAAAGATGGTTGTTTTGGTGTAAATACACGACTTTATTTGGGAGAGACGTATTGTAAATTTGTACAGTGTTCGAATTGTAACGCCAATTCACTAGTCTTAATCATAACCAAGCTCACCACCTCTATATATATTCTCTGTAGGTGCATGGTATTCGCTTCTACATATTCCAACGCTTTTTCTATATTTTAGATGATGATTCCCTCCTCCTAAGTGAAGGCAATCCTGACGAAATGCGAGGACTGCCTTTTTATTTTGGATTATAATAAAATTAATCAACTAACTCACTGGAGGGTTTCAAACATGGCATTTTCTGCAGCAACCACACGTTACAATGACTTACCAATTCGCCGGGTCGGTAAGACGGGCTTACAATTACCCGCGA
Organism: Lactiplantibacillus nangangensis; assembly: GCF_005405065.1. Lineage (GTDB taxonomy): Bacteria > Bacillota > Bacilli > Lactobacillales > Lactobacillaceae > Lactiplantibacillus > Lactiplantibacillus nangangensis. Next base: position 27,832 of record NZ_BJDI01000019.1, on the reverse strand, counting down.
TTTCATTAGGGCTATGGCGCAATTTTGGGGATGAAGCGCCGTTTGCTAATTCACGGCAAGTCGTTTTAGACGCCTTTGATCACGGCATCTTTAGTTTTGATCTGGCTAATAATTATGGGCCATCAAAAGGTTCCGCCGAAGAAACGTTTGCTAAAATTTTGGCGCGCGATTTGAAGCTGTATCGCGAAGAACTCGTGATTACGACTAAAGCCGGCTATCCCGCTTGGCCAGGACCATACGGCGCTTTTGGTTCACGCAAGACGCTGGTGGGCTCACTGGATCGGAGCTTACGGCGGATGAACCTAGACTACGTCGATATCTTTTACTCGCACCGGCCAGATCCAAATATCGACTTGCAAGAAACCGCACAAGCGTTGGATTTGTTAGTACGGCAAGGCAAAGCGTTATATGTCGGTATTTCTAACTATACGCAAGCGCAGACGGCGGAAATGGTGGGCTATTTTAACGATATGCATACGCCGTTTACGGTCAACCAAGTCTCGTATAATATGTTGAATCGCCAAGCGGAAACTACCGGCTTACTGGACTACTTAGGCCAAAATAACGCGGGGTTAGTCGCTTATGGTCCCTTGGCAGAGGGACTCTTAACCCAACGTTACTTGGATGGGATTCCGGCTGATTTTCCAATTCATCGGACGAATAAGTATTTATTGGCTAAGGGCGCCGATGTGGTGGTCGAACAATTGAATGCTTTGAACAAAATCGCCATTGAACGTGGTCAAACCTTGGCACAGATGGCATTGGCTTGGTTGTTACGTTCAGAGACTGTGACGAGTGTCATTATTGGGACGACCAGTGTGGACCATCTGCACGCGAACTTAGCGGCAACACAACAGTTGACCTTTAGTGATGATGAAGTCAAGCAAATCAAACAGATTTTAGGGTAATTCAAAGACGCTGGCTGCACACCGGCGTCTTTTTCGCTGGGGATTTTTGAGAAAATTCTTAGCAGTTTTCACCGCGCTAACTGACACGGGGACAAGTAATCAAAATGTAATTTAAAATATCGAACACACGTTCTAAATATGTGCTATGATTAAGCTATTATTTTCGATGAGGTGATCTGAATGGAACAGCTGAAGACGTTAGAAGCGTCATTATTGCAAGCTTATGAATTGAATTGCGTGGTGCGGTTGACCTTGATGGATGGACGGCGACCAAGCGGGCTGATTGCGGCAGTGGATACGGATCATATTTTTTTGAATCAGCAAGCTGGCGTGGTCAATCAACTGAAAATCAGCGATGTGACTGAGATTGCCTTTTTGAAAGAACCTTGGTGGCAGCGGTAAAAACGCTTGGAAAAAAAGTGGATTTTATGAATCAAAATCGTATATCTGTGTCTCTGAGTAGTTGTTTTTGACATTGCTACACTACTAGCTTATGCTCACAGTATCGAGTATGTAGAGGATTAGTTCCTCTGTAGATTAAGTTCTAATGGCATTATGCCTAACATACGTTGTAAACGGATTGTTTTTTTCGAGCGTTGAGCTTAATTCAATTGAGCTCACATGATTAGGTTCATGTCGTCGCTTGACCCAGTAGCAGAGAGGTTGCCAATGGTGACCTCTTTTTTTGTCCAATTGAAAAATGAGTTTAGTTCAAAAAACTAAACTCATTTTTAGCAGAAATTGACTAATTACAGCTGATATTTTTCAATGATTTCCTGTTTGCGAAAAGCCGTAATGCGGCGGACTAGGTCTAACGGCAGTGGGGCGTCAAGTGGGAACTGAATGGCGCCCTTACTGGTTTTATAGGTGGTGAGTTCGGTTGCAAAAGCAGTCACACCACTTGGCGTTGGATATAAGCCAATATGGTGTTTGTACAACGCAAAGTGGATCACGTTTTCGTGCCAATAAAAGGTTGGCATTTGGTACTTTAGCTGTTCTTCAGCATCTGGTAGGACGGTTAAAATCGTCGTTCGCAGGGCTTTTAAGGCTGGCTGGTAGTCAGTTGGTGCGGCGTTAATATAGGCTTCGATTGGGTTCATGGTCTTATTCCTCGACTCTCAATTGTTTAACTAATTCAGCGTCTGGCCGGACGGTAATCGTTGCGGCTTTCCCTGAAAAGGTGACTAAACCAGACTTCGCACCTTTAGGCTTGCGCAATTGGCTAACTTTGAGCACATCGACCGGAACCCGCGGATATTTGCGACCTTTGCTATAGTAGGCAGTTAACACCGCCGCTTCTTCCAGGGTCTGTTGGCTCGGATGGTTACTGTGAATGACAACGTGGGACCCCGCGAGTTCGCTAACGTGCATCCAGTAATAATCTTTGCGCGCTGTCAAAGTTAAGTGATCATTTTGGTCACTATTTTTACCGACTTCAACCAACACGTGATCAGTAGTGTAAAAACGCCGCGGATGGGCGGGCTCAGGGGCCTTCGAAGAATGCAAAACTTTGGTCTTGAGCGCCCCCTCGGTAATTAGCTGTTGTTTGATTTCGGCGATTTGAACGGCGTTTTCAGGGTCAAAGCTGGCCTGCCGTGCTAATTGTTGCTTTAAGTCAGCTTGGGCTTGGTCACGATTACTGATGACCGTTTGTAAGCCACGTTTGTCCTTACGATATTGGTGGAAATAAGCTTCGGCATTCGCCATAATTGATTTCGTAATATCGAGTTGAATGGTTAGCTTATGATCTGGTTGGCGATAGTCAGGGAGTTCGACAAAATGATGACGACCGTCGATCTGACTCGCGTACGTTTTTAAGAGGGTCCCTTTAACTTGGAGTTCGGTGGCATCATCGACGCGATCGATAGCTCGGGTTAAAGCTTCAATTTGTTTATTAGTGCGAAAAATTTGCCGCGTCATCGCTTGTTGAACTAAGGTGACATCGGTTGTTTCGGCTTGAGTTGACATATTTGGCCGTCCTTTTTTAAAATTAATCTTATTTTTAGTATACCGCAGTCAAAATAATTGAGCAGATTTCATGAAAATTCGGTATCCTAGTAGAGGGAGCGTGATAAACGATGCAAAAAACGTTAATTATTAATGCCGGTAGTTCATCTTTGAAATGGCAGTTATTTGAAATGCCAGCCGAAACAGTCTTAGCCAGTGGACTGGTCGAACGAATCAGTATGCCAGGCTCAATCTTTACAATCAAGTATGGTGACCATCAAAAATTTGAAACAACTGTTGATAATTTGGATCAAGGTCAAGCAGCGCAAATGATGTTGACTGAATTACAACGCTTAGAAATTATTCAATCACTCAGTGAGATTACTGCGGTTGCCCACCGGGTCGTCGCTGGTGGTGAAACCTTCAAACAGGCGGTCGAAGTGACCCCAACCGTATTGGCCCAAATTAAAGGGTTGAGTAACTTTGCACCGTTACACAATCCAATGGAAGCCAAGGGGATTGAAACCATGGCGCAGACGTTGCCAGACGTAAAACAATACGCCGTTTTTGATAGTCAATTCTTTACCGACTTACCAGAAATGAATGCGATCTATAGTTTGCCATACGAGTTGACTCAGAAGTACCATATTCGCCGCTATGGAGAACATGGGATTTCCCATGGGTATTTGACTGGTCGGGCGGCAGAATTGCTGAATAAGCCTAAGAATGACGTTGATTTAGTCACGTTACACTTAGGTAGCGGGGCTTCATTGGCCGCCGTTAAAAATGGGAAAGCCTTTGATACGTCAATGGGCTTCACACCATTAACTGGGGTCACGATGGGGACGCGGTCTGGCGATCTAGATCCGTCAATCTTACCATTCTTGATGAAGGAACTTAAGATTACTGATCCTAATGAAATTATGATGATGTTGAATAATGAAGCTGGACTGTTAGGCGTTTCTGGCATTTCACCAGACATGCGTGAAATCAAAGCCCAGGAACACACGAATCCACGTGCTAAATTAGCCATTGATATCTTCGTTAACCGGATTGCGAAGTATGCCGGCAGTTATTTGACCGAATTACACGGTGCGGATGCGGTGATTTTTGCTGGTGGGATCGGTGAACATAATGCCGAATTGCGTCAACAAATTATCAATGAACTTCAAATTTTCGGAATTAAGTTAGATGCTGACTTGAATGCTGCTGGTAACGAAGGGGTTATCAGTAGTGCTGATTCCGCTATCAAAGTCTTGTTAGTGCCAACAAATGAAGAGTTAGCCATGGTTCGCCAAGTGGCGGCAATTCAAGAGTGATTAAGCTTTTTTAAAGTCCAGTCAAGTTGCTAGTGTCGGACTGATTGACATGCTAAACTGGTTGAACAAGAACAGTTAATGTTCAACCAGCGGTCGCGACGACCGTAAGGAGGGAAGCGCCGAACATGGCGCGGATAGATGCTCGGTTTATTGATTGCTTTGGTGATTGGATTCTGGTTGCTAAAAGTTGTCTTTAAAGTTGGCTTTTGGCTACTAGGGTTAGTAGCGATGGTCCTGATTGGCCTATTCTTGATACGAGTGGTGTTATGGCTCGGATTAGCGATAGCGGCAATCGGCGGCTTGGCACTTTTAGCGATACCATTTCATAGCTAAATTAAAAATAAAGGATTGAGCTGAATTTTGCTCAATCCTTTTTCGTTACAGTAAAGTGCCTAACCAAACCGTGGTTAAACCGCCCAGCAAACTTAAACCCAAATACCAACTCGCTAGCTTCAAACGGCCATTTTGTGCTAACAGGACGATTTCATTGATCATGGTTGAGAATGTCGTTAACCCACCCATGATGCCAGTCCCTAGAAATAATTGCCACCAAGCTGGTAGTGAACTGGTCATCAGCCAACCAAGGAGTAACGCGCCAAGTAAGTTGATGCTAAGTGTCGCCCATGGTAAGGCGTAGCGTTGATTAATTGGTTTCGCGACTTGCATGATGGTGTAGCGGCATAAAGCACCTAAGGCCGATCCTAAACTAACCGTAATAATCATTATTAGCATTAGTTGTTGTCCTCTGGGTGCCAGTGGATACTGAGAGCATTGCCCGCTAAACCGGCGAGTAAGCCTAATCCCAAGCTAGTGCCAACGTAGGCCAACACCAAAACGCTATGGCCTTGTTGCATCAGCTGTAGCGTTTCAAAAGTAAATGTGGAGAAGGTAGTAAAACTCCCAATCAGGCCAACACTCATGCCAGTGACGATTGGTTCAGAGATAGGTAAGCGCCCCGGGAGTAGGGTCGTGACGAAGCTGAGTAAGAAAGCACCGGTAATATTGATAATTACGGTTATCCAGAAATGTTGTGGCCAACTGACTAGCAAATTGAGCCATTCACGTAAGCCACCGCCGATCATTGCAAAAATAATAATTGCTAAAACTTTTTTCAATCCAGTCATCCTTTCAATCAATTCCTTTAGTTTACAGAAAGTGCAAGTTAGTGACAACTCAGCGAGAGTTGCAAAATAAATTAAAACATGCTAACCTATGAACCATCTTATGAAAACACGGAGGTTTCAGCCAGTGCGTAACTAATTAATTCTAGTAACTGAACAGTCAGAACTCAAATTACAGGGGTAGACTGTCTTTTTCGGGATTAATTAGTTGCGCTGGTGAGACCAAATGACCAGCGACCACAACTTAAATGCGGGCGCTTTTTTTGTGTGCTCGATTAATCCCTGAATCTTAAGGGGGCATTTTGAATGACTGAAATAAAATTAACTAAGATTGAAAAAATGATCAATGGCCGGCCGTTATTTACCATTGAGCAACTCATTGCCAATGGGGGTGACCATATTGGCATCGTTGGCCGTAACGGCGCGGGCAAGTCAACGCTAGCCCATCTATTAACTGGGACTGATCAAGACTATACCGGACAGCTGTTAGTCGACACACCAATTACTTATGTGGCTCAGATTGCGCCAACTCAAGATCGAAGTGGTGGTCAGGCGATGATGGCCCGAGTCCGAGCTGCGTTAAGTCAACGGCCAGAAATCTTGATTTTAGACGAACCGTCTTCAAATTTGGATGAACCGCATCAGGCTTGGCTCGTCAAAAAATTACGCCAGTATCATGGCCTGTTGCTGTTGATCTCGCATGACCGCCAATTGTTAAACGCGGTCACGACGCAAACGTGGGCAGTCAACCAGCAAGTCTTTAAAGCTTATTCGGGTAATTATGCGGCTTATTTAGCCCAAAGAAACCAAACGATTGCGACTCAACAAGCAGCCTATACGCGCCAAAATCGCCATGAGCATGACTTAAAGTTAGCGATGCAGGCGCGTAAGGAAAAGGCACAACGGATTCGTAAAGGAAATCGGCGGATGACACCGAATGAACGTGCGGCGTCTAGATCATTACGTGAAGACACTGCCGCGAAGATGGATCGAAGTGCCAAGAACTTAATGACCCGGGCCGCCCGAGAATCGACAGTTACTAAGCCGTTTACGCAGGTCGGTTTTAAATTAGTGGCGACTGACTTTCCGGCGTTTACGGGTAAGACTGTCGTTTCAGCCAGTGACTTAAACTTGCGTAACTATGATGAAACGTTGTTGAGGCAAACGAGTTTTCGACTCAAACCCGGCGAACGGGTCGCGCTAGTTGGTCCTAATGGTTGTGGAAAAACAACATTGCTAAAGGCGATTTTAAGCGGCCGTCGTGGGTTATCGGTGTCACCAGCGGCTAAAATTGGCGTTTTCCAGCAGGATATGACTGCCTTGGATGGTCACTTGACCGTATGGCAAACGGTTCGGGCGGCCAGCCAGTTACCGGATCAAACGATTCGTAATATCATGGGCGCGTTAGGCTTGCCAGCCCGATTTTACGACCAAGCCGTGGCCGGTCTGAGTGGCGGCGAATTAGTTAAGTTGCAATTAGTCAGTATTTTGGTCGGCGCCTACAATGTCTTAATGTTGGATGAGCCGACCAACTACTTGGACGTGGACGCGCTCGATGCGCTGGCGGATTATTTGCAAAATTATCCTGGTACCGTAATCTTTGTTTCTCATGATGTGGTTTTCCGGCAACAAGTGACGACCCGGACACTTGAATTTAAGCAACAACGGTTGGTTGATCCTGATCAAGTGGCGATTAAAGCTAGTGCGCCGTCAGAGCTACCATTATTACAGTTTAAATATGACCAAATGATGGCCGATCCAATGGCTTCAACTGATGAGATTCAACAGTTGCGGGCCCAGATCGAAGCTGCTAAGCAGTGAATTTGAGATCACACTAAATAAGTCTTCAGAAATTTTGTTGATTTCTGAAGGCTTATTTTTATGGTGCTAGTTATATTGCTGAAACGTGCGATTAAAGGCTACGACCTCCGCTTAACCCGGTATTGAGGACTACTCCAAAACCGGGAATAATCCTCAATACCACGTTAATGCTCGGTCGCAACCCGCCTTTAATCGCACTATTATGACCAAGGTATTACGAAAAGTCCCAGTTGTATTAACCCCAAACCAACGATGAAAATGGCCCAGTCTTGCCAACGTAATGGGCAGTGGCGGTAATGGGTGCGTGGTGCATCTTCAACGAAACCGTGCGAGGTCATCGCTTGGGCGAGATTTTGGGACCAATTGATTGAGACCAGAATCGCCTTGAAATAGAGCTTTGGCGACCAGAAAGAAAGTTGCTGGCCACGCATTAACCCCGCGGCGCGAATAATTTTGACCTCATGTTGAATTTTAGGGACTAAATTATAAGCGGCCAACACGCCATAAGCAAACTTAGATGGTAGGTGCCAGTTTTGTTCTAGTGAATCGGCTAGTTGCAAGATATTGGTCGTCAGTGTGAAGGTCGCACCGGTAAAGACGAAAGCATAGATTCGAGTGAATAGCACCCAAGCCATCAGGGTCTTATTGCCAGTACCGTTGATATATTGTGTACTCCACAAGCCAATGGCTGGCAGAAGTGGCACAATTAACAGCCAGCCAATTGTGCGACATTTGGTGTGGTGTAAAAGCAAATAACCGATTGCCAAAATAACGAGTGCGATATTTAGACTGATAATTAGACTGAATGAAATTTCTAGTGCGATGATAAACAATAATAAGAGCTTGATACTGGGATTCATCTATAGCGCCTCCCGGTATTGTAAATGTTGTTGTTCAAAGCGCAAGTGGTAATCGATCAGCGGGGCCAATCCTGTCAATTGGTGACTGATAATAATTAGCGACTGGTGGGTCTCCGCAATTGTTGATTTCAAGAGCGTTACCAGTGCTTGCACTGACTTTAGATCCAATCCCTTGAGTGGCTCATCCATGAGTAATACTGGGGACTGCATGATCAACATTAATAAGATTTGTAACTTCTTTTTTTGACCTTCACTTAAGGTATAAATGACTTGGTCTTCGTGACCAGTTAAATTTAATTGTTGCATGGCCGCCGTGATTCGGGCTGGCGTGAAATAGTCGCCATAGGCATATTTCTGACTTTGGGCCAGTTCTTCTGCGACCGTAATGTTTAAAAATTGGGTCTCGGCGTCTTGGAATAGTAAGGCGACTTGCCGAGCGTAGCGTTTTCGACGTAGCGTTTGAATATCATCCGTTAGATAGCTGATTTGCCCGTCATAGTCGGTTAAACGCACCAAACTTTCAAATAAAGTTGATTTGCCACTACCATTTGGGCCAGTAATCAAGGTGTTGTGGTGTCGCAGTAACGTTAAGTCAGTTGGTTGTAAGAGTCGATGGCGACCTTGGGTTAGGGCAACTTTTTGCAACTGAAAGAGTGGTTTAGCTGGCTGATTTGGAAGCCTCCAACGCTGGTCGGTCTGTCCAGTGCGCGCAAAGTCGGCAAATAGGGTCGACCAATCTGCATGAGGAACGGCAGTCAAATGGCGATCGGGGGTGATACGCACGACTTGATCAACGAGGGTCTCATAATCAGTGAGGTCGTGGTCCGCTAAGATAATGGTTTTACCGGCTTGGTCGCGTAATTGAATGAGCCGTTTGAGCAAGCTAGCTCGAGCCGCTGGATCAACGCTGGCGAAGGGTTCATCCAATAAGATGACGTCGCTATCCATGGCAACGATCACCGCCAGGGCGACTTTTTGTTTTTCACCGCCGGATAAGTGACTTAAGTTGCGTTCGCGTAACTCACTGATGCCAACAAAGGCTAGGGCAGCCGTGAGCTTCGCTTGAATTTCGTTGGCGGGTACTTGCCGGTTTTCTAAGGCGAAAATTAACTCGTTTTCGACAGTATCCATGGCGAATTGTTGGTTTGGATTTTGGAACATTAAAGCCACTTTGCCAGCCCGCTCAGTCGCTGCGATGGTTGTTAATGGTTGGTCGTTATAGCGAATGCACCCTTGGTTGGCGGGTAGCTTTAGTAGCCCCGTCATTAACTTCAATAGCGTAGATTTACCGGTACCAGATGGGCCCGTCAGCAACGTAAATTGGTGAGCTTTAAACGTGAATTGAATCTGATTCAGGGTTGGCGCTTGCGCCTCAGGGTATGTGTAAGTTAAGTTTTCCAGCGCAATGTTCGCCATGGGACTCCCTCGTTTCTAGTTAGTGTGGGTCGATTTTAAAACGTGACTCCGATCAAGCATATCGGTGATTAAACGGGTCAGAACGCCGCCAAATAAGAACATTGAACAGAAGCGCACCACGAAGTATAGGATCAGTAGCCATAATTGCAATTTGAAGTACCCATTCCGAGCTAAGTCCCAGCCAAAGGTGACGATCGTCGTTGTTAGCGCTGAAGCCGTTAAACCAAGCCAGTCATAATGCTTGTAACGCGTAACGATATAGCCTAATTCAGCCCCGAAACCTTGAGTCACACCGGAGATCAAGGTTGAAATTCCCCATTGACCGCCGAAAAACATTTCAACCGTAGCTGCCAAGAGTTCGCCTAATGTAGCCGACCCTTTCAAGCGCAACATGTAACCGGCTAGCATCCCCGGCATACACCATAATCCGAGTAACAGTTCGTTGGCTAAACCAGATAGTCCGACCGGCGCCAACGCTGCCGTTAACACATCATAAACGTAGTTAGTCCCCATAAAAATCGCACCAAAAAAAATCCCAATTAACGCAATTAAAATAATGTCACTTAATTGCCATGCTTTTGCCCATTTCATTATAAAAACCTCCCAAAGTTGTTATCATTCATGCCACCGTGGAACAAAAAACGGTCATCACTAGTTTTGACAACTAATGATGACCGGCTAAAGTCCGTATTGATGGTTCCCCAAATAAGCATTGCTCCCTTACGCTGGCATTATCCAGATCAGGTTCAATGGGTATTATCTCAGCCGAATGGCACCCCAGTTGCTATGAATGATTGCCTTTAGTGTAACCGAATTCATAGGGCAACGCAATTAGCAATTTCGATAATTGAGCAAAGTTCATTGGAAAATCATGATTTTGTGCTTTACTTAAGTAAGTAAGGCTCGCAGATTAATTGCACGACGAGTTGGAGGTTGATAAGATGACAACAATTTATGATTTTAAAGAAACTGAAATGAGCGGCGAAGACCTGTCGCTTGAAACCTATCGTGGTCAAGTTTTATTGGTCGTAAATACGGCTAGTAACTGTGGGTTGGCGCCACAATTTAAAGGTTTAGAAGCTCTCTATCAAAAATACCAGGCAGAGGGGCTCGTGGTTTTGGGGCTACCGTCAAATCAATTTCATCAAGAAAAAGCGGATGATGAAGCGACCCATGATTATTGCCAACGCCATTATGGGGTGACGTTCCCGATGACTAAACGGGTGATGGTGAATGGCGAGGACGCGGATCCATTATTTAGTTATTTGAAGCAAGCGGCTGGGCATGGCCGGATCAAATGGAATTTTACGAAATTCTTGATTGGTCGGGATGGTCAAGTTTTAGAACGATTCGCGCCAACGACCCGCCCACAAACATTTGAAACGGCGATTCGTGATGCCCTTGCTGACCGGTAATTATGCTACGATATTAATATAATAATTATTTGAGGGGGTATTTTGGTTTGGAAACTTATACGTTACGTGACGGGCTAACGCTGCCTAAAGTTGGTTTTGGAACTTATAAACTAAATGGCGCGCACGGTGTCGATGTGATCGATTCTGCGATTGATCGCGGCTATCGACTCTTAGATACGGCGTTCAATTATGAAAATGAAGGCGCAGTCGGTGAGGCCGTTCGACGCTCATCCGTGCCGCGGTCAGAGTTGCTCATTTCATCGAAGTTACCTGGGCGTCATCATGATTATCATGAGGCCATCGACACGATTCAAGAGTCCCTATATCGGGCTGGCTTGGATTATTATGATCTTTATTTGATCCACTGGCCGAATCCGAAAGAAGACCACTATGTTGAAGCTTGGCAGGCTTTGATCGATGCTCAAAAATTTGGCTTAGTGCGGTCTATCGGGGTGTCAAACTTCTTGCCAGCTCATTTGGACCGGCTAAAAAAGGCCACTGGCGTATTGCCAGTCATTAATCAAATTGAATTACATCCTTATTTCAATCAACAAGCGCAACGTGACTATGACGCTGCTAATGGCATTTTGACGCAAGATTGGAGCCCGCTTGGTCGTGCAAGTGAGATGTTACAAAATCCAACGCTAAAGCAACTGGCTGCCGAATATGGTAAAAATGTTGGTCAATTGATTTTACGTTGGGAGTTACAATTGGGGACGTTACCAATTCCGAAGTCTTCAACGCCTAAGCGCCAAGCCGGTAATCTGGATCTGTTTGACTTTGAAATTTCAGCTGCGGATATGGCGACTATTAATGGGCTTAGTTCGGCAGATGGTCGTTTGAAGAATCAAGACCCAGCTGTTTATCAAGAATTTTAGACAAAAAGATTGGCCGTTACTGGTCAATCTTTTTGTTAGCGCTGAACCCATCTGAAGTTAAATAATGTCGAGCCGGTTTGCCACGGAATCAGGGCAAAATAAAACTGGCTAGCAGGTTTCCAGTTGTGTCCTGGAAACAGACTAGTCAGTAAACAATGTTCAAACTTTAAAGCTCAACTAAATGATCTAAAGAAAGTCGATTTGGTGGAGGTTTGCGGGCATTTTACCAGTGTGATGGTCTACCGTCTTTACTTGCATTGCCCGTGAGGCATTCACAAAATGGACACCCGTTGCTGCAATTAACCCCATACCTAAAATAGTAATAATACTCAATACCATCATCATTCACCCTTTTCTGATTACTTTACGGGTCTATTGTAGCGCTTACATCAGTCCTGTCATTTGAGAACCATTAAAGAAAGATTAGGGTTTTCTTTTTTTAGTATTTTACGTCAAAAACGTTAGATTATTAAGTTTCAAGTGCTGATCACTAACGATTCAGTGGTTTTGGGCTTTATAATGTAAAGCCGTTTATAACGATAATTGTCATCAAAAACACTAAAATGGGATGAGGCTGAAAAGATTTGGCCTCATCCCATTTTAAAAGTGACACTGGACGATTAATTTCTGAGCAGTGCCGTTATTTTCAATTTAACTACGGTGAATTTCGATAATCTTAACTTGGTAGCTGCCATTCGGGGCGGCGACGGTGACGACATCGTTAACGGTGTGATGATCGAGCGCGGCGCCAATTGGGGAAGTGAAGGAAATTTTATTTTGTTCTAAATTCGCTTCTTGTTTGCCAACCAGTTGATAGGTGACTTGATCGTGGTCATCCATAAATTCTAGCGTTACTGACTTACCGATGTCGAGCTGGTCATTATCGGCTGGTTCAACAACTTTGGCGTACTGTAACTGTTTATTCAAAAAACGGACGCGACTTTCCAAACGACCTAAGTCTCGTTTAGCATTGGTGTATTCAGCGTTTTCGGACCGATCACCAAGCGCGGCAGCGGCGGCTAAAACTTTGATGCGGTGTGGTCGCTGCGCAATTAAATCAGCAATTTCTTGTTCGATGGCATGATAACCGGCTGGGGTCATTTTATTAAAGGTTGGTTCCATAGGATAAAACCTCGCATTTGTTGGATTTTACTGGGAATAGTTTAACGCACTTTGCCGAAAATTTGTATTTTTGTTTTAGAAAAAAATTTTGTAATGTTTGCGTATGTGAGAGCGTGTTTTTTGAACGGAAAACTAGTGCATGAGTGACCGTGCGATATTAATACTATTTGGGTTGGACTTACTATTATATTGGGGAGCGAGGGCTACTGAGATAGCCGTAACGTGTAATTCAGGGCAGCAACCTGTGCTTGCTACGCTAACCAACAACTCGGAAAAATCGCCGAGTAATTGGTTGGCTAGGCAATGCTCGGTGGCTGGTCGCCCTGAATTACACTCATAAAAAATAGCCAATGACTTTACAGCCTTGGCTAGTCGTAGAGTTTCTCACGCTCTACGGAGTTACGAACTCTTTAAGTATAGGCAAATTAATTAAATAATACAATTGTTATGTTGCCCGAGTTTACTAAAAACGACGGTATTGGTAGCGATTCCAAAGAAAAAATAAACTATTTCGAACAAAACCCTTGAATTTTAGTCTAGACCAATATACAATTGGACTATACCAAATAAAGAGGGAGTCAGTTAATTATGAAAGTTATCGTAGTAAAGGATCAAGCTGCCGGCGGTGTAGAAGGATACAAAGTATTTAAGAATGCCTTGGACAATGGGGCTAAAGTATTTGGGTTGGCAACTGGTTCGACACCCGTTACAACTTATCAAGAAATCGTAAAGAGTGACTTAGATTTCAGTAACTGCACATCCGTTAACTTGGATGAATATGTTGGTATTGCACCAGATAACGACCAAAGTTACAAATATTTCATGCAATCACATTTATTTAACCAAAAACCATTTAAAGAATCATTCTTGCCAAACGGTTTAGCTGCTAACCCAGCCGAAGAAGTAAAACGTTATGACAAAGTGATCGATGAACATCCAATCGATTTACAAATTTTAGGGATTGGCCGCAATGGTCACATCGGTTTCAACGAACCAGGGACTGCCCGCGACGTGACAACGCATGTTGTTGACTTAACGGAATCAACCATTGAAGCCAACGCCCGTTTCTTTGCTAGCGAAAATGATGTTCCTAAGCAAGCCTTCTCAATGGGCTTAGCTTCAATCATGAAGAGTAAGCACTTGATTCTCGAAGCCTTTGGCGACAACAAGGCGGATGCAGTTAAGGGTATGATCGAAGGCCCTGACACCGTTGATTGCCCAGCTTCAATTTTGCAAAACCATCCTGATGTTACGGTTATCATTGACGAAGCCGCAGCTAGCAAGTTAAGCAAAAAATACTAGAATTTAAACTTAACTAAATTTAAAAATTAATGCGTGTGCACTTTAAAAGACTATTCGAAATCCAACGATTTTGAATAGTCTTTTTGTTTTCCGAAGACAATTGCCATGTTAGTTAATTAGGGGACGAGTTGGGACGACCTTAAACTTCCAGTTGACTGTAACGTTGGGGCACAGTTTAAAATGAAGGAATACTAAACTAAAGCGATATAAAAATGTGGAAGAAGGAATTTGAAATGTCACATCCTAATAAAAAATTTAACAATGTTCAAGAATGGCTCGGGATTCCTTATGGTACGGCTAGCCGGTTCCAAAAGGCTCAAATTGTCCCATTTGACCCCAAGAATGACGATAGTCAAAGCGGGCCAGCGTCATTGCAATTAACAGATCCAGCTTTTCTAAATTCTGACAAAGGTAAAAGTGAAGATTGCTTAAACCTTAATATCTGGGCGCCCGAGCATGTTCAAGGAAAACTACCCGTGGTTGTTTATATCCACGGTGGCGGTTGGACTTATGGCGCTAATTCTCAAGACACATCGGATTTGTCAGGCTTAGTCGCAAGTGGCAAAGTGATTGGGGTTTCAATTAATTACCGTCTAGGACCACTTGGCTGGCTTGAATTATCTCAATATGGTGGCAAGTTTAAGGATGCCAGTAACTTAGGATTACAAGATATGGTCCTAGCCTTAAAGTGGATCCACCAATACATTGGATCATTTGGTGGTGACGCCGACCAAGTGACGCTTACGGGTCATAGTGCCGGGTCATTTTCACTTTTAACGCTCTTAGCGGTCCCTGAAGCTGACGGGTTGTATCGCAGATTAGCTGCCTTCTCTGGTTATGCCGCCCGTTATATCCCAGCTTGGTGGGCTGAAGAATTAGCGGATCAAGTTTTAAAAACACTAAAACTGACGTCACCAGAACAGTTATTGACGGTTGATGCTAAATCACTGATGGCTGCGGTTAATCAAGTTTTACCAACTGATGTTTTGAAACGTGGCAATCTCAATACCATTTCAATCGGTATTGTTGAAGATGAATTTTTACCAAATGGCGTCTTGAAAGCTAACCCTGCTGAGGTGATTAAAAGCGGCGAACATAAAGATGTTGATTTAATCATGACTTCAACAACGGCCGAAGCCAGCTGGTATGCAGCTAATATTCCAGATAATGTTGATCCTAAAACCATCGAAGCTGTGATTGATGAAATGGTTTACGATTGCCATATTCCACGCAAACAGGCTAAGGCCATCACGTTGCATTGTGGTGCTGGCAAAGCGTCACCGCTTGAAGTCAGAACCCGCTTCTTTACCGATTACAATTTTACCTTACCAGCGATTCGGGAAGCCCATGATCATGCTCAGGCTGGCGGGCGTGTTTACCAACTAAGTGTTGGCCCAACTGAGGGGTCGCCCGCTTATCATGGGACTGATATGTATGGGATTGTCGGTCAAACGGCACCTGATGCGAGTCAAGAACAACGCGATCGGGATCAGTTTATTAGTCAAACATTACTGAACTTTGCGACTGATCAACATGAGAAATTATGGTCACCGGTGAAGGCAAATCAAATAATGATCAAAGATATTGGTCAGAGACCATATAACGGAATTGAGCATGCCAAATTGGTTCTGCAGCTATTTAAAGGCATTTCTCGTCCATAATTAATCCTTACGAAAGGGCGGTTATAACCGTCTTTTTGTTTGACCAAAAGAGAGGAACAAGTTTTGACAAAGAAATTTTCATTTTTTTCAAAGGATATTGTTTGCGTCATGTTAGCCACCTTTTTTTACCAATTTAGCATTCAAGCGGTGAATCCACTAATGAATGGCTATGCCCGTAATTTAGGGATTAATAGACCTTTTGCCGGCATTATTGTGGGCATTATGAGTCTGACCTCAATGGTATTAAGACCTTTTGCCGGCAATTTAACGGATCGCATTTCTAAATATCGATTAGCGCTAATCGGGGGTAGTCTATGTGCGATTAGTGATTTTGGTTACTTTTTTTCATTCGATGCATCATGGTTATTATTTTTTAGGCTCATCAATGGGTTAGGCTTCGTCCTATGTACTGTTTGTTTAGCAACTTGGATGGCCTATTTAGTGCCACGACAACATCTTGGCGCCGCGATGGGATATTATGGCTTATTAAATGCGCTTGCAATGGCGATTGCGCCAGCGCTAGCAATTAGTATTTATCAACTTTTAGGCTATAAATTCATTATCAGCTTGGCGGCCTTGAGCGCTGTGGCCATGGTAGTTGTCATCCAATTAATCGATAATCATGCCAAACCTGCAGTCAACTTAAAAGACCAACATTTTAAGATTATTCAACGTGATGCCTTGCCAGTAGCCATGATTTTTTCATTATTGTCTATTCCCTATTTCGTGACGCAAGCTGATATCGTCATGTATGTTCAAGAACGCCATTTGAACATTACCGTCAGCCTATTCTTCCTATGTTACTCACTTGTTTTGATCGTTATTCGGCTATTATTAAAAAATTATTTTGATACGATTTCATTTGGGCTTTGGTTTGCGATCTGCATAATGGCAACCATTGGCTATATTATCCTATTAACAATCATGCAAAATAACTTCGAGATGATCTTGGCAGCCGGGCTAATGGCGGTTGGTTTTGGGGTGATGGTTTCTGTTTCTCAATCAACAGCGCTCTTGTTAGCGCCTATGGCAGAACAGGGACTTGCTAATGCCACTTATTATTTGGGAAGCGATATTGGTATGTCGATTGGGCCGATCATTGGCGGTATCCTACCAACTATTTTGCCACTAAAGTTCTTTTACCCAGTGATGTTACTCGTTGTTCCTTTAACGGCAACTATCTATTTAGTTAATCGTCGTAAACTCAACGCCGCGGTACAGTACAATTAAAATGACATTGTGATGAAATTGATGGCTTAACAGTGTTTTGAAGTAGAAAGTCGCTGAGACAAAAAAATAGGCCACTGTCGCGCAATGACAGTGGCTTATTTGCTAAATAAATATTTCAGTGCCGAAGTAAATAATCAGTAAACCGAGAATATGAAAAATGTGAGTGTCCCTTAGAGTATCGTCAGTGGGACATTTTTGATGTGCAAGTAGAAATGTGGTGCCTCTTTCACCATTTGGGCGATTATCACCACTGTTAGAATCTTATTATTGGCGGTTATTTATCGGTAAATTGGAAAATAGCAGACTAGTCATTGGAGGACTGTTTTCGTAGGTTGAATGGTAAAAGTAACATTTTATTAACCTTAAATTAGAAAACGGTGTGATTTTGATTGTATCAGCGATACTATTACTATATTAAGTTGCTGCGAGGAGGGATTGAATGTTTACAAAATATCCTGATTTTAGAAGAATTTGGTCGGGCAGATTGGTTAGCAATGCTGGCGATAGTATCTATAATATTGTGATTACTTGGTTTGTTTTGCAATATACTAACTCAAGCTGGTGGGTTGGCGTTTTGAATTTCTTTATTTTAATCCCAGAAATGCTCTCGTTTGTGATTGGGCCAATTATCGATAATAACAATAAGAAGTTATTGTTAATTATTTGTGAGTTAGGTCAGATGTTAGCTATTATGGTCATCATCGTGATGATGACCATCGGCAATGTTAATATGCTACTGCTTTGTCTAATGGTGTTTATCGCGTCTTTCTTTGGAATGAACACTTATCCAATTCAGGATGCTTTTATACCATCTTTTGTTGCCAATCGAGATTTACCAAAAGCAGAATCCTTTTTGTCAGTTGCTTACCGGGGAACGGATTATTTGTTTAATGGCGTTACTGGCTTTCTGTTAAAAGCCTTTTCATATTTACCGTTATTGATCACTGATATTTTGACCTTTGTTTTTTCAATCGTGATGTTCAGTCGAATCGATTTTAATGATAAGCAGACCAAACGATTCGCTTTTTCGCTGGATAAGCAGTTTTTTAGAGATATTGGGCTAGGATTTAAGCTTATTTTACATAATTCAGTGATCCTGTTTATTACGGTTGTTGCGGCGCTCATTAACTTTCTATTTGGCGGGTTAAATATTTACGAAGTCTTGTTGGGGAGAAGCATGGGTGGTAGCCAATTTTATGGCATTATCACGGCAGTGTCTGCGATTGGTCTATTAATTGGTTCAACGTTAATGTCGAATGTGGTTTTAAAGAAGATTCCTCTCGGCAAGCGATTTATCTTGGCACATCTCATCGGTGGCCTTTTGATGTCAGCACTAGTCTTATGCGCCAAAAACAATGTTGCTTTGTTAATCGTTTGGTTATTGACGTTCCTCTTTTTGGGTGTGACTCAGGTTTTGCAAGTGCCAATGATTCAGCTGGTGACTGACAAACAGCATATGGGAAAGGTCATGAGCACTTTTTACAGTATTACGTTACTATTTATGCCCATTGGGTCACTATTCTTTGGCTATATTGGCAGTAAGCTAAATATATTCAGTTTTTTGTTAATTCTGGGTGTCGCTTATATTGCTGCGGGGCTATTTTTAACGTTGAATAAACGTCTTTTTAGAATGGTACTGGCGAAATAAGCTTAACTTTCAGCTTTTAATGAGTTGATTAGACAATTAATGGGTCCGAAACAGCTGATCTGTTTCGGACCCATTTTGTTTTAGACTGATTTTAGAGATTTTGACCTTTTTCCCAGCTGGTCTTTGATAAAAGTAACCCGTGTTTAACGAGTTCATCAAATAAGGCGTAGGTCCGTTTGGAAATTTCACCGGCAGTTTCAGCATTGGCTTTCGTCAAATAGTCGGTCACATCACCGGTCACGTTGGCATCGGTGGCGGCGACGCGACCACGGGCATAAGATTGACAGCCGTTGCGATAAGCGTTGACGGCTTCGGCAAATTCATGCCAATGTGGCTCGATCAATGTTGATAACGTTTTGTTGAGCCAGTAAACATTATGCACATCGACGGTTGCCGTTGTATTGCGGTAATCGAGTGGGGTGTCGTTGATATTCGTAAAGAATGGCACGGACGGCGCGTAGGCGAAGAAGCCCATGGCGACCCATTGGATAGCTGCTTGTTCAGCAGGCACATCGTTACGAATCTGCAAGATCGATTGACATTGGTTCCGATCCATCGCGATTGACCGGTATTTCTTTTGGTCGTCGGCAGTACCGGAAGCATAGGTGTCAAATGGATCATATGGGGTCCCATTATAGTGGGACGCTAAGAAAAATTGGACGTCTTCAATCGCCAATAATTTGCTGGGTTTCCGGTACATCGGCATCGTTTGGTCGGTCGGTTGTTGGTCCGCAATTTCGGGATTGAACAATTTTTGACCATACCATGTCCGCGGCGTGTTGTAATAAGCGTCGTCTTCGCCATGGGTGCCAAAAATTTCACGGAAATTGAATTGGCCGGGTGTTGGGTTCAAATGATTCTTTTCAACGAATTCGGCTAAATCCGTTGCGCCCAAGTAGTTATCGGCGTCGCTCAGGTCGAGCTTTTCCACGACTGTTTGGTTAGGGACAATCGCATAGGTGTCATCGGGTAAGCGCATGGCGCCCCAATGATGTCCACCGGCCGTCTCTAAGATCCAGATATCATCATGATCATTGAAGGCAATACTGTTACATTCGCCAGTGCCGTACTTTTCAATTAAAGCCCCCAACCGTTGGACGCCTTCTTTGGCGCTCTTAATATAGGGTAAGACTAAAGTTAACATGGCTTCTTCGTTGACCCCGTCGTTGACGAGGGGATCGTAGCCTAAGACGCGGGCATTGGTCGCAGTCGTTTCGGTTGCACTCATCCCGACGTTTAGTTCGTTAATGCCAGCTTCCTCATATTGACCATCACTTTGGTCAGCCTGTGGCGTTGCCGTGTAGCGATAAGCGTGATCAGGCAATGGTACGGTTACACCGGTGGTTACGGATTTAAATTCAGCTGCAGTTTGATCCTTGGCTGAATGAACCACGAATTTAATTGGATTAATTGGGCCATAACCATCTTCGTTACGAGCCACGATCGTCGAGCCATCAATAGTAGCGGCTTTACCGACGAGTATTTCGGTACAATCAGAACTTTTTTTCAACATTAGTTCTGCCCCCTTTGTACTTCCAGTATAGGAGTCCAAGTTGGGAATACAACGCTAAATCACAAAAATCGGTCTAAACCACTTGTGAAATGGGTGACAGGTGGATGATAAAAATATTTGTGAAAAGGTTGTAAATGCTGATATAACAATATTTATATCGATTGTGCCAAAAGCTAATCTTGTGAATCAGTGAGTTTAATTTTGGCACAACTTCCTGTGCCACGGGTCTGCCTAGAACTTCTTGAAACCGTTTTCGGTAGCCGATATGATAGAGACGTTAAGAAAACGGAAGGAGCTTTAATCGAATGAGTGAAGCAAATGTAAATAAAAAGTCGACATCACCCGCACCAAAGAAGAAAGTGGGACTGAAAGCCCGCGTTCAAAAATTTGGTAGCGCTTTAAGTAACATGGTTATGCCAAATATCGGCGCCTTCATTGCTTGGGGCCTAATTACCGCCATCTTCATGGCCGGTGGTTGGTTCCCGAACGCTGATCTTGCCAAAATGATTCAACCAATGGTCCACTACTTACTCCCATTATTAATCGCGTTTACCGGTGGGAATATGATTGCCGGTCATCGTGGTGGGGTCGTTGGGGCCATCGCCACGATGGGTGTCATTGTAGGGTCTTCGATTCCAATGTTTATCGGGGCCATGATTATGGGACCTTTAGGCGGCTGGGCTATCAAGAAATGGGACGACGCCATTGCCGACAAAGTCCACAGCGGGTTTGAAATGTTGGTCAACAACTTCTCCGCTGGGATTATGGGAATGTTATTAGCAATTATTGGTTACTTTGGAATCGGCCCATTAGTTGCCGGCGCTAGCGCTGCGATGGCAGTTGGGGTTAACTGGATCATTAAGGTTAACTTATTACCATTAGCTAACGTCTTCATTGAACCAGCCAAGATTTTGTTCTTGAACAATGCGATTAACCAAGGTATTTTGACACCGCTTGGGATTCAAGCCGCTGCCAGTGCCGGTAAGTCAATTCTGTTCTTACTTGAACCAGATCCAGGTCCCGGCCTTGGGTTACTCTTAGCCTTCGCCTTATTTGGTAAAGGAACTGCCAAGGCTTCAGCGCCAAGTGCGATGATCATTCATTTCTTCGGTGGGATTCATGAAATTTACTTCCCATACGTTCTGATGAAGCCAGCATTATTCTTAGCGGTTATCGCCGGTGGGATTACTGGTACCGCAACCTTTAGTTTGTTAGATGTTGGATTGAAATCAACCCCATCACCTGGTTCGATCATCATGTTATTCGTGATGTCACCACGTAGCGTTTCTAACTACTTGGGCTTGCTACTAGGGGTCACGTTAGCTACGGTGGTTTCCTTCTTGGTTGCCGCAGTCATCTTGAAACGCGATAAGACGATGGTTGATGATTCCTTAGCCGCTGCACAAGGTCAAATGAGCAACATGAAGAATGGTGGCGCTGAGGTTGAAACGAGTGCCGCTGAACCAGCCGACGTGATTGCTTCTTATAAAGATGTTGACCACATTATCTTTGCTTGTGACGCTGGGATGGGGTCATCCGCAATGGGTGCTTCCTTACTCCGTGACAAAGTCAAGAAGGCCGGCATTGATATGTCAGTCACGAACACCGCAATTAGCAACTTGAAAGATGAACCAGGGTTGTTAGTCATTACGCAAAATGAACTCGCTGATCGGGCAGCGCAAAAAGCACCGCACGCCTTACGGTTGTCCGTTGATAACTTCTTGAGTAGCCCTAAGTACGATCAAGTTGTTGTTAATTTGAAAGCTCGCGACCAAGTCAGTGATGAACCAGCACCAGTCTCTGCCGCACCACAAGCAGCCTCAACCGATGCCACTGATTTGCCAGCCGGTTTGGACTTGTCAGTTGTTAATGAAATTGTCTTTGTGCATCACGATGGTCATCTAGGCACAGCCACCATGGCAACGTCCTTAATGAAGGATCGGGTGAAGAAAGCCAATAAGCAAATCACAGTTAAGAATGTTGGTATCGACGAACTTCAAGATGAAAACAGTTTGTTAGTTGTTTCTAGTCCAGAGGCTGCCAAGAACCTTCGTACCCGTTACACCAAGGTCCAAGTGCTTGTCACCGACGATCTTCTGAACTCACCTAAATATGATAAGATGGTATTAGCGCTAAAATAAACCGTTATCATACGAGGTGGCCCCATGGTTAAGTTCACAAAACGTCAAGACGAATTATTACAACTATTGTTAGCGAGTCCCACTGGCTTGAGCATGAGTCAGATTGAAACCGCCATCAATAGTAGTCGTCGGACGATTTATCGCGAATTTAGTAATTTGGAATTGGTGTTAGCCAATGCCGAGTTACAGATTGTCAATCAAGATCATCATTTTCAATTGAGTGGGACGTCAGCTGCTTTAGCTGATTTCCAGTCACGATTGTCGGACAGTCATGGCATTGCGCCAGCGTTTGATTCGCAAACGCGACAGAATGCACTGGCTTGTCGGGTCTTGATGGCGAATCGATCCATGAAGCTCAAAGAATTGGCGTTAGATTTCGATGTCAGTATTGCCACGATTTCTAACGACTTGAGTACCTTAGAAGCCCCATTTGCCGACTATGAATT
Source organism: Lactiplantibacillus nangangensis (assembly GCF_005405065.1). Lineage (GTDB taxonomy): Bacteria > Bacillota > Bacilli > Lactobacillales > Lactobacillaceae > Lactiplantibacillus > Lactiplantibacillus nangangensis. The sequence goes on along the minus strand of NZ_BJDI01000019.1, from coordinate 5,084 downwards.
GTCGATTGAACGCTTGAAGTCACGTGGCATTCAAGTCGCTGGGACGGAAAGCAATATTCGCAGTCTCTTCGCCACAATTTTGAACAATGCGATCAATGATTATGAATTTTTCAAAACGATTGGGAAGTTACAGCGAGGACTGGCGATTGCCGCCACGGATGAACAATCTTACTTCTTACAACAGCTAGATCCGACCGTGTTGTTACATTGTTATCTCGCGGTGCGGAGTTTGAAGAAAAAATACTTTGCGTCCGTGCCAGATGGTCAGTTACAACAGTTAATTATCACTTTAACCACGGCGGTCATGCGTTTACAACATGGTCAGCAGGTCACGTACTTGCGTGGAATTAACCGGGATGACTTTCTGAAGTATCAACAGTTGGCCTTGGCGATTTTGACCCAGTTGCCAGCTGAAATTAAGTCGCAGATCACCGGCGCCGAAATTGATTTTCTCGCGCAGCAGATCAAAGGCTTAACGTTTCGGATTGACCGGGAGTCCTCGCTAGCCAATTATGACTTGCAACTGACATACCGCGTGAAAAAGTTGATTGACGCGGTGGCGACTAACTTTGATTGGTCGTTTGGAACGGATGATCAATTATTGAACAACTTGACTGCCCACATGCAAGTCGCGTTGAAACGCAATGGGCTGCCTGGACCAGTCTCGCCAAGTCCGGAGTTACAAGCTGTGCGGACCCAATATCCGAAGTTGTATGCGGCAGTTGTACGCGGTTTTGCCGCCACGTTTCCTGATCAGAGCTTTCAAATCGATGAGTTAACGTATTTGTTGATTCATTTTGCCAGTACCTATGAGCAACAGTTGAGTCACCAGAGTTTGAAAGTATTGGTCTTATGTCCCAACGGTATGACAACCGCTCGCATCTTGAAAATGCGGCTGGCGCGGTTGCTACCGGAAATTACCACGATTGAGGTCGCTAGAATTGGGAATCTTGGTCAGATCGACTTACAACAATTTGACATGATTCTATCGACGACTCAGTTGCCAGGATTCAAATTGAACTATCGGGTGGTCAGCCCGTTGTTGCTTGAAAATGAAGTCAGTGCGTTGCGTGAGTACATTCATCAGTATTTTCCTAATACGCGACCGGATGAACCACAGCCGGCCCCCCAGCCAGTAACGACACTCGATTTCGAAACGGTGTATCAACGGATGACAATTGCCAAACAGATTTTGGATCGATTTATGATTTCTCCAATCAACAATGATGCTGAAACAATGGCGGAAACGCTAGTCAAAATCACACGTCACATCGATTCAAAGTTGATCCGTGATCCCCTAGAAGTCGCGGGTAAGTTGTTACATCGGATGGGTCTAGCCCCGGTTGGGATTCCTAATACTAACTTGGCGTTAGTTCATACGCTGAGCCAACAGGTGACCGCCCCGTATTGCGCAATCTTTGAACTGGCAACGCCAATCGATTTTAAAAGCATGGACGCCCAAACGATACGACTACAACGGATCGTGTTGATGCTCGGTCCGGCCGACATTAGCGATTTTGAGAATCGGCTCATGGGCAAGTTGAGTGCGTTAGTCATCGAAAGTCAGGAAAATACTGAGACTTTTATGACCGGCAGTCGCCAACAGCTCTATCAGTTAATTAGCAGTGCGTTTTTGAACGAACTAACGAAATAGTGTAGGTGAATAAAATGGAAGCTTTAGATAAAAAAATGATTGCGCTAAACCAACAAGTGGCAACGCAAGCAGAAGGCATCCGCTTAGCCGGTCAATTATTGGTCGATGGCGGTTGTGTCGAACCGGAATACATTGATGCGATGCAGGCACGAAACAAAGATGTTTCCGTTTATATGGGTAATTTCATTGCCATCCCCCATGGTACTGAAGATGGCATGAAGTACATTAAGAAGACTGGTATCTCAGTCGTCCAAGTACCAATGGGTGTGAGCTGGGGTGATCCAGAAAATGATGATGACGATAAGACCGTCACGGTGATTTTCGGGATTGCTGGCTTGAATGGTGAACACTTGAACCTCTTGTCTCAGATTGCGATATACTGCAGCGACGTGGCAAACGTTGCCAAACTAGCGGACGCTCAATCTGAAGATGAAATTATTAATCTATTAAAGGAAGTTGATTAGCATGTTAGACGTACATTTTGGTGCAGGTAATATTGGTCGGGGCTTCATTGGCGAAACTTTGGCTGACAATGGCTTTAAAATTACTTTCGTTGACGTTAACGAAACTTTGATCGATGAATTGAATAAGCGCAATGGCTATACCATTGAACTTGCGGCAGAAGGTCAAAAACATATCGAAGTTCATGATGTCAAAGGAATCAACAATGGCAAGGATCCTAAAGCGGTCGCAGAAGAGATTGCAAACGCTGACATGGTGACAACGGCCATTGGTCCTAAGATTTTGAAGTTCATTGCACCCTTAATTGCTGACGGGATTAAGTTACGTCAAACGAATAACAACACCCAACCAATCGATGTGATTGCGTGCGAAAACATGATTGGCGGGAGTCAATCATTAAAGAAATCAGTTTATGAAGCATTGAACGACGATGAAAAAGCTTGGGCTGACCAATATATTGGTTTCCCTAACGCTGCGGTTGACCGCATTGTGCCATTACAAAAGCACGACGATCCATTGTTCGTTTCCGTGGAACCATTCAAGGAATGGGTTATCGACAAGTCACAAATGGCTAACCCTAAGATTGAACTTAAGGGTGTCGACTATGCGGAAGACTTGGAACCATACATTGAACGCAAGTTGTTCTCTGTTAACACTGGTCATGCCACGGTTGCCTATACTGGCAATATGAAGGGCTACAAGACTATCGGCGAAGCGGTCAAAGATGACAGTGTCGTTGAACAAGCTAAGCACGTTTTAGCTGAAACTGGTGATTTGCTCATTCAAAAGTGGGGCTTTGATCCTGAAGTTCACCATGCTTACCAAAAGAAGATCTTGAGCCGTTTCGAAAACCCATATATCTCAGATGATATTGAACGGGTTGGTCGGACGCCAATTCGGAAGCTTGGCTTTGACGAACGCTTCATTCGCCCAATTCGCGAATTGAAGGAACGCGGCCGTGACTACAGTGCCTTAGTTGACACTGCTGGTATGATGTTCTTCTTCAACTATCCAAATGATAGCGAAAGCGTGAAGTTACAACAAATGCTGAAGGACGAACCAATCGAACAAGTGATTCGCGAAACAACTGGGTTGAAGGATGAAGACTTGATTAACGAAATTAAGGCTGCATACGAAAACCATGTCGCTGAAACGGAAGACTAAACAACCTAAAAAAGGTGCTGATTAGCACCTTTTTTTGTTGGCTACGAGTGGATCGTTGTCGCCTGCCGAGAAACGAATTTCAGATGAGTGATGGCGTTAATCATAAAATCGCGATTCAGAAAGCTTCAACTGATTTCTGAATCGCGATTTTATTAGTGCTATTACGGTGGTCAAAGTGTGCAACGAAAGGCTAAACAGTTGTGATTAGTCTTTCCAGAAGTGCCACCATGGACGCTGTGGGTGTGGCGCTGCTTGTTGGTCAAGCTTGACTAAAACTTGATTTAATCGGCTGTTAAGCGAGTCAAGACGGCGAATCATCTGTTCTTGTTGCTTGTATAACTCCTGATTAGTCGGACCAGTTGGTTCTGGCTGTCGTGGCGCAGGCTTAGGTGTTGCCACTGACGTGATTGGTTTGTTTGTCACGGTCTTTTCAACCACTAAGGTCGTCTTGGGCTGTGGCTGGTGAAAGCTCTGTTGCAGCGCTTCGGCTAAAGTCGTTCCCTGTTCCGTTAGCGTGATGGCGTCCTTGAAGGCGGCCAAATCAGCTGCGGTATACAGGCGGTGACTCGTCCCGCTACTGCGAAAGAGATCTTCGTTGTTGAGTTGTTTTTCAATCATAGTACTGTATTTTCGTAAGGTCACTGCTTTGATGCCGAGTTGGTCAGCGGCGACGGATGCGACTAATTTAGTGGTCTGATCTGATTGTGCTGGTTTAGTTGGCAAAATTTATCCCCCTCCTTAAGCTATATCGTTTCTATAACGCTATTATATCGAATCTGAAACTATTTGTGTAGGGAATTGATTGCGTCAGGTTACGATTAGCGGTAGTTGACGAACTTTAAAGGCGAAAATTGGGGTGCAAACGTGCTATCATAAAAACAAACTTGAGTTGAAACGAGGAATTGAAATGATTGAACCAGTCAATGGCGCTGACTTTGAATCAGTTGCCGAGGGCACAGCACTAACTGTGGTCGATTTTTGGGCGGATTGGTGTGGACCGTGCAAAATGCAGACGCCGGTGCTAGAAGCCTTGGATGTTGACTACGACGGCAAAATTAAATTTGCGTCGTTGGACGTTGATGCGAATAAAGTGATTGCGGAACAATTTGAGATCATGAGCATTCCCGCATTAGTCGTTTTTAAAAATGGTAAACCCGCGGAAAAAGTAGTCGGTTTTCATCCACAAAGTGCCTTGAAAAAGTATCTAGATCAAAAGTTGGCAGAAGTAGCGGCCGACTAGCGTTAAGAGGACTGTTTGCGAAACAGTTCTTTTTTATTATTTTCATAATAATTGTAATAAATGCGGGTCACTGTCAAGTTAGATTCAAATGATAATTTGAAAACTGGTGGTTAACAGACGCTGCTTGGTTGCCGACAACATTATTAATAATTAAACTAGTGGGCGTCACCGGCATATAACTCAATTTTTTGATGGTATCCTTGATTAACTTGTGGACGATTGAGTTTGAACGGGGGATGAAGAATGAAAAAAATGTTACTAGCTGTAAGCACTGGAATTGGCATCTTGAGCGCTGTCTTGATTTATCAACAGCAACAAGTTCCAACCGAGCAAGTTCAGCACGCCCAAGCAGTACCGCGACCGCAGTCTCAGCAACGTCAATCGGATGAGTTTGAAAAAATAGCAAATCAGCCAACGGATAGGTTGCCAGTTAATCAACTCGTCCGATTAGCGGTTTAATACCATTTTCATAGGATCATTCATCAATAGCCGTTTGACAAAGAGCCTATAAAATACGTCCTTGGAAAACTTAAAATTCCGAGGACGTTTTTTAATTTTGAAAAG
>NZ_BJDI01000018.1 GCF_005405065.1 Lactiplantibacillus nangangensis | reverse complement strand
CAAGCCATTTCATAAAACAGACAAGACAAACAAATTTTATATTATTTCAAGTGTCAACTTGACAGGGTACAGTGCACGCGGAGCCGCGCCCAGTTTGCCTTTTTAGCGATTCTTTAATGTTTTGACAGTCGTGAAAATTTGAGGCTGAAGGATCAGTAATAATCCGGCATAGATGAGACCACCAATGGTCATTTGCGTCATTAAACTCAAAACACCAATCCGCATATTAAGGTTCAGGTTGTAGACCACAATAAACATGATGATGCCTGCCCCTAAGTACTTCATGAAGCTACCAAGTAACGGGCGCAAATTCAACTCGTGGCGGGTGACATAGAGTTGATAGCCCGTGACACAACATTCTGAAATCAAAGTGGCCGTCATGGCACCTTGAACCCCCCAGACTAAAATTAGTGGGACATTGCAGATCATATTGACAATGGCACCGAAAGTAACCGAAATTGTGTAAGCTTTGGTTCGTTTAGTCGGCAATAGAAATTGTTGACCGAGAACATTGCTGAGTCCAATCAAGACGATCACTGGGGCTTCAATCATCAGAATAGTGTTGACTGCTGCAAATTGCTTGCCAAAAAACCAAGGGGCCAAGGTCGTCGCAATGGCCGCAATCCCAAAGGCCATTGGCATGGCAATACAACTGACGAAATCAAATGAGGCGTATAAATACTGTTTCACTTTTTCCAGCTGATTTTTCATAAATAAATTTGCAATATGTGGTAACATCACGGTTCCAGTTGCTGTGACGAGTGCTAGGACAAGTTTGACCAGTTTGTCAGAGTAATCATAAAAGCCAGACGCTGTGACGGAATCGAGTTGCCATAGCATCGTTTTATTGAGGGCCAAGTAGACGGTGGTGGCAATTTGTGGGATAAAGAGGGCCACTGAAGGTCTTAAGTGGCGCCAAGGCCGTAGTTGACGCCAACGTGGCCAATCAACCGATTGCCGTAGATAAGGCCACAAGGTTAAGTTTCCTAATACTTGTGATCCGGACAAAATTAAAATATAAACGCCTACATCTGCGCGAGTTTTAACTAGTGTAAAGATGGCGACCAAAGACAGCAGTTTGACCAAAGTATTGCGCAAAACTGTTTTTTTAAAGTCTTCTAAACCCATAAAGTACCAAGAAATATCGAAGGCACCAGCAATGATATAGAAAGATTGATAAAAAAAGTACAATTTAAATTGGTTTTCCCAGAAGAGGAAAAGTAGGAAACCCAAATAGGCGAGGCAGATGGTACTAAATTGTAATAATTCAATTTCCCAGAAATTCTGTGAACGTTTGGCTCGGTTATCGCGGCTGAAAGCAATTTCGCGATTGCCATAAATGGTAATTCCAACTGTCCCAAATAAGAGGAAATAGGTGATGACGGAGTTGGTTGAGGCGTTGATGCCGACACCAGTTGGACCCAAAACACGTGAAATATACGGTACTGTGATGAGGGGTGTTAGTAATATTAAAATATTGTAGCCAACGGTATAGAAATAGTTACGGACAATTTTCATAGTAGCGCTCTCCAAGTAAATTGATTCAATAAAACGAGCGATATCACTGCTTTTAGTAACATCCCTAGTATTGTATCATAGTAGTTCAGAGGGGATTGAGAGTGATAGAATAGTGGCTTGTGAAATTTATATAACCCATGAGATTACTTATGTTAATGAAGTGGCTTTGTTTGTTAGTATAAATAATTATATCAACAAATAAAGGAAAAATTGGTTGACCAATCACGATAGACTGGAAAAATGGGACATTTAATTATGAATATAAACTGAAACCAATCCGGATTCTTTTTTTGAAGAAGACATATATATATAATATAAATAAATGCTGTTATCCCGATTTATTCACAAAAATAGCCTGAAATCTGTAAGCCCCCAATAACTGACCGTATTGAAAAATGAAAAACACCCCGAACTCTCGTTTTTGGAGCCGTGGCTGTTTTGTCCATGCATCTAAGCGACTTCGCTTTGTTTACTACTGCTGATCATTTTTGGTTCTGGTTTAAAGTTCCATGGCAAATAAGCTTCTAGATCTGCCGGATTCGCAAAATGTTGGAAGTTGTGGAATGTTTTTCAATAAACATTTAAGATATGCCGACGGATCAATGCCGTTGGCCTTGGCCGACTCAATCAAAGTCATCCAAATCGCACCAGCTTGGCTGGTACTGAATAACCAATTCTTATGCCCTATGACCAAGGTCTTCATATTTCTCTCCGACGCATTGTTACTCCAGTCGACGGAACCATTATTAATGATTCGATTCAACGAAGCTCGTTGATTTCGAGCATAAACCACGGACTTGCCTAATCGACTCTTAGGTAAAACATCGACCGCATCGATCCAACGCCAAAAACGCTTTAGTAGTTTTCGTTGCTGACTGCGGCGACGCCGGCGTCTCACTTGTGGTGATAAATGCTGCCACTCGCGTTCATTGTGAAACATTTTATTGAGTAATGCTAATGGCGGACTCATCTTAAAGCTCTTGCCGGAATTAGCGGCGTCATAGAATTTCCGTCTGACATGAGCCCAACAACCGACTCTGGTGACTGAATCATCTAGGATGTTATAGCCGGAATAACCGTCGCATTGAAGTGTTCCTGTGAAACCATTATAAAGTGATTTAGCGAAACTGCCCGCACGACTAGTGCCATAAGCATAAAAGACTCCTCGCTGTGCCTGATGGGTAACACTACGCATCACCCACATATAGGAGGAGGTTCGTGTAACACCTCGATTGGCGTCTCATCACCTTGTAGACATGGTTGTTGAACCAGTTGCTGACGCAACTGCTGGTACAATGGCTCCATAAGTTGGCTAATCTTGATCATCCAATTAGCGATAGTTGTTTCGCTTAGGTCCACGCCGAGGCGCTTCCAATCTTGGAGCTTTCGATACAAGGGTACTCCTAGTTCAAACTTTTTATGTAAAATTTCAGTTATTACTGAAATTGATGCCAAACTATGTGGTATCAACGCTTTTGGGGCTTGTGATTGAATTAGATGAGCTAAACCATCCATTAATTCACATGAGGGGCATTTATATGTCGTTGTGTAGATTCTTTCTAAGTAAAGCTTGACCGGCCGGAAGTGGAGTTCTTCACGTGCAAGTTTTTTACCCACGGCAACTAAGCCGTGTCCGTTTGGACACAGCTTATCCGGCAGCTCAATGACAGTCTCTTGAACGGGAACGTTTGAATTTACGACTGCTTGCCGTGTCCGCTTAGCTTTATTTGATTGGTTTTCTTGCCCAGTTTGCTCTGGTTGGCTAAAAACACTATTATCCTCATCAAACAAAGAGGTTTGATCAGTATTAATTTTCTCTGACTTTTGGCCAAATAGTCGTTTGGTCAAAAGTCAATGATCTCAGCCTGTTCTTGAATCTTCTTTTTTAAGTCGGCAATTTCTTCTTCTGGCGTCATAATATAACCACTCATTCTATGTTTTCTTGTTATTGAGTTTATCATAGTCTGACGCCGGCAGAAAGCGTTTTATTTACTTTTGGCGGTTTGATTTTGTGAATGGTCAAATCCAGTGACCATCCTCCCAACAGTCTTGATAATTGTAGATAGGTTAGCTTTCGGACTTCGCCTTGATTAACCGACCACTGTAGTCGGGGCCGGCTTCAATCCGTTTGTAAAGCAATAGAAAGCCATCTCCATCCCAATATAGCGCTTTGAAACTGTCTTTTCGGGTACCACAAAACAGATATAAAGCCTGATTGTATGGATATAATGCAAATTGTTCCTGTACGACGGCCGCCAAAGCATCAATGCCACGGCGTAAATCCATTTTTCCACAAACAATATAAGTCTGATGAACTGCATCCATATTAATGAGCATCGTCAAACACCACCTTTAATAGTGCGTCCACAATATAACCACTGGCCTTGTTGTAAATGATGACCGACTTATTTTGTCCAACACGAAGCTGAACTGCTTTGGTCGCCGTCGCCTGTGGCGCCGCCGACCTAACTTTATGTGGCATTTCAACTTTGACAATATCCTGTTTATCCATAATAAAAACCTCACCATTTATTTGATGAGGTAATCATATCGTGTATTTAGTGACAATCATAGACGGTCAGTTATTCGGTGCTTACTGTTTCACTAGAAATATTACAGAACTAGCATTACGCGTTATCTATAGTAAAAAACCTCACCATTTATTTGATGAGGTAATCATATTGTGTATTCAGTAACAATCATAGACGGTCAGTCATTGGGTGCTTACCTTTATTCAGGCTCAAAAAAAGAGACTTGAGTGAGCGTAAAGGCTCTTTCAAATCTCTTTTTTGAAGTTTTGCGATTAACATCGATTCTATGAATAAAACGCGATTGACTTCAGAAATTTTAATTTTTTTGCCTTGAAATTAACTAATTTAGAATAATGTCATTAGTAAGCGCCTTTTCGAAGGAAAATATTAACCAAGTTCATAATAATTATTTTAAAATCATAAAACAAATTTGCACGATCAATATAGCTCATTTCAATTCTTGCGCGTTCCGGGTATCCAATCTTGCTACGGCCACTCGCTTGCCACAGCCCCATGGCACCAGGCTTAACAGATAATAACTTATTCTGATTGTACTCAACTAATTCTTCTTCGACAACCGGTCGAGGACCTACAATACTCATTTCTCCACGTAAGATGTTTATAAATTGTGGTATTTCATCAATCGAGGTTTCTCTCAAAAAACGACCAATTTTTGTTATTCTTGGATCCACCTGAGGCTCTAACTTATAATTATTGTTTACGTACATTGCATATAATTCTTTATTGGCGTGAAGCTTCTGTTCAGCGTTTACTACCATTGATCGAAACTTATACATACCGAATCTTTTTCCGTGTAGTCCAATGCGAGTTTGTCTATAAAAGAGTGGACCTCGACTTGATTGGTCAACGTGATCTAGGATAAGCACTAGTACAAAGATAGGACTCAATACTATTAAAGCAAGACTGGAAAAAACAATATCAACAATACGTTTACAAAGACGGTAAGAGAGTGAAAATGCAACTTCATTATTGTGATCTTCACTGTTACTTTTGATTTCCATGACCGATATACACCTCAAAATTTTTTTGTTTTGATGCTGAAACTTACTACATATGATTTTAGTTATCATATGTAGTATCCAACTTAATATTCTTTTATTGTCGGAACCTTATTTCATCAAATAATTGATGTGAAAGTTTAAGTAACCATTCTAATTTTTATTTTATCTTTATAAGATTCAAGTAAAACCCCTCACCTGCACTTCTGTTTACTTAATCTAATTATGATAAAATAACCAATTTGAATTATACCACAAATTCAGACCCCTCACTAGTAGAAAAATGTCACTTAATTAGATGGAACGTATACACTTATATGTACACGCTCAAATCCTACCGTCCTCTTTGATTAACAAAATCCTAACACTACGTGTCTTTTTTAGTTTCATGAATAGATTGGGTTGTTGCTCAATGCTTCAATATCATTGCTGGTCATGGGTGCGGTCATTCAACTTACAAGCGACTATTTCTAACTGTTCTAATAATTATGGACCGTATCAATATATTGAAAAATTTATTCCACGTCAGATTACTAACGTCTTAACCGGACGACGGCCCAAATTATATGGGCAAGGGACTAATGTTCGAGATTGGATTCATGTTGATGATCATTCTGCCGCAATCTGGGCTATTTTAACCCAGGGGCGAATCGGTGAGACTTATCTTATTGGGGCAACTGGTGAACGGACTAATTTAGCTGTTTTACAAGCAATTTTAAAACAACTAGGACAGCCAATTGATGCTTTTGATTGGGTTAAAGACCGTCCGGGGCATGATTTACGTTACGCAATTGATGCCAGTAAATTACAAACTGAGTTGGGCTGGCGACCACGTTACCAAGATTTTAGTGCCGGCTTAGGTCAGACGATTCGGTGGTATCGTGAACATCGTGCCTGGTGGCAGGCAGACAAGGCTGCCGTTGAACAAAATTATGTCCATCATCAGCAATAATCGAATTCTAAGTGTTATTTTTCCCGACTTCACGTTACAATAATAGCAGCAATTAACGAAAATCTAGTTTAAAAAGGATGTTAATGACATGAACGACGATGGTCTCACAGTTTTTCCAGCCGATTATAATTCTTCTTACCACTTGATTCTGAAGCGAGGGACCGAGCATTACGCCTATTATTACTTCAAGGTGGATAAGCTTGATCAGCGGGTCATCTTTTATGATGACGTGGATCGGAGCGGTATTTCAATCAAAACGCAGATTACCCGTTTGTTCATGCGTGAGCTGGTCAAAGCCATCGATTGGCATCCAGTTGGCAATAGTATCATTGTCGAAATCTATAATGTTGAGCGGCAGACGTCCAAAGCGACCCGCTTGGCTTGTGATATTTGAAATATACTGTGTAATTACTAAAAAGCCCCCGCAATCAGCAACCAATCAAGGTTGTCGATCACGGGGGCTTTCGTAACAGCAAGCTCAGCTAACTAAGCTTTGGGTGCGTCGATAATGGGTGTTTCGACCGTTTCCACATACTTGGCGGCGACGGGTTCTGCGACTAAGTTGACACCGTCCTTGGTGAATAACTGGGTTGCAGCTAAGTCAGCCATGGCTTTTGCGACCACTTCCTTGGTCAGACCATCACTGGCATAGTGCAATTTCAAGTGATGGATTTTGGCCGTGCTAGTTTTAAAGCTCATATCTAAAGTTTTCATCGATTAAGTCCTCCTAAGTTAGGCAACAGGTGCGACGTATTGATAGAAGTTGGCAATTTTGGCGTTTCGGAACGATTGACCAGTTAAGGTTTCAAGCGTTTTGCCAAAACTCGTGAGTTGTTCATTCGTAGCTTCGGGTGCGATGGCGTTGAAGGCCTGTTTGCGAACGACGTTTTCGCCGTCCAGCATTTCGACTGCCAACGTTGATTTCATCCAAGTTTTGTTCATGTGAATCCTCCTAGAGTTTTTAGTAGGCTGGCCAGCTTACATTAATACAGACGGCTAGGGGTGCCAAATAGTGCAATTGAGTTAAAAAATGGCACGCTGACTAGAATTTCGTCAGCGTGCCATTCCAACTCATTAGATGATGAAATTAGTGGTCGTTTTCAGGACAGCCGTGGTAAATGGGGCGTTTGCCAATTGGCCGACGACTGCGCCAAGAGCGGTGATCTGGGTGTCGTTGACATCCGCGACGATATTGTTGAACGTCCGTTTAGCGGCGTGTGGGTCATCGGTTGCGACAGTTACGGAAAGGGTACTTGTTTGCCAAGTTTGCATGCTGGAACCTCCTTGAGTTTTTTTGTAAGCTTACAAGATACCAACGGTTAGCCTGGCAAAAAAGTGCAATTATTGTTCAGCTTCATAGAGCGCCTGCGCCTTTTTCAGCAAACTCGCCCGCCAGTTATAGACGGTTCGACGACTGACACCATGATTAGCCATGATCTCGGCGACCGTTTGCTCGTCTAAGAAGAATTCTGTTAAGTAGATCCGTTCACCGGGCCGACATTGATCCAACAAACTCGTCAGTAAATCGGTGAGTTGCCATTGCCGTTCACGACTGATCATCGGGGTGATACTGATTTCGGCAGCGTGGGTCATCGGGACTTGTGACTGCGACCGTAGCGTTTGTTTGCGCAAATAGTCGAGGGTACGCCATTTGATGCGGCGAAAGGCAAATTTTCGAAAGTCCGCCAGATTTTCTGGCAAGTCTGGTTCGTAATTTTGATAGGCCGCGAGCCAAGTCAGGTGGGCAGTGGTCACGCAATCTTCAAATTGCGGATGGCCTTTTGTGACATTGGCGGCTTTGAGTGCACCATATAATAGGCGTTGGTGGGCTGGTTCAGCCAGTAAGTCAAAAGCTGCTTGGTTTTCAAGTCGATCAGTTCGCATGGTCATATCCTCAAATCGTTAGGTTGCCTTGGCCAAGGTTGACCCTAGCTTAACCGTTATCGTGTGATTAGCCGAGTGGGCGAAAACTCGCCAAATTTGTATAAGATGCAGCTAATTATGGCATTCTATTAAGAATTGACCGACTTTTGAACAAAGTGACTAGCATTTCACGTACGCGGCTGGTAAGCTGTGGTTAACTTGATTGGTTATTCCGTTACCTAACCATTAACTGAGTACACAAACTTGTGTAACTGCCGCGTTGTCGGCATTCTGGAGGAACTGTTCTATGAAAAATAGTAACCAGCCCCACCCCAGTTTTAATGATTACATCTGGTCTAAGCTCCCAAACACGTTCGATCTAACCAACCAATGCCGTATTTTACGGTGGGCCCAGCCAGTAGCGAGTGTGAAACTTAGCTTTCATAACACTTTTTACTTACTTGACATTAGTCGTGAAAATTGCCTTGAGAATGCGGTGATTTTTGACTTACAACGCGGTATTTTGAAAACAACCCAGACGACGCGTGAATTGATGCGTGCCATGAGTTGGCAAGCACCGTATTGGCAGCATCAGTATATTGAGCAAGTGGCGTTGATGAATCAGATCACTTGTCAGAAGCTCCCATTTATTAACGGCAACGTTTGTCTGATTCCATTATCGGCAGTCACGCAAAAGTCAACCAGTTGGCTAAGTTCAGTCCAGCTGACTGATTTAACTCGGATTGGCCCTAAACGCACGGAATTAAACTATTTGGACTTGGTTCATTTGATCGTTCCCATCAGTTTCAAACGGCTGCAACGTCAATTAAATGATAGTCAACGGTTACAATTGGCCATGATTAGCACTTTAATCGCTCAACAACAATTTAGTTTGGTGCCATTAGCCCAGCGGTGTGATTGGAAAATGTTGTGTGGTTTTGCCCAGTTCACGTTGGAGAGTCATGATTATGTGGTGACTCAACGTGAAATTGAACGGACGACGGATAAATACTTTGGCAAATTCTAAGCTTTTTTGTTAAATTAGATTTAATAGGGGCTGAGACGATGACAAAAAAGATTACGAAAATTATGGCCCAGAAACGCTCTGGCCGGTATAACGTTTATTTAGATGATAAGTATGCATTTCCAATTAGTGAAGCGGTCATGATCAAGTTTCGCGTCTTTAAAGGCATGGAGGTCGATGAGTCGTTAGCTGCCGAAATGATTGCAGCCGATGATGTGTCCAAGGCCTATTCACGTGCTTTAGACTATCTGTCTCATCAATTGCGGACGGAAAAAGAAGTCCATGATAAATTACGTGACGAAGAAATCGACGAAGAAGTTATTACGCAAACGATGCAACATTTGCGCGAGTTACATCTATTAAGTGATGAAGAATACGCGGCGGCTTATGTACGGACGGCCAAACGAACGTCTGACAAGGGCCCGCGCGTGATTCGTCAAAAGCTTCGCCAAAAAGGCGTCGGTGAACAATTGATTGATGATGCACTAGCTGGTCAATTTACAGCGGATGACCGGTTGGAAAACGCGACGGATGCGGCCAAGAAACTGGTCAAACGCTATCACAACCAAGCGTTCAGAACGATGCAACAAAAAGTTCGCCAAGGCTTGATGACTAAAGGGTTTGATAATGAAATCGTGACAGCGGCAATTAAGGCCCTCGATTTAGAACCAGATGTAGATGAACAATGGGAGGCGTTGGTGCGTCAAGGGGAAAAACTGTGGCGGCGTAATCACGCCTACGCCTTTTCGGAACGCTGCCAACGCACAAAACGCAATCTCTACCAAAAGGGCTTCCTAATGGATGATATTAATCGGTTTATTGATGAACAAGTTGCAGATGAGTGAAATGCTATAAATAGGTACGCGCGTCGCATTAAAATCTGTTATAATGTTTAATGAAATTCGATGAAATTTTCACCCTATGTTTTGGAAAGTTGGGCTAAACATGACGCGCGAAGCTAAAGGACCTAAGGAAGGCGACTTCATTACGATCAAAAGCTATAAGCACGACGGGAGTTTACATCGAACTTGGCGCGATACAATGGTACTCAAAACAAGCGAAAATGTCCTAATTGGTTGCAACGATCACACGCTCGTCACCGAAGATGATGGCCGGCGATGGGTGACTCGCGAACCGGCAATCGTTTATTTTCATAAGCATTATTGGTTTAATATCGTGGCGATGATTCGCGATAACGGTGTTTCATATTATTGTAACTTAGCGTCACCAGCCGTTTTAGATAAAGAGGCTTTGAAGTACATCGATTACGATTTAGACGTCAAAGTCTTCCCCGATGGTGAACGTCGGTTATTAGATGTTGATGAGTATGAGGAACATGGCGCCAAATGGCAGTATCCGACCGAGACCGATCGCATTTTAAAAGCCAATGTGAAAGTCTTAGTTGATTGGATCAAGCACAAGAAAGGCCCATTTTCACAAGAATACATTGATATCTGGTATAGCCGTTATCAAGAATTATCACGTCGGCAATAGCTCTGCTGGCGGCGAGCCAGTAGCGTAATTTAGCAAAAAAGACATCCGCCTGGGTGTCTTTTTTTTGCACTGCTTGTTGAATGAAATCGGAATAGTTGCAGGTTGCCGCTCCGGCTGGACTGGCTGTTTTAGTAATCATAAAATGAAGGTTAGTGGATTAATACCGCTTCCGGTTGTTGCTGATGGCATGCGGCCGAGGGACCGGGTCAAGCCTGAGGCCCGTCTTGCCCCTCGCCCGGAAGCTTTGCCAAAACCGCAAATCTCCCGGTCAGTCCGTGGTGTAAGACCGGAAATACGCCGGTCAAACGCCACCCACACGGCCAATGTCATCAGCAACAGCCTACAGCTAATCAACTGTTTTGCACGATAATTGGTATGAATCTATTTTGGGCATATCTAACACCAGTATGATTAGATTCATGATAGGATTGTTTATTTTAGTGCAGTGAAAATGTCAATCAGTGAAAGCAGAAAAATGGGTAATATTCTTGGCCCAAGCAGCTGTTCAAGATGTATTCATGTCCATCATGAAGTGGTAATGGCCATCAAAAATAGTGGTGGATAAGTGGTATTTATTGCGTTGGTCTCAGCTATTCGAATAGTCTTGATTGTTAGTCTCAAATACTAATCTCATCCGGAAAATTGTCGTAATGAGTCTGAGCGACGTAGATTGCTAGTTGCATCAATCAAGAGTCATCACTGTTATCTAATTGATTCTACTGAATTTAGCCGAGAGGTCGGGATGTTTAGGGTTCAGCCGTGGGATTTGACTTAGCGCGGGAATTTTCCGCGGTTAGTCAAAAATCGGCTTTCGAGACCGTCCTTTGGCTCGAAACCGATTCACAGCGTTCCAGCCCTAAACACCCCGACCGGTAGGCGGCAATAGTGCACAATTTCAAATCCACACTGTACTCACAAGGAAGGCCAAAGTTTACGAACTGTTTGTCGTTGTGTTACAGTTAACCCCGAGAAAAAATAAGGAGCGAATTTAATGAGTGCGCTGAAGCAAGTCACTATGTCCGGCACAGCAATGTGTCAATCTTAAGTACAGCACTACGGATGGAATAGGCACTAATATAGAACGATTCTCCGTTGCTGTACATTGCAAGGAGAAATTATGCAGAAAAATATTAAACAATTAACACAGCTTGATCAAGTCTTGATGACGGTTGCGACTTATACGCACAGTGCGGTGGCCGCAGATCAGCTTAAAGCAAGTCCAATTATGACCGATTTAGCGGCGGTTCAAGCACAACTGAACTTGACCAATGAAGCGCATCAGCTACTGCTAAATTCCGTCATGTTGACGTTTTTTAATCTGGATCAATTGACTGCGATTCAAACGAAACTCGATCAAGGATTATTACTGAATGCGGCACAACTTGGCCTAATTGGGGCCTTCTTGACAAGTGGCCAGCGTTTGATGACCACGTTACGACAACATGCGGCAATTGCGCCAAACTTGGTGGCGTTAATGTCACCAGTCACAGGTTTAAGTGGATTGCAGCAACGTTTGACGGCGGAGATTACGCATGATCAAGTCGCCGACCAAGCTACGCCTGAATTAGCACGCGTTCGGCAAAAAATTAGCCAGCAACGCCAACAAGTTCAGGCGGCACTGACCCAATTCATTCAAAAACATCCGCAAGCGGTTCAAAGTCGTCGGTTGATTACGCGAAATGATCACGTTTGTATTCAGTTGAAATCGAGTTATAAGACCCGTTTTCCCGGTCAAATCATTGATCAATCCGGAACCGGGTCGACGGTCTTCTTTGAGCCTAAGATGGCGAGTCAACGTGGTCAAGTGCTTGCCGGTTTGATTGCGGAAGAAAGCGCTGAAGTTTATCAAATCTTAGCCACACTGACAGGCGACGTTCAACAGCGGTGGCCCCAACTGTTACAAAATCAACAGTTGATGAGTCAGTTAGACCAGATTATAGCCCGTGGAGAGTATGCATTACAGACCGATAGCTGTCAGCCTAAGTTGAATACAAATCAACACTTGAATATTCGGCATGGCCGCCATCCGTTACTTGGTCAAAAAGCGGTGCCGTTAGACGTCGAGCTTGCTTCGCATCAAGGTCTAATGATCACTGGGGCTAACTCTGGTGGTAAAACGGTCGTCCTCAAAACGATTGCGCTGTTTGTGTTAATGGTGCAAGTCGGATTGGAAGTTCCGGCTGCGGCTGGCACGGAGATTCCCGTGTTTGCGCAAGTCTGGCTCGACATTGGTGATAATCAAAGCTTAGCGGCGCAGTTGAGTACCTTTGCGGCTGAAATGACGACCTTGGTTACGATGACCGATGCGATTCAACCAAACGCGCTGATTTTGTTAGATGAAATTGGGAGTGGGACTGATCCAGAAGAGGGTTCTGCCTTGAGTATCGCGATTATTGAGTACCTGCGCGCACAACAGGCGACCATCGTTGCGACCACGCATTTTAGCGCGATTAAAAGTTATGCCGTCAGTTGCCCAACTTTTATGACGGCGACAATGGCCTTTGATCGGCAGACGTTGGAACCAACTTACCAGTTGTTACTCAATCAAGTCGGCGCTAGTGAAGCGATTTGGTTGGCCGAACGTTTAGGGTTAGCGCCAGAAATTTTGGTGGCTGCTCGTAGACGATTAAACTAAATGAAAGACGAGTCTGGCATAAATTTCCAGACTCGCCTTTTTTAGATGGTGGTAGGTTAAGAACTGAAGTTGACGGGTTGTGAGTAACCAACGACGTGCCACCATGGAACGTAGACCTTTGAATATTTAACGCCGCTGTCTTGGGCGTTGATCATTTGATTGTGGCCGGTGTAGATGCCAACGTGCGTGATTGACCGGGTACTGTTACCAAAGAAAATCAAGTCGCCTTGTTTGGCTTGATAACGGCCGACTTTTCGATAGTGACTATATTGTGCTTGTGCCAGCCGAGGCAGATTTTTACTAGCCCCATGTTTGAAAACGTACTGGGTATAGCCGGAACAATCGAAGCGATTCGGTCCAACCGCGCCCCAGCGGTAACGGTCACCAACTTTGGTCTTAGCCACGGTCATTAAGTTCGTAAAAGAATGAGTTGAACGTTTCAAATTATTATCCCAGACCCAACCAGCGGCCGTCCGCTGACTGTTAGTGACGTAATAATAAGTCTGTTGCTGACCGGTCTTCAAACGTAGACGCCGTTTTTGCGTGGCGAACCAAGTTGTTTGACCATAGTTTCGGAGTAAGTGAATTGTTTTAAATTGGAAGTTTTGAGCGGGTCCGCGAAATTGAACAACGGTTCCGTTTGTGCGTTTCATGACAAAGGCGGTCCGCGCGAAGCCAGTCGTGGTTAAAATCCGATTGGTTGCTTTCGCTGCCACAGGTTGAGGTGTTGCGAAGAACAAAGTGAGACTAGCAAACAACATAACGATGATAGCGGCAAAGCGTTTCATTTGGACCAATCCTTTCACTATGAGACCTGTAATTTTATACCCATAGCATAGGAGTCTTAGATTGCAAAAACGTTTCAGGGGCGTTGCCATTTGATTAAATCATGGGGGCTTGGATTGCAGTTGTAACGGATGCCTTTTGCGAGCAGGTGTTATTCAAGAATAAAACGAATTACGGCTTGCTTTTTAGCAAAAATCTCGGTATATTTCATAACGTAACCTAAAAGCGAAGAGGTGCCGTGTATGGCGTTTATGAAGTTAGATAATGGCGAATTATTGAAAAACATCCGTAAATTTGCCAAGAAAAATGGGTTGACCTTAGCTGAAGTTGCCACGTTAGCCGGGTTGAGCGCCA
The DNA here is from genome assembly GCF_005405065.1 of Lactiplantibacillus nangangensis. Lineage (GTDB taxonomy): Bacteria > Bacillota > Bacilli > Lactobacillales > Lactobacillaceae > Lactiplantibacillus > Lactiplantibacillus nangangensis. The sequence goes on along the minus strand of NZ_BJDI01000018.1, from coordinate 38,967 downwards.
GCGCTATTTATAGTTGGAAGAAGCATACCCCGTCTAAAGGAACCCTGAACGAGGTCGCTCAAGTCTTGGGAACGACGTATGCCAAGTTAGTTGGTAAAGAAGGCAAGACGGCTGAAACTCCCACGACCACGGCGGTTGATTTAAAAAAGGTGATTGAGAATCGAAAAAATCGCTTTGAATATCATGGTCAACCAGTATCCGCTGAACAGCTTAAGATTATTCGAAATGTCCTAAAAACAATGTTTGAACGCCATCAAGGTTAATTTTCAGTTAATTGCGAACGAATTAGGTGCAACTGAGGAATGGTTAGTGTAAACTGTTCACCAAGATTCAAGTTATTTCCGAGTCGTCAAAAAGCTTGCGAAAATGCTTGACGTGTCCGCACGTTTGGGGCACAATATCTTCAATCATTCAACAAGTTGGGAGATGGCGAATATGAAAAAAGTCACCACTGCACTGGCTAAGAAAAATATTAACCAGCTATTAACGATCGTAAACCAAGGTCACGAATCCATTGAGGTGGAAAATCCCAATACCCAAGATTCAGCGGTCATGGTCAGCATGAAAGATTGGCTACAGATCGTTGCGACCTTAGCCAAGCAAAACAATCACGATATGGAATTTAGTTAATAAAAAGTTCAGTCCGGCACAGTAGGCGGGGTAAGTTGTCTGTTGTGCCACGTTTTAATCATAAAATCACAAAAAGAACTGTTCAGAAAGTGTCGCTACTTCTGAACAGTTCTTTTAGTTTAAAATGCTGTTTGTTAGTTTGCTTGGCTTTCGGCAAACTTAGTTTTGATGTAATCAGCGGAAATTTGTAACTTTTTGAGTTCTTCTTCGGTTAAGTCGAGTTGAACTTGTTCGACGATTCCGTCGCGACCGACGACTGCGGGATAGGAGAGGTAGACGCCGTATTCTTCACGGTAATTAGAAACAGGGAGTTCAGTCAAGGCGTCATTCAACACCACATTGGCCAAACGGACAGCTGCGGTTGCGACGCCGTAACTCGTGTATTTCTTACCATGGAAAATGGCAAACCCACCTTGGCGGGCAGCCTTGTCGAGTGCGACTAAGTCCAAACCGCGCTCAGCGGCAATTTTAGTGATTGGTTGACCCAATACGCGAACGGTTGACCATGCGGTGAATTGGGAGTTCCCATGTTCACCCAAGTTGTAACCGGTGACCGAACGCGAGTCGAGGTGCAGTTCTTTGGCAACAGCACGTTTCATTCGTGCGGAGTCCAACAACGTCCCAGTCCCAATCACATGATTCTTAGGTAGTCCGGTGACGGCTTGATAGATTGAGGTAATGACATCTACCGGGTTCGTGATGGCAACGATGATGCCGTTGAAGCCACTCGCCTTGATTTTACCGGCGACGTCTTTAACCTGAGCGCTAGTAAATGGTAATTCAGCGAAGCGATCATTATTAGGGTTATCTTGCAACTTGATGTTGCCTAAGGCTGAAATAATGACATCCGTATCCTTCAACGCTTGATAGTCGTTGACGATGATATTGGTGTGGGTCGGTAAGTTTGGCATGGCATCTTCAAAATCGATGGCGTCCGCGGTTACTTTTTCTGTTTTAGGGTCGATGAGGACTAAATCGTCCGCAAAACCACCCGCAACGATGTAATGGGCAACCGTTGAGCCAACGTGCCCCATGCCGATAACAGCAATTTTTCGTGACATAAGTTAAGACACTCCTTTGATTTTTCGTTCTTCTTAACTAAATTACCATTATTCTCATCAAATTTAAATAGTTTTCGTCACAAACTTCAGGATAGTACCCGTAAAATTGGAAATAGGTTATAATTAAAACGCGTTCGGCTTAATCAATGTGCCCTTTTAGGTGCCATGCTTAAGCCAATATCAGTCAATTTAAATTTAATTATCCAAAAAGGGAGGGCCGACTTTGCTTAAACGCCTGAAAGAATCATCGTTAATGTTTTGGTCGCTCGAAATTTTGATTGTCGCGGCATTGATCTGGGTTTGCACGAAGCTCGGTTTTTTGTTTCAACCGATTGGGACTTTTCTCAACGTGGTCTTCATGCCAATCCTGATTTCGGGTTTCCTATTTTATATGCTAAATCCACTCGTTAAGCTGCTTATGAGAGTGCACTATAAAAGGTTTCGGATTTCACGCACGTGGGCCGTGACGATTGTTTTCCTATTATTAGTCGGTGTTTTGGCTTACGGGGCTGTTTCATTTATCCCACGCTTGGTTTCACAGGTCACGCAATTAATTTATAATTTGCCAAGTTTGGCGACTGAAATGCAAAAAGCCGCAACTAAAATGATCAACAATAGTTCAATGTTGCAAAAAGTTGACGTGAGTTCTTATATGAAGCAACTGAACGGTCAAGTCAGCAAGTATGCGCAAACGTTCTTGTCCTCACTATCGACCAGTATTGTGACCGTCATTTCAACGGTTACGAGTGTCACGATTATGGCGATCACGATTCCAGTGGTCTTGTTTTACATGTTGAAAGATAGTGACAAATTCATTCCAGCTATCAGCCGCTTCTTACCACGGAAGCAACGCCCTGAAATGATCGGCTTGATTCAGAAAATGGGCGACACGATTTCGAGCTACATTAGTGGACAAGTGATTGAATGTCTCTTCGTGGGGACTTTCACGGCAATCGGCTATATGATGATTTCACAACCTTATGGCTTACTGCTCGGGGTCGTTGCTGGGATGGCAAATATTATTCCGTATTTGGGACCCTATGTTGGGATTGCGCCAGCGTTGATCGTGGCGTTTACGGTCTCACCAATGCAAGTTGTTTATGTCATTATTATTGTTGTCATCGTCCAACAAGTCGATGGGAATTTGATCTATCCGAATATTATCGGGCGGACTTTAAAAATCCATCCGTTAACCATTATTATTTTATTGTTAGCAGCTGGCAATATTGCCGGTATTTTGGGCATGATTTTAGCCATTCCATTTTATGCGGTCGTTCGGACAGTTGTCGTTTACGTGTTTAATATGATTGAATTGCGTAATGAGCAGGAGTTACGGAAGCAGACGACGGTGTATCAACCGCAGCCAGCTAAAGCGACACAAGCGACGACAACTAAAACAACCAAACCAAAATCGTAATGGGAGCTATGCTATAATATTAATAATTAAGCACATCCAAGTGATGTCCCAAGGGGTGGTATTTTGAAGAAAGTCATCACATATGGCACGTTTGATTTATTGCATAAGGGACACATTCGATTATTGAAACGGGCGCGCGCTTTAGGCGACCATTTGACGGTTTGTGTTTCAACGGATGAATTTAACGCCGAAAAAGGCAAACATGCGTATACGTCGTTTGAAGACCGCAAGTATATTTTGGAAGCCATTCGCTACGTGGACGAGGTCCTACCGGAAAGCAGTTGGGACCAGAAGATTAGTGACGTGGTTAACAATGATATTGATGTGTTCGTCATGGGCGACGACTGGCAGGGCAAGTTTGATTTTCTCAAAGACTACTGTGAAGTGGTTTATCTACCACGGACGGAAGGCATTTCGACGTCGAAGATCAAAAAAGATCTCGGGGTTCCAGATTAACTTAGCCTGATTGAAGGGGATCCAGTGTGAGTAGCACTGGATTTTTTGTGGAAAAATCAGTAGAATGTGTAAGGTTAAGGCGAATCTTGCCTGTGAATACGAAGCTAACTAGATAACGTTTTTTAATGAAAGGAATTTTTATGACTAAATCAGAACTACAGGCGGCGGTCGATACGCGGCGCACCTTCGCGATTATTTCTCATCCCGATGCTGGGAAGACCACGATTACTGAACAAATGCTCCTGTTTGGGGGCGTTGTTCGCCAAGCTGGGACGGTTAAAGCCCGCAAGAGTGGCAACTTTGCCAAGTCTGACTGGATGGAAATCGAAAAGAAGCGGGGCATCTCAGTTACAAGTTCCGTCATGCAATTTGATTATGACGGCAAACGGATCAACATTTTGGATACCCCTGGGCATGAGGACTTCTCTGAAGATACTTATCGGACGTTGATGGCGGTCGATTCAGCAATCATGGTCATTGACTCGGCCAAAGGGATCGAACCCCAAACGAAGAAGCTCTTCCAAATTTGTAAAATGCGGGGGATTCCGATTTTTACATTCATGAACAAGTTAGACCGTGATGGCCGCGAACCACTCGACTTGTTAAATGAAGTTGAAGAAGTATTGGGTATCGAAACGTATCCAATGAACTGGCCAATTGGGATGGGTAAAGGGCTCAAAGGGTTATACGACCGTTACAACCACCGTGTCGAACTTTATCACAATGAGGCCCATGGTGAAACGTTCTTACCATTGGACGCTGACGGCAAGCTTGATTCTAGCAATGAGCTCACGAAAGATAGTATTTATCGTGATGTACTTGAAGAAATGGAACTAATTGAAGAAGCCGGAAACGACTTTGATGAAGCCAAAGTTGCCGCTGGTGACATGACACCCGTATTCTTTGGGTCAGCGTTGACTAATTTTGGGGTCGAAACGTTCTTGAAGACCTATTTGCAATATGCGCCAAAACCAAATGCGCATAAAACGCGAGCTGGCGACATCGTGCAACCCACCGATGATGAATTTTCAGGTTTTGTCTTCAAAATTCAAGCGAACATGAATCCTAATCATCGTGACCGGATTGCCTTTGTACGAATTTGTTCCGGTGAATTTGACCGTGGGATGGATGTCTTCTTACAACGGACTGGCAAAAAGATGCGGTTGAACAACTCCACGCAATTTATGGCCGATACGCGTGAAACGGTGGAAACCGCGGTTGCTGGTGATATCGTTGGGCTCTATGATACCGGGAACTTCCAAATTGGCGACACCATCTATGCTGGCAAAAAAGCGGTTCAATTTGAAAAATTACCACAATTTACGCCAGAACTCTTCATGCGGGTCACGGCGAAGAACGTGATGAAACAGAAGTCCTTCCACAAAGGAATCGATCAGTTAGTCCAAGAAGGGGCCGTACAACTGTACACGTCTTATTCAACTGGTGACTATATTTTAGGCGCTGTTGGGCAACTTCAATTTGAAGTCTTCAAATTCCGGATGCAAAATGAATATAACTCTGAAGTTGTGATGGAACCATTGGGCAGCAAAACGGCTCGCTGGATTGACCCAGAACAATTGGATGAAAAGATGTCCAGTTCACGGAACTTGCTCGTCAAGGACCGGAGTGGTGCACCATTATTCTTATTCGAAAATGCGTTCGCGGAACGTTGGTTTGCTGACAAGTATCCTGATGTGAAATTGACCGCAAAATTATAATCGTTATTTTAGAAGCTTTGATTGGTTTAGTTACCAGTCAGAGCTTTTTTTAGTATGAGAGGTGTCTCCGGTTGCCGCTGAGAGTCTGCGGTCGTGGGACCGGGCCAAGCCTGAGAAACGTCTTGCCCCTCGCCCGGAACAGTTGCATAACCCGCAATTGTCCCGGACCGTCCGTGGTGTAAGATCGGCAAAAACCGCCAATCTAACGCCAACATCACGACCGAGACCCTCAGCGGCAACCTGCGACGATTTTGTTGAACTTGGTAGTTTTCAAGCAACGAATTAGTGAACAGAGTGGGGGGAGACGGTGTTTTAGTTTGACCCATCTTATGAGATTCTCTAGCATTTAGGCTAAACAAAAGGAACCTAGGACTCAAAATCCCAGGTTCCTTCTTTGCTAACCAGCGGTGTAATACAGCGCGATTTCTTCAATAATGACTAATAGTCGTCAATAGACGATTTTTTGGACGTTCTTAGTAATTTTAGCAATCCGTGGGTAACCGGAGAAACCAGACTGGTGATGGCCCCAAGTTAAGACAGCTAAGATATAACGTTGACCATTTGGCATTGTGACAATGCCGGCATCGCCGTTGTTGTCATTTAAGAAGCCAACTTTATCTTGAACTTTGGTGCCTCGCATCGCTTGGGCAGCGCCAGTTGGAATGCCGCGCCGATAAACTTGCTTGCCCATTAGGCTCAAAACCTTACCACGATCACTCTTATTGCTAAAGGCACGCTTACCATCTTGCAAGTCGCGGAGCACTTTTACTAGACTATTGGCGGTTGTGCGAGTGTTACGGACGCGACTGAAGGGGTTACCATAGTAGCCTTGTGAAGCGAGCCAATGATTAATGTTGCTGCGGCCATAGCGATTCAGGATGCTGACTGGATAATTGTTATCGCTGATCAGGATCATATTGCGCATGCCTTTAGTATTGGCTTTGGACCACGACCATTTGTGTTGTTGCTTTAAATGTAAAACGTAGGCTGCAATGTATAATTTATAAGTGCTGGCTGACGTCGTGACATGACTACCACGCGAATTGACTGCCAGTTTACCGGCTGAATAGATCGTCGGATGAGCGGCCTTGGCTGCCTTACTGCCTTTGACGGGTGACAAATTGTAGAACGCGACTTCACTAGTCCCATCTTTGGTAACCGAGTTGAGATATTTTTGAAGCTGGCTCTTGATGGCCCGCTGCTTTTTCGCAACGTCATAATAAGTCCCGGGTTTTAAGCGTTTGTGCCAGACCCAGCCTTTGACGCCTTTTGTACTCGTGACGTAATAATAGATATAGGCTTTGCCTTGACGATAATACGTCCGTTGTTTCGTGGCTTTATAAGTTTGATTCTTCGCCAGTGATTTGCCATGAATCCATTTCATTGCGGCTGGTTTGCCACTTAACTGGTAAACTTTGTCAGCTTTGGCGTAGACGTAGTTGCGAGTCTTTAAGCCCCGAATTGAGGAGACTTGATAATTACGGCCAGCTTTTAAGTTAGCTGTCGCGACCCAGCCTTGCGCACCATTGCGGGCATTCTTGACTAAATAATAGCGGGTGACGTGGCCATTCGGTGACTTGACGTCGGTTTGAGCGGTTGCCGTCCAGGTCGTTTGATTGTAATTGCTCAGTTTATGATTGTCCTTCATCGTCACGTGACTAGTTGGTCCCGAGATGGCATATGTATAGCCGTCTTTAATGGTAAAGAACGCTTGTGCCTTCATCGATTTAGTCGTAGTCCGTGTGGTATAAACTGGTTTAGGTTTTACACTGGAGCTAGTTGCCTGCGATGATGAACTTGTCTTGCGGCTAGAACTAGCTTGGCTACTGACTTGACTTGAGCGGGCAGTGGCACTAGTTACCTTGGCTCTGGTTGTCACGTTGCTTGATTTAGCAACGCTGCTAGTCGCCTTCGACTGATTAGCGACAGCGCTGGATTTAGCGGCGGAAGGCGTGACCTTGGCACTACTGTTAACTGTGCTCGTGGCATTAGTGGTGGCCGCTTTGACCATCACCGGTGTGCATAGCATTAATCCCCCTAAAACACCCCATAGACTAAGCGTCGTACGCCATAGTCTGACATTCTTTTTCATTAGATTGACCTCTGTAATCAAATTTAAGTGCAACGCTTGTAAACGTTTCATTTATCTCCATAATTATAAATTAATTTATGCATAAATCAATTATTATTTTTGCTGGTTACCAAGGGTTTGATCGCCCTGAAATTCCAACTAGCGTCCGGGGTTATCATTCAACTTTAGTTAACCTTTGATACTGACATATGTTAAACTAGTGCTATTGCGATTTTTTGACAATCGATTATTGTCTATTTAATTAGGAGGCTTCGCTTTGAACATCTTGATTGCCCTCATTCCCGCGTTAGGGTGGGGCTTAAATCCGTTATTAATTTCAAAATTAGGTGGTAAACCCGTCAACCAAACTTTAGGAACGGGGGTCGGGGCGTTGATTGTCGGGTTAATCGTGCAACTCGCTGTACGGCCGAGTGTCGACACTGGCACGTTTTGGCTGAGTGCCTTGTCGGGTGCTTTTTGGGTCTTAGGTCAAATCGGCCAATATACGTCTTATTCACGCATGGGTGTTAGTACCACCATGCCAATCTCAACTGGCCTCCAATTAGTCGGGACCTCCGTGATTGGGGTGCTGATGTTTGGTGAATGGGCCGGTGATGGCGCAAAAATCGTGGGCTTTGCAGCAATCGTTTTGATGATTATTGGCGTCGCATTGACTGCGGTTACCGATAGTCCGGATGGGCGTAACGGCCTAATGAGTGGTTTGGTCATTCTAGTGCCAACGACGGTTGGTTACTGGGTCTATAGTGCACTCCCTAAAGCTGTTTCAGCTTCTGGGACGGCTATTTTCTTCCCACAAATGCTGGGCATGTTCTTGGCCGCCGTGTTATACGCGCTGATTAGTGGGCGAGGTCGCGCCTTCAAGGAACGGACGAGTTGGCTAAACGCGTTTGCCGGCCTGATTTTCGGGGTATCGGCGTTAGCGTATATTTTTTCTGCAAAAGCCAACGGGGTCGCCACGGCTTACGTGATCACGCAGGTCAGTGTTGTCATTTCGACTTTGGGTGGTTTGTTAGTCTTACATGAAACTAAATCGTCGCGAGAATTGCGGTTAACGATTATCGGGCTGGTCCTGATCGTCGCGGGTAGTGTTATGACAGCGTTCTTGGGCTAAATTAAATGATGAAAGCTTCGATTGGTTAATTGCCGATCGAAGCTTTTTTTATTTGTGCCGGATTAAAGCGTCCAAAATTGAAAATTTGCTGAAAAATGACGCTTGGGTGACTAAAATATAACCTGAATTAATATTTAGGCACAATGAGGGGACGATAACATGCGGTGGCAGTGGTTAATGATGAGTAGTGTAGCGGTGACGTTGGGGGTAGTTGGCTTGTCTGCCCAAGCGGCGTCGACCACCCCCACGCTCGCGCAACGGGGCCCGATTCAGTCGACAACCCTTAAACCGGTTGAAACGACGGGAGCAGCAACGTTGATGACATTGAGTGGTTCCGCTAAAAAATTGAAATTAACGCCAGTTTCGACGTTAAACGGGGCAACCCCAACCATCTGGATCAAGTTGGCTCAAACAACAGTGACTCAAAATGGTCAAAAGACGCGGTATTTTGAAGTCAGAAATCCCAAAACGGGGGTTACGGGCTGGCTACCAGTCTCACAAGTCGTGGCGAGCACTCGGGGCCAAATGAGTGTCAGAAAACCTCAAACGCCCACGATTGAGCAAGTGACTGCCACGACGCCAATTTATCGGTTACAAGGGTCATTGTCGCGGGTGCAACCAACGGTCATCGGTCACTTAACGTCTGGGATGACGCCAACCGTCGTGGCGACGCGAACGGTGACACTAGCTGGCAAGTCGCAGCAATATGACGAGCTTCGGCAACATGGTTGGGTGTTAGCGACGGCGTTGAGCCCATATCAGAATGGTGCAACAACGAAAGGTAAAACGGTGCATGGTGTGACAACGTATCATGTCAAAGGTAATGCGTTGCAGCCGACAAGTGGTCAGCCGATGCAGTGGTTACCGTTAGTGGGCAATGGCCGATATACCACAGGCAAAATGGTTTATCGCCCAACTCGTGGTTATTTGAAAAATGTGCTGCAAACCACGCCGGACACGTTAACCCAAACGGCAGGTTATTTGGCACATGACAATTTTAGGACGACCTTTTATTTGCCGACGGTTACGTATCATGGCTTGTCATTGTCTGATCCGCAAAGTGCGGCATTTTCAAAGGATAATCACTATTTATATGTCATGTATGTTGATGGCGCCGAATCGCCCACGGCCAGTCAGAGTGGTTGGGTCGTTCGCTACGATTGGCAACGTTTGATGCAACTAGGTGCAGCGAAGGCTGGTCATATGGCGATGATTCGCCAAGCCGTTTTGGCGGCGGACAGTCATCATGTGACGGCTAAGGACCGCCAAGTTTTGGCTTGCCTGACGTTGGGACCCAAATTCGATTCCGGACATGCCCAATCGTTGAGCTTAAATCCAGTCACGAATGAACTCTGGTTTGTTCAAGCCTCCGGTAAACAACAGCCTAATGTGGTCGAACGGTTGAATCCAACGACGCTGCGGCCAGATGCGGCGGTTGACTTTAAGCTATCTGCTACGGCTGGCATGGGTGATGTGCTGACCTTTGACGACCAAGGCAACGCCTATTTTTGGACGCATGGCGCTGATTCCGCGACGGATCAACCATTGGGTGGTGTCAAATTGTATCGTGGCAAAATCAGCACTAAAGCGGTCAGGTTTCAATTGATTGATCAAGGTTTGAAGTCACGGCCGGGGTTAATGGCCCAATCCATCAGTTATGATGATGTGACTAAGGACTTGTATTTGATTTCGGATGATAGCATCACGACCGTGCCGGTAGCTAAACTCGGTCATTTGACGACCGGTGAAGTGGGCGAGAGTAACTATCGCGCCCAGCGTGAATTTGAAGGACTAGTGTTTATGCACCATTCAAGTAATGGCTACTTGCTCACCAATCGCGGGGTCGAGTTAATGAAGTTGAACGGTTAACTGCCGCTTCCGGTTGTTGCTGATAGCATGCGGCCGAGGGACCGGGACAAGCCTGAAAAACGTCTTGCCCCTCGCCCGGAAGCCTTGCAAAAACCGCAAGTCTCCCAGCCGGTCCGTGGTGTAAGACCGGAAAAACGCCGGTCAAACGCCACCATCACGGCCGATGCTATCAACAACAGCCTCCAGCTAGTCAACTGTTCTGAATGATTGGCTTAGCAGAGTCATTCAGAATTGAGACGTCAGACCGTACTTTGATTGGCGTCGTCCATCATATTATACCGGTTCTGAATGACGGCGCGCGGATTCACGACAGTCTAGAAATTTTCAGTCTGTTATGCTTGGTGCTAGTTGAAATTGGTGTCTGCCGGTTGGTTGCTAAATAACTGAATTAAAAATAATCAATCGTTAATTTTTCAATAGCCGATTCTGGCCCAACCAGAGTGGCAATTTAAATCAACTAGCACCAAACGTAGTCTGTTATAACCTAAAAATACGGAATCACCGCAAGTTGAAAAACGGTGATTCCGTATTTTGTGTTGAAACAACGTAAAGTCAATTAGAATAAAAAGTCACTCGGATCTAAATCAGTGAGATAACGGCCAGGTAAGTAGCCGCGATTTTGTAGCCGGTACCAAACGACTCGATTGTCGTCGACCAGTCGTTCCGTTAAGGTGACGCGTTCGCCATCCGTCACGGTCGTCAAATAGCGTCCGTATGGTTCTAAATAGGTGTGGACTTGTTTGCCGGGCACGAAACTAACTCGTCCCGTTTGCTGTACTTGATGCTTGTTACGGGTGCGGTAACCGAGTGGCAGCTTGGGGATGAGTTGGTTGCCATTTGTCAATTGGACTTGTGATTCTGGAATCCATTGATTGTCGCCAATTGTGACCCAAGTGGTGTCGTCATTTAATTGGACCCGCATGTACGTTTTATAAACGCTGCCCGGTTGTAGTGAAGTTGGATAGTTGGTCGTGGTGGCACCAGGATAAGGAAAGACCCGTGTCACTGTGCGAATCTGCACGAAACCGGTACTGAGGTCCGTTTGGCGCCAGCTTTGGTTGCGGTAGAAGAACAGGACTGTTTTTGACGTGGTCGTGTATTCCCCCGTTAAATCGCCGACGGAACGGAGTAACTTGAAGCCCGCCACGGTCGGCGCTGTGACTTCATAGGCTGTTCCCAATGGACCCCGGGTCATGGTTGGTAAGCCAATCAGTTGACGTTGGTCAATATCGTAGGCATAAGCCCAAACTGGTTGACCGGTCTGGCGCTCATACGTTAAGATAATGCGCGCTTGAGGCGCTGTAAACCAACGCGTCAGTCCGTCAATTTTTACCAAATGATAGCCGGCGATACTGACGTCTGGCAGATGGATTTCATCACCAATGATACCGGCAATCATGTCAGGTGCCTGTAATTCATTGCCGGCCGCATCGATATGATGCACTAAAATTAACGCTTCGGCCTGGTTGCGGGCCGGGGTTTCGGCCGATGTGGCTTGTGTCGGCGCGACGTCTGTTTCAGAGCTTGGCGCACTGTTTAACCCTTGCAGCATGCTTTTTAAACGATCGAAAATGTGCACGGGAGCCACTCCTTTCATAAATAATCTAATTATTTCTAGTATAACGCACTAGCGGTCGAGATGGCACAGCTTAAGTAAATTGTAAACCCAACCGATGCCGCGCTCGTGTATACTAGAATTAAATAGGGGGATTTCTGAGATGAATTTGAAACAATTACGTTACTTTTTAGCGGTGGCCGAAGAGGGTCAAATGACGGCGGCCGCCAAACGGCTACATGTTGCGCAACCGCCATTGAGCTATCAAATCAAGCAGTTAGAACTTGAACTCGGTGTGAGTCTGTTTAAACGGTTGCCCCAAGGTGTGACGGTGACGGCAGCTGGGGAGCTGTTAGTTGGTTATGCGCAGCAACTGACGCAACTGTCCGCAACCGCTGAAAATAAAGTTCGCGCACTTGGACGTGGGATTACGGGGACGCTGAATTTGGGCACGGTGTCGTCGTCTGGCGGCGTGATGCCGAATTCGAACTTGTTGACATGGCTAGAAGCCCATCAGGATGTGCAACTTGAAGTAAGTGAAGGCAATACCTTTGAACTTTTAGATGACTTACATAAACGCTTATTAGATGTTGCCATTTTGCGGACGCCGTTCAATCAGCAACACCTCGTCTGTCGTTACTTTGCCCCCGAACGGATGGTGGCGGTCTTACCAAAACGTTACACCCAGTTTACTCGGCGACGTCAGCTACGGTTGGCTGATCTGGCTGAGTTACCGTTGATCAAGTATCGGCGTTTCAATGAATTATTTCACGTGGCCTTTTTGGAACAGGACTTTGAACCACAGTACGTCATGACTTGCGATGATGCGCGGACGGCCATGCATTGGGCAGACTTACAAATTGGGGTGGCGCTGGTGCCACGGTCAATCGCGGAAACTTATGATACCGGGCAAGTCTTGATTCGTTCGCTGGCAGATCGGCGTTTTGAGACTCAATTAGTTTTGGCAACGACGCCGGAGTCATTAGCAACACCACTAGTCGCCGGTTTTATGGATCAATTCCCACAGGCCCGAGCTTTAGACTAATTTAAACAACTCCTCATCTAATTTTTTAATGGCAGTTATTTGATAAAAGCTGATTTTGCGGCGATGAATTCGATTACAATGTTTTTGAACCTTTCATACTTAAAATTTATAATGTTTGCTCAAATAACTGATATGGCAGCGATATGAGCAGATAATCGTAAGAATTAGGCGTCGCCCTTATTAAATGGTAAACTGACAAGTGAAATTTAAAAGGTGAAGGTGAGTTAAGTGATTTATTCATTATTATTGATGCTCGGCGTTGGCGCACTAGCCGGCGTATTTGGGGCAATTTTAGGGATTGGTGGTGGCATGATCATCACGCCGATTCTGACGCTGGGGATGGGGTTAGACATCAAATATGCCATTGGAGCCAGTATTATTGCCGTCATCGCGACGAGTTCGGGATCGACGATTGCCTACTTAAAAGATGAAATGTTAAATTTACGGGTCGCGATGTTTTTGGAAATTGCGACGACTGTTGGAGCCGTCATTGGGGCTGTTCTGACGGGACTAATGCATCCAACGTTCCTCTACTTTTTATTCGGCGCGTTGTTGGTCTTTACCACCTATAATATGATTCGAAAATTAATGGGTAAGGGTCAGGATGATCAAGACGCACAGGCGGATGCTTTAGCCACTAAATTAAATTTAAATGGGACTTATTACGACAAGGCGCTCAAAAAGCAAGTCGATTACCAAGTTCAAAATGTTCCCGGCGGCTTTATCATGATGTTTGGCGCTGGCTTAGCAAGTGGGCTGCTCGGTATTGGGAGCGGGGCCTTCAAAGTATTAGCGATGGATACGATCATGCACATGCCTTTGAAGCCGTCATCGGCAACATCAAACTTAATGATGGGGGTTACTGCGGCGGCCAGTGCGATGGTTTACTTCTTTAATGGGTCAATTAAGGCTGGGATTGCGGCACCATTGGCGATTGGAATCTTACTGGGAGCCTTGGTTGGGACACGAATCATGCAACATTTGAAGCCGCGCTTGATTCGGATGATTTTTGTACCCGTCATGTTATATTTGGGCTTGCAAATGATTGCTAAAGGATTCGGGGTGACCATCTAATGAGTGAAAAGGAGTCAAAAGCCAAAGAAATGCACCAAGTGGAATTGATGATTGGCCAAATTTTACGAATTGGGGTCATTGTTTCCGCGACGGTCATTGCGCTGGGCATTATTTTAATGTTGATCAAAGGCAATGGGGGCTATCCTAATGGCGTCCAGCCAACCGGTTTTCGGAGCATCTTCACGGGTGTTCTAGCCTTACGACCATTTGCCGTGATTATGTTAGGTCTCTTTCTCTTGATTTTAACGCCAACATTACGGGTGGCCGTTTCCATCTATGCGTTTGCCGTTGAAAAGGACCACCTGTATGTTTGGATTACCACGGTGGTTCTGATCATTTTGATTGTTGCTTCTATTATTGGTTACTTTGGGAGTTAAACTGTTTTTTTAATTGATTGAAAGGTTGAAAGTTCAAAACCACTGATCCATCTCACTGTGAGTCCTAATTAAGCTGTGAAAAATGATTGATAATTGCCGCTTCCGGTTGTTGTTGAGTGCATGCGGCCGAGGGACCGGGCTAAGCCTCAGGAGCGTCTTGCCCCTCGCCCGAAAGCCTTGCAAAAACCGCAAGTCTCCCGGCCAATCCGTGGCGTAAGACCGGAAAATCGCCGGTCAAACGCCACCCACACGGCCGATGCACTCAACAACAACCTGCAGCTAGTCAACTGGTTTGAATGATTAGTTAATTGTTTAAATCTAGCGGAATCAGTCAGAATTGGTTTGCCGTGTCAGCAAGGCTTGATTCTGGCTGACGGCGTAAAGAGCTATATGAAGTTGCTCTGGACATAACCAGCGCCAGTATTACTGTCTTCATGGCAGCTTTGGCGCTTTCAACCTTAATCCTGTAAGTAATAAAAAGTCTGTTAGTTTTTAGACGTGGCTATGTGCCGCACCGAAAGCTAACAGACTTTTTTGGTACGTTCATCGATTTCGGTCGCCATCAGTCCCGGATAGCAGGCAGTTTTAGTGATTAATCCATTGGATACATTAAAGCTGTGGTCTAACATAATGTAAACAATTTAAATAATAAGAGAATACTGATAAATACGACAAAAATGAGACGTTATTTTTCTTTTTAGCTGTTTTGACTAAGCAGATATCGGCATATATTGGCTGAAAACAGGTAAATAAGAATTATTTATTAAGAAAAATTACGAGACTATATTTCTTGTGAATTGTGGTGCTGATTTAATTATGAATGCTAATACAGCGGTGAACAAGTGCCTAAACAGATTGTGAAATTAGCTGTGATAATCATAATTAATTAACTCGATTATGACGAAATAATGATAAAAATTAGAATTTAGCATTGATTTTAATTTATTTATAATATACAATTACTTTAACTTTTCGAGGGAAAAGCACACACACTACATTTTAGAGGGGTTGGGTTTTTATGAATTTAAAGACAGCTGCAAAAGTTACCGCCGTTGCTGGCGCGTCCTTGCTATTCTTAGCTGCCTGTGGATCGAAGAGTAGTTCTTCATCTTCAAGCTCTAAGCAAGTTGCTAATTGGACTGAATCAGCCGAATTACCAACAATGGACTTGTCAAAGTCAACTGACGTTGTTAGTTCAGATATGTTGAACAACACCAACGAAGGGTTATATCGGATTGGGAAGAACGGTTCAATTACACCTGGGATTGCTAAAGCAACTAAAGTTTCTAACGACGGGAAAACATATACGTTCACCTTACGGAAGAACGCAAAATGGAGTAACGGGGATAAAGTTACCGCTAAAGATTTCGTTTATGGCTGGCAACGAACTGTTGATCCAAAGACTGCGTCACAATACGCATACTTATATTCAGGCATCAAGAACGCCGATCAAATTGCTAATGGTAAAAAAGCAGTTTCAACTTTAGGCATCAAAGCTGACGGCGATTACAAGTTGACCGTTACCTTGGACAAGCCAATTGCTTACTTCAAGAAATTGATGGGCTTTGTTAACTTCTTCCCACAAAGTGAAAGTGCGGTTAAGAAGTATGGTTCTAAGTATGGGACTACCAGTGCCGACATGGTCTACAATGGCCCTTACAAGATGACTGGCTGGAAAGGGACTAACTTAACTTGGTCCTTGAAGAAGAACAACAACTACTGGGACAAGAAGAACGTCAAGATGTCCGCTATCAACTATCAAGTTGTTAAGGACCCATCAACTGGTTTGAACTTATTCAACTCAAACAAAGTTGATTACACGACACTTTCAAGTACGCAAGTTAAGAACTACAAGACCAACAAGGATTACTTGATCCGCAAGACTGCGTCAACCTTCTATGTTGAATTTAACCGTGATGACAGCAATAAGACCTTAGCGAAAGCCTTCAAGAACAAGAAGATTCGTCAAGCAATGTCCTTAGCTATCAACCGGAAAGAATTCGTCAAGAATACCCTTGGTGATGGTTCAACCGTTTCTAAAGGTTATGTCTCACAAGACTTAGCTAAGAACCCTAAGACTGGTAAAGACTTTACAAGCGATGCTTACGTTGCAAGTTCAGTTGAATACAACCAAGCTAAGGCTAAGCAATTGTTTAAAGAAGGTATGAAAGAAATTGGCGAAACCAAGTTATCTGTCAAGTTACTTTCTGACGATACTGATGGTGCCAAGAAGACCACTGAATACATCCAAGGCGCTTGGGAAAAATTACCTGGGATGTCAGTTACCAACCAAAACGTGCCATTTAAGACTCGTTTAGCTCGTTCACAAGCTGGTAACTTCGATACAGTTATCTCTGCTTGGAATGCTGACTTTACTGATCCAATTTCATTCTTGTCATTGTTCACGTCATCAAACTCGTACAACAATGGGAAGTACAACAGCCCAGCTTATGATAGTGCCATCACTAAGGCTGAAGGTTCAGATTCAAACGATACCAGTGCTCGTTGGTCTGACATGGTTTCAGCTGAAAAGCAATTGATGAATGATCAAGGGGTCATCCCAATTTATCAACAAGCTGCTGCAACGTTAACGCGTACCAAGTTCAAGGGTATCATCTACAATACTGCTGGTACTAACTACAACTTGAAATATATGCACGTTAACTAAAGCCAAATTAGAGAAGTAATTAATGTGTGTGCTTTAACTGAACGAATGTGAAACGAAGGGGTAAGGATTGACACATTGTTAATCCTTACCATTTTGTTTTATAATCAAATGTGTCATTATTTTTTAAGGCTAATTTAATAGAATGCGAGGAATTCTAATGAGAAAATATCTCTTAAAGCGGATATTTTACTTGTTCCTGACATTATTCATTGTGGCAACTGCCACGTTCTTCCTAATGAAACTAATGCCTGGGACGCCGCTTCAAAATGAAGCTAAGTTGACGCCGAGTGAAAAAGCATCAATTTTAGCCCAATATGGGTTAGACAAACCGGTCTGGCTCCAATACCTAATTTACATTGGTGGGATTTTCAAAGGTAGTTTGGGGCTATCCTTCCAATTCTCTGATCAAGCCGTTAGTTACTTGATTGGGAGTCGGATGGGACCTTCAATGCAATTAGGTGGTCAAGCGATGGTCGTGGGGGTTATCTTCGGGATTATTCTTGGGGCTGTTGGGGCTATTCGGAAAGATACTTGGGCTGATCGCCTCGCAACGGTGGTTTCCATCTTAGGGATTGCGGTCCCAAGTTTCGTGTTAGCCATTTTGCTCCAGTATTACCTCGGTTTGAAATTGGGCTGGTTCCCAGTGGCCGGTTGGCAAGGGTTTGTTTACAGTATCTTACCAACATTGGCTCTGGCTGCGAGTCCGTTGGCCGAAACCGCCCGCTTTATCCGGACTGACATGGTCGATGTCTTGAGTTCCGATTATATCGAATTAGCGAAAGCCAAGGGATTATCGAAATTCGGCATCGTTTATCACCATGCGTTACGGAATAGTCTGATTCCAATGGTTACCTTGATTGGGCCATTAGCCGCAGCCTTGATGACTGGGTCAATGGTGGTTGAAAACATCTTCTCTGTTCCTGGGATTGGGGAACAATTTGTTAAGTCGATCCTAGTGAACGACTACCCAACCATCATGGGTGTCACGATTTTCTACTCAGCGCTCTTATGCTTGCTGTTATTGTTGACCGATATTGTCTACGGGATCATTGATCCGCGGATTCGTTTAAGTGGAAATGGGGACTAGTTAATGGCAGATAATGCAAATAATCTTGAAATTAAGCCCGGCGACTTCGAGCCGTTAGACAAACAAGCCGGGCCCGATAATGAAAAAATCGCCGCACCTTCTCTAACCTTCGGGCAAGATGTTTGGCGGCGTCTGAAAGCCAACAAGACTGCTTTTACCAGTTTTATCGTGTTAATTCTGTTGTTCTTGATGGCCTTTGGGGGTCAAGCAATTTATCATCATGACCCCAACGCGCAATCACCAAAGTACGCGAACTTGCCACCCAAGATTCCGGGTGTCGGGATTCATGGCTTGAACGGGCATATCACCCAATCTGGTCAAGATGTTGATGCCTACAAGCAAGCCGGTGCGGGTTCAGATGTCCATTACACCTTAGGGACCGACTATTTAGGCCGGGACTTACTGGCACGGATCATGTATGGGACTCGGGTCTCACTTGAAATTGCGTTGATTGCCACCTTGATTGATTTAACGATTGGGGTCGGGTTCGGGATCCTATCCGGTTGGATGGGTGGACGAGTCGATCTGTTCATGCAACGGATCATTGAAATTCTCTCGTCCATCCCATCATTGGTTGTCATGGTCTTGATGGCGACGGCCTTCCAGAAAACTGGGATGGCGTCGATCATTGCCGCTTTGGCAATCATTAACTGGACTACGATGGCCCGACTGACGCGGGCGCAAACGCTGCAATTGAAGAACCAAGATTTCATTTTGGCAGCGCGGACGTTAGGCGAATCAGCACCGAAGATTGCTTGGAAGCATCTGCTACCAAACTTATCATCGGTCATCATTATTCAAACAATGTTTACGATTCCGAACGCGATCTTCTTTGAAGCGTTCTTGAGTTATATTGGGATTGGGATTAGTTCACCACAAGCGTCATTAGGGACCTTGATCTCTGATGGGCAAAAGAACTTCCAATTCTTACCATATCAAATGTGGTACCCAGCAATCGTCTTGATTGTGTTAATGCTTGCCTTTAACCTCTTAGGTGATGGTATGCGGGATGCGTTTGATCCAAAGTCGAAACGATAGGGGTGTCGGTACAAAATGGAAAATCCTGAAAATGTCATTGAAGTGCGGAATCTCCAAATCGATTTCCACACTTATGCGGGCGAAGTTAAAGCCATTCGTGATGTCAGTTTCGACTTGCGCAAGGGTGAGACCTTAGCCATCGTTGGTGAATCTGGTTCTGGTAAATCAGTTACCACCCGTTCACTGATGGGGTTATTAGCACCCAATGCCGTCATTAAAAACGGTAGCATCATGTTTCATGGTGAAGATATTATTAAAAAATCTGAAAAAGAAATGCAACATATTCGTGGTAAAGATATTGCCATGATTTTCCAAGATCCAATGACGTCATTGGATCCAACGATGCGGATCGGGATGCAAATTGCCGAACCGTTAATGAAGCATAAAGGGTTGAAGAAAAAGGAGGCCATCGCGCAAGCGTTAGAAATGTTGAAGCTGGTCGGGATTACTAATCCTGAAGGCCGAATCAACGACTATCCTTATCAATTCTCAGGTGGGATGCGGCAACGAATCGTCATTGCGATCGCGTTGGTCTGCTACCCAGAAGTCTTAATTGCCGACGAACCAACCACGGCGCTGGATGTCACGATTCAGGCTCAAATTTTGGACTTGATGAAGGATCTCCAAAACCGGATCGATACATCGATCATCTTTATCACCCATGACCTTGGTGTCGTGGCTGGGATGGCTGATCGGGTGGCGGTCATGTATGCCGGTAAGATCGTCGAATACGGGACGGTTGATGAAATCTTCTTCAACCCACAACACCCTTATACATGGGGCTTGTTGAATTCGATGCCAACTTTGGACACGGAAGGTGGGTCATTGACCGCCATTCCTGGGACGCCACCAGATTTATTGGACCCACCAGTTGGCGATGCCTTTGCGGCGCGGAGTGACTATGCAATGAAGATTGATACGGAAAAAGAACCACCGTTCTTCAAGGTATCTGACACGCACTATGCGGCCACTTGGTTGTTACATCCAGATGCACCAAAAGTCACGCCACCAGCTGAAATTGTGCGGCGCCAAAAGAAGTTTGCTGCGATGGAAAAACCAGAACCACCGATTAAAAAAGAGACGAAGGAGTAATCAAGATGCCTGATGAACGTAAAAAAATTCTAGAAGTCCATCATTTAAAGCAATATTTTAATGTTGGCAAAAAAGATGAAGTCCGGGCCGTTGATGACGTCTCCTTTGATATCTACGAAGGTGAAACATTCGGTTTAGTTGGTGAATCCGGTTCTGGGAAGACGACGGCGGGCCGTTCAATCATTCATTTGTATGAACCCACTGATGGTCAGATCATTTTCAACGGCAAAGATGTGTCAAAGCTGCATACAAAGGCTGAAATGCATGAATTTCGTCGTGAAATCCAAATGATTTTCCAAGATCCTTATGCCTCACTGAATCCACGGATGAAAGTTAAAGATATTGTCGCTGAAGGGATTGATATCCATAATCTCGCCAAGGATGATGCGGATCGGACGAAACAGGTCGAAGACTTACTGGAAACGGTCGGTTTGAACAAGGACCATTCGAGTCGTTATCCCCATGAATTCTCTGGTGGGCAACGCCAACGGATCGGGATTGCCCGGGCCTTGGCCGTGGAACCTAAATTCATCATCGCTGATGAACCAATCTCTGCGTTGGATGTGTCGATCCAAGCTCAAGTCGTGAACTTGATGAAGGAGCTCCAAGAAAAGCAAGGTCTGACTTACTTATTCATCGCGCATGATTTGTCGATGGTTAAGTATATCAGTGACCGGATCGGGGTTATGCATTATGGGAAGATTTTGGAAATCGGCCCGGCGGATGAAGTTTACACGCATCCATTGCATGCCTACACTAAGAGTTTGATTTCAGCGGTGCCTGTACCCGACCCTGAATTCGAACGTAACCGTAAGCAAGTCGTTTATGACGCCTCACGCGAACATGACGACAAGCAACGGCGGATGGTCGAAATTGCCCCAGGACACTTTGTTCGGGCCAGTGAAGACGAAATTCCAATGTATACGAAACGTGCGCAGGAAGCTGGTTTAGTGACCGATTTTCCGCATAACTAGCAATTAAAAATCCTCTAACCACTGTTTTTGATAGTGGTTGGAGGATTTTTTGTTGCAATCTAAAGTTGAACCTTGTTAATTTCCGCTTCCGGCTGTTGTTGATAACATGCGGCCGAGGGACCGGGGCAAGCCTGAGGAGCGTCTTGCCCCTCGCCCGGAAGCCTTTCCTAAACCGCAAGTCTCCCGGCCGGTCCGTGGTGTAAGACCGGAAAAACGCCGGTCAAACGCCACCATCACGGCCGATGCTATCAACAACAACCTACAGCTAGTTAACTGTTTTTAGTAAGTAATCCATTATTTAGATTGGCACTATTGGCGTGCTATGTCGTCAGGGTTAGCCGACCTGGCATTGAGGCCGCAAGACCGGATTCCACCCGCCACATATGAGGCCATTTTGGGCATGACCAATGCTAGTATTAATGGATTCACGACAGTTTTGATGTTAACAGATTGTTCTGTTAATTTTAGTGATTGTATGATGTCAGTCCGGCTTGAAAGCCTTGAATAACATCATAGATTGCTGGTATTGCGAGGGCACTTAACCAAATAATTCCCCAAGTAATCGCCCACTTGTTTAAGGCCTGATTGAAAGTGTGCCAGTTGATACTGCAGATCAGGCCAATGAGCCCGATTAACGTGATGGGGATTAGCCAATTCTCTGCAGTGGTCATTGAAATGTGTGCCTGACCAAGTGAGATGAGACCGATAATGCCAATGCTGATACTGGCGAATAAAATTTTAGTCACTGGTGTAATTGTTGATGATTTTTCTAAGTGGGCCATCAAAGTGTGATCTTCTTTGATCAGCTCATCTAAAGTTAGTCCAAATAAGTCACTAATAGCGACGACATTGGCAAAACTCGGTAAAGCTGTCCCGTTTTCCCATTTAGAGATTGATTGCCGTGATAGATGTAATTCGGCTGCTAATTGTGTTTGTGATAAATGGCGTGCTAATCGGTGCTGTTTTAATTGTTGTCCCAATGACATAGTGTATCCCCTCCGATAATTTTAGTTTAGCAGGGGTGAGGTGATTGTAAAGCTGATTGAGGGAACTTATTGGTTGCGCCTTAATGTAGCAGGGCTTATGGCAGTTAGATTTGTAAAAATTATGATGATCAAGGCTTGATTGGGAAAAATTGTTGGCGATAGTTTCAGAAAATAGTCGCGACATGATTAACGTTTAGCTAAGCGGATGGATTGAACTGTCCTTTAGAATTCAGTGTAGTCAGTGTCGGTTAAAAAAGGTGTCGGCGCCACAAAAGATTGGCCGAAGTTTGCAATTGTGAAGTGAACCCCCAATGTTGGACTGTTTTCCAACATTGGGGGTTCACTCTGATTTGGCCAGTTTGGGCCGCTTTTTTTGTAGCACTTTGATAGTTAATTTCAAGAACAAAAAGGCTAGAGGTTTTTCACTAAGCATTCTGCGACGGCTTTCGCAGAAAATGGATTTTGCCCGGTGATCAATTGCCCGTCTTGGACCGCATATTCAGTGTAAGCTCGGCGATGCTTGAAATTAGCACCATGTTTAGTAGCAATTGTTTGGTTTAGGAAGGGCACGACTTTACGTTTGCCAGCTAGAATTTCTTCAGCAGTGGTGAACCCGGTAACGTTGCGACCGTCAATGATGTAATGGTCATTAGTATCTTTGACGTTCAGCAGGCCAGCAATGCCGTGACAAACTGACGTTGCATAGCCGCCTTGTCTTAAGACTGCCCGTGTCAAGTCTTGTAATTCAGGATTATCTGGAAAATCCCACATAACGCCGTGCCCGCCGGTATAGTAAATAGCAAGATAGTCGGCTGAATCAACATCTGAAGGAGCTAATGAATGAGTCAGTGCTCGTTGCTGGAAGTCAGCTGAATTATAGCGCGCCATGCTGGCCGTATCTGTGTATTTCATGCTCCGGGGGTCAAGTGGTACGAAGCCACCTTTGGGACTGACGTAGTCAACTTGATAGCCGGCCGTTTCGACGACATCGACGAATTCTGTTGCTTCACCAAGCCATAAGCCAGTGGGGTCAGTTGTATTGCCGTACTGGGTCGTATTTGTTAAAACAATTAAGATTTTTTTCATGGTTGATTTGGATTCCTTTCAAAGCTCCTGGTTACAGGCCATAATTGTTCTGACGTGAGTTAGTAATTGTTCTAGTTGCTCAATTTGTTGTGGTCGATGGGTCAGGTAGTAATAATTTTTGGTACCTTCATGATGGAAATCAATCAGATTCACTGCTTTTAAAATTTTCAAATGGTGGGAGACAGCCGGTCGTGAAAGTCCGGTAACTTCGGTCAGCTCGTTGACACGTAAACCACGATGGACAACTTGTTTATCCAGTAGTGCCAGAATAATGGCTTGACGTTTTTGGTCACCTAGCGCGACGAGAAAGTCACTGGATTTTTCAAATTCATGTTTTAATTTTACTAATTCGGACATTGGTGATCACCTTTTTTTGGTCTATAATTTTAAACCATTAGAACACATCTTTTATTTGATATCAATTATATTGAAACCTTAATATTGTACTTGGAGCGTAACTTAGTTGAGGATTGTCATTTGAACATTATCGTTCAAAAAATTAAACCATTAGAAGAAAAATATGACTTTTAAAATGTAATCAGTGAAGTAAACCTATTAAACAAAACGTGTTAAAAATACTGATTGATCGTGAATTTTCATTAGCAGAAATTGGTAAGACTTTTGCCCATTCAGCTACTGGTAGGGCCCATGGTAGAATTATCATTGCGATGCCAGTGAAATGAAATCCGCCAAATTGAAAAAGCAAGTCAGCGACAATTTTGGTAACTAATCCTATACGGATTCTTGTTCGACTGGTTTAGTCTGACCGTTGAGACTCAAAAATAAAAGCTGAATTAAATTAGCTGCTGATTATCTTGTTGATAAGCATATAGATTGAAATGTGTCTTGACTTCCGGTACAGTTAGGGTTAATCAATCAAAGGAAGGTGTCAGAGATGAAGAAGATAGGCCTCAGTTTAGCAATTGCTAGTTTAGTTGGGAGTGGTTTTTGGATTTGGCGGCATCGAAGTTCAATAGCAAAGAAGTTACGTGTAAGCAGTCGTCAAGATCGTATCAAAGGGACTGCTTTGAAGATGAAGCATCAGTTGACGGAAGATCCACGTGACCAATTACGAGGAAACTTGTTGGCGGACCGTGCCGGGGTAAAGGATTGGTTGATTGCAGTCAAGTGCAATTCAAAATAAGTAAGTACAAGTAAGCGCCCCTAAGCAAGCACTAGGCTAACTTAGGGGGCGCTTTCAATACAAAAATTTTGTCTCAAAAAAACTCGCCAGCCAAGTTTGACTGACGAGTTTTAGCTTACGCTTATTCAGCTGTTTTAGGTTCTTCCGCGGCTAAGACGATTTTACCGTCTTCAACTTTGGCAACCATGTTCTTCACATCACTGTGATCCAAGTAGAAGTCCGCAATCCGGTCTTCAATCTGTTCTTGGATGACCCGCCGTAATGGCCGAGCCCCCATTTCGGGATTGTAACCGAGGTCGACTAACTTAGATTCAACCGGTTCCGTGACATGCACATGTAAGTCTTGGTTGGCTAACATGCCATTGACATCGTTGATCATCAAGCCAACGATCTTCATCAAGTTTTCCTTTGATAAAGCATTGAATTGAATAATATCGTCGAAACGGTTTAAGAATTCTGGCTTGAAGTAGTTGCCCAATTGACTTGTAATGTCATGGGTCTTACCTTCAGCAGCGGCGCCAAAGCCAACATTTGCTTCGGAATCGCCAGTCCCAGCGTTAGAAGTCATGATAATGATCGTATCCTTGAAGCTGACCGTCCGACCTTGTGAATCAGTCAAACGACCATCATCTAAGATTTGTAAGAACATATGCATGACGTCAGGGTGAGCCTTTTCGATTTCATCCAACAGAATCAAGCTATATGGATGACGCCGAACTTGTTCGGTCAACTGACCGGCTTCTTCGTAACCAACATAGCCAGGCGGTGACCCAATCAATTTAGCCACTGAATGTGGTTCCATGTATTCACTCATGTCAAAGCGGATCATGGCATCCTCAGAGCCAAAGAGTTCTTTGGCTAACTGTTTAGCTAATTCCGTTTTACCAACCCCGGTAGGGCCGACAAACATAAAGGAGCCAATTGGTCGGCCAGTCCCATTCAATCCAATGCGATTACGACGGATGGCCCGTGAAACGGCTTCAACCGCCTTATCTTGACCGATAACGTTACCTTCGAGGTCACTTGCCAAAGTCTTCATTTGAGCCTGTTCCTTAGCTTGCAATTCGCCAACTGGAATGTCGGTCTTTTCTTCGACGATTTGTTGCATATCTTCGACCGTCACAGTAGCGGTGTCTTCAGCGGATTTGGCGCTGTTTTCATCTGGCTTGGCTTTTTCGAGCTTGGCCACTTGATCACGGTAGTAGGCCGCTTTCTCGTAGTCTTCCTTCTTCAAAGCATCTTGCTTCTGGGCTTCAGCACTGTCGATTTTTTCTTGAATGGTCTTAGGATCAACCGTCTTCAAGGTCAAATTCTTCCGTGACCCAGCTTCATCAAGTAAGTCGATGGCTTTGTCAGGCAAGAACCGGTCTTGAATGTAACGATTGGATAATTTGACCGCGGCGACGATCGCATCAGCGTTGTATTTAACGTGATGGTAATCTTCGTACTTCTTTTGAATCCCTTGTAAAATCTTGATGGATTCTCCAACGCTGGGCTCGTCAACCGTAACCGGTTGGAAACGCCGAGCGAGGGCGGCATCTTTTTCGATGTCGCGGTATTCGTTTAACGTGGTTGCCCCAACTAATTGGAAGTCACCACGCGCTAAAGCGGGTTTCAAGACGTTCCCAGCATCCATGCCACCTTCAGCATTGCCGGCGCCCATGATTTCATGGATTTCGTCAATGAAGAGCACGATGTTCGGATTCGATTGAACTTCCTTCATTAGTTGTTGCATCCGTTGTTCAAATTGGCCCCGAATCCCGGTACCTTGAACGAGGGAAGCCACGTCCAAACGAATAATTTCTTTATTTAATAGTTTTTGGGGAACTTGACCAGAAACAATCTTCTGGGCTAAGCCTTCAACGACCGCCGTTTTACCAACGCCAGCTTCACCAATTAAGACCGGGTTGTTTTTTGTCCGCCGGTTCAAAATTTCGATGACGCGGTTGATCTCGTTATCACGGCCGATCACTGGGTCAATTTTGCCTTGCTTAGCTTGATCAGTTAAGTTGTAGCCGTATTGCCCGAGTAGACCGCCGCCGTTTTGACCACGCCGGTTGCCGCCATTGTTAGGACCAGCCGGTTGGGTCGGTGGGGTTTGTTGTTGCCGATATCCGTCATCAGGACTGCCGTTACCACCTTGCATGGCCCGGAAGATATCGTCAAGACCGCCAAAACCAAATGGATCTTGTGCCATATCAGTACCTCCAACTCCATTATTTGGTTGCTGTTCCTGATTCTTGAGCAGTTGATAGCAATTTTGACAGAGGTTAATCTGCCGCCGCTGACCGTTGACGTTCGTGTAGAGATGAATCGTCGCTTCGTTCTTATGGCAATTGTCACAAAGCATATTGCTGTCACACACCTTTCCTATCAGAAATCTCACTAAATCGATGATCGCGTCTAGTGAAAGGGTCCAAAGTTATTTGACCTTTGTTGACCTTTGACTATTAGTATAGCAATTTTTTTAGACCGTGCAAGTTTAAAGTCTCAACATCAAAACTGGATATCTTAAGGCTTACCGGTCAGGTTAAAAATGAGATCAATCACTAATTTAATGTTTTTCTGAAGCATTTGGCCGGTCCAGTTAAATGGCTTGTCAATCTTGGTGAACAGTTGTATATTTAACACCTACTCAGAACAAGTCAGTTAACGAACCGTCTAAATACATTATAGCTCAAAAGATGGTTTTCGCACGCAAGTCGTCTGACCTGTTCTGATGTTAGTTGATGAGACAAGATTAAAAGGGGGTAAAAATGTGGCAACGGATTATCGACAATTAATGGAAGACTTACGCACGGGTGAACGTGCAAGCTTTAGCGTTGATCCTGCAGACTTCATGGCCTTTCACGAAGCCTACATGAGTTATGAATACCGAAAAAGAATCATTGGTATGGCAGACCTTGATGGACACGTTGTTTACCATTTTGATAAGGATGGTAAGGCTACCAATTAATCGCAATTTGATGAATGAAAGGGCTTGTATTTCAATTGGATAATTGCTATCATCAATACTAAGGGCTCTAGAGCAAACGTGTTGGCGGCAACTCGAGTTGACTCGGAACCAATTTAAATTTACATCTTCGAAGGAGATCGAATAGTTATGGAAAAGAAAGATTTTCACGTAATCGCAGACACAGGTATCCACGCACGTCCCGCTACTTTATTGGTACAATCAGCAAGTAAGTTCAATTCAGAAATTACGTTGCAATACCAAGACAAGTCAGTTAACTTGAAGTCCATCATGGGTGTTATGTCACTCGGTGTTGGTAAAGATGCAGATGTTACTATTTCAGCTGAAGGTGCCGACGAAGCAGATGCTATCGCTGCTTTAGCTGATACGATGAAGAAAGAAGGCTTATCTGAATAATGGCTGAAAAGGTACTCAAAGGAATCGCTGCCAGTGATGGTATTGCGATTGCTAAGGCCTATATGCTAGTTGATCCAGATTTGTCATTCGAAAAGACGACGGTTTCAGATGTTGATGCCGAAATCAAGAAGTTACATGACGCTTTCGATGCTTCTAAAGCTGAATTGCAAGTCATCAAAGACAAAGCAACTGAAAGTTTAGGCGCCGAAGAAGCGGAAGTTTTTGAAGCTCATATCACTATTTTATCTGACCCTGAAATGTTAGGACAAATTGAAGGTAAGATTAAGGATGATAAAGTCAATGCTGAAGAAGCTTTGAAGGAAGTTACTGATACTTTCATCTCAATGTTCGAAGCAATGACGGATAATGCATATATGCAAGAACGTGCAGGCGATATTCGCGATGTCACGAAGCGAGTAATGAGTCATTTGTTAGGGGTTACCTTACCAAGTCCCGCATTAATCGATTCTGAAGTCATCGTGGTTGCCCATGATTTAACCCCTAGTGACACGGCTCAATTGGACCGTAAGTTTGTTAAAGGTTTCATCACCGATATTGGTGGTCGGACTAGTCACTCAGCGATTATGTCACGGACGCTTGAGATTCCAGCGGTTGTTGGTTCTGAAACCGCAACGACTGAAATCAAAGAAGGCACCACTGTCATCCTTGATGGGATTAACGGTGAAGCCTTGGTAGCCCCAACTGATGCCGAAATCAGTGACTACCAACAAAAAGCCAAGAATTTTGCCGCTCAAAAGGCCGAATGGGAAAAGCTAAAGAATGAAGCAACCGTTTCTAAAGACGGCAAGCACTTCGAATTAGCTTCAAACATTGGGACGCCCGATGACATGGACGGTGTCTTAGACGCTGGTTCAGAAGCTGTCGGTTTGTTCCGGTCAGAATTCTTGTACATGAACAGCGCTGAATTACCTGATGAAGATACTCAATTCGAAGCCTACAAAAAGGTTGTCGAAGGGATGAAGGGTAAGCCAGTGATCGTCCGGACCATGGATATCGGTGGGGACAAGCATTTACCATACTTGCCACTTCCTGATGAAATGAACCCATTCTTGGGTTACCGGGCCATTCGGATCTCACTTGATCGTGATGATATTTTCCGGACCCAATTACGGGCATTACTCCGGGCATCACATTATGGTCAATTGCGGATCATGTTCCCAATGATTGCTACCTTGGATGAATTCCGTCAAGCTAAGGCCATCTTCGAAGAAGAAAAGGCTAAGTTAGTTAAAGCGGGCACCCCAGTTGCGGATGATATCAAGTTAGGTATCATGATTGAAATTCCAGCTGCAGCCATCTTAGCTGATCAATTTGCTAAGGAAGTTGACTTCTTTAGTATTGGGACCAACGACTTGATTCAATATTCGTTTGCTGCTGATCGTGGTAACGAACGTGTTTCATACTTGTATCAACCATACAACCCATCGTTGTTACGTTTGATCAAGCATGTGATCGACGCTGCTCACGCTAATGGCCGCATTGCGGGCATGTGTGGTGAAGTTGCCGGTGATCAAGTTGCTGTGCCATTATTGATGGGCTTAGGTCTAGATGAATTCTCAATGAGCTCAACTTCAGTTTTGAAGACGCGTTCATTGATGAAGACCATCGATACTAAGGAAATGGCTAAGTTAGCCGATAAGGCGCTTAACGAATGTGTCACTAATGAAGAAGTTAAAGAATTAGTTGAAAAGAACGTTTTTAATAAGTAGACGTCTTTTCAAAGGGGTGGGTCTTCGTGACCTGCCCCTTTTTTTACATAAAAGTGGTTGATTGCCAGTGCTAAAAGCCAGTTTGCAGGGCATTTCACCCGGAACTCTTAATTTATCTTAAGAATATTTGCAACTATGATACTGAACCAATATAATTGTTATAATTAATTATTGAGACTGGATGAACTGCGCTCAATCAGGTGGAATCAAGGACTGATTGAAGCAACGATGACTAGCGGGCAGGATTGTTAGTGTCGGAAATAAAGGGAGAATCTACGTGAATATCGGGATATTTACAGATACGTACTATCCACAAGTCAGTGGGGTAGCCACGTCTATCAAAGTGTTGCGAAATCAACTCGAACGAGCTGGTCACCAAGTGTATATCTTTACGACCACCGATCCGCATGTTGATAAGAATATTTATGAGCGGAATATTTTCCGATTCACGAGTATTCCATTCGTCTCGTTCACTGATCGACGGATTGCTGTCCGGGGGCTATTCAAGGCTTATCAAGTGGCGAAGGACCTGGGGCTAGATATCGTGCATACCCAAACTGAATTTTCGATGGGAATGATTGGCAAATTTGTTGCCAAACAATTGAAGATTCCATGCATTCACACTTACCACACGATGTATGAAGATTATTTACATTATATTGCCAACGGTAAATTATTGAAACCTTACCATGTTAAAGAAGCGACTCGCGCTTATTGTTACCATTTGAATGGTATCGTGGCGCCAAGTCACCGGGTTTCTAAAACTCTAAAAGGGTATGGCGTTAAAGCACCGATTCGGATCGTCCCAACTGGGATTGATATCAATCAGTATGAACAGACACCAGACGGGGATTACCGTGAAAAGTTAGGATATGCCCCAGAGACGCCAGTTTTACTGTCATTGAGTCGGTTGGCTTATGAAAAAAACATTCATGAAGTGATTGCGGCATTGCCAGCGATTATTGAACAAGTACCGACCGTCCAATTGTGTATCGTCGGTGATGGGCCGGCACGTGAGACGTTGGAAAATCAAGTCAAGGATGCTGGCCTCAGCGAGCACGTCCAGTTTACTGGTGAGATCGATAACGACGAAGTCTACAATTATTATCAAATGGCGGACTTGTTTGTTTCGGCTTCTAATTCGGAATCACAAGGGTTAACGTACATTGAAGCGATGGCAGCTGGCTTAAAAACAGTGGTTGCGACTAGCCCATACACGGACCAATTATTAGATGATCCCTCTTTAGGGACCACTTTTAGCAGTGAAACGAGCTTGGTACGAGATGTGGTACGTTATTTACAACATCCACATGCGTTTGATGATCCTAAGCCACGTCAAAAGAAACTGTATCAAATTTCGGCCGAATATTTTGGTAAGCAGATCATCAATTACTATCAAGATGTTCAGCTTGCCTACTCGGAAACGAATAAATCAGCAAACATCAGCGATTAAGGGGACGAATTATGTTAAACATTACCATGTTTTCGAAGGCTGACTCGGTGAAAGGCCAAGGGGTCGGTAGCGCGTATTTAGAATTAATGCGTTTATTGCAAACCCATTGGCACGATGAATTTAACCTCAAAATCAATCGTTATGGGCGTTCTACCATTTCACATTATCATACGGTCAACCCGATGTTCTATCTTTCAACGTTTATGCCGAATCGTGGTCGTAAAATTGGCTATGTCCATTTCTTACCAGAAACGTTAGAAGGTAGTTTAAAGCTGCCAAAACCGTTTCAAGCGATTTTTAACCGCTATCTGATTTCCTTTTATAAACGGATGGATCATATCGTGGTGGTGAATCCCACCTTTATTCCAAAATTGGAAGCGTACAATATTAGTCGCGCCGATGTGACCTATATTCCTAATTTCGTTAGTAAACGTGAATTCTATGAAATGACCAAAAAGAAGCAGCTACAATTACGGCAACAATATGGCTATGACCAGAATAAGTTTATGATTCTAGGGACTGGTCAGATTCAGGATCGTAAAGGTGTGCCGGATTTTATTGAATTAGCCCGGCGAAATCCTGACATTCAGTTTGTCTGGGCGGGGGGCTTTTCCTTCGGTCGGATTACGGATGGTTATCAAGAATTGAAGCAAGTTGTCGATAATCCACCGGCTAATCTGTCATTTCCAGGAATCGTTGACCGTGAAAAATTGGTTGATTACTATAATATGGCGGATCTTTTCTTGTTACCGTCATATAATGAACTGTTTCCAATGTCAGTTTTGGAAGCCTTTAGTTGTGGGACGCCCGTCTTATTAAGAGACTTGGACCTTTACCGGGCCATTATTGATGGTTATTATCAAGCTGCCAGTGATGTGAATGACATGCAAAAACAAATCGATCATTTACGCGATAATCCGGCTGGGATGCAGTTTTTACACGACAAAGCCGTTTTAGCTTCTCAAGATTATTCGGAGGAACGATTGGCGCGAATTTGGCACGACTTTTACCTACAACAAGCAAAAGAGGGGTAGCCATGACTAGAAAAAACATGTGGTCATTGCTGGTCATGGTATTACTAGGTGTTGGGATTTCGTGGTATTCTTTACGAAATGTCAATCTCAGCAATATGATGACTGATATTGCCCAATTAAACTGGTGGTGGCTACTCGTCGCCCTCGGTTGTGTTGGTCTTTACTTTGGCCTCGAAGCAGTGGTGGTGCAGAAGTTTGTGCGTCATCGCTACAAGCATTACTCTTTTCGTAGTGCACTTCGAGTCCCGCTAGCTGAACAATTATTTAATGGGATTACGCCATTTTCATCGGGTGGTCAGCCCGCACAGATCTTTGTGATGGCGCAGTCTGGAATCGACGCGGGGCGTGCGAGTTCGGTAGCGTTAATGAAGTTCGTCGTATTTCAGGCGATGGTCGTGTTAAATTTTCTATTTGCGATGTTAATTGGGTTTCATTACTTGGCTGCGAAGCTAAGCTACTTGTCGTTGTACGTCTTTTTCGGTTTCTTGATTCATTTTGCCGTGATTGTCGGGTTATTACTAGTCATGTACTGGTATAACTTCACGAAACGGGCTGTGAAAGTTGTCTTGATTCCAGTTGGTTGGTTTATGAAAGCGGAACGCTTCCAACGGTTGCAAGCCAATATCAGTGAAAAAATCGATTCATTTTACGAAGAAAGTGTGCGGATGACCAAAGATTGGCGGATGTTGCTAGAAGTCTGCCTGGTCACGTTCTTTCAACTTTTGTTTTACTACATGGTGCCGTATTTCATTATGCGGGCGATGGGGTACAGCGGTATTAATTTGATTATGGTCACTAGCTTGAATGTTTTGATTTTCTTAGTGACGTCGCTGTTTCCGATTCCCGGTGGTGCCGGTGGGGCGGAGTTTGGTTTCACGGAGCTTTTTGCCAAATTCATCCCCAGTCACAGTAAGCTAATTCTAGCCATGCTGATTTGGCGGATTTTAACGTATTATTTAGGCTTATTCTTAGGGATGATTGCAATGACGATGAAGCCTGAAAAGGCGGAAGAGATTCAGCCGGATGAGTCTACAGAACATTAAAAATGAAGCGCTAGCGAGCAGCCGGCGCTTTTTAGTCATTAAAGGAGTTTTAATATTGAGGTTGGGAAAAAGTTGGGGCTTGGTCTTACTTGGATTGGGGACCATTTGCGCGTTGGGGTGGTCGCAACCGGTGATGGCCAAAACTAGCCAAGCGGATGAAGTCAAGGCAGCCTATATCGTAGATGCCAAATCTGGACAGACCATTTATGCGGACCGTGCGGATGAAAAGTTACCAATTGCATCGTTGAGTAAGCTGATGACCCTATATTTGGTTGTTCAAGCGGTTAAGGATGGTCAACTAAAGTGGACAGACAACGTGCCGATTAGTCACGAGGTCCGAAAGTTGGCTGAAAGTGCGACTTTATCCACGATGCCAATGGGGAAAAACGAGAAATTTACAGTTCGCGAGCTGTTTGCGGCGACGCTAGTGGGGTCATCAAATAGTAGTGCCATTGCCTTGGGCGAACTGGTCGGTGGCAGTAATGCCAAGTTTATTCAATTAATGAATAAACAGGCACAGACCTGGCGACTAGATGCTGAATTTGTAAGTGCGTCAGGCTTGGACAATACCGATTTGACTGCCTATCACTATAATTTGCCAGGGACGAGTGACCAGGCTCAAAACCTGGTTTCTGCACGGGCAGTCACCATGATTGCGCAAAAACTATTGGCAGCGGATCCGGAAGTGATTTCAATTGCGAACCGTGGGTCAATTAAGGTACATCAACACCGTGTGGCAACTTCAGTTCAAATTTTGAAGGGTCAGCCCTATTATGACGCTGAAGCACCCGTGGATGGCTTAAAAACGGGGTATACGGCGCAAGCAGGGGATTGTCTGGTTGCAACCTTTAAACATGATGGCCGGCGGTTGATTGCTACGACTTTGGGTGGCACTTGGAAGTATTCAGCCAATGCCAATTTGCGGTTGATGGTCCAACGACAGGAACACTATCAGCAAGTCGTCCCCAAAACAGTTGACTATCAAATTCCAGGCACCACGGCCAAGGTAACGCTCGTGGCTAAAGATGGGGTTGAACGTTGGGCCAATACGAAACGACCGGTGCAACGCAAACAAGTCGCGGTTTGGCCGTTACATCGTGATCGGCCAAACTATCTACCAGCCGGTCAGACAGTGATGCAGTACCGGTTAACTGACACGACTTCCGGTGCTGTGACTACGATTGATTATGTCACCCCTAAGGCTAAAGTGCTCTTAGGGCCATTACATTTAGCAACAACGAGTGCCAAACGCACTAATTTGCTAAAATTACCGTTGGCTTTTGCCAATTAAATCGTTAAAATAACCTAAAAACCACCAGTCATTGCTTGGTCTCCCAAGTTGTGACTGGTGGTTTATTGATTTTGATGCTATTTAGGGCAGTCCTTGCTGTAATCTAAGCTTGTTTGTTAGCTGGATTTTGGATGTAAGCCGTGAGCCGGTCCATGGCTTTTTGAAGTTTTTCCATGCTGGCAGCATAACTCAAGCGAACGTAACCTTCACCTTCGACACCAAAACCAGTCCCGGGGATAATGGCTAACTGATTCTTACGCGCTAAATCTTTACAAAAGGCCATTGAGTCTTGGTTAAAGCCAGCTGGAATTTTGGCGAAAATGTAGAAAGCACCAGTTGGGCGGGCAATCTTAAAGCCGAGGCCGTTCATGGTTTGATAAACAAAGTCGCGCCGCTTTTGATATTCAGCACGCATTGGTAAGGCATCGTCAAGCCCATTGGTCAAAGCTTCAATACCAGCTTTTTGAGCAATCGTGGTTGCGGCTGTGACGTAGTACTGATGAACCTTCTTCATTTGAGCAGTGAGTTCCTTCGAAGCGAATAAGAAGCCGATTCGCCAACCGGTCATAGCGTGTGACTTCGACAAGCCGTTGATCAGAATGGTTTCGTCAGGGAGATAGTTGGCAATTGAGACGTGGTCACTACCATAAGTTAGTTCACTGTAAATTTCATCAGAAACGACCCATAAATTGTGGCGCTTGAAGCAAGCCGCGAGCGCTTCGATTTCATCAGCTACATAGGTCACACCGGTTGGGTTGTTCGGGTAGTTTAAGACGATTCCCTTAAAGTGTTCGTTCGGATGTGCTGCAATGAAATCATCGACCATCTTTGGCGTGATCACAAAGTCGTTAACGCCCGTATCCATGAATAATGGTGTTGCGCGGGCTTCTTGGATAATTGGAATGTAAGCTGGAAAAATTGGTGATGGAATAATGATCGCATCGCCAGGGTTACAAATGGTTGTGAGGGCGGTCGCGATGGCTTCAGTTGCACCAACTGTTACCAAAACTTGGTCTTCAGCGTCATAGTGGTTGCCGTATTTCTTGGCTTGAAAATTGGCAGCAGCTTGGCGCAGCTCCAACAAGCCGGCCATACCGGTATAGTGAGAGAAGTTTTGGTCAATGGCAGCCTTAGCAGCGTCTTTAACGTGTTGTGGGGTGTTAAAGTCGGGTTCGCCAAGGGTTAGCTTGACCATATCAGGAATAGCACTCACTTCTTCGTCAAATTGTCGAATCGTCGAAACTTGAATCTGGGCAATGGTATCATTAAGATCATCTCTGAATAGTGTCAAGATCAGGACTCCTTTTAAATTTATAACTTGTCTTAATTTTATCACAACTCAGTACCGACAAAGCGGGACATTGCGGTATAATTGTATTGTGAAATTCACTTTGAAACGGGGCTTTCTGTTAAAAAGGCGTGTTATTAGTCCCATTTTTTGCTAGAATAAAAACAAAACTTAAGGAGCGAGATTATTATAATGGAAAAATCTGAATTATCAGCAATTCTCAAACGACTTGAAGCAATGCGGACGACTGAAGCAACTGAGGTCCAATCCCGTCGCTTTGAAAAGGAAGGCGTTGAACGCGGCCAAGTCGCTTATGACCCCGCAACTTCGACCTATACTTTACAAGAATTCAATCCGGACCAAACTTTTGAATTTGATAACATTGACCTAGTTGCTATTGAACTATACGATTTGTTAACGGATAACTAACATTTCCGCCAATTAGATATTTTATAGACTGATCCATATTATGCGTTGAATATTGAAGAATTGTTGAAGAATTCTTCAAGTGATTGCGAATTTGCACTCAACCGTTATAATATGGATTTGTTAATAGCAATGACGGAGGAATTATGATGCCCAAATTTATAAAAAACACGGTTGGTAAGGTCAATACCACGCTTGGCTTTTTTACCCTGACCGTGGTCTTATTTTGGCTAAAGACGTATATCGCGTACCAGAATGAATTTACGCTGGGGGTCAAAGGGACCGTTCAGCAATTCTTACTGATTTTGAATCCTTTTCCAACCGCAATTGTGTTGTTAGGAATCGCGTTATATTTCAGAGGGCGACTAAGGTATTGGTTACTAATGATCATCGATACCTTACAAACCACTTGGCTCTTTGCCAACATCTTGTATTACCGTGAGTTCTCAGACTTCATGTCTGCTGGTGTCATTAAGAGCTCCGGGGCAGCTAGTAATAATTTGGGAACCAGTTTGGGCCAGATTATTCATGCGACAGATTTCTTAGTTTATGCGGATGTCGTGATTTTGATTCTATTACTGGTCTTTAAAGTGATTCGAATTGATCCACGACCATTTAAGATTCGCTATGCAGCCACAATGACGATGATTGGGGTCGCATTGTTCGCAGTTGATCTAGGCATGTCGGAACATGATCGTTCTGATTTATTGACTCGGACGTTTGATAATAACTATATCGTGAAGTATTTAGGCTTAAATACGTATGCCGGTTATAGTTTCTATCAGACTGAAAAGGAAAGTGCGACGCGAGCACAAGCTAGCAGTAGTGATATGAAGAGTGTGTTGGCTTATCTCAAGAAGAATCAAGCTGGCGACAACGTGAAGTACTTTGGTAAGGCCAAGGGCAAGAACGTGTTTGTGATCCATCTGGAAAGCTTCCAGCAGTTCTTGATTGATTATAAGGTCGACGGCAAGGAAGTCACGCCAAACTTAAATAAGTTCTATCATGATAAGAGTACGTTGAGCTTTGATAATTTCTATCATCAAGTGGCCCAAGGGAAGACTTCGGATGCTGAAATGATGATGGAGAACTCACTGTTCGGGTTACCAACTGGGTCGGCAATGACCCAGTATGGGACTTCTAATACTTTCCAAGCCGCCCCAGCCATTTTGGCGCAAAAGGGTTATACCACGGCAGCATTCCATGGGGATGTGGCTAGTTTCTGGAATCGGGACAATGCTTATAAGTCTTGGGGGTATGATTACTTCTTCTATTCTGCTTATTATAAGGAGAAAGCCGACTACAAGATCGGTTATGGCTTGAAGGATAAGATTTTCTTCCGAGATTCAGTTAAGTATCTCGAACAGCTCCCACAACCGTTTTATGCCAAGCTGATCACACTGACGAACCACTATCCATATCCATTGGATAAGCAAAATGTGGGGATTCAAAAGACTACGACTGGTGATTCAACGGTTGATGGCTATGTCCAAACGGCACATTATTTGGATCAGGCTTTCCAAGAATTCGTTAATTACTTGAAGAAGGCTGGTCTATATAAGAATAGTATGATCGTGCTTTATGGAGATCACTATGGGATTTCGAATAACCATCGAAATGCGATTGCACAATTATTGGGCAAAAAGTCCATCACGAACTTTGACTTAGCCCAATTCCAAAAAGTACCATTTATGATTCATTCTGAAGGGATTCAAGGTGGCGTTAACCATACCTATGGTGGTGAAATCGACGCATTACCAACAATCTTTGATTTGTTAGGGATTAAGAATAAGGGGTATATTCAGTTTGGGACGGATCTGTTGTCGAAGCAGCATAATCAGACCGTTGCCTTTCGAAATGGGGACTTTGTCTCGCCAACTTACACGAAGTTAGGGAGTACGGTCTATGATTCGAAGACTGGGAAGCAACTGACTAAGATGACTAATGCGCAGAAGCAAACAGTCAAGCAGATGCAAAACCATGTGACAACTGAACTATCACTCTCTGATCGGGTGATTCAAGGGGACTTGTTGCGCTTCTACACGCCGAAGGGCTTTAAGAAGGTCAATAAGTCGGATTATAACTATAAGGTCACGAAGACGCTGAAATCATTGAAGGAACTTCAAAAAGAGAAGAAGACGAGTGCTTATACTAAGAACAAGGATAAGTCGACAGTTGATCTCTATCAGACGGATGCGCCAGAATTATCGGATTCAAGTAGTTCTAGTAGCAGTTCAAGTAAATAGGTCGCATACATTAAAGAACGATTACTTCGGTAGTCGTTCTTTTTGTTTTGATATGCGGGGACACTTCTATAGGA
This sequence comes from Lactiplantibacillus nangangensis, assembly GCF_005405065.1. Taxonomy (GTDB): domain Bacteria; phylum Bacillota; class Bacilli; order Lactobacillales; family Lactobacillaceae; genus Lactiplantibacillus; species Lactiplantibacillus nangangensis. Next base: position 532 of record NZ_BJDI01000018.1, on the reverse strand, counting down.
AGACTATTTTATGTGGCAGTGTTGGGACGGTAGGGGAATCTTAACAGCCATCACTGACGGTAAGACTAAATTAGGTTGTTTTGATAAAAGACGGCCATACAGGTTAATTGTTGGTGACTTAGCGGATAACTTGAAGAAACTTGGACTTGTCGATGGCATAACTTGACGTTGCTATTTAGGTTTAAACGCCGTAAAATGTGTTTTGTACTCACGTTCGGTTGGTTTTTGAACTTTTTCGAAATTAATTGAGAAAAATGCTTGACCCATGTCGTGATTATTGATATTATATTTCTTGTCGTTAAGAACGGCATGCAACAATACTCATCATTTTGAATATATCAGGACGTTTAAAACGTTATCTTGAATTTTTATTCAAAATGATTTATAAAAAGTTGTTGACATGTTCTTCTGATGATGATAAACTTTAATAGTTGTGTTGAGGTAATCAACCCAATAAATTAGACCTTTGAAAACTGAACAAAGTTTCGACAAATCAAATGTGTAGGGTCTAGCAATCTTCGAGATTGTTAGC
>NZ_BJDI01000017.1 GCF_005405065.1 Lactiplantibacillus nangangensis | reverse complement strand
ACCGCAGTGAAGCCGCTTAAGCAACACTCGCAAAATTATATTATTTCATCTGTCAACTTGACAGGGACTAGTACAAAGCTAATCGCGGGACTTTTTGTTAACGTTTTAATAAATGGAACAGTTAGTCAACAACAGCGACAAAGTGGTAAGCGCCAGAGTTGGCAAGGTATTTCAACCATTGGTAGCCATCTGCAGAGACGGTTCCAATGTAATAAACGGATTCACCAGCATGATAAGTGCCAGTGATTGAAGCTTTCAAACTAGCGGCTGTCCGAATATTCGTGGTGGTCTTGAACGTATAACGACCAGTGGTGTTCTTTACGTTGCTGGCGTTTTTAACCGCGGTGCTAGTCGTTGCGCCACTGACCTTAACGTAATGTTGGGCACCACTATAACTGAGATAACGTAACCAAGTTTGGCCATTACTCGTGACCTTAGCATTATAGTTGACGGTATTGCCTTTATAGTATGCGCCAACCGTCGCGGCATTATCACTAGCAGCGGACTTGATGGCCGTGGTAGCTGAAAACTTGTAAGTCCCTTTAGCGGCTTGGACCGTTGCTTTAGCGTTGCTAGTAGTCTTGGTACTAGTTGCGGCTGAGGCCGTGCCAACTTTAACATAATGTTGCGCGCCACTATAGCTCAAATAACGTAACCAAGTTTGGCCATTTTTAGTGACTTTAGCATTGTAGTTAACGGTATTGCCCTTATAGTAAGTGCCAACTGTTTTGGCGTTATCACTGGCAGCGGACTTGATGGCCGTGGCAGCTGAGAACTTGTAAGTTCCTTTAACGGCTTGGACCGTTTCTTTAGTGTTGCTGGTAGTCTTAGTGTTGGTTGCTGCTGAACTAATTTTGACGTAATGTTGGGCGCCACCGTAGCTGAGGTAGCGTAACCAAGTTTGACCACCTTCAGTCACTTGAGCGTTGTAATAAACGCGGTTTCCTTTATCGTAAGTGCCAACAGTTTTAGCGCTGTCACTTGCGGCTGATTTAATTGCCGTGTTCTTTTTAAAGGTATACCAGCCAGTGACGTGCTTCGTGACCGTTTTAGTGCTGGTTGCTGGTTTAGCGTGGCTGACCGTTGGTAATTCAACGTAGTGGTCTGAGCCGTCGTAGCTGACGTACTTCAACCAAGTGTTGGTGCCGTTACTCAATTTGGCAATATAATTAACGGTGTTGCCTTTGTAATAATGGCCCACGGTCTTCGCAGAAGTTGACGCAGCGCTCTTGATGGCCGTTGTTTTCGTAAATTTATAAGTGCCCTTGACTGATTTAGTGGTATAGGCTTTTTGAGAATTGGCAACTTTATCTGCGCTGGCAGTTGTCGTTGTTGCAGCCTTGTTGCCTTCAAACGTTGCGGTGCCGGCACTGTCTTCAAGTAGCCCGTTGTAATTATGACTAACATCTAAGTAGCCGGTATAATCGGATCCGGCAGGCAAATGAGTCGTTGAAGAAAATTGCCATGCGCCATCGGTCGTGTTCCATAACTTGTTACTTGCAGGTGAGTATGGATATTGAGCACGCCAAACGCGTGAGGTGCCAACTGTCCGGATGACGGCATCACGATATAAGTAAGTATTAGAAGTATAGACCCCGTGGTTAGTATAACCAGCGACATCCAAAGTGTTCCAGAAAGCATTCAAGTTAGCTTCTGCGTTGACGGTGTGGGTGCTGCTGGCTTCCATGTCAGCGAATAAGAGGACTTTTTTAGACACTTTATTAGTGTTTAAGAAAGTGACCATGTTAGTGGCTTCGGATTTAGCTTGGCTGGCAGTATTGAAAGTGGCGTAATGATAGAAATCAACGTTCAAGCCAGCTTTGTTAGCCATTTTAGCTTGGTTAACCGCTGCGTCGTTCACGTATGTTGTGCCTTCAGTGGCTTTGACGACGACGGTTTTAACGGCTAATGATTTCAAAGTGTTGAAGTCTTTTTGGGTCATGGCGCTTTGATAAGAAGCCACATCGACGGCATCCACGCTTGGACGCGTGGTATCACCAATGGTCCAAATATCGGTCTTGGTTTGTGGATCAACTTTGCTTGGTGCGGTAGATTCGGCTGGCTTAGCAGCGGCTGAACTAGCAGCAGACGATACTGCAGGCGCTTGACTAGCAGCGCTAGTGGCTTTAGGTGTTTCAACTTTGGTGGCTGAAACTTTAGCAGTGGCGCTTTGGGCAGCCTGACTAGGCGCTTGGCTCGTTACTGCGGCACTAGCGGCCTGAGGTGCAGCTTTGCTAGTCGCAGCACTGGCAGCTTGGCTAGTTGTTGTTGCGGTGCTGGTTGCGCTAGCGCTTGTGGCTTGAACAGTTTTAGCCTTGTTGGTTGCGGCACTAGTAGCCTGGCTAGCGGTGGCAGTGCTTGTTGCAGTGGCACTTGTTGCTTGACTAGTCGCGTTGCTAGTTGTGGCTTGGGCTTTAGCGGCGACCACGGTATCCGCTTGCGCAACTGGCTGGCTAACTAAAGCGCCGCCCATGATTGAAAATGCGGTTAACCCGGCAACTAGCCAAAGCTTACCAGATTTATAGAGCTTGAAATGTTCGGTCTTATTGAGATTAATTGGACCTTGTGAGTGAAAATTCATATAATTGCACGTCCCTTTATTTTTACTAATACAAATTTAATTATAGGAGTTTTAAGGACCAATTAGCAAGGGCGTATTATGAAATAACCAAATGTAGAAGGCTCGCGATGATGGTTTAGTTTAAATAAACTTGATATTAGCTTTTAAATATCAATAAATTGAGAAAAAATAGCGATAGCAAGGCGTTTAATCACGCGAACTGACCAATACTTTTTAAGTGAACTAGGATGGCACCCTCAAATGAATCGCAAAAATAAGTCATACTGTGGATAATTATGATGAGGCTAATTTCTAAGTAGTTAGCAGGTGCCAGTCATGAAACTGGCTCGTTCAAGTGTTAGTTAAGTCAATTGTAAAACCTAATTTATCAGGCAAACAACGTTCAAACTGTTAAACTTCCAGTTGCACCGACTTTAGAAAATCGGTATGATGGTAAATGTAAGCGTATTCATACCGAAAAGAATAGTTTTTATCAAGTTAGAAAAGGTGATTGAATTGACAACTGCATTTCCCAAAGGCTTCTTGTGGGGTGGCGCGACGGCCGCTAATCAAATTGAAGGGGCTTGGAACGTTGATGGTAAGGGACCAAGTACCGCTGATATGGTCACTGGGGGAACTTTTGAGACGCCCCGGCAATTTACCGCGACACGACAACCAAATACGTTCTATCCATCACATCAGGCGAGTGATTTCTATCACCATTGGCGTGAGGATTTAAAATTACTGCATGAAATGGGTTATAACACTTATCGGATGTCGATCGCCTGGTCACGGATCTTTCCGAATGGCGATGATGAAGAACCGAACCAAGCCGGTTTGGACTTTTATCGTCAGATTTTTGAACAGTGTCGTGATTATGGTATCGAACCGATCGTCACGATTTCACATTATGAAACGCCGTATCATCTAACTCAGAAATATCAAGGTTGGTTAGATCGCCGTGTCATCGATTTTTACGTTAACTACTGTAAGACGATTTTCTTAGCGTATAAAGACCTCGTCCATTACTGGCTAACCTTTAATGAAATTAACATCTTGATCATGATGAGTGGCGGCTATGTCGGTGCAGGACTCCCATTGAAAGACGGCGAGCCAATGTTTGGTGGTAAAGTGACGGACGAGAGACGTCAGGACTGTTTTCAAGCACTACACCATCAATTTTTAGCGAGCGCTAAGGCTGTTCAGCTGGCTCACCGAATCAATCCGGACAACTGGGTCGGTTGTATGATTGCCGGCAGTTTGAGCTATCCATTGACGCCAGATCCAGCTGATGTGTTACTGAATCAGCAAGAGATGGCCATGAATAATTGGTTCTGTGGCGATGTTCAAGTGCGCGGGGTTTATCCTTATTTTGCCAAACGTTACTTTGATGAACACCATATTCACTTACAAACGGAACCGGAAGATACGGCAACCTTAAAAGCAGGTAAAGTTGACTTTTACTCGTTTAGTTACTACTCCTCCAACACGCGGACCGCTGATCCAAGTAAAGCTGAATCGGCTGGCAATATGACCGTTGGCGCTAAAAATCCTTACTTAAAATATAGCGAATGGGGTTGGAGCACCGATGCTACCGGGTTACGTGTCTACTTAAATGACGTTTATGGCCGTTATGGTATTCCAGTGATGGTTGTTGAAAATGGCCTAGGTGCCCGCGATGAAGTGACGGCCGATGGTCAGATTAATGATGATTATCGAATTACTTATTTGAAAGAACATATCGAAGCGATGCACGCCGCGATTGATGACGGGGTGGACCTGATTGGGTATACGCCCTGGGGTTGTATCGATTTGGTGTCAGCCGGAACTGGCCAAATGGCTAAACGCTATGGCTTCGTCTACGTCAACCGTAATGATCAAGAGCAAGGTGACTTTAAGCGAATTCCTAAGAAGAGTTTTTACTGGTACCGGCAAGTTATTGCATCGAATGGTGCAGATTTAAACCCGGTCGTGACACAAAAATTGAACTGAAATTAGTGAGACGACACATCGTTGGCCGAGGGTTGATGATGGGTCGTTTTTTAGACACAATGGATTATTTCCCGGGAAATAGTCGACTTAATGGAAAATTACTGGGTAATTGTTATCCGGCATTTTTCTACTATAAACAAAGGCAGAAATTATGCGCAGTCTTTTGTTGAGCAATGTTTAAATGGAAGCAAACTCGTCACAGAGCGATTTTTAACTTGGTTGATGTACTATTTGACGGCATTTAACACGATCGTAACGGTTATTTTTTGGCCTATGGGCATTGACCGTTTGGTGGCGAGTGCCTTGTCAAAAAGTCATCATCAAGTCCAGCACTGTGCAAAGTTAAGTGTCACCAAGCCTATAAAAATGTGATAAGCTTGTTAACATGACAACTACTTACTGAAAATTAGTTGACCTTTTAATTTGGAGATGACTTTCGTGGACGACGCAGAACGCGAACGTGGGCCGTGGCATCGTAATTTGATTGTGCTATGGTTTTGCACGTTTGTTGCTGGGATGGCTTTTAGTGAAATTATGCCATTTCTATCATTATTCGTGAGTCAATTAGGCGATTTTAATAAACAACAAGTGACTTTTTATAGCGGTTTAGCTTATGCCGCAGATTATGCCATTGCAGCGATTTCGGCGCCGTTATGGGGCATCATTGCGGATAAAAAGGGCCGTAAGATCATGTTACTGCGCGCATCGCTAGGAATGGCGATTGCAATGGGGTTGATGGGCTTTGTGACCAGTGTGTGGCAATTAGTTGCCTTACGAGCACTACAAGGGGTCTTCGCTGGCTTTATTTCGAATGCCCAAGCGCTGGTTGCCTCACAGGCACCACGGAAATACAGTGGTCATGCGTTGAGTACCCTTATTACGGGTGCGGTTAGTGGACAGCTTTTTGGTCCGGTAATTGGTGGCGTGTTGGCACAACTCTTTTCAATTCGAAATACGTTCTTCATTACCGCTGGCCTATTGATGGTGGCGTTCCTATTGAGTCTGGTCTTTGTGCAAGAGCATTTCAAGCCGGTCGAACATCATCGGCAACCGGGCGAGAGTCGTAACCCGCTAGCGGCTTTCAAGAACCCAACGCTAATCATTATGATGTTGTGTTCAACGATGATCGTTCAAATGGGGAATGCGTCAATTGCACCAATTATCAGTCTATATGTGAAGCAGTTGATGCATAATGTTGGGCCAATTACGGTGGTTGCCGGGATTATCGCCGCCTTACCGGGGATCTCAAATATTATCGCGGCGCCAAGGTTAGGCAAATACGGTGATCAACACGGCTCTGGTCGAGTCTTACTCTTCGGTTATATCTTTGCCGTGGTGATGTATTTCCCACAGGGGTTAGTGTCGAGTGTCGTTATTTTGGGCTTTTTACGGTTCGCTATCGGGATTTCTGATGGCGCATTGTTTCCAGAGATACAAACGATGCTGACTAAGAATACACCCGTACATTTAACGTCAACGATTTTTAGTTATAATCAGTCTTTCCAAGCAATTGGGAATATGGTTGGCGCGTTTGCTGGCGGCGTGATTGCGGGGATTTTCGACTATAATTCCGTCTTTATTCTAACTGCAGTTGTGCTATTAATTAACTTGTTATTGATTCTCTGGCTGGTGCCAGGGATTTGGAAAAACAATCGTCAGGCAGTTCAATGACGCTGAAGATGGTCAGTCAAATTATCGACTGATCATTTTTTTATTGCCGATTTTGGGGTAGACGGGTATACTTAGTTTCATGAATATCGAACAAGCAAATTCAGCCGCTGAGGATCAGCGACGCGTGGCAATTTTCAAGGCATTAGCTGAGCAAAATCGGTTACGGATTATCCGGGTACTTTATCAAACATCGCGTGAAATGACTTGCAATGAAGTGGGGGAACAGTTAAATATTAGCAAGTCTACGGTGTCTTATCATTTTAAAGCACTTCGATTAGTCGGTTTAACCAATACGCGCCAAGTTGCCCAAACCAAATACTTATCGCTACAGCTAGCGACTTTTGACCGTTACTTACCAGGGTTCTTGGCAACCCTGTAATTTTTAAGCTTTTAGTTCGATAGTTATCGAACTAAAAAATGTAGAAAGGTGATATTATCAATGACGAAAACGCACCAACATAGTCGCTATCTTGCTTTAGGCATGGTCTTAGCCGCAACCAACATGCGGTTACCGATCACTATGATGCCAGGCTTGATCAGTGCAATGAAACAAGAGTTAGGCTTACCCAGTTCCATGGCTGGGCTGATTACCACGATTCCTTTACTCACTTTTGCCATTATGTCACCGTTGATTGCCCGCTGGGGACATCGCTTTGGCAATGAGTGGACAATTTATATCATGCTGATCGTGTTGGCAGTCGGAAGTTACTTGCGGGTTCTCCCTGCAATTCCGTTGTTGTTGATTGGGACGCTATTGGTCGGCATTGGGGTCGATGGTGGCAATGTTTTGATCCCAGCGATTATTAAGGATAACTTTCCACAGCGAATTGAATTAGCAACGAGCAGTTATACGTTGTCGATGGTCTTTGTGGGGTCATTAGGAACTGGCTTGTCGGGCATTATGGCCGCACATTGGTCTTTGCCCATCACCATGGCGGTACTTTCGGTCATCGGACTTTTAAACCTCGTCGTTTGGACACCTAATTTGAAATATAATCACCGGGCGCCGGTGACACCAAATCGTCAAGCGCAGTCCACGCCACGGCCAAGTGTCTGGCGGCTCCCATTAGCTTGGATTGTGACCGCGTTCTTCGGGTTGCAGGCGCTAGTGTACTACTCATTACTAACTTGGTTGCCAACGATTTTTGTCGCACGGGGCTTTAGCTTGGTTGCTGCTGGCAATTTAGTGACGCTCATGCAACTCAGTGGGTTGCCAATGTCGTTTTTAGTTCCTGTCACTTCTGGTAAAAAATCTGGGGTTATTACCATGATCACGGTAATTGGTGTCGGTTTTATGGCTGGTACGGCTGGAATATTATTGCCCGGGTTAAATTTGAGCTTGGCGGTTGTTTTATGTATTTTAATTGGCTTAGGCTCTGGCGCAGCGTTCAGTTTAGCAGTGGTTTTCTTTACGCAAAAGACGACTAATGGTTTTGAAACGGCCGATTTGTCAGGAATGGCGCAGTCGGCGGGGTATTTACTCGCGGCTTTCGGACCAGTAGCATTTGGTTGGTTGGGCAGTCATGTCGGTTGGACTTTGGTGTTATGGTTAGCCATTATCTTCTCAGGGTTGTTAACGTTATGTGGCGTGATTTTACAACGGCACGTTTCAATTTACGATTAAATGGAGGGCTAAGTTAGATGCAAGCAGCGTATATTCGAAAGACTGGGTCATTTGATGAGATCCAAATTGGAGAGTTACCAGTGCCACAAATTAGTGACACTGAAGTCCTAATTAAAGTTCAGGCAGTTGCCGTCAATCATGTTGATACATTTGTGCGCAGTGGCGGATTTAAAACTGAGCTGAATTATCCCGCGGTCATCGGTCGGGATGCAGTCGGTACGATTGTGGCCGTTGGCGCTCAAGTTAATCAGTTTCAGGTTGGCCAGCTCGTGTGGACTAATAGTATGGGCTATGCCGGTCGGCCAGGAATTACCAGTGCTTTCGCTGCGATTCCAGCGGCACGCCTGTTTCACGTTCCGGCTGGCGTTGAGCCAAAACAGTTGGTTGGTGCGGTGCACTCAGCGGCAACGGCGGTAATCTTGTTGCAATCAATTTTACAGGTCCAACCTGATGAAACAGTTTTGATTGAAGGTGCCGCCGGTCATGTGGGGACTAAACTGGTGCAAGTGGCGGCAGCGATGCAATCCCAAGTGCTAACGACCGCTAATCCACGTGATTTTGATCGGTTACGGGCGATTGGCGGCATTAAGTGTTTTGACTATCATGCTGATTTTGCTAGTCTAGTCGCGCAAGCTCGGCCAGCCGGGGTCGCTGCCATTGTCGATACCTCAGGAAAAGTGCTTTTAGCGACGAATTTAGCCTTGTTAGGACTAGGTGGTCGAATTGGGTTGATTACGGCGCCAGTCGCAAATCAATTTACGTTTGATGTGCGTCAATTTTATACGCAGCAGCAAGCGATTCGTGGTTTCGTGATTAGTCATGCGACCTTAGCCCAACTCCAGGCTGCGGGTAAGGTACTCAATCAGCTGATGGCTCAAGGGAAACTCCTCGATGATCAACTGGAAGTATTGCCATTTTCACAAGCAGCTCGTGCGCATCAGTTGTTGGAAAAGGGTCAAACGAAAGCTAAAATTGTTCTAATCCCTGACTAGACAACGGTTTTTAGTTTAAAATTAAAAAAATGGCTTTTTAGCCGCTAATTGCTTGCCTTCGAGTAACTAGAACCTTGTATACTCTGTTTTATCAATTTTAAAGCGGAGGGATTTAGCATGGCAATCTTACAAATTATCGCAGTTGTTTTAGTCGCAACAGGGCTATTGACCTTGGTTGGCGATCCAACCCAATCTAAGTCGCGGCCAACGGCATCTATTAAACTAAAATCAAAGTAATGAACAGAATAATTGACTGATCGTTAGTTTAGCAGCTAAATTGAGGGTGTTCATAAAAATGATGGGAGCGATTCGATGACAACACTTAATGCAGCGAATGCAGGAACTTATGCATTTGACGACACGTTTAAAATTAATCGTTTAGGTTATGGGACGATGCAATTAACTGGACCTGGGACTTGGGGTCCATACAAGGACCCTGAAGCTGGGATCAAAGTGATCAAAAAGGCGTTGGACTATGGCATCAACTTTTTTGATACGGCCGATTCATACGGGCCTTGGTTCGCCGACCGCTATTTGGCAGCGGGCTTAAAAGGGGCCGCTAACCGGGACCAAATTTTCATTTCAGATAAGGTCGGTCAAACCCGGCAAGGGCCAAACATTTGGACGCCACATGGTGAACCTAACTATTTACGTCAACAAGTTGAAGTGTCAATGATGACGCTCGGTTTGGATCATGAAGATCTGGTTTTCTTACATCGGATCGATACCCATTTTTCGGTGGCTGACCAAGTTGGCGAGCTGAAAAAGTTACAAGACGAAGGTAAGATCAAGCACATTGGTTTAAGCCAAGTGACGGTTGAGCAGATTAAAGCAGCGCAAAAGGTTGCCAAAATCGATGCGGTCGAAAACCTGTACAATGTCGCTGATCATCGCGATGATGACGTGTTAGCCTATGCCGAATCACAACACATGGCGTTCTTACCATGGTTCCCACTGGCAACTGGGCAATTAGCTGAGGCTGGCAGTCCATTGACCACGATGGCACAAAAATATGAAGTTAGTCCGGCTCAGATTGCACTTGCGTGGTTATTGAAGCGTTCTAAGGCAATTTTGCCAATTCCAGGAACGAGTTCAGTTGACCATTTGGCAGACAATGTCGCTGCTGCGAATGTGGTGCTTTCGGATGCTGATTTCAATGAATTAAGTCAATTGAGTTCTAAATAAACCTTTCGACGAGCTAAGTTTGCTGACTTAGCTCGCTTTTTTTGACCGATAGACGCGTATACTTATTTGAGAAGATACTTTAAAATAGGCGTCAGGTCAAGGCGCAATGTAGCGTTGCGGGCACATTTAGCGGGACGCAACGAATTAGTGCACGATTTAGGATTTCAATCGGAATGGAGAACGGTTATTGTGAAAATAGCAGTTGGTAAAAATATCAAAGCACAGCGTGACGAACACGGCTGGTCGCAGCAAGACTTGGCAAGTCAGTTACAACTCTCACGGCAAACAATTTCCAAGTGGGAATTGGGACGAAGCTATCCGGATATCGAAAATTTAGTCCGGTTAAGTCAATTGTTCCAAGTCTCGACGGATGAGTTGTTGGACTTAAAACCGGCTACGCCGAAAAAGCCAGTGTTCAGTTGGCTGTTTCACAAGAGGAGTTCTAACAAGATGACAGAAATCAAATGGGACACAAGTGGTCAATCCAAAGCCCGCGTGGCAACAGGGTTAATTGTTGAAATTGTGGCAAATCTGGATCCGGAAAAAGACCGACCATTACGTGAGCTCTTAGCATCTTATTATACTGAATTGATCAATCAGCGCTCTGGCTCTAATTTAGCCGTTTTGAGACGGCTCTATTTAGGTGTCAGCAAGTGCATGCAAAAAAACGGCATTATCCTTGATGCGGACAACGAGCAACGGTTGAACGCGTTACTAGCGCTTGGTGCAGTGCGCTATCCGAGCTAAGGATTTGTAGCAGTGCCAAGTGAAGTAAAGCTTGTGTTTATCAAGTGATAACGACTAGAATGGGAAGATATTGTGTAAGAGAGGTTGGATAAAATGAAACCACGACTTAAAAGTGATCAGCCGGCGATTTATTTAGCGGGACCTTGGTTTACGGCGGGTGAGCCAGAACGACTCGCCAAAATTGAGCAACTCATGAATGAGTTGGAATTGACTTATTATAGTCCACGTTTAGATGGCATTGATTTAACACCAGATGCAACGGAAGCCGATCGTAATGCGGTTTTTGCAGATAATGTGGCGCATTTAAAGCAGGCACAGTTGGTCGTTGCGGTGATCGATGATTTTGATACCGGGACAATCTGGGAAACTGGGACGGCGTTTGGCTTAGATATTCCCGTTGCCTATTACGCTGAAACACTGGCTGGTGGGACCTTTAATGTGATGTTAGCCAAGTCTGGCAAAGCAACGATTGAAAATATGGCTGACTTAAAAGCCTTTCTACAAGATCCGACCTCGAATGCCTTTCAATATACCGGCGCCATTCGTTAAAATTGAATGATTGGTCAAAATAAAAAATAGGGCTTCAGAAATTTTAACTAAATTTCTGAAGCCCTATTTGAGTCTTAATGGTTAGTCACGTTTGATCTTAAAATTGTGGACCAACTTTGGAAAAACCAAGCGGTCGGCCGTTGCGATGAGGAAGCCATTCATTAAGAATGAATAAAAGGTCCCGACGTTCACGGCGTCAACACGGTGAGTAATTGTAAAGGTGATTGCCATGATCACGATTGGTGGCACAAAGTCGATTAATTGTGAGGCAGTCGCATTACCTTTTAAATACATAAAGCGCAAAATATTAGTCGTGTCATCGTTTGGATGCATGAATAGATTCGCCCGTTGGTAAATTGAGATGGCCACGCAAAAAGTTGAAACACCTAAAATTGAAATGAACATGCGCACTAGCCAGGGCAGACTTGGGATGCCAAGCGTGGTAAAGGCGGCCGTAAATAGGTCAACAAAATAGCTAAAGCACAAGACGAAGATGATTTCACCGACAAACCGTTTGAGATCTAAACGACGAATGAGTAGCTGATTGGTAATGGCATTGATCAGGCCAATTAGAAATAAAAGCAAGCCAACGTCTAAACCAAAGGCTTCGTTCATATTTACGGCTGAGGCAGTCCAAATCCCACTCCCAACGTTGGAAGTGATACAGAGGGCGTTACCGCAAGCGTTTAAAACTAAACTGAAAATTAAGGCGGCAATTCGTGCGGTTAACGAATTACCAGCAGTTGGTTGGTCATGAGTCAAAATAAATCCTCCTAAAAAGTCACAAGGATTATCATACCGCGCCGAATGGTCGAATAACAGGCTTAGTCACTGGTCACATAATTTTTAATAAGTGGCAACGATTCTTAAGCGCAGCCTAAGCTTGGCATTTTAGCGGCGATATTGGTGGTGTTTTGGGAGTTACTTCGTTAAGTTAAAGAAGTCTTGCAAGTAAACGGCGACCCCGTCCTGTGTGTTAGGCAGGGTAATATCGCTGGCGGCTTCTTTGAGTATGTCCGCTGCGTTGCCCATTGCCACACTGTGTTTAGCGACTTTGAACATGCCGAGATCATTTAAGTTGTCACCAAAAACAATCGTGTGGTCACGGTCAATGCCCGTTGCCGCTTGAATGGCAGTAATGGCGGTCGCTTTGTCGATCCCGTGTGGAATCAGTTCTAAATTGTGGGGGCTCGAACTAGCAATGTTTAAGTTAGTCTGTTGGGCGAGTGCGATTCGAACCAAGGCTAGATCGGCCGGAAGTCCATAAGCAATGGCGTTGGTAATGTGTCCCGCCAAGTTAGGTAACATTTCCGGGCCGATTAATGGCATGGCGTGTAAGTTTGGCATGTCGACGACGTTGGCCTTGGCCGCGTCACGGGCATACGGTTCTTCGTCGCCCGTATAATAGAGGCGGTTCGTTTCAAAGAAGAAGACTTTACAGTTATAGCCGAGCACGATCTCGTAAATTTTGTCGAGTTGGTCGGCAGTGAGAAAGCTGGTGACTAATGAGTCGTTTTGTTCGAAAGTGGCCCCGTTAGCGGCAATGATTTTGACGGGACCACCGATTTGTTCAGCTGCTTGGCGAGCCAACGGTAACATTCGGCCGCTAGCAATATAAAAGTGATGGCCAAGCGACATCACTTGATGGAGCGTTTGTTTGGTTGTCGTTGTCAGACGGGTATGATCGATCATCAAGGTGCCGTCGACATCAGAAAAAATTAAGTAAGTCTGCATGAAATTCCTCCTAGTCATCTTCATTATACTAGACCTGATTGCGTGCAAATCGTTTTATTATTAAATTTATGATTGGGACAAAAGTCCGGTCTGACGGCATTTTTATGAAAATAATTAAAAATTTTCAGTTCAAACTAGACAATTGATATCCAAGTTGTATAATGGACCTGTAAGCGTTAACAAAAACCGAATTTGGGGGCGTTATTTATGGTTAAAAGTAAAGCAATTATGATTGGTTCAGGGCTATCAAACATGGCCGCAGCGGTTTATCTGATTCAAGATGGCCACTGGGATGGTAAAGATATTACCTTCTACGGTGTTGATATGCATGGTGCCAATGATGGTGGGATTACAACTGATTTCACGAATGAATATTGGAACAAGGAACATCCAATGGAAAACACAACTGGGTATGTTGCCCGTGGTGGCCGGATGTTAAATTACCGGACTTATGTTGACCTCATGGACGTCTTGGACCGGATTCCATCAGTGACGGAACCAGGAATGACGGCAGCCGAAGATACGCGTGACTTCGATTCGAAGCACCGCACCTTTGACAAAGCCCGCTTATTACAAGGTGGCAAAGGGATTATCAATGCCAGCAAGATGGGCTTTAACAATAAAGACCGCGAATTGCTGACGAAGTTGATTTTGATGCCGGATAACGAAGAAGAAAAGCTCGACAATGTTTCAATTGCCGACTACTTCAAGGATGATCCACATATGTTCCAGACTAACTTCTGGTATATGTGGGAAACGACTTTTGCGTTCAGAACCCAAAGTTCAGCACAAGAACTACGTCGTTACATGCATCAAATGATTTATGAATTTACACAAATTGAACATTTAGTTGGGGTTAACCGGACCCGTTACAACCAATTTGAAAGTATGATCGAACCATTGATCAAGTACTTACAAGGCCAAGATGTCACTTTCATCGACAACAAGATCGTGGAAGACTGGCAATTTAAAGACACTGACATGCAAGACGAGATCACGGTCACTGGGCTAAAAGTGAAGGATGTTAAATCCGGTGAAGTCGAAGACGTTGAAGTTGACGACGACACGGCGGTTATCTTTACCAACGGCTCAATTACCGACTCCGCAACCATGGGTGATTTCAATACGCCAGCACCTGAAAACATGGAATATGGGATCAGTGCCGCACTTTGGAAGAAAGCCACGGAACGCTTCTACAACTTAGGGACGCCGGACAAGTTCTTCAACGATCGGAGTGCCAGTGAATGGGTCAGCTTCACTTTGACGACTAAGAACCATTTGTTCTTAAACGAAATTGTGCGGATTACGACTCAGGAACCAGGGAACGCATTGAACTCCTTCTTATCAACTACGCCAATCACGCCGTTGAACCAAAAGGATGTCAACATGTCGATCGTGGTTCATCATCAACCACACTTTACCACTCAAAATCCTAATGAAACTGTGCTTTGGGGCTACTTCCTCTATCCACGGCGGCAAGGTGAATTCGTTCATAAGCCATACATTAAGATGACTGGTAAGGAAATGGCACAAGAATTAATTGGTCAACTCTCCAAGGTTGATCCTGGTCCTGGCAACATCAAGGATAAGGAAAAGGAAATCATGGACAGTATCATCAACAACATTCCAGTTTACATGCCATATGCTTCCGCACTCTTCAACAACCGTGCCAAGACTGACCGGCCAGAAGTATTGCCAAAGCATTCAACAAACTTAGCCTTCACAGGTGAATTTGCTGAACAACCTTACCAAATGATCTTCACTGAACAAAGTGCGGTTCGTTCTGGTGAAATTGCGGCTTATCACTTTGCAGGGGTTCCAATGGAGAACTTGGTCAAGACACCACGTTACGACAAGGATCCTAAGACCTTGATGAAAGCTACTAAGAAGTTATTTGATTAAAAATTGAGTTTTAGAAACATACTAAGATTAGCTTCGTAAGATCAAACGGTCTTACGGAGCTTTTTTGAGTTACAGTGAAGATGAAGCTAAAGTCGCACATAGACTCTTGGATTTCGAATCCGTAATATAAAACGATTTCCGTTATTTTCATTTCTAATTCAGTTCTAAGTATGTTGTTCTTCGAGACCGTGTTTAGGAAATTAGATTCGAGAAAATGAAAATTACGCTTACCTGTATTTAGGAGGTTATAATTTGAATCAAATTGATGTTATTGATTGATGTTTCGATGGGAAAAAGTCACTGTGCCGCTTCTCACGACGACAAATGTATTCGTAATTTTGTATCTTCTCACACACAAACAGGATTTTGTACATTACATGATACTGTTTCCTCGTTAAACTAGTCTTGTAATTTATTTTGAATCAACTGGTGTCTACTCACGGCCCGTCAAAGCCTTTTGTGAGGCTAATCAACTAGCTTACGTGGAATTGAATCCACTAAGCTTACACTTTCAAATCAGTACCCTGAGACGATTAAAAACAGATCGTACTGATGCCAAAAAGATTGCCCAGTACGGTATTCAATACCCACAATCACATTCTCATCAATTTACTGATGACTTATCAACGAATTCGTGAGTTAACCCGTTTTTATTTACACATACAGAAGAATATCAAATACCAGCGTACATTACTTCATGCGGTTCTCCAACAAACCTTCCCTGAGTTAAAACACCTATTCTCTAATCGGCTCTCTAAACTTGCACTCAACGTTGTTGGCCTATTTCCACATCCTGATTTAGTCATTGGGCTTTCTCAGACAAAGATTAAGAATATTCTGTTGAAAAGCACCACAAAAAAATCTCAAATGTCAAAGCACTGCGACGCGCTAAAGAGTTAATACACTATGCACATATCAGCTATCCAGCATACAATGCTGACAGTATCCAAGTGAATGAAGTTCGTTACTACGCAAAGTTATTATATGAGCTGACAGTCCAAGCCGAAAAAACTAACAAACAATTGGTGGCTGAAGCTAAAGTTTTGCCTGAATTCGATGTGATGACCAGTATGCCTGGAATTGGTCCATTGTCTGCTTCCGAACGGATTGGTGAAGTCGGTGACATGCGGCGATTTACTAATAATCGTAAGCTGAACGCGTATGTAGGCGTAGACCTCAATCGTTATCAATCCGGCACATATACTCGTCAAGACCATATCAATAAGCGGGGTGATGCCAAAGCACGAGCTGTTCGTTATGTTGTGGTAGACAGTATGATCAAACAACAAGCGGCTGCGCCCAATCACATTGTTAACTATTATTACCGATTAAAAAAAGGACCTCATCCAAAACCGGATAAGGTCGCACGGGTAGCCTGCATGAATAAGACGCTCAAATGTCTTTTAACCATGGTGAAAGCTAACCAAAAGTATGATTACTCATACCACGGACTCGAGGTCCAATAAGATATCACTATCTTATGTTTACATTCTAACAGTTGCACCCTGAAATAAGGTAACCGTTTATAAAAACTAAACCCCAATGCCAAGTTCAAAATCAACATTGCCACCAGTTCAAATTCTTGGCGATTGACCCTTGACTGGAGGTAGGAACATCAATACCAATAACATCGATTTGATTCAAATTATAACCTCCTAAATACAGGCAAGCGTAATTTTCATTTTCTCGAATCTAATTTCCTAAACACGGTCTCGAAGAACAACATACTTAGAACTGAATTAGAAATGAAAATAACGGAAATCGTTTTATATTACGGATTCGAAATCCAAGAGTCTATGTGCGACTTTAGCTTCATCTTCACTGTAACTCAAAAAAGCTCCGTAAGACCGTTTGATCTTACGAAGCTAATCTTAGTATGTCTTTGGTACTATTTTGTAAAATGATTTGATAGGTGAGGGAAAATGGCATCATAATTAACTTGAATCTATAAATTTTGGTGACTGAGATCAACGAATCGATTGAATTTCCTGATCAGAAGAAGCATTCAATTTTTCGATATAGTGATCAATACCATTTGGACTGTCTATTGAATCCAGATATAATCTGGCCGTCCACTTGTTCACTTTAGCAGTTGGTGGAAAAACGGCCACGCGATAAATAATTGGCGAGTTCTTGACGGTTAGGTGGTTGCTGGTTTTGTGTAAATAGTTAAAATACTTATGGCTTACGGTCAATGTCTTTTGATTAGAAAAGCCATATTCATAGTAGCCAACACCACTGAATAATTCATTGCCAGTTAACTTGAAACTAACACGTTCATAACGAGTGTCAGCGGGATAACCTTGTTGCTTTAAAACTTTTTCCATGACTCGCTGGGCTTGATAGCGTTTATAGGCACTAGTTGCCCAGATCCCAGAAATAGCTCCGACAAGTAACAAAGCGATAATAACTGATATGCTGATTAATTTATGCCGTCGGATGATGACTCTCATGATTAGTACCTTCCAACCTTGTAAGGAGCATAAGATTTATAAAAGTATGTTGGAAGAGCTTTTGGTGTGATAAATGCAGGTGTCCCTGTTGCAACGTTTTTATTGCCAGTTCCAAACCAAAATGATTGCCAAACCATCTTAGAACAATAATTTGGATTCGTGGTTCGTGGCCCAGCAACAATTCCATAAGTGATATGCCTATTCTTCTTGGTACCATGAGTACTGCTCCAAAATGTAGCGTCAGCATATGTTGCCGCGCTGCTTCCGATACCATTGCGTGGACGCCAGATTTCTATCCAATTTTTGATGTGGTTCTTTGCCCAATCTCGAGTCCTAAATTGATGATTGTTATCGGGGATACCAGTTTTAGTCCAATTAATAATATTCCCACCACCACTCATTTCTATAATCCAATTGTTAGTGGTGGCAATCGCAGCATGCCCAAATCCAGCACTATTTACGATTATAATATCTCCTTTACGAATATCTTTTACAAATCTTTCGATGTTTCCGGTAGCAGATCGTGGCTCAATTTTGACCGAATTAGGATCAACCCCTGATCCATCTGGCATAGCGCCATAGTTGACATTGTTCAACCAATCATCATAACTGATGTTAACCAGACTATCTCTTTGTTGTGTATATAGACCTAATCCTTGTTCATACGTGTATTGAAAAGCGCTTTTACTATATGTGCTTGGATTTATCTTCCCGGATAAGATTCCTTGTTCATAGGCGCTATCGATATTCTCCTCCGTTATTGAATTTGCACTCGCATCAACAAAAAAGATAGCTAAAAAAAACGCCATCAAACTTGTGGCATAAACTAGTGTGCGATGATAATGTATAGTCATTTGTGTTTCCCCCCTGAAATGTTTTTATAATCCCTCACAAATTAATTCTATCATAGTGTAAGCGCTTTTTCTTGACTTTGTTAGTTATATCACATTACTAATTTTTTTAATCGTATATTGGTACTTTTATATAAACATAATAACTTATTTTATGGTTTCAATATGCTTGTTGATTTCGGTTAAAGCTCTTCGAGTATTTCAGTATTATAATGATTTGGTGGGTTAATAAAAAGTTGTTTTATTAAAGTATAACCGCTATAAAACGACCCCGTTGCTAATAAACGGGGTCGTTTTACTTATGCCGATCAAGATTAAAAGAGCCTATTTAGCGGTTTTTAAACCAGCGGTGGCAGTCCAGCCGGCGCCAGTTAAGAAGACGTATTCATGGGCAGCGGCTTTAGGACTGGTCTTAGCGTAGAATGCTTTAGTTACATGGTAAGTCTTACCAGCTTTGAGGCTGCCGGCTTTAGTTAGGGTAACAGTTGGGCGGTCAGCGGCGAAGGCTGCCTTGTAGTAGGTGGCTGCTTTGACTGCGGTAAGGCCTTTTTTAGTTGCTGTGGCTTCTTTAGTCAACTGTAAAGTTGTGGCCTTAGCCGTGGTCTTCTTTACGGTTGCTTTCTTGGGTGCGATCTTTTTGGTGACTTTCTTAGTAGTCACCTTTTTAGTTGCTTTCTTAGTGGCAACTTTTTTAGTCTTGGCCGGTGCTTTTTTAGCGGTCGCTTTCTTGGCTTTAGCTGGAGTAGTTGCCTTTTTAGCAACCTTTTTAGTTGATTTAGCGGCTGCTTTTGTTTTAGGTGTCGCATAAGCCCCAGCGGCTAAACTAGTTCCTTTGACCCAGCCAAGTGTGGTGCCCTTACTCGTTTTGAGCAAGTAGTAAGTCGTCGGTTTAGCGCCTTTCTTACCAGTGGAAAGCTCGATGGCCTTAGTGGTCGTATACGTGGTTTTAGCGGCTAATTTCGTCTTAGTTGGGGTCAAGGTGGCCGTCGACTTATCGGCGCCGAAAACGGCCTTTTCGAGCGTCAAACCTGACTTGGTGACGTGATAATTGGTCTTTTTTAAAGTTGGGGCTTTAACTAGCGTGTAAGTTGTTCCTTTAGCGGCTTTAGTCGTTGAAGCGTTGGCAATTAAAGTTGCGGCTGGTGCCAGCGGTGTAACTGCCATGGGTAAAGCTAAAGCAACGGTTGCAAGTAAAGTTTTAATTTTTTTCATATCTAGAATCCCCCTTGGATAACTCTTTCTTTGTTACAGGGACAGTCTAGTGCCTTAATTATATTTTTACAATATTATTATCAATAATTGTTTTAAAATATCAGGTTGGCGTAGTTATTATAATTAACGACTTTATACCGAATTTTGAAGTTGCTATTTGACGTTAATTGTGGCCATGTATAAACTCGTGCTTTTCAGGACTATACATTACACCTTGATAAAATTGAAACGTACAAGTCAAGAAATACCGGTGATTATGCTATGCTAATAAAGGATTTTTTTGAAAGGGGTGGGCCAGATGCCTGCAATCACAACTTTAATTACGCCTGCGGAAAATCGTTTTTTTCGACTGAGCGAACAAGCCCGGCGGAGCACGACTTTGCAGCAGATCAGCGGGTTATTGCGTGAGCACGTGACGGTCAAAGTGGATAGTGACTTCTTATTAGATACGGTCCGCAATCTCATCATGCACGATCATGCGGCTTGGTTGACTGCTTGTAGCCACGAGTGGCAGCTGTTGGCAAGTTTGCCCTATGTGATTAACCCGAGCAATAATCGGCGCCAATGGCAGCATTGTGAACTATGCCATAAGCCGGTGCGCTATGAATATCACGTGCAAAATAAGCATGATCAGCGCGAATTAATCGTCGGTTCCGAATGTGTTAAGAAATTTATGAACGCTGAAACGCGTTATTTGATGGTCATTACGACGGAAGATAACTTTTACGCCGTCGCACAATATCAGGATTTGACCGCGCAAGTGCCGGTGGTGCCAGCGATTATGTTCAAGCAACCTTGGCTACCGAAGCTGCCTGAAACACATCAAGCACAGGCAAGAGCTGTTCGGCAAACTACGAGCCAAACGGTGACGACTTATTTAAAACATCGCACGAAGATTTTACCACTGACAGCTTTAAAGCCAACGTTGAAGACCTATGACGACTTGGTACAACTAGAAGCTGACACGATTAAGGCTGAGGAAGTGGCTGAGGCTGAGAAAGTCATTGTGGCGCAACAACACGCTCGCGCAACGGCCCAGCAAGTGGCTCAGGCGGATGAACAGGATTTACGGCAGAGTCAAGCGTATCGGCAATATTTGCGGCAACTCGCGGGCATCATTGTCCAGCGCCCAACGCGAGTAGTGGCTAAGCAGACGTTTGATCAAGTGAAAGCGCCTAGCTTGAAGCGACCACTAGTCAATTCTTACCAGTTTAGCTTGATGGTGATTGAATATGCGCAAACGGGCCAAATTCAAGTTCGACGTTTAGCCATGCTTGACCGGAAATTTGTTACTGATTTAAATCAATTGACGCGCCAGCTCGATCAGCGACAGACGACCCGTTTCTATGATGATGTTTACAACAGTTGTTGGGGTTGGAACTATCATCACAGTGCCGATCAATTGGCCGACTGGCAACGGTTATTAGGGACGCGTTGGGCGGCCAAGTTAACGTTAGCGTGGTTTCAACAAGCGGCACAACTAACGACGCCGGCCACGATTGAGGCGTGGTTAAAGGGCCACGCTGAGCCGGAGCTATTAAAACAGCTGACCAAGCGCTTAGCTGAGCGACCACAATTGACCGGTATTGCGCGGACACGACTCAAACGGTCGGAGTTGCGTGAATTTTGTCACCGTGAATTAGCAGCCAGTCCAGATATGACGACGTTTATCCAGCGGTTTGATCAAGCTTATCAGCTATCGGCACCCAAACAGGCCTTAACGCAAGAAACGTTGGCGTATTACTACATTGCAAAGCACAGTGTTGGTGATCACCAAGCTGCTTTAGCACAGTTGAAGATGCTCTTAACGGACTAACGGTTACCTTTGGGTGAGTTTTAGACAACTGTCATAGCGATAAAAATAAGTCAAAAAACAGGTAGGCCATGACGCTCAAAATGAGTGATGGCCTACCTGTTCTTTTTGAAAAATACCAAAATTATTTTGAATCCAGCAATACTGATGTTCGTTACGTCTAGAATGGCCGTATGTGACTTATCATTCCACTAAAATAGCTGACTAACCATTTAAAATAGTTGACTAGCTGGGGGTTGTGGTTGTGTGCATCGGGCGTGTGGGTGGCGTTTGACCGGTGATTTTCCGGCCTTACGCCACGGACCGGCTGGGAGACTTGTGGTTTAGGCAAGGCTTCCGGGCGAGGGGCAAGACGATCCTATGGCTTGGCCCGGTCCCTCGCCCGCATGTACGCAACCACAACCGGAAGCGGCAATCCTAATCTAACAAGTCTTCCGCCGTCTTCAAGACATTGACTCCGTTCATGGTGCCGTAATCATGCATATTGATGACGGTCATTGGAATACCGGCCTGATCAGCAATGACTTGCGCTTTTTCGGCAATATAACGGATCTGTGGACCGAGTAATAAGACGTCGGGCCGATGATCCCCCGTTAGGCGATCAGGAATCTCAGCAGCAGCCGTAGCGAAAATGTCGTAGTCAGCGCCGTTGGCTTTGGCGGCTGCCTTCATTTTGGTGACTAGCAAGGAAGTGGACATCCCACCAGCACAGGCAAGCATAATGATTTTTTTAGTCATTTAAAAGGCCTCCATATAAGGTTATCGATAAATAACGGTAGCATAATTTTGCGCAAATGGAAAGTCAGGACCATGTGGACACGGGTTGGACGCAACCTGTATTCAAGCCAAAAAGAACGTCTGGCAACAATGATAGTTGTCGGACGTTCTTTGGGTTGAATCTGGTTATGTGTTACTTGTCACCAAGTAGTTTTTCAGCATTAGTCAGAACAGCTTCACCGTTCATCATGCCGTAATCTTGCATATTAATCATGGCCATTGGAATACCAACTTTATCAGTCTTCTTCTTAATGTCATTAGCCATGTAGCCAATTTGTGGTCCAAGTAGCAAGACATCTGGTTTGCTTTCACCATTTAATTGATGATCGATATCAGATGAGGCCGTGGCGAAAATCTTATAATCAACGCCATCAGCTTTAGCGGCCGCTTGCATTTTGGAAACTAAGAGTGAAGTTGACATGCCGGCTGAGCAAGCCAACATAATTGTTTTTTCAGCCATAATGATTAAATCCTTTCAAAATCCGAAATGTTACTTAGCAGCTTCGGCGTTACCGGCAGCAGCTTCAGCAACAGCTTTGTCATGTTCTTGTTTCGTCAAGATAGCATCGTACTTCTTAGCAAATGGGAAGTAGATTCCGACAGACATCAACAAGGTGATGGTTTGCCAGATGGCCATCTTCCAGCCACCGATTAAGAAACCGGAAATAATGGCTGGTGTCGTCCAAGGCGCAGCGAAACCATTTAATGGTGGCACAATCCCGAAGCGGATAACCAAGTAAGTGGAAGCCGCAACGATCACTGGTGTCAAGAAGAATGGAATTGCCAAGAATGGGTTCATAACGATTGGCAAACCAAAC
Organism: Lactiplantibacillus nangangensis; assembly: GCF_005405065.1. Taxonomy (GTDB): domain Bacteria; phylum Bacillota; class Bacilli; order Lactobacillales; family Lactobacillaceae; genus Lactiplantibacillus; species Lactiplantibacillus nangangensis. The sequence continues at coordinate 46,350 of NZ_BJDI01000017.1, read as the reverse complement.
AGGAATGGTTCGTTAATGTTGAATAGAGCTGGAACGAATTCAATTTTACCAATAGTCTTAAATTGAACTGAGTGAGCTGCGACTAAGGTGAAGACAACCAACCCTAAGGTAATCCCAGAACCAGTTAAGTTAATGAAGTTATTGTAGAATTCGTTGGTAACAACGTGAGCACCTTGTGCAATGGTCAATTTACCAGCTTTATATAAAGCGGCGTTATCAAAAGTGTTAGGAATTAAGATCCCACTAGTAATACCACCCATGATCAAACCACCATGGACCCCGAAGAACCAGAAGAATGGGACTAAGAAGGCGATGATGACCGCACCACCAAAGGAATCAGATAACCCTTGGAGTGGTGTTTGAAGTAATTTGTAGATTAATTGCAAAACGTCGGTGTTCCCAAAAGCAGAGAAAGCGGCGTAGATTAACATTGCGACGATCAAAATGACGCCGGCAGGAATCATAGCAGTAAATTGGTTAGCAACACTTGATGGCACTTGTTCTGGTAAGGTAATCTTCCAGCCTTTACGAATCATAGCGGAGTAAGCCCAACCAACTAAGATCCCACAAAGGATTGCGGCAATCATCCCTTGGCCACCAAGCCAAGTAATGTTAATAACACCGGTAACAGGTGAGGTTAAGAAACCTTGTAAAGCATGTGGTAATTTGTCGATGTTGGCAGCAACGGCAGTCCCAGACATCACTGTTTTACCAGCGGCGTTGGTAATCCCGGTACCGGCTTTGCCCATCGCACCAACAAGTGGGTTGGCGATGTTCAAAGTTTGAAGGAGTAAGAAGGTTGCCATGGAAGTTAATCCGGCTGGCAAAGCTTCATAGCCTTCGTTACGAACATAGACATACGCGATCCCAACAGCGGCCCAGAGCGCCATGATCCCGAAGGTAACGGTGTAGGCTTGGTTGAAGAAAGCAGCCCAGCCAGAAGCCTTCATTGCTGCAGCGACAGCTGGAATTGGAATATTAGACAAGATCAAGAAGACTGACCCAATAATGATAAATGGTAAGGCGTAAACCATCCCATCTTGTAAAGCTTTCACCGGTTTGGTGTTAACGAACTTCATCACCGGTGGCAAAATTTTGTTGTTAATGAAATTACTAAACGCACTTTTACTTTGCGTATTATCCATTACAATTCATCTCCGTTTTTTTCTAGTAGTGCTTGTAACCAATAGAACGACTTCTTCGGAACGCGCTTCAAGTCTTTCAAATCGTGGTTACTGCGGTTGACGTAAACAACGCCGTAGCGTTTTTCGATGTCGGCATGTGAACTTGGAATGTCGATCAAGCCCCAGCCAAGGTAGCCTAAGACTTTGGCACCATCGATAAACATGGCATCTTTCATGGCTTTGATGTGTTCTGCGTGATACTTAATGCGCAGGTCATCTTCAATCATGTGCTGACCGTCCCAGTGCTCGCTAATGCCGATCCCATTTTCAATTGGGAAAACGGGCACTTGGTAGCGATTGTATAAGTCGGTAATCAATGTTCGAAAACCAAGTGGATCGATTGTCCAATCCCACTCATTGGCATCGAGGAAGCGGTTACTTTCCATCCCGTAATTTAAATAGCGGTTAGGCGCTGTTCCTGCTGGAATCTTATCGGCATTGATCGTGGTTGTACGATAATAGCTAAATGAAATAAAGTCGGCGTGCATCTTGGCGAGAATTTCGTTATCGCCAGGCTGTAAATCATAATCGATATCATGATTCTTGATATAGGTTAAAACTTCGTGGTCATAGTGACCGTAAACGAACGCTTCGTTCAAGTTTTGGTTTGAAAATTGATCCAATTGCCGAGCAGCAAAGACGTCATTCGGTTTAGCGGTGGCCGGATAAACCGGTGTATCCGCTAACATTCCGCCGAATTTTAAATCAGCATAATGGACGTGAACGTACGCATCTAATTGCGCATGGGCGAGCATCGTGTGATGGAAAATCGTATACATATCGTTGAGGGAACGATCACCCTTGGTATAGCCAGAAATATTGAAAACTTCATCACTGAAGTAAAGATTATGTTCGTTGAACGTAATCCAGTAGTGAACGCGGTCGGCGAAGTGGTCGATCACTTTTTTACCAAAACGGACGAAGGCGTCGACCGTGTGACGGGACATGAATCCGTTTTCTTTTTTAGCTAACGCTAATGGCATGTCAAAGTGATAGAGACAGATCATCGGGGTAATGCCGCGTTTGAGCATGGCGTTGACGAGTCGGTCGTAAAAAGCTAAACCGGCTTCGTTGAACTCGCCATCACCATCGGGAACGACCCGTGACCAAGAAACTTGAATCCGATACATGTTCATGTGCATCGACTTCATTAAATCAAGATCTTCATCGTAACGATGATATTCGTCGATGGCGTCGTGCCAATCGGAAGTCTTGTCGGTTGCGGGGCGGACGTCGTAAACGGACAACCCTTTACCGTCAATATTCCAGGCGCCTTCGGTCTGCATACTTGAAACTGAATTGCCCCAGAAAAAATCTTTAGGCATTTTACGTGAAACTGACATATTCTCCTCCAATCTGAGAGTTACAGGAAGCGCTTTCCTTAACATTTGATAGTATAAACTGAATTGGTATTAAAAACAATCCTTTTATCGCAATTTGTATAGTCTTTTATAAATATAAGCGCATGTAATCGCTTTCAGAGCTGACTTGACGCCGTTTGAAAAAATAAAAAAATTTAAGAAAGTCTAAAAAAAACGTGTCGACTGTCAAAGTCGACACGTTAGTTCTAAATTAAGACCCAGTGGTGTAGGTCACTATTTGAACGGATTCCAGAAACGGCCGCCATTCACATGGAAGAGTAAGCCGCCTAAAAGAATCAGTAAGGCAACGATAATTAAGGCTAAGTAGTCGTTAGCGCGGAACTTTTGGGCCATATACCAACTGCGGTGCTTACCCTTACCGAAACGCCGCAGTTCCATGGCTTGGCTGATGATTTCGATCCGATCCAAGCTGGAAAAGATTAATGGCAATAGAATTTGAATGCCGCCCCGTACCCGGGTCATGAATTTTGCTTTTTTAGAAATTTCAAAACCACGGGCTTGTTGCGCCAGACTAATCGTGCGGTAATCGCTTTGCACATCTGGAATGTAACGTAGGGCGATGGCGACCGAGTAGCTGACGCGATAAGAGATCCCGATTTTATTTAAGCTGGCGGCAAACTCGCTAGGGTTCGTCGTCATTAAGAAAATCAACGCCAGCGGCACTGCAAAAGTGTATTTCAATAACAAGTTGAATTCATAAAAGAGCTGTTCCGTTGTCAGGTTGAAATAGTGCTGATTGTTACCAAGTAGCAGATGTTCCGTGCCATAAATTGAAACGCCGTAATGGGGCGCAAAGACGTAGACCATTACGAGGTTCAAGACGGAAAAGCCAATAATAACGCTGACAACGAAAGAAATTTCACGATACTTAATCTTTGAAAAGTGGAAGATCACTAATGAGAATAACATGATGCCAATCAAATAACGGGTGTCATAGGTCATCATCCCGATAATGGACAAGCCGACGAAGCAGAGCAGCTTGGTACTGCCGCTCAAGCGGTTTAGGAACGTGTGTCGATCCGCATAGCCAATTAAAAGTTGGTGTTGCATTAGCGAGCCTCCCGTTCTGCTTGGACGAATTTAGCCACGAATTCTCGTGGATCTAGCTGATTTTGTTCAGCTAAGGTGTAGAGACTCGTTTTAGCCAATGACGCTTGTTCAATAATGGCTTCATTTGTTAAGACGTCCGCGGGGGCAGCGTCCATCAAAATCTGGCCGTTACCGAGGACAATGGTCCGGTCGGTGTATTCCAGCATCAAGTGCATGTCGTGGGTGATCAGCATAATGGTCATCCCTTGTTCGTGGTTAATCTTAGTTAAAAAGGCCATCATTTCCGTATAATGCTGTAAGTCCTGCCCGGCAGTTGGTTCATCGAGAATCAACATGGCGGGTTCGAGGACTAAGATGGCAGCAATCGTGACCCGTTTCTTTTGCCCAAAGCTGAGCGCTGAGATTGGCCAGTGCCGAAATTCATATAGCCCACAGACTTTCAACGTGGCGAGAACCCGTTTCTCGATCGTGGCTTGATCCAAGCTACGTAAGACTAACCCGGCTGCGACTTCGTCAAAAATCAATGTTTTCGATAACATTTGATTGGGGTCTTGCAGAATATAGCCAATGTGATCCGCCCGTTCTTTCACGGACAGGTCAGCTAAATTTTGGCCGTCAAAGGTCATCTTGCCAGCTTGCGGCGTCAAAAAGCCGGTAATCAAGTTGCTGAGCGTCGATTTACCCGTTCCGTTTTGCCCAACGAGGCTGATCATTTCGCCCCGATGCAAGGTCACCGACAAGTCGTCAATGATCTTATGATGGGGGTCATAACCAAACTGTAAGTGGTCAATGTTGAGCAACGGTTCAGAATGGGTCACTGGCGGATTTAAGGTAACCCCAGCGGTCCACTGTTGTAGCGTGGCTTTTAAATTTGGAACCGTCAATTTGTCGAGACTGTCGAGGTGTTGGCAGTCAGCCAAGTCTACGCCGGCGTGTAATAGTGCCGAGAGATACAAAGGTTCACGTAACCCTAATTGTGCCATCAAAGATTGGCGCAGGATTGGTTCGGGCCGGTCATTGGCGACAATTTGGCCTTCTTGCATCACGACTAAGCGGTCGATCGGTTGTTGGAGTACATCTTCAATTCGATGTTCAATGATGACAACGGTTAAGTCTTCAGCGTGGGTCAGCTTGTCGATTAAAGCCATCGAAGCCTTGCCGGACGCGGGATCTAAGCTGGCTAACGGCTCATCAAATAGTAAGATCTTGCTATTATCGATGAGCACGCCCGCCATTGCCACGCGTTGTTTCTGTCCGCCAGATAATTCTTGCGGACGATGGGTGAGCAAGTCTTGCAAGTCCAGTGTCTGGGCCCATTTAGCCGTCGCAGTTTGCATGGTTGCTTGGGTTTGCTGATCATTTTCAAGCGAAAAAGCCATGTCTTCCACGACCGTCAAGCCAACAAATTGGCTGTCGGGATCTTGCAGCACCGTCCCGACCTGCATCGATAAGTCGAAAATTGAGCTGGCTTGAATCTCGTGGCCGTTGATCAAGACCTGACCACTGATCTGGCCGGGATAAGATTGTGGAATCAGCCCGTTCAAACAGCGACCGAGCGTTGACTTACCCGAACCAGAAGGGCCCGCGATCAGGACCTTTTCCCCTGGATAAATGTCCAAGTTCAAGTGTCGTAAGGTGGGCTCAGTTTGGCTATTATATTGAAATGAAAAATCTTTAAAGCTGATAATCGGTGCAGTCATAGGTTAACGTTCCTTTGTTAAGCTCCCGCGTTTAGTTCGAGTTTTGGCGTATAAAACAAGTAAAATCGTCCCAATCACGGCAACTGAGATTGAATCCACGATCCAAGTCGTCACACCTTGGATGTAAACTTTGTTAGCTGGTTCATGATAAATAATGATATCACCGGTTGGGGCTAAAAGCACCCAACCAATGAAGTTAACGATGATTTGATAAATGTTGAACCAGATCAATTTGGCTTTGCCAAGGACACCATTTTCAATTTTAAGGTGATTCTTGGCTAAACCAAAGGCGACCCCAATTAAACCATCAACGATGACCCACGTCCACCAAGGTGAACCATAAGTGACAAAGTCGTTCAAGGCATGCCCGATAAAGACAGCCAGACCAGCGGCAACGGGACCAAAGATGGCGCCTAGTAACGCAAGAAAGCCGATAGCCACGTTGACTTGGGTATTAGGAATCCCGGTTGGAATTGCGACGAACTTCATCAGGACGAAGATCACAGCGGCGCCAATCCCGGTGGCGACGACGGTGCGAATGGAATTAGATTGTTTGTTTTGCATAATTAAGACAACTCCTTAAATAGATAGTAGTAGTAACAAAAAATAATGGCAGGTTAATTCAGCGAACAAAAGCCAACAAAAAACGCGCCCGAAAGCAATTGCTTTCAAGGACGCGTTAGCGCGGTACCACCTAGTTTTTCCGATGACTCGGACTTCTCTTGATGGTAACGGATCGCTCCGGCTAGGCTGGACCTAGCAGCTTCTTCAAGACCATCTTCAACGTGAGTTGTCATCGCTTTGCACCAACAGCGACTCTCTAGGGACAACAGCACGTTTACTCATCTTGTCACAGCTTTTTCTCATCTGAATTTAACTTATCATAGCATACGCCAAACGACGCGCGGGTGCAAGTAAATCCGAACGAATGAAGCCGGTTACATCAAGATTGGCCGGATAATTTATTTTTTATGAACTTTATGGGCCATATAATAGGCGCCCCATTCGGCTAATTGGCCTTTGGAGATAGCTTTGGCATAGCCTTGTTCTAATAATTGTTCGAAAACGGGTAAAAATTGCGCGGTGGTTTCTTTAGCCAGAATGCGGGCCTCTTCTTGATTAGTCGTTTTTGAGAAATCAACGTCGATTTCTGGCTTGAATCCTGACAATGCTTTGATAGCGGCTGAATAGATTACGGCATCTTGATCGAGTTTTAATGTATGGACTTCCATGTGGGTCACCTCAGTTTAGTATTTGGGCTTTAAGTGCGAATTGCGGTTCGTTGCCGCCTGCCGGTTGGCAACGATGAGGCTGGAACGTGGTGGGCACGGTTACGAGCCAAAGGGCGGTCTCGTAAGCCGGCCTTTTACTAAGCCACCGGCCAAACCCGCCGCTGACTAAGTAAAATTTCACCACTGAGCCTCATCGCTGCCAACCTCTCGGCTAGTGCAGTGTTCTGTTGTTATGCTTAGTTTAAAGCTTGATTGGGAATTAAGCTACTAGTCAGTGCGCAAGTAGTAAAATTACATGACGTTTAGACACTTGGTGCTAGTTAAAATTGCCGCCTACCGGTTGGTTCCTAAAACGCTGGAACGCCGTAGGTCATTTTGAAGCCAAAAAGCGGTCTTCAAAACTGTCGTTGGTCTAAGTCCGAGTACACCACTCGCACTAAGGCCAACGACACGGCTGAGCATTTTAGAAACCAACCTCTCGGCTCAATTTGTGGTCGACAATAGGTAAGCGTTAATTTTCGTTAATCAACGCCGGGCGGTTCTGGCCCAATCAAAGTGCCAACTTAAGCTAACTAGCACCGAGCGTAACGTTTATGCTTAAGGCTGACATCAATTCGTTTATTGACAGAGGCTTAATGGGTTGTTTCTAATTTAGTCGTTTAAGTTGGTAAGACATATAGTAGAAACGGTCATAATTTAAATCATAGTTTTAACGAATTTAGCCTCATCTGGCTCGACCGGCAGGCGGCAATGAACGACCAAAACCGTTATTTAATTATTATAGCGATTTAGCAGTTGTGGCGGTCACTTTAAGTTCTAATCAAGCAAAAATGATAGTTTGGCTAAAAAGTATATACAAATGTTTCCCTTTGGGTATGAAATGGGGTAAACTATTTGACAAGAAGTTAACAAAGAAAGAATGTGACTAATTTGGCTTATAAGTATGAAGCAATCGCTGAAAGCTTACGTCAGGACATTAAAACTGGTAAATATGCCCCTGGGGAGCTCATGCCTGATCAGAATAAACTGGCAGCGACGTTTGATACGACCCGGATTACGATTCACAAAGCCATCCAATTGTTGATTATTGAAGGGATGGTTTACTCGAAGCGGGGTGCGGGGACTTTTGTGCGTAAAGATTTCGGTTTAACGGATACTCGGCAAGAAACGCAAGTCGATCGCCCATTGGGGACCACGCGTACGAACGAAGGTAAAAAAGTAACCAGTAAAGTTTTGGAATTAGAAGCCCGTTTACCCTCAAAACGCGAAGCGGAACAATTAATGATCGATACGATGGATCCTGTTTACGTGATTCGGCGGACACGGTACGTTGAGGGTAAGGTTTGGGCCTACGAACACACCATCATGCCAACCAGTATCGTCACCTTGACGAAGCAGGTTTTGGAAGGCTCAATTTATGGTTATTTGGAAAAAGAACGCGGCATGTCGATTGCGGGCACTCACCGTTTGATTTCTGCAGCCAAAGCGACTGAAGAAGATGTAGAAGCCATGAATGCCAAACTCGACGATCCAGTCTTAGTCATTAATCAGGTCAGTTATACGGATGATGGCCAACCGTTTGAAGTTTCTGAATCACATTTTCCTTATGATAGTAGTACCGTCGTCGCGGACGTTCAAGTTCATTAATGACGATTGTAAAAGACTCGTTAAAGAGTCTTTTTTTAACGAAGATTCTTGGGAAGACTGGTCTGCGGACGGGTTTGCATTCGTGAAATAAGAGGTGCATAATTTACGTCATAAAGAAAGCGTTTTCTTTTAAAAAAAGGGGGCTTAAACGATGGCTGGAAATTTTTATCAACGGTTGATCGATAAGTATGAGCCGATGACAGAGGCGGCGTTTTTAACGTTAGTCAGTGTTCGAAAACCGATTAAAAGTGATGATATCCCGCAAAAAATCGCGGATTTGACTCATAACAAACTACAATTGGGTTTAGGGACGCTATTCACGAATTTGCATGCGATGACCAAGGACTATTTAATGACGGAGCGTGTCGATGCAGATGAGGTGCATATTTATGAGATTACGGGGAGCGGCGAAGCCTTGCTAACTGCTGAACGTGAGCGGCTCAAATTGTTGGTGGATATTATTGAAAATGAAGATTTAAAAGCTGACTAGTGATCGAACTAGGGGGAGACTAGTTCGATTTGATGGGGAGTGTTTGGAATGCGACGTTATCGAACGTTAATTAAGGGATCGGCTTCGGAACTGATCTGGTTAAATCGCCTGGCGCAAAAGGGCTGGGTGATCACCAAGGTCCATGGCAATTGGTATGACTTTAAAAGGACCAATGCGCATTATCGGATTTTTAGTGAATACGTGCCAAATGAAATTGCGACCGATATGGCTACGGCTCATGACCAAATTTTTCAGGTGTTGGCTAGTGTGCCATTAGCAGTCGCACCGGTCCAAGTGGTTTATAGCGGCAGTACGCGGGACGAGGTTGCTCAGACGCGGGTCGAGCAACATAATGCGCCGTTGGAATTGAAAATTGCTCTAGCGATGCGTAGTCATCAGTTAAATGTGATGAATACGTTCTTTTTCGTTGGTTTAGCATTCATTATTATCGCGCTATTGATCACGCATGGTGCGATTCCAAATGAAATTCAAAGTTGGATCGGCACAATTTGGCTCACAATTACGGCAGTCTTAGCGCTGCGGTCGTCACATAGTCATCGAATTGCGCGTCAATTGCGACAAGAAACCCAAAACTATGACGGCGCTTGGCGGCCGACGATGCATGTCTTCTTAAAACCATTTTTGAGTGACTTGGATACCGACAAACTCGCAAGCCTAGGTCACTGGCACTTGGTGGGTCACGGTAAAAATGTCTATTGGTATGATTTAGAGACGCTAGCGAGCGATGAGGAAGTTCGCCAATCAGTTAAAAAGATTGTGCCAGCCGATGTCACGGTAACGGTCATGACATCATTAGGACTAGCACCAATTGGTTATTTCTAAGTAAAATTAATGAATTAAGTTATGAGGAAGCGGTAAGATGTGGCGTTATCGATTTTTGATTAAGGGGTCTGTGCAAGAATTAAATTGGTTAAATCGGTTGGCTAAGCATGGGTGGTTACTGAGCAAAATTCGGGGAAATTGGTACCATTTTAAACATGTTAAGACTCACTTTCGAATCTTCAGTGAATATGTTCCCACGGATTTAGTGGCAGAAGTAACGGCTACAACACAAATATTTAAAGTGTTAGCGACTGTACGAGTCAAGCAACCAGATGTTCAAGTGATTTATACCGGCAGTGATCAGTCTACGGTCTTACAAGCGCAAGTGTCTCCTGGCGACCCGCAGATGCGGCTGAACGTTGCGCTGGGAATGCGGGACAAAGCGATGAATACGATGAATTTGGCGCTCTTCTTGGGAGTTATTTTCCTAGGTGTTTTAGTTTTTACAATTAATAGCTCACGTCAAGTTGATCTAATTGGCGTGTATGCCATAATTGGTTTATTTGTTGGGGCACGGTTTGCGTGGACGGCTAAGAATTTGCAAAAACAGATCGTGACTTTACGTCGTGAGACAGAACAATATGATGGCGCTTGGATGCCAACAATGCACGTCTATATTAGTCCATTAAAAGCCGAAATAGATACTGAAGCGTTGAAGTCATTGGGACGCTGGCATTTAGTGGGACATAGCCGTAAGGGCGTATATTGGTATGATCTTGAAACTTTGGCTTCTGAAAGTGAGATTAAGCAAGTGTTACAACCCATAGTTCCAGCAGGCACGACGGTCAATGTGCTTAGTTGGTTGGGATTAGCACCGTTGGGATGGTTTATATAGCGTTTCTATAGCGCTATGTGGAATTGGTTGTGACTTTTATCATAAAAATATTAATAAAATGAGTAGGCGTGACCGTGGCATTATCGGGAACGCCTTTTTGCGTTGTAGGCGCTAGGATAATTCTTAAATAATTATTATATAAATAATATTAAGTGACATTAAATAAAAATAGTAGTATTCTATTGTATGACCAAAGCCGGTATGGGTTGAGTGTTTATTAAATTCTGACGCTAAATTAAAATATCAATAAATAATACTATGAATGTTTTTGTATTCGTCATATTTTTTTCATAAAATCAGTATAAATTATAATTAGGTTCAATTAGTAACGGGTGCGGGACCGAATACTAGAAAATATCGAGGTGATTTTGATGCGACTAAAAGATTTAACTGGCGAGACATTTAGCCGATTAACAGTCATTGAACGTGCTGAAAGCGCGCCAAACGGGAATGCCCGTTGGTTGTGTCAATGTTCATGTGGCCGTAAGGTGGTTGTCGATAGTTATCGACTACGTAAAGGGATTACGAAGAGCTGTGGCTGCTTGCGTGCAGACGTCAGTCGTAAGAATATCTTCGAGAATCCTAAGACCCGACAGAACATGGGTCGAAGCGACAATTTGCCACTATACCAAGGCACTTCCGTGGATCGTTTGAAACCAAACAGTCGTAACCGTAGTGGTGTGATTGGGGTTTCATTTGATCGTTGCTCACAGAAATGGGTCGCACGGTTGATGTATCGTGGGCACTTGGTTTTAAATCAGCAGTTTGCTGACATGGATGATGCGATTTTAGCACGGCGACAAGCCGAAGAACGTTACGTTAAACCCGTTTTGGCGGAATATGCGAAAACAAGCGCGGAATAAAACGCGTACATACAATAATCACAAGTCTAGGCAAACGCTGCTTAGGCTTGTTTTTTTAGGCCACTTTGGTTGTGTTTTAAAGCGATAACCGCTACGCTTAGGCAACTAATTGAGTTGAATGGAGGATTTTAGCATGGAAATGGGTTTAGCACATAAACGAGTTCTTGTTACGGGGTCGACTAAAGGGATTGGACGCGCGATTGCGGCAGCTTTTGCGAAAGAAGGGGCCGATGTGGTCATTAATGGTCGGCGAGCTGAAACGGTCAACGCGGTGGTCGCCGAGTTCGCTGCGGCTTATTCAGAAACCCGGCCGGTGGCAGCGCCATTTGATGTGAGTGATCCAACGGCTGCCAAGCAGCTTTTCGAACTGGTTCCGACCGTGGATGTGCTGGTGAATAACATGGGAATCTTTGCGCCAATGGCTTATGATGCGATTGACGATGCCACTTGGGAACGGTTCTTTAAAGTGAATGTTTTGTCGGGTAACCGCTTGGCACGGCACTATTTACCGGGGATGTTAGCGACTGATTTTGGCCGGATTATTTTTATCGCTAGTGAAGAGGCTGTGATGCCGTCTGGTGAAATGCCACAATATTCGATGACGAAGTCGATGAACTTGTCGTTGGCTAAGAGCTTGTCGAAGCTCACGGTTGGGACGCACGTAACGGTCAATACCGTCATGCCGGGGTCAACGCTGACAGAAGGCGTGCAACATATGCTGGATGAAATGTACGCCGATTCTGATTTGCCAGCCGACCAGTGGGAACACGACTTTATGATCAATCATCGGCCGCTCTCACAGATTCAACGCTTGATTCGGCCTGAGGAGATTGGTCGCTTAGCAGTCTTTGTGGCAAGTCCATTCGCCAGCAGCTTTTCCGGTGAAGCGTTGCGGGCCGATGGTGGCTTGGTCCCAACGATTTTTTAAAGTAGTTTAGGAGCAGCGTGATGATTGCGTTGCTTTTTTTGCGTTTTTAAAGTGACTTATGCTTGCTTGAAGGGCCGATGATGTTACGTTTTAAAGGTGTTGATAAGTTTTGTTGTTTTATTGACTCGCCAGTCATTGACTTATGAGTCAACAGAGACTATGATTGCTCTTACATTAGAAAATCTGAGTGTGCGCGGGTGAGTTTTTATGGTTGAAACGTGTTCGCCAAAGCTGCTGGTTCCGCTTGCTACGCTATCACCAAATGCCAAAAACGCATTCGGTGATAGCTAGGCAATGCTCGTCAGCAACCCGCTTTGGCTCACACTCTAGGAGGAATTTAAAATGGCAACGACAGCACCACTACTAAAGATCTCACATTTACAAAAACGCTTTGGCAAGTTCCAAGCGTTGAAAAATATTGATTTTGAAATTTATCCGGGCGAAGTGTTTGGGTTTATTGGTCCGAATGGCGCGGGTAAATCGACGACGATTCGGGTGCTACTTGGTATTCTTAAAGCCAGTGGCGGGTCCGCGACGATTTTTGGTCAAGATGTCTGGCAAAAGAGTGTCGCGATTCATCGACGCATTGCGTATGTGCCGGGGGACGTTTATTTGTGGCCGAATTTAAGCGGTGGTGAAATTATTGACCTCTTCTTAAAAATGAACGGGGCTAAACATTCTGCGACGACGGATGCGTTGATCAAAGAATTTGGGTTAGATCCTCGTAAGAAGGCACGGACGTATTCGAAAGGTAATCGGCAAAAAGTCGCGTTGATTGCGGCTTTTTCCACGCCAGCTGATTTTTACATTTTTGACGAACCCACTTCCGGACTGGATCCGTTGAACGAGCAAACGTTCCAAGAACATGTGCTGCAACTTAAAGCGCAAGGCAAGAGCGTTCTTCTATCGAGTCACATTTTATCGGAAGTTGAAAAAATGTGTGATCGAATTGGCATCATTCGTGAAGGGACGATCGTGGAAACGGGGACCTTAGCTGAGATGCGTCATTTGACACGGACGACGATTGAGGTGCAAACGGTCCAACCGTTGACGAAATTGGCAAGTTTACCGGGGGTGCATGGGCTAACGAGTAAGCACGGTGAAAATCACATGAGTTTGGCGGTTGACGCGGACCAGTTATCGGCAGTGATGAGCTACTTGACGGCGCAACAATTAGTCACTTTGACGAGTACCCCACCAACTTTGGAAGACCTGTTCATGCGTTATTATGAATCACCAAACGATGCGCGGGCCAACGATGGGAAGTGAGTCGACGATGTCAGAACAATTATTGACACGGACCGGATTACTGATCCGGCTAAATTTAAAACGCGATTGGACGAAAATCCTCATTTGGACGCTGGCTTTGGCCGGCTTATTTACCGCGATTGCGGCTAAATTTGATGGTATTTACAGCACACAAAAGGCCATCGATTCGGTTGTTGTCACCCTGAAAACGCCCGCAATGATCTCCTTATTTGGGGCGTTCACGGCCAAAGCACCGTATACGACGGCTAAGATTTTTGCTACCGAAATGGTTGTTTTCATGGCAATGGTCATGATTATCATGAATATTATGTTGGCCGTCGCTACGACACGTGGTGAAGAAGATGATGGTCTATTAGAATTAGTCCGCGCACATTCAGTGGGTCGCTTGGCGCCGTTAACAGCGGGTATCGTTGAATTGACTGGGCTAAACGTTGTGATTGGGCTGTTATTCGGCGCAGGGTTGCAAGTTGCTGGGATGCCGGGGGCTAACACGACCGGAAATTGGTTGATTGGTGCCGGTCTAGCGGCAATGGGCTGGTTGTTTGGTATGTTGACCTTGCTCGTTGCACAGCTGGCTGACAATGCCGGCGAGACCACCATGCTCAGTTATGCCATCTTCGGGATCATGTATATTGCCCGGATGGGGACGGATGTCAGCAATCCGAAGCTCACTTGGTGGATCCCATTTGGCTGGATTGAAAAGCTCAGTATTTATCAACATAATGATTGGCTACCAGTGCTCTGGATACTGTTACTAGGCATGGTCGTGGCGATTGCCGCGGCTGGGTTGAATTGGAAACGTGATCTCGGGGCAGGTTTCTTAGCGACTCGGCAAGGCCGACCAACCGCGTCACCACTATTACGGGGGCCATTAAGTCTGCTGTGGCGCAACTCTCGCACAACAGTGATTGCTTGGCTGGTTGGGAGCTTTGTCTTAGGCGCGTCGTATGGGTCAATCTTTAATACGATTGGTGATTTGGCCAAAAGTAACCCGATGATCAAGCAACTTTTAGGGGCAACGGCATTGGCGGCAGCTAATCGGGTGATTGTTAAAAACTTCATCGCCGTCCTCGCCATCGTCGTCGTAATCGTGGCTTTAATTCCAGCTGTGCAAACGATGCTGAAACTTGTTAGTGACGAAAACAAGGGCTATTTGCATCAACTGTACGCAACGGCGACGTCGCGTTGGCAAGTTTGGGGCAGTTATACGGGTTTTGCCTTGGTCGAAGCGATCCTAGTCGCCTTTGCTGGTTTCGGCGGGATGTATTTAACCGGCGCCGTTGTGATGAGTGATCCGATTAAATGGCTCACATACTGGCATGTGCTATTGGCCTATGTTCCGGCCATGCTAGTCATGATTGCCTTCGCCAGCTTCTTAGCGGGCTGGCTACCAAAATGGCGGGTTTTAGCCTGGGTCTGGGTACTCTATGGGTTCTTCTCACTATATTTAGGCGCCTTGATCAAGTTGCCAACTTGGGCGAAAAAGTTAACCCCACTCGGCTTTGTCAATAAAGTACCGTTGCACGCCATTGATTGGTCAACCAACTGGTGGTTGCTGGCGCTAACTGTGCTAATATTGGTGGTAGCAAGTCTTGGCTATCGTCATCGTGATTTGGCGCAGTAGCAGAAAGGAAGTCGGGCAATGGTACGGGAAAATACCCCCAAAGATCCCGAAAAAGTTAAACGCATCATGGCCGCTGCAACGCATGAGTTTGCGAGTCAGGGTTATACCGCGGCAAAGACCGAAGCAATCGCCAAAAACGCTGAGGTTTCCAAGGGACTGATCTTCCATTACTATGGGAGTAAACAACGGTTATACTTTCAGACGGTCGTGGCCGCAACGGAACGAATTAAGGCTGAAGTTAATCCGAAAGCGTTTGAGATTCCAGACGATCTCGTTACGCTGGTCGTTCGAAGTACGAAATATAAGAGTGAATTTGGTCGGCAACACCCCGATGAAATGCGGCTAATGATTAACGCGTACGGTAACGTTGATAAATTGCCAGCTAAAATTCAAGGCGAAATGCAGGCCTTGTATACGCAGAGTTTGAAGGTCTCACAAGTCATGATTGGCCAGATTGTGGACCGCTTACCGTTACGACCAGAAGTTGATCGCGATACGGTTGTTAGCTTAATTATGGGTGTTTATAATCAGATTTTTGCAGAATTTAAAGCGCATATGCAGACAACACCGGACGTCGAAACGATGCAGGATGCCCAATGGGTCGTCGATTTGGCGAAGAAATATATGACGATTTTAGAAAATGGGTTTATTCAACCTGAATAGGTCAAGGGTGGTGGCGATTGTCACCGCCTTTTTTGTTGAATTGTGTTAAATTAGAGCTAGTAAATCGATTAAGTGAGGTCGCGGGGATGAAGTTACAATTGACGCCAGAACAGCAAGCATTATGGCAGCAGTTAACTAAATTTAGTCAAGAAAAGTTAGCTCCTTTTGATGCACAGCTGGCACAAGGACAACAAGCTAGCACCGAAATTTATCAGTTGCTCGTCAATGAGGACTTGCCGGAACTGGGTTTAGCAAAACCGTTCGGACTGGGGGCGAGTCTGACCGAACAAGTTATTGCGATTACGGCAATTGCGCAAGGGTCAGTGAGTGCCGCATTAACGCTTGCCGGAACGTGGGTTGCGGCAACGGCATTAACGCTATATAGCCAGCCCGCTCAATTTGCCGAAACGCTACAAGCGGCGAAGGCCCAACCACTCGCACTGGCAGTAACTGAGCCGGACGGTGGTGGTCATGATGCCATTCAGTGTAGTGCGTCCAAACAGGCGGATGATCGTTGGTCGCTCGTTGGTGACAAGACTTTCGTCCTCAATGGTGGTCAGGCAGCGGCCTATATTGTCTTGGCGAAGACGCTACGCGAAAACAGTTTACAGTTTGTCATTCCAGCTGATCAGACTGGTCTACGTTTATTGGCGCCAGTCTCATTGGCCGGCTTACCGGCTGTGCCGATGGCAACGTTGCGTTTGAATGGTGTCCAAGCAGAAAAAAACCAACTACTAGGCTATCAAGGGCAAGGTCTGACCATTGCGCGGCATATTAATGCTTTAGCCAGAATCTTCATTGGCGCGATCAGTGTTGGAATTGGTCAACGAACCATGGCGATCGTCAAACGCTATACGCGTGAACGGACGTTAGGCAAAGGGCTATTAAATGCCGATACTAGCATTCAACAACAAGCTGGTATACTCGCAACCAAGTTACGCGTCAATGAATTGTTAACTTGGGATGCCGCCCGACAAGTCGATCAAAAACAAGATTTTGAAGTTGCCGCGACCATGGCCGCAGTGACAGGAAGTGAGCATAGTGGTGCCATTGTGCAGCAAGCTAGTCAGTTACTGGGTGGTATTGCGGCGACGACGGCACTGCCACTGACGCAATTAGCCGGTGAGGCTCAGGCCTTGTCGTTAGTGACGGGGACATTAACCCAATTGCAACGCCAAATTGGGCAGCAGGCGCTCGGTTTGACTCATACGGAACCGTTGACGGCGGACCAGCCAGTGGCGGTGGCAAAACGGATTCAAGTTTCCAGTTTGCACCGTGTGGTTAAAGACTTGCGTTTGACGGAAGAAGTCCCCGTCAATGTCGGGTCCATTAAAAATGCAAAGCGCATTATTGCCCTCGGTCAAGGGGCGCTTGAACCAGCGACACTGCTACAAGCCCAGCAACTGGCGAAGTGGATTGGGGCAGCGATTGCGGTAACCCAACCACTGACTAAGTTGGAACAATTTAGTTTGGAACAGTTAATTGGCATCGATGGCGCTACGGTCACGCCAGAAGTGATCATCAATATCGGCATCTCTGGCGCGGAACAATACGTGTTAGGTATGGCCGGGGCCCAACATATTTTATCAGTCAATCCAGATGAAAAGGCACCGATCTTTAAAGTTTCTCAACAAGCCTTTGTCGGTACCGCAACGGACTTCTTAACTGGCATGATTGCAGCATTGAATTAAACGTTAATATTGTGAATGATGAGCTAACTGTTTTAAATGGTTAGCTCTTTTTTAGTCTCATCAGTGCCTAAATAGTTATCTAAAAGGGGTTCCGTTGGTTAGTTAACTCATGTTACAATTAATTCATCATTTCACAATATTAGTTAAATTCATTTTGGAGGGGATCGCTATGAAGACACGTGGCTTGGCGCTAGTTGCCAGTTTGACCATGATTGTCGCAAGTTTGGCTGGTTGCGGGAGTACCAGTTCAACGAGTTCGAAATCAAGCTCCAGTAGTAAAAGTAGTTCTAAGAAAACCGAAGTGACTTCGGGTGCTTCGAAGACCCAATATTCATCGATGAAAGATCTCAAGTCAAAATATGATGTGGTTATCGTCGGGGGCGGTGGTGCCGGGATGTCGGCCGCTTTAGCCGCCAAAGAGAAGGGCTTGAAGCCGGTTATCTTAGAAAAAATGCCAGTTGCTGGTGGGAACACCTTGAAAGCTTCTTCTGGGATGAACGCTTCGGAAACGAAAGTGCAGAAAAAAGCCGGTATCAAGGATACTAACGATAAATTTTATCAAGAAACCTTAGCTGGCGGTCATGGCACTAATGATAAAAAGATGCTGCGGTTTTTTGTGGATCATTCAGCCAGTGCCGTTGATTGGTTAGATGGCATGGGAATCAAGTTGACTAACTTGACGATTACTGGTGGGATGAGTGTTAAACGAACTCATCGACCAGCAGATGGGTCCGCAGTCGGTGGCTATTTGGTAAACGGCTTACTCAAGAATGTGAAGAAGCAGGCAATTCCAATTTATGTTAATGCGGATGTAAAAAAGATCAACGAAACTGACGGAAAAGTTGCTGGGGTCAAAGTGACTTTTGACCAAGATAAGACGAAGACAATCAGTTCAAAAGCCGTTATCGTAACAACGGGTGGTTTTGGCGCCAGCAAAGCGATGATTAAGAAATACCGGCCAGACCTTTCAAAGTACGTCACGACTAATCAAGCCGGGAGCACTGGTGACGGAATTAAGATGATCACTGATTTGGGTGGTTATACGGTCGATATGAGTAAGATTCAAATTCATCCAACGGTCTATCAAAAGCCACCATACTTAGTTGGTGAAGCGGTTCGTGGTGAAGGCGGTATCCTAGTGAATACTAAGGGTGAACGCTTCACCAATGAAATGGGCACGCGGGATGTCGTTTCAGCCGCCATCAACAAGCAACCAGACAAGTATGCGTATGTCTTATTTGATGGTGGGGTTAAGCAACGGGTCACTGCGATTAATCAGTACGAAAAGAAAGGCATGGTCGAATCAGGCGCAACGCTGGGTGATTTAGCGAAGAAGCTAAATGTTCCAAGCAGTACGTTGGAAAAGACGGTGCAAGCTTGGAATACTGACGTTAAAGTGAAAAAAGATGCCCAGTACGCGCGGACAACTGGGATGGATCATCAGTTGAACACACCGAAGTATTATGCCATCAAGATTGCGCCCGGCATCCATTACACGATGGGTGGCGTGAAGATCAATCCACAGACAGAAGTTTTAAAGAAGTCCGGTCAAGCCATTCCTGGCCTTTATGCGGCAGGTGAAGTGACTGGTGGCCTCCATGGAGATAATCGAATTGGCGGGAACTCGGTCGCCGAAATCGTGATCTTTGGACGCCAAGCTGGGACTCAAGTTGCTAAATATGTTAAGTAGGTAAGACAAAAATGATCGATTAACCAAACGCTGGCTAATCGATCATTTTTATTTGGCGTTAAACTGAGCTGTTAATTGGTTAATAATGGGTACTTTGAATAGCACCACCAGCACAGTTGTATAGACTAGGTAAGAGACGATTTCTTGAATGAACCGAGTCGTCAGTAACGCTGACCATGGCGTCATATACATGATGTGGAGCCAGAGACTATTGAGAAAGAGGTTCAAAATGAATAGCACGATAAAGTTAGCCAGCAGAATGCGCGTTAACGAGGTCCGTTGTTGAAAGGCCATCCCAAAAATGAGGCCGGTCAAGAAGGCGGTCAAAATAAAGCCAGGGAAAAAAGTGAACTTAGGAAACAAGACCATGCCGAGAAAGTAAGCCAGCGCAGTGCTACCGGCAGTCACGAGTGGTGAAAATAGCCGGGCCGTGATGGCGACGACGACAAAGGCAAACGCAATCTTGGTCGTGAGAAATTGGATCGATAACAGACTATTCAACATGATTTGCATGGCGGTTAAGACGCCGAGTAACGTAATCGATTTGACGGATGCATGGGTAGACATGAGTGGGACCTCCTGAATTGATGCTTTGTTTAGTATTGTACTGGAAAAAGATGGGTAATGCTAGTGAAAAATCAGCTTGAGTTGATTTAAAAACTATCTTGAATGAATATGGAATTTGCAAAAGTATCTCATAAGCTAAGATGTGCCAGATTTGGAATACTTTATAGCCAGGTAAAAAGATGACAGATGTTTTATGGAACCTTTACAAAAATATGATAGTCACCAAATCGCATTGCGCTATGGTTAAGCTAATTAAATGATTAGTGGAGGGTGACAAATGAGTAAGGTCATCGAGGTTGAGTCATTACGGGTCACCGTTTTGACGACGAAATTAGTTCGCATTGAATATTCACCAACGGGGGTCTTTGAAGACCGATTCACGCAATTGGTTCAAAATCGTGAGTTTGAACCGTGTGAGGTCACGGTATTACAGCCATCACCACAACATGTGCTAGAAGTTGTGACGACCGGCTTTCACTTGTACTATGACGGCGGTGATCCCGCTGTGGGTAATCTCTATATTGATGCGGCCCATAATTGTCGCACCTATGATAATCGTTGGTTCTTTGGCGATGCCGTGGGGCGAAATCTCAAGGGGACAATACGCACGCTTGATAAGGTCGATGGGGCAACACCTTTGCCAGATGGCCTAATGTCACGCGATGGGATCAGTGTGCTGGACGATTCGCAATCGTTCACTTTGATGGGTGAGACGGTGGCGCCACGACAGCACGCCGAAACGGATCTTTACTACTTTGCTTACGGGCATGATTACCAACAAACGTTGACCGCATATTATCAATTGACGGGCTTTCCACCGTTGATTCCGCGATTCGCGCTTGGCAATTGGTGGAGTCGCTTCTATCGCTATACGCAAGCAGAGTATCTGCAGTTAATGGCTAAGTTTGATCAGGAAAAAATTCCAATTAGCGTGGCCGTATTGGATATGGATTGGCATCCAACCCAGATTCCAGCCAAGTATGGGAGCGGTTGGACCGGCTACACGTGGAATTTAGATTATTTTCCAAAGCCAGAAGCGCTATTAGAAACGCTACACGCACAAGGCCGAAAAGTGACGTTGAATGTGCACCCAGCGGCCGGAATTCGGGCTAACGAGGCTTGTTATCCAGCAGTAGCGACAGCTTTAAAGCTCGACCACGATCAACCGGCCAAATTTGACTTGCAGAATAAGGCCTTCAAACAAGCCTATTTTAAGTTGGCGCACCGACCGTTAGAACGCGCGGGTGTGGATTTTTGGTGGCTGGATTGGCAACAGGGCGGTGCGCGGAGTGCCGTCAAAGTTGATCCACTCTGGTTGTTGAACATCGCTCACTATCAGGATAATGCGCGACAACATCCCGGTGCTGGCCTGATATTGTCGCGCTATGCCGGTCCGGGGAGTCACCGTTACCCCATTGGTTTTTCTGGCGATACGGTTGCGTCATGGGCTTCATTACAGTTTCAACCGTACTTTACGGCGACAGCGACGAATATTGGCTACACTTGGTGGAGTCATGATATCGGGGGACATATGCACGGCGCCTACGATGCGGAATTAAGCTTACGTTGGCTACAGCTAGGTGTGTTTAGTCCAATCTTACGGCTACACAGTTCAAGTAATCCATTTATGAGTAAGGAACCTTGGCGCTATCCGAGTAATATTGCGGCGTCAATGCGGCAGTTTTTGCAATTACGGGCGCAACTGATCCCGTATTTAGAGAGTGCGAATGCCATGACGCATACTACGGGCGTCCCACTGATTCGGCCAATGTATTACGGGCATGGTGATGAGAATCGGGCCTATCAAGTCCCCAATGAATTTCAGTTTGGCTCGGCAATGATCGTGGCGCCGATCACGACCCCCGTTGATGCGGAAGGACATTTAGCTAGTACCGCCGTTTGGTTGCCTGCTGGCCAATGGGTCGATCTCTTCACCGGTATTCATTATCAAGGTGATCGTTACTTTCAAGCGTATCGTGAACAGACGCAGCTGCCGGTTTTTGTTAAGGTCGGCAGTATTATTCCTTTGAATCCGGATGTCATGCTACCAGCTGACACGTTGCCGTCCAAGTTAAAGCTCAAGCTTTTTGTCGGTGCTGATGGCACCTATGAGCTAATTGAGCATGCCCACGGCGCCACGGCAACAACGACCTTTAGTTGGAATGACGCTGAGCGTCGTCTCACAATTAAGGTGGATGATCCGAGTCAGATCATTCCAGCACAGCGTGAGGTTCAACCCGAATTAGTGGGAGCAACGGGTACGGTCGTCAGTTCGTCAAAAACGCAATTCAACTTTTCCACCATGACGATGGTTGGGGATAACTTTAGCGTGATGACGCTGATTCAGCAACGGTTACAGTTCGCAGATTTACCGTTCGACTTGAAGCGTGAGATTTGGCAGATGGTTCAGACGAGTCCGAGTCACGATCGGTTGTTAGCGTACATTAGCACCCTCAAGCAACCTAGCTTGCAAGGAATGCTCACAG
Source organism: Lactiplantibacillus nangangensis (assembly GCF_005405065.1). Lineage (GTDB taxonomy): Bacteria > Bacillota > Bacilli > Lactobacillales > Lactobacillaceae > Lactiplantibacillus > Lactiplantibacillus nangangensis. Next base: position 24,206 of record NZ_BJDI01000017.1, on the reverse strand, counting down.
AATTACTCACTTGCTAAATTAAAAGCCGCCACCACGGGGCTTTTTTTTGGACACTATTTGAACTTTAAGCCAGCGGGTTAGTCCGCAGTAAGTTTTAAAACAATATAATTAATGAAACGGGACTACGCAAATTTATGCAATCGCTTGCAAAAAGTGTGGAAACGTTTTATATTTAAGCAGTAATGTATTCGGATTGGAGGCAGTAATATGGCAACAATCAAGGATGTTGCCCAGCGTGCAGGGGTATCGCCATCGACGGCGTCACGCGCGTTGCATGGCAGCAAGATTATTAGTCAGCCAACACGGGAAAAAGTAGTTAAGGCGGCACGCGCCTTGAATTACGCACCGGATTTTAACGCGCAAAATTTAGCAACCAAGGCCAGCAATACGATTGGGGTCGTTTTGCCGGTCGATCATCATGAAATTTTCTCGAATCCATTCTTCTTGGAAATGATTCGTGGCATTAATGAGGTTTGTAGTCAAAATGGGTCGATGACGACTTTAGCGACGGGGATTTCTAGCGATGAGCTCGTACACAACATCGATGTGATGATTGCGCAGGGACATATTCGCAACTTTATTCTATTATATTCGGAGAAGAATGATCCCGTTGTCGAACGGTTAAATCAGTTTGACGTGCATTATGTCGTGATTGGGAAACCGTATCACGATGTTAACCGGATCTCATACGTTGATAATGACAACGTGCAAGCTGGGACGGATGCGGCGCAATATTTGCTCGATCACGGGCATCGCCGGATTTGTTTCTTGTGTTCAGATCTCTCGAAAATGGTTCAGGGTGACCGCATGTTGGGGTATCAACGGGTGATGATGCAACATCAGTTGCCGAATATTATCTTGTCAGAACGCTTTGAAAGCCATGAAACGGGTGTGCAAGCCTTACATAAATTCTTTAAAAATTATCCAGACGTGACGGCGTTTGTGGCCGTTGACGATATGATGGCTTTGAAGTTGCAGCAAGTTTTGCACAATGACGCCGAGTGGAAAGTTAAGCAGTTTTCGCTAATTGGCTTTAATAATTCAATCTTTTCGGAATTGGCGCACCCGACTTTAACGTCGATCGCGGTCTTTCCGCAACGTTTGGGTGAAGAAGCCGCGAAGATTGCCATTGCAGATCGTCCCAAAGATGAACTTTCAACGGCGGTCATCGTCCCACACCAAATTATTAAGCGTCATTCTGTGCATCAAGTTAAAAAATTATTGTAGTGGGCCGTTAGCGCTGTAGCGTCACCATTGGCTACGGTGCTTTTACGATTAAAGGGGGAGTTTTGGTTATGGCAACGTTAAATGACGTCGCACAACGCGCAAATGTTTCCAAAATGACCGTTTCGCGGACAATTAATCACCCGGAACAGGTCCGACCGGAATTACGATCGGCTATTTCGCAAGTCATGCGTGACTTGAATTATCAGCCGAATGCGGCGGCGCGGGCGTTGGTGAGCCGGTGTACCCGCGTGATTAAGTTGACGATTTTCGAGGATATGGATACAACTGAGCCCTACTATATGATGTTGTTAGCCGGCATTGCCAATGAGCTGAACCGGCATCAGTATGCGCTCCAGCTGGCAACGCGCAACTCTTATGAAGTTGGCGAGTGTGATGGGTACATTTTAACGGGGATTCGTGATGAAGATTACGCTTGGGTCAAGCAATTGCAACAACCCGTAGTCTTTTTTGGTCGCAACTTAAAGGGCTATGACTATGTGGATACGGACAACTATCAAGCGATTCGTGACAGCACGATGTACGCCCTACATCGTGGCTACACGCGCCTGATCTTTATCGGGATCGCGGCGGATAAGCCGTTTGAACTGGATCGTGAACAGGGCTTTCGCGAGCTGATGGCCGAAAAGCATTTACCCGCTGAAGTGGTGCGCTTAGCCAATCATGGTCATGTCGCCACCAAGTATATTGATGAACATTGGGCGACGATGACCCCTAATACGGCTTTTATTTGTGCCAGTGACCGCTTAGCTATCGGGATAGAGGATGGCATTCTGCTGCATGGCGGACGCGTCCCAGAAGATTTCGGCGTGATTGGGTTCGACGGCATGCTCTTGAATCAAGTGGCGTCAAAACGCTTAACCACGATGAAGCAGCCGCTAGAAGCCATGGGGCAAGCTGCGGCCAAACTATTACTGACCAAGATTAATCAGCCGCAGCCCGAACAAACAAAAGTTATTGTGAAATCAAAATTGTCGATTGCAGAATCGACACGTTAAAGAGGAGTTTACAGCATGAACAAGCATTGGTATGACCAACAGACGATTTATCAAATTTATCCGAAGAGTTTTAACGACAGTAATCATGACGGAATTGGCGATATTCCTGGGATCACGGCGAAAGTGCCTTATTTGAAAAAGTTAGGGATCACGACACTGTGGCTCAATCCGATCTATCAGTCCCCGCAAGTGGATAATGGTTATGACGTTTCAGATTACTACCAAGTTGATCCCAGTTTAGGGACGATGGCTGAAGTGGAAACGTTGATTAAAACGGTGCATGCAAACGGCATGTATCTCATTTTTGACTTTGTCTTGAATCATACCTCAGACCAACATCCTTGGTTCCAGCAGGCGATTGCTGACCCCAAGAGCCCTTACCGAGATTACTATTTGTGGCAAGATCCGGCAGCCGATGGTGGTCGCCCCAACAATTGGGGCTCGTTCTTTGGCGGCAGCGTCTGGGCGAAAGATCCGGCCGGCACGGGTCAGTATTATTTCCATTTGTTTGATAAGCGGATGCCCGATTTAAACTGGCAAAATCCCGCTGTGCAACAAGCCATGCGCGACGTTGCGGAATTTTGGGTTGAAAAAGGCATTGATGGCTTACGGTTGGATGCCTTTATTCATCTAGCCAAAGCCGATTTTCGGCAAACATACCCTAGCAAAACCGGTGATCAGACGCCAATTATTTCAGATATGTTCTATGCCCATTTACCAAAAGTTCATCAATATTTACATGACTTTGTGGCCGCAATCAAGGCTAAGCACCCAGAGACCTATGTCGTGGGGGAAGCGTCGTCAGCTGATCCTCATTTGATGGTCGATTACACCAAGCCGGGGACGGATGAATGCGATAATGTCATTACTTTCAAGACGTTTGCGGATGACGATTCCGTGAATGATCCTAGTTTCAATGACACGTTCCAACCGCGCCCAATGGACGTGACGACGTACAAGCAGCATACTGTCGGGATTCAAGCGGCTTTAAATGGGGTCAGCTTACCGACGCTTTATTGGAATAACCATGATATGGCGCGGGTGGCAACGCGCTATGGCGATGCCAACTATCCAAAGCAAAGTGCGAAATCCTTAGCGACCTTACTTTATCTGCAACCGGGGATTCCCATCATCTATTACGGCGAAGAAATTGGCTTGACCAATATTCGTTATACCGACTTGGCCGACTTCGAAGACCAAACCGTGCCAGAATTTGCCGCCAGTGCTAAAGCGGCGGGCAAGACGGATGCCGAGATCATGACAATGCTTAATCGGACGCACAAAATGGCTGGTCGTGGCCCCATGCAGTGGGACGAGACCGCTTATCATGGCTTTTCAAATCATTTGCCATGGAAACATGGTGACACGGATGCCATGAATGCTGCCGACGAAGCTAAAGACCCTGACAGTGTTCTGAACTACTATCGGGCGCTACTCGGACTTAAGCGGCAACCGTTATTTGCAGCGGGTAAATTTGTGATGTTACCAAGCGATGACCAACTATTTACGTACTTGGTCGATAACGGTCAGCATCAAGCCGCAATCGTTTGCAACCTAACCAGCAAAGCACAGACATACACGTTGCCATTTGCGGCCAAACAAGTCTTACTAGGTCAAGGTGGCGCCACGGTTGCTGACCGGACCGTCACGTTACCAGCTTGGAGCAATTTGGTCGTTAAGGCCTAGGCGTGCAAGAAAATGCATCGAGTTTCATAATTGGTCTAGATACAAAAGAGTTAATATTAATAAACGATTAGAATGATTTTTTGATAAATCGGTCTAATCCTTACAGCGACAATAACTCTCAGCATTTTTGACGGCTGAGAGTTATTTTTTGGTTTATTTTGTTAACGTTAACATTACGAAATCGCTTGCGAAAGCGTTTGCACAGTTGCATAATAACTTATGTAAACGAATTAAGTTATCCGCAAGGAGGAAGAACTATGAGTACTTGGAAGAAGTTGGGGATGGGTGTCTTAGCCACTGGCTTGGCACTCACGCTTGTAGGTTGTGGTAATAGTAAATCATCATCGTCAAGTTCATCAAAGATGGGCAAGACCTTGAAGGTATCTGCTGATCCTTCATATAAGTCATATATGAAGTCAGTAATACCTAAGTTCGAAAAGAAGTACAATGTCAAAGTTAAGGTTTCATACAAGGCAATGCTTGATGAAGACGATGCTTTGAAGTTGGATGGCCCATCTGGGAAAGGGCCTGACGTTTTGATGGCACCATACGACCGGGTTGGTCAAATGGCGTCACAAGGCCAATTGACAACGGCTAAATTAGCATCTGGTCGTTACAATGCAGTTGGTAAAAAGTCCGTTACATACAAGGGCAAGGTTTACGCTTCACCTGTAACAATTGAATCTGACGTCTTGTACTACAACAAGAAATTGTTGAAGAACGCACCTAAGAACTTCACTGAATTAGAAAAATTAGCGCAAAACAGCAAATATGCTTACGCTAACGATAAGACTAAGAACGTGGCCTTCTTAACACAATGGACTAACTTCTATAACTCATTTGGGGTTATTAAAGGCTACGGTGGTTACGTCTTCGGCGACAACAACACCAATTACAAGAAGATTGGTTTGAACAATGCTGGTGCCGTTGAAGGACTATCATACATGACCAAGTGGTTCACTAAGTACTGGCCAAGTGGGATGCAAAACGTTACATCAAACGAAAACTTTGTGACGCAACAATTCACAACTGGTAAAACAGCTGCTGTGATTGACGGTCCTTGGATGGCCGCAACTTACAAGAAGTCTAAAGTTGACTACGGTGTTGCCGTATTACCAACTTTGACCAATGGTAAGGATTATCAAGCGTTTGCCGGTGGTAAAGCTTGGGCAATCTCAAACTACAGCAAGAACAAGACTGCTGCACAGAAATGGTTAGACTTCATTTCAAACAATGCTAACCAAAAGTCATTCTACAAGAAGACTGGCGAAATTCCTGCCAACACTGTTGCACGTAAGACCGCTTCTGATAGTGGCGATGCCATGGCTGCTGCCGTATCAAAGCAATATGACAAAGATGTTCCTTTGATCAACTTGCCACAAATGGCTGAAGTTTGGACACCAGCTCAAACGATGATGACCAATGCTGCCGCTGGTAAGATGACACCAAAGCAAGCTGCTAATAAAGCAACTAAGACCATCAAGACTAACATTTCGCAGAAATACGATAAATAGTCAATCAACTTAAATAGTTCGAAGGGGGCTGAAACAAAATTCGTTTTGTCTCAGCCCTTTTCAAAAGAAAAAAGTACACTTAATTTAGGATTTATTCGGAAAGGGGTACGGGCGACATGCAGAAAAAAGATGTTAAAAAAGCGCAACGCCTGTCAATTATTCCCGGTCTAGGGCAATTCTATAATGGTCAAAAGATCAAGGGTGTCATGATGCTGGTCATCTTGGCCCTCTTCATCGCCGAATTCGCTTTAGTTGGGGTTAGTGCGTTCGCTAACCTGTTCACTTTAGGGTCAGTTTCAATGGAAGACAACTCCCTGTTCATGATGATTTATGGGACGTTACAAATCTTAGTAACCATTGTCTTCATCGTGTTCTACATCGCAAACTTATATGATGCGAAACACGTTGCGGAATTGATCAATAACGGGAAAACAGTTTCACATACGTTTAAAGAACTTGGTTCAAACCTATTAGGTGGCGGGTTTGCTTATTTACTAACAACGCCAGCTTATCTCTTGATGATCTTCACGATCGTCTTCCCAGTCGTTGTTACGTTGTTGATGGCGTTCACCAACTATGACTTTGCCCACATTCCACCGGCAATGCTGTTGGATTGGGTCGGCTTCAAGAACTTTACGCAAATGTTCTTCTTAAGTAGTTATCGGGCCACTTTCAGCGCTGTCTTCGGTTGGACGGTTATCTGGACAGTTTGTGCCACGACGTTACAAATTATTATCGGGATCGCCACGGCGGTGATCGCCAACCAAAAATTCATCAAGTTCAAGCGGATTTTTGGGGTTATCTTCCTATTACCATGGGCGATTCCAGCATTCGTTTCCATCATGAGTTTTTCAAATATCTTCAACGATTCCGCTGGTGCGATCAACGTGCAAGTCATCGGCTTATGGAACACGTTAGTCCCATTTGCCCACATTGCACCAATCCACTGGATGACGGATACGTTCTGGACGAAAGTTGCCATTATTTTAATTCAAGGCTGGTTAGGTTTCCCATACATTTATGTGATGATTACGGGGATCTTACAAGCTATTCCGGACGATTTATACGAAGCTGCTACCTTGGATGGGGCCACGGTTATCCAAAAGTTCCGCAAGATTACGTTACCAACCATCTTTGCGATTGCAGCGCCAATCTTCGTCACACAATACACGTTCAACTTCAATAACTTCTCGATGATCTATCTGTTTAACCAAGGTGGTCCCGGCGATGTCGGTGCCAACGCTGGTGGGACGGATATCCTGATTTCTTGGATTTACAAGTTGACCACTGGGACGTCGCCACAGTATTCACTAGCGGCCGCCGTTACCTTGATCATCTCCGTCTTAGTCATTGGGATTTCGTTGATTGTCTTCAAGAAGACGCACGCATTTGAAATGGAGGACTGATGTTATGGATAATACAGCAGTAGCACCTAAAAATGCCAATTCAAAGCAAAACACCGCGCGTCGGCATCGTTTCTGGAAGCAATTCTGGACCTACTTCTACATGGTTGTCTTGGGAATTATTATTATCTATCCCGTTTTAATCACGTTTATCACGGCGTTTAAAGATGCCAACGTCCAAGCTTTCGTTTTAGACTTTGGTGGTAAATGGACTCTAGCCAACTTTAAGACGTTATTCACGTCAACCCTGTACGGGAGTTGGTACTTGAACACGATGGTCATTTCGATTTCATGTATGGTCATTCAAGTTATCGTTGTTACTTTGGCTGGTTATGTTTACAGTCGTTACCGTTTTGCCGGTAAGAAATTCAGTTTGACCTTCTTCATCGTCATCCAAATGGTCCCAACAATGGCCGCTTTAACGGCTTACTACGTTTTGGCTAACATGTTAAACGCGTTGGACCACTACTGGTTCTTAACCGCTATTTACATTGGTGGTGGGATTCCACAAAACACTTGGTTGATGAAAGGTTACTTCGACAATGTCCCTTACGACTTGGATGAGTCTGCTAAGTTGGATGGTGCCGGTAACTTCAAGATCTTCTGGTCAATCGTCTTACCACTTGTTAAACCAATGATCGCCGTTCAAGCGTTATGGGCCTTCATGTCACCAGTGCAAGATTACCTGATGGCGAAGTTCTTGTTGACCTCCGAATCGCATTACACGGTTGCCGTGGGGTTACAAACGTTCATTAATAACGCCCAGAACCAACAAGTCGTCTTATTCTCGGCAGGGGCCATTCTGGTTGCCTTCCCAATTGCGGCCTTGTTCTTCTACCTGCAACGCTTCTTCGTTTCCGGATTGCTCGCTGGTGGTAGTAAGGGTTAGTTAGTGGCTGCTTTGCCGCACACCATCCGCCGAGACGGGCTGGAACGCGGTGGGCAGCGACTTTGTGAGTTGAAAATATTAGTAGAGGTGAATTTTGATGCAGACAACAACTAAAGGAACCATTTCGTTCCCTGTTCGGTTTTTCGGTAGCCTCTTCTCACCTCGAAGAATGTTTACAAATCGAAATAGTTATAACTGGTTACAAATTATTGTTTTGTTTCTCTTCTTAACTGCGGTGATGTTGATGCCGATTCCGTTTTACTATAATCATCAAACGAATTTTAATCTGCAGCCGTTCTTACCACAGATTGACAACATGGCAAAGAGTAATCAGATGCAAACCGCTTTGAACAAAATGACTTATCAAGATCGTGAATTCAAGGACGTGCAACATGCCGTGATCATTAAGACTAAAACGAATGTGGCGGGGTTCAATTTGACCAAAGCGGATCGTGCCGGTCGTAAAAATGTGATCAACTTGCATGCGACGGGCTTCGATATTCAGTCAGTCGGTAGTCAGTTCAAAGCCAAATATGCCACGCGACACCAAGTTCACAAAGACGCGCATGCGTTTCTCGTGGATTCTTGGTATCAGAGTAACAAAGTCATGATTGGACTCTTTATGTTGATGACTTTGGGCATGATCATCGTGGGGGTCAACTTGATCCTCGTGAACGGGGCGGCAGTATTCCTACTACTTTCTCGTCACAATAAGATTACCGATATCCGCAACTTCCGCGAAGCCGTTAATACGACCTTAGCGATGATGGGGATTGGGAGTTTAATTGCGATGGTCATCGGGTTGATTCACTTTGATGTGACGATTGAATTGACCGTCCAATCTTTGAGTCTCGCGTTCGTGGTCTTATGGGTTTACATGAAAACTAAATTTAAAGATGTTGATAAAACAGCGTTGATGTAAGTTGTCGACCAGTTTAACAGTTAGAAATGAGGAAATTAAATGGCACTTGAAACGAATACGGATTTACGCCAAAAACTAATCTATTGTGTTTTTGTTCGTAATTATTCTAAATCTGGCAAATTCTCAGCAGTCACTGCTGATTTACAACGGATCAAAGATTTAGGGACCGACATTCTGTGGTTATTACCAATTAATCCGATTGGTGAAGTTAACCGGAAGGGCACGTTAGGCTCGCCTTATGCGATCAAAGACTATCGGGGCATCAATCCGGAATATGGGACGTTAGATGATTTCAAAGCGTTGACTGAAAAAGCCCATGAATTAGGCTTAAAGGTCATGCTGGACATCGTTTATAATCACACTTCACCAGACTCTGTCTTGGCAACTGAACATCCTGAATGGTTCTACCATGACGCTGATGGTAATTTGAGTAACAAAGTTGGCGACTGGAGCGATGTTAAAGATTTAGATTATGGTCATCATGATTTATGGCAATATCAAATCGATACCTTGCTCTACTGGAGTCAATTTGTGGATGGGTTCCGTTGCGACGTGGCCCCATTGGTTCCCCTCGATTTTTGGTTAGCTGCGCGTCAGCAAGTAAACGCCAAACATCCTGGGACCCTTTGGTTGGCTGAATCAGCTGGCACGGGCTTCATTCAAGAACTACGGGCACAAGGGTTCACCGGCTTATCCGACAGTGAACTTTATCAAGCCTTTGACATGACTTACGATTACGATGTTTTCGGTGATTTCAAAGATTATTGGAATGGCCGTTCGACCGTTGATCGTTATATCGACTTGCTGCAGCGGCAAGATACTTGGTTCCCAGCCAACTATCTGAAGATGCGGTTCCTTGAAAATCATGACAATGCGCGGATGATGAGCATGATGCATAGTGATGCGGAAGCAATTAATAATTTAACGTGGATCTTCCTCCAACGGGGCATTCCACAGCTCTATGCGGGTCAAGAATTCTTGGCAGAACATCAACCGTCCTTGTTTGATAAAGATGTGATCGTTGATGATCGGCATGGTGATATGACGGCGCTAATTCAAAAATTAGTGGCCATCAAACGTGACCCGATTATGTCCGCAAACGACTATCAATTAGCGGTTGCTAACGAGGGGGTCATTAAAGTGACCTACCGCGGCAATGGTGAAGAATTGGTCGCTTGGTTACCGTTAAAGGGTCAAGTTACCACGGTTAAAACGGACTTAGCCGCTGGCGACTATAACAATCTGCTGACGGATCAAGCCGTGACCGTGACGGCGGGCGAGTTAGCCGTTAAGGGTCAACCAGTTCTGATTAAACACACAATTAAAGCGACAACTGGCAAAGTTGCCGATCAATCAAACTAAGCTGTTAAGGCAGCTTTGTTTTTAAAGTAAAAAGCAACCGGTTGCGGCCGAGTTGCGCTTAGGATGTAGTTAGAAACGACAGACAAGGGAGTGGCTTTCGATGGTTGAAATGAATCTCGAACACATTTATAAAAAATACGAAGGTAACGAAAAGTATTCTGTTACTGATATGAATCTTGAAATTAAAGATGGTGAATTTGTCTTCTTCATCGGACCATCTGGCTGTGGTAAATCAACCACGTTACGGATGATTGCCGGTTTGGAAGATATTACCAAAGGTGATTTGAAGATGAATGGTCAAATCATGAACGATGTTGAACCTAAGAACCGTGATATCGCCATGGTTTTCCAAACTTACGCGTTGTATCCAAATATGACGGTCTTCGATAACATGGCCTTCGGGTTACAAATTCGAAAGACTTACAGTCAATCAGAAATCAAGAAGCGGGTCGACAATGCCGCTGAACAATTAGGACTAACCGATTTCTTGCAACGTCGGCCAGCGAACCTTTCTGGTGGGCAACGGCAACGGGTCGCGTTAGGCCGTGCGATTGTGCGGGATGCCGGAACCTTCTTGCTTGATGAACCTTTATCAAACTTGGATGCTAAATTGCGGGTCGATATGCGGACGACGATCGCCCAAATGCACCAACGTTTAAAGACGAATATGATCTATGTGACGCATGATCAAATTGAAGCGATGACCATGGCTGATCGGATCGTCATCATGAATGACGGGAAGATCATGCAAGTTGGAACGCCACATCAACTTTACAATGAACCAGTTAACAAGTTCGTTGCTGGGTTCATGGGCTCGCCATCGATGAACTTCTTTGAAGCGACCTTACATGATGGGCATGTCAGTGATGGTAAAGGCTTGGATGTTGCGGTGCCAGAAGGTCGGTTAAAGACTTTAGGCGCTTACAATGGCAAACACATCACCGTTGGGATTCGTCCAGAAGATATCCACGCTGAAAGAGTGGCCTTAGACGCCATGCCAGATCAAATCGTGCACACAAAAGTGGTTGTTTCTGAATTCTTAGGTGCCGAAACCATGCTCTATTGCACGGCTGGTCAATCGAAGTTTACCGCTCGGGTTGATGCCCGTGATTATCGTAATCCAGGTGAAAATGTCGATGTTGCTTTTGAAATGAGCAAGGCTCACTTCTTTGATCCAGAAACTCAGGATGTTATTCGCTAATAAAGCGGGGTATTTAGGAGGACGTATCTAAATGAAACGTATTTTTGAGGTTGACCCGTGGCACGTCATTAGTCATGAATTAGTGCCAACGGATAAACGGTTACAAGAAAGTATGACCAGTATCGGGAACGGTTATATGGGGATGCGTGGGATGTTTGAGGAACATTATTCCAATGACACCTTGAAAGGCATCTACATCGGCGGGGTCTGGTATCCAGACAAGACTCGCGTTGGCTGGTGGAAGAATGGCTATCCGGATTATTTCGGGAAAGTCATCAATGCCGTCAACTTCATCAAAGTCAATTTAACGATTGATGGCGACCAAGTTGACTTAGCGAAAGACGCAATCAGTGACTTTACGATTGATTTGGATATGCACACCGGCGTTTTACGGCGGTCATTTATCGTGACCAAGGGTGAGAAGCGCGTACAATTCATGATTGATCGGTTTGTCAGTGTCGCCCAAAAGGAATTATTCGATGTGCACTATAGTGTGCATAATTTGAGCGATGAGCCCGTCCAAATCGGCTTCATTTCACAGATTGATGCGGATGTCTTCAATGAAGATGCCAACTATGACGAGCAATTCTGGCAAGTGCTCGACAAGAGTCATGCGGTGACTGGTGGTAGTATGGTCGCTGAAACGAAGCCGAATGACTTTGGGACGCCACGCTTTACCTTAGGCATGCAAATGATGCATCTCACGGACTTCCGTGGCTCCAATGCGCCAGATACGGAAAAAGCGGTCACCAATATTTTCCGGGGGACCTTAGCGCCTGATGAGACTAAGAACTTTGAAAAACGGGTCATTGTGGTGACCTCGCGGGATTACTCAGACATGCGTGCCTTACGTGCCGGAATGGCGAAGTTGGCTGAAATGGTCCATACGCAAAGTTATGAAGACTTGCTCAAGGCGCACGTCGCTGTTTGGGAGAAACGTTGGCAATTAGCCGATGTTGAAATCGACGGCGACGATGCGGCACAACAAGGAATTCGCTTTAACTTATTCCAGTTATTCTCCACTTATTATGGTGAAGACAAGCGCTTGAACCTTGGGCCTAAAGGGTTCACGGGTGAAAAGTACGGTGGTGCCACTTATTGGGACACTGAAGCCTTCGGGGTACCGTTCTATCTCTCATTAGCCAAACCAAAAGTGACCGAAAACTTGTTGGAATACCGTTACAATCAATTGGACGGTGCGTTCCATAACGCGAAGATGCAAGGCCTTGATGGGGCACTCTTCCCAATGGTGACCTTTAACGGGATCGAATGCCATAACGAATGGGAAATCACCTTTGAAGAAATTCATCGGAATGGCTCAATCGCTTATGCCATCTATAACTACACTCGTTACACCGGCGATGAAACTTACTTGAAGGAAAAGGGTATCGATGTCTTAACCGCCATTTCACGGTTCTGGGCTGATCGGGTACACTTCTCTGAACGTAAGCAACAATATATGATTCACGGGGTCACTGGGCCTAATGAATACGAAAATAACGTTAACAATAACTGGTACACGAACTTCTTGGCTCGCTGGACGTTGCAATACACGTTGGCAAGCTTGAAGAAGGTCGACGATGCCAAACGCGACGCTTTGAATGTGAGTGCCGACGAATTAGCCAAGTGGCAAGATATTGTTGATCGGATGTACTTCCCACATGATGATAAGTTAGGCATCTTTGTTCAAAATGATACGTTCTTGGATAAAGATTTGAAGCCAGCTTCATCAATTCCAGCGGATCAACGGCCAATCAACCAACACTGGTCATGGGATCACATTTTGCGGTCACCATATATCAAGCAAGCCGATGTGCTACAAGGTATCTACTACTTCATGGATCACTTTACGACGGCGCAAAAGAAGGCTAACTTTGATTTCTACGAACCATTAACGGTTCACGAATCAAGTTTGTCACCCGCTGTGCATGCAATTTTAGCGGCTGATCTCCATTATGAAGACAAAGCCGTTGAAATGTATCAACGGACTGCTCGTTTAGACTTGGATAACTACAACAATGATACGGTCGATGGCTTACACATTACGTCCATGACTGGTTCATGGTTAGCGATTGTCCAAGGTTTCGCTGGCATGCGCGTCCGGGACGGCAAATTGTCCTTTGCCCCATTTGCACCAAAAGAATGGTCACATTATCAATTCCACGTTAACTTCCGGGGACGGTTGTTAAAAGTCGATGTTGATCAAAAACAGACGACGGTTGAGTTGGTTAGTGGCGATGCTTTAACAATTGAACTAAATGGCGAAGATGTGATCTTGAAAGACAAGGTTACAGCGACGACCAAAGCTTGATTTCGACGTGTCCGAAACTTGTTGAAATCAAGCCCTAAAACCTAGAATGACCTAACTTTCATTCTAACCTACTCCTAAATAGGACCTGCACTCATTAACTGGTGCAGGCCTTTTTAGGCGGTTAGAATTAGTTGCCGCTCCGGTCGTTGCTAGTTAATTTAAATTGCCACTCTGGTTGGGCCAGAATTGGCTGGAACGTGGTGGCCACGTTTGGAAGCCAAAGAGCGGTCTTCCAAGCCGGGCTTTATCTAAGTCGGAAAATCACCGACCAAGATAAACGACACCACTGAGCCAATTCTGGCCCGCCCGACGTTAATTAACAGCTATTAAAAAATTAACGATTAATTATTTTTAGTTCAGTCATTTAGCAACCAACCGGCAGGCGGCAATTTCAACTAGCACTAAGCATAGCTAGTTAACTGTTTTGAGACAAATGGTGTTATTTGATTTGGTGCATCAGTGACTAAAGGAGGGGGTTCGTATGAGTAAAAAATTTCATCATGCTTTTGGGGTTTACGGCATCATCACGATCAATAGTCAATTAGTGGTGATCAAGAAGACGGGTGGTCCGTATCTAAATCGTTATGATTTACCCGGCGGCAGTTTGGATGATGGTGAGCCATTGAACCGTGCGATTGGTCGTGAGATTCATGAAGAAACCCAGCTGACCGTTGAACGGGCTGTCCAGCTTGGTACGACCAGTTTTCGTTATCCGTGGTGTTATCAACATTGGACGTTTAATCAGCATATTTGTGTGTTTTACGAGATTACGCAATATACGGGAAGTCTTGCAACGGTGGTGCCACAATTTGTCGGACAAGATGCGTTAGGGGCGGTGGCAATGAGCCTTGATCAATTGACGCTGGACAACGCCTCGCCATTGGTTTTAAAAGCAATCGAATATCTTAAAAACCAGCGTCATTTTGATCCCTGTGATCAGTATTTTGAAACCTGGTCAGTATTAACTAAACCTGTATTCTAAGTGGCTAAAACACAAAAGCGCCGTCAAGACTGTCGAAAGTCTTGGCGGCTTTTGTGGGTTACGAACTCGCAAGTTAAGTTCTAAAAATACCTCAGGGGGTGATACGTTTGTTTCACCTTTTAATATACGCAGGGTATACATAGTTATGATGTAGCTTGTGTATGAAAACTGTAAAGATTTAGGCATTTTGAATGAATCCTGCTAGATAAGGTGTGCCGTGTGAAAATCAGCGTTGATCCTTACATGGCAGCTGGCTAAAGCAAGTGACAAAAAAGCGAGCACTAGGCTCGCTTTTTAACGTTTTAATGTGATGCTTATTCAGCTGGTTGTAACCAAAGCAACTGACTTTCAAAATCCTGCTTTGCTGGCGGCATCGTCAAGCCAACGTGGTTCAAGGTTTGTCCGCTAAACGAGTGCCCGTGAACCAAATAGTGACGTTGGTCAGCCAAATAGTGCAGTGGCAGCTGGGTTGGCACTTTAACCGCTGAACTTAAGCCAGTGGTATAGAAGCATAGCGCTTGTCGTTGGTCACGTGTGACCAGTAGCCAGGCCTGACAATCAGGCTGGTCGCGCCAATCGGTAAGCCGGTAAAACCGGGCGTTATTGAAGCGTGGTTGCCAGACTTTAGCTTGCTTGATCTGCGTCATCACGACTTGACGCTCGGCGGGGGTTAACGTGTCTAAGGCCATTTCAAAACCAAGGTTGCCGATTGTTGCCAAGTTTAGGCGCGTCTGCAACGGCGTGAATCGACCATTTTGACCATTCGGTGACGCGGAGACGTGCGTACTGAAACACGACGGCGGAAAGAGATAACTAAAGCCATTCTCGATTTTTGCGCGGTCGACTGGGTCGGTGAGGTCGCTCAACCAAGTTTGGTTTGTATAAGCGAGCATGCCGAAATCAAGGCGACCACCGCCGGCCGAACAGTTTTCGATAATCAATTCTGGAAAACGGGCGCGTAGTTGGTTGAGCAAGGTGTAGAGCCCTAACACATAACGTGTGTACAGTTCACCTTGTTGGCTGCTAGGAAGCCAATCGTTGCCAACTTGCGTTAAATGGCGATTCATATCCCACTTTAGATAGTCAAGTTGATTGGTCTCAATCAACCCCGTAATCGTCGTGAGCAGATGTTGCCGGACAGCGGTTTGAAATAGATCTAAGACCAGTTGATGCCGTGCAGTGATTGGGGCGCGCTGTTGATAATGTAAGACCCAATCCGGGTGCTCACGGTACAAGGCACTGTTGGTCGTGATCATCTCTGGCTCAAGCCATAAGCCAAATTTGAGTCCTTGTTGGTGAGCCTGATCAGCAAGTGGTCGTAAGCCCTGTGGAAACTTGACCGGATCCACTTGCCAGTCGCCTAATTGCCCATTTTCGCCATTTCGATTAAAGAACCAGCCGTCATCGACCACGACCATTTCGAGATCAAGGTCGGCGGCTTGCTGAATCAGTTGGCTCACTTTGGTGGCGTTCACGTCAAAAAAGTTACTTTCCCAAGTGTTGATGGCAATTGGACTGGTAGCAAGTGTCGGTTGAAGCTGGTTGCCAAAGTCATGAAAGACTTGGGACAAGCCATTGAAGCCCGCATCTGACCAAGCTAACACGGCCTCTGGTGATTGGAAACTAGTCCCAGCAGCCAGTTGCCATTGAAACGTGGTTGGCTCGAGCCCGAGTGTGAGCCGTGAGTGGGCGTACTGATCAACTTCGACGGCCGCCTGGAAATTACCACTCCAAACTAAGGCCGTCCCCAAGACCTCACCGCTAAATTCGGTAGCATGTGGTCGGGCAAGCCCCATGAATGGTTGTTGCTGGGGACCACTGGTGCCGCGAAGACTCCGCTGACACTGGATTCCGGGACGCAAAGGTGCCAGGGTGGGGTTTGCTTCATGCGCATGCGTGCCACTAAACGTTAAAGCGTCATAGTGATCATCGGCGAGATCTAGTTGCAGACTATTGAGTGTCTGAACGGTCAATGGCTGCTGACCGGTGTTAGTTAACGTCGTACTTCGCAAGATCAGTGGCGAATGGTCGAAAAGCGTGTAATTTAAAGCTAGTTTAAGGCCAGTAACCGTGTCGGCGAGGTGTAACACGAGGGTCGTCACGTCCGTGCCAGCTGCAACTGTTGGGGGCAGCTGGTCAGGGTTAATGGGCTGATCGGTCACCCGCATGCCAACGTAAGTCAAAATTGGCAACAGTTGGTTTGCGGGCGTTTCAATCAGGTAGCCGGGTTGCCGATAATCACCACTCCCAATCGTTGAATATTCCAAGGGGAGTGAGGTGACGGAATAAGGGAAATCTGGCTGCGTATCGGCGGCAAACGCATGATTGCCGCTCGGTAGTGGCGCTAGTTCTGTAGCATCGGTCAAAACGGCGCCAAAGTAACGATGGACTGGATAACGGTTCTTTAGAATTTGAATGACATAACTGATTTGATCATTAAAAAGGTTGATCAAACCCGTTTCTGGATCAACTTTAACTGGCATGATCAGCCTTCCTTAGTGTATTAGATTACGGCCGCTACGCCAGTTTGAGCTGGTTCGGTTAAAGCGACGATTTGGTCGCCAGCGGTCACTTGTTGTGCTTTAAGTCGTTCAACAGTTGCATAATCAGCGGTATTGGTGATGACGAGCATCACGGTTGGATCATAGTTAGCGGCTTTTAACGCTTTAATATCGAAAGTCCCTAATAAGTCACCTTGGTGGACGGTATCGCCTTTTTTAACATTGCTAGTAAAGTGTTCACCATTCAAGTTGACGGTATCGAGGCCTAAATGAATCAGGACTTCGGCGCCATCAGTGGTTTTGAGACCATAAGCGTGTTTGCTGTCATAAGTGACGGTGATAGTCCCATCGGCTGGGGCTAAAACTTGATCGGCGGTTGGGACGAAAGCGGCCCCTTTACCCATAATTTCAGCGGAGAAAACTTGATCATTGACGTCGCGAAGACTTTCAACAGTTCCACTCACGGGAGCGGCTAAAACTTCATCACTCACAAGGCTAACAGCTGGTGTGGCTGCTGTAGGGGTGGTTGTAGCTTGATCACGATCGTCACCTAAAGTCCGTTTAGCATAAACGAAAGTTGGGACGAAGGCAACGATGAATGAAACCAAAGCGCTCAACATGAAAGCTGGGATTGATTTGGACGCAATTGAGATGAACCCAATCACCGAAGCGGGTCCCATGGCAACAGCTAAGACGTGGAATAAGCCTAAGAAGACACAGGCAATCCCAGAAGCAATCGCCCCAAAGACGAATGGAAATTTCATTTTCAAGTTGACCCCGAAGATGGCAGGCTCAGTAATCCCAAGTAACGCTGATAGGCCGGCGGATGAAGTCAAAGCCTTTTGTTTTTGACTCTTAGTGGCAAAGAAGATGGCTAACGTTGCGGCCCCTTGACCAATATTAGCCATGGAAGCAACTGGGAAGATGAATGAGCCACCAGTTGTGGCAACGTTTGCAAGTAATTGCGTTTCAATTGCCGGGAACGTTTGATGCAGCCCAGTAATGACAATTGCGGAATATAAGAGACCGAAGATCCCCATGCCAATCCAGCCAGTTGTGTTGTAAAGGCCGACTAAACCGTTTGTTAAGGCGTCACTGACTGTCCGTAGCACTGGACCAACGATCGTGAAAGTTAAGAAACCGGTAATGACGATTGAGAACATGGGGGTAAACGTAAAGTCGAAAGCCCCTTTGATGTGTTTGTGGAAGAATTTTTCCAACGTGGCTAAGATAAAGGCCACGGCTAAGACTGGTAACACTTGACCTTGGTAGCCGGCTTGGGAAATATGCAACCCAAAGACGTTCCAATAAGGCATTTTGCCAGCGGCCATGGTTGCAGCGACACTGTAACCGTTGACCAAGTCTGGTAAGACCATGATCATCCCCATGGCAGCCCCCAAATAAGGATTCCCACCGAAACGTTTTGTGGCTGAGAAGCCTAACAGAATTGGTAAGAAGGTGAAGGGCGCGCTCGCCATGGCGTTGATCATTTCAGCGATCCCTTTGACACCGGGATAAACTTCAACGACTGATTTTGCCATGAATAAGTGTTCCGCGGTTAAAACGTTGTTCAAAGCCATTAATAGCCCACCAGCGACCAATGCTGGAATAATAGGAATAAAAATATCTGATAGCACTTTAAGAAAGTCCATTAATGGATTGCGTTTTTGACCAGCACTCGCGACGGCTTTGATATCGTCGGGGGTTGCTTCTTTTAAACCGGTTTCAGCGATGAGGGCATCGTAGACGTGGTCAACGTCGCCAGGGCCGATAATGATTTGATACTGACCATTAGTTTCAAAGGTCCCTTTAACATCGGGATCGTCATCTAAAGCCTGCTGATTGATTTTCGACTCATCCTTGATGACTAATCGTAAACGGGTCGCACAATGGGCGGCGGCTTGGATATTGTTTTTACCAATCGCGGCTAAAACGCGGTTCGCAACTGCTTGATGGTTCATTTAAGACCACTCCTTTTGAGTTTTGCTAATTTCAAAAAATCGTTTTGCAAGCGCTTTACAAAACCAATCATAACAAGTTTTGAATTTATGTCAAGCGTTTACCACAAAAATATTTTGAACCAAAAAGATACTGGTAAGCGTGTTTTGTCAGAAAATAGCAGAAAATTAGTATAAAAATGATAAACGTTTGACATACAACTGTAAGCGGTTTTATAATGGGGTCAACTTAAATTAACAGTCAGAGGAGTTTTAACTAATGATTTGGAATCGTGAAACGAGATATACCCCATATAATGCTTGGCCCAAGTCAACTTTGCCAACTTTAGAAGCCCAAGTGGCACAGTCTAAATGGCGCATGCAACATCATCTTCAACCAACTTCTGGTCTTTTGAATGATCCAAATGGCTTTTCGTATTTTAACCATCAATGGCACTTATTTTATCAGGTTTTCCCATATGGCCCAGTACACGGTTTGAAGGCTTGGCAGCATGTAACGTCTAAAGATTTGATCCACTGGCACGACGAAGGTTTGGCGATCCAACCGGATTCCAAATATGACTCACATGGCGCCTATACTGGGACAGCTTTGCCAGTTGGTGACCGCCTATTTATCATGTATACCGGTAACGTTCGCGATGCCGACTGGAACCGGCACTCCTATCAAATTGGGGCCTGGATGGGTCCAGATAATCAGGTTGAGAAAGTCACGCCGCCAGTGATTGACGCTGCGCCAGCGGGCTATACGACCTCGTTTCGCGACCCTTATCTTTTTGAGCGCGATGGTCAGTATTATGCCTTAATTGGTGCGCAAACGACGACTGAAGTGGGGGCAGTGTTGCTGTATCACAGTGCCGATTTGCAGCAGTGGGACTTCCAAGGGGAGCTTAATCTGCCAGCCAGTTTACGCGGCTTTATGGTGGAATGTCCTAACGTGGTTGAGATTGACGGGCAACCGGTTTTGATTTTCTGCCCCCAAGGCTTACCACAAGCAACCTTAGCTTATGAAAATATTTATCCGAACGTTTCTTTAGTTGGTCAGTCGTTTGACTTAGATCAAGTGAACTTCACCCCAGCCGGTGCGCCAACTCAGCTCGATGCGGGTTTTGATGTTTATGCGACCGAAGCCTTCAATGCGCCAGATGGCCGGGCCTTAGCAGTGAGTTGGATTGGTTTGCCAGAAATTGCTTACCCAACTGACGCCGAAAACTGGGCGCATGGTTTAAGTTTAGTGAAGGAATTGACTTTAAAAGACAATCACTTATATCAGAATCCAGTGGCGGAAACGGCACAATTACGGGCGACCCCCCAGCCAGTTCAAGCTAAAGTTAATGATTTAACGGGGGCGTTTGAGACTGAATTCACCTTAGCGGCGGATGAACAGATCCGTTTAAAGGTCATGACAGCCGACGCTGATCATTACTTGTTAGTTGATTTGGATGCCCAAGCCGGCACCGTGACGATTGATCGTAGTCATACTGGACGACCATTTGGTGAAAAATACGGCCAAATCCGTCGCGCACAAGTCCAACCACACGCTGAACTCAAACTGCGACTCATCATAGATGTCTCAGTGTTTGAATGCTATATTAATAATGGGTATACAACGATGACGGGGCGCTTTTTCTTAGACGATGCCCCAACTCAGCTACAATTAGCTGGGAACGTTGCGGCAGTCACCGGAACGGTCTGGAATTGGCTTAAATAAGGTGTTATTGGAGTGGTTTGAATGAAGCCAAAATTAAATGATGTCGCACAACTCGCTGGGGTGTCGGTGACGACCGTCTCACGGGTCATCAATGACCACGGCTATCTGAGTGAAAGGACGAAACAGAAAGTCTTTGCGGCGATGCGCGAGTTACATTATCAACCAAATAATATGGCGCGTTCTTTACAAGGTAAAAATACGCAATTAGTCGGCTTAATCTTTTCGGATATTAGTAATCCTTTTTTCGCTGAACTCGTGTCGCGCATTGAAAAAATTTTGTTTGCGAAAAATTATAAAGTGATTTTGTGTAATAGTGCGGATGATCCGCAAAAAGAGCGCGATTACCTGCAAATGTTGATGGCTAACCAAGTGGATGGCATCATCGCTGGGGCCCATAACCTCGGCATTGAAGAGTATAAGCAGTATGGGTTACCGATTATTTCGTTTGATCGATACTTGTCTGATAACGTCCCAATCGTCAGTTCTGACAACTTTAATGGTGGTTGGCTGGCAGCTCAGACGTTACAACAAGCTGGTGCGGATAAGATTGCCATTTTTACGGGTAAAAGTCATGCGGGATCACCTACAAATGGTCGGCGGGAAGGCTACGAAGCCTATTTAACGCAACACGGTCTGACACCACATGTGCACGAATTACCTTTCGAATTATCGCCAGCATTAAAAACTATGGAAATTCGCACGATTTTAGAGAATCACGACTACAATGGTGTTTTCTGTAGTGACGATTTGACGGCGTTATTGACTGCGAATGTGGCGCAACAATTAAAGCTGACGATTCCAACCGAGCTACGCTTAGTTGGTTACGACGGCACGGCGTTAATACGCAATTATCACCCGAATTTAACGACGATTGAACAACCGCTGGCGGATATTAGCACATTGTTAGTCTCACTATTGCTACAACGGATTGCGGATGCCAATTGCAAGTTGGAAGCAAAATACACCTTACCAGTGAAATTGATTAAAGGGACGACAGCTTAACTTGCTTCCGGTTGTCAGTGATAGTGATGCTTGGTGCTAGTTGAAATTGCCGCCTGCCGGTTGGTTACTAAAATGCTGGAACGCCGTGGGCCATTTTGAAGCCAAAAAGCGGTCTTCAAAACTGGCCTTGGCGTAAGTCCGAGCAGACCACTCGCACTAAGGCCAACGACACGGCTGAGCATTTTAGCAACCAACCTCTCGGCTAAAATTTGTGATCGACAATAGATAAACGTTAATTTTCGTTAATTAGCGTTGGGCGGGCCAGAATTGGCTCAGTGGTGTCGGTTATCTTGGTCGGTGATTTTCAGACTTAGATAACCCCCGTCTTGTGGTAGACCGCACTTGGTTTCCAAACGCAGGTACCACGTTCTAGCCAATTCTGGACCAACCAGAATGGTAATTTAAACCAACTGGCACCAAACATACTAGTTATGTCTGGATTTGTTTGCGTTTTGAGTGGCGTGAACAAGTTAAAAAGCAAGCACATCGCTTTTTTTAACGTTAACTAGCCGGAGGGCGTCGCTGATAGCATCGGTCGTGAAGGTGGCGTTTGGCCGGCGTTCTTCTTGCCGGTCTTACGCCACGGACCGGCCGGGACAATTGCGGGCTTGGCAACTGTTCCGGGCGAGGGGCAAGACGTTTCTCAGGCTTAGCCCGGTCCCGCGACCGCATGTTATCAGCGAGGCTCGGAGGCGGCAATGAACTAACAATTAAAAATTGGAGGAATTTGACGTGGCAGAAACAACAATCAAGTGGTGGCAACAAGCCGTTGTCTATCAAGTTTATCCGCGAAGTTTTCAGGATACGAATCACGATGGTATCGGTGATATTCAAGGGATTATCGACCATCTGGATTATTTAAAACAATTAGGGATCGATGTCATTTGGTTGAATCCAATTTATCAATCACCGAATGACGACAATGGTTACGACATTAGTGACTATCAAAAAATTGCGAGTGAGTTTGGGACGATGGCAGACTTTGACCGGCTGTTAGCGGCGGCACATGACCGTGACTTGCGGATTATTATGGATTTGGTAGTCAACCATACTTCAGATGAACATGCATGGTTTAAACAAAGCCGGGCGAGTCGCGACAATGCTTATCGTGATTTTTATTTCTGGCGGGCCGGTAATGGCGAAAAGGCTCCTAATAATTGGGATTCAGCCTTTGGTGGCTCGGCTTGGCAGTATGATGATAAGACCCAAGAATACTATTTGCACATTTTTTCAAAAAAACAGCCTGATTTAAACTGGGAAAATCCGCGTTTGCGTCAAAGTATCTATGACATGATGACTTGGTGGCTGGACAAGGGGATTGATGGGTTTCGGATGGATGTTATCAATCAGATCTCGAAGTTGCCAGGACTACCAGATGGGCCAGCCAAGCCCAATAGCGACTACGGCGATTCACGGGTGACCAATGGGCCGCGCGTGCATGAATTTTTGAAAGAAATGCATCAAAAAGTCTTGTCAAAATATGACATTATGACGGTTGGCGAAACCCACGGCGTGACGCCAGCTGATGCGCTGAAATATGCGGGGACCACAAGTCAAGAACTCGACATGGTCTTTGAATTTCAGCATTTAAAACTGGATAATAGCCAACATGGTTTTGGCAAATGGAGTACCCGGAAAACGCCGTTAGTTGGGTTAAAGCAAGTGATCAATGAGTGGCAAACGGGGCTGCATGGCGCCGCTTGGAATAGTTTGTTTTGGAATAATCACGACACGCCGCGAGCTGTTTCACGCTTCGGCAATGATACCCCACAATATCGGGAACGTTCGGCCAAAATGTTAGCGACCTGCCTACATTTGTTACAGGGAACGCCCTATATTTATCAGGGTGAAGAAATTGGGATGACGAATGCCCATTTCAAACAGTTATCAGACTATCGTGATATTGAGACGCTGAATGCTTATCAAGAAATCGTGACTGATCAGCACCGACTTTCCTCAGCAGATATGATGGCGAGAATTGAAGCAAACTCACGAGATAATTCTCGGACACCGATGCAATGGAATCAGACAGCTAATGCTGGTTTTAGTGATGCTCAGCCTTGGCTGAACGTGAACGCCAACTATCCAACGGTCAACGTTGAAGCGGCGTTAGCGGATCATCAGTCAGTCTGGTATTATTACCAAAAATTGATTGCGCTACGGCACGACTATCCATTGGTTACACTGGGAGACTTCAAGCTATTGTTGCCAGCGGATGAGGCCGTCTTTATGTATGAACGTCGTTGGCAAAATAAAACCTGGTTAGTGATCTGTAACTTCACGGCGACTACGATTGAACGGGATTTAACGTCAGTTTTAACAGCCCAACCAGAATTAATCATCAGTAACTATGACGATGATGCTGGGAATAAGTTGCGACCATACGAAGCCAAGGTTTATGGGTTATAATTTAAACCGAATAGCACTAAATAAGGCCCCTATCTAATCAATGCTATAGTCCCCTTAAGGTTGACAGATGAAAAACTATAATTCATCTATCAATCTTAAGGGGATTTTATTATGC
>NZ_BJDI01000016.1 GCF_005405065.1 Lactiplantibacillus nangangensis | reverse complement strand
AACCTCCATAACTTTGATAACCTAAGGATATCAAGAATATGGAGACCATAAAATACGTCATCTTATTTACTGCTTACACTCGCAAATGTCGCGCACTGACCACAAAAAAGGCTACCCTTTGTAAGTTAGTTAACTTACAAAGGGTAGCCTCTGTTGGCTTGCGCCAAAAAAAATCACTTAAGATTGCGATATGCCATCTATGTTTAACATAAATAACTTCCGAACTAGACTTAAGTTACCTCTTGCAGTAACCAACATCATAGCGTCCGTCAACCATCAATCCCAGTGATCCGTAAAACAATTTAATTAGTCAACGAGTTCCAAGACAACCATTTGTGCGGCATCGCCACGACGAGGCATAGTCTTGTAAATTCGTGTGTAACCACCATTGCGGTCAGCATACTTAGGACCTAAGTCACTAAATAGCTTTTGCAATGCAGTTTGTACAGTTACATTGTCGTCTTCTTCATTAACATCAGCAACAATGTCACGCATGAAAGTAGCGGCTTGACGACGAGCATGTAAATCGCCCTTCTTGGCCAATGAAATCATCTTATCAGTCGTTGAACGAACTTCCTTAGCACGGGCTTCGGTAGTTTCGATGCGGCCGTTTACGATCAATGCACTTGTTAAATCACGAAGTAAGGCACGACGTTGTGAACTTGTACGTTGTAATTTACGGTAACTCATGAACGGATATCCTCCCTTGTATTAGTCTTCTTTGCGTAATGATAACCCAAGGTCAGCTAATTTTGCTTTAACTTCCTCAAGTGACTTGCGTCCAAGGTTGCGAACCTTCATCATATCAGCTTCAGTCTTGTTAGTTAATTCTTGAACCGTGTTGATTCCAGCACGTTTCAAACAATTATATGAACGAACGGAGAGATCTAACTCTTCAATCGTCATTTCTAACATCTTTTCCTTATGCGTTTCTTCCTTCTCAACCATCACGTCAGTGTTTTTAGCTTCATCAGTGAGATTTACGAAGATTGAAAGGTGATCAGTCAGGATTTTGGCTGATAGACTAATGGCTTCACTTGGAGTGATTGAACCATTTGTCCAAACGTCTAAGGTTAACTTATCGAAATCATCACGTTGACCAACCCGCGTGTTTTCAACTTGATAGTTGACACGTTCGATTGGGGAATATAATGAATCAACAGGTAAAACGCCAATTGGCATATCATCTTCACGATGTTTGTTATCCTCAGCGGAAACATAACCACGACCAGTATTAGCGGTCATACGCATATGGAAGTGTGCACCGTCTGCTACCGTACAAATTGCCAAGTCAGGATTCAAGACTTCGACGTCCGCATCACCAATGATATCACCGGCAGTGACGTTCGCAGGACCCTTAACATCGATTTCCAATGTCTTGGTTTCATCTGATTCCAACTTAAGTGCGATCTTCTTCACATTCAAGATGATGGCCGTAACATCTTCTGTTACGCCTTCAACCGTTGAAAATTCATGAAGCACACCATCAATTTGAATACTGGTAACAGCAGCGCCAGGTAAAGAAGAAAGAAGAATCCGACGAAGTGAATTCCCTAAAGTTGTACCATAACCACGTTCAAGTGGTTCTACAACAAACTTACCATAGTTGTCGTTTTCATCAATTTTATGAATGTTAGGTTTTTCAAATTCAATCATTCTTATCTTTTACCCCTTTCAAAACGCGTGGTGTTTAGTAGTTGTGCGTACAAAATGAAGTTAGCCCTCAAAATGAACGTCACAGATTAAACACGACGGCGCTTTGGAGGACGAGAACCATTATGAGGAACTGGCGTAACATCGCGAATTGCACTAACTTCCAAACCAGTAGCTTGTAAAGCACGGATTGCAGCTTCACGACCTGAACCAGGACCCTTAACAGCGACTTCAACAATCTTCATGCCATGTTCCATTGATGCCTTAGCAGCAGCTTCCGCAGCCATTTGAGCAGCAAAAGGTGTTGACTTACGACTACCCTTGAAACCTAATGAACCAGCTGATGACCAGGCAATTGCATTACCTTGCATATCAGTGATCATAACAAGCGTGTTGTTGAAAGTTGAATGGATGTGAGCCACACCGGATTCAATATTCTTTTTTACCCGACGACGACGGGTTGTCTTTCTAGTTGCCATAAAATTCGAAAACCTCCCTTATAATTATTTTTTACGTCCAGCGATGCTAACTTTTTTACCCTTACGAGTACGAGCATTGTTCTTCGTGTGTTGACCACGAACTGGTAAACCACGACGATGACGCATCCCACGGTATGAGCCAATTTCTTGAAGTAACTTGATGTTCAAGCTAACTTCACGACGTAAGTCACCTTCAGTTTTGTAACCATCAACGACGGCACGGATCTTATCTTCTTGTTCAGGAGTTAAGTCACGTACACGGACGTCTTCAGAAACACCGGCTTCTGCCAAGATCTTTTGGGCAGAAGTATTCCCGATACCGAAAATGTAAGTTAAACCGATGACAATACGCTTGTCACGGGGTAAGTCAATTCCTTCAATACGAGCCATTAATTTTTCACCTCCGACTTAGTTAAATTATTTACCTTGGCGTTGTTTATGCTTTGGATTAGCAGAGCAGATAATCATCACACGGCCTTTACGACGAATAACTTTGCAGTGTTCGCACATAGGCTTGACAGATGGTCTTACTTTCATGAATATTTACCTCCTATAAGGTACAAAGCGCCGGCCTACTTGAAACGGTAGGTAATCCGACCTTTAGTTAAATCATAAGGTGACATTTCGACTGTAACCTTGTCGCCAGGCAAGATCCGAATGTAATGCATCCGAATTTTACCTGAAACGTGTGCCAAGATCTCAGCGCCGTTTTCAAGCTCTACTTTAAACATTGCGTTAGGCAACGTTTCTTTGATAGTGCCTTGAATTTCAATGACGTCTTCTTTTGCCAAGTATGAGTCCCTCCCCTATTATCTGGTTTCGTGTTGCCACGTTGATGGTCCACTTTTGAACCAGTCGTTATTAAAATTAAGTTTAAAAAACATTAATATGAATCAACGGCTAAACCTGAATAAGTTTATCACAACGGTACTGCAAAAGCAACTACCGCGCGAGTTGGTGGGCATACAAGGCTAAAGGTTATCAAGAATTGACTTGATATCTTTGTAAACATCATCGATGTCGCGATCACCATCGACATTGTAGAGCAGTTTTTCTTGACCATAAAAATCAATTAATGGTGTGTTTAACTTAACGTTAACATCCAAACGATTCTTAACAGTCGCAGGCTTATCATCATCCCGTTGATAGAAATCATGACCGCCACAAACATCACAAGTGCCTTCAACCTTAGGCATCTTGTACAACTTATGATAAGTTGCACCACATGTCCGACAAATGAAACGACCTGAAAGTCGTTCAACTAACACTGAAGGTTCAACGTGAATGTTAATGACGCCGTCCAATGGCTTGTTCAGATCTTTACCGATCTGTTCGAGCGCATGAGCTTGATCAATATTACGTGGATAACCATCAAGCAAGAAGCCATTGGCAGTATCGGCTTCGGCTAAACGATCCTTAACGATGCCGTTTGTGACTTCGTCAGGAACCAAGTTACCTTGGTCGATATACTTTTTGGCTTCTAAGCCCATCTTGGTTTCATTCTTAATTGCTGCCCGGAAGATATCACCCGTTGAGATATGAGGAATATCAAAATCTTCAAGGATCTTCTGTGCTTGAGTACCCTTACCGGCACCTGGTAAACCCATTAAAATAAGGTTCATTGTTGACATCGTAATTTCCTCCTATAATGCACAAATGTGCTGAGTCTCCCCAACACACTCGCTGATTAACGAATAAAACCGACGTAGTCACGTTTCATCATTAATCCTTTAATTTGACGAATTGTTTCAAGGGCAACCCCAACAACGATCAGTAAACTCGTCCCACCTAAACCAATTGATTCATCCAAGCCAAAGATATCTGAGGCTAATAAAGGAATCAAGGAAATTAATCCAAGGTAAAGGGCGCCGACCGTACTAAGTCGCATTAACAATTTTGAAACCCAGTCTTGGGTATCTTTACCAGGCCAGACGCCTGGGATGTAGCTGCCTTGCTTTTGTAAGTTCTTCGACAGTTTTTCAGGATTGACCTGAACAAACGCATAGAAGAAAGTGAAAAGCACAATCAGAACAGTGTATAAGATTGCTCCGGTCGTTGACTGCATATTAAAGATATTACTCATGACCGTGTACCAAGTTTCATCACCATGACTGGCTTGAAAACCTAGCAAAATCGTTTGCGGCGTTGCAATGAAAGAACTCGCGAAGATAACAGGAATAACCCCAGCAACGTTCACCTTCAACGGTAGATAACTACTATCAGGTGCACCAGCTGCACGCCGAGTGTATTGAATTGGAATCCGATCATTCGCTTGTTCGACCCAAGTCACAAACATGACAATGATCAAGACAAGTAACAATAATCCGATGACAAACAAAATACTCTGCCACCAATCGCTCTTTGAAACATTAACGAATTGTTCTTGATAGATTTGGTACAACGAGGTAGGTGTCCGAGCAATGATCCCGGCAAAGATAATGATGGAAACACCATTACCCATCCCGCGGTCAGTAATCATATCACCCATCCAAGTCGTCAACATCGCACCACCGGTCAGGATAACCCCAATCGTTAAATACGTCGTGACACTTGGATTATTAACCAATTTAAGTGAACTTAAAGAGTTAAACCCAGCAGTAATCCCAATCGATTGAATAAAGGCTAAGGCAATGGTCAGCCAACGAGTCGCTTGGTTGAGTTTCCGTCGACCAACTTCACCTTGTTTGCCCCATTCAACAAACTTCGGAACAATATCCATTTGTAACAATTGAACAATGATTTGTGCAGTAATGTAAGGGGATACCCCCATAGCAAGGATGGAATAATTAGTTAAACCGCCACCACTGAATGTATTCAACATACTTATCAGCCCAGAAGATGCAACAGATTGCAGCGCTTGTGCATTAACCCCTGGGACTGTGATATAAGAGCCAAGACGAAATACAATCAAAACGCCCAACGTGAACAGAATTTTATTCCGAATATCCTTAACTTTCAGAGCGTCCTTCATGGTAGTCAGCAAGTTAGATCACCTCAGTTTTACCGCCAGCAGCTTCGATTGCCTTAACGGCAGTTTCGGAGAACTTGTTTGCCTTAACTGTTAACTTTTTGTCGAGCTTGCCGTTACCAAGAACTTTAACAGCAGCACTCTTTTTAACCAAGCCAGCTTCTTTCAATGATTCTGGTGTTACTTCGGCACCATCATCAAAGCGATTTAAGCCATCAAGGTTAACAACCGCATATTCTTTACGGTTGATATTAGTAAATCCACGTTTTGGAATCCGACGATACAATGGCATTTGGCCACCTTCGAAACCAACACGAACCTTACCACGCGCCTTTTGACCTTTTTGACCACGACCAGAAGTTTTACCTTGGCCACTTGAGTCGCCACGACCAATGCGACGGCGTGAAAAACGTGAACCTTCACTTGGAGTTAATTCATGTAACTTCATTTAGTAGGCACCTCCTCTTTAAAAATTTTAATTACTTAATTACTTCAACATCGATCAAATGAGCAATGAGGAAGATTTGACCGCGAGTTGCTGCGTCATCAGGTTTTACAACTGAGCTGTTAACTCGGCCTAAACCTAATTCCTTAACGATTTTACGTTGCTTAGGAAGACGATGAGCCGCACTGCGCACTAAAGTGATCTTTAATTGAGCCATGTTGTTTGTCCTCCCTATTCAGCTAAATGTTCAACTGAAACGCCACGTAAAGCAGCGATTTGGTCTGCTTTTCGTAAGCTCTTTAACCCTTCGAACGTTGCACGAACAACGTTAACTGGGGTGTTTGAGCCAAGACGCTTACTTGTTACATCATCAATACCAGCCAATTCCATGACGGCACGGACGGCGCCACCAGCGGCAACACCAGAACCTTCAACGGCAGGCTTAAGCATAATGCGGCCACCACCGTAAACACCGAGAGCTTCATGAGGAATGGTTGTACCGACCATTGGTACAGTGATCAAGTTCTTTTTAGCAGCTTCGGATGCTTTCCGAATTGCTTCTGGAACTTCTTGAGCCTTACCAGTACCGAAACCAACGTGTCCTTTGTGGTCACCAACGATTACCAATGCGGCAAAACGTAGACGACGACCACCTTTGACAACTTTAGTAATCCGGTTAATGGCAACAACGTTATCGTCAAGATCTAATTTTGATGGATCAATGAAAGTCATGTGGTATTATTCCTCCTTTATTAGAATTTAAGTCCGTTTTCACGAGCAGCTTCAGCTAAAGCTTGAACCCGGCCGTGATATAAGTAACCGCCACGATCAAAGACTACGTCAGCAATCTTCTTTTCAGCAGCACGTTTTGCAACAATAGCACCAACAGATGCAGCCTTTTCAGACTTGTTGTCGCCAGTTACTTCGCTATCTAACGTTGAGGCACTTGCGAGCGTTACACCCTCTACATCATCAATAATTTGAGCGTAGATGTTTTTGTTTGAACGATAAACATTTAAGCGTGGGCGCTCAGCAGTACCAGAAATCTTACCACGGACACGTGCGTGACGACGTTGACGTGTCTTATTTTTATCTGGTTTTGAAATCACAATAGTCACCTCTTATTATAGTTATGGACAGCACTAAGCTGCTTTATTTGCCAGTTTTACCTTCCTTACGACGAACATATTCATCGACGTAACGAATCCCTTTACCTTTGTAAGGTTCAGGTGAACGAATTGCCCGAACTTCGGCAGCAAAGTCACCAACAGCTTGCTTACCAATACCAGAGATATTGATATGTGTGTTGTCAGGAACTTCAACTGTTAAGTTTTCTGGCGTTTCAAATTCAACAGGATGTGAGTAACCAACGCTTAATACTAATTTTTTACCTTGTAATTGGGCACGGTAACCAACACCGACCAATTGAAGATTCTTAGTAAAGCCTTTAGTAACACCTTCAACCATGTTGTTAACATTTGCACGAGTAGTACCGTGTAATGCTTTCATCTTAAAGTCATCAGTTGGGCGAGTGAAGTTAACTTCGCTGCCTTCAACTGTCATCGTGATATCACTAGCGATGTTCCGTGTCAAAGTACCTTTAGGACCTTTAACCGTAACAACTTCGCCATCTTGTGATACTTCTACCCCAGCAGGGATATTAATTGTTTTATAACCAATACGACTCACTTACTTGCACCTCCCGTCTTAATTATTTATTACCAAACGTAAGCTAAAACTTCGCCGCCAAGCTTCTTGGCGCGAGCTTCTTTATCAGTAATTACACCTTCTGAAGTTGAGATGATTGCGATTCCTAAGCCGTTTAAAACCTTAGGAACTGAATCAGCTTTGACATATGAACGTAAACCTGGTTTTGAAATACGCTTCAAACCTGAGATTACGCGTTCGTTGTCTTTACCATACTTCAAGAAGACACGGATGATGCCCTGTTTGTCATCATCGATATATTCAACGTCGCGAACAAAACCTTCATTCTTTAAAATTTCGGCAATGTTGCGTTTGATTTTTGATGCAGGAACTTCTAATGAATCGTGGCGTACCATGTTAGCGTTACGGATACGAGTCAAGAAATCTGCGATTGGATCAGTCATCATGAAAGTTTAACCTCCTTTAACTTGGGTTTGTTTTTTACCAGCTAGCCTTTTTCATGCCAGGAATTTGACCTTTGTGGGCCAATTCGCGGAGGCAGATACGGCACAAGTGGAATTTACGGTAAACTGAATGTGGACGACCGCAACGTTCGCAACGTGTGTAGTTTTGAACTGCAAACTTCGCACCGCGTTGTTGTCTAACAATTTGTGATTTTTTAGCCAACTTAGATAAACTCCCTTCGATTATTTAGCAAATGGCATGCCAAATTGAGTTAACAACTCACGTGATTCTTCATCACTGTCAGCTGTTGTGACGATTACAATGTCCAAACCGCGAACACGGTTAACATTGTCATAGTTGATTTCTGGGAAGATCAATTGTTCACGGACACCCAATGTGTAGTTACCGCGACCATCAAATGAACGCGTGCTAACACCATGGAAGTCACGAACACGTGGTAATGAAACATTGATCAACTTGTCCAAGAAGTCATACATACGTTCGCCACGTAAGTCAACTTTGGCACCGATTGGCATACCTTCACGAAGACGGAAACCAGCGATAGATTTCTTTGCTCGTGTAACCAAAGGTTTTTGGCCGGAGATCAAAGTCAATTCTTCAACTGCTTCGTCTAAGTTCTTAGCGTTGGTAACTGCATCACCAACACCCATGTTCAAAACAATCTTTGCCATCTTTGGCACTTGCATAACTGAAGTGTAGTTGAACTTGTCAACTAATGCTGGCACGATTTCTTTTTCATATTGAGCTTTTAAACGGTTTTCCATGAAACTTGCTTCCTCCTTTCAGTCAGTGTTTAGTTTTCTAAATCTTTGCCGCTCTTTTTAGCGTAGCGGACACGCTTCCCGTCTTCACGACGAACACCTAAACGAGTAGGTTCGTTAGTAGATGGGTCAAGGATCATAACGTTTGAAGCATCAAAAGCTGCTTCGATGTCAACGATACCACCTTGTGGGTTAACGTTCGTTGGTTTTTGATGTTTTTTGATCTTGTTAACACCTTCAACAACAACACGGTTCTTAGCCTTGATAACTGCCTTAACAGTACCTTCTTGGCCACGATCCTTGCCACTGATGACACGAACTTTATCACCTGTTTTAATCAACATTAGGTTGCGCACCTCCTTATTTACGGTGTGTGATTACAGAACTTCTGGCGCTAATGAAACGATACGCATGAAGTCTTTATCACGTAATTCACGAGCGACAGGTCCGAAGATACGAGTACCTTGAGGAGTCTTGTCATCGCGGATGATAACTGCAGCATTTTCATCAAACTTGATGTATGAACCGTCAGCACGGTGTACACCGGTCTTAGTCCGGACAATAACCGCCTTAACAACATCATGAGCTTTGACAACACCACCGGGTGTTGCTTGTTTGACCGTAGCGACAATAATATCACCGATGTTAGCAGTCTTACGACCTGAGCCACCTAAAACCTTGATAGTCAGGATTTCACGGGCACCGGAGTTATCAGCAACTTTTAAACGACTTTCTTGTTGGATCACAGTAAGTGTCCTCCCTTCATTTAATTTTCTTCAGCTAATAAACTAGATAATAACAGCTTTTTGAACGACGTCAAGTAAGCGGAAACGCTTTGTAGCTGATAGAGGACGAGTTTCCATGATCCGGACGATATCGCCAACATGAGCTTCATTATTTTCATCATGAGCTTTGTATTTCTTGGAATAACGAACACGTTTGCCGTATACAGGATGATTCTTGTATGTTTCACGGACAACAACGATGGTTTTTTCCATCTTATCTGAAACAACGCGTCCTTGGATAACCTTGCGGCTGTTACGAGTATCTTCACTCATTCGTGATTTGCCTCCTTTTATAGGCTACTTGTTTAATTCTTGTTCACGCAACGCAGTTTTAATACGCGCGATGTTCTTACGAACTTGCTTTAAACGAGCGGTATTTTCAAGCTGACCAGTGGCCAATTGAAAACGCAAGTTGAAGAGTTCGTCTTTGTAAGACTTTTCTTTTTCGAGCATTTCAGTAGTGGACAATGCTTTAATTTCCTTAGCCTTCATCTGATTCGCCACCTACTTCCTCGCGCTTAATAATCTTTGTTTTCACAGGTAACTTCGTGCCGGCTAAGCGTAAAGCTTCGCGAGCAACTTCTTCAGATACGCCACCGACTTCAAACATAACCTTGTTACGTTTTACTGGGGCAACCCAACCTGCAGGAGTACCTTTCCCATTACCCATCCGCACGCCGACACCTTTTTCAGTGTAGGACTTGTGAGGGAAAATCTTAATCCATACTTTACCGCCACGCTTCATGTAACGGTTCATAGCAACACGAGCAGCTTCGATCTGTCGGTTACTAATCCAGTGTGATTCTAGTGTTTGTAAACCATAATCACCAAAAGCAACTGATTTACCGCCTTTTGCTTCACCGCGCATCTTACCACGGTGAACACGACGGAATTTAACCCGTTTAGGTACTAGCATGTTTATTTTCCTCCTTTATCTGCAGATTTCTTTTCTGGCAAGATTTCGCCACGGTAGATCCAAGTCTTAACGCCAAGCTTACCATAAGTGGTAGCAGCTTCAACCCATGCATAATCAATGTCAGCACGGAGCGTATGCAATGGAACAGTACCGTCTGAGTAAGTTTCAACACGTGACATGTCGGCCCCATTTAAACGGCCAGCAACTTGCGTCTTGATCCCTTTAGCACCTGAACGCATAGTACGTTGCATGGCACCACGCATCGCACGACGGAAAGCAACACGGCCTTCCAATTGACGCGCAATACTTTCACCAACTAATTTAGCATCTAAATCAGGTTTCTTGATTTCGATGATGTTGATGTGTACTCGTTTACCAGTTAATTCGTTTAATTCTTTACGAAGTGCTTCAACTTCAGAACCACCCTTACCAATAACCATCCCTGGTTTAGCGGTATGGATTGAAATGTTCACGCGATTTGCAGCGCGTTCGATTTCAACGGTGGAGACGGAAGCGTCGGCAAGTCGTTTTTCAATATACTTACGGATACGTAAATCTTCGTTTAAGTAAGTTGCAAAATCTTTTTCAGCATACCATTTTGCTTCCCAGTCGCGAATGATTCCGACACGTAATCCGGTTGGATTTACTTTTTGACCCACGCGTTATCCCTCCTATTTTTCAGTAACTGTGATCGTAATGTGGCTTGTCCGCTTGTTGATTGGTGAAGCAGAACCTTTGGCACGAGGACGGAACCGTTTTAAGGTTGGTCCTTCGTTGACGAAGGCTTCACTTACGACCAAATCTTCACGATCTAAGTCAAAGTTATTTTCAGCGTTAGCGACAGCAGACAATAGTACTTTTTCAACTACTGGTGAACCACCGCGTGGCGTAAACTTCAAGATTGCTAATGCTTCAGCAACGCTTTTACCTCTGATAAGATCGACAACTAGGCGGACCTTACGAGCGGCGATACGAACAGTTTTTGCAGTTGCGTGTGCAGATGTTACTTGTTCAGCCATTCTTTATCCTCCTAACTATTACTTCGTTGTCTTATCGTCTGTACCATGACCATGGAAAGTCCGTGTAGGTACGAATTCACCTAACTTATGACCGACCATATCGTCTTGGATATAAACTGGGACATGCTTGCGACCATCATAAACTGCGATTGTTAACCCAATAAAACTTGGGAAAATTGTTGAACGACGTGACCACGTCTTGATGACAGATTTCTTGTCAGAATCAGATTGTGCATCCACTTTTTTCAATAAATGCGAATCTGCGAAAGGTCCCTTCTTTAAACTTCGACCCATCGTGTGACCTCCTCTCGAGAACTACAGTGATTTCAAATTTTAGTGTTTGCCTGGACGACGACCACGAACGATAAGCTTGTTTGAACGAGCCTTCTTGTTCCGGGTCTTCTTACCAAGAGTCTTCTTACCCCATGGTGACATAGGAGATGGATGACCGATTGGCGCTTTACCTTCACCACCACCATGAGGGTGATCGTTAGGGTTCATAACAGAACCACGAACCGTTGGACGTTTGCCTTGCCAACGTGTACGACCGGCTTTACCTGAGTTGATCAATTCATGTTGTTCATTACCAACAGTACCAACAGTGGCACGGGCAGTTAATAGAACTAAACGAACTTCACCAGATGACAAACGAACAATTGCATATTTGCCTTCCTTACCAAGTAATTGCGCAGAAGCACCAGCAGAACGAGCTAATTGCCCACCCTTACCAGGCTTTAATTCAATGTTATGCACGATAGTACCAACTGGGATGTTGTTTAATGGTAATGCGTTACCAACCTTGATATCAGCTTCAACACCAGATTGAACTTGCATACCAACTTCCAAACCCTTTGGTGCTAAAATATATGATTTCACACCGTCAGCATATACCAATAAGGCAATGTTAGCAGTCCGATTTGGATCATATTCGATTGCTTTAACCGTAGCTGGAACTTCATCTTTAATACGCTTGAAGTCAACTAAACGGTATTGTTGTTTATGACCGCCACCACGATGACGAACAGTGATGTGACCATAACTGTTACGACCAGCTGTATGGCTTTGTGAGTCTAATAATGACTTTTCTGGTTTTGTCTTAGTGATTTCAGCAAAATCAGAACCGGTCATATTACGACGGCCGTTAGTGGTTGGTTTATACTTTCTAATACCCACTATAGTAACCTCCTAAATTAGATTTATTGTTGATCGTCGTTGAACAACTTAATTTCGTTAGAATCAGGAGTTAAGGTAACAATAGCCTTACGACGCTTCTTAGTATAACCGGCGAAACGACCTTGACGCTTGAACTTCCCTTTAACATTCATAACGTTAACTTTAACGACTTTGACATCGAAGATTTCTTCGATTGCCTTTTTAACTTGTGTTTTAGTAGCCTGTACGTTGACATCGAAAGTATAGCGCTTGTCATCCAAGCCAGCCATAGATGCTTCAGTAACGACAGGGCGTAAAATTACATCGCGTGCTTCCATTATGCGAGCGCCTCCCCTAATTGATCGAGGGCTTTTTGGGTAACGACTAATTTGTCACTATTAGCGACATCTAAGACGTTAACACCTTTGGCTTTAAGGATCTTAACATTTGGTAAGTTACGACCTGCCAAAGCAGCCTTTTCATTGTCCTCTTCAACCAAAACAAGTGTCTTGGTGTCGACATTGAGGTTGTTTAATACGTTAGCAAATTCCTTAGTTTTTGGTGCGTCGAAAGCTAAAGCTTCAACTGCAACTAAGCTGTTGTCTAAGACCTTTTGAGAAAGGACAGACTTCAAAGCTAAGCGCATTACCTTCTTAGGTAATTTGTAACTGTATGAACGTGGTGTAGGTCCGAAGACAATCCCACCTTTACGCCATTGTGGCGAACGGATAGAACCTTGACGAGCCCGACCAGTACCCTTTTGACGCCATGGTTTACGACCACCACCGCGACGAGCACTACGGTTCTTAACAGCATGAGTCCCTTGACGCAATGATGCACGTTGCATCAAGATGGCATCAAAAACCACGTTTTCGTTTGGTTCAACACCAAACACTGCGTCGTTTAAAGTAACGTCACCGTTTTGCGTACCGTCTTGTTTATATAATGCTACGCTAGTCATGTATTATGTCCTCCTTCCTTATTTACTCTTTACAGATGTTTTAATTGTAACGAATGATTTGTTTGCACCAGGGACATTACCCTTAATTAATAAGACGTTGTTTTCAACGTCGGCACGAACCACCGTTAAGTTTTGCATCGTCCGTTGATGATTACCCATCCGGCCTGGTAATTTCTTACCTTTGAAGACACGGTTGATAATGGCACCTAATGAACCAGGACGACGATGGTAACGAGACCCATGGGCCATTGGTCCACGACTTTGTCCGTCTTTATGAATATTACCTTGGTAACCATGACCTTTAGTGATACCCGTAACATCGACAGCGTCACCGGCTGCGAAAATATCAGCCTTGACTTCGTCACCTACTGTGTAATCTCCAAGCTCAACATTACGAATTTCACGAATGAAGCGCTTAGGAGTCGTTTTTGCTTTTGCTGCATGACCTTGAGCAGGTTTGTTCGTTAAGACTTCACGTTTGTCGTCGATACCTAATTGAATTGCTTCGTAACCGTCGTTTTCGATGGTCTTAACTTGCAAGACAACGTTAGGTTCAGTGGCGATAACAGTAACTGGGATCAATTCCCCGTTTTCAGTGAAGACTTGCGTCATTCCTACCTTTTTCCCTAAGATTCCTTTAGTGGTCATGAGTACACCTCCAATTAATTGATTTTAGTTTAGAAAATTAAAGCTTGATTTCAATATCCACACCGCTAGGCAAGTCTAACTTCATTAATGAGTCGACTGTCTTTGGCGTTGGGTTAATGATATCGATTAAACGCTTGTGAGTCCGCATTTCGAATTGTTCGCGTGACTTCTTGAACTTATGTGGTGACCGGAGAACCGTATAGATAGTCCGATCAGTAGGCAATGGAATTGGACCTGAAATAGTAGCACCAGTTCTCTTTGCCGTTTCAACAATCTTGTCAGCAGACTGATCAAGAATACGGTGTTCGTATGCCTTTAAACGGATACGAATTTTTTGCTTTGCCATTGTTGTGACCTCCTTCGTCTATTTTGAAAATAAGACTAGCTCCGTGAAAATTACCGCCGCGCCCCATGACAATGTGGCCGGGCGTGTCGCAACCTTTCACATCAAAGCTAACTACGACTACTTGATGTAGGGGAGTACAGTACTCCCTTTCTAAATACCAAGCACAATCTATAATAACTGAAAAGCTTTGTAATAGCAAGCGCTGACGCACTTTTTTCGAACCATCGTTGTAAACCGTGTTACCTTTTTTGAACCAGCACCAATAAATGTAACACAAATTCGTTGAGAATAATAGTTATTTTTCAACTTTTATTCGCGAACCAAAGCTTTTACAGTTACATGATTGCGTGACCAGTCATTATTGTTTTAACCTACTGTGATCACTCATGACCAATTGGCTTAAAACGAATTAGTAATTAACGCACGACGTTATTTAGCATCATACTCGCGTTTGCTGTTCATTTCAAGTCGTTGCACATGTTTTTTTAAGATTGATGGACTAGTTCCAGTAAACTTTTAGCATGACGCACACTTTTACGTTCCCTGCGGCGGGGAAACGCTGGAACGCTGCCGACCATTTTCGAGCCACAGTGCGGTCTCGAAAATTGGTCTTTTGCTAATTCGGTCTTAACCCGACCGACTAAGCAAAATTTGGCGGCTGAGCATTTCCCCGCCTCCGGTCACTCAATCTGTGTCTTGTTGTCTACTAGCAAAGTTCAGGACCTAAACACGACACCACCCACGTTAAACGCTTATGATTACTTCATCTGCTTAGCATCCTGATATTTTGGCGTCAACTATTATTATAGACGCTTTCTATTTTGATTGAGACATGCGCTGGTAGCTTAACTCTTAAGTTGCCTGAAATATAGCCATTATTTTCTTCACATATCTCCTACAGTATTAACACCACTTTTCTATTTGGAGGATCAGAAGTTTAACATTCATCCCTGTCTTTAATTCACCAGTCAACTTCACCTGCACCACCGGATTAATTTTTATCTCTTGTGACAAGCATTCTGATCTCAAGCACAGCCATCGCAAAAAGCACCCCTGTTAACTAGCTGAAGGTTGCTGGTGATGGCATCGGTCGTGATGGTGGCGTTAGGTCGGCGTGATTTTTGCCGACGTTACACCACGGACCGGCCGGGACACTTGCGGGTTAAGCAAGGGTTCCGGGCGAGGGACAAGACTTGGGTTTCAGGCTTGGCCCGGTCCCACGGCCACATGCTATCGACAGCAACCGGAAGCGGCAATATTCACACTCCCCCTGCCTTACGACTAATTGACCGTAAAAAAAGCCGCTAAGCAAAATTGCTTAACGACTTTTTAGAATCAAGATTAATCTTCGGCTGGAGTGCCGCCATTTTTCTTGATGATTTCTGCTTGAACAGACTTAGGTACCTTTTCGTAATGATCAAATGTCATTGTGAAAGTCCCACGGCCTTGGGTAGCTGAACGTAATGTGGTTGCATAACCAAACATTTCAGCTAAAGGAACAAACGCATGAACTTCTTGAGCGTTCCCACGTTCTTCCATTCCTTCGATCGTACCACGACGAGCGGTAACGTGACCCATAACATCACCTAAGTAATCTTCTGGGGCAACAATATCAACCTTCATGATAGGTTCAAGGATAACAGGGCCAGCTGACTTAGCTGCATTCCGTAAGGCTAATGAAGCGGCAATCTTGAAGGCTGCTTCACTAGAATCGACATCATGGTAAGAACCATCATACAATTTAGCCTTAACGTCAACTAAAGGATAACCAGCTAACACACCGTTAGCCATTGATTCCTTCAAGCCTTGTTCAACTGAAGGGATGTATTCACGAGGAACAACCCCACCGACGATGGCGTCTTCGAATTCGAAGCCTTTACCTTCTTCGTTAGGTGTAAATTCAACCCAAACATCCCCATATTGACCTTTACCACCAGATTGGTGAACGAACTTACCTTGGACCTTAGTTTCCTTAGTGAATGTTTCACGATAAGAAACTTGAGGTGCACCAACAGTGGCTTCAACGTTGAATTCACGACGCATCCGGTCAACGATGATGTCCAAATGTAATTCACCCATCCCAGCGATTAAAGTTTCACCAGTTTCTTGGTTAGTTTCAGCCTTGAAAGTAGGATCTTCTTCAGAAAGCTTTTGTAAGGCAACGTTCATCTTATCTTGGTCAGCCTTAGTCTTAGGTTCAACGGCAACCTGGATAACGGGATCAGGGAATTCCATTGATTCCAAATGATATGGATGTTCAATAGAAGTCAATGAGTCACCAGTAGTGGTGTTCTTCAAACCAATCGCAG
Organism: Lactiplantibacillus nangangensis; assembly: GCF_005405065.1. Classification (GTDB taxonomy): domain Bacteria; phylum Bacillota; class Bacilli; order Lactobacillales; family Lactobacillaceae; genus Lactiplantibacillus; species Lactiplantibacillus nangangensis. The sequence continues at coordinate 63,300 of NZ_BJDI01000016.1, read as the reverse complement.
CGGCGATATCACCAGAGAAGACTTCTGGGATTTCTTTCCGTTGGTTAGAATGCATTTGAAGTAAACGACCAACACGTTCACGTTTGTCCTTGGTAGCGTTTAAGACATATGAACCAGATTCCAAAGTACCTTGGTAAACCCGGATAAATGTCAAACGACCAACGAATGGGTCGGTGGCAACCTTAAATGCTAACGCAGCGAAAGGCTTATCATCACCGGCAATCAATTCAACTTCTTCATCGTTTTCAGGATCAGTCGCTTTATAAGGCTTAACATCAAGTGGTGATGGTAAGTAGTCAACAACCGCATCCATCAACATTTGAACACCCTTGTTCTTGAAGGCTGAACCAGCTAAAACTGGGAAGAATTCAAGTGCCAAAGTACCCTTACGGATAGCAGCTTTGATTTCTTCTTTAGAAATTTCTTCACCGCCAAGATATTTTTCCATGATGCCATCATCGATATCAGCTAAAGCTTCAATCAAGTCATCACGAGCAGCTTGGGCGTCTGCTTTGTATTCTTCAGGAACGTCAACAGTATCCCATTCCGTACCGAGTTGATCTTCATCATAAAGATCAGCTTTCATTTCGATTAAGTCAATGACCCCTTCGAAATTGTCTTCGGCACCAATTGGTAATTGGATTGCGTGAGCATTCGCTTGTAAACGATCATGGATCGTACTTACAGAATACTTGAAGTCCGCACCGATTTTGTCCATCTTGTTAACGAAAACGACACGAGGAACGTTATACGTTGAGGCTTGACGCCAAACGGTTTCAGTTTGAGGTTCAACACCAGCTTGGGCATCTAAGACGGTAATCGCACCATCTAAGACCCGAAGTGACCGTTCAACTTCAACAGTGAAGTCAACGTGTCCTGGGGTATCGATGATGTTAATCCGATGGTTCTTCCACTGAGCAGTAGTCGCAGCAGAAGTGATCGTGATACCACGTTCTTGTTCTTGGGCCATCCAGTCCATTTGTGAAGCACCATCATGGGTTTCACCAATTTTGTGGATTTTACCAGTATAGTACAAGATACGTTCGGTAGTAGTGGTCTTACCGGCATCGATATGGGCCATGATACCAATGTTACGAGTCTTATCGAGTGAAAATTCTCTTGTATTAGCCATTAGAAAATGTGTTACTCCTCTCAATTAAATGGAATTAACAGTAAAACCTACTATTAATATAGTAGGGAAAAAGTATAAAGCTTTTTTCAAAAAATGGCTACTATATGCTCACATATAATAGCCACCTTGTTGTTACGTTTAGTTAAAGTTAAGCTTCAACCAAACCATAGAAATCTTACCAACGATAATGTGCAAAGGCACGGTTGGCTTCAGCCATTTTATGCGTATCTTCACGCTTCTTAACTGAGGCACCAGTATTGTTGGCAGCATCCATGATTTCACGTGCTAACCGGTCTGACATGGTGTGTTCACCACGTGAACGTGCATATTGAACGATCCAACGAAGTGCTAAGGTCGTCTTACGGTCTGGACGAACTTCGATAGGAACTTGATAGTTAGAACCACCGACACGGCGAGCCTTAACTTCAAGTACTGGCATAACGTTCTTCATTGCTTCTTCGAAGACATCTAAAGGTTCGTTTCCAGTTTGTTCCTTAATTTGATCAAACGCATCATACAAGATAGTTGATGCAGTCCCACGTTTACCATCTAACATTAAGTGGTTAATTAAACGCGTTACTAACTTAGAATCGTACATTGGATCTGGCAAAACTTCGCGCTTTGCTGGTTGTCCTTTTCTTGGCATTTAACTTACCTCCTTTATTCCTTTGGCTTCTTGGTACCATACTTAGAACGACTTTGACGACGATCTTCGACGCCGGCCGTATCTAAAGTACCACGGATAACGTGATAACGTACACCAGGTAAATCCTTTACACGTCCACCACGAATCAAGACAACACTATGTTCTTGAAGGTTGTGACCAATACCAGGAATATAAGCGGTAACTTCAATCAAGTTAGATAAACGGACACGTGCATACTTCCGTAAAGCTGAGTTAGGCTTCTTAGGAGTCATTGTGCCGACACGAGTTGCAACCCCACGTTTTTGTGGTGCAGGGTTATTAGTAGCAACCTTCTTGTAACTGTTATACCCGAAGTTTAAAGCTGGGGCATTTGATTTTGATACTTTAGATTTACGACCTTTACGAATTAACTGGTTAATTGTTGGCATGTTCTAAAGTGTCCTCCTTCCAAAAATGTCTGATTTTTAAGTCCACACATCCAGGTGGTTCTTTTTTTAACAAAAAAATAACCCATGAACGATGGCAATTCTGCGCTCAGCCGACCAGTCAGCATGTCTGTATTCCTATACAGGAATCTGTCTGCGAAAAGCACCTTTACAAGAGTATCATGATGAAAGTATGGTGTCAACAGTGACTTCACATTTTCTTTGCGTAGTTAACTCCTATAAAGGGGGATTAACCATGCTCTTACTCAATAGTCTCATGTTCACGATTGGTGCTTGCTGCGGCTCATTCATCACTTGCATGGCCGAACGACTCAGCGACATGCAATCATTATACACTAAACAACGGTCGGTTTGTCCACAATGTCAGCATCAATTACGTTTTTGGCAACTCATACCACTGCTGGGCGTGCTACTGCAACGTGGTAAATGCTTTGACTGCCAAACAGCCATCAATTTACGGTCAACTTGGATCGAACTGCTCTGTGGCGGGCTTGTCTTGTTTAATTGGCAACTGCCACTGCCGTTAAGCTTGCCACTGCTACTTGGCTATGCAGTTTTGATTTTCAACAGTCTCACCGACCGACTTAGTTTCAGTGTTTTTCCAATTACTTTGATTCTCCCTGGTGTGCTCGGGCTGTGGTTTCAACCGCCGATTTTGTCGATCCCACTGGCTATTGTTGCTACCCTACTCCTTGGGTTATACGGGTTGGCTTGGAAAACAAAAAAATTTGGGTTGGGTGACGTTGATATTCTCGTTTTGCTGAGTTGTTTAGCGACACCCGACTTAGTTTTGACCAGTCTGACGCTGGCTTCATTTGGCGCACTGCTAACTTTCGCGCTTACACACCAGCGAGCCCAGTTGCCGTTCGTCCCTTTTTTGACTTGGGCGTTCATCATGACGACTCAACTAGACTAACACGTCGTAAAAACGCGACAACCAATTAACTCAATGGTTGTCGCGTTTGTTATTCGACGTTATTGTAATCCTTCATTTTCTTCATTCAACTGGTCACAGTCAATAATCAGTTGGCAGACTTCTTTATCCGGCGTCAGCTTCATCGAATACTTCCGGCCAAATTCGATCATCGTATGATGGGCTTGATGAAGTTCAGCTGGTGGCAGCACACTCACGATTTTTTGTTCCACTTGTAGTGGTGACGCTGCTTGATCAATAAAATGGAGGCGCTTCGAAATGGCTGACACGTGCGTATCAACTGCGAACGTATTTTGCGCAAAGACATCACTCAAAACCACATTGGCAGTCTTTCGCCCAGCTCCCGGCAACGCCATAATTCCTTTACGATCAGTTGGGACCTCATCGTTTAAGTCTTCATGAACCATGCGCGCCGTTTTAATAATATTCTTGGCTTTATTGTGAAATAATCCCACACTTTTAATGATGCTTTCCACCTCAGTCACGTCGGCAGCCATCAGCGCGGCCGGCGTCGGATAGCGGTCAAACAATACTGGCGTCACCTTATTGACCGACACATCGGTGGCTTGCGCACTCAAAATAACAGATACTAAATACTGAAATGGTGTCCGCGAATCTAGCGACGGACCCACTGGCCCCATTTCTGCTTCCATCTGATGAATTGCCCAGACAATCTGATCATCCTTTAACATTGCATTCCCGCCTCTCAGCTCATTTAAACCTTCCTCTCAATACTACCCGAAACTGAGGTTTATGCAATAAAAAAGACGACCATTTGACTGGCCGCCTTTTTAAAGCTGGTTAGCAATTACTTGCTAGTATCTTGTTCTTGCATTTGTTTTTCAAGGTCGCTGATTGAGTAAACCCCATCAGCCACGTTGCCAACTTCCTTCGGCTTGATATGACGATAGTTAGGCATACCAGTCCCGGCAGGAATGATCTTACCAATGATGACATTTTCCTTAAGCCCGATCAATGGATCGTTCTTACCACGAATAGCCGCATCAGTTAAGACCCGAGTTGTTTCCTGGAATGAAGCCGCTGATAAGAAACTATTAGTTTCCAAGGCAGCCTTGGTAATCCCAAGAATAACTGGCCGTGACGTTGCTGGAATTCCACCAGCAATCAACGTCTTGTAGTTTTCATCCTTGAAGTCAGCAATATCCATCAAAGTCCCAGGTAAGACATCAGTGTCACCTGGATCCATGATCCGGACCTTACGAAGCATCTGACGAATCATGATTTCAACGTGCTTATCGCCAATTTCAACCCCTTGCATCCGGTAAACCCGTTGGACTTCACGGAGCAAGTAGTTTTCAGTTGATAAGACATCGCGAACTTGAATTAATTGCTTAGGATCAATTGACCCAACGTTCAACGCCGCACCACGGTGAATAAAGTCGCCTTCACTGACCGCCATCCGAGCCGTTAATGGCAAAGTATAAGTCCGAGTATCAGTTTCACCCTTAATCGTAACTTCCTTTGTCCGTTCCGCTGGATTTTCTTCGATTGATTGTACCGTCCCAGTCACTTCAGTGATTTCGGCACGCCCTTTAGGATTCCGTGATTCAACAATTTCTTGAACACGAGGTAACCCTTGGGTAATATCGTCTCCGGCAACACCACCAGTATGGAAAGTCCGCATGGTTAATTGCGTCCCGGGTTCACCGATTGATTGTGCCGCAACAGTCCCAACAGCTTCACCGACTTCAACTTCGTCACCGGTAGCCATGTTACGACCATAACAGTGTTCACAAACCCCATGTTTCGTGTTGCAAGTAAATGCAGAACGAATCGTGACTTCGGTAACACCAGCATCAACAATCTTTTGTGCCAAAGCTTCATCGATCATGACGTTATTACCAACGATTTCTTCATGTGTTTCAGGATCAAAGATCGTCTTCATCGTGTAACGGCCAAGAATCCGGTCGTACAATGGTTCGATGACTTCGTTACCATCCATGATGGCGCTGATCCGTAAACCACGATCAGTCCCACAATCCTTTTCACGCACAATGACATCTTGGGCAACATCGACAAGTCGACGAGTCAAGTAACCTGAGTTGGCAGTCTTCAAGGCCGTATCGGTCATCCCTTTACGAGCCCCATGGGTAGAAATAAACATTTCCAAGACAGAGAGTCCTTCACGGAAGTTTGAAAGGATTGGTAATTCCATGATCTTCCCATTAGGGGCAGCCATCAAACCACGCATCCCAGCTAACTGAGTAAAGTTAGAAATGTTACCACGGGCACCAGAATCACTCATCATGAAGATAGGGTTATCTGGGCTGAAACTTTCAATCAGTTTTTGTTGAATTTGATCCTTGGCGTCGTTCCAAACACCAATGACCCGTTCATAACGTTCATCGTCAGTAATTAACCCACGACGGAACTGTTTTGAAATCGTGTTAACTTGCTTATGAGCTTCGTCGATAATGGCTGGCTTTTCTTTCAAGTCAGTAATATCGGCAACCCCAACCGTCAACCCAGACTTAGTTGAAATGTTGTAACCTAAGTCCTTCATCCGGTCAAGCAAGAGTGACGTTGCCGTCACATGATATTGCTTGTAAACTTCAGCGATAATATCAGCTAAGAAGCCCTTCTTAAATGGCATGATCAATTCTTGGCCATCTAAGAAGTCATGGATATTTTCGCCAGGCTTCAAGAAGTAACGATCAGGAGTGCCATCAATCAAATTATCATTGGTTGGTTCGTTCAAGTAAGGGAACTTACCAGGCAAGATATTGTTGAAGATTGCTTTCCCAACAGTCGTTACTAAGACTTCTTGCTTTTCTTCGTCCGTGAATGGTTTGTCAGGCATTGATGAAACTTGAATCCCAACCCGGCTGTGCATGTGCACATAACCAGCTTGATAAGCTTTTTGAGCTTCATTCAAGTCTTTGAAGATCATGCCTTCGCCTTCACGACCAACTTCTTCAGTCGTCAAGTAGTAGTTACCGATAACCATATCTTGAGATGGCGTGACAACGGGTTTCCCGTCCTTAGGCGCCAAGATATGATGAGCAGCTAACATTAACAAACGTGCTTCAGCTTGGGCTTCATCTGACAAAGGCAAATGAATGGCCATTTGGTCACCATCGAAATCGGCATTGTAAGCTTCACAAGCCAATGGATGTAACCGCATCGCTTTACCACTAACCAAAACAGGTTCGAACGCTTGAATCCCTAAACGGTGAAGCGTAGGGGCCCGGTTTAATAACACGGGATGTTCTTTGATGACGTCTTCTAAGACGCCCCAAACATCATCATCAGCCCGTTCGATCTTACGTTTAGCATTCTTAATGTTAGAAGCTAATTCACGTTTAACCAATTCTTTCATGATGAATGGCTTGAAGAGTTCCAACGCCATTTGACGAGGTAACCCCATTTGGTTCATCTTCAAGAATGGGCCAACATCGATAACGGAACGACCAGAATAGTCAACCCGTTTACCAAGTAAGTTTTGACGGAACCGACCTTGCTTCCCTTTCAACATATGTGAAAGTGACTTCAAAGGACGGTTACCAGGACCGGCAACCGGACGGCCACGCCGACCATTATCGATCAAGGCATCAACAGCTTCTTGGAGCATCCGCTTTTCGTTTTGAACGATGATCCCAGGAGCGTTTAAGTCTAATAAACGCTTCAACCGGTTGTTACGGTTGATGACCCGACGATACAAATCATTCAAGTCAGAAGTGGCAAAACGCCCACCTTCCAATTGAACCATTGGTCGTAGATCCGGGGGAATGACCGGAATGGCATCCATGACCATCCAAGCCGGTTCGTTACCAGAAGTAACGAAGGCTTCAATGATGTCCAAACGACGAACAGCACGTGTCCGCTTTTGACCAGATGCATCTTTCAAAGCTTCTTTCAAATCCCGTGCTTCTTTTTCAAGATCCACGTTATTTAATAAGCGTTTGATGGCTTCGGCACCCATTTCGGCATCAAACTCATTGCCGTATTGGGCTTTCTTTTCACGGTATTCACGTTCTGAAAGCAATTGCTTCTTTTCAAGCGGGGTGTTACCAGGTTCGATAACAACGTATGAAGCGAAGTAAATGATTTCTTCAAGTGCCCGTGGGCTCATGTCTAAGACAAGGCCCATTCGGCTAGGAATACCCTTGAAATACCAGATGTGAGTAACTGGTGCGGCGAGTTCGATATGCCCCATCCGTTCACGACGGACTTTACTACGGGTAACTTCGACACCACAACGGTCACAGACAATACCCTTATAACGGATCCGTTTGTATTTACCACACGCACATTCCCAATCCTTAGTAGGACCGAAGATACGTTCATCAAACAGACCGTCTTTTTCAGGTTTCAATGTCCGGTAGTTAATGGTTTCAGGCTTTTTAACTTCGCCATATGACCAGCTGCGAATCTTGTCTGGGGATGCCAGACCGATTTGCATGCTTTCAAACTTGTTGACATCGATCAAAGGACCGACCTCCCTTTTTATTGATTATCCTGGTGAGCGTTTGTTGTTTCAGTAGCGGCTGGTTTGTCAGCTTTAGCTGGCTTATCAGCGGCCTTTTTTTCGTTTTCTTGCTGGATCTTGCTCAAGGCATCCACGTTAACGACATCGTCGTCATCGTCATCCATATCCCGCAATTCAATTTCTTTATCATCAGCATCCAAGACCTTCATATCCAGTCCTAATGCTTGTAATTCCTTGACCAACACGCGGAATGATTCCGGCACGCCTGGCTTAGGAATTGGTTCGCCCTTAACGATAGCTTCATAGGTCTTAACCCGACCAACCACGTCATCAGACTTGTAAGTCAAGATTTCTTGCAAGGTATAAGCAGCCCCATAAGCTTCCAAGGCCCAAACTTCCATTTCACCGAAACGTTGGCCCCCAAATTGCGCTTTCCCACCAAGTGGTTGTTGCGTAACTAAAGAGTAAGGTCCGATTGAACGAGCATGGATCTTGTCATCAACCATGTGACTAAGCTTCATATAATGCATAACCCCGACAGCGACACGCTTGTCGAATGGTTCACCAGTCCGACCATCATAGACGATTGACTTACCATCGGCGTCGATACCAGCTTCACGAACAGCCTTCCAAATATCAGAATCACGCGCCCCATCAAAGACAGGCGTTGCCATATGAATACCCAATTTACGAGCAGCCATCCCTAAATGCAATTCCAAAACTTGTCCGATGTTCATACGTGAAGGCACACCCATTGGGCTCAACATAATGTCAATTGGGGTCCCATCAGGCATGTACGGCATGTCTTCTTGAGGAACCACGATTGAAACAGTCCCTTTGTTACCATGTCGTCCGGCCATCTTGTCACCGACTTGAATCTTACGTTTTTGCGCAATGTAAACACGAACCATCATGTTCACACCGGGTGATAATTCGTCACCATTTTCACGGGTAAAGATCTTAACATCCTGGATAATCCCGCCACCACCATGTGGTACTCGGAGGGAAGTATCCCGAACTTCGCGGGCCTTTTCACCGAAGATGGCATGTAACAAACGTTCTTCAGCTGATAATTCGGTAACCCCTTTAGGCGTCACCTTACCAACTAAGATGTCACCATCTTTGACTTCAGCACCTACGCGGATAATCCCATCTTCATCAAGGTTACGCAAAGCGTCTTCCCCAACGTTAGGAATTTCACGAGTCATTTCTTCAGGTCCAAGTTTTGTATCACGCGCTTCTGATTCATATTCTTCAATATGGATTGACGTGTAAACATCTTCACGGACCAACCGTTCATTAATAATGATGGCATCTTCGAAGTTATAACCGTTCCAAGTCATGAAGGCAACTAATGGGTTTTGGCCTAAAGCTAATTCCCCGCCTTCCATCGCTGGACCATCGGCTAAGACTTCGTCGTTATCAACGTGATCGCCAGTTTTGACGATTGGACGTTGGTTGTAGTTCTTACCACCGTTAGAACGACGGAATTTCATTAATTTGTAGGTATCTAATGAACCATCATCACGCCGAACCCGAATTTCACGAGCATCAACGTATTCAACAGTTCCTTCATGCCGGTTAATTAAGGCAATCCCAGAGTCATGGGCCGCCTTGTATTCAATCCCAGTCCCGATTAATGGGGCATGTGGATCAACCAAAGGAACGGCTTGTCGTTGCATGTTGGCACCCATTAAGGCCCGGTTAGAGTCATCGTTTTCCAAGAAAGGAATACATGCGGTGGCAACGGCAACAACTTGCTTAGGCGAAACGTCCATGTAATCGACGTCTTCGATGGAGATTTCCAAGTTTTCTTCCTTTTTACGGGCTAAAACAGTATCTTCAACGAAAGCACCGTCATCAGTTAATGGCGAGTTCGCTTGGGCAATGACAAATTGGTCTTCTTCGTCAGCAGCTAAATAGTCAATCTTATCGGTAACCTTATGAGTCGTCCAATCGACACGACGATAAGGCGTTTCGATGAAGCCATAACGGTTGACCTTGGCATAAGAAGACAAACTGTTGATCAAACCAATGTTAGGACCTTCAGGAGTTTCAATTGGGCACATCCGACCGTAGTGGGTATAGTGCACGTCTCGAACTTCATAACCGGCCCGGTCACGAGTCAAACCACCAGGTCCTAAGGCAGATAAACGACGCTTATGCGTTAATTCACCTAAGGGGTTAGTTTGATCCATGAATTGAGACAATTGTGATGACCCAAAGAATTCTTTAATTGAAGCAACGACTGGTCGAATATTGATCAATTGTTGTGGCGTTACCGTAGCGGCGTCTTGAATAGACATCCGTTCACGAACAACCCGTTCCATCCGAGATAACCCGATTCGGAATTGGTTTTGTAACAATTCACCCACGGAACGAATCCGTCGGTTACCCAAGTGATCAATATCATCGGTCGTGCCTAAACCTTCTTGTAAGTTGAAGAAGTAGTTAATGGAAGCAATGATATCAGCAGGTAAGATATGTTTGAACTTAAGGTCAATGTTGCCATTGCCAATCACGTTAACAACCTTTTCTGGGTCATTTTGTGAGTAAACTTTAACAACCTGTAAAACCATTGGATTCGTCACAACAGCTTCGTCAGATGGCGTATAAGTGACGGTCTTGAAATCGTCACGTTCCAAATAAGTTGATAACTTAGCCATCACGTTTTTATCAATGACGTCACCCTTTTGGGCAATAACTTCACCGGTATCAGGATCAGCTAAGGTTTCAGCTAAGGTTTGACCCATTAAACGCGTCCTCATGCTTAACTTCTTGTTAACCTTGTAACGACCAACTGGTGCAAAGTCGTAACGTTTTGGATCAAAGAAACGCGCCGTCAAAAGACTCCGTGAACTATCAGCCGTCTTAGGTTCACCAGGACGTAGTCGTTCATAGATATCTTTCAAAGATTCTTCAACACGTGAATCATCAGTGTTCTTATGAACATCTTTTTCCAAGGTGTTAATCAAACTGTCAGTTTCACCCAACATATCGATGATATCGTCGTCAGAACCGTAACCTAAGGCCCGGACTAATTCCGTTAAAGGAATCTTCCGTGTCCGGTCGATCCGAACGTATGAAATATTCTTTGCATCGGTTTCAAGTTCTAGCCAAGCCCCACGGTTAGGAATCACTGTGGTGCCGTAGCTAGGACGACCATTTTTATCTAATTCTTCATTAAAGTAAACACCGGGTGAACGAACCAATTGTGAAACAATGACCCGTTCGGCACCATTAATAATAAATGTCCCTTGTTCAGTCATTAATGGGAAATCGCCAAAGAATACATCTTGCGACTTGATTTCGCCAGTTTCATGGTTAGTCAGTCGTAAAGTCACATGCAGTGGTGCTGAATAGTTCGCATCATGTTCACGTGCTTCATCGACGGTGTACTTTGGTTCTAATAGTTGATAGTCGACAAATTCAAGTGAAAGTTTTCCTGCAAAATCGTCGATTGGCAAAATATCTTCAAACATTTCCCGGAGACCTTCATCCAAGAACCACTGATATGAATCAGTTTGGATTTCGATCAAGTTAGGCAAATCAAGAACTTCCTTGATACGTGCATAACTTCTACGGGTACGGTGTTTACCGTATTTAACTAAATGTCCGGCCAAGTTGTTCACCCCTTCTTATTATTCCGTGACTCGGCCCAGCAGCAAATATTACATTTGTGTTACAAATGCACTAAAAGCCGAATTTTGGGCATAAAAAAACCAAAAATAGTCATTTAAGTTGGACTATTTTTGGGCTTATATTAACAAAACGCGCAGACAATAGATTGCGCTTTTGTTCAAGTTCACGGTTACAGACAAGTTATAATATACATCGAAACTGGCTGACTGTCAACCGAATGACTCGTTAAGTTTTAAGCGTCGGTGGCGACGCCATACATGATCATCTTAAGCAACGTTTGCACCTGAGTTCGTTCATCGGCTTCCGGATTTCCAATCTGATGGAATCGATTGAATAACGGGCTCAAACTGGTTAAATAAAAGTTAGCCGCCATTGCCGGCGTCACGCCGGCTTGCAAGTGTAAACTTGGTTGGCTAAAGAATGACTGTAATGGTTGGACATAATCATCTCGAAAGACTCCTGCTAACTGGCCAATGTGCTCGCGCGATAAATCTTTAAAACTAGTATGGATCAACGTAAAAATATCAGCAGGATGTTTATGCGTTAACAACAACGACACATCCGTCAGTTGTTCCAATGGCTCTTGACCTGGCTGTGATAAAATCTCTGTCAGTCCAGTTTTAATTTCGGCACCCACGGTCGTGATGACTGCGATAAAAATGACTTCTTTATCTTTAAAGTGGTGATACAAAGCCGGTTGGGTAATCCCAATGGCTGCCGCAATATCACGAGTGCTGGTCGCTGCATAGCCATGAGTCAAAAATAATTCTCGCGCAGCATCCAAAATTGCTTGATGGGTTTTGGCCAACTGTTCTGCACGCGTAACCATGCCAATCATCACCTTTCTTGTTAAATTTATTTTTTACCTAAAAATCACTTTTTCTCCCCTTATAACTTACACCATTTTTTTAGCGATTACTACCGAACCCAGTTCCAATTTAGCTGACCTTGGTGCCTCAATCAACTTGTAGCCATCAAAAAAGAGCTCAGAAAATGGCTCCTCAGCTCTTTTTGATTAACTTAGTTATTTTGAAGAAACCGTCGAACGACCGTCTGACTTCGGCTGACTCTTAACATTAATGGTGATGGTTCCTTTGCTGGCACCAATCGTGACTTGATCATTAACCTTAATTTCACCAGTCAATAAGGATTCGCTTAACCGATCTTCAACTTCTGTCTGTAAGGCTCGCCGAATTGGTCGTGCGCCGTACTCAGGATCGAACCCAGCTTTAGCAACCACATCGATTGCTGCTGGCGTGATTTTAATCTTGATACCTTGTTGGGCAACCCGATCCACAATTTCTTTAGCCATCAATTTAACGATTTCATGTAATTCATCACGGTTCAATGAATGGAAGACAATCGTTTCATCGATTCGGTTCAAGAATTCAGGACGGAAAGCCTTCCGTAAGGCTTCACGAATCGTTGCGGAAACCGCTTTGTAATCATTGGCCTTATCCGTAGCACCGAACCCAACCGATTTTTCATCGCGTAAGGTCGTAGCACCTAAGTTCGACGTCATGATCAAAATCGTGTTCCGGAAATCAACTTTGCGCCCTTTCGAATCCGTTAAGTAGCCATCATCTAAGACTTGCAACAAAATGTTGAAGACATCGGGATGTGCTTTTTCAACTTCATCAAAGAGGACGACTGAATATGGCTTCTGACGCACCTTTTCTGTTAATTGGCCACCTTCATCGTAACCAACATAACCGGGAGCAGAACCGATCAAGCGACTGGTCGAATAACGCTCCATATATTCGGACATATCGATCCGAATCATGTTATCTTCGGAACCGAACATTGCTTGAGCCAAGGCTTTGGCTAATTCGGTCTTCCCAACCCCAGTTGGTCCTAAGAACATGAAAGACCCAATTGGCCGACTCGGGTCTTTCAACCCACTACGAGCTCGGCGAATGGCACGCGCCACCGCTGAAACGGCTTCTGGCTGACCAACGACCCGTTCATGCAAAATCTTTTCCAAATTAACCAAGCGCTCACTTTCAGTCTTTTGCAACTGAGTCAATGGCACACCGGTCCATTCCGCAACAACTTGCGCAATATCTTCACCAGTCACATCCAATGCATACTTTGGTTGGTCACTATTTTCAGTGGCAGCTTCTTGGGCGGCTGCTAACTCATCCAAGTGATTTTTGAGTTTCATTTCCTTTTTACGGATATCGGCCGCTTCTTCGAAGTTTTGATCTTCAATGGCGGCTTCCTTTTGTTGCCGTAAATCGGCTAACTTATCTTGATTCTTCGACAATTTCGTTGGTTGATCCATTTGGTCGATGCGCACTTTAGCCGCCGCTTCATCCATTAAATCAATCGCCTTATCTGGTAAGAAACGATCACTGATATAACGACTAGAAAGCTTGACCGCTTGTTCAACGGCTTCATCCGTAATATTCACGTGATGATGTTCTTCGTAGCGTGGCCGTAAGCCGATCAAAATTTCGACCGCTTCATCAGGTGTTGGTTCATCCACCATGACTGTGGCAAAGCGCCGTTCTAAGGCAGCATCTGATTCAATGTACTTTTGATATTCATTCAAAGTCGTGGCCCCAATGGTTTGAAGTTCGCCACGTGCTAAGGCTGGCTTCAAAATATTGGAGGCATCAATGGCCCCTTCAGCGCCACCAGCACCGATCAAGGTATGCAATTCATCGATAAATAAGATGACATGCCCATCGTTATAAATTTCGTCGATCACTTTCTTCAAACGATCTTCGAATTCACCACGATACTTGGTGCCGGCAACTAATGACCCCATATCGAGCATCATTAGGCGCTTGTCGGCCATATCGCTTGGGACATCACCAGCAACGATCTTTTGGGCTAAACCTTCCGCAATCGCCGTCTTCCCAACACCGGGTTCCCCAATTAAGACTGGGTTATTTTTAGTCCGGCGTGACAGGATCTGAATGACCCGTTTAACTTCTTTAGACCGGCCAACCACGGGATCCATCTGTTGTTCACTAGCTAATTGTGTTAGATCACGTGCTAATGAGTCCAAAGTTGGCGTTCCTTCGGCTTTTTTGCCACCACGCGCTGGGCCGTTAGTCTTACGCTTGCCCATGGCATCACTGACACCGAGCTTGCGAAGCACAACTTTGCGGGTTTGACCTAAATCTAAGTTTAAGTTCATTAAAATACGCGAGGACAGGATACTTTCATCTGACAACATCGCTAAGAGTAAATGTTCCGTGCCAATCTTGTTAGCACCTAACCGTTTAGCTTCATCACCTGCTACTGACAAGATCTCCTTGGCTTTCGGTGAATAAGGTAAATAAGTGTCTTTGCCGACGTTACTTAAGGTGCCGTAACCGGTAAAGCGCTCGATTTCCTCACGAATGTCATCTTCAGTGACGGCATACTGTTGTAAAACTTTGTTAGCAATCCCATTTTTCTCGATGGCCAATGCTAATAATAAATGTTCCGTTCCTACTGCTTGATGTTTAAAATACTTAGCCTGCTCTTGCGCTAAAACTAAGACACTCTTGGCACTCGGGGTAAATAGGTTATCCATTGCGATTCCTCGCTTTCTTTAACTTTCATAACGCAGGTGGTTCAAAATTCCAATAATAATACGCGCCCGCAGACTGTTTTCCAAATCATGATCATCAACGGCAAGCGTATTCCGATCAGTCGCGACTAAAATTAATTGTGCCTCCCTGCGATTTAAGACATCATCTTCATAGAGGCTTTGGACGACCGCATAAGCATCCCGTTGCGTTATTGAATCCCCAATCACTTGAATTAGGGTGTCCAAAACGTCGGCGTCATCCAATAGGTTAACCTTCTCGATTCGAATATAACCACCACCGCCACGCTTACTTTCGACTAAGTAACCATTTTGAATCGTGAATCGGGTCTTGATCACATAATTGATCTGAGAAGGGACCACATTGAATAAGTCAGCAATTTCTGACCGCCGGATTTCAACATGCTCTGCGTCCGCCAAAATACTTTTCAAATATTTTTCGATGATATCGGAGATATTTTGACTTTGCATCTGCTTCACCCTTTACATTATCTTTGACTAATATTGACTTTTATTATACGAGGATAAAAACAAATTGCAAAGAATTTCACCTAAAGGGCGCTACCAATAGGGCTCTCACGGTTGTTAAAGCATATCACGCAGCGCGACTGCATTCAATTGTTTGACCTGAAAATCACAGTTGACCTTTAAAAATTTTTCAATAATTCTATCAGTTAACTATCGTGACCAACCAGCCCTGATCACGACTGCTTGCTCATGGTAGCTGAACCATTTACATTAATTTAACAAACCAACCTTAAACTAAAATAGCTATCAAAACAATGCTGACAACCCTTGTTAGGAGGCATATCTCCCAGCATCTTTACAAAACATATACTTTAAATTTACAACACAGACAACGAGTCTTTACACTCACTCCGTATGCTTGCCCCTGTTCCCAAAAAAAATTACGGAGGTAATCAAAAAATATGACTAAAATTAATAATCGCTTAGTGGGGCTAGGCGGTGTTGCGCTCTTGGCACTCAGTTTAGCCGGGTGTAGTACCAAGTCGACCACCTCAGCCAGCAACGCCTCAAAAACGATCAATGTTGTCTTCTACCCCAATGAATCGGCCAAAAGCTTTGCCGGATCCCGGACGGCGCTTCAAAAAACGATTGAAAAGGCAACCGGCAAAAAGGTCAACCTACAGACGACGACCGACTATAATGTTGCGATTCAAGCTATTGCGTCGGGCAAAGCTCAATTGGCCTACATGGGAGCAAACGGTTATATCCAAGCCAACCATATTAGCAAACAAGTTAAACCGTTCGCCACAGTTTCCGATGCCAATGGTGGCTTAAAAGATGCGACCTACCATGCCTATCTCATGGTGCAAAAGAAAAACGCGGCCAAATATCGTCAAAATGGCCAATACAGTATCAAAAATATCAAAGGTCAACGGATCTCATACGTTTCCAACAGTTCAACTTCTGGCTTTTTAGTTCCACTATCTGAAATTAGTCGTGAATTTAAAATCAAGAACACTGATAAGTTAACTCAGAGTGGCGGCTTCTTTAGCAAAGTCTTATATGGTGGCTCACACCAAGGGTCAGCAGTTAATTTGCTCAAAGGGGACGTCGACGTGGCGGCTTTCGATGATGAAGACTTGACACCATATTTGACCGCCACAAGTGGGACTTGGAATCAAGTCGGCACCACATTTACCGTCAAGCCAAACGCTGCCGCACCTTTCAACACGCTCAAAGGGCAGCAAGTGGTCGACATCGCTAAGATGACCGTTCAACAAGGACCATGGGTCTACAACGCGAAAACGTTAAGTACCAAAGATGAACAGAAATTAGCCACCGTCTTCACGTCTAAAGCTTTCGCCGACAATCCAAAGATTTTCTCGGCACCAAACGCCAAAGTCCCAATGATGTTCCAAAAGGCTTCCGCCAAGACAAAATTAGTCAAAGTGACTGATAAATGGTACAAACCAACCCACGAATTAGTTGGCTACTAAACCAGTCACAGAAAGGAACTCGCCATGTTAAAAGTCATTGATCTCGATAAATCTTACAATCGCCAGAAACAATCCTTGAAGGCTGTGAGCTTCACAGCCAAGCCTGGTGAGGTCACCGCCATTATTGGGCCATCCGGTGCCGGTAAGACCACGATTTTACGTAGTGTCAATCAACTGATCAAGGATGATGCCGGTCAGATTCTTCTAGATGATGAAGATATCCGCCAAGCGAACAAGTCCGACCTACGACGCATCCGTCATCATATTGGCATGATCTTCCAAAATTACAATTTAATTGGCCCCCTGACAGCCCTTGAAAATGTCTTGCACGGTCGGCTCGGTGCAAAATCAACTTTTGCCGGCATGCTTGGCCTGTACAGTGCCACTGAAAAAAATGAAGCCGCCAAATTGCTACAGGATGTCGGCTTAGCTGATTTTGCCTTGCAACGTTGCGACCAGCTCAGTGGTGGTCAACAGCAACGCGTCGGCATTGCCCGAGCTTTGATGCAGCATCCCAAAATGATCCTTTGTGACGAACCGATTGCGTCATTGGATCCCAAATCAACCAAGCTTGTCATGGATATCTTGCGCGAATTGGCCCAGAGTAAACAACTCATCATTCTCATCAACTTACATCAACTCGATATCGCTCAGACTTACGCAGACCATATCGTTGGAATCAACCAAGGGACCATTGTCTTCGAAGGCCCCGAACGTGCGCTTACCCCGGAGAAACTCCAAGCCATCTACCGTCAACCAGAAACTAAGGCGGTGACTGCCGATGCCAACTAAACCAACACCACAACAATTCTTCCGGCGTCGAAACCGCCAATTATTGATCATCCTCTTAATCCTAATCGGAATTTACTGGCTATCCATGGTTTTAGTTAATTTTCAAACCATGTCCTCGCTCGCCCAAGTACCTGCTGGACTGATTTGGTTAGCGAAAAACTTTATCCCCACACAACGCTCCCTATCTTATCTGGGGGCCATCTCGTTTCAATTGTGGCGAACGTTGCTAGTCTCAATTGCTTCGACCATCTGTGCCGGCTTATTCAGTCTCTTCTTTGCCGTCTTGGGTGCGAAGCCCACTGCCCCAGCCCCTTATTGGCGCGTCATCGTGCGTTTAGGGGCCTCGCTAGTCCGCAACATTCCCGTTGTCGCTTGGTCGATGATCTTACTGTTTTCATTTAAACAAAGTGATTTCACCGGTTTTCTAGCCTTATTTTTCATGACACTTGGTTATTTGACCCGGGCTTTCACGGAAACTATCGAGGACCTGGACCCCGAAAAACTGAATGCGTTACGCGCAGTTGGGGCGACTTATTTACAATGTGTTTTCTGTGGGGTCTTGCCAGAAGTCGCCACGACCTTGATGAGTTGGCTCCTCTATATGATTGAAAACAATTTACGGGATGCAACCTTGGTTGGCATTTTGACTGGGACTGGGATTGGCTTCTTATTTAACTACTACTTTAAAAGTTTCCGTTACGATGCAGCGGGTCTGATCGTGCTCCTGATTGCGGTACTCGTCATTGCACTCGAACTCACGTCAACCAGAATTAGGAAGGCGATCGCATGAAGACTGTCAAACAAGCCCCAATCTCACTCCCACCCAAATTGTCTCTACTGACCCGACCGCGTCGCATCTTGCGTACCGTGTTGGGCGGTTTAACACTCATCACCTTGTACGCGTTACTCACGTTGAACACTGCCGGCTTAAAAATCAGTTCTGCAATGAGCTCGCTAGGTAACAATCTCAACATCATGTTTTTGCATCCAGGTGTTGGTCAAGACACTTGGTCGCTGCTCTTACGTGCTTTGGTGACCAGTATCTCATTAGGACTACTAACGACCATTCTCGGCGCGCTCTTTGCTTTCTTCATTGCGATGGGGGCGGCGCGTAACTTAGCCCCAGCCTGGCTGGCAAATACGATCAAAGCCGCCATGGCCTTTATTCGGGCGATTCCGACCATCTTATGGGTTCTGATCTATTCCGTAGTGATGGGCTTAGGCGCCAGTGCCGCGGTCGTTGGATTAACTTTTCACAGTATCGCTTATCTCGTCAAAGCATACTCTGAAAGCATTGAAGCCACCCCGGCAGAAACGATTGAAGCGCTCAAAGCCAGTGGTGTCCGTTTTTGGCCGATCGTTTTCCAAGCGATTCTGCCTTCCATTATTCCCGCACTGCTGAGTTGGACTTTCATTCGATTTGAAATCAACTTTGCCAATGCCGTTGCGGTTGGTGCCGCAGCTGGCGCGAATGATATTGGGTATTACCTCTTCATGGCCAGTGGTTTCTACTTTAACTTTCATGAAGTTGGATTGATTGTTTACCTACTCTTAGCGGTCGCCGTTGTCCTAGAAATCATTTCAATTCAACTTCGGGGACACTATCTCAAACAAAACTAAAAAACGAGGTCTTTTAAGATGACAATACAAGCAGTAGTTTTCGATTGGGCGGGTACGACCATCGATTATGGGAGTCAAGCACCAATTTTTGCCTTTCAACAAGCGTTTAAAGCAACTGGCATCACCTTAACCGTCGCTGAAATCCGCCGTGATATGGGCCTAGATAAAGCGCAGCATATTCGCAAAATCATGGCGCTCCCTGACGTCCAAAAAACATGGCAACAGCTTTACCACCGTGACCCAACTGCCACTGACCGTGAACAGCTCTATCACGACTTTAAGCAGCGATTACTGAGCGAGCTACCAAACTTTGCCAAGCTCAAGCCCGGGATGGCAAGTGTCATAACCTATTTAACCGACCATCAGCTGCCTTTTGGCACCACTTCCGGCTACGACGCTGATATGCTCAACATCGTTTTGCCAGTGGCTGCTGAACAAGGCTATCGGCCCAGCGTCAACGTGACCTCTGAACAAACTAAAGGTGTCGGACGACCAGCCGCCGCAATGTTGGCCCGAGCTTGCGATCTGCTTGCCGTGACGGACCGCGCTCAAGTTTTAAAAGTCGGTGATTCGATCAACGATATTCTGGAAGCCAAGAATGCTGGTTGCCTAGGCGTTGGGCTCGTCGATGGTAGCAATTTAATGGGCCTGACCGAAGCTGAATTTTCCGCGTTGACTCCGGCAGAACAAACTACTGCCCGTCAACACGTCAGTGACCAATATCACGGCGTCCAGGCCGACTTCGTCTTAACTTCCATTGCGGAACTGCCTGATTTGATTACCACGCTGAATCAGTCAGACGCAACTCAATATTAGAGGAGTAAAATTATGAAACAACCTTATTTATTACTAACCCCTGGTCCACTCAGCACGACAGCCACGGTCAAAGCCGCTATGCAAATCGACTACTGTACTTGGGATCAAGACTACCGAGAGATTACTGAGAAAGTCCGCGCTCAACTGCTAACCGTCGCCCACGCCAACCCCGAGACCTATACTAGTGTGCTGTTACAAGGTAGTGGCAGTTATGGCGTTGAAGCCACAATTGGGACGGCGATTCCACGTCAAGGCGCCCTCTTAATGATTGCTATCAACGGCGCTTACGGCCAACGCATCAGCGAAATTGCCGCCTATTATCAAATCCCACATATTGATGTTTGTTTTGACGAAGACCAAGCTGTCGATCCTAACAAGATTGCCCAAGCCTTGGCTGAGCATCCAGAAGTGACTCACTTTGCCATGATTCACAGTGAGACTACCACCGGTATTTTGAATCCTATCGAAGAAATCATGCCGCTGCTAAAAGCCCGCCATATTGTCAGTATCATTGATGCGATGTCGAGCTTCGGCGGGGTCCCGCTGAACATTGATGAATTAGACTGTGACTACCTCATTAGTAGTTCCAACAAGTGCATCCAAGGCGTTCCTGGGTTTGCATTTATCATTGCTAAGCAGCAAGCACTCGCGAAAACAGCAGGGAATGCACGGTCACTCTGCCTCGATCTCTATGAGCAATGGCAAACAATGACCAAATTTCCAGGCAAATGGCGTTTCACGTCACCTACCCATGTCGTCCATGCCTTTGCACAGGCGTTGACCGAATTGACCGCTGAAGGTGGTGTCACCAAACGTTATCAGCGTTATTGTGAAAATCAACAACGTTTGAGTGCTGGGATGCAACGGCTCGGTTTTACGTTAATCATTCAGCCAGCCATTCAAGGGCCGATTATTACCTCATTTAATTACCCGACGCCAGCTTTCGACTTTCACCACTTCTATCAGTTTTTGAAAACTCGCGGCTTCGTCATCTATCCTGGCAAAGTCACGACGACCCCCAGTTTTCGAATCGGCTCGATTGGTGACGTTCAGCCGCAAGATATCGACCGTTTATTGACCGTCATCGCCGACTATCAACAACACAACCAATCTCATTAAAAAACGGCACAAAAAAATCCAGCCAATTGACTGGATTTTTTCGTGGTTTAGTCATAATCGGGAAAACAGGATTTGAACCTGCGACCCCTACGTCCCGAACGTAGTGCTCTACCAAGCTGAGCTACTTCCCGTTAAAACTTTAAATAAAAAGCCCTAGTTATAATAACTAAGACTGTTTTGATCGATCGGGAAGACAGGATTCGAACCTGCGACCCCCTGGTCCCAAACCAGGTGCTCTACCAAGCTGAGCTACTTCCCGATACTAAATGCACCCAGTAGGAGTCGAACCTACAACCTTCTGATTCGTAGTCAGACACTCTATCCAATTGCGCTATGGGTGCATATTTAAAATGCCGAGGACCGGGATCGAACCGGTACGGTTATCACTAACCGCAGGATTTTAAGTCCTGTGCGTCTGCCAATTCCGCCACCCCGGCAACATAAAAGCGGAAGACGAGATTCGAACTCGCGACCCCCACCATGGCAAGGTGATGTTCTACCACTGAACTACTTCCGCATAAAAACTATTTAATTGATGGAAAATGCCGACTAGAGGATTCGAACCTCCGACCTCCTCATTACTAGTGAGATGCTCTGCCAACTGAGCTAAGTCGGCATGTGCGGGTGAAGGGACTCGAACCCCCACGTCGTAAGACACTAGAACCTAAATCTAGCGCGTTTGCCAGTTCCGCCACACCCGCATGATTAATAATCAATCATGCCTTGTTGTCGTTCCAAGCAGTGCTTACTGTTAAGCCGTGACAACTATTTAACTTTACCATCATGTTGAATAACTGTCAACATCTTTTTTAAATCTTTTTGGATAAATATGCTTTTGAAACGCATATTTTTCCGACAAGAAATATTATAGCACTGGTCACAAAATCTGCAAACCCCTAAATGCAACTTTTTTGACTTGTTTGGTTATTTATCAATGGAATTACTATTATATCAACGTTTTAAGCCGTCCATTTTTTTGAAATAATTCATTGAAAATGATGATATTTTTTAGGAATCAGCCACTTACAGCATAATCAGACCACTTTAATGACCGAATTTCAGCTTCAACTTGTTGAATATATTCAGTAGTTAGGCTGTTCGAAATCCAGTCACTAAAGACTGACTGTTAAAATTTGCCGCTTCCGGTTGTCGCTGATAACATGTGGTCGCGGGACCGGGCCAAGCCAGAAACGTCTTGGTCCCCTGTCTGGAAGGGTTGCCCAAACCGCAAATCTCCCGGCCGGTCCGTGGCGTAAGACCGGAAAATCACCGGTCTTACGCCACCCACACGACCGATGCTATCAACAACAACCTACAGCTAATCAACTGTTCTGAGTGACTAGGCACTGAATCAATCAAAATTAGCAAGTTGTGACCCCCAAAAAATCTGGGGGTACTTGACTGATTCACCTTGCTGGACGGCTCAATGACACGACTTGTCGGCTGGAATTGACGTTCTTTAACTGATTTTCCCTACAACACTGCAATTCCGAGTGACGGCCCCATCACGATGACATTTTTTCATTCGCAACGGCTATATTACTAGATTCACGACAAAAAACACTTTCAACCTAGCTGCAAATAAGCAGCAATTACTCGTATAGTGCCTTCAAACCGGCTTCGGCACTGTCAAATTTTTGATAGTCCTCATCCTCACTATCCTAATAGTCACTGTGACGCTCTTTCTCACGATTCTAAGCCACTACGAGTTGATAAACAAGTCATTATACCAAAAAAGCAGCCCACCACAGCTTGGACATATACCAAGCCATACTGGACTGCTAGAATTGGACCTTATTTAAAAATAAACTAGTTCTTTGTGATCTTAGTCTTACCATGCATGTAAGGCACCAAAACGTCAGGGATCGTAATTGAACCATCCGCATTTTGATAGTTTTCCATGATGGCGGCAACCGTCCGACCAACAGCTAAACCACTCCCGTTCAACGTGTGGACAAATTGGAGTTTGCCATCGTCATCACGGTATTGGATGTGTGCACGACGAGCTTGGAAATCGGTACAGTTTGAACAACTCGAAATTTCACGATACTTGTTCTGTTCTGGGAACCAAACTTCCAAGTCATGGGTCATTGCGGCGGTGAAACTCATGTCACCAGACGTCAAGGTGATGACGTGGTATGGCAAACCGAGCTTCTTCAATAGTGATTCAGCATTGTTGGTTAATTTTTCAAGTTCATCCCATGAGTCTTCAGGCTTCGTGAACTTAACCATTTCAACCTTGTTGAATTGATGTAATCGAATCAACCCTTTGGTATCACGACCAGCACTCCCAGCTTCTTCACGGAAAGCTGGCGTCAACGCAGTAAAGTAAACCGGTAACTTTTCAGCTGGAATCACTTCATCGCGGTAATAGTTGACCAGTGGCACTTCAGCAGTTGGAATCAAGCTCAAATCTTGGGTCGTGATCCGGAAAGCATCATCCTTAAACTTAGGAAATTGACCGGTACCGTACATCGATTCATCGGTAACCATGTATGGTGGTAAGACTTCGGTATAGCCTTCCGCTTCATGTTGGTCCAAGAAGAAGTTGTAGACGGCCCGTTCCAACTTAGCGCCATCACCCATGTAATACAAGAAACGACTGCCAGAAACCTTGGCACCACGTTCAAAGTCCAAGATATTAAGGCTTTCACCAAGTTCCCAATGAGCTTTTGGTTCAAAGTCAAACTGACGTGGGGTGCCGATTCGACGTAATTCCACAGAATCGTCTTCGTTTAAGCTAACAGGAACATCTGGATGTGGCACGTTTGGTAAATGTGCGGCCATATCTTGTACTTGGGCATCCGCTTGACGACGATCTTCATCCAAGGTTTTGATTTCAGCACTAACTTTTTGCATTTCGGCAATTTGTGCACTGGCATCTTCCTTGTTCCGTTTCAATTGTGAAATTTCACCAGAGACTTGGTTCCGGGTCGACTTCAATTGTTCACTCTTGGCAATCAAGTCACGGCGATCTGCATCGGCTTTGATCAAAGCATCAATCTGTTCAGCTGGCACACCGCGGTGACCAAGCTGTTCTTTAAAGAAATCTGGTTTTTGACGAATTTGTTTGACATCTAACATCTAAAAATCCTCCTTAAAATTTGCGATAAAAAAACAGTCTCTCCTCCCAGATTGGGACGAAGAGACTGCGATTCGCGGTACCACCCAAGTTCAGGATTACAAAGAATCCCACCCTTAAACGGATAACGGCTCTGCCGTGCAGTATTACCTGCCCACATTGTCGCGTCGGAGTTTCGACACCCGGTTCACACCAACCACCGGTTCTCTGACTGTCTACTTAAAACGCGCCGTGTTTAATATTCTGCTATTACTATAAGGCAACTAAGCTAAACTAGCAACCTTATCATCAATTAATTTAATAACTTGGTCGCGCGCCGCTGGATCAGCGACGAAATCAAGCTTGTCCCCATCGATTTGCATCTTAGGACTGTGATCGTAATTGGCATACCATTGTGTGTAACGATCATTCAATGTTTCATAGTATTTATACAAATCTGGATCTTGATCGATCTGTTCGTATGAACGGCCCCGCTTTTGAATTCGTTTCAACATCGTATCGAACGAAATATTAATGTGAATCAATAAATCAGGATTTTTTTGGTGAGGTGCTTCTGGCAATTCTTGCATCATATTTTTTAGTAAAGAATCATAAATATCAACTTCCGTACTCGTGGCACGGCCTAAGTCGCTATTCAAATGAAACAATAATGAATCCTCAAAAATTGAACGATCTAAAACATCCAAATCGTTGGCAAATGCTGATTTGATACTACCAAGTCGTTTATTTAAAAAGTAGATTTGGAGTAAAAAAGCATATTTTTTAGGATCCTTATAAAATAATGGCAAAATAGGATTGTCATCGACGGATTCGTAAAACGCTTTTGAGCCGAAGTGATCGGCAACTAATTGCGTCAAACTGGTCTTGCCGGCACCGATTGTTCCTGACATTACAAGCATGGGGTTCTCTCCTTTATTCATAAGCAATATTTCGTCTGTTTATTAAAAGCAACACTACATATTGTACGCACACGGTCCGTAAAATGCAATATCTAGTTGCAAGTTACTTGGCGGCTTTTTCGCGTGCTTTCAGCAACGACACGTACTGTTCCAGCGTTAAATTGTGCTTGGTCATGAAGGCCGCACTCTTTTGACCAACATAACGGAAATGCCAGGATTCATACTCAATACCGGTCGATTTTTCACCAGTCTTAGTGAACCGTAAAACAAAGCCATAATCTGGTGCATGTTTGATCAACCATTTTTGCCCAGCAGCCTGGTCTGATTTCGAGAGCAACTGACTTCCGTTGGCGTTGAACCACTTCGTATTCATCACATCAGCGGCCAGCCCAGTTTGGTGCTCACTCCCGCGCGGTACCGCGACAAACTCCTGCGTTAATTTTAAGGCTTGTTTAGCCGTCTTACCTTGATTTTCGTACGATTGAATGGATTGGTCCCACACGGTCTTTTGATACTCAACGGACCGGTAACCGGAAACTAAGGTTGCTGGATAGCCAGCCGCTTTAGCACCATCCAAAAAGGCCGTCAATGGCTTCACAATTGAGCTACGAACTGGGATACCATTAATCGTCGATTTGCTAAAACGCAACTCATTATATTTATGCCATTTATTTACGACCAATAGCGCTGTATCCGTTGATTTGACGCCCTTAGGCAGCTCACTAATTAATTTTTGGCGTTTAGTCTGTGTTTTGACCGTCTTAGTGGAACTAGCTGTCGCCGCCTTTTTGGTGTTCGTGCCGGTTGCACAACCACCCAGCAGACCGGTTAATGCGATCAGTGCTAGTCCAGTAATCATCGTTTTTTTCAAATTCTCTCATTGCCTTTCTTGCTTGTGATCCGATTAATAAAACTCACTGTCATAAGAATAGTTATCACTCGCTGAAGCTTTCATCGCTCAGCGTAAAAACTATCTTGAACCATCCACTAGTCACTGTCAACCTTACCCTAAAAAAAGGGCCTGAGCGAACTCGCTCAGACACAATTTTCAACTAGTCATCCAAATGATGCTTGGTCAGATCAACTTTATCCAACGGAATCAATTTTGTATGATAACGAATTTTGTAATAGAAAAATAACACGACAAATAATGGAATACTCATATAAGTGACACCAATGGCTTGCCAATCTAAGGTCGCAAACGAGTGCAGGTCTTGCCCAATGATAACCACCAAACAGAGAAAGAACGCAAATAATGGCCCAAATGGGAACAACTTTGCATGATAGCGCAACTCACTGACATCGTGCCCCTGTTTAACAAAAGCTTGCCGGAAACGCAAATGTGAAATGGCTATGCCTAGCCAAGCGATAAAACCGGTCAACCCACTCGCTGAAACTAAGAAAATGTAAATACGATCGCCAAACATGCTGGATAAGAAAGTCAACAAACCGATGACTGTCGTCCCAAACAACGCCATGATTGGAATTCCCCGACCATTGACGCGGCCAAATGTCTTCGGGGCATAACCTTGCTTTGAAAGTGAGTACAGCATTCGCGTTGACGCATACATCCCAGAGTTAGCTGCCGATAATACAGACGTTAGGATGACCGCATTCATAATACTTGCTGCCGCGGCTAAACCGGCTTTTTTGAACACTAACGTAAACGGACTAATGGCGATGTCACTCGCAGACGACCCTAACAAATCTTTCGACGTGTAAGGAATGATTGCCGCAATGACAAAAATCGCCAAGATATAAAATAGTAGAATTCGCCAGAAAACTTGTTTAATGGCAGCGGGAATACTTTTTTCAGGCGTGGCGGATTCGCCAGCTGTAATCCCAATTAATTCAGTCCCCTGAAATGAGAAACCAGCGACCACGAACACACTCAAAATCGTCGGAATCCCACCAACAAATGGGGCTTTTTTATAGGTGAAGTTGCTGAGATCAGTGGCACTACTGCCCATAATTCCGAAAATTGTGAGTACCCCGACTACCAAGAAGATTAACACAGTAACCACTTTGATGAGGGATAACCAATATTCCGTTTCACCAAATGACCGGACTGATAAGGCATTGATCGTGAAAATCAAGATTAAAGCAATCAAGCTAAAAATCCATCCTGGAACGTGTGGCAACCAAAATTGCATGACGATTGCTGCCGTACTAATATCGACGGCCAAGGTAATCGCCCAGTTAAACCAATAATTCCAGCCCATTGCAAACCCTAGTGCGGGATCCACAAAGCGGGTGGAATAAGTTGAAAATGACCCTGAAACCGGCAAATAAGTCGCCATTTCACCTAAACTGGTCATTAAGAAATACACCATAATCCCAATCCCAACATAAGCTAACAAGGCCCCACCTGGACCAGCCGTTGAAATCGCGGAACCGGATGCCACAAACAAACCAGTCCCAATACTACCGCCTAATGCAATCATGGAGAGATGGCGCGTCTGTAACGAGCGCTTCACTTCATGCTGTTGTTCTTCTGCCATGCAGAAACCTCCAAAAAATGTTTGACTCTTTCATTAATCCTGATAGTGACTGACAACCTCTCGGCTAGATTCGTTCTTTCCTTTCCAAACAGGATTCAACGTCGGGCGGGCCAAAACTGGCTCAGTGGTGAAGTTTATCTTAGACGGTGATTTTCCGTCTTAGATAAAGCCCGGCTTGTGAGACCGCCCTTTGGCTCACAACCGTGGCCACCACGTTCCAGCCAATTTTGGCCCAACCAGAGTGGCAAGTCAGCACTGATTTTGTTGATTCGTCAATTAAGATTTAACTTAGAGTCGTTTATTTATATCTAAAAGTGTTTCCACCGATTCTGGCATCACAATCCAAAATAAAAAGTCCTTCTGCAAACTGCGCAAAAAGACTTAATCAGATATCATGTTAAATGCTGATTTCATCGTCGATAGCGCCCCGCAACTGAGTCCCAGTTGCGACAGTCCTTGATTTATTCAACCAAGGCCCAACAGCTTTGACGGTAACAGTCAAACCTATTTCGGCAGTTGCCCCTTTCACTGATGATCACCATCGGTTACCCGATTCCGACCAGCTACTCTTGTTAACCGCGTCCTCTTCTTTCGATATACTCAACCATTATACAAAAGCCATTTCAATTTGACAACCGTCAAAAATTTATCAGTCTAATAGAACTGATCAGGCAACATTGTTTTACCTAAGGCTTTGTTGTCGGAATAATCAATCGGAATATCCACAACAACGGGACCCTTAGTCTTGAACGCTTTATCGAGCACAGCCTCCAAATCACTCGGCTGATCAACTCTGAGGCCTTTAGCGCCAAAGCTTTCAGCGTACTTTACAAAGTCAACGGGGCCAAAGCTGACCGCCGCATCTTCACCATACTTCATTTCTTCTTGGAATTTCACCATATCGTAATTGCCGTCATTCCAAATCAAATGGACAATGTTTAAATTCAAGCGAACTGCCGTTTCCAATTCTTGACTTGAAAATAAGAAGCCACCGTCACCAGAAACTGACACGATTTGCGTATTTGGTCGAACTAACGCCGCCGCAATCGCCCATGGCAAAGCTACCCCAAGTGTCTGCATCCCATTACTGAACAAGAGATGCCGTGGTTCGTAGCTTCGAAAATGGCGCGCCATCCAAATGTAAAAGCTCCCTACATCGACTGTCACCGTCATTTCATCCGTCACGCGTTGTTGTAACGCGGCAATAACTGATAAGGGGTGACTGAGTGTCGAATCGGCATCAATATTAGGGACAAAATCGCGAGTCTTCAATTTTTCTTGTAGCTCACGTAAATAAGCTTTGGACGTTACACTAATATCGTAGCCGTTCATGTATGGCAACAAGAAGTCCAACGTCTGCGCAATGTCGCCGACCAATTCAGTCTCTGGTTGGAAGTTATGATCAATTTCGGCACGCATAGCGTCAATCACAACAATACGGGAGTTACCTTCAGCGTTCCAGTTACGTGGTTCATATTCGATTGGATCATAACCGACCGCAATCACTAAATCAGATTTCTTCAATAACATGTCGCCCGGTTGGTTCCGGAATAAGCCGACCCGTCCAAAGAAGTGATCTGCTTCCAAGTCGCGTGAAATGACCCCAGCCGCTTGGAATGTTTCAACAACAGGTAAGTTAGCTGCTTTCACTAAGTTCCGAATCGCTTGTGTGACTTCTGGTGAAGATGCCCGCATCCCAACAAGCAAAACTGGTAAGTTGGCCGCTTTGATTTTTTGTGCCAATAAGGTCGCTTCAACCGGACTGGCTGGCCCTAATTTTGGTGCTTGCAACGGATTAATGACCGGTGTCCGGACAATTGAATCGGTCACATCTTGGGGAATGCTGACAAAACTAGCCCCTTGTTTAGCAGCAACCGCTGATTGATAGGCGTTCGCAATCACTTCTGAGACGTTCTCAGGTTCTTGGACTTCGGCACTGTATTTCGTAATTGGTTCAAATAAGGCCGCGTTATCCATGCTTTGATGCGTCAACCGGAGTAAATCGGCCCGTTGTACTTGACCAGAAATGGCCAAAACTGGATCACCTTCGGCCGTGGCCGTCACTAAGCCGGTCGCTAAATTACTAGCACCAGGACCAGAAGTGGTCATAACGACCCCTGGTTTACCGGTGATTCGACCAATCCCTGCCGCAATAAAGGCGGCGTTTTGTTCATGGCGTGTCACGATCAACTTGGGGCTCTTAGGATTAACAGGGTGTTCTAAACGTTCGAAAACGCGGTCAATCTTAGCGCCGGGAATCCCAAAAACGTATTTAACGTCATGATTTGCCAGACTGTCAACGATTGCGTCGGCGCCATAATACTTTTTATCTGCCATTTTTTTGCTCGCTCCTATTTGTGAAAATTATTGTTAGAATACCATAGATAGCCTTGCAATAACAGTGATTGTTCACTTGTGAAAAAAGTTTCCTATTTCAACTTGACCAATAGTCCAGCTGAATCCTGTAGTAACCACAAAAGCCTCATCGAAACCGCATACATTTCTAATTTGTTTGTATGAGGGTTCACTTTTCAACCCGCATTCGGGCCAATAAACGATTCAATTGGGACATCTTGTCTTCAGTTTGATTGTTCCAATTTAATACTGGAATCTGACTAACGGCTAGCAAATCCTTAATTAACGCGGCAATTTTTTGTTGACTCAAAAACTCAAGCCAAAGTTCATCAGCTTGTGAAAAAATCGCATTGACGACTTTGGTCCCCTCATCTGCGACTGGTTGGACATCTTTAAAAACTTGGTCAAAATAGCCCCGGTCGGGAAAAGTATGCAGTGGCCCCTCAATCGCCACCACGACATCTTTAATTGAAATCGTTTCGGGTGATCTGGCTAACTGAACCCCACCATTATTGCCACTCGTTGACGCCACCAAGTCTGCGACGACCAATTTCCGAATAATTTTACGAATATACGAGGCTGAACCGCCGATTCGTTCATGAATCACATCCGACGTGAGCGGAATATCTGGTCGTTGTGTCGCCAATAAAACTAGCACACAGGCGGCTTGTTCAAATGATTTAGCGAGTTGCATGGCAATCATCTCCATTTGCGGGAACTAGCTCAAAAAACAACTCAGTTTGACCCGCACCAAACTGAGCATAGGCAGGATGTGTCACTTGATCGTATTGTCGAAACCCCGCGTGTTCCAAAATTAACTTGGAGGCAATATTAGGGGCTAAACAACTGGCGGTCAATCGTCGTAATTTTAAGTCTTGCAACGCATAATTGACAATCAAATGCACCGCCGCCGTCATGTAGCCATGCCCCCAGGCGCTTGCCGTTAACATATAGCCCAGATCCATTTGTTGTGCTGCGGGCTCGCCTTGTGCATTCATCCGCTCGTATAGCCCTACGCTCCCAATCACTTTGGCCGACTTGGTCAAGACGATTGCGTACACTTCCGGCATTTTTAACTGCCGACTTAGTAAGTATTCCGCCTCAACTAAACTGTTAGTCGGGGTGAAGCCAGCATTGACCGCCACATTAGGATCGCGTACCATTTCAAAATAGTCTGCCGCGTCGCCAATGACAAATGGTCGTAATTTTAATTGTTCATCCTGTAACTCAGACGTTGCCTCAAGCATCACTGAGCCCCCTCGCTTGCGTTATAATAGTTATGTTAACCATATCAATAGAGGTGATTGCATGCAAGTGATTCAGCAAAAATTAGGCACCGGACCAGCACAACTGACCGGTTTTCTACACACGCCGGATCAAAATACCGGTAAAACACACTATCCGGCGATTATTATCGTTCCTGGTGGAGGCTATACGCACATTCCAGTCGGCCAAGCTGAAACATTGGCCATGGCGTTTGCCGGGCACGGCTATCAAGCGTTCTATCTGGAATACACCTTATTAAGTGATCAGCAACCATTGGGATTGGCACCCGTCTTGGATCTCGCCCGCGCAATGCAACTGATTCGCCAACAAGCCACTAGTTGGCACATCGATTCCGAACAACTCACACCAGTTGGCTTTAGCGTCGGCGGCCATATCGTAGCCCTTTATAATGACTACTGGCAAACGAAACTGCCAGCCTTGCTTCAAACCACCGCAGCGGAGTTAAAGCCTCGCAACGTGATCTTGAGCTATCCCGTCATTAACCCCACGGACGGCTATCCAACTGATGCCGCAACTCTAGCAAAATGGACTAGTAACGTCAGTGAAATGGCGGCCGAGACCCAAGTTAATGTCCAAAATCGACCGACCTTTATTTGGGTGACAGCGGACGACCCGCTTGTCCCAGCGACTAACGCGTTAGCATATGCCAGTGCCTTAGCACAACAACAACTCCCATATGAGCTACATGTCTTTAATCATGGGCCACATGGGCTCGCACTAGCCAATGCGCAAACTGCTTGGAAAGCCGATGCTGATCAGCCTCACGCCGCTCATTGGCTTACTTTGGCCCTTGAATGGCTACAAAGCCAGGCCTAATTTCACAAAAAAGTACCATACTAAAATAGTCGTTCAGAAATCTTCAACTGATTTCTGAACGACTATTTTAGTGGCGCACAAACACATTTAGATTGTTCAGCCAACTTACAAATAAGACCGATAAAATAAGCGCCAATTTAATAATCTCGGTGCATAGGCAATATACAGCCATGACATCACTTCGACCCACAGCCAGCCCAACAAAACTGCACCAATCGTATCAGTCGGGTAATGCGCCTGTAAATAAACCCGCGCCACCATGACTAATAATAGCCAGATAATACTTGCCCATTTGATGATTTGCGCCAATCGATAATTATCTATTTCCGGCACGATAATAATGATAATCGTTGCCACTAACAAGAAAGTTCCCAAGGTGTGCCCGCTTGGATAACTGTAACCGTCATCCGACGCCAAATGGCCAATTGGCCGGTCACGCGCAATCAGATGCTTAAAAATAAAGTCCAGCACAACACCACCGGCCATTAAGGCCAACGACCACAATGCCTGAATTTTGTACTTAAATCCATACAGTAAAAATGCCAACAACACCATCCAAAGCACATCCCGGCCTGGAGAAGCAAGCCAACTGATTACGGTAAACAGGCCAGTGAAAAAGCCGTTCACTTTAATCGTTGCCAACGAACTCAAGCCAGCATCCAATAGATCGATACCAACTGCACCAGCGTGAATAAAATAGCTCAGGTACGCAAATAAGATGACTGCAATGACGAATTTGACCGGCCGAAGACGCGACTTATCGATCATCAAAACTAGAACCCCCATTAATATTAACAATTAAAAAAATTATACCATACGCCATTTACGGACAGAAATAACGCCAGCCTTATTTAGGGAACCTTAAAAAATCACAAAGAAAACTTAAATCCATCACTTTGCCGGCTAAAAACAGGTATGATTGTAGTCGAGTTATAGGGTGCTTAAGATTCTTAGGGGTTAATTGGAATTTGTTTCCGATAACGCAAAAAAATGCTAAACTATGTATAGTTTTTACATAACCATTGGAGGAAAAATTCATGGAAGAAATGCCAAGTCGTTCACAGATGCATCAGGATAATTCAGGGGGCGAAGGTCCAAAGAAAAAACATCCAGTTCGAAATACCATTTTAATCATTATTGCGGTATTGCTAGTTGGTGTTGGCGCTTTTGCCGCTCGAACTTATTTTAATGCCAAGAATGCGGCTAAGATTGTGTATCAAAGCAGTGGCATCAAAAAGTCACGGGATACTTCGGCTGTCTTAAATGGTAAAAAGCCAGTCTCAATTCTGTTACTTGGGACCGATACTGGGGCATTGGGTCGTGATTACAAAGGCCGAACGGATACGATTATCTTAGCAACCATCAACCCGTCGACTAAAACAACGACGTTAATGAGTTTGCCACGAGATTCTGAAGTTTCGATTTCAGGTTTCGAGCAAGACTTCCCTGCTAAGCTCAATGCAGCTTATGCTTACGGTAGTGCTGGGACAACGATTAAAACTGTTCAAAAATGGTTGAATGTTCCAATTGACTACTATGCTTTGATCAACATGGGTGGCATGAAGAAAGTCGTTGATGAAGTTGGCGGTGTTGACATCACCCCAATTCGGTCCTTTACCTATGAAGGATATACCTACACTAAAGGTGTTAAGACGCATATGAATGGTGCCAAAGCGCTTGGCTACTCACGGATGCGTTACGATGATCCATTGGGTGACTATGGACGGCAACAACGTCAACGTCAGTTAATTACCGCCATCATCAGTGAAAGTACTAATGCAACGAACTTAATGAAACAAGACTTCTTAAAGTCCTTAGCTAAGGAAACGCGGACCGATTTAACGTTCAGTAACTTGACTAGCATCGTCTCCAACTATCGTTCTTCAACCAAGAACATTGTTTCAGACCACGCCCAAGGGAATGGTAAAATGATCAACGGTCAATCCTTCGAAGTTGTGCCTCAAACTGAAAAGCAACGCGTCACTAATGTTATTCGAAAGTCCCTAGATCTTAAAGCAGCCACAACTGGTTCCATGTACGGTAAATAATCACAATAGTACAAAAAAATTCCTGTCAATCAACTTTGACAGGAATTTTTTACGCTAACAACTGTATTAATAATTTTGTAACTGAGCAACCTTTTGCACGTCAATGACATAGGCTTGTTGGCCTAATTGACTAACTAGGTTGCGTAACTCTGGTAAACTGATCGAGACACAGCCCGCTGTTGCCCATTGATTTTTGACATGAATAAAGAAGCCCGAACCATTATTTTGACCACGATTATCCATGACAACTGCTAACTCGTACTGATTATGTGGCGCCGCACGTGTGTAATCGATCAGGTGTTCATTCTGATTATTCGCCCACCCGCGCGTCTGCCAAGTATTATATTGACGGTCATTGGGATCTTCAATCCAGTAACTGTTAGCCTTAATTTGACGATAGCTCATGCCCGCCGTGCGAGCCGTCGTTGCCTTACCAAAGGCAGTACTCAAATGATACGCTCCAATCGGTGTCGTACTGCTACCTTCTCTCGAATGACCAATGCCATTCGCACCAATTCGACTGCTGGCAGTTAACTCATTTTGCCAAGTTGCATTCCGCTGCTTCTGCCATAATTTCAACGTTGCCGTGGATGGCCCATTCTGAACCACGGTCACGATCTGTTGCGCTTTTTTGGCGACTTTCGTTTGGGCTACTAACTGTGCCTCCGTTTTAGGTACACTGGCAGTAGCTTTCGATTTTAGATAACCACTCCAAATCCAGCCGGTCGCATTATTCTTACTGTTGTGCACCCAGTAATACAAAACGCGTTTCCCGTTCATCATGATATAAGTTTTCTGTGTCGTCACCCAAGTCGTATTTCGATAATTTTTTAAATCATGATTAGCTTTAAAAGTCCAACGACTGTAATTGCCATTCGCTCTAAAAGTATGTGACTTAGTATCCGTCGTATAGTAGGCCTTTTTTGCAACCGGTGTCGTGCGTGTGCGCCGATAAGTCCGGCTAGCCATGACCCCCTGTGGTGTTGCAAGCAGCACTACTACCAGCATCATGGCCCCACCGATGACCCGTTTTAACCTTTTTTTCATGTGCGCCCTCCTAATTAAAATCACAAACAATTAACACAATTAATATAATACTCAGTGAACCGATAAAACGCAATAATTATTATGCGGTAATCGTAAACAACCCCATGATATAATGAAACATCAGCTTAATAGGAAGAGGTAATCTCATGTCACAAGCAAAATTTGAACTAGCCAGTCAGTATCCAGACGGTCCCGCCTTAGGGGCGGCGGTTGAAAAAATCAAAGATAACCCTAGCAATGGTTTGAGCGTTCGCTACGCTACTCGGAACAACGATGAAATCAAATTCATCTTCACCGATATGAAAACCGGTAAAATCACCGAAATGGCCTATCAGAA
Source organism: Lactiplantibacillus nangangensis (assembly GCF_005405065.1). Lineage (GTDB taxonomy): Bacteria > Bacillota > Bacilli > Lactobacillales > Lactobacillaceae > Lactiplantibacillus > Lactiplantibacillus nangangensis. Next base: position 27,823 of record NZ_BJDI01000016.1, on the reverse strand, counting down.
AACCGACACTGGTAGCTGGGTCTTTAACGCTGCTGAATCGACCCGCCTGTCTGACTAGCAACGAACTGAACTTTACTCATTAATTACACGAACTTAACAATCAGTGATCACTCATTATGTTAAACTTAATGCACTTAATCCTTGAACGGAAGTGCACTAACTTTGAGAAAATGGGGTCTAACACTAACCGTCGCAATTTTGCTATTACTCACCCCATTACCTGCAATGGCACGGGCCGGTGGGAGTACTGGCGGTAACGCAGGTGGTGGTACTAGCAACGGCGGCACGACTAGTACTTATAACAACAATGATTACGACAACGGTGGTTATTACGGTGGTGGCTATTATCACCGGACAAATATTTTTGATGTGATTATTTTTGCTGGTTTTGGGTTATTGTTTATTGTTCCTGGCGTGCGTCAAATTCGACAACGACGGCAAAAGCAACACCTAGCGCCTCAAAATACCATGCCATTATCAGCTGAGCAACGCAGTGAATTTGAGCCATTCTTTTACAAGGTTGAAACTGCCTGGACCAAGAATGATTTAAACACACTCAGTACCTTAATGGGATCACGCTATTTTGCCAAGCAGCGCCGAATTCTAAAAAAATACCAGCAACAACATAAAACGGATCAATTAGAGGGACTCGTGATTATAGATTTGGCTCAAGAAATCACGACTACGCCAGCCAAGTTAAACGTAGTCGTGACCGCGCAAGCTCGCGACTACTTCCAGTATGACAATCAGTCAGCGGCTTATAACCAAAACAGCCATGACAAAACTTATATTGAACGTTTCACCGAAGTTTGGGAAATGACACGTAACGCCAATCATCAACTCGTTCTTAATCGAATCCGACAATAGTTAACCAAAATGAAAGCACCAGCCCAATTTGTGAGCCGGTGCTTTCATTTTGCTATTTTCCCCATAGAAAATGGATCAGACTACGATCCACTTGGGGATTCTCATGTAATTTCGAATGTCTTGCGAGTTTACCGGTGAATTCTTTTTCTTGGTAACTTTTCGCTCGCGGCGCAACCAAATATTTTAAGGAGAGTGTCGCCACATTCGGGACCGTCCCATCCGTATGACCACCAATATTGCCATACAGATTCAACACTTTAACTTGCTGTTTAGGCAAAACCTGTCGCAACTTGGTCATTTCACGATAAGTGGCGTTCATTTTATTCGGTTTACCAGCCGCATTCAAGGTCAATCCCGCTGGTTGGGTGACACTTGCTGGCATCCCTTTGAAATCCAACCCAGCAAAATGCCCGGCAATATCGACTTGCTTTGACAACTTTGGTAACTGCCGATTGCCAGCATTGTTCAATGAATAATAGATCAACGAAATATTTCCCAGCGAATGTCCGACCATGTTAATGCGCTTAAAATGATACTGTTTCTGTAACGCGACAACCACGTTTGCTGCCCACTGGCCGTGTTTGCGATAATTGAGTTCTTTATTATTGGCATAATTCACTTCAACAATCGGATTGATCGCACCCGGGCGAATTTTGCCAACTAATTTCACCTGACCATTTTTAGCAACCATCGCGCGAATAATCGTCTTGGTGACACCGGCTTGCTTAGCCGCATCCGCCATGTGTTCCTCTGCATGATAGCTACTCCCACCGCCATGAAAAAACAAGGTTGGCGTGGTACTTTGCACATATTTTGTCGTCTTTAACTGGCGACCACAACCCACTAGGCTAATCGTTAACACAAGGGCTAAAATCAAACCCGATACGTGTCTAAACTTTTGACTGTTCATTAATAACTCCCCCATCTTCAAGCTAAACTCATCATACTAGCTTCGAGTAGGTCTAATGCAAGTCATCCGACAAAAAAAGTCACCACTATCTTGTGATGACCATCCCCGATTTAGGATCGCAACTGTTGCCAATGTTGACGACAAAACGCGATCAATTGATTTAATAACTCTGCAACCAAAAATCCCAACGCAATTGCGCCAGTAATGACGACCACCTGTAACATAAACCCAACCGCTTGATCATAGTTGCCTAACGCAAAATTACGCACCATTTGATAAGCTTGGCTCCCAGGGACAAACGAAACTAAGCTGGGAATATTGAAAATAATTGAGGGCATCTTTTTATAACGTGCCGCGAGACTGCTTAAAACCCCGATTCCGACCGAACCAATGAAACTGCCGAGTACGACACCACCATCAAATACTTGGACGAGCAAGTAGCCACCCCAAGTCACAGTCCCAATCCAGCCAGCGAGATTTAACGCTTGATGTGGGATATTGATAATCAAGCCGAATCCCAGAACGGCCAAATAAGCTAATATTAATTGTCCAATGACACCCATCAGCACGTCCTCCTCAAAAAATCGTAATCACGACAGCAATGCCAAAGCCCAATGCTGCCGCCGAAATGAGTGCTTCAACTGCGCGCGCCGGACCACTGACAAAATTTCCTGCTAAAATATCGCGGACCGCATTTGTCAGCGGGACCCCCGGAACTAGCGGCATCAACGCCCCAATAATGATATCGTTGATGTTTGTCCCCCAACCAATCTGATAGGTCCATTCAGCCGCAAACCCAATAAACAATGCGGCGGCTAATTCGCTCAAAAATTTAATTTTCAAATAACGGTTCAATAAATAAAAGACTAAGTAACCCAGGGTCCCAATCAACACCGTTGGCCAAGTATTGATCGTTTCTTGACGGAACATGATCATCAGCGGGCCACTAACTAGGGCCGCTCCTACCAGCTGTAACCATAACGGAAATGAACGTGACGCCTGATCCAACTGATTCAACCGGGCATGTAGCGTTGGTAGATCAATTCGTTGGTCCGCGAACTCACGAGAATACTGATTCACCTGCGCGACTTTTTCCAAATCAATTGTCCGTTTCGTGATTGAAGCAATCTGCGTGGCATTCCGACCTTGAATCGACATCATAACCCCAGTAATCGTCACATAGGTGTTCGCCTGCACGACGCCGGCGTTTTGCGCAATTCGCGTCATGGTATCGTCGACCCGTGAGATCTCCGACCCATTCTCAACCATGATTTTGCCCGCTTTTAAGCAGGTCGCAATTATTAATTCATCCGTCGTCATTTCAGCAGCCCCTTCATCGTCGTCTCAATTTCTCAATAGCCTAACTTTAAGCTAAATTCAGCGCCACGGCCACCTTTATCTTCAAAAACGACGAAAAAAACCGGCCATGGAAGTTTCCCTCCATAACCGGTCTTTGAAGTTTCTCTAACAAGTTAGAGAAAAGCCTTTTAAGCCGTTAATTAGTCTTTAGTAACGTTAACTGCTTGTGGGCCACGATCGCTTTCTTCAACGTCGAATGATACAGCTTGGCCTTCTTCAAGAGTCTTGAAGCCGTCTTCTTGGATAGCTGAGAAATGTACGAATACATCGCTACCGTTTTCGCGAGTGATAAAACCAAAACCTTTATCGGCGTTAAACCATTTAACTGTTCCATGTTCCATAATAAAAAATCCTCCTAGTGCTTTTTTGCACATATAAATTAATGTAAATCATGATTCGGTGCAAATGGGGATAGTTTATTGAAACGATCTGACCAAAATTACCTAACCAAGCTACAAGAGTAATTGTAGCATATTGTCTTTGAAAAGGATAGCGAATCACGTGGATTTCCAAAATTCTTTTATCAAACGATTAAGAATTCCGAAAAATCAGTGAGCCATCGCCACATTTCGTTAATCGATTTTCAAACATAACGGTCTATTTAACAAAGATGTTATGAGCCGCTTTGTAGCTAACCGGAATTTGTTGGCCGGTCGTTTGAACCTCGATCGTCACCGGACCCTCAAACGGATCATGTTTGATGACTTTAACTGATTGCCCAATTTTCAAAGCAATATCATGTAAGTAAAGTAATAAATCATGATTATCAATAAACCGTTCGATTGAAACCACCGTACCATCTTCGGTATCGGCTAGCGCAGTATGGCTGTCTTCCGTATAGTGACCATCCTTATCCGGAATCGCGCCACCATGTGGACAATGCGTTGGGTGACCTAAGTAAGACTCCAGTGAATCCACCAAGCGTTCACTCGTCACATGTTCCAAAACTTCTGCTTCGGAATGCACATCTGGCAAATCATAATTTAACTTATCAACCAAAAAGTCTTCCCAGATACGATGCTTCCGGACCAATGTCTCCGCATACCGAATCCCTTCAGCAGTTAATGAGATGCCAGCGTAAGGCGTGTGTTTAGCCAAACCATCTTGCACTAATTTACCAACCATTTCCGTCACGGAGCCGGCTGCGATGTCTAAGCTAAGTGCAATTTGCTTATTCGACACCTTTTTCTTCGTACCACCAAGTTCGAAAATAATTTTCAAGTAATCTTCCTTCATGGGGGTCATGAATTTACTTCACCTCAACTAAATTTTTCTGTCTGCTTAATTAATGTATCGTACACCATTTACAATTTTTTTACCACTCGTTAATTAAGTGGCGCTAATTTTGACAATTCTTTGAAAAGCCACGGTAATCGTGCCATAATTAAATTGTAGCGCAAAACTGTGACTTACGGGTCATAGCCGTTTTAAAATTTATTTTTTTCGGACCGTGCTTCAAACCTAAGGAGGAACCGCATCGTGAATGATGATGCTCAATTATCCATTACCCAACTTAATGATAGCTTGCAACATAAAGCTGTTGAAAGCTTTGCCAAATTTTATCAACAGCTTTTTGATGCCAACAATCTTGAGCTAATGTCCAATTATGATGTCGTCAACTATATGACTGACATTAATGAACATTTAAACCTGTCACGTTTCATGACTAAGGATCAACGTCTCACCGATAGTGTTGACTTTTCCTATCAAGACTACCTAACCTTAATTGACCGCTTGGATCAAAAGTACTTTGAGAGCGGCAATCCAGCCGTCAATTGGGACGAATGGTATGCTGGACACTTCGCGCAAGTTGCGAAATCATAAACAACCACTATTAAACTCAGACGATGAGGTCGGTGCAACTGCACTGGCCTCATTTTTCGATTAACGTGATTTGACGGCCGTCAATTTTGAGTACCCCCTCTTGTCCCAACTGCGCTAGTTGCCGACTCAACGTTTCTGGCGTAATGCCTAAATAACTCGCCAATTCTTTCTTCTTTTCCGGTAATGTGAACGGATTTTGTTGTTGTTGTTCACAGAGCTGTTGTAAATAAACTAAAATTCGATTCTTCGATTTTAAATTACCAGTCAAAGCACTCACGGACTCTAACGCAGTCAACCGATCACCTAACACATTGAGCAAGTTAATGGCGACTTGGGGCACTCGGTGAATCAACGCCTGAAAGTCATCCCGACTAATTGAACAAACTAAGCTATCCTCAGCAGCTTCGGCATAATTATAATGTTGATGCTGTGTAAAGAGGGCCGCTTCACTATCGATTGCCCCCGCCCGTAACATGTACAATACTTTTTCCTTACCATTTTCATCCAACTGATAAACTTTCACCCGACCTTGATCCACGATCATCATCCGTTTTAACGGGGTCAGTGGCTGATATAAAAGCTGACCGCGTTTAACTAATTCCTGATGGACCGAGATTTGAGCTAGCTCAGCAATATCTGCTGCGGCTAAGCCTTTAAAGATTGGTGCGCCTTGCACACATTTAATTGCAGAATGTGTCATTTTCCACTCTTTTCTTGATAATTATCAATTTTTCGGCTGCAACTATAGTATACACTAACGATATCAACTTAACGGAGGCAATGACTTATGAAAATCTATCGTGCAAAGATCGTACCACTAAATGCTGAAAAAATTGGGACTGCAGCACATGGCAGTGCTTTATTAGTAATCAACGGAGAAAGCTTAACGATTAACTTGGAACTATTCGACACACCCGCTAATGCCCAACATTGGGAACATTTCCACGGCTTTCCGGATGGTCGGCCAGCTGCCATTGCCACGATGGCACAAGATGTTAATCAAGATGGCTTCGTTGATTTGCCCGAAACCGGAGCTGTTTCGGGTACGACGATGGTTCCTTTGGACGCTGCACCACACAAAATGAACATTCCTAACGACGACTATCCAGTGGCGAATGCTAACGGCTACTTTGCTTACACTAAGGTCGTGCCACTAAAAGAATTGACAGCAAATTTCAAAGCCACCTTTAACGACAGCGAACTTGAATTAGATAAGCGCGTCATTTACGTCCATGGTGTCACCGACGATGTTTCCCTGCCAGATACAGTTGCTGGTGCAGTTGGACATTACTCCACACACGTCACCTTGCCGATTGCCGTTGGTAAAATCGAACGTGTTGACTAACTTGATTGCCTTGTAGGCTTCAATCAGACTAGACAGTTAACCCGCCTTCACAGCTTGAAGGTGGGCTTTTTTGGTTAAGTACGACATCTTAAAGTAATGATGGTTATGGTCATGAATGACCAATTTGGCCCATAAGTTGCGACTATTGCAATTATAGCCGGTCGGCGAAAGAGGGCTACTTTGATAGTCAAAACATACTCAGCCAACGGGCGTCGGCCGCTTAGCTACGCCAGTTAACCACTCTTTCTACCTAAATAGTCGAAACGTGTAAAATTCGACTGCGGGCTCCGCTTATCCCGGTTAAGCAACCACTCGGACCTAGATAGCCGAAACGTGTTCGGTCAACCTGCGTCCTTCGCTTAGCTACGCCACCAGCACCATGCAAAATCCGCATGATACTGATGGCTAGGCTATGCTCGGAAGCAACCCGGTTGACCTCACACTCTTGCAATAAAAAAAGACCCAAGCTTTCCCACAGCACTTGGGCCCTACTAGTAAGTATCATCACCGGACAATTGAAAACTACTTCTAGATTCAATTACACGTTGTTTTATGCACGATCACTACCTGGACTAATCCAGGCATCTCTCAGCGCTAGTTTCGCGCTCTGTTGTAAATCTCTTTGCAAAGTTAAACTTCAAAACACGACCAACATGACAACGGTCAATCCAGCCATAAGATCGATTGACGAGTGGGAAACTTGTTGTCCGCATGACTTACCGATACTTACCGACTTAAATCTACCATTAATTAACCGGTTTCACAAGCTAGAAGCCAGCAACGGTTCAGTTATTTTTTCGGATAGACCCGATAATGAGGTTCATTTCCAATAATATAAACATATAAATTCTGCGTATGGGCTTCATCAAAATAGCCCAGATTGATCATATGATGACCATCCCGCTCCTCAACACCTTGAAACGCGTTGGTGGCAAAAATTCGCATCATTTCCATCTGCGTGCTTTGCTCCGTCGCTCGTTGTGCGGCCGCAGCTAAGGTGAATCCCTCATCTAACATTGCTTTAATGAAATGAACCCGCATTAACGTGCCATAAGAAAAACGATGAACGGTATTTTTTTCGGTAACTTTTTGACTATGAATGTACCCTTTTTGTTCCCAATAACGTAATTGGGTCTGTGAAACGCCAGTCGTCTTAGCAAGATCACTAATACCAACTGTGAATTGATGCTTATTCACTTGCGCTTTTAAATTTTTAAAAAATGCTGCATTCTGATTGTTCACTTGGCGGCCTCTTTTCTTCAATTTACAATATTCAGTATATATTCTTTGATATTAATGTCAAGTTTGTTGACAAAAGTATAAAATCCGATTATATTAGACAGCGTAGTTTTTTTAGAGAGAAGGGGTTCACTTGTCAACTGCTTTAGATACCAATGGTAAACCATACAAACGTGGCTTACTAATTGCCATTTTACTCATTGGGACGTTCTGTACCGTCCTGAATCAAACGATTTTAACGACCGCCTTTCCAACTTTGATGAAGGCCTTCACGATTACAACTTCAACTGTACAATGGTTAACGACCGGCTTTTTGTTGGTCAATGGGATCATGATTCCAGTAAGTGCTTGGTTAAGTACCCGTTTTAGTACCAAGTGGTTATACCTATCTGCCATGACTATTTTTGAAATTGGGACCATTATTTGTTTTACAGCGCCTAATTTTCAATTATTACTGACAGGCCGCCTGATTCAAGCGGTCGGCGTCGGGGTCACGATGCCACTGTTACAAACGATTATGTTAACAATTTTTCCCGCTGATAAACGTGGGGCTGCCATGGGGATGGCCGGAATCGTTATCGGCCTAGCGCCGGCAATTGGCCCGACCCTTTCCGGCTGGGTCATCGATAACATGAGCTGGCGTGATTTGTTTGGGATGATCATTCCAATCGTCGCCGTCGTGTTAATTGCAGGTTTCTTCTTTATGGCGGACGTTTTGGAAACGTCGAAGCCTAAACTCGACTTTCTTTCCTTGGCCTTATCAACTTTAGGCTTTGGGAGCTTACTTTATGGCTTCTCATCTGTCGGTGATGATGGCTGGACATCAACCAAAGTCTTAGTCATGTTAGCCATTGGGGTCATCGGGATCATTTTATTCGTTTGGCGTCAATTAACCATGGAAAAACCTTTCTTGGATTTCCGCGTCTTCAAGCATGTTCGCTTTACCATCGCCGCCGTACTGAGCTCCGTGACTAACATGGCCATGGTCGGCGCCGAAATGGTTATTCCGCTCTACTTACAAATTATTCATGGCTTCTCAGCCTTTAATTCTGGCTTAACATTGTTAGCTGGAGCTTTGATGATGGGGATCATGAGCCCAATTACCGGACAAGCCTTTGACCGCTTTGGGGCAAAGCGTTTAGCAATTTTAGGTATGTTTCTCCTAACTGCCGGGACCGTGCCGTTCATGTTCATCACTCGTACTACACCAACCATCTACATCGTCGTCTTATACGCCATCCGGATGTTCGGGATTTCGATGGTTATGATGCCAGCAACAACCGCTGGGATGAATGCTTTACCACTAGATATGATGGGTCATGGGACCGCGGTCAACAATACGGTTCGTCAAATTGCCAGTTCAATTGGAACTGCGATTTTGACCTCTGTGTTATCAAACGTCACTACTTCGCAAGCTCCTGCTAAGTCATTACTCAAGAGCAATCCTTTAGCCTATCAAGATAAGTATTTTAATGCCACGTTGAACGGCTACCATGCCGCATTTTACGTCGCTGTCGCCTTCTGTGTCGTTGGATTAATCGTCGCCTTCTTCATGCAAGACAAGACGCACTCAACGAAATTACCCAAAAAGGAGGTTGACGCCTAATGACTATCGTTTTACTAATAATTAGTGCCATCGCCTTGTTTTTAACCGCTGTTTACATGTCAGGGTCATGGGTCAAATATAGCTTAACTGGCTTGTTTGGCATTGCTTTAATCGCGTCATTAGCGCTCATTGTCATGAATGACAGCCAACACTTTGGCATGCAAAAAGTAACCACAACTAAAACTGTCGCGTTGAAGTCGGCGGGGTCCTCGCAACTCGACATGCTCTTGTATCAATCCGTTGGGACCGCTGACCAGCATCGCGTCTACATTTATAAGACCACCGCTGATCAAAAGAAGCCTAGTACCACAACTGCCAGCGTCAAAACGGCTAACCAAGTCAAAACGACGACTGGTTCAACCAAGCTGGTCACGAAGACTACCCGCTGGACGTATCAGAGTGGGACAGCCAAGTTCTGGTTTGGTATCGCCAACAATGACAAGCAATTGATTAAACGGACCAATACATTCTATGTTAAGAAGACTTGGGTCGTGCTCAGCACGGCGCAAGCCAAACAACTTAACAAGCTTGCTAAGCAACAGTCGGCAACTTTAAAGGCTCGTGCCAAGGCTTATGTTCAAAATACGGTCAAGGCCGCTATGATGAAGAATCCAAGCATGACTCAAGCCCAGTTAGCCCAACTCGAAAAACAAGCTGCAGCGCAATATCAAGCTAGCGCCATGCAAAGCATGATCAAAACCGTTAAACAAGCTAAATAAGTCTTCACTTGAAGGACTCAAAAATGCCACCACGTTAGTTCATCAACGACTAATGCGGTGGCATTTTTTAATTAGCGACCATAATGTTCGACACAGAAATAGCGACCGTGACACTGTGGACAAGTTAGCTTGCGCGTTTTAGGCGTATGTCGCGCAAACACAGCCTGCCAATAGTGTGGGACAAAGCTGGTTTGACAGTTTGGACAAACATAATTGACCGTTTGAAAATAGTGATGGGTTAACCAAGCCACACCAAGCACAACGATAGCCAGACCGATGATAAATGGCCACCATTGACCGTTCACGATTCCCCAAGTAAGCGTTCCAATCTCAATCACATCGATGCCGATGCTCCAAAGTAGCAATTGTCGATGAATCCGCGATAACCCTTGTTGATTTGTCATTAATTGATCTATGTCGGTAATTGAATTTATCGGTAAGTTCGTTAAATCAGTCAAGCCCCGTTGCAACTGTTCAATTTGACTTAATTGTTGTTGCGTCGTATCAACTTGCTTCTGTAGGACATTGGCTTGCTCAACTAATAAGAGTCTTAAGACTTTCGGCGCTTCTGGACTAGCCAACACCGCTTGAATCGACTTCAAAGAAAGCCCTAACTGCTTCAGCAATAAAATCAACTTCAAGCGATTCAAATCGGCCACACTATACAAGCGTCGCCCACCCTCAGACTTGGCACTGGGCATTAATAACTGACGTTGATCATAATATTGGATCGTCCGTACTGAAACTTGCGCTAATTTAGCTAACTCACCGGTCGTGTATTGTGACATAGATCTCACCTCCAACACTAGTTATACGGGATGACGTGGCGTCATAAGCAACCCTTTTGTTTAATTATCGCAAAAAAAGTTTTTCATTGGTAGCGGCAATTATTTCCCGGGTGAACAAAAAACGAGCTTGATTTTCATCAAACTCGTTTGCACGATTGCAGTATCCTGATTTAGGGCTAATTGGTGGCACACTGTTCACATAGTGGCATCAAATCTTTTAAGTCCTCAACGGATGAGCCATTTTCTAAGAAGCAATTGACCATATCTAGCCAATATTGATCGTCGGCACTAAACGTTGCATGTGCATCCTTACATGGCAATAAACCAGCTTGCGTGTAAGCGGCGATTTTATCAGCAGCGACCCCGCTACGGGCTGCTAATTGTTCCAGAGTCATTTTCTCTCACCATTTGTCCTTTCAAAAAATCAATGTGCTTATGTTACGCCCAGCCACCAGCAAATGCAAGTAATAATTTCGTGACCAGCACATTAAAATGGCATGATAAAATTCTTCATTATTTTCACCAAAAAGTGTAAACTAGAATCACGTCATTTTTTTGACTAGTCAAGGAGGCTTCCAAATACATATGAATGCAGAGTTAACCTTTAAAAGTGGGTTTAAAGACGTTGTCCCAACGTTATTTGGCTACATTGGTGTTGGCCTAGCCATGGGCATTGTCGCCAATACGAGTCACTTATCAGTTCTGGCCGTTTTACTCATGTCATTGATTGTTTATGCAGGTTCAGCGCAGTTTATTATCATCAGCATGCTACTCGCGGGTAGCCCAATTTCTGCCATCGTCCTCTCAACTTTTCTCATTAACTCACGGATGATCTTGATGAGTATGTCAATCGCACAGTACTTCAAAAAAGATTCCCTTTTACAAAATATTGCATTAGGGTCCCTACTGACCGATGAAACGTTTGCGCTCAGCATGAACAAAATCAATCGAACTGATCACCAATTACGACCACGCTGGTTGCATGCCGCCAATATTCTGGCGTATTTAGTTTGGGCAGCCGCAACAGTAGTTGGCTGTTTATTAGGCAACTTAATTGCCGATCCCAACCAATTTGGCTTAGACTTTGCGGTCGTTGGCATGTTTATTGGCTTGCTCTACTTACAAATTATCACGGATCGCAGTAAAACCTTAAAAACACAATTATTAGTGGTCTTATTTGTAGCCATCGCCATGTTTTTCTTAATGCGGTTCTTCCCCGGTAATATTGCGTTATTGATTGCCACGTTGCTGGGCTGTGGCTTTGGAATGGCGGTGAGTCCCCATGACTAAATACGTGCTCGTCACCATTTTACTGTGCGGGCTAGTCACTTGGCTTTCCCGGGTCGTCCCTTTCGCGGTCATTAAAAACTTGACTGTGCCTAAATGGCTGATCAACTTTCTATCATTTGTACCGGTCGCCATTATGACCGCCATCTTCGTCGAAAGTTTACTCACTTATCACGCTGGGCAATGGCCCGGTTTTAATCTCGAAAACATCACCGCTTCAATCCCAGCAATTCTTGCCGGCGTATTAACCAAAAGCTTGCTGGCCGTCGTCATCACGGGTGTCATTGCCATGGCACTGCTCCGTTTAGTCGGTTGGGGCTAAAATCAGCAAAAGGACTGTGACAATTGCCACAGTCCTTTTTGCTGTTATTTGGTCGTCAACGAATCCACCGCCGCTAAAACGGCTTGCTCGGCTGAGCTCATCGGTTGCCAGCCCAGAATTGTCCGGGCCTTGCGATTACTAACTTGGTGGTTCACCCGCATCATCAAATTGACTTCTTTCACCGGTTGGATAAATGGGGCTAATCCCCGCACTAACCAAGTTGGGAGTAATGCTTTGGGCAATTTCGTCGCTTGAGCCGGTCGTTGTGTCTTAATTAACGTCCGAATCTCTTTAGCAGTTATTGGGCCATCCGCCACTGCCAGAAACCGTTGACCAGCTGCGTTAGGCGTGGTCATTGCTAACACGTGCATGGCTGCGACATCACGCACATCGACCACGTTGACCTTAAAATTAGGTGTTGGCTGTCCAGTCAACAAACGTTTGACTAACCCAAAACTACCGGAGACATGTTGATCTAGTGCTGACCCTAACATCGCACCAGCATTGATTGTGACTAACTCAGGCGCGGCCGATGTCGCTTTAACGTAGGCCCAAGCAGCTTGCTCTGCCAATAACTTCGACTTTTCATACAACGATAACCCTGGTTGATCAGGATCTGTCCAATCTTGTTCGGTGACCTTGCCATGCTGATCCAAACGGCTGAAACCGACCGCGCCCAAATTGGCCGTCATGATTACGCGCTTGACACCGGCTCGCGTTGCGGCCTTCAACACGCGCAGTGTGCCAGTTTTAGCTGTTTGGACGACTTGTGTTGGAACAGCCTCACTATTAACAAAAACTGGCGCTGCCACGCTCATCACCGTTTCAATATCTGCCATCGCCGCATCCCAACCGTCATCACGAGTCAAATCCGCCGCAATAAAGCTCAAATTGGCTACCGAAACACCTTGTTGCCGAAGCGCAGTCTTAACCTGAGTCACCTTAGCTAATGACCGTAACGTTGCTCGAACCGCGTAACCAGCTGCTAATAAATCCTTGATCACCCATAGCGCTAAAAAACCATTTCCACCTGTAACTAAGACCTTTTGCTTCATTTTAATTAACTCCCGTTTGCTTGTATTTTTGACTGATGTCTTTTAAACTGGACTCATCATAAGCCCTAGACAATACTCTAGGGCAAGCGTAGGAGGAGACATTTTTGACTTATACGATTAAAGCCGTCGCTGAAAAGACACATTTATCCATCTATACCTTACGTTTTTACGACAAACAAGGACTATTACCCTTCGTCAGTCGGAATCACGCCGGCTACCGTGAATTTACCGATGCCGACTTACAACTCTTGCATACCATCACTTGTTTAAAAAATACCGGGATGAAAATCGCTGACATCCGTCACTATATCGACGCTGTCATGGCGGGTCCAAGTACTATTCCCGCACGACAAGCTTTATTAAGCGCCCATCGTGAGGCCATCTTGGCAGCACAACAAAAAATCATGGCGAATTTAAAAGAAATTGACTTCAAGCTCAATATTTACAATGCCCCCAACGCCCAACAAGTCATCACCGCCGAAAGACGATACGCGAAAGCTGAAAAGATCGCCAATGGCTTGCCGGATCCCTATCCAGCGCTAACCTAAAAAAAAGGAGCACCATCAGCCCACAAAATGGGTGATGGTGCTCCTTTTGATTTAATCTAAATTTAAGCTGAGTTTAGTACCAGCCGTTTGCTTGCCAGAATGATTGTGCTGCTGCCCATGAACCATAACGTGATGAAACATAGTTGTTGGCAACTCGTTCTTGGTTAGCCGCTGAATAGTCACCATTTAAATATGATGAGTCTAATTGATACTTACCAATATAACGACCATTGGTAGCTGAGTATGAACCGCCTGATTCCTTGTTGGCGATCCAAGCTTTAGCTGAACTGTCAGAATCATTGGTCGTGGCTGCTGGCGCTTGTGATTGAACTGGCGCACTAGCCGTCGTTGCTGCTGGGGCTGCTGAAGCAGCTTGTGATTGAGCAGGTGCTTGAGATTGAACTGGGGTCTGTGATTGTACAGGGGCTTGAGACTGAGCTGGGGCTTGTGAAGCAGGCGCCTGTGATTGGGCCGGTGCTTGTGAAGCTGGTGTTGCGACAGCTTGAGTCGTCGTGCCATTTACTTCCAACTGTTGGCCAACGATAATTAAGTTAACGTCAGCTAATGAGTTAGCTTTTTCAATTGCTGAAATCGTGGTGTTATAAGTGTCTGCCAATGCACTAACGGTGTCGCCAGCCTTGACCGTAACGGTGTCGGCGTTGGCAGCAGTTGTGCCGAGGACAAACAAACTAGCCGCGGCTGCAGTTGATAATAGTAAACTCTTGATCTTCATATAAATAGTTTCACTCCTGTGTTTTTTGGGTAGTTTCTTAAAGTTCAGTACCACGTGGTTACCGGACTTAACAACAGGAGCTAAGTATACGGACTGGATGTAACAAACCAATAGCAAGCAGATTACTAATTCACCCATTTTCTGTAATAAATGGCTCTTTTTGTAATATTTTGTAATATTAGGACGGTTACTAGCACGTTTCAGTGACAGCAAAAAGTCAATTATATTAAATTTATTTTACTTTGTAACCGCTACGAAACGCTTAATCATCTTTATCTTAGCGCTTAAAGCAAGTATAATAGTTCAAGTGTACTCATTAGTTATATGTATAAACCGAATATTACTTTTTAAATATCGAAATCAGGCCAAAACCTGTCAAGAATATGATGGCAATTCGGTAAGAATCCGTTACAATGCCTATGATTGCTTTACTTAAGCGGTAAAATCAGGTAAATTAACAACAAAACATTGAGTACCATTCAGTGCCTTAAAAAACTTAAACTTACAGATTGAGAGATGAACACACATGTGCGGTTTTGTTGGTTGCTTAACTGATCGGAAAAAAGCAGATAATGAAGCTTACGATCAAACCATCCACGAAATGACAAAGATGATTGTCCATCGGGGTCCCGATGATGATGGTTACTTTGCCGATGACAACATTACAATGGGATTCCGTCGCCTAAGTATTATTGACTTGGCGGGTGGTCATCAACCACTATCCTATGATAATGAACGCTATTGGATGACTTTCAACGGTGAAATTTATAACTATATTGAATTACGTGAACAACTTAAAGCGGAAGGTTATGAATTCAAAACGAGTTCTGACTCTGAAGTGATTTTAGGCATGTATGCTAAATATCATGAAGATTGCACCAAATACTTCCGTGGGATGTTCGCATTTGTCATTTGGGATAAACAAGAAAAAACGTTATTTGCCGCTCGTGATCAATTTGGTATCAAGCCATTTTACTATGCGGTTCAAGGTAGTGATTTCTACTACGCTTCTGAAAGCAAAGCCATTTACAAGATTTTGAAGGACAAAACTTTCGATCAAAATGCCTTGCAAGACTACATGACGTTCCAATTCGTCCCAGAACCAGAAACGTTAACTAAAGAAATCAAAATGCTCGCTCCTGGTTGTTCCTTAACTAAGAAACTGGGCTCGGCACCACAAATCACGCGCTACTATCACCGTGAATTCCATCCAGTCAAGCGCTCCGAGGATGAATATGCGCAAAAAATCAAGGATGCCTTGATCGATTCCGTTAAAATCCACATGCGTTCTGATGTGCCAGTTGGGTCATTCTTATCTGGTGGGATCGATTCTTCTATTATAGTAGCAATTGCCAAAAACTATAATCCACATCTTGAAACGATCTCGGTCGGTTTCGAACGTGAAGGCTACAGTGAATTAGATGTTGCCCAAGAAACCGCTCAAATTCTCGACGTGAAAAACTACAGCAACATCATCACGCCAGAAGCCTTCATGAAGGCCTTCCCACACTTCGTTTGGAGTATGGATGATCCGTTGGCTGATCCGGCCGCTGTGCCGCAGTACTTCTTAGCCAAAGAAGCCGTTAAGCACGTCAAGGTTGCTTTGACTGGTGAAGGTGCCGACGAATTATTTGGTGGTTATACGATCTATCACGAACCAGAATCTTTGAAACCATTCCGTTACACGAAACCAATTAACGGCGCTTTGAAGAAGATTGCGCTCATGATGCCTGAAGGGATGCGCGGTCGCTCATTCTTAATGCGTGGGACCACCCCACTCGAAAACCGTTATGTCGGCAATGCTTTCATTTTCGGCGAAGATGAGAAAAAGAAATTCATCAAGAACTATAATGCCAATCATCCGTTCCAATCAATCACACAACCATTTTACGATGAATCCGTCGACTATGATCCAATCAGTCGGATGCAATTCATCGATATGCACACTTGGTTGAACGGCGACTTGTTGCACAACGCCGACCGGACTACGATGGCGTCAAGCCTCGAACTACGGACACCATTCGTTGACCGTGAAGTTTACAACTTGGCCGCTGAAATTCCGGCTGATTTACGGATCAGTCATGGCACGACTAAGTATATCTTGCGGAAAGCCGTGGAAGACATCGTACCAGAACACGTCTTGCATCGTAAAAAGCTCGGTTTCCCAGTGCCAATTCGATTCTGGTTAAAAGACGAAATGTATGATTGGGCTAAACGAATCATCAATGACTCTCAAACCGATGAATACTTTAATAAAAACTATTTCTTGAAGCTATTGGATGACCATAAAGCTGGCGTGCGTGACAACTCACGGAAGCTCTGGACTGTCTTGACCTTTATGATGTGGCATAAGATCTACGTCGAAAGCGACAACTTAATGGATAGTCCAACGGCAAACGCCCATGCGAGTCAAATCGAGGAGTCGTAAACTTTCATGGAAATTATTGTACAAAAGTTCGGTGGCACGTCAGTCAAAGACGACACCGCCCGTAAGCAAGCCTTGCGCCACGTGCAATACGCGGTTGACCAAGGCGATAAAGTCATTGTCGTCGTTTCCGCAATTGGTCGTAAAGGCGCGCCCTACGCCACCGATTCATTACTCGGTCTGGTACACGGTGAGTCTTCCCGCTTAACCAATCGCGAACTCGACATGTTAGTCTCCGTTGGTGAAACCATCTCGACCGCCGTTTTCACCGAATTAGCCCGTGAACAAGGGTTAAACGTGATTGCGATGACTGGTCACGATGCTGGCATCGTGACTAACGACGATTTCCAAAACGCTAAAATTTTGCGCGTCGACCCTAAGCCAATCCAAGAAGCATTTGTTGATGCCGACGTCGTAGTGGTCACTGGTTTTCAGGGTGCCACTAAAGACGGTCACATTACGACGATTGGCCGGGGTGGCTCTGATACGTCCGCTGCCATTTTGGGGGCGGCTTTGAAAGCCAAACGCGTCGATATTTTCACAGACGTCAACGGGATGATGACAGCTGATCCCCGTTTAGTCACCCACGCACGCTTTATTAAGGCTATCAGCTACGAAGAGTTAGCGAACATGGCTCATGAAGGCGCTAAAGTGATTCACCCGCGCGCCGTTGAAATTGCGGAACAAGCGCACGTTCCGATGCGGATTCGCTCGACTTATCAAGCCCCCGATGAACTCGGCACGTTGGTCACCGACCGCACAACAACACAAATCGAACATTATCGCACCGTCACTGGAGTTGCGCATCAAACCAATTTGACGCAATTCACAGTACCAACCGATAAAATGAGTTCCAGTGAAATTTTCCAATTAATGGCACAACATAACTTGAGTGTTGATTTTATCAACATCACCCAACACCAAGTGGTCTTTAATTTGGTCAATGGCGATGCTAAAGTTGCGCAAGAACTCTTCGCTAAAGCTCAAGTGCATTGCCAGGCGATTGGCAACTGTGCCAAGGTTTCAGTTGTTGGCGCTGGGATCACCGGGACGCCCGGTGTGACAGCTCGCATCGTCACCGCTTTAAGCGCGCAACATATCGACATTTTACAATCAACCGATAGCTACACCACCATTTGGGTCCTAGTTAAAGAAGCTGATTTGAAAGTCGCAATGAACGCGTTACATGATGAATTTTTAGGCATCGAAGCTTAAGTTCACGAAAACGCTAGACCTGAACTCGGGTCTAGCGTTTTTTCGTCGCAGAATCCCATCAGATTCAGCTCGTTCAACTAACGATGCGGCTGGTGCACCTCGACTTTTTAGCCTGCCGCATGGTATTCTAGTAACCGATAAGTAGTCTATTTTAATTAAAAAAGGACGTCTAAATTAATGAAAGCAAGCAAATTAATTAATAGTTTAAAATTCAAACAAGTCCAACCAGCTTTGGACAGTGATTTTGACGTGACCATGCTGACGCAGGATACTCGCGAAATCAAATCCGGCGCCATGTTTGTAGCCGTCGATGGCTACCACGTGGATGGTCATACTTTGGTCGACCAAGCTGTCGCGGCTGGTGCCAAAATCATCGTGGCCCAGAAACCAATCAACGTCGCGGTTCCCGTGATTTACGTTCAAAATACGGAACGCGCAATGGCGATCTTGGCCGACGTTTTCTATGGTGCACCGAGCCAAAAGATGCGGATGATCGGCGTTACTGGGACCAATGGTAAAACGACCGTGACTCATTTGATCGAACAAATCTATCGTGACCAACAACAAGCCACCGGTTTGATTGGGACGATGTATCGTAAAATTAAAGACAAGAAGCTCCCCACCGCTAACACGACGCCTGACGCCATCACGACACAACGGACACTCGCGGCCATGCGGGATGCTGGTGTGGACACAGTTGCCATGGAAGTCTCTTCTATCGCCCTCGTACTCGGCCGTGTTTGGGGCATCGATTATGATATTGCCGTCTTCACTAATCTGACGCAAGATCACTTGGATTTCCACAAAACGATGGCGAAATACGCCGAAGCCAAAGCGATGTTATTCGCCCAACTTGGGAATAAATATGGTGCAGATGGCACTGAAAAAGTTGCCGTTTTGAACACTGACGATCCGGTTGGCAAAGAATTTGAACAATATACAGCGGCACATGTGTTGACCTTTGGGTTGAAACCCGACGCCATGATCAACGCGCAAAATGTCCAAATTCAAAGCCACGGCACCGAATTCGATTTGTCCGTCTTTGGTCACGTGACCCATGTCACTATGAAACTGATTGGCCAATTCAACGTCTACAATATGTTGGCCGCCTTTGCCGCCGCTTACGCAAGTGGGATTCCAGAAGACCAAATCATTGCCTCGCTCGAAAAAGTTCCCGGTGTTAAGGGTCGTTTCCAAGCAGTCCCATCCCATACCGGTGTCAGCGTGATTGTGGACTATTCCCACACTCCCGATGGCTTACTCAATGCCTTGGAAACCATTCAAGACTTCGCCAAAAAGGACATCTATTGTGTCGTTGGCTGTGGTGGTGACCGTGATAAAGGTAAGCGGCCAAAGATGGCCAAGATTGCCGTTCAACGGAGTACGAAGCCAATCTTCACTTCTGACAATCCGCGGACCGAAGACCCTGAAGCCATCTTGCAAGACATGGTCGCCGGCGTTCCCGACGCTAACGTCCCAGTTTACGTTGACCGCCATGAAGCCATTGCTAAAGCGATTGCCCAAGCACAGCCCGGTGACGTCGTCTTGATTGCCGGCAAAGGTCACGAGGACTATCAGATTTTAGGTCGGACCAAGCATCACTTTGACGACAGTGAAGAAGCTGCTAAAGCCTTAGCCCTCAAACCAACCATTTAAGAACTAAATTCAATTTTTGGTTAAAAATTGCTGAGCCGCGTTATGCAAGCTAGTCGCATAGTGCCACTTCCGGTTGTTATTGAGTACATGTGGCCGTGGGACCGGGCCAAGCCTGACAACCGTCTTGACCCTCGCCCGGAAGCTTTGCCCAAACCGCAAATCTCCCGACCGGTCCGTGGTGTAAGACCGGACAATCACCGGTCAAACGCCACCCACACGGCCGATGCACTCAACAACAGCCTACAGCTAAATAACTGCTTTTAGTGATTAGTTTGTTGTTCAGACTGACAGCGTGATGAGCGGTGCAAGGCAGTTTTGGACATAACCAACACCAGTATTATTAAATTCTCAACAGGCTTAATATTTTCAACTCTTAGTAAAAAATCTGTAAAGCATCATAGTTAAATCTATGACACTTTACAGATTTTTATTTTCTTGAGGATGCACTTGTAGTCAACAACAGCAATTTATTTCAGTATCAAAAACATTGCCAGATACACGTTAGCTATCTAGAACAGCATCCTATTTAGCCGAGAGGTCGGGGCCTAAAACGCTCAGCCATGAAATTTTCCTTAGTGCGGGTGGGCTTCCCGGACTTAGGAAAAGGCCAGTTTTAAAGACCGCCCTTTGGCTTTAAAATGGCCCATGGCGTTCCAGCGTTTTAGGTCCCGACCGGCAGGCGGCAACCGAGGCACCCTCAAATAAGCAGCCACCAATATGATTATTCACTAAAGTTACTATTCAGTATTTTATTAATTCATATCCCCCCTACTTATAATAAGACTTAAGAACTAACTGTACGCGTCAGTTAACACTTTAAGAAAGTAGGTCCTAATTATGATGCCCATGACTAATCTAAAGCCCGTAAAAATCAACGGTGTTAATAAAGTTACTAAACCTTTTAATGACGAAGTCTCTGGCGGTCAACTTGATCCCGCCGTCTTGAAAAATATGACTAATTTGGACGAACCAGTCCACTTAGAAAATAATCTGGCCGCGCTACGGGACGGTAGCCTCACCCCACCGATTAAAGATCCTATTGGGGATCGCGTAACTGTTGAACAAACCTTACTAAATTGTCAGAACCGCGCCGTCCCAATCGAATGGCTGACCCCAGCAATCGTCCTAAAGCACCAAATGCTAGTTTATTTCCATGGAGGTGCCTTTTACGGTGGTGAGCCTCAAAACAATACCGTACTCCTGAAAATGATTGCCGACCAAAGTCATTGTGAAATCATCAACGTTGATTATGGTCTCGCCCCAGAACATAAAGCCCCTGCTGGTATGCTAGATGGCTTAGCCGTTATCCAGTACTTGCACGAAACTCGGCCAGACACTAAAATCGCGATTGCCGGGGATTCGGCGGGCGCCAATATTGCTTTGGCCGTGGCAAGTTTAAACCGTCAACTAGGTGGCAATCAAATTAATCAACAATTATTGTTATACCCAGTCACCGCACCAGGTGCTGACCACCAAGGCCCGCTTTGGGATGTCAGCCAATTTCCAATTATTCCAAGTCAGCGAAACCGTTTTGCACATTACCACGACTTGTTCCGGCAAATTGATACGATCATGACTGATTATTATCTGCCAGCCAACGTTGAGGCTGCCTCGGCATTAGTTTCGCCAATCAATCAACTCGACCTGGCACACTCACCAGCGACAATGATCATGATGGGTGAATTCGATCCGTTCCGTCTGCAAGCTTGGGAATACGCCGAACGCTTAGCCAATGCTGGCGTTGAAACGACCTTTGTTCAATATCAAGGTCAGAATCACGCCTTTGCACCACTGATTGACCGCTTCTGGCAAGCACGAGATGTCGCTGATTTAATGACCGAAAGTCTCGTCAGCCTACTTTAAACTGTAACAAACTTAGACAATCAAAGAGGGTTTCAGAAATCTTAAAACTGATTTCTGAAACCCTCTTGTGTTATTTTTTACTTTATAACTGGTAACTAAAGACCAAAAGTGTCAAAACTGCCGTGAAATCCAGTAACGCCAGCGTTGGTTATACCCAGAATTGCCTCGTACGGCTCATTGCTCCGTCCAATTAACTAATCACTCAAAGCAGTTAACTAGCTGGAGGTTGTTGTTGATAGCATCGGCCGTGTGGGTGGCGTTTGACCGGCGAATTTCCGGTCTTACACCACGGACCGGCCGAGAGATTTGCGGGTTTTGCAAAGCTTTCGGGCGAGGGGCAAGACGTTCCTCAGGCTTGCCCCGGTCCCACGGCCGCATGTTATCAACAACAACCGGAAGCGGCAATTATCAACTATTAACTGGTTAAAATTACCAGCCTTTAATTAGCCAAATAACTCGTCTCGTTCCAAGTCTTCAACTTAAAGTTTTGATTGTCAGTCGTTTCAACGATCGTTAAACTATCGTTATCCACAATTCCGTGCCCAATTGTGTGTAACGTCTTCCCGTCGATGACAAATGGATCGCGCAACCCAGAAATTGGCACACCCATTAACGTTTTGATCGTCATGGTCGTCACTAGGCCATGTGACACAATCAAAACAGGAAGTGGATTGTCCACACCAGCCTTAGCAACCGCCGCATGCACCGCCGCCGTGGTTCGCGCCATAAATTCAGGATACGTTTCCCCGCCATTAGCCAACTCTGGTTGATAAGCTGCTGGTTGATTAATCACCTTTTCAAGCTGGTCCTTGGGCTCAACATCCTTTTCCAATTGACCATCCCAGCTGCCAAAGTCAAACTCACTAAAGCGCGGCTCGACAGTGATTGCCGGTTGCCAACGATTTTCAGCGGTGATCAGCTTCGCCGTATCTAACGCACGCCCCTGTGGACTGCTGTAGACTTTGGCAAATTGAATCTGGCTCAAATAGTTGCCAGCCGCTTTCGCTCCGTTGATGCCGGCCTCAACTAACGGTGAATCCGCTGACCCACCTTGAAACCGTTGCTCCACATTAAACTGCGTCTGACCATGCCGGACAAAATATAGTTGCATCCCAAAATTCCTCCCTAACATCTTAGTCTTAAGGTCTAGTTTACCCGTCTCATCACCATAAAAAAAGCCTGAGAACTGACTAACGGTCCCAGACTGATTAACTAACTTATATTTTTTTGATCATATGTTCATAAGGGTGAACGCCAATCATCAATTTACCATCGACCGTGAAACCTTGGCGATGATACAACTTTGCGGCCCGTGGATTACCATCATCCACGTTTAAGCTTAACTTGGTTTCACCCAAATCAGCGACTAGCTTTGGTAACGCCGTCAATAACTGACTGCCGACACCGTGACCTTGGGTTTGCGGGTCGACCGCTAGCATGCTCAGGTACCATTCACCTGGTCGAGCTTCCCCACCAAGTTCCAGCGGGCCATCAAACCCAGACTGTGCGGCTGAGACGCGCGCCAAAATCTGGTTCACAGCGACTTCATTTTCCGCCGGGTGACCGAACGCCACACCGAGTACGTGCTGACCATCGGCAGCGACAAACGTCTGCGCAAGCCCGTCAATATTTTCAGGCATGGCGTACAACTTGGTCAGCATCGCCAATAAATCAGCCTCGCTGACATTTTTCAACACTGGCATTTCCATATCACGATAAATCATCGCAATCAATGGCGCAATTTGCGCACTATCTTGTGGTTGCGCTTTTCTAATTTGCATAGTTTCCTCCTACAACAACGTTTCACTTCACCCTACCAGATTGACCGACCTGACGTCAATCTTTCAGCTTAGCCGCGCGGCGGTGTTCAAGTGTCATGACCCAAGTTGTAATTGGAACCGCTAAAATAACCCCAATCAAGGCAAACAAAATCATTAATACTTCACCAACGAATATTTTATTATTGATGACGCTCCCAAATGAATAGTGTAGGCCCGAAAACCAAATAAATAACGCCAAGAAGCCACCAAAAAAACCAAAGAATAACGTGTTGAACGTAGTCCCAATAATCTGCTTGCCAATACTGATGCCGTCAATGTAAAGTCGTTTGGTCGCGACGTGCGGATGTTGCTCAATAATCTCACTAAGTCCCGCCGCAATCGCAATGCTAGCTTCAGCAATCGCACCCAACGTGCTCAAAATCGCTTCAGTCACGGCCACCCCCACAAACGAGACGCCAATTGTGAGCGACATGCCTTCCAAGTCTTCACTGTCTTCCAAGCTGAAACCTTGCGCCATGACCCAATGCTCCACCGGAAAAATCAGTAAAATCAACGCGACCATAATGATCAACGACGCAATATACGCCGTTTTCGCGGCTAATTCATTGTCTTCACCAAAGAAAATCGTGAAGGCCAGAATCACCGTCCCAACGACTAACGAGACACCCATGGCTGGGAATCCCCACGAAATCAGCACAATCGCCAAAAATAACAAGCCAAAATTAAAAATCAAGCTCAAAAAGGCAGTCGCACCGGTTTTGCCACCAATCAGCGTCATCAACGCAAATAAAACTAAGCCTAAAACGGTAATCGTACTCATGCGTGACGCGCCCCCTTCGGCATTAACTGACTCGCTAACCAACTGGCAACCGGAATCGCCAAGACAATGCCAATCCCAGAAATCAAGCTTTGCACCATCCCTAATGACATGTTCATCGTAAAGGTATAACCCCAATTATTGCCATTTCTCAAATAAAGCAAGGTCATCGAGAAGGTGTCGGCCATAAAAATAAGGAATAAGACATTAATCAGCGGTCCCATGATGGAATGTCCAATTTGCAGACCCGACTTAAAGACTTGACTCGCCGTAATATCCGGCCGTTCTTCTTGTAACTGGAAGAGTGACGCCACAATATCGGTTGACTCGTCCATGACCGCGCCGAGTGAACCTAAAATCGTCTCGACTAAGAATAATGGCTTAGGAACTTGCGTGACATACTGCATGGCTTCATACGTGACGCCGCGTTCATGGGTGACCGCAAAGACAATCAAACTAATAATGACCGCAATCCCAGTTCCGGCAATCGTTGCGCCTAACGTGACTAACATTTTTCGCGAGAATCCCAGCACTAGCCACAGCGTCAGTACTGCGAAAATAACGGCTAGTACGCCAAAAAGGGTGTAGAGATGGCCCCCATTGGTCGCGAGATCAATCTGAATCGCCGCATAGAAGAGCACCGCGTTGAGGGTCACACTCAGCAACGCCATCAAGCCACTGAACCGCATGATCAGCAGTAGCAAAGCTAGCGTCAGCCAAGCTACGAAAGCTAGTGTCGTATCCCGCTTCAAGCCTTGAATCGTGATAGCCGCCTTTTTTTGACTTGGAATCCGTAAAAAGACCTGATTGCCGACACGATAATCTTGATCCATCGCCTGCGACTTGGTGTACGTATTTTTTAGGCGATAGGTACGTCCCTTGTGTTGCTTATTTAAGACTTTCACCGTGACCCACTGGGTATTAGTCACATCTTTGTTATTAAATTCATCCGTCGTGGCATTGTGATCGATAGCCTGAACTTTAGTCACCTGAGCCACGGTCTGCCGATAAAGCCCAGCATTGACCCGCGTTAAACCGACCCCCACTAGACCGATGACAATCACGATGAGCGTCAGCCACAAACCCCAATGTTGTTGTATCCGCTGCTTCACTTTTTTCACCCTTCTCAATTAAGCTACTTTCAGCTTAGCACGACCACTTTGTCATAAACGCCTTACCGACCAATCTTTACCAGAACCTAAGCAGTTTCAATCATGACTTTGAGCGCTTGGAGCCACTCAACTTCGGTCACGTCACGACTCCGTTTCGCCAACTTCAAGCCGCGGGAAATTTGCGTTAAAGCTAATGCTGGTTGCTGCGCCACGCGCCAATTATAGACAGCTTGGAGTTTATAGTTAGCCAACGGTTCGTAGCGTTGCAACACTTGTTGAACGCCCGTATCTTGATACCAACCGATGATCTGTGGCTCAGTTCGATTCGCTAATAAGTTCCAATAGAGCGTGGCGTCTAGATAGGTTGCCAAATCAGCTGGGGGTAACGTATTAAAGCTGGGTTCCAACCGAGCCAACCCCGCCAGTAAATCCGGTGTACCGAAGCCGTGTTGCAACCCCCAAGCCAATGTCAGGTAAGCTTGGCGAACCACAAAATAATTCTGATTACCGCCACCCCGAGGCATGACGATCATCGCCGCGTCTAATGCGCCCACACTGCCAGTTTGAGCTTTCAGGGCCGTGGCGACAGCCGTGACATATGCCGCCGTCATGGCCGCATCCGATTCACGGGCCGTCTGGAAATCTTTCGCTGCCGTTGGTCGACCATGCAGGTTCATCGGCAACAATTGCCCAATTTTCAACGTATTCGCCCAGATCCAAATAATGAACGCCAACAGCCAGAGGTTGAAGCTGAGCGTAAATTGGCCCAACGTCACCAAACTCAGCACGACCGTAATCAAGCTGAAAAGCCCACCACCGAAACAATAGACCGCATGATTAAACTTGTGTGCATCCGCCGGCGGCATCGCCACGAGATGTGGATAACTGGTCAACGGATGGCTAAAACGCCAATGGCCATCGCGTTTCGTCAGCTGATATCGAAAGCCGGCCCACTGGACCACCCGGGCACTAATCAAGCGGAAGCTGACCCACTGTCCGAGCTCATAAATTAAGGTGGCACCTAGCTCGCTGACAATGAGTGCTAAGCCTAGCCAGCCCACTGTGGCAATAAATTGTCCCACTACCTGCATTAAAACTGCCTCCTGTATAAATCTTATTATGGCTTAAATTATACGTTACTTTGGGGTACGCTGAAACCTCATAAGCTTAACCGATGCAATACGCATCTGAAAAGACAAATTCAGCCTTTTGTAAACATTAGTTTCACATAAGTAATAATGACTCATTGTCTGACTCAACACTTAACGTTTACAACATTTTTACCAAAAATGGATAGTTAACCAACCAACTGCATGTTAGATTTAACTAATTGTTCCGGCCGGGCAAAATTAGTTATTTGGAGGAATTATTTATGAAAAAAGCTGCCATTCTGGGAATGACAGTAGCACTGGGACTATTATTGACAGCCTGTGATACCGCCAGTTTACTCTCAACAAGATCTGATACTGAACAAAAACAGGCTTTAAAGGTCACGGAGACAACCAGCCTAGAAAAAACCACGCAATATTTAAAACAGGTCATGCCCCAAAAGAACCATTTTAAGAAAGTAACAACAACTAAGGATATCTTGAACATCGAATTAAAGGACTATCAGCTAAAGGGCTCCAATAATGATAATGAAGTAAGTTTAATCAAAATACTAAAAACTACCGCAAAATCACCAATGGCTCATAAAGGCATAACACTATTACAAACTGATAAGTACGTTCGAAACGGCAAAAGTAAGGAATTGCTATCCTATGCTATCTATTACTCTAAAGAAAATCTAGACAAGTTAAACTTTGAAGAACTGCAAAAAAAAGGGAAAAACGATCCCAAATCACTATTTACTAGTGCCACTGAATACTATCTTGATAGCTCCTATCAACGAACAAATGAACATATTCGTACGCTAACACCAGCTAAATTAACCGATACACCAATCATACCAATCTATATGGGCACGTACCACGTTCTCTCTGACTGATACCAACAAAATTAACTCATCTATCATAATTCAAAGTTGGGAGTATTTTCTTGATAACACTATTAGTCATCTTATTATTACTGTGGTTAGGTTATAAATTCTTTACCAAGTGGCTATGGCTGCTACTCGGGTTCATGGTCATAATTTATGTCATTGATTGGATTTTTAGCCGCTGGTGGCTTATATTACTAGCCATATGTCTTGGCAGTGCCACTTGGATCTCAATAACTCTAATTAAACGTAAACAAAGCGATAACAATTAGTAAAAACCCCAAATATCGGATGAAAATCGGTTCTAAAATATCTGTTGTTGGTAATCAAAAACTTGATTACTGGCAGCGGATTTTTTCGTATACTGTGAAGAG
>NZ_BJDI01000015.1 GCF_005405065.1 Lactiplantibacillus nangangensis | reverse complement strand
ATACCGCAGTGAAGCCGCTTAAGCAACACTCGCAAAATTATATTATTTCATCTGTCAACTTGACAGGGACTAGTACATACTGTTTTTTCGCAGTAATGACCGACCTTTTTGCGTTTAACTATGGTGCTGGTTCCCGTCTCCAATCGCCACTAATAACATGCGGTCGTGGGACCGGTTCAAGCTGAAGCTAGCCGTTCACAGGTCATGATCAACTTAGGTAACGCCTGCTTTAGTTCAACCAAACTTAACGCCGTAAACCCAAGCAAATAGTAATCGTGGGTTGGCATGTGCTCCCAATTTGAGTCCAATGGATAAATACGAATCGACCGTGCTTCCAATGCTGCCATTAAAGTTGCCTGTTCAACTTGCGGTACTCGGATAACTAAATGTAGCCCGGCGCCCGTTAAAATCGGCTGTACCGCTGACGTTTGACTAAAGCTGTGCGCCAGCAACTGATACTTCTGCCGATTCAAAGCCCGACTACGGCTAAGATGTCGGTAATAAGCGCCACTCTCAAAGTAATTGACCATCGCCTGCTGCACCAAGCCAGCGACCATGGCCGAACGATATTGGTAACGCTGATGATACTTGGTCAATAAGTGTTGCGGCAACACCACATACCCCATCCGTGAAGTCGGGTCAATCCCCTTGGCAAACGTGCCTAAATAAGCCACTTGGTCAGCCGTCGCTAATGACTGCAACGCTGGCAGCGGATGGGCGTCGTAGCGGTATTCACTGTCATAATCATCCTCGACAATTAGACCCTGTTCGGTCGCTGCCCATTGCAATAAATCCAACCGCTGGGCGATTGGTAAGCCGTAGCCCAGCGGAAATTGATGGGCTGGAGTCACATAAACCAGCTGGGGACGTAACCGTTTAAGTGTCGTCAGATCGATCCCTTTTTCCGTCACAGGGATGCAGACTGTTTGTTGATCATACCCCGCCGCCAAGTCAGTCAGCCCACGATAACCTGGATTCTCGATGCCCACAGTTCCGGCTGGCAATAAACTGAGCAACAATTCTAAACCTGACTTGGGGCCATTCGTAATCACAATTTGGTCGGCCCGACATTGCACGCCACGGGTTTGGCGTAAATAGGTCACCAACTGTTGGCGTAACGTTAATAAACCCTGCGCATCTGGATAGAGCGCGGCCGGTTGTTCCTCAGTCTGACGTAAGGCCGCTCGAACCGCCTTTTTCCAGCCATTCCAACTGGGCGTTAAAACTTCTGTCAGCCCATAACGAAAATCATATTTTACCGGCGTTGCGGGGATACTTGGCGTCACAGGTGGCAACGTGGGTTGACGGGCGGCGGGCCAATGTTGCAAATCATTAAAATAATAACCACTCCCCGGAATGGTATAAACATAGCCTTCCGCAATCAATTGATCATAAGCCTGCTCAACGGTCGTTTTCGAAACATGCATATTTTGCGCTTGCTTGCGAATCGACCATAATTTTTGTTGCGCTGATTTTTGGGGCTCATAACTGTCACGTAAAAGCTGATACAACTGCAAATAGAGCGGTGTGGCCGCCTTTCGATCAAGAGGCATCACAAACTGTCCTTTCATTTTTGACAAAACTGTCACTTTTAATCAAGTCAATTGTTGCCTATTATAAACATTAATCATGATGAGAGGAAGTTTTAACATGACTGATACCAATGAGATTATTAAAAAAATTCAAGTTTCCGGTATTCGACGCTTTGACGAAGCCATCAGCGATATCCCGGATATTATTAAACTAACTGTAGGCGAACCAGATTTGCCGACCCCCGAACACATCAAAAAAGCTGGTATTCAAGCCATTCAGCACGATTTCAGTCATTATTCCCCTTTAATGGGTTTTCAAAAATTACAAGTCGCCGCCAGTCGCTATTTTAATCAAAAATATGGTCTGACTTACGCGCCTAGCGAGATCATCGCCACGGTTGGTGCTACCGAAGCCGTCGCGACCGCGTTGCTCACTATCCTCAATCCCGGTGACGGCGTCTTGTTGCCCACGCCGAGTTATACGAGCTATGCACCGGTCGTCGCCATGGCGCACGCTAACTTAGTGCCCATCGATACAACGCAAAGTGGGTACAAGCTCACCCCAGCCAAGTTAGCGGCCACGATTCAAGCACACACGGGACAACACTTAAAAGCCATTATTTTAAATTATCCGACAAACCCTACCGGCGTCACTTATTCCAAAGCAGAACTAATGGCATTGGTTACGGTGATTCGCCAAGCTGGGCTAATCGTCATCAGT
This sequence comes from Lactiplantibacillus nangangensis, assembly GCF_005405065.1. Lineage (GTDB taxonomy): Bacteria > Bacillota > Bacilli > Lactobacillales > Lactobacillaceae > Lactiplantibacillus > Lactiplantibacillus nangangensis. Next base: position 78,570 of record NZ_BJDI01000015.1, on the reverse strand, counting down.
GATGAGATTTATAGTGAAATCACCTACGATCAACCGCATACTGCGATGGGCACCCTTTACCCCGAAAAGACAATTACGATCAACGGCCTTTCCAAGTCTCACGCGATGACCGGCTGGCGGATAGGCTTAATTATGGCACCACAAGCCTTAGTTGATGAGATGAAGAAAACCCATCAATATTTAGTCACGTCGACAAGCTCAATCAGCCAAGTCGCTGGCATTGAAGCCCTGACAAATGGCCTTGATGATGGTCCCAAAATGCGGGCCATTTATAAACAACGACGCGATTATTTAGTCGCTCGTCTGAGTGAAATTGGCATTAATTATGTTTATCCGAGCGGTGCGTTCTATTTATTTGCCCAAGTTCCCGCTAACTTTCAAGGGACTAGTTGGGACTTCGCCACGCAACTTGCGCAACAAGCCCAAGTCGCCGTCATTCCCGGATCAGCATTTGGTACCACTGGTGAAGGCTGGTTTCGCATCAGTTATGCCGCGAGTCAGTCAGCCCTGCGCGACAGCATGAATCGCTTAGCGACTTGGCTCACAGACTTTGAATCACACTAATTTGGAGGATTTTAAGATGAAATTTACTGACGCAACTATTATGACTGCCATGGTCACCCCATTTGACGATCAGGGGCAAGTTGATTACGACCGTTTGGCATGCTTAATCGACTATTTAATCGCTCACCACACCGAAGGCCTCTTGGTTGGCGGCACGACAGGTGAAGGGCCAACTTTGACCGATGATGAAAAACTCACCTTATTCCAGGAGACTGCCAAATTTGTCGATGGCCGCGTGCCAATTATGGCCAATACCGGCACAAATAATACCGCCGGCACGATTGCCTTTACGCGGCGTGTCAGTCAGATTGTTGGCATCGATGCGGCCCTCGTTGTCGTGCCACCATACAACAAACCCGATCAAGCTGGGATGCTCGCCCACTTCACGGCCATCGCCGAAAAAGGTGGTTTACCAATCATGATCTATAATATTCCGGGTCGGGTCGTCGTTAAAATGAACGTGGACACGGTCTTGACCCTTGCCAAGAATCCTAATATTATTGGCATCAAGCAGTGCACCTCTTTAGAAGAGTTGGCTGCAATCATTGAACAAGCCCCAGCCGATTTCAACGTGTATACCGGTGAAGACACCCAGGCATTAACGGCAAAAGTATTAGGGGCTAACGGTGTCATTTCGGTGGCTAGTCACATTTTTGGCGACGAGCTTGCCGAGATGTATGCTAAATTAGCCCACGGTGACTGGCAAATGGCTGGTCAGCTCCAACGACAATTAATGCCAAAGATGGCCGCGCTATTTAGTTCACCATCACCAGCGCCCGTCAAAGCAGCATTGAACCAACGGAAAATTTTAGTTGGGCAGCCCCGCTTACCAATCCTGCCATTGACCGCTGATCAACAAGCTCAGCTCGCAGCGCAATTAGCTTAAGGCTAAAAAGTAGACCTACCACAGATCAAGACGTTATACTCAGAGTACTAATTAATTGAAAGTGGTGACGCACAATGTGTGGTGGTTGGACTTTTGGTCACGGCATGCCTTTCATGTGGTTTGGTGGCACATTTTGGCTACTAATCCTAATCATTGGGATTGCCGTTGGTGCTTGGCTATTCAGTAATCGAAATCATAGCAATTAAAAAAATGGTTCGCAGACTCTGTCAAAATGAAGTCTGTGAACCATTTTTAGTTAGGCTTTAACAGCGTCAGCAATCGCTGTTTCACCATTGATCAAGGCAATTGTCTTACCAATCGTTTGATCAGCACTTAAAGTTTTGACGGCAAACGTTGCCACATCATCACGCGTGATTTCTCCACCGACTCCAGGGTTGACGGTTACTTTACCCGTGCCCGCATCATTGACTAACGTGCCTGGTTGAAGGATCGTGTAAGCCAACTGGGTCCGATTTTTGAGCCAATCATCCGCATAAAACTTTGCCACGTAGTAAGGCTTCAGTGAATTTGGCCACTTGGCACGGTCGGCCGTAAATTCAGCACTCACGATGACATAGCGTTTGACGTGCGCTAATTCGGCCGCCTGCATAGATTTGACTGCCCCATCGAGGTCGATCATTAAAGTCATATCATAACCGGTTTGACCGCCTGAACCAGCGGCAAACACGATTGCGTCCATTTCTTTAAAAGCTTCCGCTAATTCGGCTGGTTGTTCTAACAAGTTAAAGCTAACTGGTTGGGCACCAGCATCTTCAAAGGCTTCCGCCTGTTCCGGATGGCGAATCCCAGCATAAACTTGATCACCTTGTGCCACCAACTTAGAAACGATTTTCTTACCAATTTGACCATGAGCTCCAATTACAAATACTTTCATCTGTGTCACTTCCCAGCTTTATAATAAGTCTTATTATAAAGCTAATGATAATCGAATTAATACTAATCTGCTTTTCAATTTGTCAGCTAGTCACAACAGTTCTATAATAATTAGCATTAATTTGTTTAATTTTAAGAGAGAAGGATTTATGAATGACTAACTATGTCCGCCAAGCCACCGACGCTGATCTACCCGCAATGATGGCAATTATTGAACAAGGCCGCCAAGCACTGGCTGCCGACCAGATTCCCCAATGGCAAGACGGATATCCCCTTGATCGTGATATCCAAGCCGATATCAATGCGCAACGTGCTTGGTTACTGATCGTTAATGGTGACATTGCTGGCACGGCTGCCTTACTAACGACTCCTGACCCTAATTATCAAAAAATTTATCAAGGCAGCTGGGCTGGTGACGCCGACGCCACTTACACGTCAATTCATCGAATCGCCATTGCCAGTGGCTATCACGGGCAACACTTGGCTGATTTCTATTTCAGCAACTTGATGACGCTAAGTTACGCTGCCGGTTTCCGCCAGATTCGCGTCGACACGCATGCCTTGAATCAACGGATGCAACATATCATTACCAAAGCCGGCTTTAATTATCGGGGCATCGTCTACATGGCTAACGATGCGACTGATCAACGAAATGCCTATCAAGTGATGCTTTAGCTTTAAGACGTGAGGCAACTACTGCCGCTTCGACCGTCGACTAATTAACACGGCCGCAATCGTCAGAAATAACAGATACGGGATTAAACCAGTCCACGGGGGTAACTGTAATCGCAATTGAATTGCTAAAATTAGGATGGCCCACCCGTTTATGCCATAGACGTGTCGCCTCACAAAGCTCACTGTCACATTATCTGGATGGGCTCGGCTAAATCTAGACAGACAAATAACCAACAATATGTAGCTAAACGTTTGGATGAAAAATAGTCCCTGCATTTTTGGCTTTCTCCTGTCAGTTGTCGTTTTAGACGCACGCTTCATAGGCTAAATTTAACATTAGGTTACCCATTTGAGTATTAAGTTAGTGTAAATAATCAGTTAATTTTCAGAATTTCTCAAAAAATAGCGATGTCGCTGGACTCATGAGTTCAACGACATCGCTATTTTAGGTGACAAATCAGTGTTTACTTGGCACGCTGATTAATTGTTGTTGCGTTAAGGAATACAAATACTGCTCCACAATTGGCTGTTCGTACATCGACCCCAACGCTGCGGCATATAATTTGATTTGACCCGCATAACGTTTCAACAGGGCTTGGGTCCCTTTCACATGATCCGTCTTGTAGTCAAACAAAATGATGCCTGCGTCAGTTTCCAAATAACCGTCAATAATCCCATGAATCAAGATTTTATTGGAATCAGTCTGATCAAAATCATCAAATAAACGCCAAGTTGGCATCAATAGCGAAAATGGCACTTCGCGATGCACACGGCTGGGGTCTGCCAAGATCTGTTGCCCCAAGTCACTCGCATAAAATCCGACTACCGACGCAACGTCAATTAACTGTGCCACAGCTTCAGTCAAAACTTGTTTCATCACCAATGATCCGATCGTCGTCTTGACGACTTCAACTGTCACCGGTGCGTTGAGTGGTAATTGTTCCAAAACTAAATGCGTCGCACTCCCAACCTCTGCCCGCGTTGGCGCTTGGGCCGTTTGGAGAAATTGTGGCGTCGCTAACTCATCCGTCACATAACGACTGCTAGGCCGTGCTTGTTGCACACTGACCGATGGATTAGCTTGCATTAAAGGCGTATCGGGATCTTCGAAAATTCGCTTCACTTCAGAGACCGATTGATAAGCTGTCGTCGCGGTCGCCATTTGGTCTGGATACTTAAAATTCAGCATATCCTGAATTTTTTTCTGTGTAAGCTGATCAACGTCTACAGCCAAATCACCTTCCACCAAATCAACCGCACTCGGTTGCGTGCTCTCCGCTGACGCCGATTGTGGCACAGTCTTACCAACAGAATCAGGATCGCCTAGCTCAATTGAAATGTGCGTTTGATCAGCGGTAAAATCAAAAGTTGGTTGCTCACCATCCCAATAAGCTCTCAAATCTGGATGGCGAATCAACGTCATTCCTAACCAATCTAAATCACTCTTAGCCGTCACCCGCGCTTGGGCTGCCAAGACCAATTGCGGATCAGCTAGGACTCGTCGCCATTTTTCCGTAGCGGCTTCAATCGACTCAACCGTCCCAACTAAATACAACTGTTGTTCTGCCCGGGTAATTGCCACGTAAAGTTTCCGCATTTCTTCTGCCCGCAACTTTTGACTGACAACTTGCTGCGTCAATAAACGTGGTAAGGTCGGATATTTGACCCGCGTTTTCGGCTCGAGGTACGTGATCCCAATACCGGCTTCACGATCTAACAACGCTGACTGCCGCGTGTCGCTCTGATTAAACTGTTTATCCAGATCCATGATAAAGACGACCGGATATTCGAGTCCTTTGCTGCCATGAATCGTCATCACACTGACTGCTTCAGTTTCAGTCTCGGCCACCGCCGACGCCAAATCTTGATCCTTTTCCTGCATTCGTTTGATAAATCGTACAAATTGGAACAATCCTTTAAAACTGCCTTCTTCATAGGCGTGTGCCCGTTCATATAAGGCATTCAAATTGGCTTGTCGTTGCTTACCAGCCGGCATCCCACCGACATAGTCCAAGAACCCCGTGCGTTCATAGATACGCCAGATCAACGTGACTAACTGGTTACGACGTGCGAGATCCCGAAACTCTGTTAATTGCGTCATGAAACGATCTACTTTCGCGTAGACTTGGTCCCCATAAGCTTCGTGTGCACGGCCTGGATACGCTGCATAAAAATCCTGTAAAGCTTGAAAATAGTCGCTGGTCTTATTTTGAATTCGTAAATAGACTAACTGATTTTCGTCCAAACCCACGATTGGTGAGCGTAACACCGCTACTAATGGAATATCTTGATACGGATTATCGATCACACTCAATAGCGCCATCATGATCCTAATTTCAGTCGTTTGAAAATAATTCTGGGCATCATTGACCACGATTGGGATTTGTAATCGTTTGAAAATATCAATAATCGTTAAGTTATGATTCCGAGTCGGGACCAATAACGCTGCGTCGCTGTATCGAAATGGGCGATAAGTCTTCGTCTGACGATCATAGATTGGGCGATCCATAGCCTTCAACGCCAAAATTTTCTGGGCGACCATCGTGATACTACCTTCAGACGGATCATCAATGGCAAAATTGGGATCATCTTCATCTGTGGCAGTTTCAGTGTCCTTTTCGCCAGACTGATACAGCAATAAACTGGTCGTCTGTGGCATATCAGCCGGGTAATCTTTCGGACCATACTTCAATTTAGCTGCGTCATCGTACTCGATTTGACCAACTGGGGCATCCATCAGTTGACTAAAAATCAAATTCGTCAGGTTATCGACATTTTCAACTGAACGAAAGTTTTCAGCGAGGACAATGCGATCCCCGTGAGCTGGATTTTCGCCATAATCACGATATTTATGCAAGAACAACAACGGATCTGCTAAACGGAATTGATAGATCGATTGTTTAACATCGCCAACCATAAACATATTCCCTGGTTCTTTACGGGCCAACAATTGTAAAATTGTTTCTTGTAGACTATTAATATCTTGATATTCATCGACCATTACTTCGTCAAACTGAGCCCGCAATTGCGCTAAAGCGCCCTGACCACTGTCGTCGGTACTCGTTAAAATTTGTAACGTTAAGTGCTCCAAATCACTAAAGTCCAGCACATGCCGGCGCCGTTTTTCCGCTGCGAATGCATCCTTGAATTTCAACGTTGCTTGTACGAGTTCTGTCACTAACGCCGCCGAACCATGCATCACAGCCAGTACTTGTTGTTCATCCGCAGCAAAGTAGCTCTCACTGAGTTGTTTAAGCTGATCTTTGACCGCTTGCACTTGCTGTCCGACATTGGCCGCCGCCGTTGTCCGTAGTAAGTCATCCTTATACGTTTTCTTCATACGGCCAAACTTAATTGCCGCGACTTGGCCACGTAGCTCATTCCAGGTCGCAGTCGGCAATTGTGTTGCTAACTTTTCTAAGTCCTGTTGAGCAGCCGTCAACGCCTTAATCGTCTTATCTTCCAGTTCACCATCTTGCGCCAATTGGCAAGCTTGCGTCACATTGGCCTGCATCAGCTGGCAAGTTTGCTGTAATAATGGCAACAGTTGTTTTTGATAAAATGCGGATTCGGTAACCGTTGGCGTCTCAATGACATACGCTTCGGGCAACGCTTTTAACCAAGCGACTGGATCTGGCGTCGATTGCGCAAAGTCAAAGAGTCGCATGATCAGCGCACTCAAGCCATCATCGCTACGGTCATTCGAGAAATTAGCCGTCAACCGTGCAAATAACTGACCGTCCTCCCCGTAGAGTTGTTCGCGCACATCACCCCAGACTTGGTCACGAATCAGTAGTCCTTCCGTATTATCTGTTAGCAATCGGAACACTGGATCGAGGTCGATCACGTAGTAGTAGCGTTGGATCAGCCGCAAACAAAAAGCGTCCAGAGTGCTGATATTAGCGACCCCTAACAAATTCAATTGTTGCCGCAAGCGCTGGACTGCTGGTGAAGTCGTTGCCGCGTCAGGCGCTTGATTCAGCAGCGTCGAGATTTTAGCATTCAGCTGATTCTCCAATTTTTGTTTCATGTGCTTCGCTGCTAAATTGGTAAAAGTCACCACTAACAGTTGATCAACATTCGTCCCAGCTGCTAGCTTACGCATAATGCGTTCAATCAAGACCGTCGTCTTTCCAGAGCCAGCTGACGCTGAAACGAGTAAATTATTATTTTGTTGTTCAATAGCCGCTTGTTGGCTGGCTGTAAACTTAGTCATTTTGACCACCTCCGCTCGCAATTCGTTCTAACACTTCACTCGGAGTGAGTGGTTGTAAATCATGATAATTATTTTCTGGCAACATGGCATCAAATTGCATAATTGCCAAATACGGTGAATATTGAAGTGCCGTCGTCTTATCATTTAACCGCATCGGATTTAAGTCCAATGACCCGGCAAAAATGGCAGCCGCCGCTTCAATAATCAATTGTTGATTATGATCAATCAATTGTGATAGTTGCTTTTCAGTCACCAATGACGGTGTCCGCGTATTGGCATGGTTATAGTCGCCTGAAGCTTTGCGCCGGAACGGATAAATTTTTGAGACCCCGGTTTGTTTCTGCAAATCAGTGTCTAACTTTGCTAGCAGTTCTGGGTCATCCAACAAAATGCCCTTATACTTATTGGCTTTTAGCATAGCGGCCTCAAACCCAGTTTTCACGTCACTCGGCTTAAGCGTTGGATTTTGAATATGCATATAGAGTGCGCCAGCCAGTTTCACTTTAGCTTGCGGATCTGCCACAATGTCGTGTTCATTACGTAGCACCGCATCCAAATAGGTCAACATTTGCATGGCAATCCCATAGTAAGCTTCCTGAAAGTCAAAGCGATGAACAGACGACTTATAATCGACAATCCCTAAATAGCGCTGATCAGCCACTTGAATCTGATCCAAGCGGTCAATCTTTCCACGAACATGGACACTATGTTGGTCATCCACTTTAAAATCGAGGGCCTTCAATCCGTGCTCCTTGCCGACATTTCCGAATAATAATTCAGTTTGAGTCGGTTTAGCAGCCGAACGCAAACTCTGGTTACGAATCGCATAGGCAATCTGACTCACCGTATTGATCAACTGTTGCCGCAAATAAGCCATCCGATTAGAACTCGATAAAATCATGAACTGTGGCTGTGCCAATACATCAGTCGTAATTCGGCCTAAATAGTGATCCAACTGCCCGTCACTTAAACTCGCCAAATCCACCTTGTCAGCGCGAACAGCTTTAACTAAGCCATCGAGGACCGCATGGAAAAATTCACCCGTGCTAGCCGCCGACAATTCGAACACATCCCGTTCACGCAACTTCAAGCCATACTTCAAAAAGTAGGCATAGCGATTACGATAAAATTCTTCAAGTTTGGAAATTGAGGTATAAATTTGATTTCCGTATAACGCTTTGACCGACTCGGGCTTTAATGCAACCGGCACATTGCGATAGCTTAACCCCGCCAGTAACTGTTGGGCGAGTGGCCCAAATTCCGGATCACGCGTCAATTGCTGCCGGAGCCAGACCCAAACTGGCGCTGGCCGTAATAGGGCTCCCACCCGATTACGATCGGTATTAGCCGTCAATACATCTCGATAGACTTGAATGACATGGGTCATGGTTCGACGCTTCGTCCCAACAAACGGCCTGATCTCTGTCACGGTTGGTTCTGGTGACCCCAAATAGACCGCCATTGGGAGTCGAAAATGTTGTTGGATTTGTTTCACATAATTTGACAAACCTAAATCAGTTTCCTGATCATCTTTTAAAGGGGCACTGAAAAATAGCTGGTCAGTGCCGGTCATGAAGGCTAAATAGTTTAGACAACGTTCGTCCCCTAACTGAATGACGGCCGAATCACTTAAATAATGATCCCCATCTAATGCCTCAATGTTGGGCTGTAACGTCGCCTTATCAACATCACTCAACAAATCGTTGGTCATGATCCGGTCTGGCATCACCAGATCAGTCGCACCAATCATGAAAACAACTCGCCGTTGCTGGCTCTGGACCATCCCACTTTCAGAAATCAAAACTTGGTCAAGTGTCGATGGAATTTGAGAATAGTTGGCCCCCTCAAACCCGGCTTGCAACAATGCCAAAAAGTCTGTTAAGTCAAACGGTTCTGTCCCTAATAACGTCACGAACTCATCGAGCATGTTGCAGAAAGCCTGCCAAGTTTGTTCTGGTTCGGCGGCCGCCGCAACGTCCTGATGGTCTAACGCTTGATCGCGCCAAGCCATTAATTGTTGGTCGACCCTATGTTTCGTTAAGAAATCAAATAATACTGTCGCCGCCGTTCGACCATCACTTGCCGCGGCCATCTTTTTGAAGAATGGTGGAAAAATCTTGGCGACAAAATGATGAATCAAGTTAATTTGTTGCGAAATAGCTGCATTTTCATCCGTCTCCACGCCAGCATCGCCAGCAGTAAACTGGAAATACTGCCAATCGGTCTGTTCCAACCAGCGCTGGCCCGCATAACCACTCTTCAAAATGAAGTTTTCCGTTAAATCCACGGCTTGCCGATAAGCTTGGCGTGACATTGGCTGCCCATCAACGACAGGAATTAAGAGTTCTGTTTTTAACACCCGCATGACATCGCGATACTGATAGTGTTTCTCGTCCAAATCAAATAGTGCGCTAATCAATTCAACTAACGGATGGTCTGCCATTGACCGTTGCAAATCGACAAAATACGGCACTTCTTGGGTTTGCAAAATTGGTGCCAGCATCGTTTGATAGCTCGTCAAATGCCGCGTCATCACTAAAAAGTCCCGGTAATGATACTCGCCGGTCGCCACTAACTGTCGAATTTTCCGGGCTACTTGGGCTAATTCCGTTTGGCGGCTATCCGTTCGAAAAAGGCTAATCGCGTTGTTTTCAGGTTCCTGGCCACTACCATGTTGCGGGTGGCCACGCCAATAATCATCGAGTGCCTGTAACCCTTCGCTCACGCGTGGCTTGTTGACCCGAGCATTGATATCGATGCCGATGTGCACGTGGCGCACTTGTGCATATTGATATAACCGGTAATACAATCGCCCTGTTTGATAAAACAGACTGCCATTTTCTGGTAACTGCTGCGTCACTGCTTTGTCTAACATTAAACTGATGGTCACCTGAGCCCCATGCTCCAACATGGTCGTAATCAAAGCCTGCTGTTGCCCTGGTAATTGGGCAAAACCTGCCAATTCGATATAAAAGTGCAGTTTGCTCAAATCTCGATGTTGTAAATAAGTGTTTAATTCTGCCAAAACGTCCGCGGGCTTCAAATACTTACCAACTGTGGCTGTGACAAAGTCCGCATACACAATTGACAAATCGTGTAATTTAGCTTGCAGATCCCCAGCTGGTGCTTGCGTGGCCAACTGCGCAACATCTTCTGGGGTCAAATTAGCCGTCTGTAGCTCATTGATTTCTTTTGCGAGCTGTGTGATAAACCCCGTTTGCGAAACTTCGCCACCAAATAACCGTAATTCTGTGGTATGGGCTCGCAAAATCCGGTAGAGCAACATATCGATGCCGGCCGCTGATAACCGTGGCACTTGATATTCGGCTTCATTTTTCATTAAATACCAAGCCAACCGCGTAAATGAAAAGACTTGAACTTGGCTCTGTGCGTAAAATTGTCGATTCTGACCAGCCATTTGTGACAGTTGGTTGAGCACATCAACTTCGGTATCAAACTTAATATGGTTCGGTACCAGATAAAAAAACTGGTCATCCGACTGCGCCGTTTTCAGCGCATCAATGAGTTGTTGCACCATCATTTTGCGATGATCATATTGCGCTGCACCGAGCACGAATTGTAAACTCAAGATAGTTTCCTCCTTCAATCTGAACAAACGTTCTATGTAATTATGTCTCATTATCGCATATTTAAGAACCCAAAAACAGCGACGTTATTTAGAATTTTTCCCATCTTTTATCACCCAAACAAAAAAAGATTCGACATCGGTGGTCGAACCTTTCTTTCAAGTGATTAATGGTCTTGTCCCCAAGCGGCAGGATCTTGTCGCCAAGCATGTAAGGACGCTAACTCTGCATCCGTAATCTGATCAGCTTGTCGTGCCACTTCTATCAATGCCGTGTAATTCGTCAAACTGAACAGAGGTAATTGGGCAGCGGCAAAGTTCGTCGTCGCGGCTTCAAGTTGATAGCTAAAAATCGACCCAACTGCTTGAATGTCGCCACCTTCAGCTTGAACGGCTTTGGCAGCTTGCAAGACACTGCCACCGGTTGAAATTAAGTCGTCTAACATAACCACTTTTTCACCAGGGGTTAAGACGCCTTCAATCTGACGTCCCGCCCCGTGATCCTTTGGTTTCGAACGCACATAAATCAGAGGTAAGTTCAAAATTTGAGCCACCCATGCTGCGTGCGGAATTCCCGCAGTCGCCACACCGGCAATCACTGCCGTCTCTGGGTACTGCTCACGAATAACGGCCGCAATCCCTTCTGCAATATGGGTCCGAACTGCTGGATAAGAAATCGTTAACCGATTATCCGTGTAAATTGGACTATGCATCCCACTGGCCCAAGTAAATGGGTCATTTGGGCGTAACGTGACGGCTTGAATCCTTAATAAATCTGAGGCAATCGTTGCTGCAATTTTAGTCATTAGCTGTACTCCATTCTGTCACAATCTGTTGATAAGCTTTTACAGGGTCACTGGCTTGCGTAATTGGTCGACCGACCACTAAACCGTTGCTGCCGGCTTCAGCAGCGGCGGTTGGTGTCATCACGCGTTGTTGGTCATCGGCGGCCGCAGTTGCGGGCCGAATACCAGGCGTGATGCCAATAAAGTCTGGCCCCACTGCCACATGAATCGCTGTGATCTCTTGCGCAGAACAAATCACACCGTCACAGCCACTCGCTTGCGCCAACTCAGCATAGTGAACTACACTAGCCTGCACGGTCCCGGCAATCTGTTGATCATCGTTAAGCATCGCTTGATTCGTCGAGGTTAACTGCGTAATGGCTAACAGTTTGGGTGCTGATAACCCTTCTTCGGCCGCACCGGCAACCAGTCCCCGTTTAGCAGCGGCCAACATGACATGCCCGCCTGCCGCATGGACCGTCGTATAACGGACGCCTAGGCGACCAATGACGCGCATCGCTGATTCCACCGTATTTGGAATGTCATGCAATTTCAAATCGAGAAAGACGGCATGACCACGGGCACTGATGTCACGCACGATTTGGGGACCTGCGGCATAAAATAATTCCATCCCAATTTTAACCGTCAAGTTCGCAGTTGCCGGAAACTGGTCTAAAAACGCTAACGCTTTGTCAGCGGTCGGAAAATCTAAGGCAATAATTACTGGTCGACTCATCCTTGGACCTCCGCAATCAAGTCACTCAAACTCGTCATGCCGTACTTATCCATTGCGGCTGGTAAGCCGGCAATGATATCCGTACAAGCAGTCGGGTGCCCATAAGTGGCCGCCCCAACTTGAACGGCATTGGCTCCAGCAAGGTAGAATTCCAAAACATCTTCAGGCGTAAAGACCCCACCGACCCCAACAATTGGCAATTTCGTTTGTTGACGCACTTCATGGATCATCCGCACGGCCATTGGGTGCAAGGCCTTGCCAGATAAGCCACCGGTCCCGTGAGCCAAAATTGGTTGGCGCGTTTTCAAATCGATACCCATTCCAGTCAAAGTATTGATCATCGTTAAGCCCGCTGCCCCACCAGCTTCGGCGGCGGCGGCAATTGGGACAATATCCGTAACATTAGGGGTTAACTTCATAAACACGGGCTTATCAACCACTGCGACGATTGCTTGTGTCAAATCTTTGACGACAACTGGATCCGTTCCAAAGGCCAAACCACCGTGATCCACATTCGGACACGAAATATTAATTTCTAACAGTTTCACATTTGGCGCCGTTGTCATCTTTTTAGCGACGGCAACGTATTCGTCAAAGATACTGCCAGCAACACTGCCGACAATTGGTAATTCCGGGTAATGTTCAGCTAACCAAGGTAACTTTTCAGCTAACACGTTATCGATGCCTGGATTCTTCAAGCCAATCGCATTCAACCAACCGGCCGTCGTTGGGGCGGTCGTTGGTCGTGGATTACCCACACGTGGTTCGGCGGTGGTCGACTTGATTACCAAACCACCAAGTGCGCCTAAATCGAGTTGTTGCGCCATACTTTGACCATAAGCGGCGGTCCCGCTGGCGGGCATCACCGGATTCTTTAACGTGACCCCGGCTAAATTCACTGCTAATCGTTCCATGTCGATCCCCTTTTCGTGTTTATAAAGCTTGTGTGACAAATGATTGTGATTCTAAGACTTGTAAGATGGCCGCAACTGTATCGAGTGCCGTAAACAATGGCACCCCATGTGCAATCGAGGTATTTCGAATCAAAGCACCATCATCAGCGGCTTGTTCTTCATCCGAAACCGTGTTGATGACCACTTGGATTTGACCAGCTTCCATTTGCGACAATAAGTCGTTTTCGCCAGTCGCAATCTTATCAACCACCCGAACTGGTAATTGATGATTGGTCAAATAACTCGCTGTCCCACTTGTGGCGACCAATTGATACCCTAATGCGTGGAACCGTTGTGCAAGCTTCAAGGCTTCTGGTTTGTCATCGTCACGAACCGTCAACAAGACATTGCCATGATTTGGCACATGCAACTTAGCGGCTTCAAAGGCTTTATACAAGGCCTTCGCCATCGTCGTGTCACTGCCCATCACTTCACCAGTCGACTTCATTTCTGGTCCAAGCAAACTATCTACGCGGTTCAATTTCGAGAAGGAGAAGACCGGCGCTTTCACGTGGACTAAATGGCCGGTTGGCGCTAAGCCATCTTCATACCCTTGACTAGCCAACGTTTGACCTAAGATGACGCGCGTCGCCACTTGGGCCATCGGAATGCCGGTCACTTTGCTCAAGAACGGCACCGTCCGACTTGCCCGTGGATTGACTTCGATCACATAAACTTGTTCCTCATGAATGACAAATTGAATATTCATCATCCCGATACAATTTAAGCTGATCGCCAATTGTTCCGTATAGGTTACGATTTGTTGTTGAACCGCGGCTGACAACGATTGAGGTGGATAGACCGCCATCGAGTCACCAGAATGGACTCCGGCGCGTTCGATATGTTCCATGATTCCTGGAATCAAGACGGTCTTGCCGTCACAGATGGCATCCACTTCACACTCTTTACCGACCAAATAACTGTCGATCAAAACAGGATGGTCATGTGAAACTTTGACCGCATTGTGCATGTAATAGTCAAGGTCAGCCGGTTTCTTAACGATTTCCATCGCCCGACCACCTAAGACATAACTCGGCCGGACTAAGACTGGATAACCAATCTTGTCAGCAATCGTCATGGCCGTTGCTTCATCACTCGCCGTATCGCCAGCGGGTTGTGGAATCTTCAAGGACTTGATGACCTTATCGAATTCATCGCGATCTTCGGCCCGGTTCACATCCGTCACCGTGGTTCCAAGAATCTTCACGCCGTGCGCTTCGAGTGGTGCGGCTAAATTGATCGCCGTTTGCCCACCAAATTGCACAATAACGCCCGTTGGTTGTTCCAAATCGATAACGTTCATCACATCTTCAATCGTCAACGGTTCAAAATACAGCTTGTCAGAAATCGAGAAGTCGGTCGAAACCGTTTCGGGATTACTATTCATAATAATGGCTTCATAGCCGGCCTTTTGAATCGCTTTGACCGAATGCACAGTGGCATAGTCAAATTCGACCCCTTGTCCAATCCGAATTGGTCCGGAACCTAGCACTAGCACGGACGGTTTCTTCGTGACCAAACTTTCATTTTCAGTCTCATAAGTCCCGTAATAATATGGCGTCGTCGAGGCAAATTCGCCGGCACAAGTATCAACCATTTTATAAACGGGAACTAATTGATGGTCTTTGCGGAACCGGCGCACTTGATCGATTGTCTCATGCCAGATTTCAGCGACCGTTTGATCCGCAAATCCGTTACGTTTCGCGGTAGTCAACGTGTCTAAGTCATCAATGTGTTCAGCTAAAGCCCGTTCAAGTTCGATAATGTGCAACAATTTATCCAAGAAGAAGACGTTGATCTTCGTAATTTCCGCAATTTCTTCAATCGTGTAACCACGACGAATCGCTTCTGCCAGATAGAACAACCGGTCATCTTGCGCATGAATCATTTTATCGCTCAAGGTATCGTCATCCACTTGCGCTAAGGCTGGTTCATCAATATGCGTCACACCAATTTCGAGCGACCGCACCGCCTTTAAAGTGGCTTCTTCAATATTACGACCAATCGCCATGACTTCACCGGTCGCCTTCATTTGCGTGCCTAAACGGCGATCAGCATGAGTGAACTTATCAAATGGCCAGCGCGGAATCTTGCAGACCACGTAGTCCAAAGCTGGTTCAAATTCCGCGTAAGTCGTTCCCGTGACCGGATTCTTGATCTCATCCAAATGGAGTCCAACCGCAATCTTAGCGGCCATCTTGGCGATTGGATAGCCAGTCGCTTTGGAGGCCAAGGCTGAAGACCGGCTGACCCGTGGATTCACTTCAATAATGTAATACTTGAAACTGTTTGGATCTAAGGCCAACTGAACGTTACAGCCCCCTTCGATCTTCAAGGCGCGGATAATTTTTAGTGACGCGTCCCGTAACATCTGGACTTCGCGGTCAGCCAATGTTTGCACTGGCGCGTACACGATCGAATCCCCAGTATGAATGCCAACTGGGTCGAAGTTTTCCATGTTGCAGACGACCATCGCGTTGTCCGCGGCGTCACGCATCACTTCAAATTCAATTTCTTTGTAACCGGCAATGCTTTGTTCGATCAACACTTGGGTCACCGGTGACAGTGAGAGCCCATTTTCAGCGATGGTCCGGAGTTCGGCTTCAGTTTCAGCAATCCCACCACCGGTCCCGCCCATAGTGAAGGCTGGCCGGACAATGACTGGATAACCGGTCTTGGTGGCAAAGTCGACCGCTTCATCAACGGTATAGGCAATACCTGAGGCGGGAACGGGTTCATTCAGTTTTTCCATTAACTCTTTAAATTGTTCCCGGTCTTCCGCTTGGTCAATGGCACTCAATTTTGTCCCGAGTAACTCAATCTTGAGTTCTGTCAAGATGCCCGACTTGGATAATTCCATCGCCATGTTGAGCCCTTGTTGCCCACCCAACGTTGGTAAAATGGCATCCGGATGCTCTTTGCGCAAAATTTGTGAGACAAATTCTAACGTGATCGGTTCCAAGTAGACTTGGTCGGCAATTTCTTTGTCGGTCATAATCGTGGCTGGATTGGAATTCACCAAGACAACTTCGTAGCCGAGTTCTTTCAAGGCTAAACAAGCTTGAGTCCCAGAATAGTCGAATTCAGCGGCTTGACCAATGATGATTGGCCCAGAACCAATCACCATAATCTTATGGATATCTGTGCGTTTAGGCATTGAAATTGCTTCCTTTCCGGGCCGCTTGGTGGGCCGCCATTAAATCAATAAATTCATCAAAAATATGATCTGCATCGTGTGGACCCGGCGCAGCATCCGGATGATACTGAACGGAGAACGCTGGATAGTTACGATGACGGACACCTTCAACCGTGCCGTCATTAATTTCTTCATGGGTAATCATTAAATCGGTTTTAGCCAGCGAGTCGCGGTCGACTGCGTAACCATGGTTTTGTGAAGTGAAGTCAATCCGCCCCGTCGCAATTTCGCGCACCGGATGGTTGAAGCCCCGATGGCCAAACTTCATCTTGAATGTGTCCGCGCCATTTGCTAAACAAAAGAGCTGATGGCCTAAACAAATTCCGAATAACGGTACTTGTTTTTCGACTTCACGGATCATCGCTTGAGCCCCCGGCACATCTTTCGGGTCGCCAGGGCCATTCGTTAACATCACCCCATCTGGATTGAGTTCTAGAATTTCACCAGCTGTCGTGTTATATGGCAACACCGTTAAGTTGCAGTGGCGTTTGGCTAATTCACGCAGGATCGAGTGTTTCAGCCCAAAGTCAACGACCACGACATTCGGACCAGTCGCTGGATTCGGATACGCATTATTGGTCGAACTTTCGGCAACCACCGCCGAATTCAAAACCGTGGCCTTTAATTGTGGTACCGTCTCATGGGTCAGTTCATCCACGATAGTCGCTTTCATCGCGCCCTTTTCACGGATATGTTTCGTGACCGCCCGGGTATCAATATCGGCAATTCCGGGAATATCATTTAATCTTAAGTAGTCATCTAAAGACATTTCGCTGCGCCAATTGCTAGCGCGACGGGCCAATTCATGGACCACCACCCCTTTACAGCTTGGCTTGATCGATTCGTGATCGTCACGATTGATGCCATAATTCCCAATCAAGGGATAAGTAAACATGAGGATTTCGCCGTTATAAGATTGATCGGTGATTGACTCTTGATAGCCGCTCATGCCGGTGTTAAAGACGAGTTCGCCGACAGTACCGGTGGTGGCGCCAAAGCCAGTTCCCGGATAGACGGTGCCGTCCGCTAAGACTAAATATCGTTTCATGCTTGCTGGTCCTTTCCATAAACCACTTGGCCATCCACTAACGTCATCAAAACGTTACCGTAAACGTGCCAGCCAATAAACGGTGAGTTGTGGCCTTTCGAAACCATCTCGTCGGCCTTAATTTCGTATTCATGTGCTAAATCGATAATGGCTAAATCCGCGGGTTGGCCTGGCGCCAATCGCCCAGCGTGTGTTAAGCCGAAGAGTTGCGCTGGCTTCGTACTCATCAAATCAACCAGTTGACCTAACGTGAGCAACTTAGTTTTAACCAGTGCCGTGTAAAGCGTGGCAAAAGCCGTTTCTAACCCAGTAATGCCAAACGCCGCAGTCTTCATCGAGCCTTGCTTTTGGGCATCCGTATGGGGTGCATGATCGGTCGCAATCATATCGATCGTGCCATCCAGCAAGCCCGCAATCAACGCCGCGCGGTCTTTCGGCGAGCGCAATGGTGGATTCATCTTCAACATTGGATTATCCATCGTAATGTCTGCATCCGTCAGGAGTAAATGGTGCGGTGACACTTCGCAAGTCACGTTGATGCCGGCCCGCTTAGCATCGCGAATCACGCGGACACTTTCCGCCGTCGAAACGTGGCAAACATGGTAATGAACACCACTCGCTTCAGCCAGTAGCACGTCACGGGCAATTTGCGACGATTCGGAAATTCCCATGATACCGGGTAACCCAAGCTTGTCAGCGACGGGACCAGCGTTCATGACGCCACCCATTGTCAGCGAATCATCTTCGACATGCGCTGCCAACGTGAGTCCGGCCTCGGCTGCGCCACACATCGCTTGATACATCGTGCCCGCCGTTTGCACACCTGAGCCATCGTTGCTGACAGCAAAGGCCCCAGCTTTTTTCACGCCATCGAAGTCAACGAGTTCATCACCCGTGCGGTCCGTCGTGATGCTGGCATATTGTTCAACGTGCACATGTGCTTTGGTCTGATTTTCAGCGACCATCAAGGCAATTTTGGCTGGGGTATCTGGTACGGGGTCAACATTTGGCATGGCGCCAATTGTCGTAAAACCACCGTGCGCCGCCGCCATCGTCCCAGTTTCAATGGTTTCCTTTTCCGTCAGTCCAGGGTCACGTAAATGCACGTGCACATCGACCAAACCGGGAGTGACAAAGCGGTCCGCGGCACAAATCACATGGTCAGCGGGCCCATATTGTTGGTTCAAGTCGTGCCCAATCGCTTTGATCAACCCGTTTTCAATTAAAATGTCTTGGGTCGTTAGTTGTTCAGCTTCTAAAATTTTGGCGTTCTTAATCAAAGTTGCCATTTGCTGCGTCCTCCAATGTTTTAGCGTCTAGTAATCCGCGTTGAACTAAAATGTGTGACACCATGGCCATCCGCATGTACATCCCATTTGTCATTTGTTGAAAAATTCGTGATTGTGGCGATTCGACTAAATCACTGGCAATCTCGACCCCGCGATTAACCGGTGCGGGATGCATAATGATCGCTTGCGCGGGTAATTTTGCGGCCCGAGCAAGCGTCAGCCCATAACGTTGATGATAAGTGGTGGCATCAAAAGCTTCATTATTTGTTTGCGTCAGCCGTTCATGTTGAACCCGTAAAAGCATCATGACATCCACTTGACTGACGAGGTCATCAATTGGCAGATACTCGCCATATTGACCGAAATCATCATTGAACCAAGTCGCGGGACCGCTGAAATAGACCTTGGCACCGAGCTGATTGAGCAGTACCATGTTCGACCGCGCAACCCGTGAATGTTGAAGATCACCAACAATCGCAACCTTGAGCCCGTCAAAGTGACCGAATTCTTCGCAGATCGTCAACATATCTAGTAGCGACTGTGACGGATGTTGCCCACTGCCATCGCCCGCATTAATCAAGCTCATTGGTAAGTCGGCATCTAGCAACGGTTGATAGTACGCATCTTGTGGATGTCGAACGACTGCGAGGTCAACGCCAATCGCTTGAATCGTCCGTAAGGTGTCCAGTAAGCTTTCACCCTTCGTCACCGAACTCGTCTTCGGGTCAAACGGAATCACTTGCATGCCCAAGCGACGTTCCGCCATTTCAAAGCTGGTATGGGTTCGCGTACTGTTTTCGAAAAATAGATTCATTGCAAACGCCGGTCGTTTCAAGTTGACCGTCAAGCCGTGTTTGAAAGCCTGCGCTAACTTAATAAAGTGTAAGACATCCGCATTTGAAAATTGATCCACACTCACAATATAATTTGTTGCTTGCATCGTTTCGCGTCTCCTTAGGTTTTAAAAAAAGTCTAACCACCGTGCAAAAAATGTTTGCAAAGAGGCTAGACTCCGATTAAGTGACCACGCATGGTCAAACCGTTCTGTTCCTCTCTGGAAACAATTAAATGGTTAATTATTCAAATTTATCATTCTAATTTTTCAATGGCGATGCCATCATGGCCGTCATGTTCTTCTAACGCCACACTAACTTGTTCATCCAATGCGGTTGGAATGTTTTTCCCAATGAAATCTGGCCGAATTGGTAATTCGCGATGACCGCGATCAACTAAGACAGCTAATGAAATTTTGGCGGGACGGCCTTGGTCCATTAAGGCATCCAAAGCGGCCCGGACAGTGCGTCCAGTAAAGAGCACATCGTCAACTAAAATAATGTGTTTACCATTAATATCAACGGGAATCTCGGCACCTTGAAGCTCAGCCTGACCTTGCACATCGATCGCATGATGATCATCTCGATACAACGTAATATCTAACGAACCAACCGGCACGTCAACGCCTTCTAACTGCTTCAAGCGTTGCGCCAAACGTTGGGCCAAATAAATCCCCCGGGTCTTGATCCCGATAAAGACTAAGTTCCCGACCCCTTTGTTTTGCTCGATAATTTCATACGTGATCCGCGTGAGTGCGCGGCGCATCGTCATTGCATCAACGACTTCTCGTGCCATGTTAGTCAGCTCCATTTCTGTTTGATGTTCACCAAGAGGATGCAAAAAGAGTCCCCCGTTTTTTCCTGCGAAAAAGCTGGGAGACTCCTAGTTACCGTTCCCCTTATTAGCCTCACAGGACTAATTTAAAGGTGCTGTTTAATTGAAATAAGTGTAACCAAATGCAGCCTGACTGTCAAGGATAAATCCATCAAGGCAATTATCGGCTGTAATTGCCTTAAAACATGAATATCCCAACAATTAACATAATTACAAATGCACTTGCTGGAATTAAAATAAATAATTGCAGAATCATTGTCAGTAAATTATCATCATCATGCATTTTATCCCCTCCAAAATTAAGACCGACCTTTTTATTAAATTATACCCGTTCATAGCCACCAGTAATATATTTAATTTTCTAATATTAAGCGTCTATAAACTGACCTATCTTCTATTAGTTTAATTTGCTAAACTAAAGTTAACTAATCACCCAAATCTGCAGCATTAGCTTTTTTGTAAGCGGTTGCTAAAAAGAAGATGACCGGTATCATGAAAAATACACCTAATTCCACTAAAATCTGTCGACTAGTAATACTCTGCTTAGCCACGACATTATTAGTCAGTGGTTGTGCCCAAAAGACTAAATCTGAAAAAACTTATAGTTATCAAGAAGCCATTGCCTATATGTCCAAAAACGGCATCATCCAAGACAAACAGAAATGGCAAACCGTTTTGTCAAACACTGATCACGGCAGAAAAATTCATAATATCAAAGAATTGGATAACAGTGTCTATGCAGGTAATAAGCACTCATCAGCGCTACCGTCTTTCAAATCATATAACCATGTAACTTATCCAACGGCCACCCAGTATGGTCAACTAACGGTAATTAACGTGCCAACTTTTTACTCAACTGATGCCAAAGCCACAAAACGGTACAGTCAACGACTGGCCCATCAAATTAGCGTTCACGCTCATGATCGAACCCTGATCCTTAATTTTGCAAACAATCGTGGCGGTGATGCGAGTGCCATGATTGCCGGTGTCAGCGCATTGCTCCCCAACGGAACTTTATATACAGAAGTCTCAAAAACTGGTACCAAATATAACTTTATTAAAACTGATAAAACCATTACTGACTCACGCTATCATGCAACAACCAAATTGCCGACAGTCAGTCACCCAGCTGCTTCAAAAATCTATCTGATAACCAACTTTCAAACTGTGAGTGCCGCCGAATTTACCGTAATGGCCTTAAAGCAGAATCCAAAAACGACCATTATCGGCTATCCGACTGGCGGTTACACGACTACCAACCGAACCATCAAACTGAAGCATCAAGCTGAAGTTGCTAACATTACCGACGGAACCATTATCAGTCCAACGGCGCTGCATGGTCAAAAACACTTTAATAATGATTCCATCAAACCAGATATTGCCAGTTTGTATGAACCAATTCCGTCATTTACTCAAAAGATTAAAAACAACCAACGCCTTGACCCAGAATTCGTCGAGGAACTCCAACACCTCGTTCAGTAACTGATAAGTCACTCCAAATGGCAATCACCGCTTAAACCGGAACATTCGGTAACAGTGAGTGCCATTTTTGATTGCAACATTAATTTTCTTTCAATCAAACCTTATTCAGTATTCAAAGTGAGACCTGGTCGGAGGTTGTCACTGATGACATCGGTCGTGAAGGTTGCGTTAGGTTGGCGGCTTTTGCGCCTCAACGCCACGCCATGCTAGCCTTGCTAACATAGCATGCCAATTCTGACTGATGCCGCTAAATCTAAATAATTGACTAATTATTCGAAGCAGTTGATTAGCTGTAGGTTGTTGTTGATGGCATCGGCCGTGTGGGTGGCGTTTGACCGGCGCCTTTCCGGTCTTACACCACGGACCGGCCGGGAGATTTGCGGTTTGTGCAAAGCTTTCGGGCGAGGATTAAGACGCTTCTCAGGCTTAACCCGGTCCCTCGGCCGCATGCTATCAACAACAACCGGAAGCGACAATTATCACCTATCTTTCATAACCTGATTAGGGATCATAGTGGGGATAGATTAGCAGTTTTCAACTTTCATTCTTTAGTTAATAAGTAATTCAGCTCCCTGATTAATACTGTTTTAACCTTTTTCTCATTTAATTATAGTCAAACTGCCAAATTATCGGTATACTACTTGTGAAGGATAACTAATTTTAAGGGGGATGTGCCATGCGTTTACAGACATTATTAAATACGCCATCAATGCGTCAGATGCGGGTAATCGCGGGTGAACGCGGTCTTGATCGGGAAATTAATAATATTGGGATGATTGAATCACCAGATATCGCGGATTATTTGAAAGCCCACCAATTTCTGATCACCAATGGCTACCCTTTTATTAATACCACGACGGACCCAACCGCTCTCATCACTGCCATGCAAGAGGCCAATTGTGCCGGGCTTGGAGTCAAGGATCAACGCTATTTAGACCACATGCCGAAAGCCGTTTTAGAGCTGGCAAATGAACTCAACTTTCCTATTATTGTGACACCAGCTGACGAACTGATTTCCGAAACCATGCGCAAAATGTTGACGATCATTTTAAAGTCGCAGACTGATGAATTAAGTCGCATTGTGCAGGTTAACCAAACGCTCGCTGATTTCTTATTAAAGGACCCCTCGCATGCGACCGTGCTTAATAAATGTAGCGAACTCATCAACCATCCATTGTTTTTGATGGATAGCCATTTTCGCGTGGTCAGCGCCTCACAGAATTTGCCAATGACACGTGATAGCCTCACGGACTACTTGCGTAACCAAACTAAAATCGATTATTTCAATCTACATACACGCCTGAATTTAACGACCCATGGCGAAGCGCTCACGATTATTCCACTATTTTCGGCTTATAAGGAAAATAAAGCCTTTGTCGGCGTACTCAATCTTGATGCCGGCAACTCGACCGATCAGATGCTGACTCAAGTCGTCATCAATACCTTAAGTTTCGTGAACAGCCGGGTCGATATGCTCAACGAATCAGCCTTTCGCAACCAGAGTGGGTTCTACCTCAACGTGATGGATGGCGGGATTTCCAACGAACTCGTCAACAAGACCCTCAAAGCGCGACAGATCGAACCGAGCACGAAATTTCACTGCGCCGCAATTTTAGTGACCAATAATCATCAAACCTTACTCAGTAACCATTTGCTGGAACAAGTCCAACAGTTGACACTGTGGTTTATTAAGGAATATCAGACACCCGTCATTGCGTTTTCACTGAAGCAGCAGCTCGTACTTCTCATCAATGACAAACAAAATGCCCAACACTTTTTAAAAGCTTTAGTCGATTTCATTCAGCCCAAGCTCGATAAACAAGCACGGCTAATTGCGGGTTACAGCTACTCAACGTTACCTTTAACTGAACTCGCGACAATTTACAATGAAGCTGCCGAAGCCTTAGCCCTAAGTCAGAACAGCCCCCATGCGGTCACGATTTATCGGCCAAAGTACGTCAAAGAACTGATCTCATTGATTCCTGAAAATGAAGCCAAGTCTTTCGTCGAACGTGTTTTAGGTGGCCTAGTTGGTGGCGTTAGCGCCAACGAACAATTAAACTTACTAAATACGCTCTATGGTTACTTTTACTATCATCAAAATATCGCCGAAGTGGCTGGTCATTTGTCAATCCACCGTAATACCGTCATTTATCGACTGAAAAAAATCGAGAAGATGTTGACCTTAAATTTGGACGATCCTGAACAGACCCAAACACTCGAGATGGCCGTGCTACTTTGGCATAATCAACTCAAACAAAAGTGAACGTTTACATTTTTGTTTTTTAAGATTATCACGATTTTCCGAACATTAATTTGTTCGATTCTGATTGTCTTCGGTTTTCATCTATGTTAAGATTGTCCCATTCAAATACGAGCTATTGCCTATATAATGTCATGATATGGATGACGAGTTTCTACCCAGCGCCGTAAACGCTGGACTATAAGCAGACGAGGACATCCCGTTTGCCGGGGTGTCCTCTTTTTTAGGCAATTTTTCACAATTGAGGGAGAGATTTTTTTGAAAGAAGCAGTGACAACGCCTAAAATTTCCAACTTCAAAGCTGCAATTTTAGGCTTTCAACATTTGTTAGCGATGTACTCAGGTGACGTGCTGGTGCCATTACTCATTGGCGCCGCTTTGCATTTCAGTACCGAACAAATGACTTACTTAGTGTCAATCGATATTTTCATGTGTGGGATTGCGACATTCTTACAATTAAAGCGCACTCCCATGACGGGGATCGGCTTACCGGTAGTCTTAGGTTGCGCGGTGCAGGCCGTTAACCCGCTGATTCAGATTGGGCAAACATACGGCTTGGGCACAATGTACGGGTCAATTATTGGCGCCGGCGTCTTTATTTTTTTGATTGCTGGGCTATTTTCTAAAATCAAGCGGCTCTTCCCACCCGTTGTAACGGGGTCATTGATCACAATTATCGGGTTCACTTTGATTCCAGTCGCTTTCGAAAACTTAGGCGGTGGTGATGCCACGGCTAAAAACTTCGGTAATCTCCCTGCTTTAGGGATCGGCTTTCTCACAATTGCCATTATTTTATTAATCAGTGTCTTTGCCAAAGGCTTCATGAAATCCGTCGCAATCCTGGTTGGTATTTTAGCTGGGACGCTCCTAGCTGGCATGTTCGGCATGGTGTCACTAAAACCAGTGGCCGAAGCCAGCTGGTTCCATCTGCCAACCCTTTTCTACTTTGGCACGCCCAAGTTTGAATGGTCTTCCATCTTGACGATGATTCTCGTCTCGCTAACGACCATGGTTGAGTCGACCGGCGTGTTCTTCGCGCTTGGTGATATTACTGGTCGTAAGATTGAAAGTGATGACCTGAAGCGTGGGTATCGCTCAGAAGGCATCGCCGTTATTTTAGGTGGTTTGTTTAACACGTTCCCTTACTCCACCTTCTCGGAAAACGTCGGCGTCCTGCAACTCTCCGGTGTTAAAACGCGGAAACCCATCTACTTCTCGGCAGCTTTCTTAGTTATTCTGGGACTATTGCCAAAAATTGGCGCCTTGGCAACCGTTATTCCTGATCCTGTATTAGGCGGTGCTATGGTCGTGATGTTCGGGATTGTCGGCATTCAAGGCATTCGAATGCTCGCGCAAGTGGATTTCCGTAATAACAACAATTTGTTAGTGGCGGCCGTCTCAATCGGCTTAGGCCTCGGCGTCACAGTTAGAACCAACATTTTCCAATTCTTGCCTAATTCCTTACAAATCATGTTAGGCAACGGGGTCGTTGTCGGCAGTTTAGCGGCTGTTGGCTTAAATCTACTATTTAATCGTCATGCCGTCGAGAAAACTGTCGATGAAGAAGCCGTCGGTTTAAACGAAGACAATAACTAATTTCATAAAAAAACCAGACTGGTCTGATCGTGGAAATCACGATTGGACCGGTCTTTCCTTTTCATTGGATGGATTCGACAACTCATAATTTCCACCCATCCAAAAACCAGTATGTTATACTGGATAATTGTTGAATTGTTAACCTTTTATAATGTAAGGAGTGGAACACAATCTTAGAGCAATTATTTCATTTAAGGCAGCGACGTACTTCTGTCCGAGCTGAACTCATTGGTGGCTTAACCACCTTCTTAGCCATGTCATATATTTTAGCGGTAAACCCCGAACTATTGGGAAGCGCTGGCATGAGCAAGACCGCGGTCTTTACTGCCACTGTTTTAGCTGCCATCGTCGGTTGCTTGCTAATGGGACTGGTCGCGAATTTTCCGGTCGCCTTAGCACCCGGGATGGGGCTCAATGCCTTCTTCACTTATACCGTCGTACAGGAATGGCATATTCCTTGGCAAACCGCTTTAGCCGGCGTCTTTGTCGCTGGATTACTATTTATTTTACTGACGCTCTCAAAGTTACGCGATAAACTGATCAACTTAATTCCGAGTGCCTTAAAATACGCCGTTTCTGCCGGGATTGGGCTATTCATTGCCTTCTCCGGGTTGCAAACTTCTGGCATTATTGTTGCTAGCAAGTCCAATGCCGTGGCGTTGGGTAATTTGCATAGTCCGACCGTCTTACTTGCCATCTTCGGTATCATTGTTGGCGTCATGCTAGTCACTGCCAACGTTACTGGCGGGATTTTCTGGGGGATGTTTATCACTGCGGTCGTGGGGATGATTTTCAAAGTCATTCCATTACCAACGGGCATTATTAGTGGCGTGCCAAGTGTCCAACCAATCTTTGGTCAAGCGGTCACGCACCTAACGGATATTAACTCTTTTCAAATGATCATTGTCATTCTGACTTTCTTCATTATCGGCTTGTTTGATACGTCCGGCACTTTAGTCGGTGTTGCCACTGAAGCTGGCATGGTCAATCATGACACCGGTGAAGTTAAAGGTGTCGGTAAAGCCTTGTTCAGTGGTGCTTTAGCCACGACTATCGGGGCCATTTTTGGGACATCCCCAACGACCGCCTATGTTGAATCGACTTCTGGGGTTGCGGTTGGTGCGCGCACGGGATTATCTTCCGTTGTGGTCGCGATTTTATTTGCGGTTGCAGCCTTCTTCTCACCACTTTTGTCAGTGATCACGTCCGCCGTTACGGCCTCTGCATTGATTATCGTTGGGATTTTAATGTTATCAAACGTCCAATATATCGATTGGACGAAATTCGAAATTGCCGTCCCTGCCTTCTTTACCATGATCATGATGCTGTTAACTTACAGTATTTCTGAAGGCTTGGCCGTTGGTTTTATCTTCTACCCAATCACCATGACGGTCAAAGGTCGTTGGCGTGAAGTTAATGCGCTGATGTGGACGATGATGATTGTTTTCATTGCCTACTTTGCTTTTGTGGCTTAAAAAATCATCATAGACAACTAGCACGATACAAGTAAAAACAGGAAAAGGGATTCAGAAATTTATCACAAATTTCTGAATCCCTTTTTTAACTTAGTCAAAACTGTTTTTTTAGTCGGAATAACCCAATCAGTCCCATCCAGACGCCAAATAATATGCCGCGGAACACTGCATTCCATATATTCCAGGGCAAACTTAAAACATCAAAAAAGTTACTACCATCCGCCAGCATATCAATTCCACCAAACAAAAAGTACGTGATGACGCCAAAGTAAACGCCCTGTCCAAGTGCTTGCCAACCAACTTTTCGGCGGGCTTGGCCGATTGAGGTCTGCCCAACTTCTTGATCCGTCAGATGGGCCCGATGACTAGCAATCATCACATACGGCGCCACGATTCCCAACGAAAATAGAATGGTTGCCAGCATGAAACCAACTAACGCCTCGTAGGGTGATCGTATTCCCCATACCCCAGCAATAGCTGTGGCAAGAATCATGAAAAAGAAACAAGCTAAAAAGGCATTCGTGCTGATTCTCCCCACTACTTGACGCTTATATTCATCGAAATTTCCCGTAATACCAAAGAACCGTTTAACTGCCCAATCATGTATACTTTCCCCATTCTTCATGTGCTTACTCCTCCCAGAATAGTTGATTAAGATCCGTTTGCAACACTTTCGCTAAACGAATACAAAGATCAAGTGATGGATTATATTTGCCGTTTTCTACCAAATTGATGGTTTGACGAGCAACACCAACCGCCTGTGCTAGTTCAAATTGGGTTAATTTCGCCGCCTTACGATAATCTTTCACCTGATTCACCGCAATCACTCCTTTTGAAATGTCATATATAATTGACATCTAAAGTTTAACACTCCTTGCCTAAATGTCAATTATATATGACATTTTAGGCCAGAAAAAGTCATCAACCTACTTTGGCTGATGACTCATTCCTGGACTAATTAGTCGCCCCAAACTTCCTCGGCAATCGATTTAACTAAGGCAATTTTTGCCCACTGTTGTGCTTCAGTTAAAACGTTGCCTTCTTCAGTTGAAGCAAACCCACATTGCGTGCTTAAGCATAATCGATCCAATGGCATATATTGAGCGGCTTCATGAATGCGATCAATCACCGTTTGACGGTCTTCCAAGTCACCGGATTTAGAAGTCAATAAACCTAAGACCACGAGTTTATTATCACTGACCAATTTCAATGGTTCGAAGCCACCCGCACGGTCACTGTCGTATTCAAGATAGTAGGCTTTGACATTTTCCCG
This sequence comes from Lactiplantibacillus nangangensis, assembly GCF_005405065.1. Lineage (GTDB taxonomy): Bacteria > Bacillota > Bacilli > Lactobacillales > Lactobacillaceae > Lactiplantibacillus > Lactiplantibacillus nangangensis. Next base: position 49,985 of record NZ_BJDI01000015.1, on the reverse strand, counting down.
ATTGAACAAAGGATCAGCCACGGAATCATAACCACCTGCGGATGCCCAAGTTGAATGGTAATTACCACGACAAATGTGCGTATTGATCGTTAAATCAGCTGGTAAATCCTTGATTGCTTCATTATTAACTTCTAAATATAATTGCTTATTCTCATCCAAAACAGCATCGTTGCGGGCTGAGACGTCACCAGTTTCAGCACCTTTAGCGTGGTTCCCAGCTAGCATACCCCAAGTACAGTCATCCAATTGAATCGTCCGGGCACCAGCTGCATACAAATCTTCGATGACTTGGTGGTAGGCTGCCGCTAAATCCTTAACAACCGCTGCATCCGTCGCATAGACTTGCCGCAGCGCCGCCACATTTTCTGGCCGTTGTAATTCAGCTAAACATTGGGCTGGCGCAGGAATCGTTTGCTTGATTTGCGTGCCAGCGCTGACATGGTCACGGACAAACTTAAAATGTTCAACAAACGGATGGTTTGCGCCAGTAATTTTGCCACTAACATAAGCTGATTCTGCCCGAGTTTCTTCGTCATGGAAAACGTAGCCTTGTTCAAGTTGCTTCTTTTCAATGCCTTGTAAGCCCCAGAAAAAGTCTAAATGCCACCAGCTCCGACGAAATTCCCCATCGGAAACTGCCTTTAAACCAGCCGCTTCTTCTTTTTGAATCAAGTCAATAATCGCAGCGTCTTCGACGGCTTTTAAACCAGCCGCATCGAGTTCCCCTTTGGCAAATTGTGCCCGTGCTGTTTTGAGTGCTGCTGGTCGTAAAAAGCTCCCCACGAAATCATAGCGAAATGGTGAAGTGGTCCGTGCTGAAAAAGTCTGTGTTGTTGTCATTTTAAAAGCCCCCGTCAAATTTTGTTTTAATCATAATCAAAAAAATCGCCCCTTCTAACCACCAATGTGATTAAAAGGGACGATTATCTTGCGCGTTACCACCCTAACTTTGCTGATTGTTTGCACAATCAGCCTCAACGGTACCTGTTGATACCTGGCAAGCTAACGGTTGCAACCGGTCAGTCAGCGTGAACCGCCTGACATGCTCAGAGCTCATCTTCACCCTTAATTTAGGACCCGTTTCCACTCGTCGGGCTCACTGTCACCTAAAAATAAGGACTACTCTTCTCTTCAACGCAAATATGAGATTACGATTAAATGATGATTAAACTATAAGTCGATTTCTCACAATTGTCAAGGGACTCTCGTCAATTTATTTTTCAGCTAGGCCCTTAGCCCCGATATCATGCCGGTAAATTGCCTCCCACTAATCGAGCTATTTAACCATAAATATTGCGCTGCATAATTTACATTACACAAACAAGAACTTACTTATCGGAAAAAGATTAGTACTTAAAAGAAAGCACAACCTGTAAACACTACTAACAAACTTTAAAACACCTAAAGATCTCAATGGTCCAAGTTAATAATTCACCTATAATGCTTATCTATAAAGTAAATCCCCAAAACGACCATGACACTAAGCACCGCTCCCAAACCAGACCGAATATTAACTGAACTTATTAGCGGTGAGATAAACACAACATATAAATACTGAAAAGCCGCAACTGATAGGCTAATCAGCACTATTAATCGCGTAACAGATTTCATCTACTGCCATCCCCAATTATTAACACTTTTGCTGAAATAATTAAAATCTAGCCATACACCACTCTTTACATCGGAACCAACCACTGATGACAAATAGGCACCAATTGCAGCACCCGCAGCAGCACCACCGACATTGCCAAAGAACCCACCCAATGCTGTCGATCCATCACTAATCGCAGCTGCCATAAGGGCTTTCGCTTGTCCCTTATCCAAATAGATTCTTGCATAATTCCAATGAATCTGGATATCATTCTTCCCATATGACCTGGTCTGAATAGGGTACATGGAGGCAACTTTTGTTTGAGTGTCGATGACTGCATTATTTAAAAACACTATTTTATTTGCTTCTGAAATCAAATTAGTTGCTTGTTCAATCTCTTCATTTGAAAAATTATTGTCGTTAGGAAGATTTAAAACATATTGATTATTCACCACTGAAACATAAGGATCAATTTGTGAGACTTGTGACTCGCTTAAAATATCTGCTTTAGCCTGTTGGGAAACTTTTGTTGCCTGAGTCGTTATGATTGTTGGCTCAGCATCGGCTGAAGTTACAGGAAGAAAAATGATTGGTACTAAGACTAATCCAGTTAACAGGGTTCTAGTAATAACTGAAGACTTGGTTAGTATTGTGTATCTCTCCTTTCAAAACAGCGGCGTTTGATATTGTGAATGCTTTAACATTATTACTTTATCAGATTGCTAATTCTTTTGCAAATTACTTTTAAGTTTTAATGCCATGAATGAGATTAGCTTAAGAAAGCCTATTCAAGGTGCTTTTTTGATGCTTCATATTTAATTACTAAATAATGATAGTTTTTGCCATTGTGATTTTTGTCACAGTTCAACTATGTTCTTTCAGCAAATAACATTTTGCATATAATATCTATCATCTAATCCCGTTTCAAACCGATATAAATTCACCAATCCATGGAAAAATTTGCCACTGAATAATGGTTAAAAGCCTCTCAGTAACCTAAAAATGCTCAGGCAGTTAAATACTCTGATTTTAGATCCCAATCACCCTGAAATTTTTCAATATTCAAACACAGCAAATAATAGCCATTCAATTTATCAGTTCACAGAAGTTGATATAACTTACTAATTTCTACTAACACAATTTCACTCACAAATTTCATGAGCCTAGAACTACCGACACGAATTGCCTCATATCCAGGATAATTATTTTAAGCATTCCTTTTATCCTATAAGAAATTAGCCACAAACTGATCTTTGCCGAAGCTAAAATAGTCTTATGATTGTCGCAAAAAAAGATGGTATAAATGGGCTAATAAAACAAAACTGAACGGCAAGTCTCCGGTAAAACACCAGAAATTTGCCGTTCAGAAAGTCACATCTTCAACGGTTGTCAACCCCCACAAGGTCGTTACTGAATAGATTTTATCACGAGTTTGAATTGCAAAGGATGCTAATATTGCTGTGATATTGGTCTAAAGAACAAAGAAGGCTAAAGTTACTTCTGTGGGTACCACTATTTTTCTTTGTTCCTTTATTTTTTAGTTTCTGCATTCGTAAAATGTCATTCATTTTACCCATCTCCTTTCTAAAATAAACCTGATTAAATGGTGCGATGATTTCGTCATATTTTCTTTAAAATGTTTTTAGATCTTTCTGCGTTGAAAAAGTAATTGCCCAAGTATTAGGAATAAACAGCTCCAAACAAATATTCCAACACCCATCTGTGATAACAGAAGATGGGTATCATGAATATGTTCTGGATAAGCAAATTGTTGCTGGAAATTTAGCATGTTAAATGGATTCCATCGCATTATTGGGATTATGCTTGGAAATGAGGATAATAACATGTTGGATAATCCCTCTCCGGCAAATGCGACACCTATCCCCACAGAAGCCGCCACGGCACTGTTAGAACTAATACAAGCAATCAATGTTACCATGCCAATGAAAAGGTAACTAAGAAAGAAGTCTAACGTCCCGTTCAGAATTAGATTAACGATAACTGTACTACCATAGTGATAATGTGAGAATAAATCTAGTTCTGGATATAAAAGTAATTTGATTAGTACAGCAGCCAGGAAGATTATAATATGTCCGATAAAGTTATAGCAGCTTATTGCCAATAATTTGATATAGTATACCCGCCACCGGCTATCTGCTTGAATGACTAAATGCTTGATCGTACCAAGTTGAAATTCGGAGGTGATAGATGAGGCATTAATTGCAATTAAAACGATAATGAACCACTGGAAGCCACCGTAAGCAGAAGAAAAATAATACTTACTATCAGAACTGCTAACACTTAGTGTTGTTAGTCCAGTCAAAACCATCATGCCTACAGCAATGATTAATGAAATCCATGTACTCTTTTTAAATCTTAACTTCAAAAATTCTTGATACATCAATGGTTTCATAGGTTCTACCTTTCCTTGTCGCTTTTATGCTGCATCAGTTCTAACATTGTGTTTTCTAAGTCATCTTGACTATCATTGACCGATAGAATTTGAATATCATTGTTAATGATTGCCTGTAAATAGTCATTCAATTTTTCTGATTTATCCGAATCAATAATTAAACTTTTCAGACCGTCATCAGGAAATAACACATTGAGTGTTTTAAGCGCCTTGTCATTGTCATTAGTGTTAATAATGACTTGATTATTAACCATTTTTTTCAATTCACTTGGCGTTGTTTCTATACTGATTTTCCCATCATTTACAATGATGATGCCCGTAATTATTTTTTGTAATTCGCTCAACACATGACTAGAAATCAAAAAGGTAGTTCCTTCTCGATTTTTTTGTTGAATTAGCATTCGTAGTTCTCTAGCCGATTTAGGGTCCAGCCCATTCATGGGTTCATCTAAAATAACAAGTTTTGGACAGTTGACCAAAGCTATAGCTATTCCTAGCTTCTGTTTCATGCCTAATGAATATAGTTTTGTTTTTTGCTTGATATAATTCGTCATTTTCAATTGTTGAACTATCGTACTGATCTTTTTTTTATCACTAGAATACAAATTGAGGTGCTGAAATCCCGTTAGATATGGATATAACGATGGATTTTCTATGAGTGCGCCAACTTGATCTCTAACTACACTGTGTTTTTTGCTCGTTACGAGTTGATTGTCAATTTTGACGGTTCCTTTATCGTATTTCAAAAGTCCAAGCATTACTTTCATGATTGTTGTTTTCCCGGCTCCATTTGGACCAACAATCCCCCATATTCCTCCAGCATTTAAATCAAACGAGATATTATCCAAAATTTTCCCATCATGCTTGCGTAGTGAGACATTTTGTAATTCAGCAATTTTTTCCATTTTTATACCTCATTTAAGCTTGGCGCTAGTTGATTCAGTTTATAGTATCCGCTAATAAGCATTGTTCTAGTCTAGCTTGAAAGCCTCTTGCTAAGTGTGCACGATTCTTTTCTGGGTTAAAAAGACTGACCCAACGTGAAAACGCGCGCGCTATTTGACGTCAGTTTTGCTTCAATAACCGGTCATCAGTCCCGGTGTGATGGATATTATATCGCTTCGGATCCCAAAAGTTGATACCAATTTTAGCTAACTGAACCTTTAATTTTCGACTTAAATATCCGATATCTGCCAATATTTAACGACACGGATATTGATCTACCAATGTGGTCACCATGTTAATATCATGAATTGAAGCCTTTGTAATAGTGTAGGCGACTGCGACACCTTGACCGGTCACTTCAAAACTTCCTTTTAGCCCGTAATACCACTATTTTTTGGTTGAATTAAAGCCAATATTTGCGATTGAACGTAACCGCTTGGCACGGTGATTACGAATTGGGTGACACAAGGGTATTGGAAATCTATCGACAATGGTATACGTAGGATTAGGCATAATTGTTTGAACCAAGCCAAAGCGAATCCACTGAAAAATTTTCATGGCGTTAACACTAATCCGGTTGAATCGAGAGCGTTCCGGTAGATCATTGAATCCTAGACTCAGAAGAAACCGGTAAAAGCGGCGTTGGTCGGTCATGCCCAATTCCACCTGTCAACAAAGCAAGTCCAACAACGTAATATCGTCTAATTTTGCGTATTTATAATTCTTTCTAATTTGAATTGATACTGGCACAAAACGTTTATATAACGGTGATAGTAACGTAATCCATTTAGCTAGTGGTGATTGAACTTTAACGACTGATTGCTTATACTGTAATTGGTCTAACATGGCATTTACTTCTTAGTTAGTAGAGTAACTATAGTGTAGCCTTGTTGGGCTATTTTTGTACAAATCTAATCAACTAGCACCAAGCGTATTTGTTTATATTATTTTATGCTAACTAACTAGATACCCATGCTTTAATTCTAGACAATAACCGTCTGTTGAGTTCAAACTTAGTCTGATCTTTAAATGTGACGTATTTACCGTCAATTGATAATACATTCGATACATTAATCAGTAAACTTCTATATACTCTGAATAAGTCACCACTGGACTCAGCCAGAATTTTCAGGCTGGATCTAAACTCAGCTGTACCATATTTAGTATGAATAACAACTTTATGTGGATTAGTTGAAGATTCAAAAAAATTTATATCATCAAATTTCACTTTGACTAGTCTTGAACCAACACTATACATGAATGTCTTTTTCTTTTTTGAACTATCAGTCTCTAGCAATACATTTTCTAGGTCTTGTGATAGGATTTTTTTTACTCTATCCATCCCATCTTCTTTACTAATAAAGTCTAATGGGGACACTCTATACTGAAAGCTGACTATGGACATCTCTTCGTGAGTTGAAATGAAAATTATTTTGACATTATCACCGTGTCTACTGGCCATCTGTGCTAGTTCTATTCCTTTTTTTGATGAACCCGCAAATTCAATATCCAAAATATAAACAAACGACATTTCACCATCGCTTTGTTCGATATAACTCTCCATTTCGTATGGGTCTCGCGTGGCTAGAGACAATCGTATTTGACTGTCAGGGTGTTCTAATATAAATTTATTTACTATAAGTTTATAAAAACTGATAATTTCTCTGTTGTCCTCGCAAATAGCTATGTTCAACATCTTTATTTTCCCTCCGTGACTGACAAGAAGGCAGTAAACTTACTGTTTTGGCATTTTGTTTCCAAAAAAATGTTGTTATACCTTTGACTTATCTTTTTAATACTTGCCAATCCTAAACCGTGTCCAGCCCCCTTTGTCGTATAGCCAGAATCATAGATACGATTCATGTCAGGTGTTTGATCAGACAAAACATCGTTCTCAATAATGAAATCAGTTGAAGAATAATCATTTAATATAGAGACTGTAATTTCAGACTTTCCTAGTGATGAACTGGCCTCCAACGCATTGTTCAAAAGGATTCCTAAACATCTGGTGATTGGGACGCTTAAGTCGGAAGCCTCCAACTGATGTTCCACTTCCACTTTCATTGAAACACCATTTTTTTCGGATCTTATATAATAACGATATATCATACCTCGAACCAACGCGTCCTTAATCTTAAATATTTGCTCAGGTGTTGTGGTGTGCGCATCATTTGTTAATTCCTTATCTTCAAGTAACGCGTTAATACTCTGATTCAATTGGCTAGCGTTTTCTTTTTGTGACATAACTGATAGAGATGCCAACATGTTTTTATAATCGTGCTTAAATATTCTTAGTTGTTCATACTTTTTTTCCAACTCTTCAACGTAGACCTGAGTTTCTCGAAGCTGTTTTATTTCATCGTCAGCTTTTTGTTTTTTCAAAAAAGCCGCTGCGTATAAAGCAAATCCAATAAAGTTAAATACACAAAACAATGCAATAATTACTAGTGTCACAGCCAGCATTTTAGTTTGGGCATTCAAAATTCTAGCTGTTAGTACAACTCCAAAAATTCCCAAAAGCAGAAGTCCCAAACTCATAAGAATAAAAGTTGTGAGTGTGACCCCACTTAATCCTATCTTATTCATAAATCGAACATAGGCACGTCGGCTTGTTTTGAGAAGGCCGATTGCCAGGACCCACTGAAGTACTACACAAGCAAAGGCAAATTCCATTCCTCCAATTGGTATCCCTAGAGATAAAACAACTAATGCTGTTAACTCAGTAGAAATTACAACATCTATACCAAGCATTAATAAAATTACTAACTTGTTTTTTATAGGTAGTGAAGGTGAAAATTTTATCAGGCCACAAAAAATTGGCACAAGTAAAATATCACTTGCACCATTAAATGCGTCATCTAATAAACTTAGAACAATGACGGAAAGTCCTAAAACAATCCAGTTTTGTATGTTTTTAAACATATTTGGAACAACCATGTTCAATAAGACAAATATTAAAGCGATAGTGAATGCATCAACAAATTGCCCGATACCTAGTGTTAACTGAATCATAATAAAGCTCCCATAATATTAACCGCGGCCCCAATGCCATAACCATAAAATTGTAAATGAAGTCATTGAAGCTCACACCCTTTTTGTATGTTAATTAATTCCGTAGTTAATATAACACAATTATCAGCAAATTTTATACAACAGTCATAAAAAGAACATTTTCAGTCTTATAGTGATAAGATTATATAATTGATATAGAAAATTTACATAAAAAGTGAGGTGTTGTTAAATGTTTTTAGGGTCTATTATTGCTGAAAAGAGAAAAATCAAAGGTTTGAATCAAACTGAATTAGCAAAGGACATCTGTACACAAAACACCATAAGTAAAATTGAAAAACATAATATTGCCCCTTCGGTCCCAATATTATTCAAAATTTGTAAAAGATTAGATATAACACTTAACGATACATTTTCTGATTTTGTTACCGATACGGATGCTGACGAACATATACTGTTAAAAAGTATTGAAACAGACTTAATTTTGGATGGTCATTCAAAATATGAAGATATGATTTCCGCAATAAATGATAATGAACTTTCACGTTTTCATCAACAAAAACTATATATAATTGAAGCTCTTTTGAACTACTCTCACCAGGCCTATTCTGATGCGTCTTTCTTCATTGATAAGATCATCGTAAACAGTCATGGAGATATGTACGATATCCATGCACTTTTGGCCTTTACCCTTAAAGGCTTGATAAATAGACAGCAAGGATCAGCAGAACGGGAAGCTTACTTCATGAAAATTGTAGAAGACGCTGTTCAGGAAAACTGGGAGATTCCAAGAGCTGAAACCTTTGAGCTTAGCTATATTTGTGCTCAAATTGCTAACTTTCACGCATCGCAGGATAATGATGAAAAAGTCGTATTGTATTGTCGAAGGGGATTGAAATTGAATCAACAATCCCGAACAATCTTTTTCGTTTCTGACTACTATTCCATGCTTAGTAATATTTATTTAAAGAACTCTGAAACTAAGAAGGTCGGAGATTCATATAGACAGATTTCATCGGTTTTATCGGCGTTCACTTCCGAAGAATTTGACTAATTGAAACTCAACTTACAAATTAAAAAAGATAAATAACCTATTAACATCTCTCCTAAATAGTCCACCAATAGGAGAGATGTTAATAGGTTATTTATCTTTTTTACTACTTACAACCTAGAAGCCACATACAATTGTATTTATCTTCCAGATTGGTGAGCAGATTAGAACTTCATTTGATGCTGCTTGTTTTTAATTACTTTGTAGTTTGTGACTCCATAATGTTTGTTAACCGTTAAGCGCACAACTGCCTCTTTTTTAAACGGTCCCGGATCAACATTATCTGTCTTTAATGTAAGCACCTTTTTTTGCCCTTGATCATTTTTTGCCACGCCACGATATATATATGCATTAACTGGAATATTGACTGGAACCTCCACAGTATATGTTCCTATACTGTGTCCAATGGTCATATAGTAATAATCTCCTCCATATCTATACCTTTGCCACGCAAGCGTCCCGATAACTTCAATAATTAATATACTAAGTAACAATATGCCTATGTGATCAATAAACCTTTTTTTAAACATTTATTTCTCCTTAGTGACTGTGCCAGAAAGCCACATTTGAATTGCTGATTCAGGATGATATACTTTCATGCTTTTAATTTTGTTTCTTCCACAAATCCAAAACAAATCAGGTAAATATTGTATTTTCAATGTCTTAAAGACTTTGTGATATTTATCTAGTTCGACCTTATCCGTATTGACATATGAAAGATGAACGTTCTGTTCCTCAATTGATTTGATGATGTCTTTAATTGTCCCACGACACTCTTCACAAGTAGGTCTTCCAATCAGGATTAGTTTAACTTCTCAGTCATTTAGAGATTGCATAAAGTTACTCATACTGATTTCATCTACTAACGATAACGATGAGTTTCTAATTTTTTTCGTTTTTTTTACGCTGAGTAATGCTAATACATTTTTTCCTATCAATCTTCCGAGGAATAGCGAGCCGGTAATAGTTACAACGCTTAGCAAAATGGATGACGCAAAAAATACTGGCTACTAGATTTTCTTGCTTGAAAATCAATGCCATTAAATGAACGCAAGCTATCCCCATTATCTTTACGCGGTCTGTATAACGATGTTGGTGAAATAAAAACCAAAATTTCCGTCCAAATCTTCCCAAACTCTTCGTAAGGCATTCGGCGTATTTAAACAAATGGATTCGGATCAGCCATTTTTACATAACTATCATTCGCTTTCAAAACCACAACGTAATGCAATGTTCCATTGTAGATATTGACATGTGCCAAAAAAGGTAATTGAACATTTTGTTTACTTCTTAAAGCAGCCAAACTCCCCCTCGTTCCAACTGCTTGAAAGCCAAAGTGTTCAGCCGCCTTTATAAGTCCCAATGCAGTTGTCCCATTTGTATCAGTCTGAGAAACATTTCTGATAGATGTAATCGATATATCGGACTTATAGTATCGAAAGATCATAGCCAATGCAGCAGCGCCACAATCTGTTTCATCCAGTTGTGAAACATACTTAAAACTAGTCATAATGTACCTTTCTTCAATTCTTCATACTGACAATATAAAGAATTATACTATTTTATTACTAAAAAATATAGATATTTTTAATTAATTTTATCTTTATATTTCATTTTAACGCTTTGTGTATAATTATTTTTCTGAGATATTTGAATGTTCCAATTAATCAATTGGTTAGATGTTATTATGTTTAACAAAATTAAGAATGTGTTTGGATTTACCAAGTTATCAAATGTTGAATTAGCTAAAATCAGTGGGGCAAGTGCAAGAAACATCGTTGCCATGTTTATAACAACGGAATGCCAACGGCCACATATCGCTGGTGCTAAACTGTTAGTTTTATTGGCAGACAAGAGTTGATGTTTTAATCATCTAACATTTCACAAATGCTTCTTTGGGGGCTAATCGTTGCTAGATTGGTATGCATCAGTATTCAAAATATGTGTCTGAAAATGAATTATTCAGTGTAAAAAGGAGCACCTCAGGCTATATTCCTGCCTAAGTAGACAAGCAAATAATTAAAGCTAGTTTACTTAAGCAGGAGTTTTTAGTTTAGGTCGAAAAGGGACCCGCTATAATTCAGAAGATAGACTAGCGTACATTGACTTAGCAGAACAAGGGTAAACACCTAATAACTGACCGTCTTGAAATAGAAAAAGGAATGGCGTCCTTGTTTTGAGGACGGCTATACTCCTCTATGGGTAGACAAGCAAATAATTAAAGCTTGTTTACTTAGAGAGGAGTTTTTGTATGGGGAGAAAAGGATCCCGGTACAGCATTGAAGAGAAACTTGGCTATATTCACCTAGTGGAACAAGGACTGACAGCATTTCAAATTGAAAGACAGTACGGGGTGAAATGTGAGCAAGTCAAGCAATGGATAGAACGGTATCAAGCAGAAGGTACAGATGGTCTGAAACGGCGAAAATTACGGCAATACTCTGTGGAATTCAAGTTGAAAGTGGTCAAGTTGTATCTAGCCGGGAATACTTCGTATCCCCAACTAGCGAAACAATTTAATGTCCCCAATGTCAGTGTTATCTATCAGTGGGTGAACCTGTATACTAGTGGTAAATCATTGAACACCACTAGGAGGGATAGGAACATGAAAACTGGTAGAAAGACAACGCAGAAGGAACGAATTGAGATTGCACAATGGGTTATCGCCAATGACTTAGATTACAGTGGCGCCATGAATCAATTCCAAGTATCTTACGGACAAGTCTATGCTTGGGTAAAAAAGTTTAAGCAAGGCGGTCCAGAGGCATTGCAGGATCGTCGTGGTAAAGATAAGTCCGATAAACCTCAATTGACCGAGACAGAAAAACAAGAGCTCAAAGTTAAGGCACTGGAAGCGCGAATTGCCCACTTATCAAAGGAGAATAAGCTTCTAAAAAAACTGAAGGAATTGGAAAGGATGGATGCCACTCAGAACAAAAATATCGTGCCATTCAAGCACTCGCTAAAGAAGCACTAGCACAGCACGAGCCCACTGAAATTGGGCTTATGTGTAAGTATCTGGGTGTGTCACGAGCTGCCTATTATAAGTGGCTTAACCGACGGCCAAGCCAACGAGAGATTGAAGATCAAGCGATTGTCGATTACATCAGAAAACTAGAAGAGGCACACCATTATATCTTCGGGGTGAAACGTTTGGTTGCCTACGTAAACAAAGAAACTGACTTTCATGTTAGTCATGGTAAGATTCGACGGTTGATGAAGAAGCATCATATCGTAGCCTCAATTCTGGTCGCTAAGCATGACCGTAAGGCCGAACATAAGGAGTTTATTCTTGGAAATAAACTTTTGATGGCAAATACCAAACATGACTTCCACCCTGACCAGCCCAATCAGGTCTGGGTAACTGATTGTAGTGAATTGCGATATGGCATTAAGAATATTGGCAAGATACGCGTTAGTGCCATCAAAGACCTTTACGATCACAGTGTCATCAGTTGGAGAATTGAGCAAACTGAAACATCAACATTGGTGACCGATACGTTTCATGCGGCCTTAAAGGCCAATAACGGCGTAAAACCGGCAATTATTCATAGTGATCAAGGATCCAGTTATACATCTGGTCAATACAACACAGCCTTAGCCGGTTCCGGTGTGACACATAGTATGTCTCGTCCAGGAACTCCCGGTGACAATAGTCCGATGGAAAGCTTGTGGAGCCATATGAAGACCGAATATTTTGACTTTGAACGACCATTATCATTGAAAGAGATTACTGATTTAGTAGCGGACTTCATGGATTGGTATAATAATTCTCGCCGCCAAACAACACTAAACGGCATGACCCCGGTGGAATACCGAAATCATGCCGTCAAGAAAATTGCATAACAATTTTAATTATTTGATTGTCTACTTGACACGGAGCCGCGCCGACTCCATTTTTTTCTGAACTAAGCTATCTGTTTCAGCTTAGTTACCATGCTTTTATAATTCCATGGCAAATATTTTGGTCAACCCGTAGTTAGACTGCCTTGGTCGCCGTCGCCCGTGGCGCCGCCGACCTAACTTTGTGTGGCATTTCAACTTTGACAATATCCTGTTTATCCATAATAAAAACCTCACCATTTATTTAATGAGGCAATCATATCGTGTATTCGGCGACAATCACAGACAGTCAGTTATTGGGTGCTTACTTGAATTCTTTGCTTTACAGTGATCAGCAATAAATTAGCCGACATTGTAGCTAAAATAGTATCGATTATTGCAAAAAATCGTCCTTCTAACCACTGATGTGATTGAAAGAACGATTTTTTCATATATTCACTGAAGGTTGAAAGTGCCAAAATTGTCGTGAATCTAGCAATACCAACGTTAGTTATGTCCAAGAATGGCCTTATACAGCACATTACTCTGTCAGTCAGAATCGGTGTGCTATGGCAGTACAAGCCAAGTACAGGATTGCCGACGCAACATACCGATTCTGACTGATTTCGCTAAATCTAGCTAACTGACTAATTACTCAAGGCAATCGACTAGCTGTAGGTTGTTGTTGATGGCATCGGCCGTGTGGGTGGCGTGTGGCCTGCAATTTCCCGGTCTTACACAACGGACCGACCGAGAGAGTTGCGGTTTGAGCAATCCTTCTAGGCAGGGACTTCTGAGACTTGTCCCGGTCCCTTGGCCGCATGTTATCAACAACAACCGGAAGCGACAATTATCAACTATCTTTCATAGCCTGATTAGGAATCAATGCGGGATAGTCCAGTGCTTTTCAACTTTCGATCTTTAGATGTTCACGCTAAATTTATTTTTCAGCTAGGCCCTTAGCCCCGATATCATGCCGGTAGATCAAGGGACCAACTTCTAACTGTCCCAATTTTTCATAAACAGCCTTTTGAGCGGTCGCGAGATCATGCGCATGGGCTGTGACCATCATTAAGCGGCCACCGGCGCTCACTAGCGCCCCCGGTTTTCCAGCAACGCTGGCATAATCGGCGCCAGCTACGGTCGGTACTGGCACCCCCGCCTGAGTTGTTCCTGGGTAACCAGGTGCTGCCAAGACAACGCCCAAATAAGTGTCCGTCGTTTGCCATTGCACAACTGGTTGTCGATGTTGTAACAAGTCACAGATGAGTTGATAAAAATCACTGCGACATTGTGGCAACAAGATCTGGGCTTCCGGATCACCTAATCGCAAATTATATTCGATGACTTGTGGGCCTTGTGGCGTCAAAATACCGCCAACGTAAATGACCCCCTCAAAGCTCAAGCCATCTGCTTTCAGACCCGCAATCGTTGGTTCAATGATTGTTGCCACAGTCTGTGCCAAAATGGCTGGCGTCACTTGGGGCACTGGCGAATACGCCCCCATGCCGCCCGTATTGGGACCAAGATCATCATCTAGCAGCCGTTTGTGATCTTGAGCTGTCGGTAATAACACGTACTTGTCGCCACCAACTAGAACCATTTGTGAAAACTCGAATCCCGCCACATAATCCTCAATCAAGACGGTCTCAGTCGTTTCAAACGCCTTAACCAGTGCAGTTTCAGCATCATCGTGGGACATTGCGACCGTCACACCTTTACCAGCTGCCAAGCCATCGACCTTGATAACTTGTGGTGTGACCTGTTCACGACTATACGCAATCGCACTCGTAAGATCATGGAACAAGCGATAACCGGCTGTCGGAATCTGATGACGCGCCATAAACTGCTTGGCAAACACTTTGGAACTTTCAAGCTTCGCGGCGGCTTCATTTGGACCGAAAACCGCTAAACCAGCCGTTTGAAAATAATCCACGATACCAGCTGCCAGCGGCACTTCTGGTCCAATAACGGTTAACTTGACCGCATTTTTCCGCGCAAACGCGACTAACGCTGCGAAAGCCATTTCGTCAATAGCGACCGTTTGAATGCCATCCAATAACATGCCGGGATTGCCGGGCGCACAATAGACCGTTTCGACTTGGAGACTTGCTAATAAGGCTTTGGCGATGGCATGTTCACGCCCGCCATTACCAACCACTAAAACTTTAGCCATGCCTTGCCATCCTTTCGCTTAGTGCCGGAAGTGCCGAACACCCGTCGTGACCATTGCGATACCATAACGATTTGCCATATCGATCGAGTCTTGGTCTTTGATACTCCCGCCTGGTTGAACAATGGCGCGAATGCCGTGTTGCGCCGCAAATTCAACACAATCATCCATTGGGAAGAACGCATCGGAAGCAAGGATCGCGTTTTCGTAACCTGGCTTACTCATGGCTTTTTCAATCGCAATCTTGGTCGAATCGATTCGGTTCATTTGACCAGAACCAACGCCTAATGTTCGGTCAGCAGTTGTGACTACGATGGCATTACTCTTCACGTGCTTGACCACTTGCTGGCCGAATGCTAACGCCTTTAATTGGGCGTCGGTTGGTTGCGCCTCAGTAACGACCGTGAAGTCGGCTGGTGTTTCGAAAGCTTGGTCGACTTCTTGCCGTAGCAAGCCGCCACCAACTGAAATAGTTTCAAATTTATCCGCCGTGTGGGCTTGATCAAAGTTCACGGTGAGTAAGCGCACGTTTTTCTTCTTTGCTAACACGTCAAAGGCGTCTTGGTCAAAACTAGGCGCGATAATGATTTCCAAGAAAATCTTGTGCATCTTTTCCGCCGTGGCTAAATCAACCGGTCGATTTAAGGCAATAATGCCGCCAAAAATGGAGATTGAATCGGCCGCGTACGCTTTATCCCAAGCGGCTTCAATCGTGTCACCTAGCCCAACCCCACAAGGATTCATGTGCTTCATTGCAACCACTGCTGGGACGTCGTATTCACTAACCATGTGCAACGCCGCATCCGCATCTTTGATGTTGTTGTACGAGAGTTCTTTCCCGTGCAATTGCTTGGCACCCGTGATTGAGAATGGGGTTGGCAACGCATTTTCGTAGAAAGACGCTTGTTGATGGCTGTTCTCACCATAACGGAGCGCTTGTTTTTTATCGTAAGTTAACGTTAATTTGTCGGGGAATTCTTCCGTCGTCAAATATTGCGCAATCAACGCATCATAACTGGCCGTATGCTGGAAGACTTTGGCTGCCAACCGTTGGCGTAATTCTGGCGTGATCGAATCCTCTTGTAAGTCTGCCAAGATTTCATCATAATCAGCAGGATCAACAATTGGCAAGACGGCCGCAAAGTTTTTCGCTGCTGAACGCAACATTGAAGGCCCACCAATATCAATTTGTTCAATCGCTTCGGCTTGAGTCACTTCCGGCTGCATGATTGTCGCCTTAAAAGGATACAAGTTGACAACGACCATATCGATTGGGGTAATACCAGCGGCTTTCAGTTGGGCCATATGTGCTGGCAAATCACGTCGCGCTAATAGCCCAGCATGCACTTTGGGGTGTAACGTCTTCACCCGACCATCTAGCATTTCTGGGAAACCAGTCACTTCTTCAATGCCGATAACTGGCACGCCCGCAGCTTCCAAGGCTTTTTTCGTTCCGCCAGTCGAAACCAGTTCATAGTCCAGTGCCACTAACCCTTTTGCAAAATCTGTTAATCCTTGTTTATCAGAAACACTTAATAAGGCTCGCTTTGTCATTAGATAGCTCCTTTATTGATGAGTGATTGTAAAACGTCTGGATAAAATTGATGTTCAGTTTGATGAATTCGGGCAGCTAGGCTGTCCAGCGTATCATCCGCCATAACGGGGACCGTTCGTTGACCAATGATTTGACCAGTATCAATACCGGCATCAATAAAATGAATGGTCACCCCCGTCTCCGTCACGCCAGCTTCAAAAGCATCTTCAATCCCACGCCGACCAGGAAATTGAGGTAACAAGGCGGGATGGATATTAATAATTTTATGAGGATAAGCGGTCAACAACGTCTGACCAATAATCCGCATATACCCGGCTAATAAGATGGCTTCGATGTGTTCGCGTTGGAGTGCCGAGAGCATAATCGCCTCCGCATCAGCTTTCGTAGCGTAATCGCGAAAATTCACGACTAGGACGGGAATCCCATCGGCCTGAGCCTTCTTGATAACCGGCGCCTCCGCCTGATCACAAACGAGCAACGCAATCTCAGCTGGAATCGGCCGAGTTTGGATAGCCTGTTGCAGCGCCACAAAATTCGTGCCGTTACCGGAAGCAAACACCGCAATTTTTTTAAGCATGGACAGCCTCCTGAAACACCACTGGTTTCCCATGATCAGTCACTTGACCAACTTGATAATAAGCCTGGTGCTGTTGATCTAAGGTTGCGGTGACCGTTGCCAATTGATCTGGATGCACGATCAGGACCAGACCTAATCCCAAGTTAAACGTTGACCGTAAGTCAGCTGGCGAAAGCTCACCCAGCTGGCCTAAGAGCGACATGATCGGCGGGACCGGCCAACGACCGACCGTAAATTGTGCCGATAATCCAGTCGGCAAAGCTCGCGCCACGTTCTCAACTAAACCGCCTCCCGTAATATGGGCAATACTAGCAACACATTTTTGTTGTAGTAACGGTAACACTGACTCGACATAAATCTTAGTTGGTCGTAATAACTCAGTTTGTAAGTCATGGCCTAACTCTGGAAAAACGTAGTCTAACGCAAAGTCATGTTGTTTGAATAAAATGTCCCGTACTAAACTGAACCCGTTCGAGTGTAAACCGTTCGAAGGTAGTCCAATTAAGACATCCCCCGCGCGGACGTTGTCGGGACTCAATAAGTCGGCCTTATTGGCAATACCGACCGCAAAGCCTGCCAAGTCATAGTGATCTTGACCATACATATCAGGCATCTCGGCGGTTTCACCGCCGACAAGCACGGTTCCCGCTTGCTGGCAACCGGCGACAACGCCTTTCAAAATCGCCTTAACACGGGCTGTATCTGTATGTCCCAAACCCAAATAATCTAAGAAAAATTGGGGTTTTGCCCCTTGTGCTAAAATATCGTTCACACACATCGCAACTAAGTCGATCCCGATCGTCGTGTGCTGATTAGCCGCGATTGCCACCAATAGTTTAGTGCCAACCCCGTCGGTCCCAGCCACTAAGACTGGTTCATTACCAACCGCTTCGGCCGCTAATGGAAAGAGACCCCCAAACGCCCCCAATTGCGAATTGCCACTTAATTGTTTGACTTCTTTCAACACTTCATAACCGGTATTTAGGTCAACACCGGCTTTTTTGTATGCGTCGCTCACCTAATCACCCCTCGACTGTTTGGCTTGTAACTGGCGTTGTTCTTCATCATATTCCGCTTGGTAATCGTACAGCGGGGTTGGATAATCGCCGTTAAAGTAGGCCATACACAACCCACCGTATGGCGCGCCGACTTTGAGTCCCACCGCATCAATCACCCCTTGTTCGCTCAGAAAACCTAATGAATCGGCGCCAAAAGTCTGGCACATTTCGGGAATCGTCTGTTGTGCAGCAATCAACTCTTTGGTCGTTTGAATGTCAATGCCATAAAAACAAGGAAAGCGCAGTGGCGGTGAGGCAATCCGTAAATGAACCGCTTTAGCACCGGCATCCTTCAACAATTTCACGATCCGTCGGCTAGTCGTGCCGCGAACGATCGAGTCATCGATCAGGACCACTCGTTTACCCGCAACGACGCCTTTCACAGCGGACAATTTCATTCGTACACCTTGCTCGCGTAAAACTTGCGTTGGTTGGATAAATGTTCGTGATGAATATTGATTCTTGATGAGCCCCATTTCGTAGGGCAAACCGCTCGCTTCCGCATAACCAGTAGCGGCAGACAGTGAGGAGTTTGGCACGCCCACAACAATATCCGCATCGACCGGTTGTTCATGCGCCAATGCCGCGCCCATCCGTTTCCGTGCAGAATGCACATTCACGCCATAGATATCAGAATCTGGCCGGGCAAAATAAATGTATTCCATCGAACAGATCGCCAATTGCGTATCGGTCGTATAGTGGTCAATTTTTAACCCGTTATCGTCGATCGTCAGTAATTCGCCAGGATGGACGTCTTGAATGAAAGTCGCCCCAACCGTGTCTAATGCGCAAGTCTCGCTACAAACGACATAACCGCCAGTTGGTAACTTACCCACAACTAATGGTCGAAAGCCGTTCGGATCTAGCGCCGCAAACAAGCGGTCGTTAGTCAGTAGCAAATACGCGAATCCGCCATGGACTTGGCGTAAAGCGTCTTTTAACTGATCCGTCAAATTAGCTGCTGGACTACGACGTATGAGATGCATCAAGATTTCACTATCAGAACTCGCATGGAAAATGGCCCCATTTTGCTCTAAATTGCGACGTAACGTCACGGCATTCGTTAAGTTCCCGTTATGCGCTAACGCAAACTGTGAATCACTAAAATTAAATTCCAGCGGCTGAATATTCTCAACCCCGTGATTCCCCGCCGTGGCATACCGCACATGTCCCACAGCCGCTTCACCAGTCAACCGTGCTAATCGAGCGGGATCACGAAAGACATCTGCAAGTAATCCTAAGCCACGTTGCGATTGTAAGTCGCCATGGTCGTTAGCGGTGATACCAGCGCCTTCTTGACCACGATGTTGCAAAGCATGCAGGCCAAAATAGGTAATTTGTGCGGCATCTGGAGTTCCCCAAACGCCAAAGAGCCCACACTCTTCATTTAAGCCTTTTACTTCAGTAGGCATGGTATGGCTCCTTCCCATAACCGTTTTGCAAAACTCACTTGAATATCAAAAGTTTGATCCGCCGTTTCGATCCAAAGCCGATCATCCGCGGTCGTTTCGCCTAAATAAGTCGCATAAGGTTCCATCAAGTTTTCAAATTCAGCTTTGTGTTCAGATGAAACTGAAATCACAAAGCGGGATTGCGTTTCAGCAAAGAAGTTCGTCGCTGAAATCTCACTCTTAAGCTTGACCCCAAAACCATTGCCAAAGCAGGATTCAGCAATCGTCGTGATCAATCCGCCTTCAGAAACATCATGCGCACTTGCTACGAGCCCTTTTTGAATCGCCCGCAACAATAATCGTTGATTTCGATTTTCAGTGACTAAATCAAAGTCGAATAATTCACCAGAGATTTCGCCAGTCAACATCTTTTGTAATTCACTACCATTAAAATCGGCCGCGGTTTCGCCTAAAACGTAGACCGCGTCGCCAGCTTGCTTAAAATCTTGCGTCGTAATATCGCGTTGATGCTTGATCAAGCCAACCATCCCAATCATTGGCGTTGGATAAATAGCTTCCCCATTGGATTCATTATTCAAGGAGACGTTACCGGAAATGACCGGCGTGTTAAATAACTGGCAGGCCCGCGCAATCCCCATCGCTGACTCATCCAAATCATAAAATTGTTCAGGTTTCTCTGGATTTCCAAAATTCAAGCAATCAGTAATGCCGAGTGGTTGACCACCAGAAGCCACGATGTTACGGGCAGCTTCAGCGACCGCAATTTCACCCCCGACGCGTGGATTCAAGTATAGGTAACGACCGTTGACATCCGTTGTTACGGCTAATGCCTTATCCGTGTGCCGAATCCGAATGACACCTGCATCTGAACCGGGTTTGACCACGGTATTGGTTTGCACTTGCGAATCATAGGTATTATAGAGTGCCTTTTTAGACGCAATCGTTGGTTGTTGTAACAACTTTTTCAGCGCCCCAGTCGCATCCACAATCCGTGGCATGAATTGATGATGGCTCTGTTTGTTCAACCGACTTGGCCGCTTCTTTTCACGTTGGTAAACGGGCGCTTTCGTGGCTAAAGCGTCAACTGGCACATCCGCTACTAAGGCGTCATGGTGCCATAATTGATACTGATGGCCGGCGGTAACTTCACCAATCGTCACGGCATCAAGACCGTACTTTTCAAAAACTTGGACGATTTCAGCTTCTGCCCCAGCTTTGACACACAACAGCATCCGTTCCTGTGATTCCGACAACATGAGTTCAAACGCAGTCATGCCGCTTTCACGTTGTGGGACTAAATCTAAATTCATCTTCAAGCCACTACCAGCTTTAGAAGCCATTTCAGCGGACGAAGACACTAACCCCGCCGCGCCCATATCTTGAATCCCAATCAGCACATCACGATGGTCATGGATGACTTCCAAACAAGCTTCCATCAAAAGCTTTTCCATGAATGGATCACCGACTTGGACCGCTGACCGTTGCGAAGCCTTGGCATCATTAAATTCCGCGGAAGCAAAGGACGCGCCGTTGATACCGTCACGACCAGTCTTAGCGCCAACGTAAATGACAGCATTCCCGATACCAGTCGCTTGGCCTTTTTGAATGTCGGCTTGGTTTAAAATACCGACACACATGGCGTTTACTAATGGATTCTTTTGATAACTGGCATCAAAGACAGTGTCGCCACCAATCGTTGGAATCCCGATACAGTTGCCATAACCACCAATACCAGCGACAACTTGTTCAATTAAGTATTTCGTATGCGTATCCGTGGGTTCGCCAAAACGCAAACTATCTAACAAGGCGATTGGTCGGGCACCCATCGAGAAGATGTCACGGATGATCCCACCAACGCCGGTTGCAGCCCCTTCATAAGGTTCAACGGCGGACGGATGATTGTGACTTTCAGCTTTGAAAACAACTGCCTGACCGTCACCAATATCAATAATCCCAGCACCTTCACCGGGACCTTCCAAAACTTGTTCGCCTTGCGTCCAAAACTTCTTGAGCACTGGCTTGGAGTTTTTGTACGAACAATGTTCACTCCACATCCCAGAGAACAAGCCGGCTTCCGTATAATTTGGCAAGCGGCCTAACACGTCGTCAGCAATCAACTGATACTCTGCGTCAGTCAGGCCCCATTCTTGGTACGCCTTACTATCGCGCAGGGCTTCTGGGGTCAACTCATTATTTTTAAGCATGGGTAGCCTCCTCATGACGCGCTAATAGTGACTTGAAGATTCCTAAGCCGTCGGTCGACCCCAAGATGGCCTCAACGGCACGTTCTGGATGCGGCATCATGCCTAAAACGTTGCCTTGACGATTAATAATGCCGGCAATGTTAGCCACACTCCCATTAGGATTGTCCACATATTCAAAGACAATCTGGTGGTTAGCCCGTAACTCAGCTAAAGTGGCCTCATCACAATAGTAATTACCTTCGCCATGCGCAATTGGTAACTGTAAATGAGCTTCCGCGGCGTAGTCACTCGTGAATTGCGTCTCAACGTTGCGCACAATTAAGTCACTCGTTTCGCAAATAAACTGTGCTGAACGGTTGGCTTGCAAAGCGCCTGGCAACAAACCGGCTTCAGTTAAGATCTGGAACCCATTACAGATTCCCATCACTGGTTTACCAGTTGCGGCAAAGGCTTGGACCGCTGTCATGACGGGCGCAAACCGAGCGATGGCGCCACTCCGCAAATAATCACCGTACGAAAAGCCACCCGGTAAAATCACAGCGTCATAAGCAGTTAAATCAGTCGTGGTTGCGGGCACCAAATCGGCATCAGCTTTTAAAATATCACGTAAAGCATTGACCATATCATGGTCACAATTGGACCCTGGGAAGACGGGTACGGCAAATTTCATAGTCGTTTACGCCTCCATCTCGGTAATTTCGTAACGATAACTTTCCATATTCACGTTAGCTAGCAAACGGTCACACATTTCATCCACTTCGGCTTCAACGGGTTGTTTGCCAGCGATCAGTTTGATTTCAAAATACTTGCCTAATTCAACCGAATCGACATTGGTATAGCCGAGGCGGTGCAAGGCATCATGCACGGCTTCCCCTTTTGGATCAAGAATAGATTCCTTGTAAGTCACGTATACTTTTGCCAAATACATTATTGTTGGCTCCCTTCAACTGTGGCAAGGCGTTGGAGAACTTCTTGGTAGACTGTCGTTAAGTCACCGAGATTTTTACGGAAAACATCTTTATCGAGCGACTTTTGCGTCTTTTCATCCACTAAACGACAACTGTCTGGTGAAATTTCATCGGCTAATAACACTTTTCCAGTCGCTGTCAGGCCAAATTCAATCTTAAAGTCGACCAGTTGAACACCCATTTCCGCAAAAATTGCTTGCAGGCGGGTGTTGACGAGTAAGGCTTGGCGCTTCATTTCGGCAACGACTTCGCCACTCGCCACATTTAAGGCTGCCACTTGTGAGTCGTTGATGAATGGATCATCTAAAGCATCACTTTTATAGAAGAATTCTAAAACGGGTGTCGTGAATTTCGTCAAATGTTCAACGGCAAATTTGCGTTCAAAGCTCCCAGAAGCCGCGTTACGAACGACAGTTTCCAATGGAATCATCTTGACGCGTTTCACTAATTGCACATAGTCGGATGGTTGGTCGATAAAGTGATTGGGAATCCCATGTTTGGCCAAGTCCTTAAAAATGAGGCTAGAAATCCGATTATTGAGGCGTCCTTTTTGATCAACGACCACTTTACGTTTACCGTTCAGCGCCGTTGCTTGATCTAAATACTGAACCCATAACACCTCGGGATCATTAGTCGCATACATTTCCTTGGCCTTACCCGTGTAAAGTAAGTCCCCTTTTTCAACTGCCGTCATGATTATTGTGCTCCCTTCAATTGTTGTAGTGCCTTGAGTGCTTGATCGATATTGGCATTTAAAACGGTGATGTGGCCCATTTTTCGTTGCGGTTTAATCTCAGCTTTACCGTAATCGTGAAAATGCCATTCGGGATGGTTGATTAAGTTTTCCCGGGCGACCGTTAAGTCATCGCCTAATAAATTACGCATCACTGCGGGTTCAAACTGTGTAATGGCTGGAATTGGCAAGCCACAGATACTACGAATATGTGCTTCAAATTGAGAAATATTGCATGCTTCAATCGTATAATGGCCGGAATTATGTGGCCGTGGTGCGAGTTCATTCACTAATAAGGTGTCATCTGGTAAAACGAAGAATTCAATGCCTAAGACCCCGCGTAAATTCAAGGCTTCCGCGACGGAAACTGCGATTTTACGAGCGGCGGCGTGTACTGCCGGGCCAACATTGGCCGGTGCAATTGTGGTGTGTAAGATGTGATGCTGGTGACGATTTTCAACGAGTGGAAACGCGGTAACGACCCCCGCCGCACTGCGCGTCACCATGATGGAAACCTCGGCACGAAATTCTTGCCGAGCTTCTAAAATACAAGGTTGGTTTAATAAGTCGAGTGCTTCAGTGGTCGGTTCTGGCTGCATTAAGTCAGCTTGACCATGACCGTCATAGCCTCCCGCGGCTGTTTTCAAAATAGCGGGCGTGCCGACACGCTGAATCGCATAATTTAAGCTTTGTTCATCGGTCACTGGTGCGAATGGTGTGACCGGAATCCCGTGATCGTGTAAGAATTGTTTTTCGTTGAGGCGATTGCCGGTGATGTGTAACAGTTCGGTGCCTTGTGGCAATTGTGCATATTGTTGAGCAGCAATCAAAGCAGATTCGTCAACATTTTCAAACTCATAAGTGAGGACATCGCTTTGTTGTGCCAACGTAATCAACGCCGATTTGTCTTCGTAGGCAGCCGTAATTTGAAAATCGGCGACTTGCGCAGCCGGGGCTTGTGGTGTCGGATCGAGCACGCCCACGTGGTAACCCATCGCTTTAGCACTGAGCGCCATCATTTGACCAAGTTGGCCCCCACCGACGATACCAATCGTGGCTGGCGGTAAAATGAGCTGGTTAGAATTGCTGTTCACTTTGTTCAGCCTCCTGCCGTTGTCGTTGCCGAAAGTTAAGTACTGCTTGCTGAATTTTCTCATCTTGTAACCCTAAGATTTGCGCTGCCATCAAGGCCGCATTTTTAGCGCCCGCGTCGCCAATGGCCATCGTCGCCACTGGCACACCGGCAGGCATTTGGACAATTGATAATAAGGAATCGACCCCATTTAATGCCCGCGTCTTGATTGGCACGCCAATGACTGGCAACAGCGTATTGGCTGCCAACATACCCGGTAAATGTGCGGCACCGCCCGCGCCTGCAATAATTAATTGCAAGCCACGTTCAGCAGCTTGTTCACCGTATGTTTGCAACGTTGCCGGCATCCGATGGGCGGAAATGACCCGCCGTTCGTAATCGATTCCGAGCGCTGTTAATTGCTGAGCAGCTAATTGCATCGTTGGCCAATCCGAGATTGACCCCATCACTAAACCAACTTTCGCCATCTCAATCCTTCTTTCTTTGTTTTCATGATAAGTTTAACAACCTCACTAGTCGCTGTCAACGAATTTCTTAACTTTATCGATTAATTAACGTTTTAATGTTCGTGTTTATTAAAATGGCTATTAACTTAGTTAAGTTTAACATTATTAATTTTATATCCGTCGTGTTGGCGATTGGTTAGGTTGACCACCAAATCAACGGGTTTAGCTGGATTTTAATTATAAATCCTTTTATTAGTAATTTACGAACGATACTTTTTGTGGCGTGTTTGCTTGATAACTTTGAAATCGGGGCTCATTGCCGCTCCGGACGGTCTGGATCGACGCTGGAACGTGGTGGCCACGGTTACGAGCCAAAGTGCGGTCTCGTAAACCGGGCTTTTACTAAGCCGAGTAAACCCCTCGACTAAGTAAAATTTCACCACTGAGAGTCATCCAGACCGTCCTGCGCTAGGTAAAACATTCTTTTTAGAAACTGAAACAGCAACGACCCAGTTCAGAACAAGAAACTGACGACTTTTAGTGAGTTCTCAATCAGAATGGCAGTACTGAGAGCATGTCTGCCAAAGTATAACCAGTAACCTTAGACTAATTACTAAGATCACTCAGACTCAATTGTTCAGAAAAGTTATTCAACGTTGGCGATGCTAGTAAACATCATTTTAAACACCCCCTATTCAGCTAACGCCACTAAAATAGCTGGAGGTTGGCACTGATTGTATCGGTCGTGAAGGTGGCGTTAAGTCGGCGATTTTTCCGGCTTTACACCACGGACCGTTCGGGACAATTGCGCCTTTCGCAACTGTTCCAAACGAGGGGGCAGACCGCTTTTCAGGCTGGCCCCGGTCCCACGACCGCATGCAATCAGTGCCAACCGGAAGCGGCTGTCCCCACTTTCAATCTTTAATGAACTAACATGCGCTGGCTTTAAATTTAAAACACCTCAGCCATTTCGAAACTTTCACCTATACTTTGATGGCCCTCGGTTCTAAACTAGCGTTGCTTAATTAATTTTGAGATTAGGCTAACCATTTGTCCTGACAGCCATCGAATCGTTCGTATCGTTTTTAGGACAGATGGCCTCATTCGGAGAGAAGGCATCGAGATGCAATTAAAACGACCCATTTCTTTTTATAAGTCATTCGGTTTCTGGTTGGGACTCGTGTTTGTCTGGGTCACCATTTTTGGTTTCCCACACACCATGATCACTGCCGGTGATATTTTCACCTACCCGATTATTTTCATTCTCGCTTGTGCCAGCATTTGGAATTCATTTTTTGAACTTAAACCAAAACATTCCTAAAAAAATAGGATGAGCAACCGTGGTTTGGTTACTCATCCTATTTCTATGACAAAATTTTAGTTATCATTACCAGAAGCCCCAGAAACACTGTCAACTTCAGGTTGTGCTGGTGTCACTGGTTCTGGATCTGCCGAAGCACCGGAGACCTCATCAGGTGCTTCGGGGGCAACGTCCGCGGACGCACCGGAAACACTGTCTGGCTTTGGTGTCGCTGCTTTAGCAGAAGCGCCAGAAACAGCATCCGTCTTGGCATTCGGATTTTTGGCTAACACTTGACCAGTATGGGAGAGGTAGTACTTAACGATTGGCATAATATCGAGGACCAATTCATTAATTCCTTTATATTCTCCCTTAGCATCGTGCATCGCTTGATAATAATGCATGACGTACTTGTCGGGACCATTTCCCGGTACGGGGAGTTTGAACAAATCAGTCTTGCCCGTCCGCAACATGTGAATCACTTGTTGCACATGTGGAATTGCCCGCTTTGGATGACAGTCTGCCATCGGGTTACCCGCTTGCGCCGGTGTCCGTGAGGCTAACATATCCTTGGCATCCGCATTGTGATTGTAATAAATAAATTGATTATTCGCATCCGCATACGTTAGTTCCATTGGCATGGAATTCAAGAAGTAATTCAATTGGTTGACCGTCAAAACACCACGATCCAACTCAACATAGTCGTCACCGGACGCCGCGTGGGTCTTGGCTGACGCTTTTTCGACCCAATCTGCCGCGTGCATATCCACGCCTTCAATGGTTGTTTCAACTTTGCCGTGTGACTCTAAATCTTCGGACTTCCAGCCATCATCTGCGGCTGGCCCATTCATCGTATTGATGACTTTAACAAACTTAACGAACTTATCGAGCGTTTCTTTCAAGAAACCGACTGTCCGCGCGTCCTTTAAATTGTGCTGATCATCAAACGCGTCTTTGACTTCGCCTAGCAAAAATTCATTTCCGGGCATCACGATGGCATCAACACCTGGTGATTCCAAAATCTGACGCAAGTTCAGTTGCGCTCGCGATGACCCTTGATCGTAGTAAGAAGCCCCAACAATCATCACTGGCTTGCCTGATAACGGGTGAATCTTATACGACAACCATTCGATCACACTCTTCAAGCTGGCCGTAATCGTATGATTATGTTCTGGCGTCGCAATAATGACCCCGTCAGCTTGTTTAATCTTGTTACTCAAATATTGAACTGATTCACTGTCAGTCTGATCATCACTTTGGTTAAACATTGGGACATCTTGAATATCGAGGATTTCGACATCCACAGTGTCACTAAAATGATTGGCAATAAACTTTAATAGTAGCCGGTTGTAAGATTTATCCGCAACGGAGCCGGCGATTCCAACTAATTTCATGTCACAAAACTCCTATCTATAGCTTGTCCCAGTTGACATTCTGAACTTCTTTACGGTTCACTTCATTCGCATGATTCAATTCTTTCGTAATATCCACGAAAGTTTGAAAATCGGTGAATAAGCCCGTTAATTTTGCTAATTTTTGTTGATCCACCAGATTGCCTTCATCATCAAAAGCTTGTAATGAATGCCCTAATAAAAATTCAGAGCTTGGCATGATTCGAGCACGTAATTCAGGTGAATCCAGGATTTGACGGAGATGCGCTTGCGCCCGTGACGTCCCGAGTGACCCATATGACGCGCCAATAATCATGACAGGTTTATCCACAAAGGGATGAATATGAAATGACAACCATTCCAGCGCGTTCATTAACACGGCTGGTGCTGAATGATCATATTCTGGCGTACTAATGATGACGCCGTCCGCTTGATCGATTTTTTCAGCAATAGCCGTGGCCGCAGCTGGGACCTGACGATTTTCTGGCTTATTGAACATTGGTAAATCTTTGATTTCAACCAAGTCAATTTCAGCTTGAGCTGCAAAATGTCTTTTCATGAACTGTAATAACTTTCGATTCGTCGAGTCATCAGAATTACTCCCAACGATAGCTACAAACTTGTGCATTTTTCAGAACTCCTTTTTCCATTGGATTTAACAACTAGACTAGTGTTTTTGCCGCCTACCGATTGGTTCACCACCGCAGTGATAAGTAGAACTGGTTACCTGAATTTGCTTAATCATCAGTCGTTTTTATATAAAATAATTATCGATGACTACATTGTAAATGATTTCACGATATAAAGCAAAACAATATTTTAAAACGGTTACATTTTATGTTAAAAAAAGTTGTCACTGCTGACAACCCTTTTATACGCTTACTTTTGCGCGTCACCCTGTTCAACAATCAAATCGATCAAGGCTTCACGTTCAATCTGGCCAAAGTACTGGGTCAAGTCTAAATCAGCTAACGCGGTGGTCACTGCTGCCCGCGTGTATTTCACACCTTTTAAGTGATCCAACACTGGCTGGACCGGTTGTGACCCAAAGAAATCACCATAGACAGTTAAATCAGCGATTCGACCAGCTGCAATATTTAAGCGAAACTCGACCGTGCCGGCAGTGAAATGCCGCCGATGTTTCAGTTCAAAAGCTGGTGATTGGCCATAGATCCAATCCCAATTCTTAAAATACTTTTGATTCAACGCTGCGACACCGGCTTGGGCTTCGTTATCCAAAGGGTAAGTTTTAGCCGAAGCTAGGTCAGTCACCCCAAGGATTTCACGCGCTAACGTGTCACGAAAAGCTTCAATGGTTAAATGTTGATATTCTGGTGCTAAATACGGCCGCAAATTGGTGACCCGACTGCGTACCGATTTGATCCCTTTGGACGCCATTTTATCGGCGGGCACCGTTAAAGCTTTGACAATTTGCGATTGATCAACATCGTACATCAAGGTGCCATGCGAAAATAAGCGACCATTTTCCACATGCATCGCATTGCCAGAAAACTTCTTACCATCGATCAATAAGTCGTTACGACCACTCATCTCCGCACCAGTTGCGCCCATCGTATGCAACGCTTTTAACACTGGCGCCGTGAAACGCTTGAAATTGCCAAAACCGTTCCCGTCATCTTTCGTAATAAAACTGAAGCTGACATTGCCGAGGTCATCAAAGACTGCGCCGCCACCAGAAGTTCGTCGCGTTAAAATGATTTTTTGCTGTTCAACGTAAGCTTGGTTAATTTCAGCCAAGACGTTCTGGTAGCGTCCGACAATAATGCATGGCGAATTAATATAGAAGTACAAAATTGGTTCGGATAAATCGGCATGTGCCATTAAATAAGTTTCAATCGCCAAGTTAGTCCGAATATCGTGACTAGGACTAGTTAAATAACGCATACTGTCACTTCCCGCTTAGTCTAAATATAACTCACGCAACCGCATGATTTCGGTTTTGGTCAACTTCAATTCTGTCCGCAAGTAATGTTCAATGTTGCCAGATTGATGCTTGATTTCAGATAAGGCTGCGTCTAAATAATCATCGTTAACTGACCACAAGGCCCGGATACTTTCGACCGTATCCGAACTAGCACCCTGTTTTTGGGCATCCGCCACTGCGCCATCAATGCGGGCCGCCGAAGCGGAATTAGTCAGCAAGTAATCTTCTCGAATGGTCTCTGGCTCAACGCCTAGTGCTGTCAGTAAGTAGACCGCACCCATCCCAGTCCGGTCTTTACCCGCCGTACAATGGAAGAGTAACGATTCGTTTGGTTGGTCGTTCGCCAACAATGCATCGAAGAACCGGCGATATTCAAGCTTCGCGTGATGTTCGTTGACCACCATCCGATAAACTTTCAACATGTGGCGGTAACCACTATCAGGGTGAGTTTCCAAGTCAGCCGTCATTTTATCGGTGCCGTCTGAATTTTTGGTTTCGTCCACGTTAAAAACGGGCGCGTATAAGTATTTGGCATTGCCAGGAACTCGATCCGGACTATCTAAAACTTCTTGTGGTGAGCGAAAATCAACATCATAACGCACGCCGTACTCATCTAAAAATTTCAGATCAGCTTGGGTCAGTTCGTCTAAGCCGCCACTCCGAATTAATTTATGCCATTTGAGCTGATGACCATCTTTCGTTTGATAGCCACCGAGTTCACGAAAATTGAAGCCTTTTTGAATCGGTAATAATCGTTCATTTGCCATGAGTCCTGCCACCTATTCTATGAATTTATTGCTGGAAATTGTCTGATTGATATCACTTGCCGCCTACCGAGCAAGCAATTTTAGTGCTGGAACGTGGTGGCCACGGTTGCGAGCCAAAGGACGGTCTCGCAAACCGGGCTTTTACTAAGCCGAGTAACCCCCTCGACTAAGTAAAATTTCACCACTGAGCACTAAAATTGCTTACTCTCTCGGCTAGATTAAACTCATAGCCAAGTTAGAAAAGTAGCGTATTTAATCCTATCAATCATCAAGTTTTCCACATCGGTTATGTCAGTTACAAGCACAATTAATCAGTATAACTAAAACATCACCGCCTACTGTCCATTTTAACATTGTGGCCGACCTGAATTGGTAAAAAGATTCACCATTAATTGACAAAGTCAGCGACCGTGAGAAAATAGACCTTAAGACATCATTTACGGAGGTTTCACATGACAACATTAGACTATTCAACCCAAGCCGACTGGCAACCAGTTGGCGGCAAATTCCAATCCCCAATCGATATTCAAACAGCCACAGTCACGGCTTCACAACTTTCAGCTATTAGCTGGCGTGGCTTGTATCAAGCTAAAGAAATCACCGGTGACGCAACGACCATTAAAGCGACCGGGACTGGCGCGGCTTACTTGAACGACCGCGACTTTGACTTTGAACAAATTCATTTTCACACACCTGCTGAACATTTAATCGACGGTCAAGCCGCACCAATCGAATGGCATCTTGTCCATCGCAGTGCCACCGGTCAACTCGCCGTCATCGCAATTTTTGGTCGAATCGGCAAGCCTAATCCTAGTTTTCAAGGGCTGTTAGACCAGCTGACCCCAAATGCCAGCCACGCCTTAACTGAACCAATCGACCTAACAGAACTATTGCCAGTCACTGGAACGGTCTACCATTACTTAGGCTCACTGACCACCCCACCATTAACCGAAACCGTGGAATGGTACGTTTGTGCAGACAGCGTCATGCTCGGCGAAAAACAACTGGCTGATTACCAAGCATTATTTAGTCAGCCGAACAATCGACAAGTTCAGCAGTTAAACGATCGTCCAGTCATTGCCGAACGACTCTAAAAAAATGAGGTGGGACTATGCCCAAAAAGCTTAAATGGGGATTAATTATTTCGCTAACATTCCTCTTATCAATCATCGGCTTGGGCCTAATCACCCAACTTCATACTGATCAGGCCAGTCACGTGATCACCGGTCAAAAACGCCCGTTAATCATGATTGCTGGAAGCAATAGCCGCCGCGAAGATTTTGACCAATTGATCAAAACTTTGGATGCAACGCAACCTCATCCCGTCATCAACGTGACCGTTGCGAAAGATTTGAGCGTTTCAGCGACTTCAACGCGGGTCAAAAATACGCAGCTCAACGATACTTTAGTCGTCATTTTCTTTGAAAATAGTGCTGATACCAATGACACCATCATTGACCAAACCAAAGGACTCGCGAACGCCATGCGCTATCTGGTCAAACATTACAAGTTCACGACGGCCAATGGGCTCGGTTATTCCAACGGTGGCTTAATTTTCAGTCGGTATGCCGCTGGCTTGGCAACGGATAAGCCATTTCCAATTCATGATTTAATGCTGATTGGGACGCCATTCTTGGGTACTAGTGAAAAGCAACCTGATGATACCTTATACAAACCATTATTAGCGAATAAGACCCACTTCAAAGCCTTGCATACCGTAATCAACATTGCGGGTGACGCCGGTGACGGTGACGACCATGTTGTGCCGCTATCCAGTGTGACCGCTGGGAGTAAGCTATTTATGAACGAGGTCACGCGCTATAACGCCATGACCATCAATCAAAAAGACATTAACCACGGCAACCTGTTGCAAGAAAATTATTTGGCACGGCTCGTTAAACAGAATTTGCTTAATCAATAAATCACAACCTAAAAATCCAACACCAATCCGGGCATAAAACTGCTTAGATTGGTGTTGAATTTTTTTAATTCAATAACAATTAAGACTCTGCCGTAACGTTCATGTTGAAAATAGTGACGTTAAAATTTAGAACAGGCTCGGTCAGTTAGCTCGTGCTATATTGAAATCGATAAGGAAACCTCGTCAAAACAAGATACAAAGGTGGTAAATAGCTATGGTTGAACAACTAATTGGCGTTGTCGTACTTGCACTCGGTATCTGGCAACTATTTGCAGCAAGGGCAGCATTCTTACAAATCAAAAGACACGGAACCAAGAGTGTCTCTTCTTTTATTGCCCTAGGACTTTGGTCAGGACTGTCATTTGGCGTCCTAATGCTACTGTTTGGTGCTGCGCTGATATTTAATCAGATTTAATCAGCAATAATGTAAGCGGTTAAACTTGTGATGTTTACAAGTGGTAGATTTTACTTGAAAATCCAAAAATTGTAACCGCGCAATCAATGCGGATTCAGTCGCATCTAGTCTGCCATCTGCTTGAACAGTATCCGGATGCTATCACGCTAATTTATCAATAACACTTAAATATAGTGCTAACTTAAGCTTGACAAGATTTGCCAGTAGTTAGCACTATTTTTTGCGCTTCGTTTGTTATCCGATCCTAATCCTATCTATTCTTCAATAATCTATTGAGCTCCCGTGATTTTCTAAAAGAGACGGGACACTCAATGTCTGCCGCCAAAGTAACTTTTCTATTTTGATAATCATAATTGCTAATACGATCCAAGTTGATCAAGGCACTTTTATCACACCTAAAAAGCTGCGAATACTTTTTCTCAAAACTATTTAGATTACCAGGAAAATCGGTCTGCCGATTAGTGGCAGTTAAAATGACGCAGCCCGGCCGTTCCTTGGTTGTACTCAGCATGATGACATCCTTCATTGGAACTGAAAAAAAGCGTTTTCCCAATTTATAACCAAAAATTTCTTGATGACGAGCCGCATCTGCCTTTAGCATTTCCTGCGTCACACTAATATCTTTAATGATCTTCTGCATAATAGCATCTGCTGGCTGATCCTTTAAAATATAGTCCAATGGCGAAATCCGTCTTTCTAACGTTAGAAAAGATAATTCATCATGCGTTGTGATAAAGACGATCTGAGCAAATGGCAAAGCCGCTCGAATCTTACTAGCCAGTTTTAGTCCAGCCTGACTTTCTTCACCAATCTCCATATCCAAGAAGAACAGGCCTTCTTCAGAATTAGCCATTTTCGATAACACACCGGCCGTATCCTCCGCTGCCACCACCAATGTCATATCATACTCATTAATCAAAATCGTATTATTAATAATGCGTTCATATTCTTTACGTTGAACGGCATTATCTTCTAATAAATAAATTGGAAACACTCACTCATCCTCCATAATAATCAACGTCATTGTGACATAGCCGGCTTTACTTTCAATATCCAAATGAAACTGACGTTGCCGGCCGACTAATTCTCGGACATTAGCCAGTCCCAGTCCCCTGTTCTGGCCTTTAGTCGAATAACCAGTTTTAAAAATCTGTTGCTGGTTAAATGTCGAATCAATCGCATTTCTCACTGAGATCTCCAACATATCATCGATTTTATTGAAAGCAATTATGACGGACTTATCTGCCATCTTTTGTGCCTGTTCAATTGCATTATCTAATAAGTTTCCAATCACACGGACGACTATCGTAACCGCCTCACTAATTTGAAAGGCTTCGTTTAAAGTTTCAACGTTTAGTTCGACACCGCACTTTTTCGCATAGAAAAACTTCTGTACAACCAACCCGCGAATCGCAGTATCTTTCAATTGTTCTACTTGGGCAATTTTGGCATCGTTCAAGCTAGTTTCTAACACATTATTGTGATTAGCCTTGATCAAATAATCTTTGACTTTACCCATATCAGTTTGCGTATTTAAACTAACAATCAAATTTTTATAATCATGTTTAAATTTTCGCAATTCCAAATATTGTTGTTCAACACTTTTTAGATAGGTACTCAACTGCTCATTTTGTTGTTTTTCATTTTCCAGTTGTTGTTGCCGCGTGTAGACCTGAATCATTTCAATCATTTGCCAGCTCATCAAACCAATCATTAAAATAAACACAATCAACAGCGTAAATTGAATTGTTGCGGTTACACCTTGAATATTGCCAACCAACAATAAAAGTTCGATTGAACCAAACAAAACTAGCAAAAATACAAATAACCTTTTATCAATCTTTAGGCTTTGCAATTTAGCCATTGAAAAAGGCTGTTTCTTTAAAATACTGTAAACGAACCTCAATGCAATAAGATCAAACACACATATAATTACAATATCAATTCCAACCAGCACATGACTAAACTTAGACAAACCATTGACCTGAACAATTCCTAAAGAAAGGCTCAAAATTGACTCACTTAAAAAAGCTGCCAATGAAAAAACTAGGGTTTGACCAGAAAGTAGTGTTAGTAAAACGTTCAAATGGCTAAAAATAAGTTTGCCAAAACGAATTTTTTCTTCAATAACTACTGCCAACAAAAATATCACCGATGCCATATCATCCAACAGACACCCTATCAGTGAGAGCAGAATCAACAACGTACTCGATTTAATGAACATCTTGATCCCAGTTCGCTTAAAAATATGATTATAAACGACAATGATTCCGAAATATAAAAAGAATGACTGGATAATGCTATCTAAAATACTAATATCAACCACTAAGCTACCCCTAAAAGTTTATTTAAAACTATAACTTTTTTTACAATTGACCCCTTCTGATTCGATAATACACCCCCATCATAACCAAGCGCCATATTTATCTTTAACGTCCCTTTTTATCAAATAAACGTTAGCTGGTTTTACAACGATCTTCAATAACTGTGTTCTTAAACCTAACTTGAAAATAGTTACACTTTTTGAAATTTCACCAATTAATCAATATTACAACAAATTTCAAATTCAACCTTCTCCATACTCTAATGTTAGTTTCGACATTTATTGACATTAACTAAAGTCTGAAGGTCCCAAAACTGTCGTGAATTCAATAATTCTAACATTGGCTATGCCTAAAACGGGCTCATACAGATCATCACTCAAAACACAAGACTAGCTGTAGGTTGTTGTTGATGGCATCGGGCGTGTGGGTGGCGTTTGACCGGTGATTTTCCGGTCTTACACCACGGACCGGCCGGGAGACCTGCGGGTTGTGCAAGGCTTCCGGGCGAGGGGCAAGACGTTTCTCAGGCTTGGCCCGGTCCCTCGCCCGCATGTCATCAACAACAACCGGAAGCGGCAATTTTCAACCTTCATATCTAACTAAAAAATCTCCATCAAACGGCTAGCTGATAAAACTTCAGCCAGCCGTTTTATGGAGAAAACTAAATTTAAGCTATTTTATGAATTGGCAGTCGCAACAAAGCGGGCTAATTCATCCGTTGACATGCCGGCACTTACGCCGACCAACAACTTGATGCGGGCTTTTTGGCCGTTCAAACCTTGGCAGAAAATAACGCCCATCTGCTTCAACTGAACACCGCCGCCTTCATAATCGTAAACATCTTGTGCGATACCGTTGAAACAACGTGACACTAAAACAACTGGAATGTGCATGTCCAACAACTTTTGCACAGCTGGCAAAGTTGCAGGTGGCAAGTTGCCGGCACCTAACGCCTCGATCACAACCCCATTAGTCGTTGGTTGTGCAATGGCTTCAAATAATTCTGGTCCCATCCCGGCGTAAGCCTTGATCAAGAACACGTTGTCAGCGACCGTCCGAATTGGACAAACCGTTGACCGCAATAAAGATTCGAAGAACACGACACCATGTTTCGCCACTAAGCCAATCGGCCCAAAAGTTGGTGTCCGGAAAGTCGCCACGTTGGTCGTATGCGTTTTAGTCACATAGCGCGCTGAATGAATTTCATCATTCATGACCACTAAGACGCCTTTATCCGCGGCATCCGGCGCACTAGCCGTTTGAATGGCCGTTTCCAAATTATGCAGGCCATCTGACCCGATTTCATTGGCCGAACGCATCGCTCCAGTCACGACAACTGGCAAATCGTTTGGCAAAGTTAAGTCTAAAAAGTAGGCCGTTTCTTCCAAGGTATCAGTTCCGTGGGTAACCACGACCCCGTCGACCCCTTCACTCGCCGCTTTCGCGATCCGTTGCTTCAATTCCAACATTCGCGCTGGCGTAATGTGTGGTGATGGCAAATTAAACACATCTTCCGTTTCTAATTGAACTTCCCCACTAAATGGATTTTCATAACTATCTAATGGATTTTGCGCACCTGGCGCCATGTTCCCCGCTGCATCCGCAGACATGGCGATCGTGCCACCCGTGTGCAACACTAAAATTTTTTTCAATTCAGTTTCCTCCTATATTGTCCCTAAACTCAGTAAATGTAATTCTAGGCTAGCTGACGGTTGATTGCAATCACAAATATTTCCGCCCCAACCAACTAACCTCTCACCCCATATAACGAACCTATTTATGAAAAGTCACTAAAAATCTCATTAACAAGAACACTGTTAAATCAGCGTTCTAAGCGCCAATCACAATAAAATTAATCAAATAAAGTTGACAGAACAGCCTGCCACCTTTATAGTTAGTTGCATAAGTAATTAACCAAATAACAAATTAAGCTAATTAAAAGGAGTTACACATCATGTCAACCACACCAATTATGACGGTTACCGATTTACACAAAACTTACGGTAAAGCCGGTTCTAAACAATATGAAGCTTTAAAGGGAATCAATTTCGACGTCAACGCTGGCGAATTCGTCGGCATCATGGGGGCTTCCGGTTCCGGGAAAACGACCTTGCTCAACATGCTCGCCACTTTGGACCAACCAACTAGCGGTGAAGTCACGATCAATCAACAACCAATTACCCATTTAAAAGGGAACCAACTCGCCGACTTTCGGGCCAAAGAAATTGGGTTCATTTTCCAAGACTTTAACTTGCTCGAAACCATGACCGCCTACGAAAACATCGCCTTACCTTTGACGTTGCAAAATACCGCGGCTAAGAAAATCAAACCAGCCGTCGAAGTCGTTGCGGCTCACTTAGGCATCGCTGAATTTTTGAACAATTACCCGAACGAACTTTCCGGTGGACAAAAACAACGGGTCGCCGCCGCCCGAGCTTTGATCAACGAACCAGCCATGTTATTCGGTGACGAACCGACCGGCGCCTTGGATTCCAAGTCAGCACGCGAATTGTTAGACTTATTCACCACGATCAACCGTGAACAAGCCGTCTCAATCTTGCTCGTCACCCATGACCCATTTTCCGCCAGCTACTGCCAACGCATCTTATTCATTAAAGACGGCAAGATTGGTCAAGAGCTCAACCGGGCCGACTTATCTCGTAAAGCCTTCTACCAACAAATTCTCGATACCCTCGGCACATTCGAACAATAGAAAGGAGCCGCTCACAAAATGTTAACTAAACTCGCAATGACCGGCTTCCAAAAACGCTGGCGCGACTACCTCGTCTTATTTTCCGGCTTGATCATGTCCAGCGCCATCTTCTATATGTTTGAAGCCCTAGCTACGAACAAAACTTTCTTAAAACAAAATACCGGCATCAGCATGGTCGGCATGATTTTCCAATTTGGGTCCGTCTTATTGACCATCATCACCTTAGTCTATATCGGCTATGCCAACTCATTTTTACTCAGCATGCGCAAACGCGATTACGGGCTCTTCATGCTCGTCGGCGCTCGTAAAGGTAAAATTGGTCAGCTCATTTGGTTAGAAACACTCTTGGTCGGCATCACCGCCACCATCGTCGGCATTATTGTCGGAACGTTGCTCACGATAGGCTTAAGCCAACTACTCATCAGTAGCCTCGGCTTGACGCTCCATCACTTGTCCGCTTGGTACTTCCCAGCAGCGTTAACGACCTTATTACTCTACGTTGGCCTATTCTTACTAGCTGGCTTCTTCAACTTAATTGCCTTAACGAAGACCCCAGCCTTGAAGTTATTGCATAGCAACGATCAACCTAACCGGCCAAAACTCAAGCCAGTGCGCCAATTAGTTGAAGTCATCCTCGGCCTCATCTCAATTGCGATTGGTTATTGGGCCATGGCTAATTTAGATAAATTACAAATGGCTGGCATCGGAATCGCCTTAGTAACGATCGTCTTAGGGACATATTTGCTATTTAATGCCATCTTCGTGTGGTTAGTCGTGTTACTCAAACGGTTACCTTTTGCCAACCGCGGTTTAAATGGCTTCACGCTATCCCAATTAAGCTTCCGGATCCGCAACTATACGAAAATCTTATCCATCGTCGCCATGCTCTTCGCCTTAGCGCTCGGTGCCATTACGGTCGGGATGGGCTTCCATCGCCAAGTCCCGCTGATGGTCAACGGTGGTAACGCCTATGACATGGGTTTGGTCAACACAACTGGCTCACAAAAAGCTCAAATTAAAGCTTTAAATCCAACGACTGAAAGTACTTATCGTTTCAAAGTTGGCAAAAAAGCCGTTTACTATCGGGCTAGTGATTTTGATCAACACCCTTTCATTACAATGGAACAAGCCGGTCATAACCAGCTTAAATTTACCGTTAAACACAACACAGCCAAACAATTGCTGAAATCTAACGCCAGCTACCAACTAAACTCATTGCAAGGTAGCGCCCAACAACGTTTGCGCACACAAATGCTTTCTGACGCACAATATGCCAAATTAACCCAGCCAGAGCAACGTTTGACGGTCTTCGCCACCGCTGACGTCACGGCGCACACGGCCGCTTTGAAAAAGCTTGCAACCAGTCAACGCCATCGTGACACTGGCCTGCAAGGTGAAATGTTAGGTGGCCGTTACACCGGTTACCAATTGATCAATAGTATGTATTCCGGCTTAGAATTCATGGGCTTCTTCTTAGGGGTCGCCTTCTTAGCCATGTTAGCCAGTTGTTTAATGTTCAAAATCTTATCGGGTGCCGCTGCGGACCAACACCGTTACGTCATGCTCAATAAGATTGGGACGCGCAAAGCCCAATTGAACGGCGCCTTACGCAAAGAAATTGCCGTCTTATTCATCCTGCCCGGCATTGTCGGCGTCGTCCATGTACTCTTTGGCTTGAAAATGTTCAGCTTCATCATGGTCGGCTCACCTT
Source organism: Lactiplantibacillus nangangensis (assembly GCF_005405065.1). Taxonomy (GTDB): domain Bacteria; phylum Bacillota; class Bacilli; order Lactobacillales; family Lactobacillaceae; genus Lactiplantibacillus; species Lactiplantibacillus nangangensis. Next base: position 10,448 of record NZ_BJDI01000015.1, on the reverse strand, counting down.
ACACCGGCATCTGGTTACCATTCTTGATTTTTGCCGGACTCTATTTAATCTACTATCTCATCACGGTCCAAATTTATCGGCGGATCGTCTTACAATAACCTTTTGGAGGGGGAATGAATCATGGTATACTTTGGATTAGTCGCTTTATTAATCGTTATTACGCCAATTCACCGTTACGTCTTAGCTAGCCGGAAACAATTCTGGCTCGGCGGTCTGATGCCAACCATTTGGCTCGCCGCTAACTTGATTACCGCCAATGCGATCGGTTTTGACCATCAGGATACCCTATTAGCAGTGCTCGGGACACTACTGCTCGTCTCCTGCTGGGTCGCCGCCCGGATTGATCGGACTGAACATCAATTAACCTTGACTCGTCACCATAAAATTGCAACTAAATAACGATTAACCCACTGCAATGAGGTGAAAAATATGCAGTTCAACTTCAATAGTACCGAACCAATCTATTTACAAGTTGCTGAACAAATCGAAGAAGCAATCTTTGCACGCACGTTTGCAGAAGGTGAACAAATCCCCTCTACAACGGAAATTTCCAAAGAGTTCCACATCAACCCAGCAACCGTTTTAAAAGGGATGAACATCTTAGTCGATGCGAATCTCATTGAAAAACGGCGTGGCGTCGGCATGTTCGTTATTCCCGGCGCACAAGGGCGCATCGTCGAAAAACGACGCAACCAATTCTACGATGACTACGTTAAAAATTTAGTCAGTGAAGCCCGGAAACTTCATATTACCAAACAAGAATTAGCAGAATTAATTGAACGGGGGTTTTCAACGAAATGAGCATTCAAATTCACGCCGTGAGCCAAAGCTTTCACGGCAAGACAATTCTTAAAGATATCAATTTAACGATTGAACCGAATAAGATTTATGGTCTGCTTGGTCGTAACGGGGCCGGTAAAAGTACCTTGCTGAACATCATCAGTAATCGGATTTTTCCTAGCCAAGGGACCGTTACTTTAGACGAAGAATCCATGAACGACAACGATCGGACACTTGGCCGCATCTATTTGATGAGTGAAGTCAACTTGTACTCTGAACGCGCCAAGCTCAATAAATTATTTGATACCACGGCACTGATGTATGGGAGTTTCAATCGAAAATACGCCAATGAACTCGCTGACAAGTTTGGCTTGGATCTCACGTCACGCTTTGGCAAACTTTCAACCGGTTACCGGTCCATTTTCAAGCTGATCGTGGCGCTCTGTGTGCCCGCTGACTACATCTTCCTCGACGAACCCGTCTTAGGACTAGATGCTAATCACCGCGAATTGTTCTATCAAGAATTGATTGAAACTTATTCGGAAAATCCCCGGACATTCGTGATCTCGACTCATTTGATTGAAGAAATCGCTAACTTGATTGAACACGTCTTCGTCCTAGATGACCACAAAATCGTCATTAATGGTAGTGTGCCAGACATTCTGGAACGGGCCTATACGATTTCCGGACCGGACGCCGACGTCAAGCAGTACACCGCTGGCTTAAACATTATCGGTGAAGACCACTTGGGTGGCATCACCGCGCACTACGTCTACGGGGCCTTGGCCGATGACCGCCCCATTCCAGACACGGTTAAGTTGGAACACTTGGACTTACAAAAGTTATTCATTAACTTAACGACTGAAAAGAAGGCTGCCGCTCATGTCAGCTAAACTGAAAGCAACGACACGCTACTTGTTGCGCGAACAGTTAAGCTATTTAGGCGTCGTTTATCTGATCGTGCTCGCGGCATTGATTGGGATGCCCCTGATTTCGGCCATCTTCAATCATAATCTCACTTGGCAACTTATACTGAACTCATTATCGATCAATGTTGGCTTTATCTTCGGTTGCTTCATTTTCATCCTGCCAATGCTGACTTACGATCACTTCAAACTTTTGATTCAAAATGGGATCTCACGGAAAACGTACTGGCGAGCTCGGCTGCTTAACATTATCAGTCTGAGTTTTATCGGGGAAGCCATCGCCATGGCCTACTACTTTTTCGTCACGAATCCGATCGCACACCGCAGCTTTAGCGCTGGCTTCAAATATGAGTTTTACGGCCAGCTTTACGGCGACTTCTTTGGTGCCCATAATCTTGCCGGTAATCTCCTGATGAACTTCATCTTCATGTGGCTGGCGTTCATCATGCTGGGCTTATGTGGCATGGCCGTTGGCAGTATTTTCAGCTTGCTGACGAAGACCGTTCGGCGCATCGTAATTATCGCGGTACCAATTTTAGGGCTCTTCTTCTTAGGCTTTTTGATCAATTGGCTTGCCCGGACCTCGATTCACTTCAACTTTGAAGGACTCGCTAAATTTCTCGGCTTTTTAGTCGGATTCACGGGCGACAACAAGGTTGGCTCGTTGAATCCACTGATTGCGACCGGCACCATACTGATCGTCAGTGTCATCATGGCTGCGATCGCCTACTACTTCAATCATAAGCTTAAAATCAAGAATGCCTAAGTCGGAGGAGGTTTAACAATGTCGAATAAAACTTGGCGTTTATCCCGTTACTTGTTCAAGGACCAGTTATTTTATCTAGGTTGGTCCTACCTAACGATTATCTTAGTTGAAACACTGTTGCCGTTTGGCGCTTCCTTGCTGAGTGGTACGGCCAGCACATTTAGTTGGCGGTCACATTTAAGCGGTCTGGGGATCGGCGCCATCTTCGCGTTCTTCGTGTTTATTTTCAGCTTACAGACTTATGAAGGCTTCAAGCTGTTCATTCAAAATGGAATTTCGCGCCGGACTTACTTACGGGCGCGCCTTGGTAATTTAGGCCTGATGAGTTTGCTGGGCGTCGTCCTAGCGGTGATTAACGACTTCGCCATCTCCGCCCCACTATTGCGCGTCGACGTGTTCGGCTTGCTAGCACGCGGTCCGTATGAAATGTACGCGAAGTTTTTCGGAAATAATGTCTTCGCCACGGTGCTCATTTATATGCTATTCTTATGGATTTTCTATCTCACCGTTGGGCTGTTTGGCATCGCCGTCAGCAGTCTGCTTGACCTGACAACCAAAACAGTGCGCCGCGTCATTTATATTGTCGTCCCAATTCTGGGCATCTTCCTACTGGGATTCGTGGCTTCAAATGGCAATACAAGTCAGGCGTCGATGGGTTTTGTGAACTTTGCGAAGTTCCTGCTCGGTTATCGCGAAACACTGGGCTTATTTAACCCATTCATGCCAATGTTGACCATGGTCGTCTGCAGCCTCATCTTTGGCGCCATTGCTTACACGTTCCATCTTAAACTGAAGATCAAAAATTAAGCATTAAAAAACGGCTATCCGCAATTGGATAGCCGTTTTTGTCTGCCAAGGTTATTTGGCAACTTGTGTATTATTTAAATCAGTTTTAACAACGATGACGTCGGTTAAGGCGTTCCGTTGCACGAAAGTCGTGACCGAACCTTCAAGGACCCGCTCCATCGCATTCAACCCGGTGGCGCCCATCATGATCAAATCGTTATGATGATCTTCAATGAAGTCTTGCGAGATGATAGGTTTAGGACTGCCCATCCGAATATGGAATTCAATATCATCGAAACCATTTTTCTTAACCGTTTCAACAACGCCCTTCAAATAGGCTTCAGAATCTTGAACCAATTGGTACGTAATGTCGCCATCCGCTAAACCAGCCAGATTATAACCAAATTGGCCGGGATCGATTACGGACAAGACATCCACGTGTGCCTGGTTCCGTTTGGCAACCGCAACGGCCTTGTTTAAAGCAGCTTCCGCTTGTTTGGAACCGTCTAAGGGAACTAAAATATTCGTATATTCTTGTAACATCTGCGCCACACCCTTTCCATCTACTATCTTTATTTTACCATTTATCGCCCGTGAATGCGTTCTCAATTCGTTGGTTCACTTGAAAATGGCTGTTAAGTGAGCAAACTAGGACTTTTACACAACATTTACACAAACAGAATCATCTTTTTACACCCAGCGCCTACAATGAACTTATTCCACTGGGGAGGTAGTTCATATGTTAGCACTTGATAAACGGCACCATGGCGTCATCATCAGCCAGACCGTCGTCATTAGTGACGAAGTTGAATACCAGATTGATCTCCTGACAAGTCGCTTGAAGCATCCCTACACCGTTAAAATTACCGCGTTGACCTTAGTTGGTCATACGGTGATTACGGTCGCTCATTTTGACCATTTAGCCGCGGCCCAAAGCGCGTATGCGGCCTATTTCACCGATTTAGCGCAAAAATAACCGTTAACCGACGCACAACTTGTTTTTTTATGCTACGATAATAGCACTTAATTTAACGAGTTGGAGCGGGGAATATTGAAAACAATTATGCAATTGTGGCATCGTTATCAGAGTGTGTTATCCTATTTGATTTTTGGTGGGTTAACCACACTTGTGAACATCGTCGTCTTTTGGCTATTTAACAATTTCACGAGCTGGCCAGTTTGGCTCAGTAATGCCATCGCCTGGTTCCTGTCCGTCCTATTTGCCTACATTACGAATAAATTATGGGTCTTTGATTCTAAGACCCCGACCGTCAAAGCCGTCATGGCCGAAGCCACATCATTCTTTGGCTTTCGGCTACTCAGCTTCTTCGTTGATGAAGCCATCATGGTCATTGGGGTCACGGTCTTACACGGCAACAGTCTCCTCGTCAAGATTCTTGACCAAGTGATTATCGTCGTCATGAACTGGTTCTTCAGTAAGTTATTCATTTTTAAAGATCGCGCCAATAAGGGCTAAAAAAAGTGGCTGAGAAAAAATTCTCAGTCGCTTTTTTACTGCGATTAAAGCTGTCTGCCTAAATTTGCCATCAGTCCGAATGGTCAATCCCAAAAGTTGGCCCGGTGTTAGCCTAACTTCTGATTTGCAGTATGTAACATCGTTAAAGTCTGCATGACTTCATCAATGTTAATGCCGTCCCAGTTGTAAAACACAAACTGGCGACCACCTTTCATTTGGATCAATAAGTGGCGGGCCGTCGATTCGTAGCCATTGCGAATCTCATTTTGCGTCGTGGTCATCTCATAGTACTGTACTTGCGCCAAGTTGATCACGATTTCGCCAATCCGCACGAATCGCGGGCTGTCAGCCGACGTGGGTACCGGGATAACGACCCGTGACCCATCGTGGTGATGTTGACATAGCGCCGTCGCCACTAAGCCAGCCGTAGTTAATTCTGGCGTAAAACAAATTTCCTCCCCCAAATGAACCGGTCCAGTAGTCGGTGCCGCTGATAAAGCAAATTTAAAATGACGTCCATGGAAGTCGGTTAGGATTCCTTGATTCAAGTTGCGATTAATTTTAGTAACATGGCCAATCATAGTAATTTCCTCCTCTCTACCGATACTGTTAATTTACCACGTTAATTAAGGGACACTGCACTAATTTCCCCACGCTTGCGAGCTTTCGTACAAATTTGCCGTCAGAGTAATTTAATTATCCTTTTTAATCTGCGGAACGTGCTAAACTAGATTGAATCAGAGTAGTTTAAGGAGAGGATACTATTGGGATTTAGCCCCACTGAAACCGATTATTTAATCGATATTTTAACCACGCATTTGTTTACCCTGTTAGCGAGAGTGACTCGTTGGCAAACGCACAGTTTATCACAACAACAGTACGACAATCAGGTCGCCGAAACGCTGACGCCAAATGTCGAACAGTTGCAGTCGATTGCGGCAAAATTAGCCCCAACGGTCGGTAATGAAGATCAATTTAAAGCGTTGCAGCTGGGTATTGCTAAATTGGCCGCGGCGCAGAGCTACCAGTTGACGGAAGAACAACTCAGCCAAGCCAACGAACGGCGCCTGAGTCGCCACCGTTTTCGCTAAAATAAGCGCAACCCAAGTTTGTGGGCTGCGCTTATTTTAGTGGTCTTGCTTAGTCTTCTTTGTGTCGTTTCCGTAGTAACCAGATAATCCAACCGAGGAGGGCTAGGATTACGGCTACTAGGCCACCGACCAGCCACCAATTTGTGACTTTTTCTGGCTGAATGACCGCCGTCTTATTCAACTTACGAGCTTTCTGTGCTGTAATCGTAAATTCTTTTTTGAAGTCCCATTTATACTTACCCTTTTCAGAGTCAGCATTCAAGTAAAGTGTATACTTACCAGGCTTCAACTGTTTCTGACCTTCGCCAAGAGCATAGTAGAAATTACTGTTAGGCGCCATTCGCATCTTTTCTTTAGTTGTTTTAAACAACTTTTTAGAATCGCCATTTTTTGTCACGTAACTACTCACTTTTAAATCCTCCATAATCACTGCTCGTAGATTTTGTAATTGAGCAACAATATGATTATAACCGTTGATTTGTCGTGCGCCTGCATACAATAATTTCATATCTGGCTTAACAGTATTTGTCTCTTGCTCCTGTAATTTCAATCCAATCACATAACCGAATTGATTTTGTAAGCTGAAGCCACTGCTCGACTTCTTTTTATCCTGTTTAACCTGTTGAAGGATATTAATACCGCCTAAAGCGATTCCTTCAAAAGATTTTTTAGGCATTTCAATTGTCACCCCAACGCGCTTAGTTGAGTTGGCCTTTACTACCACATTCTTCTGATTAGTTGTCGCATCAGCAATATTAAACGACAGTGACTTATCCAAACGTGGTGTAGTTTCATTATAGATAATTGAGCCATTATCACTAGTTGTAGCTAAATTCGTAATGACATCGTATTTATGCTCAATTTTATCATCATTCTTGATATTTACGTAAACTGTTTGCTCTTGCCCCGGTTCCATTTTGAGGTCAAAAAAAGTATTCTTCTGATCCAACTGGTTACTGGGCAATTCAGCGTTTACTGAAAAATGATTCTTTTCAGCATAAGCTACTATTGATAGACTTAAAGTAACCAATCCTAATATAAATCCCAAAATCCATTGTTTTTTGTATATCATCTCCAACCTCCGAGAAATATTTTTTTGTTCTATACCCTCTCTTTTTAGCGCACCATTACTATACTTAAAATTTAGAACTGTTTAACTTAATTTTACCTTCACAGTGCATCGTTTAACGTCCATGTTATCTTAGATTTATATTCTCCTTTGGGATACTACGCTGGGACATTTAATTCGACACCAGTTGAATCATACGATAAAGCATGTCTCCCTACAGAGTGACCCTGTGCTTCTAATATCGTCTCTGCTTTCAGAGTAATTTCCTTGTCTCCTGGGAATTCAGGATTCATATGTTCAGGTGAAGTGGCACTTTTAAGTACTGCCCCCGCTCTCTTAAGCTCCAATTTTTCACTTTTAAGTGCTACACCCTCTGCCAAGTCAGTTGTACCTACAAAGTTTTCCCTACTAGCCTGTAATTTCCACCTCTTACCAGACTCATCTATATGGACTACTACTGTTATTCCTTTTGGAACCGTGGTCTTTATAGTACCTGGCGACGCCTGGTTAGTGATTGGAAGAAAATTCAATTCTGATACTGACTCTAATCTATTATTTGGGTTGGATACATCAGTAACATTAACAGATACTTCAGACTCTGATAACTTCTCCGCATGTACAACTGTCGGTGCCATAAATAGGGTTGCCGCACCTAACGCTATTAAACTCATTTGCTTAATCATGTGGTAATCCTCCCTTGGTTTTTCAAACTGCCTGTCCGACCGACAACATGTTAGTTTCGCCAATTAATTTACCACCACTTTCAGTTTTAGCTACTCTCCTCAACCGCTTTCAAGTTTTGTCGTTTGATCAATCATTTTCGAGTAAGTCGCCCACGACCGATGAAAGCCATAACTACCATCGATTTAACTCGCTCTAGCACATTTCCTTAACGGTGACATTTACGACACCTACATAAGAGTTTTGATTATCAAGACATAACTTGCATTGCCATCTAATAAGAATTAACTAATTAATTTGATAACTTGTTTACAAGAACAAATTTACCAGATAGCTGAAAACCTGACAAGCTTGATGCTCACTAAATCGCAACTTTTTTCGTGATTAGACCGCATTTAGGCCCTGACTTCAGCCGATAAAGTTCAGGATTGTACAAGTGGGTTTCACTGATCAAAAAACACTAAAAAATCGCCGTTAGCTTTCTTTTTCAGACTTGCTGGCGACGATTTTATTTACGGTTTGATACTATCGGAAAATTTTCTTGAATTTTTTTGACTGGCGACCCATTTTAGTCACCTTATTCTGACCATTTTTAACGGTTATTTGCTATTTATTGGTCAGCCAACCTCACTTCTTAACAGAAAATTCAAATTTCAATCACGGGATAACAATTTTTAGTCGCTACAATGAACTTATAAACTTAAAGCACTCGTTGCGAAGAAGGAGGGTCCCTTAATGTTCTTAATCATCTATTGTACGCTCGCGATTGCCGTATTCTTTTGGATTTTTGGCTTCAAAACCGCGGCGGCCATCATTGGCATTCTATCGCTACTCTTAATCGCCTACTCCTTCATTCGGCGACAAATCGAACGTAAACGCCTTTTAAAAAGACAGACGGCGACCAATAAAAGCCGTGGTTAATTTACTTAAACAGCTAATCAAAAAAATGACGAGTCTGGGACAAAACTCCCAGCTCACATCAAAAAAGGTAGTTCTGAGAAATCAAATGATTTCTCAGAACTACCTTTTTAAGCTTATGTATACACAGAGATGACGATCCCTGCTATTCTTAAGGCGCTGAACCCAAAAAGAAAAGAGATCGTTAGCTCCATGCAAATGAATTATACCAGTAATCAAACCACTTTAAAACTCAATCTAGTTTGGCAACCTCAATCAACTCACGTTGCTTGGGCCATTAACGCTATCGTTAATGATATTCCAACTCACATTATTAAGACTAATTTAGCGGCAACTGGACGCCCATCATATCCGCCACAGTTGCTATTAAAACTTTTCTTGTTTGGTTATTTACGGCGTACTTTTTCAGGTCGTAAAATCGTTCAAATGGCTAATGAAAACCTTGTGATGCGTTGGTTTATTGGTAATCGTTGTCCCATCCCAAGCTATCGAACCCTCAACCGTTTTCGGAGTAATCCTAAAACTAAATTGCTAATCACGGGATTATTCAAGGCTTTTCGTGATTACCTAACCATGCTCGGTCTCTTTGATGAATCGGCATTATTTATTGATGGAACCAAAATCTTAGCTGATGCCAATAAATATAGTTTCATTTGGCGTAAAGCTGTTGAAAAGGCTGAACCTAGACTCGATGGTAAAACCGCGCGGCTTTACCATGAATTAGTTGACTATCAAGTTGATGTGCCACAGTTGTCACCTGAAAAACAAGCAATTACTGCCAAAGAGTTGGTTAAACTGACGACCGCTTTGACTATAACTATCAATGATTTGAATAAGCAGATTGAACAGGAAAAGCCTAAACGTGGCGGTTCAGCTCTCAAACGCCGCCGTCGTAAATTAAAACACTTTCTCCATCAACTAACGACTGACTATTTGCCACGCAAGCAAAAATATGAGTTCGATAATGCAACTTTCGGCGACCGCAATAGTTTTTCAAAAACTGATTTGGACGCTACTTTTATGCGTATGAAAGAAGATCCTATGCTGAATGGACAACTAAAACCAGGCTATAACTTGCAAGTCGCCAGTCAAAATCAATTTGCACTTTATTATCAGTTATTCCAACGTCCAACTGATACTCGAACCCTGATTCCATTCGTAACCCATATCTTTAAACAAACACCTAACGCCGTTCACTGGATAGTTGCTGACGCTGGTTATGGGAGTGAAGCCAATTATCAAAAAATTACTGATGATTTCCAAGTCCACTATTTGATTCCTTATGGCATGTATGAAAAAGAACAAACTCGTGCCTACCACCAAGACCGCCGTAAAGTTGCTAACTGGCATTATGATGAAGTAAATGACAAATACACAGATCTGGATGGTATTACTTTTGCTTTTCACAATTACAGTACACGTCATGATCGCTATGGCTATGAGAAACAGTTCAAGATCTATCGTACTGTCCAATACTTTGAGAATCCTAGACGAGAAGCGCTTGCTACGACGAAGAAAGGCAATCGCCGCCAGATAGGTGTTAATTATAATTGGTTATATTTTAAGAACAGGGCTAAAGAACAACTGACCAGTAAAATCGGTCATGATTTGTATGCTCGACGCAAGATTGAAATTGAACCAATCTTCGCTGACCTGAAGACTTACTTGAAATTCAAACGCTTTTCGGTGCGTGGTCTAACAGCCACCAACAATGAGATGGGAATAGCTTTAATGGCTGAAAATCTATCAAAATTATCTAAAATCGTTAAGCAACCAGACCTAAGGTCAAAGAAAAGTGGTGTCAATCGCCACAGACCGGCAATTGACACCACTTACTTATTCAGAGTCTAGGGCTGTCTGTCCCAGACTCTTATTTAAAGTGGTACTTTATCAGATAACTTTAGTTAGCCTTTAGACTTTAACGAGATCCTTGTCGAAGTCAAAAGTTTTGGAA
>NZ_BJDI01000014.1 GCF_005405065.1 Lactiplantibacillus nangangensis | reverse complement strand
TTCCAAAACTTTTGACTTCGACAAGGATCTCGTTAAAGTCTAAAGGCTAACTAAAGTTATCTGATAAAGTACCACTTAAACATACTAAGATTAGCTTCGTAAGACCATTTGATCTTACGAAGCTAATCTTAGTATGTTTGTCATTATAGGTGCGAATACAGGGTTTCAATCAGATCATCGCTATTAGAAATCAATTGGCGATTTAACGAAATCAAGTATCCAGGTTGTGTTGGATTGAGGATATTATGGAACGTATCTTGAATAATACAACCAGTCATAGAAAAAGTCTTTTCGTGATTTTGAACGATAATGGTAAATGTTTGGCGATCATTGGTGACCACGACAGTTGCCCCAATGAGATGGGTCAGGTTAAGGCCCAAAGTAGCGGTTGAGTTTGTGAGGCCCAAAACACCTGTCGCGGTAATCAGCCTTAAGCAGGCATCAACCCGTTCGAGTGCTGCGTACATCGAAAAGTGAGTCGACGATCGTTCGTGTGGTTTGCGTAAAAACGGTCCGACAACTAAGTTCATAAGAATCCCCCCAAATCCTTAATTGATAACTTTATCATACGGACTTAGGTTAATTGGTTCTAACATTGCGACTTTTTTCAGCCGTTAGTTGAGTCACTTTACGGGTTAACTTTGTAAGGCTTATAAACTAGGCTAGCATAGCTCACTCCTGACTAGTCGTACAAAAAAACGCTTGGCTGTTGAGCCAAGCGTCAGGTCGTTAATTTTTAGCTGCCTTTTCAGCGGCATCTTTACGTGATTTGACCGCTAATTCTGGAAACCAGATGGCGATTTCGTGATGGGCGTTTTCACGACTGTCGGAGGTGTGAATGACATTGCGGAGAATCCCATCTGGATATTCGTGGGCAAAGTCGCCGCGAATGGTGCCGGGTTGAGCATCGTTAGGCCGCGTTTTACCGGCTAGATTATGCACCGATTTGACGACTCCAGTACCACTGACGATAATGGCTACCAGTGGGCCTTCCGTCATGTAAGTTTCGATTTCGGCGAAGTACGGCTTTTCGACTTTTTCACGATAATGTTGCCGTAATTGTTCGGGAGTTGCGCTGATGACTTTTAAAGCGGTAATTTGGTAACTTTTACGTTCTAAACGGGAAATAATATCACCAATGTGTCCTTCAGCGACGCCATCGGGTTTAACGAGTACTAAAGTCTTTTCTGAATTTGCCATAATGAAAATTCCTCCTTAGTTTTAGAAAACGCTTTCATTCCTTGATAACTTAAATTGTAGCTGAATGCAGGCTGGGCGTCAATGGAAGACGGTTTAATTAATGTTTAGAAACAACTAATTTAATGAAATTGTCGATGTAATCCTTTCGTTTTGGTCTCATAAATCGTTATAATGGAAACAGTTTAAAACAAAGGATTGATGTTCATGCCACCACTTGATTTATCACATATTCGCCAACATCATACCGTGGCCGAACTGATTGCGTTGGGCAAAGCGCGCCGGTTAGTCACGTCGTTCGATCAGCTTGGGTCATTTACCTCCGTTGAACGGGATGCGTCGGCGTTTTTAAAACACGTTCGTGAAATGTTAGTACCAGAATTATTGCCATTGCGTCAGGAACGGATGGCGACGTCGGCGTTTGCTTTTTTCCGTGGCTCCGTCGAATTAATGGATTACGATTTAGACTATCAAAATTCAACCGAAATCCCCGCAGTGGTTTGTGGTGATGCGCATATTGGGAACTTTGGATTCTATGCGTCGCCAGAACGGCGGTTAGTCTTTGATTTGAATGATTTTGATGAAGCTGGTATCCACCCCTGGGAATGGGATTTACGCCGGTTGCTTGTGAGTGTGATCTTAGCGGCCCGTGATTCTGATTTCAAGCCGAAAAAAGTGCTGAATTTAGTGCGTGAGGCGAGTGCCAGCTATCGTGATGCGATTAAGCGGATGTACAATCAGACGACGCTCGAGCGCTTTTACCGTGATAATGAAGTGCAGGCAGTGTTGAACTTTGGCGGCGAGCCAGCGGATACCGCCGATTTTATTGCGGATTTAGTTAAGAAGGCGACCAAGCGGAATTCGGAACAAGTTGTCCGTAAGTTTACTTGGACCAATAGCCAAGGTGAACGCCAATTTAAGGATAATGCGCCACGCTCAGTGCATATTGATAAAAAGACCTATCGTGGGCTCAAGGAAGGGATTACCCAGTATCTCCAGACGGTCCGGACGGATGTAGCGTTGCTCTTATCACAATATGAAGTCACCGATATTATTCGGCATAGCGTTGGGGTTGGGAGCTTTGGCTCGCTCTGTTATTTGGTGTTACTGACTAGTACGGATGGTAGTCACATGGTCTTACAAATCAAAGAAGCGTTGCCCACTCGGAAAGTCGGTAGCCAGTCGCGCCAAGCTTTGACCGCCGCTATGGAATTAACCGAAGGCCAACGGATTGTCAGTTCACAGCGAATTTTACAATCCACGTCAGATGTCTTCTTGGGCTATTTTCAAATGGCCGACAAAAGTTTTTACGTCCGTCAATTTCGAGACATGAAAGAGTCGATTGATATCCCAACTTTATCGTGGGGCCAATTTCAAGCTTATGCGAATACTTGTGCCATGATTTTAGCGCAAGCGCATGCACAGAGTCCGACCGCTGCGATGATTCGTGGGTATGTCGGTAGTTCGGCAAAGTTCGATGAAGCGATGGCTAACTGGGCTGAGGCCTATGTCACCCAAGTTGAAAATGATTATCAGACCTTTTTGGAATTAATTTAAAATTGGTAAAAATTTGTTGTAACTGATTGGCTGAATTGAGAGGAATACTCCCTGATGCTTACTTGGCATGAGTATAAACAGCGACTTAAATCTATCAGTACTGAAGCGTGGTATTTCTCAAAAAGATTTCGCTAGAACGATCAAAATGCAACAGTTACAGCTGGCAAAACTAGCGCAACTGGACTCATTATCAACATTAAAGACTTTGAATCGGCATGCCAATGGTTTGGGATGACAAGTGACCTTATCAGTGACGCCGTTAGTCGTTTCTGGTGGCGACCAGTAGCAAAAAAGTTCCGCTGACAGTAATTTGCCAGCGGAACTTTTTTACGATTATTTCAATAAATATTTAGCGTCAAAATCATGGTCATATGACGATAAAATCTTAGGACCATCATCGGTAACGACTAAGGTGTGTTCATATTGGCAACTTAAGCTACCATCCATGGTCCGCACCGTCCAGCCGTCATCAGCGGTTTCGCCAGAACGCCAGTCGCCAACGTTGACCATTGGTTCGATCGTAATGGTCATCCCAGCCTTTAAACGCGTCCCGTGACCAGCTTCGCCGTAATGGGGAACATCAGGCTTTTCGTGCATCGTCGGTCCGATACCATGGCCGATGTATTCGCGAACGACCCCGTAACCCATTTGGTTTTCAGCGTAGTTTTGAATCGCCCAGCCAATGTCACCAATGCGGTTGCCAACAACCGCTTGGTCAATTCCAAGGTATAAGGCTTTCAACGTGACGTCCATTAACTGCTTAACTTCAGGTGATGCCGTTCCAGCAACGAAGGCGTGGCAAGAATCACTCAAGTAGCCATGGTAGTTAATGACCGTATCGACTTTTAACAAGTCGCCGTCTTTAATTAAGATGTCTTTACTTGGGCAACCATGACAAATCATGTCATTAACACTGACACAAGTTGAGTATTTGTAGCCTTCAAAGTTGAGTTCACCAGGGGTGGCATCATGCGCAATGATGTATTCATAGGCGAAATGGTCAACATCCCAGGTCGTCTGCCCAGGTTTAATATAATCTTCGAGTGCATGGAACAGTCCGACCATGATGTCGCCGGCTGCTTGCATGCCCTTAATCTCTCGATCTGATTTAAGAGTTATCATGTTGCCTCCAAAAAAATTTAAATATTGTAAGTGAAAAAGTTTCCATATCTAGTATACTCCAGCCGAGTCTTTCCGACAAAAAGCAATGTTTACGACTATAATTAGCATCAATTGAATTGATTTTTGACGAACAACCAAGATCGGGTTAAGTTGTTTTGAAAGCGCTTTAATTTGTGAGTGCTTATTGTGTGGAATGAGTTAGAATGAAGGCAAGTGTCGTCTTACTGTAATTGTGGTCGTGATCGATAGTCATGAATGACGTCGATTGTTTGGGGGGAATATGAAAAAGAGTGATTGGCATCATCACAAGAAGTGCTTTTTACTGTCGCTCATTGCGTTTATGGTAATTATGGTCGTGCTAATTATTAATCGGCCAACGCTGAGTGATAAGTTGACTGCTCGCAGTTGGTTTATTTTTGATGAGACGACGGTGGTTTTAAGTATGAACAATCACCGTGCAACGCTCGCGGATCGCTTGTTTTCAGCTGATGGTAGCCAGGCCAATGAAGCACTTGCGAAAGTTGTTTTTAAAGCTGATGGGACTGGTCTGCTTAGTTATAAAACTAAGGTTGAACCTTTCAAGTGGCAATTGCACAAAAATATCGTCAGGCTAACTGTTCAGCGAGGGGCTAAACGAGTCGTCGTAAACTGGACGCTTGCAACCACTAGCGGGAAGGTCATTGGGCAGCATTATAAAGGATATACTGTCGACTCAGACGATATTGGTGGTTTGTTTGTCGGCAAGGCTTTTTTGATCTATAAGCGATGGTAATGACTTTCAACCTAAATTAGGGGCTTCTAAAAAACGCAAAAAAAATTGCCCGCACGAAAAGTACCGTGCTGACGGGAAGTAACCGGATTCGTAAGTGATAACTGAATTGATATTTTAAAATTAGCCCTTTTCATCCACAAAGATAATGATACAATATATAGTGTTGTTTCAAACGGAAACACTACATGTGGTAGTGTAAGTCGAAATGGTTGGCCAACTATGATGACGCAACGGCATATGATTATCGATGGAAAGAGGAATTGATTTTGAGTAATTATTTTAAATTTTTAGCGCACCAATTGAAAGGTTGGCCACAACAGAACTACTATTTATTCTACTTTAGCCTAGGTTGCCAAGTGATGACCTTGGTCAGCGCACCAATCACAACGTTATCCATTCTAACATTTATTGGGACGACATTGGGTGTTTTATGTGTCTTAGCCATCAATGCGGCAAAATCAGTTAACGGCTTATTAGGGGTCATTTCTGCGGCTTGCTTTATTGTCGTTGGTTTCTCAGCTAAAAACTACTTGAGTATCGGTGAACAGTTAGCTTATGTGGTCACGCTGGATATTCCAGTGTTGCTCAGTGCTAGCTGGAATGTCAACATGGTCTCAAAAATCCGGAAATTTACGGGTAAGACTTGGATCGTCGCCATCGTATCAACGTTAGTCGTTTATGGCATTTCTGGTTACTTAATCGGGGCACTCACTGATGACCCACGGCCATGGGTCGATGCCATTAGTTTTGCCATTTGTTTAACAGCTGGGGTCATTTGCTTCTTACGTTACAACAACCAATACTTCTGGTGGATCGCATCTGGCTTAGCACAAATGGTGCTTTGGTTCATCTCATTCCGCCAAGGCTCCGCAACTTTAGCAATGTTTATCAACAGTTCCGTTTACTTGATGAACGATGTTTTAGCCTTCACCGTTTCACCTTGGTATAACAAACATGAACGGGCTCGCTTGATTGCTGAAGAAAAAGCTAGCACCCAAGCTGACAAAGCAACTGAAGCCAACGTTTATGGGTTAGATCATCAAGCTTAAAAAATAACTCACTCGGAATCACTGTTCCGGCTATTAGATCAAGTCAATCTGACTTGGTCTTTTTTGTGTTCTAGGCCGGACTGAGCACACTAGTGTGTCTAAAATAAAAATGATCACCCGCTTGAAGGATGACCACTTTTATTGATTTAGGCTTGATTCTGAATTGAAGGTGCTTTAGTCGCGCGTGGCTGCGTTAAACTAGCGGGACTGAAGAGTTGTTCAATCAGTGTAGCTGGTAATCGTTTTTCTTTTAGCAGTAATTCTTTAACTGAGATATGTGCTGTCATGGCACGTTTGATTAGCTTAGTTGTGGTCATATAGCCCAGATAGGGTGTGAGGACGGTGGCGGTGATGGCCGACTGTTCGACCGCGGTCGCACAAGCGGTCTTGTTGACCGTTAAATCTCGTAGACAGTTTTTGACGAGCGTGTGCATGGCTTGTTGTAAATAGCGTTCGTTGGCTAGCAGGTCGCGCAGCATAATTGGCTCAAACGCATTCAATTCGAGTTGCCCCGCTTCAGCTGCCATGGTGACGGTCACGTCATTGCCGATAACTTCGAAACAAACTTGGTTGACGACTTCCGGGATAACCGGGTTGACTTTGCCGGGCATGATCGATGAGCCGGCTTGTTTGGCGGGCAAATTCAGTTCACCCAAGCCAGCTTGCGGGCCACTGGATAGCAGCCGGAGATCATTACTAAACTTCGATAAGTTTACGGCGAGGGTCTTCATGGCACCTGAAAATTCAACGAATAGGTCGCAATTTTGGGTGGCATCGATCAAATCGGGGGCCGTTTGCAAGTTGAGCTTGGTGTTTTGGTTGAGGACTGTCAGAATGTGCGTTTGATAGTAGCGCGTGGCGTTCACGCCGGTACCGATCGCTGTCCCGCCTAAGTTGACAAGTTGTAAATGTTCGCCAGCCGTCTGTAAACGACCCAAGTCTCGTTTAAACAAATGATAGTAAGCCTGGAAAGTACGGCCATAGGTGGTTGGCACGGCATCTTGGAGCTGGGTTCGACCAACTTTAATGGTGTCACGATAAGTGTTGGCTTGCACCAACAAAGTTTGGACCAACTGACCAATTGCGCCGAGTAATCCCGGCAATTGTTGTAATAAGGCCATTTTACCGGCCGTTGGGAACGTATCATTAGTGGATTGTGATTGGTTAACGTCATCATTTGGCTGCAACTTGACCGTTGGATTTAACCGATGCCCCAAGTTAGCGACAACTTCGTTGACATTCATGTTGGCCGAAGTCCCAGCGCCACCTTGAATGGCTGGAACGATAAAGCTGTCGGCGTGACGCCCAATCAACAATTGATTGCACGCGGCCACGATGGCTTGCTGTTTTGCCAACGATAGGGTGCCAGCGGCTTGATTCGTTTCTGCCGCAGCCTTCTTGATTTGAATTAAGCTTTGAATGATTAGTGGATCCAGCGGTTCGTGACTAATCGGAAAATTCCGGACGGCCCGCACCGTGTGAATGCCGTACAACGCTTGTTTATCAATTGGTAATTTGCCAATACAATCTTCTTCAATCCGCATGCCATAACCCTCTTAATTAGATTTCATGTTAGAACTTCTCACATGAATAACTAGAGTTTAGACCACTAATTCTATAATACAATGCGTCACGGTAAATTCTGAGGAATCTAAAGTAAATTGATGGGGTAACGATTGTTTGAATAGTTTACTGGACGATTGGCGAATTTTTCGATTGTAAAAAGCAAATGAGTTAACATAGACCAATTGAGTAGAACGTTTAGTGGTTATAGTTGAAACGGCGTTTTTACATCTTTATAGTTGAAACGTGCAAAAAAAGACTGCCACTTCCGTTTAGCTACGAAAGCGGAACGATTGAAGAACCCAATCATTCCGCTTTCTAGGCGATACTCGGTGGCAACCCGTCTTTTCTTACAGACTTGCTAAATGGTTTGTAACTGCGCTTGTTGCCGAATCGCTTCGACGTAAATGCGGACGAAATCCGTTCCGTACGTTGCCGCCAATTGTTGTTCCAAGTGCGGTGTCGGGGGCAGTTGTCGTAATAGTGGTCGAATCCACTGATTGGTTGGCAACAGCCGCAATAATTGATGGCTGGTAAATTGTGAAAACAACAAGTTTCGGCCGAAATATTGACCGAGACGGGCTTGAAACGCTGGCTGCTTAACTGGCACCAGCTGTAGGCTACTATTATTCATATTACCCAATAATAATTTGGCGCTTGGAAAATCATCATGTAAGTCTAAACGTTGATTTTTATACGCTTTGGCGATGGTCGGCGATAATTGAACTAACCAAATCAACTGATGCTGTTCCAGATGTAAGACCAACCGGAGTGTCACGATATCCGTTGTGGTTAATTGATAACTGTACTGTAGCAAAGTTGCTGGCGTTAAACGTTGCCGTAAGGTTTGCTGAACACTCGCAAAATTACCAGCTTCCCAAGTCACTGCTAACTGGTCATGATTACTGAGCCATAAGCTGTGATCGGCAATCCGTAGCGTCAAAAATCGCGGTATTGGACTGTCTGGTTGATCAAGCATGAGTAGCCAATAAGAACTCGCACTGGAGCGGGCGAAGTTACGTGCCAAGACATGGACATTCGTCGGCAGCGCGGTTTGCACTGCAAGTTGCAGTTGCCGACGATGTGCGTCGGTATTCACGAATTGATGTGGATCATGATTAATTCGTCGTTTTGCCATTGGCCGTCCCTCCTTAGACGATAAACTGCCTTAAGTATAGGTCAAAATTATAGCTGCGACACAGATTATGTCCAAATAGTTCGTGATTTTAGCCATTCGATGGTGCTTGCCGTTATTAGGACCGTTTTCGGGGTATAATTAAAGGTGACTGTTAGCGTTTGACGCTAATTGTAAACGGAAACAAAAATCAATGAGGGGGTCCAGTATGGATTTATGGAAAATTACCGCCACGCAACCAACCCGCGAACTCGCATCCAAGTTAACGGTTAGTAACGGTTTAGTCGGCGTGAAGGATTTAGTGGAAGTTCCCCAATTACAAAATGACCCATCGATGGCAGCCGTTGTTTATGTGAACGGTTTCTATGACTATGAACCAATTCAGTACGGTGAAGCCCAATTTGGGTTTCCAAAACGTAATCAGACGATGATTCCGTTGCCAGCACCGACGCGTTTTGAACTTTGGCTGGACGATGTGCCAGTGGATTTAGAACAAGGGCGGCTAGTTTCGCAACAATATACGTTATCAATGGCAAACGGCCAGTTTAGCCATGAGCTTGTTTGGGAAGAACATGCCACGGGACGGCAGTTAGCCATTACGATAACCCGACTGACTAGTCTGAAGACGTCAGCTTTATTGACGCAGCAAATTGCAGTCAAAGCGCTAAACTTTGAGACTGGTCACTTGCGGATAATTTCTGGCTTGCACGCGCCAGTTACCTCACAATCAGCGGACTTTGATCCACGTTTGGCGCACTTTGACGTTGATGAGATTTTGGCTAATCAACAAAGTCAGCAATTGTCGCCAACCGTCCGTGCCCTGACCTTTAATGCCTTACAGAGTCAGCAACAATTAAGTTTATTAATGAGTTATGATCAGCCAGGCGAGTGGGTTACAGATGGCGATTGGACGGGCGAATTTGAGCTGAGTGCGACGCCGGTGACGGTTACGAAAAAGATTTGGTTCGAGTTGGGCGCTGCCGAATTGTCTGCGGCAGCTGAAACCAATTTGGCAGCGTCGTTTACGGCGATTACACAAGCTCAGACGGCCGCGTTAACGGAATTTTGGTCAACGAGTGATATTAAGATCACTGGTGACGATGCCTCACAACTAGGTATTCGATTCTCTCAATTTGGTTTGCTACAAGCCGTTGGTCTCCATGAAGATGGGCGCGGTATTGCAGCCAAAGGACTGACGGGCAGTGGTTATAACGGTCATTATTTCTGGGACACGGAAATTTATGAAGCCCCATTCTTCTATTGGAATCATCCCGAATTGGCTAAGCGGTTATTAATGGTCCGCTTCCAACAATTGCCACATGCGAAAGCCTACGCGCAATCGCTCGGACTGGCAGGGGCATTGTTCCCATGGCGGACGATCAATGGGGAAGAGGCATCGGCGTATTTCCCAGCAAGTACCGCAGCGATTCATATTGACGCAGATATCGCGTACCTGGTTATTCGCTACTATCAAATTACGCGTGATGCAGCGTTTATGCGCGACTATGGTCAGGAGCTGTTGGTTGAGACTAGCCGTTTCTACCTGAATTATGGTAATTTTGATGATGAAAAAGGGTTCGTTTTAAATACGGTTACCGGCCCAGATGAATATACGGCACTCGTGAATAATAATGCCTATACTAACTATTTGGTACAATTCGAGTTACGCTATTTAACGGATCATTTCAGTCAAAAGGATATTGGGCGCTTCAAGGTATCGCAGCGTGAATGGACAAGCTTTCAAAAAGCGGCTGATCAGATGCACTTTGAAACCCGTGGCGATTTGATTGCTCAAGATGACAGCTTCTTATCGAAGAAGCGGTTAGATCTGAGTCGGATTCCCAAGGATCAGTTCCCGTTACTCACGCATTTTCATCCGTTAGTCTTGTATCGGTTGCAGGTTTTGAAGCAGGCTGATTTGTTACTCGCGATGGTTTTGTTACCTGAGCAGTTTAGTGATGCGCAGGTACAGACAAATTACGATTATTATGAGCCGATAACAACACATGATTCGTCGTTGTCGCCAGCAATTTATGCGATTGCGGCCGCACGTTTAGGCAAACATGACGGGGCAATTAATTTCTTCAAACGGACGATCAATACTGATTTAGCTAATACGCAAGGCAATACGGCGGACGGCCTCCATTTAGCCGCCATGGGTGGTAGCTGGATCACGTTTGCTTGGGGTATGATGGGCTTAACGGTCAATGATGAAGCCGCTAGCCTGCATCCTTATCTACCAACAGGTTGGACAGCTTGTCAGTTTAGACTTCGTTATCGTGACACGGTTTACACGATCAAAGTGACCGCAACCGCGCTAACGGTGACCGGTGCGACTGAAGATGAAGTCACGATTGATCAGAAAAAACGGACAATCAAGATTTTAGCAACCAGATAATCAGAACCCAGTAAGTGGTCTATCTAATTCTTTGGATAGTTACTTGCTGGGTTTTAAATTGGTCTAAAAAATAAATATAAAACAATTTATGAATAGTGTCGCCCATAGTCTCGTTGAATCCGGTACACTAGAGTTAAATTACCAAAAATGGGGGCGCTCAGGATGCGAAAATGGTGGGGTTGGTTAGTTGTTGCTGGAATCTTGTTAGGGGGGATAAGTGGTTATTGGTATTATCGATTACACCGGACTATTATGACGGGGAAGCTCCGCGAGACGACTTTTGCGTTAGTTTCGTCAGCTGAGAATTCTTCGCTCAATTATCACCGCCAATATCGCTATATTGCGGACATTAGAGATGGGCGCGGCTATACGGCTGGTATTATTGGCTTCACTTCGGGAACTGGCGATATGATCCGAGTCGTCAAACGCTATGAAGCGCTACAGTCACATAATCACTTGGCAAACTATTTACCAGCTTTGAAACGAGTCAATGGGACCGCTAGTCATCGGGGGCTAGGGCGGCCGTTTGTGACCGCTTGGCGTCAAGCGGCCAAAGACCCGCAATTTGTCAAAGCTCAAAACGACGTGCTTAATCAGCTGTACTTGAAGCCAGCAGTGGCTGCGGCTAGAGCGGACGGCTTAGCCCCGCTTGGTCAGTATATCTATTATGATGCGATGGTCGTTCATGGCCCAGGAAATGGCGCCGATAGCTTTGGTGGTATTCGGCGGGCAGCCAAGCAACGAGCCAAGACACCGAAACAAGGTGGCAAGACTAAGGCCTACTTGCGGACTTTTCTGACCATCCGAGCCCACGTTATGCGCGAGGAGAGTGCCCATCATGATTTGTCGCGTTTGATTGCGCAGTGGCAATTCGTGTGTGCGGATAAAGATCAGTTACAGCTCCCGCTGACTTGGAAAATGTACGGGGATACGTATAACCTGACGTCAGAAAAATTGGCTAAATTGAAGGCGTTTTAATTTAACCGACTTTTAATAGTCTTAAATCGAATAATACTAAGTCTAAATGCGATTTGTTTGGGCATTACTTGACCCTTAAACTAGAAAGTGAACATGAGACTGAAAGTCACTGCTATTGAAAAGTGAGGGTCACAAGATGAAACGACTTATTATTGGGATTACAGGTGCTTCGGGCACTATTTATGCAATCGATTTATTAGAAAAATTACATCAATTACCGGACGTTGAGGTCCATTTGGTTATGAGTACGTGGGCCAAGAAAAATTTGGCGCTGGAAACGGCCTATACGCTGAAGCAAGTCCAAGCTTTAGCGGATGTCAGTTATTCGATTAATGATCAAGGTGCGGCGATTGCGAGTGGCTCATTTTTGGCTGATGGCATGGTGATTGCTCCAGCTAGTATGAAGACCGTTGCCGGGATCGCCTGTGGCTTTGGCGATAACTTGATTTCACGGGCCGCGGATGTCACCATCAAGGAACAGCGTAAGTTGGTAATCGTCCCGCGTGAAACACCGCTGAGTGTGATTCATTTGGAAAACTTAACGAAACTGGCACGGTTAGGCACGCAGATTATTCCGCCGATTCCAGCATTTTATAATCAGCCAAAAACGATTCAAGATTTAGTTGATCATCAAACGATGAAAATTTTGGATGCGTTTCAGATTCCAACTAAAAATGACCATCGATGGGAAGGTGATTAAGTTGCCAAGTTTTAAAACTGAACAAGCTGGCTATTCAATGACTGCGGTGCTACAGGTAATTGGTCACGACTTGCTAATTGTGGTCACAGGTGGCACGAACCCGCACATTGGGGCTGTAACGACCGTGACCAAGACGACCCCAGTGACAACCGTGAAATTTCCTAGTCACGATGGCCGTTTTCACAAAGATAATTTTATTTCTGAACGACTGGCTAAAATAGTACAGCCCGATTTAGCAGGGAGTTGTACTATCACAGCGGGGATTCATGTCAACCAGATCACTAAGGTACAGCTTGCGGCGGCTGGGCCAATGACGATGGACTTAGGCCGACAGATTACTGCCTGGCTTGAGCACAATCCAATTAAGGCTGCCCAACCGGAGTATTATTGTAAAAATGAAGCGCCAAAGTAAAAAAAGTCCAAGTTGTGTCCAATTTCAGGGCACATACTTGGACTTTTTTAGACCAGTTAAGCCTATTGAACGGCTTCTTTTTTAGCTTGCTCAACTAAAAGATTGTCGACGATATCCTGCAAGCTCGTCTTGGCTAGCCGTGCTTCAGCGGCCGTTTGAGCGTCTTGATAATACTGTTGGAGCACGTTTTGGATGTTGCCACCGACGATGCAATCGGGGTTGGTTTTCGGATCAACTGAAAACAAAGACTTGTCACCTTCGACCGCATAGAAAACGGTCAAGAGCGAGATATCGCTTAGCGGTTTGGCTAACACGGGTTGGGCTGTTCCGGGCGTCGTTGCAATCAGCCCGGCATGGCGTAACTTACCCATCAGTCGGCGGACGACAACGGGACTCGTCTCGATACTGCTAGCAATTAAATCGCTGGTCAATCGCTCACCAGCATAAACTTTAAGGAATGCGAGTAAATGGATTGAGTCGCTAAAACGGGTGGAAACACGCATTTGAATCACTTCCTGTAAC
Organism: Lactiplantibacillus nangangensis; assembly: GCF_005405065.1. Taxonomy (GTDB): domain Bacteria; phylum Bacillota; class Bacilli; order Lactobacillales; family Lactobacillaceae; genus Lactiplantibacillus; species Lactiplantibacillus nangangensis. Next base: position 70,130 of record NZ_BJDI01000014.1, on the reverse strand, counting down.
TAGATTAATTACCGTGATTATAGCTGATTCAGATAATTAAAGCAATTATACATGACCATTTGAAATATCATGTAACTTTTCATCGATAATGATTGCTTATTATCATAAAATCGGTTATCTTAATGATGATGAATTGAGCAGTTACTTCAAAAAGGAGTTAGTGAGATGAGTGAAATTGAAACCATCCAGGCTTATTATGCCGCCTCATTGGGGAAGGATGGTCAAATTACCAAGACCCAACAAAGAATTCTCGCTGCGGCCCTCGCGTTATTTGCCGAGAAAAGCTATGAAGAGGTTGGGACGCGTGAGATTGCGGACCGGGCAGGGGTAGCCGAAGGGACCCTCTTTCATAATTTTGTTAATAAGAACGGTATCTTGGATGCAATCATGCAACCAATCATGCAGAATATTTTACCAACGATGTTAAACACGTTAGACCAGGCCGTGCTAGATGGTGATAGTCAAACATTGGACGCGTTCATTGTTGCGCTAGTCACCGATCGCGTGGCTTTTGCGGAACGTAATCAGGAATCATTGGCCGTGATTTTGTCCCAATTTTTTAACAACGAAAAAGATCGCGCCGCCGTGATGGGAATGGTCTCCCCAGAAATTTTGGCCCAGGCGAATGTGGTCATGGACCGCTTAAAAACCGCTGGTGAACTTGTTGACTGGCCCAATCGAATGATCTTGCAATTATTATTTTCAACACTTGGGGGCTATTTAGTTGAAAAAGTCTTGTATCCGGACTTAAATCAACTTGATACCAAACAAACCGTCCGTTATCTCAGTGATTTCTTAGTAAATGGTTTAAGCCCACGTAGAATGCCCTTACATGTGGATTAAACTAGTCGTAGCTAGGGTTTAGGACTGCCAAACAATAAAATAAAAACAGTTGACTATTATCTCATGGATGATATACTACCAATTGGAATTGAAGCAAGCGCTCAATCAGCATGAACGAGTGTTGGCTGTTGAGGATCACACAGTAGTCCACAACCTGAATTCTAAACCAATAGAAGAGAGGGTTTCATTATGAAACTAGCAAAAACGAAGGACCGTTCAGCGATGTTAGCCACCAAAGGGAGTACCGGCAGTGGGATACATTCGACTGGGACCGATAGTAAAAGCTTGGACGAAGTGAATGGGAGTGTTCGCGTTCCGAAAAATGCGAGTTTCTGGCGTACGCTGATCGCATATACGGGACCGGGTGCTTTGGTCGCAGTCGGGTACATGGATCCAGGTAACTGGATTACATCGATTGCTGGGGGTTCACAGTATAAGTACGCGTTGCTATCTGTAATCTTACTGTCAAGTTTGATTGCGATGTTGTTACAAGCCATGGCAGCGCGGTTGGGGATTGTCACTGGGAAAGATTTAGCCCAATTGACCCGGGAACGGACGTCAAAAAGAATGGGTATCTTCCTCTGGATTATTACTGAATTAGCCATTATGGCGACCGATGTGGCTGAAATCATTGGGTCTGGGATCGCGTTGAAACTGTTATTTGGTTTCCCACTGATCGTTGGGATCTTGATTACGACTGCCGATGTTTTGATCTTATTGTTATTAATGAAGTTAGGTTTCCGTAAAATTGAAGCTATTGTGGCGACGTTGGTTGCCGTGATCTTATTCGTCTTCTTGTACGAAGTGATCATTTCACAACCAAATGTCCCTGAAATGTTAAAAGGGTATGTGCCAACGACAAAAATCGTCAGCAATCAATCAATGCTTTACTTGGCATTAGGAATTGTTGGGGCCACTGTGATGCCACATAATTTGTACTTGGGTTCTTCCATTTCACAAACTCGGGCCGTTGACCGGAGTGACGAAAAAGAAGTCGCCAAAGCCGTTAAGTTCACCACGATTGATTCTAACATTCAATTGTCCGTGGCCTTCGTCGTAAACAGTTTGCTCTTAATTTTAGGGGCGGCGTTATTCTTCGGGACGAAAGGTGACTTAGGTCGATTCGTTGACTTGTATAATGCGTTGGGCGATAGCAAGATTGTTGGCTCGATTGCGAGCCCCGTCTTGAGTATGTTGTTTGCAGTTGCCTTATTGTCATCTGGTCAAAGCTCGACCATTACGGGGACGTTATCTGGTCAAATTATCATGGAAGGCTTCATTCGTTTGAAGATGCCACTCTGGGCCCAACGGTTGTTGACCCGATTAATCTCCGTCGCACCAGTGTTGGCTTTCGCGATTTACTATCATGGTAACGAAGCTAAGATTGAAAGTCTCTTAACGTTCTCACAAGTCTTCTTGAGTATTGCGTTACCGTTTGCGATGATTCCGCTGGTGAAATTCACGAGTGACTCTAAGTTGATGGGTAACTTCAAGAACCGACGCTGGGTTGAATGGACTGCTTGGATTATCACGGTCGTCTTGATCGTGTTAAACATCTATCTGATTTTACAAACGGTTGGGTTAGTTTAGGTCTTTTAATCAGTTAAAATATAAAATGAAATGCCAAAAACGTCTGAAAATTAATTTTTCAGACGTTTTTTTAGATGGTTACTTAAAGTTGAAAACTGCATTCCGCTTCCGGTTGTTGTTGATAACATGCGGCCGAGGGACCGGGGCAAGCCTGAAAAACGTCTTGCCCCTCGCCTGGAAGCCTTGCGCAACCCGCAAATCTCCCGGCCGGTCCGTGGTGTAAGACCGGAAAATTGCCGGTCAAACGCCACCCACACGGCCGATGCTATCAACAACAACCTACAGCTAGTTAACTGTTCTGAATGATTAGTCAGTTATTTAAATTTAGTAGCGTCAGTCAGAATTGATGTACTGTATGAGGCCATTTTGGATACTTTCATTTCTTTAATATGATCAATTAACCAGTACTCGCCAATGAGAAGGGGGTTGGCGTGAGTAGGTTTGCCAGCATGGGGAGGATGCCGGTTTTAAGGTCATAGATATTTGCGACATGCGTCGACTGGTTTGGTTTTGAGGCGGCTGTCAACAAGTCAATTTGTGAAATAGCTTGTTGATCACGTGGCAAGACTAGGGCCGATGTAGCTGAGACCGTGGGTTGCGGGGCCAGGTCGTGAACGAAATAAGCAAAGTCGGGTGCTGTGTTCAGAAGCAAAGTGAGTAAGCTGATTTGTTGCGGGTCAATTAGTGGTGCTAGCCGTAGCGTTTGAGCGGTGGGGTAGACCATGGCGGCATAGCGTTTCGTCAGCAACTCTGGCAAAGCCGACGTCGGCGGTGCTAGGGTTACAGTTAAGTCTAATTGCCAACTCGCAATGAGTAGGATTGGAATCGTGACGGGATTAGTTGCGCTGATGAGGATGGCTTGCCCTGGTTGAACGGCTTGCTGTTGCAAGCTCGTCCGACACAAAGCCAAGTCTTCGAGGAGGTCTGCGCCCGTGTACCAGATGCCCTGTGTCTCATTTTTCAATAAGGGTTGTTGATAATTGCGACGAAGTTGGGTTTCAATTTTGTCAGTCAAAACGGACATCTAGCCACATTCCTTTCAAAAATAGGTTAAGTCATTTATTTGGTTGGTTGATATTTTAGCTTATCTAAGCTTTGGCTACTGGCATCGATTGTGTCTAAAACTTGATTCTGCATCGTTTTGGCCATGAGCTTAGTAGCATGTGGGGTGAGGTCATTAGTTGGTTTTGGTGCCACAGTCCGGGTCGCCAAATTAGTGCCGTGATTAACTTGACTCACTAATCGTGTTGAGGTGGGGGTGTTAGTCGTGTCGCGAGTGTCAGCTAGGGCCGTGCCAGCTGTTGCGAACATGGTACCAGCAGCCATAAGTGTTATCGTTAATTTTTTAATAGTATTTTTCATTATTATTGGACTCCTTTTAAGTGATTAAGTTTTTTTAGTTAGGCGACTGGAATGAGCCAATCGTTCGAAAGCAGTTGATGGAATTTGCGGCCAAGTGGCACCCATAATTCGGATTGGCAAATGTTACGAGCCGTTTCCCAAAATAACGGGTCGTTGAGTTGGTCATCACTTAATTTAACTTTGATGTACTCGCCTTGTTCCGTTTTCGCAATGACCAATGGGTAAAAGACTTTCACCAAATGGACGGCGGTAATATTTTTAATTTTAGGATCGGTATCTAATAACATATTTCCAGCTCCTTAGTTGCTTGACTTGAATGACTCTAGTTTACCGGCAAATCGAGTGTGCAACTATCGACTTTTCGTAAATCTAATCTAAGAATTTCTTATAAACCGCCTTAGATTCACTCAGACTGGTGACCTGCCCCCAATCGTTAGCTTAAAAATAAGTTAAGCCAGACCAGATTTGAGCGTCAGAATCGTCAAAATTCGCCAAAAATGTTTACAATAGAAGAGATAGAAAACTGAGGAGGCTCATTAGGATGACCGAACGAAACTTACCACCATTGGAACAGGGGTTAACGGCCGCAGCGGTCCAGCAACGGCTGGCAGCTGGCCTGCACAATGAACCGTTGCCACCGCTGACTCGGAGCGTACAGCAGATTTTTCGCGATAACTTATTAACACTATTCAACTTGATCAACGTGTTATTAGGCGCCTTGGTTTTTATGACGGGGAGTTATAAAAATTTACTCTTTTTATTTGTCGTCATCATGAATACCGCCATTGGTATTTTTCAAGAGATTCGGGCGAAACGGCAAGTTGATAAGTTAACGATTCTGTCGGCTGCGAAGATGACGGTCATTCGCGATGGGAAAAAGGTTTCGGTGGATCAAGCAGATCTGGTCCAAGATGATTTGATCAGCGTCACGCGTGGTGACCAAATTCCGGTTGACGTGCTTGTGCGCGAGACGACCGGGTTGGAAGTCGACGAGTCCCAAATTACGGGTGAGTCGGAACCGATTATCAAGGGTAATGGCGACGAACTGATTTCAGGAAGTGTGCTATTAGGTGGTCACGGCATTGTGCAAGCGACGGTGGTCGGCCATGGCAGTTATATTAAGCAATTGGCCCGTTCGGCGAAATCAGATCACCGGACGCCGAGTCAACTTCTGACAATTATTAATCGGATTATTAAAATATTAACGTTTACGATCATTCCGCTGGGGGCTGGGTTATTTATTTCGACCTTGATGCGGGGAACCGGTCAAAATCGGGCCATTCTAGGCACGGTGGCGGCGATGGTCGGTATGATTCCAGAAGGACTGGTGTTGCTGACATCGGTCGCCTTAGCTGCCGGTGCCTTCACACTGGGCCGTCATCAAGTCTTAGTCCGGGAATTACCGGCGATTGAAGCGTTGGCGCGGGTCGATATTCTCTGCTTGGATAAAACGGGGACGATTACGAGCGGCGACCTGAAATTTGAGCGCATTGAGCCGTGGGCGGATGTCGCAGCTGGTGCGGTTCAAACCACGTTGGCTAAGTTGGTCAGCGCCATTAATGATGATAACGAAACTGCCCAAGCCATTCAGAGTGGTCTCGTTAAGCCAGCCGTGACCCCCGACGAGGTGATGCCGTTTTCGTCTGGTCGTAAATGGAGTGGTGCGAGTTTTGATGGTCAAGCCTATGTGTTGGGCGCACCAGAGTTTATTTTTCGTGAAGTCTCGCCGGCACTCCAACAACGGATTCAACAGTTGGCACAGCAAGGCTTTCGAGTATTAGTGTTAGCCAAAGTCGCTAAGCTGACGACGCCTAAGCCCATGACTCCAGAAGCACTAGGGTTGGTGTTGATCACGGATGAGCTGCGACCAAATGCCCAAGCCACGTTTGGGTTCTTTGCGAAACAAGATGTGGCTCTAAAAGTGATTTCAGGCGATAATCCAGTCACAGTCGCGAGCATCGCCAAACGGGCTGGGATTGCGGGGGCGGACCAACTTATCGATATGAGTCAGGTCGGCACTGAGCCAGACTATGATCAGTTAGTGGCTACCTACAACGTCTTTGGTCGGGTGACACCGCAGCAGAAGGCGGGACTGATCAAAGCCTACCAAACAGCCGGTCATACCGTGGCGATGACTGGGGATGGTGTCAACGATTTGTTGGCGATGCGGCAGTCAGATTGCAGTATTGCAATGGCTAGTGGGAGTGAAGCCACTAAGAGCTTAGCCGATTTTGTGTTGCTGGATTCGAACTTTGACGCCATGATCCAAGTCCTAAATGAAGGCCGCCGCGTCATCAACAATATCGAACGGGTTGCGGCGCTTTATTTAATTAAAACAATGTATTCAGTCGCTTTGACGGTGATCTTTATCTTCATGTCCCACAGTTATCCCTTTGAACCGATCCAATTAACGCCAATTTCGTCGTTGATGGTTGGGATTCCAACGTTCTTCTTGGCCTTACAACCGGACTATACGCGTATTACGAGTCGCTTCATGAAGCAAGTCATGGAAATTGCCGTGCCAGCTGCAATTGCGGTGGTCGGTTATATTATGGTGATTGATCTACTAGGTGCCGAGTTTAATTTGAACTTTGCGACGACCTCAACTTTGAGCGTGCTACTGACCGGTATTATAAGCTTGAATGCTTTGTTAATTGCGGCGCGACCGCTGAACCGTTTTAAAATTGGGCTTGTGGCATTGATGGGAACCCTATTTGTGATGGCATTTCTATTTGCGGGGAAAGTCTTCTCGCTAGTGAACTTGCTAGATTGGCATTTAGCCTTGTTCTACTTGCCACTGATATTGAGTGCTTATCCAGTCTTTATCCTGTTGCAGAATGGCCTTGGCAGGCGTGTGTTAAGTAAGATTCGCTGGAAGTAACGGCAGAGATGGTGTTGTGATGTTTTGAGTGACAAATAACCATTTAACGTTGAGTTGAACTAGAGAGGATGGGTATTGTGTGTACACTAAATGTGCCAGCCAGTGATATGACTGAAATTAAGCAGTCGGTTGAAGCTGTCTTCAAAAAAGCTGAGTCTGAAAAGACTGGTATTTATGTCTTCGATCGCAGTGAACTAGTTGGCGTGGTGCTTTCAGTAACAGTATATGAAGGCATGGTCCGCCAAATCGATCAGTTTCAGGAAGCGCTAATCAACAAAGAAGCAGTGCGTCGCCTAAATGAGAAACATCAATTGTATTCTGATGTCGAAGTTCGAGGAGCAGTCGCTAAACAAATCCCTAAAATTGATAAAACTGATGGTTGGGAATAGTCGATTGCTTTTAAAATGAAAAATTTTACTGAGCAAAGTCGAGCTGAAATGTTTCGAAGATAGTCATAAGGAAGAGCTCTGACCAAAAACAACCGTATCCAAGTTAAGCCTGAGTAGGCAGCTTGGATACGATTGTTTTTTAACGACATTATTTTGCCCAAATCAAGGTAAAGATGCTCCCTTGGGGGTGATTGTCAGTGACTTCAATTTTGGCATGATTCAAGGTAACGAGCTGTTGCACGATGGCTAAGCCCAGGCCGCTCCCTTCAATTGCTTGTGATCGTGATTGATCAACACGGTAGAATCGTTGGAAAATCGCGGTTTTTTGATCATCAGGAATCCCTTCGCCTAAATCAGCCACTGCCAAACGAACCGCATGCTCGGTGGCATGTAGACTCAACGTAATCGGCTGATCAGCTGGTGAATATTTGTGAGCATTATCCAATAAAGCAACGACGATCTGTTGCAACATCTCTGGATTACCATTGACGTGAATCTCTGGATCAATCGCCAGTTTTAACGGTTGTGAGAGGGACGGTTGATAGTGTTCGCCTAGTTGCAGTAATAAGAATGATAAATCTTGGTCGGTCAGGGTCAATTTAGCCCGGTCCGCCCGTGATAAATGTAATAAGTTCTCAATCAAGTGTTGCATGCGAAGTGATTCTTCATCAATAAAATTTAAGGATTCTGGAATGACTTCCGGATGGGCCTCACCACGTCGCCGAATTAGGCTCAGATTACCGCGAATCGCCGCAATCGGGGTTCGTAATTCATGTGAGGCGTCCGAGATAAATTGCCGTTCGTGCTGTAAACGCTCATTTTGGGCAACTAACAGTTCATTAAAAGCTTGCCCCAGATCATTAACTTCACGTGGACTGGTCGGCACAGTCAAGGTTGGCTGGTCGGCGTCAGGGTTATTGGACGTGTATTTAGTTTCATGCAACAGACTGATGGTTGGTGCGCTTAAACGCGAAGCTAACTGATGCGCCCACCAAGTTCCTGCGGCCAAGGTTAGCAAGGTGACAATAATAATTAGCAGGATCAAAACGAGCAAACTATTGATCAGCCGTCGAAGACTGACCCACAGTTGATACGTGTTATTGCCGTCTTTTTGCGTATATGATAAGAAGAAACCGAAACCGCGGACGTGGACTAACGCTCCCACGAGGTGTGTTGGTCGGCGCGCAAAAAAGGCCTTTGAAGATGGTGAGGTTAAAATCGTCTGCTTGGTTTTGGTGGCCGTCGTGATGGTTGTTTTTTTGGTCGAAACGCGAATAAACGCGGCTTGTTTTGTATTTCTAGTCGTCGTGTTATTCCACTGAATGAAGCTGGGGACGTCGTTAATGTTGGCCTGATGCAGGCTACTCATTAATTCACGAGCTTCGTGAGAAGTGTTGACCGTTTGTTGGGCCCCAACGACGACTAAGATGACGGCACTGATGGCGAGCGTGATCGTCAAGACGAGCCGTTTGATTGCTTTGTTAATCAACTGTTCATACGTTGGAATGGGTTTAGTTTTCGGCATTCGCAATCGACTCCCTTAATTTGTAGCCGACACCGCGGACCGTTTTGATTAATGGCCCAGCATTTGGCGTCGCTAATTTATTGCGCAAATAGCCGACGTAGACATCGACCACGTTTTGTTGGCCCAGAAAGTCGGCGCCCCAGACTTGATCCAGCAAGTCGTCGCGGGTGAAGACCTCATCAGGATGCGCTAAGAAAAAATGCAGTAGATCGTACTCACGATGGGTTAATTGAACTTCGACGTCGGCATTTGTAACCCGATGTGCCTTGGTATCCAAGACAATCTGATCAAGTTGATAGACTTGATTAGGTTCCAGTTGATTTTCAGCGCGCCGTTGAATGACCCGAATGCGCGCCAACAATTCTTCGATTTCAAACGGTTTGGTAATGTAGTCATCGGCGCCGTTGTCTAACCCAGCGACTTTGTCGCCAATATAGTCACGTGCGGTCATAATAATGACGGGGACTTGGTCATGTTTACGGATGCGCCGCAGCACTTCCATGCCGTCTAGCTTTGGCAACATCCAGTCCAGTAAGATTAAGAGAAGGTCATTTTGATGAGCAGTGTACATGTCCATGGCGGCGAGACCATCGTTAGCAACGAGCACGTCAAAGTCTTCAAATTGGAGTTCTTTGGTCAAGTAGCCGGAGAGACTGAGTTCATCTTCGACAACTAGAATTGTTTTTTTCATAATAGTGCTGATCCTTCCTATATCACATCATTTAAGGTTTGGTATTAGTTAAAATTGCCGCCTGCCGGTTGGTTGCTAAAATGCTGGAACGCCATGGCTGAGCATTTTAACAGCCAACCTCTCGGCTAAATAACTGAACTAAAAATAATCAATCAATAATTTTTTAATAGCCGTTAATTAACGTCGGACGGGTCAGAATTGGCTCAGTGGTGTCGTTTATCTTAGTCGGTGATTTTCCGACTTAGATAACCCCCGGCTTGTGGTAGACCGCACTTGGCTTCCAAACGCGGCCACCACGTTCCAGTCGATTCTGGACCAACCAGAGTGGCGATTTAAATCAACTAACACGAAACGTCTAATTTAGTCTCATTATAGCCAATAGTTGTGAAAGGTTATCGATAAATTGACTTATTTTCATCAAATTTATGCGCAAAATGTAAGCGCCTCAGTGAGTTATGGTAAACTTGGAATAACTAATTCGAGGAAGTAGGGATGAACATGGGAATCTTTAATGATGCGATGCAAGCTCTGTATCACAGCGGCCACTATGGCTATTCAATTGATGTCAAAAAAACAGCAGCGAAAGTTGATCCGAAAGACGTGCCCGCAATTGTGGCACTCGGAAATGTCAGTCGGACGCCTAGTTATCGGACTTGGCACATCGATTCACCATACAAAACCAAAGAATTCACCGAAAAATTGACGATGGCTTTAGTTGATTGTGATCTCGAAATGACTGATTTAACGATCAAACCAGAGATTGATGGTCGTTGGGGTGACCGCTAGCTGGAATTTGTTCCTACAAGTTCTGGTTGTGGCTATCAATTTGGTATTAGACCAATTTAAATGTTCAGGAGGTGTGCCGCGATGTTTTCATATGATCAAGTTCAACAGCTGAATCGCCTAGAAATTGAGATTTACAAGTATATTATGGGACATCCAGCTGAAGTCAGTACGATGACGATTCGTCAACTGGCTAACCAGAGTCATGTTTCGGCGACAACGATTTTACGATTTCTGAAACGGATGGGTTATGACGGTTACGCCGAGTTTAAGTTCACGCTGAAAGAGCAGTTGCGTCAGGATGCGGCGCAACCAGTGTCACAGACTGTCGTGCCCATGCGGACTTTCTTTGACCGGATGGATGTTCCCACGGTCACGAGCAAGATTACCGCCGCAACGGCGTTGATTCGGCAAGCCAAAACGGTCGTCTTGATTGGCGCCGGAACGAGTAAGGGGCTGGCCGGTTATGGGACCCACTTATTAGCCAACTTTGGTGTTTATGCGCTACAGGTCAATGAGACGTCGCAACCGTTACCCGTCACCGCCGTTGATTTATCGGATACGGTGCTGTTACTGTTGTCGGTTTCCGGTGAATCGGAAGATGTCATTCAACAAGGCATCTTCTATCAACAAAATGGTGCCAAACTAGTTGTGATTACGGCCAGTAGCCACTCCACAGCCGCAAGTATCGGGGATGTTGTATTGACCTATGATACGCCGGAAGTCCGAGCTATCAGTGGTGGGAGCACGTTATCACAACTTCCGGTCGTCTATTTTTTGGAACAAATTACGATGGGTGTCCAGAAAGTGGATTAGACCGATTGACGGAATTTGCTAGGAACAAATTCCACAAATGGAACACGTTCCTTTTAAAGAAACACTACACAATATTTTTTGAAAGGGTATACATTACCGAGATGATAGGTATAATAGAATTTATAGAAAGCGTATTCAACAGCTGGATGGCTTGAAACCACCACAGCTATGAAACATGCTATTATTTAGTTAATTGCATTAGGAACTGATAATTGGCCATTATCGATAAGTTAATAATGCGGTTGGTCTTGTGATATCCAAGACGTTAGATTTTAAGCAATACGTTTTCAAATTATTCTAGGGGGTCAACGACATGAGCGAAAACAATAAATCAAGTTTCGTTAATGACCGACTCGTCCCATTATTTGGTAAGATTGCTGGTTCTCGTCATTTAATCGCGTTACGTGATGGGATGACATTAGCCGTACCAATGATTATCATCGGGTCAGTCTTCATGATCATTGCTCAATTCCCAATCCAAGGTTATCAAACTTTCATGTTAAATACCTTTGGCAAGAACTGGGCTACCATTGTTCAATATCCAACCAACGCATCATTCCATGTCATGGGGTTAATTGCCGTTATTGGGATTTCTTATAACATGGCTAAGAGTTACAAAGTCGATCCAATCTCAGCTTCAATCGTTTCAATGAGTGCTTGGCTGTTAACTATTCCGCTAAACACTGATAAAGCTGGGGCCTTATGGGTACCATTAACACAATTAGATTCGGCTGGTTTGTTTACTGCTCTTCTTATTGGTTTATTCATTACCGATCTTTATGTGTTCATGGTTCACCGCAATTGGACGATTAAGATGCCTGAAAGTGTCCCACCGGCAGTCAGCAACTCATTTGCTGCTTTAGTTCCTGGTGCCATCATCTTAGTTTTAATCTGGTTATTACGTTTAGTTGTCGAAGCTACCCCAATGGGCAGTATTCCAAACGTGATCTCATTCGTTTTAGCTAAACCATTAGGCTTATTGAGTAACACCTTACCAGGTGCCTTAGTTGCTGAATTCTTGATCTGTTTACTTTGGATCTTCGGGATTCATGGTGCCAACGTCGTTTCTGGCGTTATGTCACCAATCTGGTTGTCAGCAATGTCACAAAACGCGCACGCTGTTAGCGCTGGTAAAGCCATTCCTAACATCGTTACGTCACAATTCTTCGATAACTTCATCCACATGGGTGGTTCTGGTGCGACTCTTGGGTTAGCATTTATGATTGCCTTTGTTTCACGGAGCGCTGAATTTAAGACTTTAGGTAAATTGATTATCGGACCTGCAATCTTTAACATTAACGAACCAATCGTCTTTGGTTTGCCAATCGTTATGAACTACCGGATGGCGATTCCATTCATCTTAGCTCCATTAACCAACGTTGTGACAACTTATGTTGCGATGTCAACTGGTTTGGTTGCTAAGACGATGGGTGTCATGGTTCCTTGGACCACGCCGCCAATTATCTCTGGTTACTTAGCAACTGGTCATTTATCTGGTGCCGTAATGCAAATCGTTAACATCGTTCTTGATGGCGCGATTTACTACTTCTTCTTCAAGGCTTTGGATCGTGACAAAGTTAAGGAAGAAAAGACTTTCGCTGCAAAAGAAGCTGCTGCTGCAGCCCAAACTGCTAAAGCTTAAGTTGATTTTAAAAGGGACTCGCCTCGGCGGGTTCTTTTTTTTCGGAATTTTTGTTGGCAAAGCTGACTAAATATAATAAAATGATTAGAAAAGAATTAGAAAGAAGCGTGATGACCAATGCAGAAGCCAGCGGCATTAAAGCATGGTGATCAAGTTGCCATTGTCAGTTTATCCAGTGGCACTTTGGGGGAGGGCAGTAGTGAGCATCAATTGAAACGCGGGTTAGCACGACTACAACAATTGGGCTTAGTGCCAATGGTGATGCCCAATGCGTTGCGCGGACGGGCCTATTTACAGGCGCATCCGGAAGACCGAGCCGCCGATTTGAAGCGCGCCTTTTTAGCAGACGAAATTAAAGGCATTATTTGTGCGATTGGCGGTGATGACACGTATCGCTTAGCACCACTGTTGATGACTGATCCGGAATTTGTGCAGTCCGTTCGAGAACATCCTAAATTGGTCACAGGATTTTCGGACACGACGGTTAACCATTTAATGTTCTATCGGCTGGGGTTACAGACGTTTTATGGGCCGAACTTTTTAAATGATTTCGCCGAGTTAGCCCCAACGCTGTTGCCTTATACGGCGAAGACGATTCAGCATTATTTTAAGAATCCGGCGACGACCCGCATTGAAAGTAGCCCGGTTTGGTATGAAGAGCGCAAAGCCTTTGGGCCCAGCGAACTAGATCAACCGCGGCTAGATCATCCGGAAGAACGTCATTATGATGTGCTGCGCGGCAGTGGTCGGGTCACAGGACGGTTACTAGGTGGTTGTTTAGATAGTTTTTACGATTTACTAACTAACACCCGTTACCCCGATGAGGCACAAGTGGCGCAACAGTTTCAATTAGTCCCATCAGTTACGGATTGGCAGGGACGACTATTGTTCATTGAAACGAGTGATGAACAACCTAATCCAGACTTATTTGAAGCGATGTTGGCAAAACTAGCGGCTGTAGGTATTCTCGGCGCGGTTGCGGGAATCATTGTCGGGAAACCGCAGAATGAGCGTTATTACGACGCCTATCGTGACCGATTGTTAGCCGCCACGGAGAAGTGGCACTTGCCAATTTTGATGAATGTCAACTTTGGGCACGCTTATCCACGGACGGCCTTACCGTATGGCGCGTTAACAACAGTTGATTTTGACGCGGCGACAATAACGATTGAAGAACCATATTTTAGTGGCCCGGTCACGAGTGATTAGAAAAGTTGCCCCCTTAAATTGCAGACAAAAAAGGCGTTTGGAATTTTTCCAAACGTCTTTAAACGCAAGTGCTTGAATTTTTAGGTTAGCGCGTGTGGAATCGCGGATGTAACATGGTTGGATGCTGATGGTCATTGCCTTCATATTGGATCAACCAATAATCATTTTGCGGTAGTGAATACCGGGCAATCACGTGTGAGACCACGTAGCGGACCGTATCGGCATTTTCGTTAGTCCAAAGGCGCCAAGTCGGTAATTTTGCGGAATAAACACGCTCCCAATCACCGATTTTTTGCTCATCAGCCGAAAGCGCGACCAAAAGATCGGTGTAGATATCACCGGTCAATTCAATTAAATAGCAGAATTTTTGTTGGTGTGCTGATTTGGTCTGAATCATGGTGGGCAACTCCTTTAACTTGAAGTAGCTTGCACGATTAAGCAAGCCCGTGAATTAACGTTCAAATATATAGTACAACCATTTGACTAATATGCCTAGTGTTTTAGCATAGTGTTATTAAAATGTAACAATTGAAATTGCAGTTTAATTTTCTGAACGATTTTCCTTGACCTGAAACCCGTTTCAGCACTTATAGTGAACTCATAACTTAAACGGATTGGGGCGGACGTGATGAAAACGGGAATTTTAAAACAGGTGGATCTAGAAACGACGATGGCGCAGTACTTTTATGTGGCAGCGGATCAGCACACAAATTGGATCAAAGTCCATTCGACCCAAGCCTTCAAGCCCTTTGAATTGACGCTAAGGTTGAGTGACCTCTTGATCAACCATGATTCGGCGATTGCGACGACCAATCATAAAATGTATGAATTTAATGATAATACGGGTGGTTTGATTACCTTATTTCAAAATTGGCAACAGACCTTGATTGCCTAAAAATTGCTTATATGCTTGGTGCTAGTTGAAATTGCCGCCCGCCGGTTGGTTGCTAAAATGCTGGAACGCCATGGGCCATTTTGAAGCCAAAAAGCGGTCTTCAAAACTGGCCTTGGCCTAAGTCCGAGCAGACCACTCGCACTAAGGCCAACGACACGGCTGAGCATTTTAGCAACCAACCTCTCGGCTAAATAACTGAACTAAAAATGATCAATCATTAATTTTTTAATAGCTGTTAATTAACGTTGGGTGGGCCAGAATTGGCTCAGTGATGTCATTTATCTTGGTCGGTGATTTTCCGACTTAGATAACCCCCAGCTTGGAAGACCGCTCTTTGGCTTCCAAACGTGGCCACCACGTTCCAGCCGATTCTGGACCAACCAGGCAATATAAAACCAACTAGCACCAAATGTAGATTATATAAAAACACGCGCTAAGCTTACCGACAATTCGGTCTGCTTAGCGCGTGTTTTAGGAGTTAGTAAGTCCCATCTGTGTAGGTAATGGTATCTAAACCATTGGTATTGTAATTCTGATTGTTGACGCCATCGTAAGTTGGATTGAGGGCGTTGAGTTGGGTCTCTACGTTGGTCAACTTCTCGGTATTCAAGCCTAATTGGGTGCGAATCGCATCGGAAGTGGCTTGCAGTTTCTTGGTGCTTAAAATTTGGTAAGAGCTCGTATTGATCCACGCACCGGTCCCAACAACTTGGGTCGATTTAATGTGCTTAGTATTCGCACGGTCGTGGGTCGCTAACGAAACTAAGTCGTTAAAGCTCAGATCAGTCTTTAAATTGCCTTTTAGTGAACTGAGCAATTCGCCGTAATGTGACGCGGTACTAGTTTTAGTTAGCTTGGTCAAGACGGCTTTCATAACTTGTTGTTGTCGCAATTGACGGCCGTAATCGCCCCGCGGATCTTGATAGCGCATGCGCGTGTAGCTTAAAGCTTGTTTGCCATTTAAATGATGGGTACCTTTAGTCGTGGTGATGTGATCAAAGGTCACGTTCATTGAACTGGTGATGGTGACGCCACCAACAGCATCGACGATTTGCTTTAAGCCACCCATATTGATTGTCGCGTAATAGTTGATAGGGACGTTAAAGAGTCGACTGACGCTGGCCTTAGCCATTTTTGACCCACCAATATTGTAGGCCGCGTTTAACTTTTGTACATTAGTCGTTTTCGTGCCGACCATCTGGGCCAAAGTATCACGGGGAATACTTGTGATCACGGTCTTTTCAGTTTTCGGATTAATGGTCACGACCATAATCGTATCGGAATTACCTTTGTCGATTCGGCCGTCTGCACCGGTATCGACGCCGAGTAACAGGATACTGATTGGTTTGTTGGCATTGACCGGTTGACTAGAACTGGAGCCAGTATAAACGGCTGACTGGTAACGGGCCTGTGCTTGACGAATAATGACCCCAACGGTGATGAGTGCGATCAGGGCAATTAAGCCCCCCGCAATCAACCATGGTCGTAATTTAGAATGTCTCATATGTTGCATAGTGCCCTCCTTTTGAAACTACAGTTGTTAGCATACCGTTTTCGCGGTCAACTGAAAAATACCTATTTTGAGTGTACTTAATTCAAAAAATAGATACCATCAAAGGCGCTTTGATAGGAAACTATGCAAATTGGGCTGAGACTTAGAAGCAGTCAATTCTAAGAAGTTGGACTATACTGAAAATGAATTGAATTTGAATGAATTGGAGATGTTAGTTTGACAACGTTTAAAGCGTTTTCTGATACAGATGTTTTGACAGATTTAAAACAACAAGTTCCGGCAGATCGAGTTTTAACCGACCCCGAAACGTTACAAAAGTTTTCTTTTAGTAAAAGATTGACCGATGACGACAGTGGCTTGGCTCTGGCCTATATTGAAGCTCAGTCGACGGCCGACATTCAAGGCACGCTGAAAATTGCGCGCAAGTACCATTTGCCAGTCATTCCACAATCACAAACAACCAGTACAGTGATTGGTTCCGATGGGATTGCCGGTGGTTTAATTTTATCAACGGCTAAAATGAATCATATTCTTGAAATTAGTAAGGCAGATTCTCTAGCGGTGATTGAACCAGGCGTTATTAATGGCGATTTGGACCAAGCAGCCCGCAAAGAAGGCATGTTTTATGCGCCAGATCCAGGTTCAAAGCCCATTTCGGGGATTGGTGGTAATGTGATGACCAATGCTGGTGGGATGAGCACCGTGAAGTATGGTGCGACGAAAGACAATGTCCTTGGCTTAACAGTTGTACTGGCGGATGGTCGTGAGATCACGTTAGGTGGTCGGACCCTTAAGCAAGCGTTCGGTTACGATTTGACACAACTCATGGTCGGCTCAGAAGGCACCTTAGGAATCGTGACCAAAGTGATCGTTAAATTAATGCCAATTCCATTAGGTACGCCAGTCATGGGGGTCGCTTTCTTTGAAAATATGACGGCTTTAGCAAAAGCCGTTACGGCGATTCGAATCTCTGGCGTTTATCCAACAATGCTCGAAGCGTTGGATGCGCAGACTGTGGCGGCATTGGATCGGTATGAAAAGACTAACTACGCTACCGATAGTGCAGCGATGTTGATTTTTAAACTAGACAATGGTGGCGAGGCTAGCATGCAGCTTGTTAAGCAGTTGTTAGCTGATAAACAAGCTAAGAATGTCACGGTTACCGAGGACCCAGAAGAACAGGCCAAGTTGGAAAAGTTACGTCGGGATATGTTGCCAGCCGTCTTTGCCGGTCAGAACCATATTATGGAAGATATGGCGGTCCCGCTGTCACAATTAGCCCCATTAATGGACTACATTCAAGATTTAGCGCAACGCTTAGATGTCAAAATCTATACGGCGGGCCATGCCGGTGATGGTAACGTGCATCCAACTTTAGTTTGGCCAAAAGAAGCTACCAAGGTGCCGGATAATATAATCGTGGCGTTACAAGAAATGTTCCACAAGACGTTAGCGCTTGGCGGAACGATTTCTGGTGAACACGCGGTTGGCATGTTGAAGAATCAATGGAACAACGCTGAGTTAGGGGAAGATGTTGATCAGTTACAACATCAAATTAAAGCGTTATTTGATCCAATGGGTATTTTAAATCCAAAACGGAAGATTAACTAACGACATTTTTTGTGTCGCAATTGAATTAGTACCACGAAAAGTTCGAGGGATTGCCTCGGACTTTTTAAATTTCACCTAAAAGCATTCTAATTCGCAAGTTAATGATTGCACCGCGACACGTTTATGCTTATGATTAAAGTATTAAGAGTAGCTGGGGAGGAACGTAATTGACACCAAAAGGTTCGAATGTTCGGCTTGAATTTGATGCCGAGGTCTTGCGCAACGAAGTCTTTGACGTCGTTGATTTTGCAAGTTTTCAACGTTTCTGGCAACGATTCGAGCATTTTCTAGAGGATCGGATGGTTGCAGGGCATTTAAACGTGCTCGAAGGTCATGGCCTGATTCCGAGTGATTTCAAAGATGTCAATGGTCGTTTGGGCTATCAAGTTGGCGATGACCAATATTTGATTGATTATAATCAGATTGTCCGTGAATGGATCGTGACCATTCAATAAGCACGAACGCATAAGCGTGCAAAGAGAAAGTCATTGGAGCGAGAGATAAGTGAGTAAACCAGAGTCTCAAACAACTGAACCGGATCAATTTTTGCCAGCACCACCTGAGTTATTACAGGCGGTGGATCAATTAAAAGCTTATTCATTACGGTATGAAGTTGCGATGAAATTAGTTTTAGATAAATTAGATTATATTAGTCGTGAATATGAACTGCGCTATGGCTATGCCCTAATCGACAGTAAGCAATCGCGAATCAAATCGCCCGAGAGTATTGTTGGCAAAATGCAGCGAAAGCATTTACCCCTGACCCTTGAGGCAGTCTACACGAACCTGCATGACATTGCGGGGATTCGGTTGATTGTACGCTTCCTGAGCGATGTGAAAACCGTTGAAGACTTATTAGCTACACAAGCGGATTTAAAAGTTCTCAAAGTGAAGGATTATATTCATCATCCCAAGCCAAATGGTTATCAAAGCTTGCACTTGATTTTAGGCGTACCAGTCTACACCGTTGATGGTCCGAATATTATTGAGGTCGAGTTGCAGGTCCGGACGATTGCCATGAACTTTTGGGCGTCGTTGGAACATGAACTGAACTATAAGAAGAATGTCCCGAATCAAGCGGCGTTGCGGCAGTCTTTGACGGAAAAAGCTCATTTGATTACGCAACTAGATCAGGAAATGGATGATATCAAAGAACGAATGTATGATCAGCGACCACCTAAGTCGGATGGTTAAAAGTTAAAAGGCGTCATCTAAAAACCAGTCAATTGGTTTTAGATGACGCCTTTTTGGCGGACTTGATGGTCATCAAGTTCAAGGTTGTTTTGAGTTGTTATAATAATTGAGTCACTTAGCAAATAACGGACTAGCTGCGGCTGGCAATGAGTGGTCTAAGCCAGTTTCCACTTGATTTTAAAGGTGGAATTCTTTCACTATTTTAGCAGTCATGATATTTTTAATGTAGGTGTTATAACTAAGCGATATCGATTGTCAGTGCTGTTTTTGACAGATTTAATCGATAACGTAATAGTTATTTACAGAATAACTGTTATCTCTGCAGAAAGGGCGTGATGGTCTAATTGTCGCTAAAGTTGCCCGACTTATTTGAGAGTTCTTTAAAGGGTTTACCACGGTACCACCAATCGTTAATAAAGTTCGCAAGTTGTTCTGGTGACTCTTCTAGGCCGCTTTTAAGCCAGTAGCGAACGACACCGACAATCCCGTTGAGGTAATATTCAAACATATATTGCCCCTCACGCGGTTTGAGGTTGGCGACCTTGACACGGTCATCTTCCAGAATTTCACGTTTGGTGATGGCGATGAAAGTCATTAAGAAATCTTGATCAGTCGTCAGGATAAACGAGGTTACGGCATGGCGTCGTTTCACGATTTCAAAGATACCCGTTAAAATGGCACGTAACGAATTAGGATCTTTATGTTCGTTAATGACGGCCAATAATTCTTTTGTCGCGTCTTGTTCCATCGTGTGCATACAATCTTTAACGTCTTCATAGTGAGCGTAGAAGGTCCCACGATTAATGTCCGCTAATTTGCAAACGGCAGTTACGGTGATTTCATTAATCGGATGGTTCTGCAACAGCTCAATCAAGCTATTTTGGATGAGTCGTTCGGTCATTTGCGACCGCCGATTATTTTTAGTTCCTACCATAATTATTTCACCTCATTAAGTAAACAATTTCGCCACTTTTGTTTATTTAATGACGAAATTATGAAAATTGTTGCTTGAATTTTCTTTAATTTTCAACTAACATGTTGTTATTATTTAAACACATTGTTGATTAAATGTCACGATGTCGTTTTAGAATCTGAACTAGGGAAGGGATATAACATTGAAAGGGAGCCGTAGACAATTTACCATACAGGCTGTCGTTTGGTTGATCGTGATGGTGGCGGCCATCGTGTTCTTACCAAATGTCAGCAGTTTAGTCCGTGATAAGGGCCAAACCCAATTGCCAAGTAGCGCGAAGAGTCAAGTTGCGTCTGTGATTCAAAATCACTGGGGGCGTCATCAAAATAACACGCGTCAAGTGGTCGTCGTGTTCAATAATGGTGATAAGCCATTAACTGCGACTCAGAAGCAAAAAATCGATGGGACGATTCAACGCTTCAAAGTCCAAAAGTCTAAATATCATGTTAAATCAATGACCGCAGCGAGCGATAATGCCGCTGCAAAGAAACAATTGATTTCTAAAGATAAATCGACACAGTTATTACAACTAATGGTTGGTGAAAACCAGACTGTGACGAATATGACTAAAACTATCACGCAAGGGGCCAAAACCAGTGGCGTTAAAACGTACGTTACTGGGAGTGACATCTTAACTGACGACTTTACGCAAGAAACCGAAACTGGGTTACAGAAAACTGAAATTATCACGGTCGTCTTTATTTTCATCGTGTTAACGTTAGTCTTCAAATCACCGATTACCCCAATTGTGTCATTATTATCCGTTGGGTTATCGTTCATTATTTCGTTGAGCATTGTGATGAATCTAGTCGACAAGTTCAATTTTCCATTGTCGAACTTCACCCAAGTCTTTATGGTCGTGGTCCTCTTTGGGATTGGGACCGACTACAATATTTTAATGTTCGATCAATTCAAAGAAGAACTCAGTCATGGCGATAGTCCAGTCGCCGCGACTGGGCGAGCGTTGAAGATAGCTGGCCGGACGATTCTCTATAGTGGTTCCTCACTATTGATTGGGTTTAGTGCCCTAGGATTAGCCAACTTCTCGATTTATCGTTCTGCCGTGGGGGTTGCCGTAGCGGTTGCCATCCTCTTGTTAGTTTTGTTAACTTTGAATCCATTTTTCATGGCATTGCTGGGACCAAAGCTATTTTGGCCATCTAAGAACTTTGCTGGTGGTAGTACGAGCAAAATGTGGCGTGGCATTTCAAAAGGGTCCGTGCAGTATCCTTTGATTGCGTTAGTCGTGGTCTTAGGGGTCGCGGCACCATTTGTCTTCAACTACAGCAATCAATTAAATTATGATACTTTGGCAGAATTGAATGATTCGATTCCTGCTAAAAAAGGGTTCAAAGTGGTTCAAGCGCATTTCTCGAAGGGGACTGCGGAACCATCGACCCTTTATATCAAATCAGATCATGCTTTAAATAACGAAAAAGATATTAAAGCCGTAGATAACTTAACACGTCAATTGAAGAAGGTTAAGGGTGTCAAAACGGTTGCTTCTGTCAGTCAACCAGGGGGGTCAGAAATTAGTGACCTATACGTCAACAAGCAATTGGGGACGGTCACAACTGGGATGACCTCAGCAAGCAAGGGCTTAAAGAAGATTAGTAGCGGCTTAGACAGTGCCAATAGTCAACTGAAGGGCTCAAACATGTCTTCCGGTGTCAGCAGTGCTAAAGAATTAGCTGATGGTGCCAAAAGCCTTTCCGATGGGTTGGTCACTTATACGAACGGTGTTTATACCGTGAATAATGGGTTGGATCAATTAAGCAGTAAGACGGGGGCCTTGTCGAGTGGCGTGAACAAATTAGCGAATGGGTCACAACAAGTCACGACTGGGCTAAACACGTTAAATGGCAAGACTGGCACGTTAGCTAGTGCGACTAGCAAGTTAGCAAGTGGGTCACAACAAGTTAGCACCGGTTTGACTACTTTAAGTGGCAAGACTGGGACGTTGGCTGGTGCGACTAGCAAGTTAGCAAGTGGGTCGCAACAAGTCAGCACTGGTTTGAACACATTGAATGGTCAAACTGGGACGTTGTCAAATGGTGTTAGTCAGTTAGCCAGTGGCTCGAACACCTTAAAACAAGGTGTTGTTAAATATACTGATGGTGTTTATACGGTCAACAAGAACCTTAATACGTTGAACGATGGTACGGGTTCCTTAACGAGTGGTATCGCAGCCTTATCTGATGGGACTGGGTCATTATTGACTGGGACTAATAGTTTAACGTCCGGTTTGAAGGCATTGAGCGACAACAATGATGCTCTCAATTCTGGGACGCAAGATTTGGCAACGAGTGTTGGGACGTTACAAACGGGCGCCGCTACTGTGGCTACTGGTTTAAGTCAGATGGAAGAACAAGTTAAAGCAGCATCTGGCTCTGCGGACACGGCACAACTGACGACGTTAAAGAATAGTTTGAATGCAATCAACACGCAAATGCAGGCCCTAGTAGATGGGTCCGGAAATGTTAAAACAAGCATTTCTTCATTAACAACCACTGCAGATGCTTTAAGTCAGTCAAAATCTGGCATCAATTCAGATATGACTAAAATTAAGAGTGCTTTAGCCAGTGCCTCGAGCAAAGATGCAGCTGGTAACAGTACTAGCACGAAGTCGGTTAATGCGAATGCAGTAGCTTCTGCAGCAATTGCTGCGGCTGGTTCATCGGCAACTTCAGAACAGAAGGCGGCCATCAGTTCAGCCGTGACGTCACAAGTCAACGCCCAGAATAGTGCCAACACAAGTTCGACGGCAACGACTAAAGCTGGTTCTGCAACAACAGCTGATGATGGGTTACAAGCTTTGAACGATTTACAGACTCAGTTAGCTGGGATTAGTACGGCTGCTGATAAGATGCAAAAGCTGAGTGGTGAATTGAGTTCACTCTCAGACTTAAGCACTTTAGCAGCAGGGACCATTAAAGCTAATGAAGGCTCGTTAGAAGCAATTGCTAAACTCGAAACTGCGATTGCCCAAACGCAAAAGATCGAAGCGGCTTTGTCTGGGACGACGACAACGCCTGGCCTAGTTAGTGGCTCAAGTCAAATTGCCACTGGGTTAGATCAATTGAAGACCGGGACAAGTGGTTTAGCAACTAAGATGGGGTCTTACACGAGTGGTGTTGCCACGGCAGCAACTGGCGCTAATAAGATTAATAACGGGGTTTCAACTGTCAACAGCGGCATTAATACGTTGAGTTCGCAAGTTCCAACGTTGACTGGTGCCATTGGTGCCTTAGCAGCAGGGACCAATCAATTGGTTGCCAACTCTAGTGCCTTGAACAGCGGTGCTGCCCAAGTTGCCACAGGTAATGGTCAATTAAATACCCAAGTACCAGCTTTAGTTAGTGCCATTAGTCAGCTATCATCTGGCGCATCGCAAGTCGCCACAGGCAATGGTCAATTGAATGCTCAAGTGCCAACTTTGGTTAGTGGTATCAGCAAGTTATCAGCTGGTGCTTCTCAAGTGGCCAATGGTAACGCACAGTTGAATGCCCAAGTACCAGCTTTAGCTAGTGGTGTGAGTCAATTAGCGGCTGGTTCTGGTCAAGTTTCAACCGGTTTAACCACGTTGCAGGGCCAAGTACCAACACTTGTGAGTGCTATCGGTGCTTTAGATGCTGGGACGAATAAGTTGGCTGCAAATTCAGGGACGTTAACTGCCGGTGCTTCCCAAGTGGCCGCTGGTAACCAAACCATGTACACCACGTTACAAAGCTTGGTTAAACAGATGGGCACGTTACAAAAAGGATTGGCAACCGCTAGTGATGGGACTAAGACCATTAATAAAGGTGTTGGTTCAGCTAACAGTTACCTCGTTGGTTTGAAGAACTCTGATGCAGCGAAGACTTATTACGTTCCAAAGGCTACTTTGAAGAGTAAAACTTACAAGACGGCGTTGAACACGTACATGTCTGATAATTATCATGCCACGAAGTTAACGATCGTCTTGAAAGATAATCCTAGTTCTAAGGCAGCGATGAACAAGATCTCTGCTATCCAAACACAAGCTCAGAACACGTTGAAAGGGACGTCATTGGCTGGCTCGACAATCGCAATCGGTGGTCAAACTTCTGAAACCAATGATACCCAAGCCATCGCGTCGAGTGACTTTGTGCGGACGGCGGCAATCATGTTAATCGGGATCTTGTTAGCCTTAATGGTTATCACACGTTCTGTCCTACAACCGTTCTACATTATCGGGACCTTGTTATTGGCTTACATTATGTCCTTGAGTATTACGAAGTTGTTGAGCAGTATGATTATGGGTCAAGATATGTTGACTTGGAACACACCATTCTTCGGTTTCATCATGTTAATTGCCCTCGGGGTTGATTACAGTATCTTCTTGATGATGAAGTACCGTGAGTTTGATAATACGGCGGCGACGCCAAGTACCCGGATCGTTCGGGCAGCTTCGGTTATCGGTGCGGTCGTCTTATCCGCTGCCTTGATCTTAAGCGGAACGTTCGCGGCCTTGATGCCATCTGGTGTCTTGACCTTGATCCAAGTGGCGATGGTCGTGATTATCGGGTTGATTATCCTGGTATTCGCCATTCCAACGGTGATCCCAGCGTTGATTCGTTTGACTTATCCATTGACGGATAACATGGAAGATGAATCGACCACGGATGAACCGACGAAACGGTCACACAAATAAGTTGAAAAACTGAATCGTGCTTTGAAACGGTGTTTCTTAAATTGGTCGGCTGACTGATTTGAGACGCACCGTTTTTTGATATCAGTTAAAGAACGTATGTTCGAACTGGGCTTTTTATGGTATGCTGTAATCAAACTTAATCGATTAGGAAGGATGGCCGAAATGACTCGATGTGACTGGGCGAATTCAACGCCGTTAATGCAGGATTATCATGATCACGAATGGGGACGCCCACAGCATGACCAACAAAAATTGTTTGAATTATTGTGTTTGGAGACCTACCAGGCGGGTTTAAGTTGGCAAACTGTTTTAAATAAACGTGCCGCCTTTAAAGAAGACTTCTATGATTATGAGGTCAGCAAGGTGGCCGCCATGACTGACACGGATATCGAGCGGCTCTTACAAGATGCCCGTATTATTCGCCATCGTCAAAAGTTAGCGGCGACGATCAATAATGCTAAAGTGATCCAAGCTTGGCCGGCTGGCTCGACGTATGCAGATTGGCTGTGGTCGTTTGTCGATGGTCAGCCCATTCGGCAGGCGTGGACGAGTGCGGCGGAGATTCCAGCTACCAATGATTTAGCGAAGCGGGTTTCGAAAGCCATGAAGCAGCGCGGCTTTAAGTTTGTCGGGCCAACGACAGTCTATTCCTATTTACAAGGTGCAGGCTTAATTAATGATCATTTAGTGACCTGTGATTGGGCACCAGAAAAATTAAATTAGTAACTAAAAGGTGAAAAATAGTTGTTGATTGTTGCTTCCGGTTGTTATTGATAACATACGGACGAGGGACCGGGTCAAGCCTCAAAAAGATTGCGGTGAATTAAGTTAACCGCAATCTTTTTGCTTAATTCGGTTGTTTACAATTGAATTTTGCACCAACTAGATGTATATTTAACCCGTTGTTGAAAACGCTAACAATAATATTTTTAAAAGAAGGCTACTATCATGGTTAAAACGGTTGAAGCATCAGTCGCAATGTTAAAAGTTCTGGAAGCTTGGGGCATCAAGCAAATTTATGGCTATGCCGGTGGGTCATTTAACTCGACGATGCATGCATTGGACGTGGAACAAACGCGATTACACTATATTCAAGTTCGACATGAACAAGTCGGGGCACTGGCCGCAGCGGCAGAAGCCAAGCTGACTGGTAAAATTGGCGTGGCTTTTGGGTCTGCGGGACCAGGTGCGGTCAATTTGTTGAATGGTCTGTATGACGCGAAGGAAGATCACGTCCCCGTTTTAGCCTTGGTTGGCCAAGTTGCTCACACAAATATGAATTATGACTACTTCCAAGAATTTGCTGAAGAACCTATGTTTAGCGATGTGGCAGTCTTTAATCGGACAATCATGACACCAGAAAGTTTGCCCTATGTCGTGGATAAAGCGATTCGGACCGCTTATAAAGAAAAAGGAGTCGCGGTCGTTACGATTCCAAATGATTTTGGTTATGCGGAAATTCCAGATGTTGCATACGATTCAGCGAGTGTCCCTGCAGGTTTAGTGACGGCGCCTGCGATTCCAGATGACCAGATCGAACACGTTTTAGGCTTGATCAAAAAAGCAAAGTATCCCGTCTTTCACGTGGGACAAGGGACTCGCGGTGCCACCGAAGCGATGATGCAATTGGCAGATAAGCTGCAAGTGCCAATTATTATCACGGGTCTCGCTAAGGGCGTGATTCCAGATACCTTTGCCGGTAATATGGGGAGTGCTTATCGTGCTGCTTCGAAGGCTGCTGATGAACTCATGGCGATTACGGACTTGGTTGTTTCCGTGGGTGCTGACTACTCCTTTGCCCAAATCATGTATACAACGCATGATTTCAAATACGTCCAGATCGAATTGGATTCTGGCAAGTTTGGCCGGCATCATCATTTGGATTATGGTATTAATGGGGATGCGAAAGCTTTCATTAATCGGGCCTTAGCATTGAGTGAACCGGCCGCACCGTCACCGTATTATCAAGCGGCGCAAGCTGACATGGCAGCTTGGAAACAATATCTCCAGAAGTTAAGTAATCGGACGACGGACCCATTGGAATACGAACAAGTTTACCGTGAAATCAATCGGGTCGCAGCCGATGATGCCGTCTTTTCGATGGATGTTGGGGATAACACGATCAACAGTTTCCGGTTCTTACAAATGAACCCAAAGCAAAAATTGCTCACTTCAGCATTATTTGCGACGATGGGGGCTGGTGTCCCAGGTGCGATTGCCGCCAAGTTGAGTTATCCAGACCGGCAAGCCTTTAATGTTGCAGGTGATGGGGCCTTTTCAATGGTCATGCAAGACTTGCTGACCGAAGTGAAATACCAGTTGCCAATCTTTAACATCGTGACTTCTAATCAGACGCTGAACTTTATTAAGTCGGAACAAGAAGATGTGCCACAACCTTACTATGGTATCGATTTAATTGGCGCCGACTTTGCGATGATTGCGGAAGGCATGGGAGTCAAAGGGATTAAGGTTGAGCATTTTGATCAATTACATGGGGCGTTTGAAACGGCGATGGCTGAAATTAAGGCGGGACGACCCGTTTTGATTGACGCTAAAATTACGGCCAAGCGTGGTTTACCAGTTGAAATTTTAGATGTCGATCCACAAAAGACTTCGGCGGCTTCCGTCGCGACTTTTAAGCATCAATACGATGCTGAAGAGTTACAACCACTTTCAGCTTACTTTAGTCAATTCGGTGTGAAATAAACGAAATATGATTATTTTTTCTTGGTTGGATATGAATTTTATAGAGGTAATTATCTAGAAACCAATTTAGGTTTTAGATAATTACCTCTTTTTTGTCGACTTGATTTTTTAGATACCTTCTTTGAGGAATTTTACATAAGCAAAATTGTTGGTTTGACATTTGTTTATTTGATATTTAGATGAGATGGAGAATGATTACAATTTTTTCATTATTTATGAGATCTAGAATTGATTAATTGTAGGAGCGTAAATCAAATTGTGCTCAAACACGTTGAAATTAAAAAGGTAAAGTAAAGATAGTCCAAGAGGGGAGGCAGGCCAACATGAAGAGAATCATTGATTATATTTCTGACCAAATTAAAAGTCAGGAGTTCAGAGACCAGTACTCAATTATGATATTTCTAATTCTAGCTGTTCATATTACGATCAAAATTAGTATCAATTTTTAATGTAAAAGACAAGGGCGGCTGTAAATAGCTTCTCTTTTCTTTTTCAACCACCGCATCACAGCATTAGTAACCGCTTATCAAAAATATTCGGTGCTTAACCATTGAAAGACCCCAGTAAGGTCATAATTTAGTCCTTTTTACCCTGTAAATTGAGAGACGTTCAGAGCAAAGCAGGACTAATACTTATTTGAGGAGGATTAAGAATGAATTTTTTTAAACGTGCATGGCTTAATTTAACGGCGAAGAAGGGTCGTTCAATTCTTTTGATTCTGGTCACATCCGCTATTATGTTATTTGTTTTGGCCGGCCTGTTGATTCGGAACGCGGCCGATACGGCAACGAATAATGCCAAGCAAAGTGTCGGCGCGACCGTTACTTTATCGGCGAACCGGGAAGCGGCGTTCAAAAAGATGCGCAGTAGCACGTCGACCAGCAAGACCAGTCGACCGAAACTGACGACGTCACCGGTTAAGTTAAGCGACGCAGCCAAGATTGCCAAGCTTAATAATGTGGCAAGTTGCACCGCGACCGTTTCAACGTCAGCCAATGCAACTGGTTTTGACGCCATTTCCACATCTGGTTCTTCGGACAGTAATGGTGGTGGCATGAAAGGGATGGGTGGTAGCACGACGAGTTCCGGAGATATTGCGATTTCTGGGGTGACCTCAACTAGCGCTACTTCCGCTTTTGAAAACAGTTCTAGCAAGATCACTAAAGGCCGTGGCATCACAACGGCCGATGAGGGCACGAACAATGTCGTGATCGAAAGTGAACTGGCTAAGGAAGATAGCTTAAAAGTCGGCGACTCAATTAAATTGAAAGCCACGACTGGAACGAAGAAGACTTATACTTTGAAGGTCGTTGGGATTTATAAAGCCTCGTCTAGCACGAGCACCCAACAAGGTCCTGGCGCGACTGATCCGGCTAATAGTGTTTATACGTCTTATACTTTTGCCAACACGGTCAAAGGCGCTAAATATAAAAATACCGCTGATTCAGTGACCTTTAATGTTTCTGATCCAGCGAAAGTTAGTTCAGTTAAAACGGCTGGAAAAGCTTTGATCAACACGTCGAAATATTCGTTGACGACGGATGATAGCAGTTATCAAACTGTTAAAGCGTCGATGGCTAACGTGAAATCATTTGCCGATAAAATCGTTTGGTTAGTGGCGATTGCTGGGACGATTATCTTAGCGTTGATTGTCATCTTGATGATTCGGGAACGTCGTTATGAAATTGGCGTCTTGCTCTCATTAGGTGAAGCACGCTGGAAGATTGTGGCCCAATTCTTCACTGAAATGGTCATGGTTTTGATTGTTTCCATCGCGATTGCCGGTGCCGGTGGCAAATTTGTCGGCAATCAACTGGGCCAACAGTTGGTTTCACAACAAACGACTACCGCAACGACAACGAGCTCGACCAGTACCCAACAAGGCCCTGGCGGCAGTGGTGCTCCTGGTAGTAGCGGCACCGGGTCCGTTTCAGCGCAAAAACAAGCTGAATTAGACATTAATGTCTCGGTAATGGACTTAGTTGAACTCGGAGGTTTCGGGTTAGCAATTATGTTCTTATCCATTATGTTAGCGTCTGGTGGGATTCTGCGGCTACAACCGAAGAAAGTCTTGATTGATTAGAGAGGAGTTTTGACCATGTTAAAAGCGAATGATATTGGTTATTGGTATGATCGCCAAGAAAATAGTCTGTTCGAGCATGTGAACCTCGAATTTAAATCAGGACATTCTTATGCGATCGTCGGTCAAAGTGGTTCTGGAAAAACAACCTTCCTGTCGTTACTGGCGGGACTTGATAAGCCGCGTGCCGGTCAAATTGAACTGAATGGTGAGCCCATTAATCAGTTAGGATTGACCAACTATCGAAAATCGCATGTCGCAATCGTGTTCCAGTCCTATAATTTATTCACTTATATGTCGCCATTAAATAATTTGTTAACGGCGATGGCAGTGACCAGTTCCAGTCATAAAGGGGATAAAAAATTTGCGATGGACATGTTGCAGACCCTTGGGATTACGGATGAACAGATGACTAAAAATGTTCAGAAACTGTCTGGTGGTCAACAGCAACGCGTTGCCATTGCGCGAACCATGGTGTGTGATGCGAAACTGGTGGTTGCCGATGAACCGACTGGGAACTTGGATGAAGAAAATACACAATATGTGATTGAACAATTCCAAAAAATTGCCCATGAACAGCATAAATGTGTGATTATCGTCACCCATGAACCCGATGTTGCGGCGGCTTGTGATTATGCTTATCGTTTAGCCAAGCATGAATTTACTTTAGAAGCCTAAGCTAGAATCAAGCGCTCAACGTGGTCAAAACGGCCGTGTTGAGCGCTTTTTGGCGACTTCACGTGTCAGATTAATTGGTTAAGGCAACCAAGTAGTGTTACAAAGTATTACGAAAACGGGCTTTTATTACAACTGACCCCTAAAAATGTAACGTCCCATTGATACCACTGCAACACTGACCCGGTATACTAGATTTTGTTGATTGGTTGCGACTGATCAAGAGAATCATTGAACCTTATCGATAGAAACTTACAAAAAATTATAGGAGTGTTGTCTTTTAATGAAAGCTAAAAATCTTGTCTTATCAACTGTTGCTGCCCTAGGTTTGTTCGCTGTTACCACGACCGCCGCTAATGCTGCGACCGTCACAGTTAAATCTGGTGACACCGTTGCAAAAATTGCTAGTGACCATCAAACGACGGTTAGTGCCATCCAAAAAGCTAACAACCTAAAAAATGTTAACTTGATCTATGTTGGCGACCAACTTGAAGTCAATGGTGCTGCTACCACGACAACGACTGCTACAACAACTAATACGACGAGTCAAAATACGACTTCATCAACGACTCAAAACACGACTACTAGCCAAAACACGACTAACGCTAGCCAAAATACAACAACTAGCGCAAATACCGCTGCGGCAACGACCACAACATCATCAACAGATTCAAGTGATAGCTCAGCTAAAGCTTGGATTGCCAATAAAGAATCTGGTGGTTCATACACCGCTTCAAATGGCCAATATGTTGGTAAGTATCAATTGAGCTCATCATACTTAAATGGTGACTATTCAGCTGCCAACCAAGAAAAGGTTGCTAACAGCTACGTTTCATCCCGTTACGGCTCATGGAGTGCCGCAAAAGCGCACTGGTTAGCTAACGGCTGGTACTAAAATTTAGATAATTAACTTGGTCCGATTCACTGTCATGGTGGATCGGATTTTTTTATTTATTTAGTTGATAATTGCCGCTTCCGGTTGTTGCTGATAACATGCGGGCGAGGGACCGGGTCAAGCCTTAGAAACGTCTTGCCCCTCGCCCGGAAGTTTTGCCAAGCCCGAAAATCTCCCGGCCGGTCCGTGGTGTAAGACCGGGAATGCGCCGGTCAAACGCCACCTACACGCCCGATGCTATCAGCAACAACTTACAGCTAGTTAACTGTTTTGAGCAGTGATCCGTATGAAACGATTTTTCGCATAGCCAAAACTAGTATTACTGGATTCAGGGCAATTTTGATGTTTAGTTGTTTATAAAATAAAAGACTCGTCTAATTCTACTAACAACTAGAATTGGGCGAGTTTCTGACTTTAGTTTAAGGCTAGTGTTGAATTAAGTGTGAGATTCGATCAGCTTCAGTGATTGGCCGGATGACACGACAAGGATTCCCAGCGGCGACCACGTTTGCGGGAATATCTTTGCTGACCAAGCTATTCGCGCCAATGACACTGCCAGTTCCAATGGTTACGCCAGGCACGATGCAGACGTTGCCGCCTAACCAAACGTTGTCTTCAAGGGTAATCGGCAAGGCAATTTCGATACCAGTATTCCGTTCCGACGCGACTAAGGCATGATTGGCCGTGTAGAGTCCGACATTTGGCCCAATGAAGCAGTTTTCGCCGATAGTGATTTTCGCTTCATCCATGAGATAGGCGTTGCGGTTAATAAAACTGCCTTTGCCGATTGACGTGTACTTGCCGTAATCAGCCCAAATCGGATTCATGATCGTGACATCTGCAGCGCGATTAGGAAAGAGTTTTTCGAGTAACTGTTGTCGTCGGTCACTAGTCTGACCCAAGCGATTGATTTCGGTACAGAGCTCATCGGCTACGGCGCGTTCCTGGATGAGTGAGGGATCCCCATTCGGGTCGTACCACATTTGCGCAAAACACTTCTCTTTTTCAGTCATCTTTGAGTTGGTCATTGTTAGCCGTCCTTATTAGTGTATTTATTAAAATCTATTATAACTAATTTGTCTCAGGGTCGCACCAGTGAGCTGACCTGCTCATTAAAAAAGCCTGATTGGCCAAGCTCGCTGGAGCGGACTGACTAATCAGGTTATTTTTTAAATGGTAATTTTATTGTGGCGACTAAAGACATAGAGCGCTAAGACGAAAATCACGACGATTTCGGTTAACTGGACCCAAACGACCGTTGAAGATAATTGCAAACTGGTCGTCGGGTGAGTGTTGAAGCCGATAAAATCGTTCATCGCATGAATTAAGATGGGCCAAATTAGCGAGCCCGTCTTGTAATAAACGCCACAGAGTAAGAAACCAAAAGCAAAGGCGAATCCAAGTTGTAGTAAGGTAACACCAAAGCTTTGGTGCGACAAGTTAATGAGGTGTGACAGGCTAAATAGCAGACTGCTAAAGACGGTGGCACGTAATAGACCATGAGAGCGCCCATTTAAATCGGTGAGGAAGAGAGTGAATAAGACGCCCCGTGACAAATATTCCTCGAAAAGTCCGATTAACAGCACGGTGATAATGTTGACCACCACACCTTTGAAAGCCGGACCAATGGTTAAAACGCTAATGTCGAAAAAAAGTAGAATTAAAATTAAAGGCCAGACGACACCTAATTGTTTGCGCAGTCGCACCGGACTGATAAAGTGAACCGTTTGGCGGGACCAAACTTTATTCAGAATGTAGACAATCAGGAAGCAAACAACTTCTTGACTGATGACTTTGGTGAAGAAAGGAAGTTGGTGTAAACCAGTGTCCTTGAAAACTAGGCCAACGACAATGAGGGTGATGATCATCACGATCCAAAGTAGGCCAGCGGTACGAAATCGTTTCATTAAAAAATCCTCCATGAAAATTCAAAAAATACGTCATAGGTTAACGATACCCTTTTTGGCTGGTGCTTGAAAGGATAATTAACAAATTTATTGCGAAAGGTTCATCAAATTTGTCATGCAAAAAGCCTGAATTTATCCCACGCCAAACTAAAAAAAGCACCGCCGTAGCGATGCTTTCAAGGGATAACTAATTTAGTTTAGTACCAACCGTGAGCTTGTGAATGTGCTTTGGCAGCAGCCCATGAACCATAACGTGAAGAAACGTAGTTGTTAGCAACACGTTCTTGGTTAGCGGCTGAGTAGTCACCATTCAAGTATGACTTGCTTAATTGATACTTACCAACGTATTGGCCGTTAGTTGCTGAGTATGAACCACCAGATTCTTTGTTGGCAATCCAAGCTTTAGCTGAGTTTTCACTTGAGCTAGCGTTGTTGTTAGTTGCAGGTGTTGATTGAGTTGCGGCTGGTTTAGCAGCAACAGTTGTGTTTTGTTTTGGTGCCACATATGAAGAACTTGCAGCAGCTGCATGATAACTGTTTGAGCTTGAAACCGTTGCTTTAGGCGTGGTCGATACAGAACTAGCACTAGCTGAGTGAGTCGCAGTGGTAGTCGTTGCAGGTGTCGTCTTAGCAGCAACAGTTTGGGTGCTTTGAGTTGTCGTGGTTGCAGCAGTTGTATTAGCAACTGGAGTGCTGGTTGTTGAAGCAGCGGCAGTAGTGCCACCAACTTCAAGCTTGTCGCCAACGAAGATCAAGTTAACATTTGATAAATGGTTCGCATCGCGAATGGCGTTAACAGTTGTGTTATAAGTGTTGGCAATTTCAGCAACCGTGTCACCGGCTTTGACCGTTACAGTAGCGGCGTCAGCAGCAGTGGTTGTAGCAGCGAATAAAGCTAAAGCTGCGGCAGATGATAATACAAGATTTTTGATTTTCATAATGTGTATGCACTCTCCTATTAGTTGGATGGGTCGGTTTACTTATCTATTATTATTTACGTTTACGAGTCTTTAGTTAGCGACAACTAATGTCGCCGTAACTAATTAACAATGACTAGTATACCGAGCCAGTGTTGCAACACAATAAACAGGAGGTTACGTTTTACCCCCCATCTTGTAATATAAGCCGATTTTTGTAATGAATTGTAATATTCGGTGCCTATTTTGGGGTGAAATTGTGATAAACCCGTGAATTTGTCCCAAAGTGAGTGACTAGTCATCGAAAAGGAGTGGTTTGATGATAAATAATTTAATAAGTGGTGTGATTGAAAAATCCGTTTAAAGCTATTTTTCAGAATTATCATTAGATTATGTTTTCACAATAGTTGTAAAAATCAGGACCAAATCACTCGAAAATTGCAATAATCGAATTTAGGCGTATTGGCTGTTCAGGTAATCGTAAAATGGCACAAAAAAAACAGGTCACCAGATTGGCAACCTGTTATCATGATTTTAATTTAAGTTTAGTACCAACCAGTTGAGAGCCAGTGTGACTTAGCAGCTGACCATGAACCGTAACGTGATGAAACGTAATTTTCAGCAACACGTTCTTGGTTAGCTGCTGAGTAGTCGCCACCTAAGTAGGAAGCACTTAATTGATACTTACCAATGTATTGGCCGTTACGTGCGCCGTATGAGCCGCCAGATTCTTTGTTGGCGATCCAAGCTTTAGCAGAACTATCTGAACCATTGTTACTATAGTTAGAAGTCGATGCTGCTGGTGCTGGTGTCTTAGCAGCTGGTGCGCTGTAACTTTGTGTATTGGTATTTTGGTTTGATGATTGGCTAGCTTGAGTCGTCGTCGTTTGAGTTGATTGCGTTTGGGTCGTCGCAGTATTGCTAGTCCCATTAACTTCCAACTGTTGACCAACGAAGATCAAGTTAACATTGTTTAATTGGTTGGCTTTTTGAATCGCATCGATCGTTGTGTTGTGTTGATCGGCAATTTCAGAAACCGTATCCCCAGCTTTAACAGTAACCGTAGCTGCTTGGGCAGTGGCACCAATAGCAAAAAGACTAGAAGCGGCTGCAGCAGTAGATAATAAAACATTCTTCATTTTCATAAGTAATGTACACTCCCTATTTTTAGTCCGAATTGCTTGGTCCCGAATTTCATTCCAAGCACCTTAACTAAGCAATAGTATAACCGCTTATTGTAACAAACGAATACCAGTTATTTTACGAAATGGCGGGGTGTTTGTAACATAAGGCGTTTTTTGTAATACTTCGTAATATATCAAAACTAATTTGGTAATAATTTCGGCCATTAGTAACCGCTTTCATATGTACCAATTTGGGCTTTGCGAGCTTGATTTGAAGGTTAAAAAGCAAAATTAACCGCTATAACCCGGCATTAAGCATTGGGTTACGGCGGTTAATAGTTTTGGTGATTTTAAATTTAACGGGCTAGGCCAGTGCTGGTAACCACCTAAACCCGGTTGGGACTCAAACAAGCATGCTTACTTTAAGTAATTAACAAAGTTAACGTTAATCTGCCTTAAGTTTGGTTAACCAATTATCTTTCTCAACGTTACCAGCCATGGCGGCGGGATCCGCAGCGAGTTCGCTGTTCACTTCTTGGACGGTAATATTGAATGGCGTGGGTAATTTTTTAATCATGTTAGTCCCGGTAATCGTCATTAGCGTTTCACCGGCGTTAAAGTGGGCGTTAATTTGGGGAGTCTCGATTTTAATAATGTCGCCTAACGCTTGTTGTGCGGTGGCCGTTAAGCCGAAGACCATGCGTTGGCGAGATTTAGTCCGTACCCAGATGTCGCCATAGACCATGGGAGCGTGAATGGCGGCATGTTCATCTTTGTAATAATGGATCATCGTTTTCCAGGCTGATTCATGTTTAGCCATAAGTGGTCCCTCCTGTAATGAATCTAAGTATAACACTAGTCGTTTAAAGTCAGCAGGCGGTGTATGAGTTGTAAATGGTGCATCAACGCTAATTTCTTGATCGTCCCTAAGCCAGGAAATTTTGTTCCGGCTTGGTAGGCCAATAATTCAGCGAGTGCGGGGGTGGCGTTCAAACCGTGCAAGTGAGTCGGTGCCCAAATGGTTAATTTTTTGAGTGCTTCGAAAAATTTTTGCTTTTGGCCGCGCATGCTGTCATTGCTGTCGGAAACAAAGTGATGAATTCGAAGTTGGCCGGTCGCCGTGACGTAAATTAGGTGGAGCGCAATGGCGCGTGACGGCATTCCTTTGTCAAAATAAACGCTACCGACCATCGAGTAGTCGCCATAACCTTGTGTGCCAAACGGTGGGGTCACCCAATTGGCCGCCGTGAAAAATTCATCGGTTAAGTCGGCATAGTCAGCGACGTGTGGCCGAAAGGTGAGTGGGTCAGTCAATAAGATGGCTCGCTCGCCAGCCAGTTGATGGTGCCGCGCTTCGTCCGGAATTAAGATGCCGCCCACTTTTTTGAGCATTGCCGTGCGCTGGTAGGCTTTGAGTAACGGATAGTTATTTGCTATCAACAGACTGGTTTGGCCGGTTGCCGTGGTTAAAAAATCCGAACTGAAATCGGCGGCTAAAATGGCGCTTGGGTGGTAAAACGGCAAGTCGTTGGTGGCTGGTAGCGGATATAACTTAGTGTTGTTCAACCCGTAAACGCTGACTTGGGGGTTCGCGACCACGCTAAACGGCTGTTGTTGATCAATCAAAGTTTGCACCGTTTGTTGCAATTCCTTCGAGTCCCGAACTGGCTCAATAATGGGAATGATTTTCGGCCCCAATTGTTGTTGTTCCGCTAGAGCTTTGAGTGCGAGCAGGTCGTACATCCGACCGCGAAAGTAAGGGTAGTAGGTCATAATTGCTCCCTCAAAT
The DNA here is from genome assembly GCF_005405065.1 of Lactiplantibacillus nangangensis. GTDB lineage: Bacteria > Bacillota > Bacilli > Lactobacillales > Lactobacillaceae > Lactiplantibacillus > Lactiplantibacillus nangangensis. The sequence goes on along the minus strand of NZ_BJDI01000014.1, from coordinate 33,448 downwards.
CTGGTTGGGATAAGGCTTGGTACTTCAGCTGCAAGGCGTGGTAGTCGGCATTCCGGGCGTCAAGTTCTTCTTGTAAAGCCGTAATGGCGTCATTTTGACTGTCAGCGAGAAAGCGGTCATACAAGTTTTGTTCGGGATCGTAAACATCATAGCCAGCCTGAGCACGCTTACGCAGTTCCTTGTACAATTGATCATCTGAGTACAGCTTAAGGCCCTTCTTCACGCGTTTCGCCTTATCGACTTCGCGAAATAGGGAGGCGATAAAGTGGGCAGTCAATGGTTCGGGATCGACTTGCAAGGCTTGGTGCTGGGCTTTTTTAGCTACGGTCAGAAAGCCAGGGGCGCGCAACGTCTGAGGGGCTAAGTCCATGGCCCGCTGGTCAAAAGCACGATAGATCAACACGCCGATATGACTCGGAATTTCGTCAGCGACTTCTGCATATAACTTTTGTGGCAAAACGAAATAATTATAGTTGCCAATGAAAGATAGCTTCGCCTTGGAATGGAAATCAGCCTTGGTCACTTTAAGCTCATAGCAACGCCAATCGATGCTGCCATCGGGTAACTGCTGGTAACTCAAGGTATCCACGATACCACGATCGTCTGGCATCGAAACTTCTTCGACGACGTACGCGCCTTGTTCCAAACAATATTGATATAGCGTACTTTCAAGTTGGCGCGTTAGTTTAGTCTTCATGAGTAAGTCCCTCCGTTTGCTGCCAAAAATTGGTAATCGTCGCCTGCAATTGTGGTACCGAATAAATCGATTGAAAATATTGCCAGTGTGGTGGAAATAAGTTGGTATAGCGCCGACTGGCAAAGCGTTGATCGAGTAATAAAATAATGCCAGTGTCATGACTGCTCCGAATCAGGCGGCCAGCAGCCTGTAAAACATTGTTCATGCCAGGCAACTGGTAAGCATAAGCGAAGCCCTGACCGTTATCGTGATCATAGTAATCCCGAATCAAATTGGTTTCGGGATTGATTCCCGGCAAGCCAACACTGACAATGGCAACGCCAATCAGCCGGTCGCCACGTAAATCAATGCCTTCCGAGAAAATTCCGCCCAAGACGCAAAAACCAACTAAAGTTTGTTTTGGATTTGCTTGGAATTGATCTAAGAAAGCCTGACGTTCACTGCCAGTCATAGCGTTGACTTGCGTCGTGGTCTGGATCTCCGGATTCGCTAGTTCAAACGCCGCTTTAATTTGGGTTAAATAGCCATACGATGGAAAGAAAATTAAATAATTACCAGTTTTAGCCGTCACTAAAGCCTTGAGACTGGCCACAATCGCCGCTTCACTGTGTGGGCGTTCATGATAAGTCGTTTGCACATATTGTGTGACCAAGATGGCTTGGTGCTTTGGTGGAAACGGTGAGGGCAATTGGTAAGCTAAGCTGTTGGCTTCACCACCTAAAACCCGTTGGTAATAAGTCATTGGCGATAGCGTTGCCGAAAATAAGACGGCACCGGCGCCTAACTTCAGCGAGCGGTCCAAAAAGTCACTCGGGTCTAGACACAGTTCTTTCACGGTGACATGATGCCCGTCCAAGACGGTTCTCGTTTGATAGCTCCCGTCATAGAGGTCGCTGATTTTGACAAATGTCAGGCAGTCAAAAAAGTAATCGCGGACGGCGTCAAGCAAAGCGGATGGCTGTTGTTTTTGTAGCCAATCACTGATGAAGTCGTTGAAGTTGCGTAACGTGCGACTGAGCTTTTCTGGTGGTTCAATGGATAGTTGTTCCGTGACGTCATCATCAATCAGTGCCTGACTGATGCGGCCAAAACTGCGGCGAACCTTTTTTAGCTCACGTTGTAAGTCATCACTAGGCTGAGACTTGTCAGGTTTCGCTAACTTGAGCAAATAAGCGATTTTGGCGTCACTAATCTCCGCGGAGAACATATCGCGCGACCGACTGACCAAGTTGTGTACTTCATCCACTAAGAAAAAGTTGTCGTGATCTTCTTCGCTGAAGAAACGTTGTAAGTAGACCAGCGGATCAAACAGATAGTTATAGTCACAAATGATGACATCACAAAAAAGTGAAATGTCTAGCGAAAATTCAAACGGATCAAGCGTGTGCGCCCGTGCGTATTTTTCAATAACGGGGCGAGTGAGCTGGTTCTCGTGTGTTAAGATATCCTTCAAACCAGGCTTCAAGCGATCATAATAGCCGACCATGAAGGGATTTTCTTCCGGTGGCAGGTCTTGTTCTTCTGGAAACCGAATCTGGTCCTTGGCCGTTAAGGTGATACTTTTCAGCTTCAGCCCATCGTGACTCATCAGGTCAACGGCTTCCTCGGCAACGTGGCGCGTGCTTTGTTTGGCCGTTAAATAGAAGAGTCGTTCAATTTCGTCTTCACCCATCGCTTTAATCGCGGGGAATAATGTGGAGATCGTTTTACCCGTACCGGTTGGGGCTTCTACGAAGAGTCGTTTTTGAAAATGAATCGTTTTATAGACTGCCGCTGCCAGTTCACGTTGACCAGTGCGATAGCTGGGGAAAGGAAAAGGTAGTGTTTTAATGGAAGCATTACGTTGTTGCCGTAAGTCCGCGCGTAACGTCAGCCAGTACTCGTATTCTGTCACTAAGGCTTTGAAGAAGGCGTCGAGCTCGGCCCGCGACAACACCCGTTGTGTCTTTGTAATCTTTTTAGTTAAGACTTGAAAGTAAGTCAATTGCAACGTAACTTCGGTTAACTCCGGGTGGTCTTGTAAAATTAAATAACCGTAGACCTGAACTTGACCCCAATAGAGGTCACGAGTATTGTCGGTCAAGTCATCAAAGGCTTGATCAGAAGTCTTGATTTCTTCAATGAGAATACCATCATCGGTCGTCTGAACGCCATCTGCCCGGCCAGAAATCAAATAATCCGCGCCGTTCATGGTGACAGTCGTTTTTAAATACACTTCACTTTGATAAGCTTCGGAGCGGCTACTTTGGAGTTGGCGGTGAATCTTAGCGCCTTCTAAAGCCGTATTTTGACTATTTTTCACTTCGTTGAGATCGCCTTTACGCAAGACGAATTCAACCAGTTGTCGAATCCCGATTTTAGTGGGCATGCCAAACTCCTTTCTGAACATAATTATCACCTATTATAAAACAGACGTTCGGTTTTGTCTGCTGAAAGTTGACGGATCAGCTCATCAATTAATGGTCTAAAAAAGTCATTCGCCGTGATGACGAATGACTTTAAGTGATTGTTAGTACCATTGGCTGTGCCGCCGTTTCAAGCTGCGCCGTAAGCTAAAGCCATAGCTGATCAGGCCAGCGACAATCACAACCGCCAACACACTAGCTAGCCATGAGTGTTGGGTGCTAAAGTAAGTCGCGTAGCCAGCGCTCAAACTGATGAGGCCAATCATGGGTGCGAGAATTTTGAGGGGCACCGGGTGTAAAAAGATAAGGCTGATGAGCATCAGCACCAGCGCCGTGACGGTAGCTTCCACGCTCACGCTAGTGCCAAAGCTGATTAGTAAGGCGACGATTAAGAGTCCCAAACCGAGAATGAGTGATAAGCTAGCAAATAACTGACTGAGCGTCCAATTAAATGGTCTTTTCATAGTGAGCACCTCACTTTCATTAACTTAATTATAGCTTAATTGGTCCTGCACAAATGCATGATATGCTTTGAAGATACGATCAAAGTTGCTTAACTTAAGTTAATTTTCACACAATTTATGGCCTTTTTCATCCTATCCTTGAAAGCGTATTCAATATTAGTTACACTAGCAATAGGCACACTTGATGACGGATGGAGGAAATAGACATAATGGCAAAAGTATTAGCAATTAATGCGGGTAGTTCAACTTTGAAGTGGAAGCTTTTCAGCTTACCAGAAGAAACGGTGATCGCCTCAGGGATGGTTGACCGTTTGGGGTTATCGAATTCGGTGTTTGTTTTAAAGAAGGCCGATGGCGATAAGTATTCGGAGACACATGATAAAATTAATGCACAAGAAGCGGCGGCAATGGTGCTGACCCGCTTGAAGAGTGACGGAATCGTTGAACATTTGACCGAGATTACAGGCATCGGTCATCGGATCGTTGCTGGTGGGGAAGACTTTAAAGATTCCGTGGTCATTACCCCAACCACGTTGAAACAAATCAAAGATTTATCAGAGTATGCGCCGCTACATAATCCAACGCAGGCCTATTATATTGAAGTGTTCCAGCAATTGTTACCAAAAGCGGTACAAGTTGCCGTATTCGATACGTCCTTGTATGTAACGATGCCTGAGGTCAATTACCTCTACAGCGTGCCTTACGAGTATTACAAACAATTTGGCGCTCGTAAATATGGGGCACACGGCACGAGTCATCGTTATGTCGCCCAACGGACCGCTGAATTACTCGGCAAGCCGTTAGCAGACTTGAAATTGATCACGTTACATTTAGGCTCTGGTGCGTCAATTACCGCGTTTGATCACGGTAAAGCCATTGATACGTCGATGGGTTTCACACCGTTAGCCGGGATCACAATGAGTACGCGTTCTGGGGATATTGATGCCTCGATGATTCCGTTTTTGATGCGGCACCTCGGTATTTCTGATGTCCAAGACTTTATTGATATTTTGAATAATAAGTCAGGGCTATTAGGTATTTCTGGCGTGTCACCCGACATGCGGGATTTGGATAATGCGGCGAATAATGATCATAATCATCGCGCAGAACTTGCCCTAGAGATTTTTGCCAACCGGGTCATTAAATATATCGGCAGCTACATCGCTGAAATGAACGGCTTGGATGCCTTGGTCTTTACAGCTGGGGTCGGTGAAAACTCTGTTGCAATGCGGTCACGGATTTTAAATCAGTTGGGTTACTTCGGCATCACGATCGACGAAGACAAGAACAATTGTCATGGCGTTGAACAAGTGATCAGTAAGCCAAACGAACCGGTCACGGTAATGGTTGTGCCAACTAATGAAGAATTAATGATCGTTCGGGATGTGGAACGCTTGACACATCGCGCGCCAATCGCTAAATAGGGTTATTTTCGACGGACATTGGTGGGAATAATCTGATGGAAGCTGGGAAGCCCTAGAACCAATCTAAGTAAGTGGCGTCAGTTGCTGGTTTGTAGCAATTGATACCATTTTTCTTTATAATCATTTGATTCATGTTAAAGACGTGTAACTTTATCTTCGTGTTTAGGCTCAGTTCTTTCGACAATCTTGTTCTAAATGTAACTACATTTATTGGCAGTAATTAAGATTTTTGTTCGATGCTTCATCAAAAAACAAGTATGTTTAGGTAATCATGAAAACCCTTGAAGAGCCCAGTAATTAGCAATTTAGTTTTAGGGTTACTTTGAAAATGGTCAAGGGTTCAAGAACTCGGTATGGAATAACTATTGTCAATAAACCACTGCATCACAAAGACTTCATTAGCTATGTGAGCAATCTTATGATCTGAAAAGTAGACCGTACGTAATAAAATAAGAAAACAGTTAGTAATTATGGTGGTGTTTGGGCACTCAGTAGCCGCTATGTAAGCCTTAATAATAGGACTTATCATTAACGATAGTGTGTTGTTGATATTTTAAATGAGATTGACTTTTAAGTGGTCTGGTTACTAGTGTGATTCATTTACATGAAGATAATTTTTTCCTGGAGGGCAGAATTTTAAGAATAGAAGGGGTTTATGTGTATAATTTCAAAAAAGTAACTCTGAAAATCATGTAATCTTTAGAGCTACCTTTTTTAAGTGAATCAGGAATGTCTGTCCCAAACCCATATCATTGAAGAGTAAACTGATAAAAAATAGTAAATACAACAAAAAAATTTCATTACTTTTACGATTATTTGCAGAGATCAAATTGGCGTAACTTTGTATTTAATAAATAGACAACACCAAGTAGCATTGTTGTGAGACCAAATATCAAAGTGAAAATACGCCAATCCATCATTTTTGCCACATAACCAAAAAACACCGAGCCAATTGGAATTGTTGTGACAGTTAGGGTGTAAAAGCAACTTAAAACTGAACCAATATTTTTAGCAGGTAAATTACTTTGTAAGATCGGTTTTTGCATTGTTTGATTGATTCCTAAAAACGAAAAGAACAATAGCCATGCAGTTAAAAATAGTTCCAGTGAGGCGTTGAAGATAAATGCACCAACGAGCGCCACGCCAAAAAGTAACGTCGTGAGACAAAAAGCGAGCCCAATCTTGAACCGTTTTAAACAACGATTTGCAAGAAAGGTAGCGCCTAGCGTCGTTCCTAATGCGCCAATTGCCGACATGATTCCAAAAAAAGTAACTCCGCCAAAAGATTTCGCAATTAGCAACGTATAGACATTTAAACCACCAAACAAGAAATTTATCGCACTACTGCCGACACAAATTGCCCAAACTATCTTTGACTTGTACAGTAGTTTAAACGGCGTTATTAGGTTCAGACAGAATTGTCGAAAGTCTTGATGGTTATGCTTAACAAATTTCACTTGTTCAGGGCTGATGATTTTTGAAAATGTCCGTGCAGAAAATATAAATGACGCAATATCAAGTATTAGTATCACTGGATAGCTAATGATTTTTAGTGCAAAACCGGTGATTGCGTTAAAAATATAATCGCTAGCATTATACGAAAAAGACATATACATTTCAGCAGTCGGTAGCGATTTTGCTGGAACTAATTTAGGAATTAGTGCATCTTGAACAGTATATGCATTAATGCTACCAAAAGAAGCTATCGCCGCCAATAAACAAATAATGATTGGCTGACTATTTTTACTCGGTTGCATTAGAAGCAACGTCATCACTCCGATAACTAGCGCTTGAAACAGTTCAAGAAAAATTAATATTTTCCGCTTATCGTATCGATCGATGACTGGTCCAAATAAAAATGAAACAACATTCGGGGAAAAAACTGCAAAATTAAAAATTCCAACCCACATCGTGCTTTTAGTCAGAACTAGTATGTACCAGGAAAGTGCAATCATATACATACTATCCCCACAATTGCTGGCGAGTCTGCCAGCAAATAGATGCCTAAAATTGACGTTTTGTTTAATTAGCATCAACGATCACTTCCTGACGCCTTTATTTTTGACTATCACCTAATATATAAGAAAAGTAGGCTAAGTTTTGTAAATTAAAGAAATCAATGTGCTGTACAATGCCCATTTTTAACTTTTTAAGACTGGTCACATAGTATAGTGCATACAAACTTGAAATACTACCAGAAATATTAGCTATAGGAGAAATAATTGCATTATCCCATTTCCAAAAAGTGTTTTTGAAGATTTCACGAGATGCCAAATATTTTTCGCGGTCGCGTTTAACTAACTCATCAAATCCAACAGTTGAGCCATCAAAAATCGCATGATTTATGACAGTACTTGCATACCCCCCTAAAACCCATGGTGTACCTGTTTCCTTACAATACTTATCCAGAATTGTTGGTAAATTTTCGGGCTTGTCAATACAATCAAGCAGAATATCAAAGTTAGATCCTAACTTCGTAAGATCATTCAAAGTATCTATCCAACATTTCTTTTGCACAATTTTAATCATTGGATTAATTGATTCTAAGTGTTTTTTTAACACTTGAACCTTAGAAAGACCAATATCAGCTTGTGAATACGTTTGACGATTTAAGTTAGATTCCTCGACATTATCGCCATCAATAATAGTAATAGTTCCAAATCCGAGTCGGGCTAGGTTTAGAGCAGTATTACTCCCTGTACCACCAGCACCGAGGAGTAACACCTTACTCTTTTTTAACGTTTCTTGAACATCCCAGTAATTGTAATACTTTCCTACAATATCTATCCATGCAAAAAAATTGATGTTTCTATTATAGAGTCTTATTTCTTTTTCAGAGAAGTTTTTACTATTATTTTCATAGATTGCCCCACACTCTTTTAGCTTTTGCAATAGGTTATTCATTTGAAGGCTATTTAAGTTATATTTTTGCTGCAATATGTCCAAAGTGTTTTCACCATTTAAGTCTTTCAGAAATCCTAAGAATTCCTGTGGGTTACTTACAATAATGTCTCTAGCAATTCTTGCTTGAAACCCACCTATTCTGATACCTGTATGTTCTTCATTAATGAATGGAATCAGCATTGGCTTCATCATTGGTTTATTAAAATTCATTTATAACCCTCCTATAAAAAAAGTGTCTACTCAAAATCACACTTGAATAGACACCCTCTAGTTCAACTAAAATATTATTGCCCACCAACACGATTTTGAAGACTCTCATGTACTTCAATAACTTCTTGAATGTCCATACCTATCTCTCTCTTCTCAATCTAAATTATAACAACCGGTTGTTATAACGTGATTTAACCACAGTCAATGATCAGTAACAATATGGAACAATTGTTAATAATATTAAGAAACAAAGAATATACCAGCTTACTCATGAAAAATAGCTCGGTGCCTTATCGTCTAACGATTCAAAGGTCCTGAACTACTTTTCGTGAATCAACTGGGGTCAGAATGACGCAGATTAGTCTTCTATATTTAGACTATTGGACAGGCCAGACGATATTACCATCACCATCACCATCATCTTCGCCAAATCCTACTGGCAATTCGTAATGTGATGAAGCATTTTGTAATTTTACTGTGTAGAAATGGGTTGCTGCATGTGCTGTTAAGCTACTTCCAAGAATTGATAAAGCAATAATTGGCAATAATAACAGTAATTTATTTTTTTCATAGTTAGTACATCGATTTTTAAGCAATGATTTGGAATATATGAATAACAAGATTGGTCCAGAAAAAATTAGCACCATACCCCGAACAAGAAAGTTTACAATACCAGAAATAAAATCATCCGAAGCACTATTTTGTATCATAATACTGCGATTGCTGATCATTGGATTAATGGTACTCCATGTTCTTCTTTCCTAGCTTGGAATATCCTTAATATCTTGATTATATGATTTTGATGCTACGGAGGTGAACTTTATTTTCTGAACTATCTGCTTTGGACTTGCTAGGATTATTAGTGGATAGAACATCAAGTAGGCACAAGTTAAATATAAGTTTTGAATATTCCAACGAAATACAAAAGGGCCTGCCCGTGGAGCTGTGATTAAATAAATTATTATAAGAAATAAAAGGCCATTTTTAAAATATGCATTAAGAAAAATCTTTATCATTTTCATAACAGTTATCCTCCCAAAAATCACCGACAACATTTATTGATTGGAAGTATAGAGCCTAGGTATAAAAATGTCTATTTATTGTCAGGGTGTAAACACCATATAATGTAATAAAGTAGGTGAAAATTATTTTGAAACTTTATATTCTAGAAGTATGTGGTTGCTCGAGGCGGTATGGCAATTATTCTTATAACGTGTAGTACTAATTTTGTAGTGTTTGTTAGGAGAGCTCATTGAATATATTGGGTCATTGGATAGTGATCGTTAGAGTTATCGATTGTTTTAAGGTATCTAAAATAAAGTAATAAATTTCTAATGAATGATCCATATATAATTGAAGAGATATATGCAGATTATGTTAATTCTTAAGGATAATGATTGTTGAACAAATTTTAAAAAGACATCCTTGCTAGGAATAATTGTATGCCATGACAACAAAATAAAAAAACAAATGGCAAGTTAAGGACGCTTGTACGCTTGTATATAAAAGTGATCATTATAATAGTTATATTAAGAAGAGCTGCTTAAAAAGATATTTTACGTCAATGATGTTTTCCTGTATATTACGTTTGTGGAGATGAGGGGGGAAAAAGGAGTGACAAAATGACTGTATTTAAGAAAATGGGACTGGTTGCAGCAACAGCAATTGTCTTTACTGGATTAGGTGTTGGTGCTTTTAATGTACAAGCCTCTAATTTCGGAGATTCCTAACTGGAGCAATGAGTATAGATTTTGGAGCCAAAACGATAATACACCTGTGCGTATTAAGACTGATACAACATCGTACTACAATCATACGACGTATATGTCGGGTGATGGCGATTATATTAGGATTTGGGCTGCACTTGGTGACGGGACTGCTGTCAATCATGATCATGCCTATAACTCATACAAAGGGCAAGTTGATTACTTATGGAATACGGCAGTTGAAGAGTATGGATCAGGAATTTCTGTGCGGATTAATAGTACAAGTATCAAGAACTTGTCAGCAGCAGGTGTTTGGAGCCCAGACAGTGTTTAACTACTAAAGTATAGTCTCATCTCCACACTATACATATCGCTTCAAAGTAATCTAAAGGAGGAAAAACTGTGATTAACTTGTGGCATCGATTTAATAAACAAGCACTTTTGTTCTCGGTCATGCTGGCATTGGTATTGCCAATGATTCAGCTATATCAGCGGTTACGGTCACACTTGGGTCAAAAAAATATTTTTTTGGACTCGCCCTTCACGCTCTGGATGGGCGTTGATGGGTTCAATTTTGCAGCTGTGACCTATTATTTAGTTATCCCGTTGCTAGCGGCATTACCAGCTGCAACGTTGTTGAAAAAAGATGCTGAAAATGGTTATTTGATGCAACTAAGATTAAAAGGGGTATTGGCAAAAGTTGTCGCTACCTATTATGCGTGGTCATTTATTCTGGGTGGGCTAATTGTTGCATTGCCGTTGCTTCTAAATATTAGCTTCTTTGCCTTGTTCTACCCAAGCATTGTTCCAGATAATTTATTGAATCAGAATATCTTAGTGATACACGCGAATACTTTTGGTGTTGGCTTGTATTATCAACATCCTTGGGTACATTCGTTGTTGAACATCAGCTTGGTACTTCTTTGGGGTGGTCTCTTTGCAACGTTTATCACCGCCATGTCACTACATTTGAAAAATCGGTTCTTGGCATTAAGTACCGGTCTGTTGCTACAATTAGGATTACTACTCATTCAAGAGCTTCACTTTTTTTCGGGAAGCTTTGCACCAATGGATTTCTTAAAGCAATCAGCGACTTCAAATACGAGTTTCGTGGGGATGATTATCCTGACGTTGGTTATGATCGGTCTTATTGGCGTCTTAACGCGGATCGGAGCGAGAAAACTTGCAGATTTATAAGATTGGTCGGCAACAAGTCCGATATTTACCACTATTTCTAAAACCAATGAGCGTCACCTATGGCTTAATAATGTTGATGGTTGTCAGTAAGCTAATGATGATCAACCAAGTACCAGCCACCTTTGCTAACGTGTACGTTACCTGGTTTGATGCCTACTTGCTAGGGTTAGTTTATTTACCAGTCACAGCGCTCATTAGTATCACACAATTAAGCTATCGACAAGTCGATTATTTAATTTCTGGCTGCCGTAAAACGCTATACCAGCAGTGGGTAATACAGAGCACATTGGTTCAGACAGCGCTTTGGCTTCCTTGGGCGGTGACAACGTTAGTCATGAGCTGGCATATTGGCATTATGATCAATTTCCAAGCAGCACTTGTTTTGATATTCAGCACATTTGAAGTTCTTGGAAATCAAATGGTACTGGTGATCGTTGCACTGGTAGCTTTTCAGCTGACGAAAAGTAAATTGATTGGCGCAACGGTCGTGCTAGGTGCCAATATGATTTTCTTTTCACTATATTTGAACAAACTATCGATGCCGTTTTGGCAATTTACTGCATCGCAAGCACCAATCAATAAGTTCGCTAGCTGGGGTATATTGATGTTAATCCTGTACGTATTGATGCAACTGTTATTGATTTTGATCAAGCAGCGAGATTACTAAGATGAAAAAGTTGCTATATAGTCAATGGCTCTATTTTTGGTCACTGATCTCTAAACGATTGTATTGGTTACTTGGCGGTTATCTAGTCCTAATTCTCGTTCACACGAGTCAATTACCGATGCGTATTTCAATTTTAAGGGCAACGATTACTGGTCCTGATTTCACGGCGGTTCAACAAGGCTATCCGTATTTACCACCGTTTTGGTTGTTATTGCTGATTTTTCCTGCGTTTATCGTGGGGGATAGTTTTAAACAACTGTGGGTGAACCTGTTTATTAAAGTTAAAGGGTATGGGTACACTAAGTGCCAGTTTGGGCTCAATAATCTTATTTTAATGAGCGGTGTCAACTTTAGTTATGTTTGTACTGTCCAGCTAATCGGACTTAGTGTTGAGCTATTTCGATCGAAAATTGACTGGCAACAGATACTGGTGACTTATCTTAACTTTGGCTGGCAATTATTTTGGGTATTGATGTTACTTGCGTTAATACAGCAGTTTGCAGGCTGGATTCATCCAGTTGGGGGATTGCTTTTACCGATTGTATTACTCACTTATACGGTCTTTACGGTCAGTCTCATCAACCCAATCAACTTGACGATGTGGCCGAGGTTGTTGGGATTAAAGCCGGGGTTATCTTGGCTATTGGTCATTAGTGACTTAATTATTGGCATGTTGTACGTTGGCATTTATGGCAAGACTGAATGGAAGTGAGTGAAAATATGGCACTGATTGAATTAGATCATGTTGGCAAAACCATTACTGGTAAACAATTGCTGACCAATGTATCATTTGTGGCTGAAGAAGGGTCGGTGACCACTTTAGAGGGGATTAATGGTTCTGGGAAAACGTTAATTTTAAAAGCCATCTTGGGTCTGATTAAAACGACTGGGACGGTTACCGTTAATGGTTCCAAGGTGACTGTTAGTGGACGTTATCCAATCCGGGCGGGGGTCTTGATTGAAACGCCGAGTGTATTAACCGAATTTTCGGCATTTAAAAACTTACAGTTGATTGCAGACTTGCTTGAAAATGTTGATGAGACGGCTATTCGGCAATTGTTGACGCAATTTGAGCTACCGGTTGATAACCGGACTAAGGTCAGAAAGTTTTCGTTAGGAATGAAACAAAAATTAGGCATCGCACAGGCGATGTTAGGTCAGTGCGACTTGATTGTGTTGGATGAACCAACGAATGCGCTGGATGAAACTAGTGTGCAAAACTTGATTGGCTATATTAAGAAGCTTCAGCTTGTAGGGTCAACATTTTTAATCACGTCACACGATCGGGATTTTATTGAACAGGTTGCGACTAAGCGAATTAAAGTAAAGGCTGGGACTGTGGATGAAATTGTCTAAATCGCTCAGGTGGCTGGTTGTTGTTATCATCATAATCGCCGGTGTTGGCTTGGCAGGTAAACGCTATTATGACCTTAATCAAGTTGATCAGCATCCCGTTCGCGAAAAAATGTTTTCACAAGGCCAGTGGGTTAAAACAGACTCTGTGAATTTCAAAGTGTTAACAACTAAAACTACTCAGTCTGGTAATGAGCGGCAAGTGGCAGTCGTCATGAAAATACAGCAGCTTAAGCCCAGCCATTATGGCAATAAACGCGGCAACTATAATATCACTCATGGGATGTGGCTAAATATTCCGTATGGCTATAGCAACATGAGTATTCCGATGCGCCATCTTGATGGCCGGCCGTTTACGCAAAAAGAAGTCGAAGATCCAACTGAAAAAAGTGCGCAATTTTATTTCACGACCCGAGCTGATGACTATCGGAATCGGACAGCAGCGGCTCGGTTGAGTATCTTAATTCCAGAAAATGAACAATTTGCCAAATTTACAAAATATTCGATGCCCTTAGAATCCTAAAGTTGAAGAAGCAGCCAATCAGTTTAACAACTTCTCCTAAATGAGACAGCTGTTAGACTGATATTTTTATGGCTTATTTTGATAGGAACTTAAAGTCAGTGTATTCGTAAAAGGTTAAACCGAGATATTGGTGGGTGTAACTGACAAACAATGATAACGATGCTATTGAAAATGTCGTGCGGTTGAAGAAAAATACAGTTAGAAAGCTAGTTGATGAAATTAATGCGCAGTAATAGCTGATTTTTTTGAGCCGACAGTGTACCATAGTGATAACTGAGAAGTTGATACTTGTACAGTCCTGAATAATAATAGTTTGTTAAAAGGCTAAAAGCGAGTAGCAACAAGAGCTTTAATCAGAATTAGGTTTAACAAAGGGGATTAACTAATATGGCAACAACAGTAGTATTGGGTGGCGGCTATGCCGGGATGCGTGCCGTTAAATTTTTACAAAAATCGTTACCAAGTGGTGATGAGCTGATTTTGGTCGACAAAACTGCGATTCACACGGAAAAGACTAATTTACACGAAGTTGCGGCGGGGACGATTGACCCGGACCGGATCACGTATGATATTCGGTCAGTGATTGGTAAAGGTGTGCAATTTGTTCAGGCGGCGGTCACCCATGTGGATATTGATCAAAAGGTCATTACGTTAGCTGAACAGGCAGATCTGAATTATGACTATTTAGTGCTAGCACTTGGTTTCCAATCAGAAACTTTTGGGGTAGCTGGTGCGGATACTAATGCGTTAGCGATGGATGATTTAGCAAGCTCACAGGCAGTTTATCAACATATTGAAGCGACCATTAAAGGTTATCGTGAAACCAAAGATCACAATGACTTGAAGATTGCAGTCTGTGGGGCGGGCTTTACTGGGATTGAACTCTTAGGTGAATTGACCCAGTCGTTGCCAAAACTCCAAGCAAAATATGGCACGCCAGCAATCAAGCTCGTTTGTTTGGAACGGATGCCATCCATTTTACCGATGTTTACGCAAGACTTACGCGACTATGCGTTGAACTTTATGGCGAAACATCAAGTTGAAATGATGCTGGGGTCGATTATCGAAGCCATCAAGCCCGGAGCGGTCGTTTATAAAGATAGTAATGACCAAAGTCATGAATTTGCGGCGAATACGATTATTTGGACAGTTGGTGTCAGTGGCTCGCAAGTCATTGCGGATTCTGGCTTTGACCAACGGCGTAATCGGGTCATGGTTGAACCAGATTTGTCGTTGAAAGATCATCCTGAAGTCTTTATCGTGGGGGATGTGGCGGCAGTCATGGATCCAGCGAGTCAACGTCCTTATCCAACTACTGCGCAGATTGCATTAGCCTGTGGTGAACAAGCTGCCAAAAATATTGGTGCACTACGGCATAACCAAATGACAACGCCATTTGTCTATCATTCAAGTGGGACGGTGGCGTCTCTTAGTGATCGGGATGGCATCGGTGAAATTTTCAGTAACAATAAGCCGGTGCATGGTTATCCTGCCTCCGTTTTGAAAAAGGTGATTACGGACCGTTCGTTGGTTGAAAGTGCTCATTTGAGTACGATGTTTAGCAAAGGTCGGTTTGACCTGTATCATTAAATTCAACTAGTTTTGAGGCTTTTTGGGGGGCTTTAAAATGACGACTTCTGAAATCCGCTATCCCATCACCAAGCTAAAAGTAGCGTTTGTGACATTGGTTAGTGGGCTATTAGTGTTGACGGTGAGCTTTAGTCAGGAATGGTTATTGGCCGGATTAGCATTCAGCTCACTGCTAGTTTTAAACGGCCAGTTTTTAATTTTTGCCGACACGCGTGATCGACAACCATTAAATCGGATAAGTTTGGGACTAACGTTACTGTTACTAGTTGTTTCAGTGTTGAAATTTGTGTTCATTACGTCGTTATAAAATAACCAACGCCTAGCGACCGGATTAGTGGTCGCTAGGCGTTTAGTTTACCCTTTTTATCGTTCAGTTAGAATCGTTGATCGTTTGGTTTGGCGTGCGACCCAGATGATGGCTAAGATCAATAAAATGAAATAGACCCCAGCAACAATTAGTGAAGTCTGCACAGGCATATCGAGATTGCTGGCATTTGTTGGATGTTGAACCAGTTGGACGATGATCGAAATGTCGGTCAAACAATGCAAGATGATGGGAATCGTCAAGTTATGCGTCCGCACGTAAATCCCACCAAATAAAGTTCCCAATAACATGGCGAAAAGAATCTGTGGCAGGACGTAGCTCAGTGATAGATGCGAGGTGTTGATCAGGTGCATGCCTCCGAAAAATGCACTACTGATCACGATACTGAGTAACGCTTTACCCGGAAATGACCGGGCCACGATTGGCAGTAAGACACCGCGAAAGACGTACTCTTCGGTAATTCCGATGAGTAGGACGTAGCAGCTGTAAAAGATGATGGCGCCGCTAAAAGGGAGTTGGCTCAATTTACCCAAGTTAACGGCAGCCAGTAAGCCGACCAAAATGATGGCAGGAAGGGCTGTGCGTAATTGTTGGCCGAAATGGTGACCAGACCAGAGTTTGACTGGCACGTGCCCGAATAATTGATTGAACCCCCAGACCCCAATTAACACGACCGTATCTTGAAAAATTCCCGTCCAATGCATTGGAATGAACTTTAAGTGGACTAATTCTGCCGCCCCAAAATAAAGGGCAATGACCCAAATAAATAATAGACAAGCTAGACCGAATCCCCGTTTAAACGATTTCATAACCACAGCCTCCAAAGTTGTGTCTTAACTTAATTTTAGCATTCAATCCAACCCAAAAAGCGACTGAAAAATTTTTCTCAGTCGCTTTTTATTAATGATGCATTTTAAATTCAAGGTAACGGTCATTATATAAACCGACTTTTTCTGGTGATAAGTTCTTGTAAATTTGTAAATGTTCAATCGTTTTGTTGTCTGGATAAAATTGACGGTCGTTTCGAATCGCTTTTGGTAACAGGGCCTTCGCTTTCATATTCGGCGTCGCATAGCCAATATATTCAGCGTTTTGCGCAGCGTTTTTAGGGTCACTCATGAAGTTTAAGAAGGCATAAATGGCTTTAAAATGCTTTGCAGTCTTTGGAATGACTAAGTTGTCGAACCAAAGATTGCTGCCTTCAGATGGGACAACGTAATGGAGGTGCGAGTTGTTATCGAGCATTTCGGAAGCTTCACCGGACCAATCCACTGCGACCGCCGCTTCGTTTTGACTCATGTACATTTTAATTTCGTCAGCGACGACGGCCTTAACGTTTGGTGCTAAGCGGTTAAGCTTATTTTCGGCCGCCAGCAATGTGGCTGGATCGGTGGTGTTCATGGATTTTCCCATGGAAGCAAGCGAGAAGCCCATCACGTCGCGGGCACTGTCAATCAACATGATCTTATTCTTGTACTGTTTTTCCCAGAGATCATTCCAGTGTTGAATACTGCCTGGTTTGACAAATTTATCATTATAAATAATACCTAGGGTTCCCCAGAAGTAGGGCACGGAGTATTTGTTGTCACGGTCGAAGTCTAGGTTTAAGAAACGTGGATCGTAGTTTTTCATACCAGTTAACTTAGCTTTATCTAACGGCAATAATAACTTGGCTTCCTTCATCTTTTCGATCATGTAATCGCTTGGCACCGTCAAATCATAGCTTGTCCCGCCTTGCTTGATCTTAGTGAACATCGCTTCGTTGCTATCGAAAGTTTCAACGTTGACATGGTAACCAGTCCGTTTTTGAAATTTGGTCAACAGGCTCGGATCGATATAATCGCCCCAAGTGTATAAATTCAGGACTTTCGAACCATTGCTACCGGTACTTGCTTGCAGGCGGTGAGCCCCAAAGGCGAGTAGGCCGCAAATGACGAAAAGACCAATAATCATACTAAATAATTTCTTCATTTCCGCCGCCTCCTAACATTAGCCCGATGGCGACTGCTGTATTGATTGATAAAGTAATACCCGATCACGAGGACCATGGCCATTAGGAACATCAAGCCAGAGAGGGCATTGATTTCCAAATTGATCCCTTGGCGCGCCCGTGAGTAAATTTCCACGGACAAGGTCGTAAAGCCGTTCCCAGTGACGAAGAAGGTGACCGCAAAGTCATCCAGCGAGTAGGTCAACGCCATAAAGAAACCGGAAAAAATTCCGGGCATGATATAAGGCACGATGACTTGGCTGAGTAATTGCCAATTATTGGCGCCCAGATCCGCCGCTGCATCTAACAAACTGGTACTCATTTCTTGGATTTTCGGCAAGACCATTAAGACCACGATTGGAATTGAAAAAGCAATATGGCTGAGCAAGACTGAGCCAAACCCCAATGGAATCTTTAGCGCCGTGAAGAAGATCAAAAAGCTGGCCCCGATAATGACATCAGGTGAGACCATTAAGATATTGTTTAACGCTAAAATGGTGTTTTTAGTCACGGGACGGGTGGTGTTATTGATTCCCAAAGCGCCCAACGTCCCAATCATTGTCGCTAACAATGAGGACAATAGTGCAATCAAAAGTGTCTCTAAGAAAATAGCAATTAGCCGAGTATCCGCAAATAAATCTTGATAATGTGACCAAGTAAAACCATGAAAATTATTCATGGTATCGCCCTTACTGAAAGAGTAGACCACTAAGAAAATGATTGGCGCGTACAAGACAATAAATACTAACCACAAGTATAAGTTGCGCCATTTGAAGCGTCGTTGTGTCATTTTGTCAGCCCCTTTCGTGCGTGGCGTTTACCACTACCACCGGTGAGCCACATAATAATAATCATGGCGACAATCAGGACGACGCCAATCGTGGAACCCATGCCCCAGTTCATCGTCGTCAAGAAATGTTCTTCGATAGCCGTCCCTAACGTGATGACTTTGTTACCGCCGATTAAACGGGTCAACATGAAGAGGGAGAGCGATGGAATGAAGACGGCCTGAATCCCAGCCTTAACCCCAGGCATGGTCAATGGGAAAATCACGCGACTAAACGTTTGCCAATTCGTGGCGCCCAGATCGCGACTCGCGTTGACGTAGGATGGCTTCAGCTCACTGATTGAATTATAGATTGGCAAGACCATGAATGGAATCTGAATGTAGGCCGCGACAAAGACGAAACTAAAGTTCGTGAAGAGTAATTGTTTTGGACCAATGCCGATAAAACTTAAAAATTGATTCGCAATGCCAGCCTGACTAAAGATTCCGATGAAGGCGTAGGCCTTGAGTAGTAAATTGATCCAAGTTGGCATGATTATTAGTAATAACCAAAGCTGCGGATGCTTGGTCTCATTGAGCAGATAGGCGGTTGGATAGCTAATCAGCAAGGTTGCTAGTGTAATCAAAAAGGCGTACCAAACTGAGTTAACGGTCATCATCAAGTAAGTGCTGGATGAGAAGTACGTTTGATAGTTGCCAAAGGTGAATTGCCCATCAATGTTGAAAAATGATTGATAGATCAACAAAAGGACGGGGGCAATCACGAAGAGCAAAATCCAAAGCGAGTAGGGCACAAAGTAAGCCGTGTTCCGGCTCAAGCGTTGTTTTCGTTGCATTGTGATCCCCCCTAATCGTCTTCGTATTGTTCAAGTCGTGCATCGAAGGCCGCTTCGGTTTCGTGTAGCCGCATGACATGAATATCTTGTGGATCAAACGTTAAGCCAATTGGCGTTCCTTCGTCGGCCGGATTGGTGGAATGCACGAGCCATTCATTTTGGTCGTTATCATAAGCGACGATTTCAAAATAATTACCACGGAAGAGTTGTGAGTCCACTGTCACGACGAGCTTGCCTTGATCAGCTGGGACGATATCCAAGTCTTCTGGGCGCAAGACGATTTCCACGGCTTCGTTCGGTCGCATCCCAGCATCAGCGCATTCAAAGGTTTTGCCGACAAACTCAACGGTATAATCTTTGCGCATTTTACCGGGGATAATATTACTTTCACCAATAAAGTTGGCGACAAAGTGGTTGATGGGTTCGTCGTAAATATCGACGGGCGTCCCACCTTGTAAGATTTGACCATTATTCATGACGAAGATTTCGTCACTCATTGCGAGGGCTTCTTCTTGGTCATGGGTGACGAACAAAAAGGTGATGCCGAGGCGTTGTTGCAAGTCCCGAAGTTCATACTGCATATCTTTGCGCAATTTGGCATCCAGCGCCGATAAGGGTTCGTCTAGCAGGAGAACTTTAGGTTGCATGACGAGGGCCCGGGCAATCGCGACCCGTTGTTGTTGTCCGCCGGAGATCTCACTGATCTCGCGGTCCCCAAAATCAGCCAACTGGACGAGGGCGAGGGCTTTTTGGACCCGTTCCTCAATCTCGGCCTTGGCAATTTTATGTAGTTTTAAGCCAAAGCCAACGTTTTCAGCCACATTTAAATGAGGAAAGAGCGCGTAGTCTTGAAAAACTGTATTGACTTGGCGTTGGTTCGCTGGCAACTCGTTAATGACTTGGCCGTCAAAGTAAACCTGACCGGCGGTGGCATCAGTAAAGCCTGCAATGGTCCGTAAAATCGTGGTCTTTCCACAACCGGACGGCCCCAGTAACGTATAAAATTTTCCCGCCTCAAGTTCTAAATTGATATCTTTGAGAATCTGCTGATCCCCATAACTTTTACAAATATTGGTTAAGCGAATGATTGGTTGCGTATTATCCGACAATTTGAAAGCCTCCTTTTAAGTTTACAAGTAGGACGCCGTTGTCACGAGGGTGAAGGTGCATGGTTCGGTCCCAGCATTCGTGAGTTGGTGCGCCTTAGTCGCGTGGAAGTACAAGCTATCGCCAGCGCTTGCGCGGTAGTCTTGGGTTCCTAAGTGCAAATTGAGCGTGCCAGCTTGGACGATAATTAACGTCTCCGCTGGCGAGGGCTCGAAGGGTTTGAAGCGACCGTTGGGAGCTAACCTGATCTTTACGGGCTCGAGTTCATTCTCGTTCGATGCCGGTATTAACCATTTTAGTTGATAGCCCAGGGCTTCATCGTCAAAAATGATTTGTTCATTTGGATGATAAACGATCTTATCCGTCGGCGTTTCTGGTGTGAAAAAAGCGGCCGGCGTCTCACCTAAAACTTCTAGGATGGCAAAGAACGTTTCCATCGAGGGTGACGACTGATTATGTTCCAGCTGAGAAATATAGCCTTTGCTCAAATCTGTTCGTTCACCCAATTCCTCTTGGGTCAATTGTTTTTGCATGCGCAAGTTGCGAATGCGTTGACCGATATCCATGACAATCACCTCTTTGTTTTGTAATAGTAAACAACAAGTTTAGTTTAAGCTTTAATTATTATAGCGAAAAAACAGTTGCTGACAAATTAAAATTTGGTGAAAGTGGTGAACGATGAAGCTATCAAAAAAACGGCCCAAGACACACCGGTCTTAGGCCGTGAGCAGGATTATTAAGTTAATCGGCGCGATAAACGAGTTCGAAGACTTCACTAACCATTGGGGTATCTGGTGTCAGTGACAGACCATGATCCTCTAAGGCTGGGGTGAATTCTTCGGTCTTACGTTTCCGCCAGTCACCGATAGTGCCATCGCCGTCACCTTCGTGATAAGCGTGTTCACCGGAGATCCGATAAAACGGGATTAATTCGGAAACGACGGTTTTAAGAACCGCAACGGGTTTCATATTGCCATCTAACAAGACGTTGTAGTCACCAACTTGTGGAATTGCCACTTGTTCGGCGGTATAAGTATCCAATGGTGTCGTGGTCGCTGTTTTGGCTCCAGACAAAATCGCATCGGTCAACGCTTGAACTTGGGTAGGATTGTTTTGTTCTCCAAACCAACGCGTTTGATAAGAAGCGCCGTTAGTATCGGTCGTTTCATTAAAGTCTTTCCATAATTGCTCTGCTGATTGTGCTGGCATAATAGTCACCTAATTTCAATAAGAATATTGAATTCACGTTGTTGTAACCGAATTCACAACCTAAGTATAGCATGTCAACTGTAAAAGCGACATGCTAACCGCTTTTTTAAATGGCGAAAAGTTTGGTTGACCGAAAACGCCGCCGTTTTGCCGGGGCTTTGCTATACTAGAGGTACTTACTAGGGGGCGGAACGAATGGAAATTACACCAGTTAGACCGACAGATTTGCCGCAATTGTTAGCCATTGAAAAGGCCGGTTTTTCGGTGGCAGAGGCGGGCAGCGAAGCGGCTTATCGTGAACGGATCGAAAAATTAGCCACGACCTTTTTAGTGGCGCGCGAGGGTGACATGATTTTAGGGTTTATTGTGGGGCCCGCGGTCAAAGCGCGCTATATTGAAGACGAAATGTTTGCCAAAACGCCGACTAATTTAGTGCGCGGTGGGCATCAGTTGGTCTTTACGTTGGCCGTCTCACCATTAGCTCGCCATCAAAAGATTGGCAGTCAACTTTTGGCAGCACTGGAACAGGTGGCCCGCCAAGCCCAACGGACGAGTGTGGCGCTAACCTGTTTAGCACGACTAGTCCCATTCTATGAACAGAATGGTTACCAAAACCAAGGCGTTGCCGACTCGAGTCATGCCGGCGAAACTTGGTTTAACATGGAAAAAGTATTGGAGTAAAAATAAAAATGAAATTAGCAACATTGCAAGCAGAATTACCTAGTTTTAAAATTCGGTTGTTAACGATGGCAGATCAAGCTGATTTGTTGGCGTTAGAACAAACCAATCCGGACTATCATCAACAGTTTTCACCCAATGAGTTAAGTTGGGCTGAAATTCAAGATGACTTGACGGCGCATCCGGGTGAAATCGAAGCAGCCCAAAAACAAGTCTTTGGCTTTTATTTAGCCAATCATTTGGTTGCGGTATTGGATATTTTGAATCAATATCCAGAACAGGACTTTTTATTCATTGGCTTATTAATGGTGGGCAATCCTTATCAACGGCGTTCAGTGGGGAGCGTGATTGCGACTGGGTTGATGAAAGCTGCGTTAAAGAGTAACATTCATTGCCTACAATTAACGCGTGTTTCGTCAGATACAGTGGTCGAAGCCTTTTGGAAGAAACTCGGCTTTGATGACGGCGATCAATTATTCTTGCCATTGGCGGACAATGGGCGTTTAGCAGTAACAACGATGACACGGGTGTTAGCTTAGTGAACTATAGCGTTTTTTCAATTCTGGGTGGTCCTGAAGGGCTAGCTAGATTGGAAAAGCGTTTTTTTGTTGACTGAACGAAGCTGTAAGGTTGTTGCTGTTTTTGGCACGTATTATGATTTCACTTAATAGGCAGATAAAGGATGCCATTACTAATCAAGCCATGAAAGATAGTCAGTCAATGCCGCTTCCGGTTACTGCTGATAACATGCGGGCGAGGGGCCGGGTCAAGCCTGAGAAACGTCTTGCCCCTCGCCCGGAAGCTTTGCCAAGCCCGCAAATCTCCCGACCGGTCCGTGGTGTAAGACCGGAAAAACACCGGTCAAACGCCACCAACACGCCCGATGCTATCAGCAACAACCTACAGCTAGTCAACTGTTCTGAGTAATGAGCCACATAAGTCCATTTAAGGCATAACCAATGCCAGTGTTACTGAATTCACAACACTTTCAACCCTTAGTAGACAGTTACATCATTAGAAACGTGGTGATTGGGATGCTGATACCAGAGCAATTTCAAGTTAATTTAAGAAAATTGGAAAGTCTCAATGGGTTCATGTTGATGTTAGTTTGGTTCTTACAATTAACTGGTTTTAAGTCAAAAACGATTCAGCCAATTAGGCCAATTCCACTATTGCTAATATTAACGGCCTTTTGGGTGTTAAGCATCTGCTCGCCAGCATCGTTGCGTAAATTAGTTCAAGCACTGCGCTTAGATTTACAAGTTGTTTACTTGGTTTACACTGCTATATTAGTGGTTTTACCAGTGGCTTTTAGTACGACGGCTTTAAATGATAATGGTACTGCCATTGGCATTTTGATCTCAATTGTTGGGGTACTGATTCCATATTTGCCAAAGCAACGAGTGTTGGGCGTACAAATTACTGACTCACGGGCACGTAATAATTGGCAACTCGTGATTATTTTAGGTGCTAGAATAAGCTTTATTGTTGGTGTGACAAGCTTTATCTTGGGTGCTTTGAGTTTTGTTGTTTTTCTTTCGACGCTTTCGGTTGGCTTCGTTAGTTTACTTGGTGGGATGTTCGGCTATTTACGTTATTTGAATCGACACAGTGACTAATATTTCGCAGAAGTTTAGCTATTCTAGCCACGTATATTATTAAAATAATTCTAACCAGATTCTTAAGGGTACACTCTCATAAACTGATGCGATTCGTGTTACACTCGTGGTGATAAAATAAATCGAAACGAGGTTGTCCTGATGATCAAGCACTGGGGAATAGTGGATACTGAAATGTTGATTGCCGCGATTGTTTTACTAGCCTTTGTCTTTTATTTCTTCGAATTGACTGCTAGCTTAGCCGTGAGCGCGATTGCTTTTCCAATTAGTTTAGTCGTCTTAATGGGAATCATGGAATATGCTGCCAGCGAGTTACGGCGGAAATAATTAGATATTTTTCAGTAGATTGAGGTTGAATCGTGATAGACTGTGATTTTTTACAACAACAATTTGAGAATAAAGTGCCGGTCGATGAGACTTATTTTTATTTTCGTAGTGATTCGGCAGAAATAGAACATTATATCGGTTACTTACCAGAAAGTGCTTTACCGTATTGGATTGGAAAATGTGATATTCCGGGTGGCTGTGAGTTTAAAAGCGCTGAAGAATTATTTACGGCACCAGTTTTTGATGGAAAATCTTTACAACAACGATGGTCAGATGTCGAGCTATGTGCCATTGGTGGGATGCCGGTTGCTGACTGGGTCAGGGATAATATCGGGTGATTTCAAGTTTGTATAACTGGAATTCTTATGATATTGAGAATAGTGTGATCAATAGAGCGACTGTCAATGATTGATGGTGGCTTTTTAATTTACCAAAAATTAACCTTTCAACGCTTGTACTCAACTGTATGGCATCGTACAATACACCTAGTACAGTATAATACAGTTACGGAGGTGACGGCATGGTTGTAATCGATCATGATAGTGGACAACCGTACTACGCCCAACTTGTGGCGGGACTTAAACGTGAAATTTCGCAAGGCATCTTGCAGGCGGATGATCAGTTACCATCGGTCCGTGAGATGGCCAAACAACACCTACTTAATCCCAACACGGTCAGTAAAGCGTATAAATAGCTCGAAGCACAACAAGTGATTAGAACAGTTCCCGGCAAAGGAACTTACGTCAATGCACTTGATCCAAGTGCCGCGCAGGCGGAACTTCAAGTGAAGCTACAACAATTAGTGTTGCAAGCGAGTCAATCAGGCGTAACCATTGCCGACTTGATCACTTGGTTAACGAAAATGGAGGACCAGTCATTATGAGTTTGAAAGTTAGTGGCTTATGTAAGCAAATCAATCATGAAGCGACATTAGACCAAATTAGTTTTGAAATTCAACCCGGACAAATCGTGGGGGTCATTGGGCGAAACGGGGTCGGTAAGACGACGCTATTTCGGACGATCAATGGGCAATACTTGTTGGACCGAGGGACGATTACCGTTGATGGGGAGACATTGCTCACTCAGCCGGATTTGCGAACACGCTTAAGTTTTGTCGATCCGCAGGCCAACTTTTTTAAGGGTGCCACGGCGCAACAAGTGGCCTGGTACTATCAAGTGGCTTATCCTGACTTCGATTTGGCAAAATTCAATCAACTACTGACACGCTACGGTTTGGCCGCCAATCAGAAGTTGCGTCATTTTTCTAAAGGGATGTTTGGCCTATTCACGATTATCCTGAGTGTGGCAACGGGTGCTCCTTACATCTTTTTGGATGAACCGTTAGATGGCCTAGATGTGATTGTTCGCAAAAATGTGTTGAGTATCTTGATTGATGAGGCGGCCACCCAAAAACGGGCGATTATGATTGCTTCACACAATTTGAGTGAGCTAGAAGGGATCATTGACCGGGCATTGATGCTAAAGGGCGGCCGATTAATTCATGACTACCAACTAGAAACGATGCGGTTACAGGCGCGTAAACTACAATTGGTTTACCGGGATAAAAAGATTCCAGCTTTATTGCGGGAACAAGGTCACATTGTCAGTGTTTCTGGTCGAGTCATCGTGGTCGTCTTTGAAGACTTTACACCAACGTTACAAGCGGCCTTGGCAGCGACTGAGCCAGCCTTTCAAGAAACGTTACCGTTATCCTTGACCGATTTATTCATGGCCAATTTAACGGATGCGGGCGATTATGAATTATTGTCATAGGGGGAAATCAAACAATGAGTAATCATGAAATTAGACGCCTATTGTGGCATCGTTATCGGGGCATTTTGTGGACGGCTATTGCGGTGCTACTAATCACCGGGTTTAAATCTGCAAGTGATACGGCTGTCATCAGTAACGCGCTAGCTGGCAAGTCAGCACGGCTGTTTACCAGCGGTGGCTATACTGCTGAAACTGGCGGGATAACAATGTTGATTATCAATTTTATCGTGATCTTAATTTTAGGTTGGCTGACTTTTATGTGGGACAACTATACAAACTTTAATCATTATTTATTTAGTTTACGGGCGACACGGCATCAGCTCTTTACGCAAAAACTAGTCATTTTTGGGAGTGTCATTATCGGCAGCTTTGTCACCATGCATTTGCTATTTTTAGGGACTTTGCGGGTGCTGAGCCATCGTGCGGTTAATTATAATCTGCAGTGGGGACCGGAGCTGCGTTATATGTTAAGTCAGTTACTGTTTTTACTGGCCTTGTACGCGATTGTTACCACGATTGGGTTATGGCTCGGTCAGGCGGTGGCAAGTGTCATCTTTACACTAATTTCGATTCCTAGCTTGATTTTTGCGTTAGAAGGCGCCTTTAATCTAGTTAGTTATGCGATTGGTGTGGATCCTTACCACACAAGTTATTTGGCTCACCTTGATCAGTCAACTTGGCCGGGATTAGGGGTTTTTGCGGGGTTAAGCTTTGTGATTATTGGGTTCTTATGGGGCATGGATCATTGGGCCTTCAAGCACTTATCGTTAGAAAATTCCGGCAACTTTATGTTATTTCCACGTTTTCGACTAGCGTTTCTATGGCTAACAGTTTTCTATTTAGCTGTTGCGGTTGGTTTTTCGTCATTTGGCCGGACCGTTTATGCGGTTGTGATCAACAGCTATGTGGGTGAAATACCATTCAGTATCAGTTTGATTTTAGCGATAATTGTCGGTTATTTAACTTGGAGTGTCGGGCGTTTGATCTTATATCGTCCGGATCATGCTTGGGATGCGTTTAAATTTAAAAAAATGGCTTAGACCACGAAAAAGCGCCGTTACTAGCAAGCTAACTTGCTGAGTAGCGGCGCTTTTGGGCGGCAAAAGGATTACATCTGTAAAATTGAAGGTTTAACGAATCTTGTTCAAACGCTTGGCAACGGTCTTGATATTCAATAAGTCCCAGTCTTCCAAGTTATGGGAAATTGAGTTATGACCCCAAGTCCCGCAGCCTAACGTTAATGATGGCGCAACATTGTCATATTTGAAACCAATTGCACCTTGAGATGATGGCACGTTGATCAAAGCCCGGCAAGCGGTCATTTCAATCGCAAAGTCATTCATAACGGCTTCATCAGTCGTGTGCAAAGTGGCGGTATGACCCAAGCCACCGAGTGACAAGCTCCGTTTCATTAAGTTGAAGCCAGCTTTTGTATCTTTGGCGTGAACGACGGCCAAAACTGGTGACAACTTTTCACGTGAAAGGACTTGATCACCACCGATGTCAGGAAGTTCAACGGCTAAGACTTTAGTGTCAACGGGGACATCGAAGCCCGCCCATTGTGCAATCTGCCATGGAGTTTGACCAGCGACTTTTGGATCAACAGCTTGTTTTTTCAAATTCATGACGGTGCTTTCGAGGGCTTTGAAATGGTCATCGCCAACGAAATAGACGCCATTATGGCTTAATTCAGTTTTGACTTGATCATAGATGCTGTCATCAACGATTAAGTTGGATTCGGAGGCGCAAATCATGCCGTTATCGAATGACTTAGACGTGATGACATCATTGACCGCCTGTTTAACATCGGCGGTCTTTTCAATGAAGCAAGGGACGTTACCAGGACCAACCCCTAAGGCTGGTTTCCCGGTGGAGTAGGCCGTTTTGACCATGCCAGCACCACCAGTGGCAATAATCGTGGCAACACCTTTGTGGTTCATCAAAGCGCTAGTCGCTTCCATGCTAGGCACCTTGATCCATTGAATCCAATCTTTAGGTGCACCCGCAGCTTCAGCAGCATCGCGGATGATCTTCCCGGTTTCCACACAACACTTTTGTGCAAAAGGATGGAAGCCGAAGATGATTGGATTCCGAGTCTTTAAAGCAAGCATCGCATTGAAGATGACCGTAGAAGTAGGGTTGGTTACTGGTGTGACACCAGCAATAATCCCAACGGGTTCGGCAACTTTCGTAATCCCACTAACGGGATCGTCACTAATAATACCGACCGTTTTGTCATCTTTAAGGTAGTTATAGACGTTTTTGGCCGCAAAATCGTTCTTGGCAACTTTGTCGCGATAGTTCCCACGGCCAGTTTCGTCAACGGCCATTGCAGCTAACATCCCACGAGCAGCATGTGCCGCGTGGGCCATGGCAGTAACAGCTTCATCAATTTGGTCTTGGTCCATGACTTCCAAACGGCTGGCAGCCAAAGAGGCATTTAACACTAGGCGATCAATTGATTGTTTAACTTCAGTTTTTGCATCAATTTCTTTCAACATCGAGTGGTTCCTCCTAAGCAATACGATACTTGTTGTTTATTTCACAAGTCCTATTATAAACACTTCTTCACAAATGTAAATACAAACTTTTTAGTTGCAACAAATATTAGAATAGTTGAGATAACGCCGGTCTTACTGTACCTTATTGTGAAATTAAAGAAAGCGCTTACATTATTGATATACTAATATTTAGTTATATATTTCACAAATTAACTAACTTAATTTTTATCATTAGTTGACTGTCGCAACTAAAGTCGTTATAAATCGTATGATATTCTTGAAAAGGCTTACATTTGCAATGGTCTGGCGAGCCCCGGTGTTAAGCGGGTTGGGTTGGTTAAGAAATATCGCAAATCGGTTATCACTCTAGGGTAAAGTATGCTAAAATGAATGTGATTCAAAAATCGTATCTCTTAATTAACCTAGGAGGGTTATTTTTATGTCATTTGTAAATGCTGTTGATATGACACAAGACGCATACAAGAACCATTACGCTATTGGTGCGTTCAACACTAACAACCTTGAATGGACTCGTTGCATCTTAAAGGGTGCCCAAGATACAAACACCCCAGTTATTCTTCAAGTTTCAATGGGCGCTGCTAAGTACATGGGCGGTTACAAGCTCGTTATGGACTTAGTTGCTGATACTATGGAAAGCATGAACATTACTGTTCCAGTTGTCATGCATTTAGACCATGGTAACTACGAAGCTGCCAAAGAATGTATCGAAGTTGGTTTCTCATCAGTTATGTTTGATGGTCATGATTTACCATTTGCCGAAAACTTAGAAAAGACTAAGGAAATCGTCAAATTAGCTCATGCTAAAGGCATCTCTGTTGAAGCCGAAGTTGGTTCAATTGGTGGTGAAGAAGACGGTATCATCGGTGAAGGTGAATTAGCCTCTGTTGAAGAAGCTAAGACTTTAGCTGCTACTGGTATTGATATCTTAGCTGCTGGGATTGGTAACATCCATGGTAAGTACCCAGAAAACTGGACTGGCTTACACTTCGATCGTTTACAAGAAATCTCAGACGCTGTTAAGATGCCAATGGTATTGCACGGTGGTTCTGGTATTCCTAAGGACCAAATCGTTAAAGCCGTTGAAATGGGTATCAGCAAGGTTAACGTTAACACCGAAAACCAAGTTGCTTTCGCTAACGCTACCCGTGCTTATATCGAATCTGGCGCAGACCAAATCGGTAAAGGCTACGATCCTCGTAAGTTATTGGCTCCTGGTAAGAAAGCTATCGTTGATGTTATCACATCACGTATTGGCTGGTTCAAGACTCCAGCAGTTAAATAATTGGATTTTTGATTCAGAAGAGTCGACTCCGGTCGGCTTTTCTTATGACTTTTAAAATAAACTAAAGCTGTTTTTGAGTTATCAGAGCTGATAACTTAAAAACAGTTTTTTTGTGGAACGAGTCAATTCGCACATTTTACTCAAATATCGTCATGTTTTATGTTGGATAATCGATTGATAAATATTTTTATGTTGAATGACGTTAATCAATTGCACGCAAGCGGCGTTTATCTTACAATAAGATTATTGTAGAAACTCACCTGCAACTGGGGCAAACAGGCGTTAGGAGGAGAGCATTATTTTTAAATTCTTTGTGCAACCACAAGTTGATATCGATACGCATCAAATTTATGGCTATGAAGCGTTATTACGAAAGTCAAAGCAGGATGGTTGGACAGTGCCGACGAGTTTTTTGGAGCTTTCCGTGGCTGACCAAGCCAAGTTAATTGAAGCAACCATTGCTGAATTGGGCTCAAAAATTACGAATCAATTTTTAGCCTTCAATCTAAATCGTGCACAATTTTCAGAACCGGAGACCCTCGAAACAATTTTGACGCTCCAGAAGAAGATTATTCCAGTCCGTTTGGCGATTGAATTGACCGAAACGCCCACTTTGCCAGAAATGCAACGCTACAGTGAAATTCTGCACGCGCATGATATGAAGCTCGACTTGGACGATGTCGGCACTGACAATACATATGCGGACATTAAGGCGTTCTTACCTTATGCAGATAAAATCAAATTTGCCATGCAAAACTTTCGTATGAATGGCACGGCTGACCAGATTCCGAAACAGTTGGACTTCTGGGTACAACAAGCCCGAAAGTATGACCTAACCATGATCCTCGAAGGGGTCGAAGATGAACATGATCAAAAATTAGCTGCCAAGTATGGCATTAATATTCATCAAGGTTACCTCTATAGCAAACCCGTTTTACCAAGTATCGTTTAAAAAATAATGAGAGTGGGGCAAAAGGCGGTCTGCTACCGAGCATAGCCTAGAAAGTCGAATGTTTGGCATTTTCAATCGTTTGACTTTCGTAGCTAAGCGGAGGTCGCAGCCTTTTGTTCCACGTTTCGTCTATAAAAATTAGGCAACCAGAATAAGTCTGGAATTCTCTCCCAGACTTATTCTGGTTGCCTAATTTTGGTTAATTGCCATAAGTAATCGCTTTTCATTATAAAACCAAAGGATGATGAACATTAAGCCATACAGTCCTAGTGGCAACCAAGCGTAGTTTAAGGTGATCATGTGCTGAGTTGCGAGATTCTGGGTGTGGTTCGCTGCATAGCCTGATAAATGAAATAACCCAGCGGTGACTAGTCCACCGAGCCCCAGCCCAACATTGACACCAAAGTCATCAGTGGAGGCTAAGATTCCTTCAGCCTGGATGCCCATGCTCATCCCATAGCGAATTGTATCGGCAATCATGATCGAAACTAGCCCAATGATTAGCCCATTCCCGATTGAATTGACAAACGTGGCACCAAAAATCAGGCCCAAATTTTGAATTTCTGCGCCGATAGCCAATCCCAATTGGCCGATAGCGGCGATTAAGATGCCAGTTAACATCGTCCGTTTTTTACCGATTTTTCGAGTCGCTCGCACGATTAAAATGACGCCAATGAGTGAAGCAAACGTGAAGCCGTTGACGATTGGCACGAGGCTTTCGTTGTGTAACAAATATTTGAAATAATAAATGGTCGTCTGATTTTTGATGGCGGTCGTTAGCCAATATAGCAGGATCACGATTGAGATGACGAGCCATGGCTGATTCTTTTTGAGCATGGCCCAGACCTCACTAAGGGGTTGATGGGCCTGCTCTGGTTGACTGAAACGTTCGTGGACTTGGAAAAAGGTATTCCAGATCAAGCCTAACGAAATCAAACTGAATAAGCTAATTGTTAAAAGAAAACCGTGTTGCTGGTTGCCATGGCCGAAGAAGGCAACTAATGGCAAGGTGAAGACGGCGACGACAAGTTGTACCGAGCTACCAAAAAATTGTCGAATCACGCCAAGTAGCGTTAATTCGTGTTCATTTTGGGAGAGGGTCGGCAGAATCGAAGTAATCGGCAAGTTCACAGCCGTGTAGAAGAAACCGAGACCAAGGTAAGTGACGTAAGCCCAGATTAGTTTGCCGGTACTGCCAAAGTTGGGCGTCACGAAGGTTAGTGTGGCGAAAATCACGTAGGGCAGGGCATACCAGAGAAAGAATGGCCGACTTTTACCGAAACGGGAGTGAGTGCGATCAATCATGACACCGATAATTAAACTTTCGACCACGTCGGCCAAGCGGGCAACAACGAACAGAATGGCCGCAGCGCTCGTTGAGAGGCCATAGACGTCGGTGTAAAAAAACAGCAGGTACGTTGTCATCATTTGAAAGACTAAGTTATCGGCGGCGTCGCTCAACCCGTAGCTGATTCGTTCCGGCCAAGCCGTTTGCCAAGGTTGTTTCAAGTTATCATCCTCAATTCGATAGATTTTGCGTGTTTCAATTGTACACCAGTTAAGTGATTGATGATATTTAAGTGAATAAAAACGCGCGACCTGCTGCAAGGCGCGCGTGACGTAACGTTATTTTTTAGTGAGTTGACCGACTTTGGTGAGTGCTGGAATCAAGCCTAGGCTATCTAATGTTTGGTTCGGTAAGACAACGGTATTGGCGTCGCCATTGGCTAAGGCTTTGACGGCCTCGGTGTTTTGGAAGATAAAGTAATTTTCAGATGATTGGCTTAAGGCTGCATTTAAAATCTTAGTCCGGTAAGCGTCGGCGTCAGCTTCGGTTTGGATTGCTGTGGCTTTGGCCGTCGCGCTGTTGACCAAGGCTTCGTTTTGAGCCTTGTTGGTTGCGAGCAAGGCCTTGTTGTTAGCTTCGTTTTCAAGCGTAATGGAACGGCTCTTACCTTCAGCGGTCGCAATGGTCGCATCCCGTTCCCGGGTCGCTTGGAGTAATTTGTTCATTGAGGCTTGGATATCTGCCGAGGGGTTGACCGAATCAATATTGACTCGGTCAACGTTCAGCCCATAGCCAGCGGTAACTGAAGAAATTTCCTTGAATAAAGCGGCGTTGATCTCTTGGGTCCCATTTAACACTTCATTCAATTCTTTGTTCCCAATAATGCCCCGCAAAGCGGCCCGCGTATCTTGAATCATACTCCGAACGGAATCTTCGTTTTTGAAAACAAAATCTTCAATATTGGTTACGTGATATTTAAGTGAAATCTTAACTGAAATTTCGGCGTTATCTTTAGTGATGACGACTTGTTGATTCAAGTCTACCGGTGTTTGAGCGGTATTTACGGTGATTACGCGTGAGATAAATGGTTTAATAAAATGAAAACCAGAACTCAGGACTCGTTCGAACTTCCCAAATGTCAGGACTACGCCTTGATTTGGTTGAGTGATGATGCGAATTGACCCAACGAGTAACGCGATGATGAGTAATAGAACGATGATGCTGACGATCAATGTGACCATAATACAATTCCCCCTATTGGTGAGGCGCAACCACTGTGACCGTTAAGCCGTGCGCATTGGCTTGCACGATTTCGACTAAGTCCCCTGCGTGTAACGGGGTTGCGGCATGGATATGGTAAAAGATGCCATAAAACGCGATTCCGTCAGTTAAGTCCGCACTTTTGAGTTCGAATCGCTGGCCGATTAAACGTTGTTCTAAGTATCCTTCTTGCATAACCCTTCCCACCTTTTAATTGTGATGAGTTAATTATAGGCTGTTTAGCGGGGGATTGATAGGATGAAGCTGGTTTCGAGCGCACAAAAAACTATCTGAGGGTGTCGCTTCGCTCGGCCCTCGTAATCATGATATGAAACGACCGCCTTTCCAGTTAT
>NZ_BJDI01000013.1 GCF_005405065.1 Lactiplantibacillus nangangensis | reverse complement strand
AACCTCCATAACTTTGATAACCTAAGGATATCAAGAATATGGAGACCATAAAATACGTCATCTTATTTACTGCTTACCTTACAGTTATTGGGTGCTTACCATAAAACCCCCAATATTGGATTGTTGTCCAACATTGGGGGTTCACTTCATGTTGGTAATCAGATTGATTACCAACAACAGATTTTTCAAATCAATAGGTTCAAGTAGTAAAACTAAATACTCAGATCACACATTTATTTTTTAACAAGACTGTTCAAAAATTCATTAAGCGCTTCTTGCCATGTAGGGATCTTAAATCCAGTAGATTTAGCCTTGTCTAAGCTCATCACAGAATGCCGTGGACGGTAAGCTTTTTGAGGGAATTGTTCCGAGCTAACTGGAGAAACTTCAACATCAATATCCTTCAAAATTTCTTTAGCAAACTCGTACCAAGTACAACTATTATCGTTGCTCAATTGATACGTCCCAAATGGTGCATTAACTGTTAATAGATGCATCATAAACTCTGCTAACGTTCGTGTCCATGTTGGGCGCCCGGTTTGGTCATTCACGACTGTTAATTTATCATGCGTTTTAGCAAGATTTTGCATGGTAAAGACAAAATTATGCCCGAATTCACCAAATACCCAACTAGTCCGTACAATATAATAGTCTGCACCACTATGACGTACTGCCTCTTCACCAGCCCACTTTGCACGACCGTATTCGTTCTTGGGATTTGCTGGATCATCCTCCAGATACAATCCTGCATTGGTTCCATCAAACACATAATCAGTTGAAATATAGACTAATTTAACCTGTGCTTCAGCTGCAACATCAGCCAAAATCTGAGTACCATCAACGTTAACATGCCAATTCAAGTCTTTTCCTTCGTCTTCAGCCTTATCAACGGCTGTATAAGCTGCGGCATCCAAAATAACTTCTGGTTTTAATTCCGCAACTTTGACACGAACTGCGGATTTGTCAGTAATATCTAAATCCGTCACATCTAAAGCGTCAAAAGACCAATTTAACTCTGTTAATAAACGTTGTAACTCCTGACCTAGTTGTCCTTTTGCCCCAACAATCATTGCTTTTGCCATTTTTATTTTCCTCCCGAAAAAACAAGCGAACTGTCATTAACAATCCGCTTGCCGGTTACTTAATCTTACTGACCATTTTTAGCGTAATTTGACTCAACTGCACCTTTGTCAGCTTTCCACCAATTTTCATGTTCCGTGTACCACTCGATGGTATCAGCTAAGCCAGAACGAAAATCAGTGTATTGTGGTTGCCAACCAAGTTCCGTCCGTAATTTAGTTGAATCAATCGCGTAGCGCAAGTCATGTCCCGGACGATCGTTAACTTTATCGTAAGCATCCTTAGGTTCACCCATTAAGTCTAAAATCATTTCCAACACATCTTTATTATTCATTTCGCCATCGGCACCAATGAGATAAGTTTCGCCAATCTTACCTTTAGTTAAAATATCCCACACAGCAGCTGAATGATCATTCGTGTGAATCCAATCACGCACATTCTTACCCGTGCCATAAAGCTTAGGCCGAATACCGCTTAAGATATTCGTAATTTGTCGTGGAATAAACTTTTCAATGTATTGGTAAGGACCATAGTTATTTGAACAATTAGAAATTGTCGCTTGTAAACCAAACGAACGGTGCCAAGCTCGAACTAACAAATCAGAACTTGCCTTAGTTGATGAATATGGACTTGAAGGCTTGTAACGACTCGTTGGTGTGAATTTTTCACCGACACCTTCACCATGACCTGGCAAATCTTCACGTAATGGTAAATCACCATAAACTTCATCAGTTGAGACATGATGGAAGCGCTTGTTATATTTAACTGCTGATTGAATAAGCGTGTAAGTACCAATAACATTAGTTTCCAAGAATGGCCATGGATCTTTAAGCGAGTTATCATTATGACTTTCAGCTGCATAGTGCACAACTGCATCAGTTTGTTGCATCAATTCATCAACTAATGGGCCATCACAAATATCGCCGACCACCAACTTAACGCGATCGCCAAGAATATCCGCAATATTAGCTTTATTCCCAGCGTAAGTTAATTTGTCTAACACAGTGATATTTACTTCTGGGTGGTTATTATAAACATAGTGGACAAAATTCGAACCAATAAATCCAGCACCACCGGTAATCAATAGATTTTTCATGAGCGCTCCTTAAATTTCACCGTAAACAAAGGGATTATTCTTTTCAAACTCAGCAAAAGTTTGTTGCTTAGCATCTTTGTCAGAAGTAATCGCTTGATCAAAGTCGATGGGCCAGTTGATATTCAAGTCCTTATCCATAAAGGTGATGCCACCATCTGATTCGGCATTGTAATAGTTATCACACTTGTATAAGAAGTTGACATTATCTGTCAAAGTAACAAATCCATGCGCGAAGCCACGAGGAACCAGTAATTGGCGATGGTTACTTTCAGAAATAATATAGCCTTCATGCTGGCCGTAGGTAAGTGATCCTTTACGCACATCCACGATGACATCCAAGACTGCCCCAGTGACGACCCGAATCAATTTAGTTTGTGCATACTTCCCGCGTTGGAAATGTAAGCCCCGTAAAACTCCAGCTTCGGCTGATAACGATTGGTTATCTTGGATGAAGTTAAAATCAATTCCTGCTGCTTTAAAATCTTGATCAGAATATGTTTCAGTGAAGAAACCACGTTTATCACCAAAGACTGCTGGTTCAATAATTTTAACATCTTGTAATTTTGTTGTTGTTACCTTTAATTTACCCAAAATTTAAGCCCTCCCAATTAATCTTAATAAATATTGTCCGTAATCATTCTTTTTTAAAGGTTGTGCCAATTCGTAAACCTTATCGGCATCAATATACCCCATCCGATAAGCAACTTCTTCAAGACAAGCAACTTTCAAGTTTTGACGCTTTTGTACTGTTGCAATAAAACTACTTGCTTCTTGCAATGAATCATGAGTCCCTGTATCTAGCCATGCAAAGCCACGACCCATTAGCTCAACATCTAGTTCATTGCGACGTAAGTATTCTTTATTAACATCTGTAATTTCAAGTTCCCCACGTGGCGACGGCTTAATGTTTTTAGCAATATCCACAACTTGATTATCATAGAAATACATTCCGGTTACGGCATAATTACTAGCTGGATGCTCCGGCTTCTCGACAATTGACTTAGCATGCATATGCGCATCAAAATCAACGACCCCAAATCGTTCTGGATCGTTAACATGATAGCCAAATACCGTTGCACCATGCTGCTTTTCACCAGCGTGCTGCAACATTTTCGATAAACCGCCACCGTAATAAATATTGTCTCCAAGAATTAAACAAACTGAATCATTACCTATAAAATCAGCACCTAGAATAAATGCTTCAGCCAAACCATTAGGCTTTTCTTGAACAGCATATGAAATATTCAAACCAAGATCATGACCATCACCTAACAGTTCTTCAAAACGTGGTGTATCCGTTGGTGTTGAAATAATCAAGATATCCTGCACACCAGCTAACATCAGCGTAGATAATGGATAATAAATCATCGGTTTATCATAAATTGGAATCAACTGTTTTGAAATTGCACGCGTTATTGGATATAGACGTGTTCCAGATCCCCCTGCTAAAATAATACCTTTCAAAAAAAACACTCCTTTTTTACCAGTTTTATTTTAATTTTAGCTCTTTCTTAATTTTATCCTGTATTCCTTTAATAGTATACAAATTCTTATAGGATTTTGATAATTTCGCCATTCTAGTTTCAAAATACATAATATCATTTTTATTGACAGCTTTGGCATAAATAAGTGGGACTTTTTTACAAATTTCTTCTCGTTTATCTTGAATTCGTTTACGAATCCAAGGAAAATCGTTGCTTGCAACTACTCGCTTTTGAGGTACCCACATTTTAGCCTTTTCTTTCTTATATAACCGGTACGCCAACTCTCTCTGAGTATGTCGAAAATGTGCCGCTTGCGATGAAAACACTTTTTCAACGTTTACACGAGTGACCGAAATTTTACTGTTTTTAATACCATCTTCGATTATTTCTTTAATAACTGGATTTCGAACAATAATAACATTATTTCCCTTGCTATCTTTTACATATTCTGGTAACCATGCATCTCCTAACGTCACATCAGCAGTTTCATTCATTACATCGTCCGTAAAATCAGATGCACTAATTTTAAATATACCCTGACCCCAATCTGACCCTATTAAGTCTCTCATTCGCCGCACAATAGTTTGAGATTTTCCATTCACTAATCCCGTAACTTCAATCGCATAGTCGCTTGCATTTCCATCCTTCATCTTTTTTCTAAAATTAATTCGTTGCAAATTTCCAGGATTTATGCCGCACTGCCACGCCAAAAACTCGGCAAATTTTGTGGATTTTTGATGTCCGCAAATTAAGCCAATCATAAATTTAATTCTCTTCTTAAGCTGTGGAAATACATCTGACAATAATCTCGTTTCCATAATATAACTTGGCAATCCAATAATTGCATAATTTCCATCTGTATTCTTAATTTTATTGATTACCTCAGATAGTTCAACCGGATAATACCTAGTCTTTGCGCTTGTACAAATCTGCTCCAAACTATTTGAAATTCCATATTCAAATAACTTGGAATTTTCAGTTGACTCTTTTACTTGAATGACACCATCAATCTTTCCACGTTCCAATAGTTCTTTGAAGATCCAAGTTCCGAATCCACCAGAGCTTCCATTTTCTCGAAACTTTCCTTCAGTTACATGGCCAATATAAAGCCCAGAATAGAATCCTATTCTGTTATCAAATTTAATATCTGGAATATTTGAAAATGCTTTTTCTGCAACATCTGACTCGTTTTTTTCACTTAATGATAGGCAACTATCCTGCATCGCCTTTAATTCCTTTTCAGAAGGTAAATTAGCACTTTCTTTTAATTCAGGTTGATATTCACCATATTCATTCAACTTCATAGTGATATGGGGACTAGCAACCGCCCAAGACCCTGTTCCAAAACTATATTTACCATCCACAACTTTCGTATACATCTCATCAAAACTCATTATTTTACTCACTATTAAATTTGCCTCCTACTTTTTCAATATTCCAACAAGCAAACTTTTTTCATAAC
The DNA here is from genome assembly GCF_005405065.1 of Lactiplantibacillus nangangensis. Lineage (GTDB taxonomy): Bacteria > Bacillota > Bacilli > Lactobacillales > Lactobacillaceae > Lactiplantibacillus > Lactiplantibacillus nangangensis. The sequence continues at coordinate 92,057 of NZ_BJDI01000013.1, read as the reverse complement.
TATTAGCGGTAACTACAAAATATAGCACACTGTATATTAAAACGTACACTACTCCAAATTCAAAAAACTGTGGCATAGAGTTCACACTGCCACTAAAATATTGTACTAACATGAGTGTTGTTGTAGTAAAGATAAACGGAAAGGTAACTTTCAAAGTCTCAATCCAATACCTTTTCATATTCAAATGCATTTTTTTAGCATAATACCAATTCATTAGCACACCATTTGCGCCTAGGATACTTACAACATAACCTATTGCTGCACCAATTAGACCTATCTTAACTGAGCCAATTACTGTTATAACGACATTTAATAACGCAAAAATTATATAAACAACAGATCTAAAAATATGTTTATTCAGGGCACGTTGAATTTCAATTCCAATATTTTGTGAAAGTGGGATTATTGCCGGAAGCACCATTAAGATGATTAACATATATGCCTCCATATTTTGAGGACCCGCCCATAGACGAACAAAATATTTTCCGACAACAATAAATCCACCCAGAACAAAAAAAAGTATCGTCATTTGTATTCTTCCAACTTTAATCATAAGGTTTGTAAGAACCTCCCGACTCTTTTTCAAATTAACTAACTCATTTACTCTAGGAATAAAAATACTTGATAAAGAGGTTGAAAGCATGAAAAACATATTTTTAATTTGAACTGCTATTGAAAATGTTGCAACAAGTTGGGCACCTCTAAACATTCCCAATATGAAGTTGGGGGCATTATTATTCACCAAATCCACAACTTGATTTAGAAAGATAAAAAACGAAAAAGCACCTAATTCTTTGAACAACTGAACGGGTAAATTCTGAAAATCAAATTGCATATTGAGCTTTCTAATACAATAACTCATATTTAAGATCAAGAACAGCGTTGTAACTGTGATCGATGTTATCGAGATAGAAAGTACACCTACACCCATCAATACCATTGGAATACACAATATGGGTATAAGAAATGTTTGAAACAACTGTCGAGATTGCTGAAATATAAATTGTTCATTTACGGTAATATTCGAATCAAATACCGTCGAAATAAATGTAATTGCAATATCTAACACCATAATTATCATCAAAGAGCGTGTCAATTGCAATTCCGCAGTGTTCAAAGTTTTCCCAAATAAGTTATCAGTGTTCAAAACAAGCAAGATTCCAATTATGAGTGAAAGAACACTTACAAACAGAAAAATTATCAGATACAGAGCATTTAACTTCTTGATACTTTTCATATCGTTTTTTACTTTATAACTCATATAAAATTTTACATAGGCACTTGAAAAACCCATAGACAATAAACTAAGACTCAGCATCACAGAGTTCGTCATTTGAAAAAGTCCATAGCTAGACTGTCCAACAAAACGAAGTAAAAATGGCGTGTACAAGAAATTCACAAGATTCTTTGCAATAATATTAATATATGACAATGCCGCGCCAAATTTCCTTTGCTTCATAATACTTGGTACCCTCCAGAATAAAAATACATGCCGACTAATGTTTTGCATCCATAAAACACATTTTAAGAAAAGCATTCGTCTTACTTCGGTTACTTGCTATAATCTCTTCGCGATTCGTATCACAAAGATTCAACCATTCGCCCGATTGAATCTTTCCACCTCCATCATGATATCGATCCATAAGTCCGAACTGTGTTAAAATCGTTTCAATTCTCGTGCTCATACTTCTGACCTTATCGATTCGATCTAATACCATAAAAGGTGTATTGAATATAATTGAAAATGCGACCCCGTGAAATGAATCTGTAAAAAAGAATGTGGCCTGTGAAATTAATCCTAAAAACTCATCCGGAGTAAAATCATAACTTTCCGGATGTGAAAACTCATTTAGATAGACAACAGATAAATTTTGCTCAGCTGCAAACTTATTCACCATTCTTTTGTATTGAATAGTCATTTTGCCCAAAAAATATGTAAGAATGTACTTATTTTTTGGCATATTATTAGGAAGATTAGACATCTTTTGCCATTCAAGTTTATCCACTAAAAACACAGGATCAAGCAACAACGTAGCTTTCTTTGAACTAAGTTTTTGAACAATCTCTACTCCACTTTTCTCACGAACTGAAATGTGATTCATTTCTGAAAGTCCAAGCTTATAATCCTTAACAAATTTATTATCAATGTCTTGCACACCAAAACTAGCGGAAAACGAATTACGTTTATTTTTCTGAACGAATGGCAAAAAAAAGAAGCTAGGGAAATGAATCCCATCCAAATTCCAGACCTGATCCGATCCGACAAAAAAAGTGAAATATTCATCATTCAAAACTTTAATCTGTTCCTGATTAAAAAAAACAGATTGGTTTAAAGCATACGAAGTTTCATGTATGTATTTCCGGCTAAATTCTTCAAACCTCATTACTCTTTTTTCCCGAATTGCATTTTCCCGCAAATATCTGTTCTTGTTTATGAGATTGCTACATTTTTCCATTATTGTTTTATGAATATCCAGATTCATGATATGCTTACACAATTTTTGCCAAATCGTCATTTGTTGAATGGAATATTCCGGTCGAAACAAGATTGTATCCACTTGGTACCCCATCTTTTCAAGGTGATTTTGCACGGCAAAATTTTGTAAACGATTTCCGTAATTCTCATTTCCATTCAATGTGAAAAGCCCAATTTTTTTCATTTTATTCCCTCAATTATCTAACCAAATTCAAAAAAATGTTTTCCATATTTTGAGCCGAAGATGCTAAACTGTATTTTCTAATGTCACTAACCCCCATGCGCGCAATTTTAACACGTTCATCTTCCGATGCTAAAATTGATATAATTTTATTACAAAAAATATCTTTTTTATTAGGAGTAATTAAAAAAGAATTTTTTTTATTCACAGCATACTCCCTCACTCCTTCAATATCGCTCGAGACTAATACTGATCCAGCCGACATCGCCTCCATGCCTGTCAAGCCCCATCCTTCAGAAAGCGATGGAAGTAAATATACCTTTGCTTTCCCATATATTTGATCTCGAAGATATTGTTGTGTTGGATCTTGAATATATGAAAAATAGTTTGGTAAATTTTGGGGAGTATCATACGCTCCAAACATTCGGACCTGTAGATTTGGTACCACCTTATGCACGTCTTGAAGAACATCCATTCCAAAACCAATATTTTTCAAGTCCGAAACATGATACATCATTGCAACTATATTGTGTCTGTTAGGAATCGATTGTGCAAAGTTGTATACTGATCCATCAAGAAAATTAGGCACGACAGAAATCTTATCTTTCGTATATTTATTAATCTTTTCTTTCAACCAATTCGCAATGACGATTTTTTTCATTTTTAATTTAAAAGAATCAATTAAAACCTTTTCTGAATAAGCCCATGTTTCATATCCTTGAATAAAATAAACTTTTTTTCCCAATCTTTCATCCAAGTTATCCATCCAAAAAGCAGTTTGTACTGCAGTTGCGACGACAACATCCGAAGTAGGAATCTCCGAAGCAAAGATAATGTTATTTAATACTTTTACTCTAGTATCTAATTTAAACCAATTTATTTCAAAATCACCCGAAAATTTATGTTTCAAAAATGAAATTATCTTTTTCGTTTTTGGAATCTTCTCAGGATACAAATAATTAAGAAAACAGATGGTAACGTCATGCCCCATAGCAACAAACTGATTAGCATACTGAAAAACTATCTTATATCCACCAATCGGTTTTTCACTAAAAGGTGGCAACACAAAACTAATCTTCATCTTCATATTCCTTTCAACATTAGCATCCTATTCTACACCTTACAACTTATCCAGCTAAATGAATTGTAGTACGAATGATTTCTCCAGAATTAGGATATAATATTACATTTTGTAAATAATATGTTGTAATCGCCAGAAACATACCGCATATTATCACCCCAAAATTTTCTAAATATAGATATCTCTTTCTCTTAGGATGTGATTCAACAAAAGCAGCTATATATATATATATAAACATTGTTGTATTTCTGAGCAATCTACAATAGTCCAAGGAGACTGTCATCAAAGCAACTGCAATAATTCCTAATAACATAATTGGTATAATTGAATTGGATAATCGATTATTGATCTTATTTTTTCTCATCCAATTTGACATATATAGTGCTAGATATAATTGAACTATTGCAATTATTCCAGCTATCAATAAAAAACGTTTCCCAGCTGCATTGCTATATACTGCAGCAACATTGCCAACTACTGATGATCTGAAATTGAATATATTTAAAACAATTTGAGAAATCTTCAATATTTCAGAATGAAAAATAGCGCTAAGAAATACAATAATCACACTCAGTATAATCAATGCCTTTGCAAAGACTTTTTGTGTTTCTAGTCTGAACATCGAGATTATCAACGGAATTGCAAATGTCAGTGCAAGCGTATGCGTCGACGACGCGAGAAACAAAATGATTGCCGTAACTAAATAACTTTTTACATTTGAATGTTGCACAAAGGTAAAGGCAAGCACCACAATTGAAAGCATGAATGAATTTCTGATCTGAATTGCATCTACAGGAAATATAGAAATAGCATATAAAAACGCTACAATCGCCACATTATTGGTTATTCTTAGGATTCCCCAAAGCAGTAACACAACGGATAAAAGCGCCATTACCATCCTAAATTTTGGATATTCAAATCCTACATTCTTTCCAATGTGACTTAACAAATTATATCCACTTTCAAAGTAACTAGTCCTAGAATTATAATTTGTCATATACAGTGTATAGTCTGGAGTAATTCCCGGTGTAGCAGCACCAATCAAAAATCCTGTTAAAATCAATAGTATAATTCCACTGATCTTTGACAACCATATTTTAGAAAAAGAAACAAGATTTTCAGAAATCATGATTAAAAATGCCATATTTCCCCGCCTTCTCGCGCTATTTGTCGTTAGTTCACAACTTACTGTATCTTTGAAAGATTAGCATATCGATAAAATACTAATAAGAATACAACATGTCTCAGTCGAAATTTGTCCCATAGACATTTATAATTTTTAAAAATTGAAGCTACTCTTCCTCTGAAACTTTGTTGCTTCACAAAATCCTGTGTTGCACGTATCATAGTCATATTAGTATTTGGCACATTTGTCCAATTTAATACTTGTATTACAAGCATTAAATCATGAAACAAATGCCGATAATGATTTTTTTTAAAACCGATTTCAAATTGCGAATGTTTCTGTGGAGCAGCTCCAAGTACATTATTCTCGTGCTGCCGATACCCTACTAATGTCTTAGGTATAAAATACAGATTATCATAAACCTGTGTGAGCAGTGCTATAATCGAATCATGCATTAAAACACTTGAAAATTTGCGAGCATCAATTCTTATCACTTCATCTCTTGCAGCGCGATTTATCGCAAATGCTGCACCAGTTACACGAGTATTAAACATCAATAAGGAAAGGTCTCTTTTCTCATCATAACTCCAGCCTTGTTCCTGCATCATGGTTTTTCCCAATGCTTTTCCCTCTGTATCAATTAACGATAAATCCGAATACACACCGCAAGGAATTTTATCACAATGTTTCTTAAATTCATTCATAAACGTTGTGACCTTATTATAAAACCACACATCATCTTGATCACAAAAGAAATAATAATCTGCTTCGACGCATCTCATTAGACTATAAAACGAGCCCTGAACTCCCAAATTTGTACCTGAATTCTGGAGTAAATGTATATTTTCACTTCTCGTCATATACGTTGTAACAATACTCTCAGTTTCATCACAAGACCCATCGTCGCGTATATACAAGTCCAGAGTATACTCATCTGAATCAATTTTTTGATTTAAAATACTTTCAATTTGTTCTGATAAATATTTACGTCCATTATACGTTGACATTATCACCGCAACTTTTTTCAAAATACTCCTCCAAATTTCGTTATCTTACACCATCAGTAAAAATTTAATAGTCTTGTGTAGATTAAGTCCAACAAATCCATTTTTTTCCATCAACGCAATTCTTTTTAGTTTACTTCGTGTATTAAGTATTTTTAAAAACAATAATGCATAATTTGTAGTTTTTTTGAAATCAATGCTCAATAACTTCACCATCAAATTGATGTTTCTATTCCGAAATTTCTTTTTGTTTTTCAGATCATTAAGAAATCTTTTTTCCGGTCTTAAAAACTTATTCTGAGAAATGTTTTTTGTTACATTATTCTCATGTATCCTGTGCATCATTGTGCTTTCATCCAAATAATAAATTTTACCATAAGTTAAGGCTACCAATACTAGCCAATTATCGTGGTTCTCTGCTTCAAGAGGTATACTTATTCCTAAATCTGCGAGTTCACGATTTATCATCATTGTACATCCCATAATCCAATTCTGCAGCAACAACTGTTGCATTCCATATTTTTTATGAAATAACGAACCATATCGCAAGTTTAAGTTTCCATGTATATCATTTTCATCGTAATTCGTATATATTAGTGTTGGTCCCTTCTCTATCTGCAGCATACTATCTAATGTATCTGTCACTTTGTTTTCGTGCCACACGTCATCCTGATCCGCAAACATTATATAATCATAATCCAATGGCTCTACATAATACATTAATCTTTTAAAGTTTAGTAGCTGTCCGTGTGATCCACTATCTTTAAATTTAATCAGATGAATACGCGAATCGAGTGTCTCAAAGTTGGCAATAATTTTTCGGGTTCTATCGTGCGAACCATCATCACCTATATATAGTTCCCAGTTTGTATAAGTCTGTCTAACAATACTTTTTATTTGATCACATAAAAAGTCCTCACCATTGAATGTTGCCATTAGAATATTAACTTTTTTTTGCTTCATTCCTTTAATTTCCCCTTTGAATTAAAGTGACAAGTGACAACTTAGAACGCTTTCTGTTATCAATAACCTTTACTATATTTCTTTTGCCTTGAATGCATGATTCCATCTTTTGAACTAAGTCTGATACATCCTTCAAATTGAAAAATTCACGATTAGGATACCCATTTAATATTTCGTTCCCAAAGCTTGTATTGCCCGCAAGAATATAATCACCCGACTGCCTTGCTTCCAATAACGGCAGTCCAAATGTTTCCAGTAATGAGGGAAAAACTAGTACATGCTTTTTGTAATAGGTCATTACCGTCTTACGATCTAACATTCCTACTAGCTTAACTGACTTTGGTACAGAAAGATTTAAGTCAGCTACATTTTTTTCTGTCAAGGTACATATAACTTCAAAATTATTCCCTCTTGCTTCCAATTCTCTCACTGCATTAAACAAAAACTCATGATTTTTGTACTTCATTGCAGTAGCAGGATAAAAGAAACTACTAAAGTCAGGCAGCGCATTACTTTCGCTTGAATCTACATGAATATTATTAGGTGGCAATATAAATACTCTTGATGGCAAAGCCAAGTGTCTTTGAAGTATAGCGTCCTTCATCCACTTAGTTTGTACAATCACATTGGTTTGTGTATGCTTTATTGTATAATTAATAATATGACCAATAATGGCTTGATGCACCCAAAGATTCCGCTCTTCCTTGCGAAATGGTGAAAACCTAATTTCATTCTGAAACGTCAACGGCTGATGTACATAATCCCACTTAGATGCCTTTACCCCTAACGTCATAGTATTTTGAAGTGAAAAATAAATATCCGGATGTAACTGATTTATCACTTTTCCACCAGAAAATAATTCAAAAAGCAGTCGTGCTATTTTTGATCTTTTTAATTTAGGTTTAATAATTACCTTAATGTTCGCTGTCTCTTGCACATAAGGACCAGATAGTAAAAAAATCCATTCAATTTCATTATGCAATTTACTGTATTGCAACACTTCTTCGTAAAAATCAGTTAAAACAGAAAAAACCCCTCCTGAATCAGGAACCGCAACGATATCATTTACAACTATACGCATAATTCTATTTCCCCTTAATTTTTCCAATTGTATATCCAGAATATTTTATAAGAGTTCGAAGTATCAATTCTGGTATTTTTACAATATTCCCCTCGTTTATCATTTCCTTAATTTGTGCAAAGACTAGCTTAATTCCATTTGATTCATTGGATCCATATTCTTTCTGAATCCAGGTATTCTCAGCGTGAAAAACACCGATACTTAGATAACGCCTAAATAATCCATAAAAATTCAATCTATTTGAATGAATCGCCATTGCATCTGCACAATATCCAATTTTGTACCCTGCATCAATTGCCCTGGCAGCAATGTACATGTCTTCAGCAAAACGTATTTTTGACGGAAAATTTCCAATTTTTCTTAGCAATTTTGAATTGTATATTGAAAATGCATCTGATGAAAAAACCGTTTTAATTCCCAATTCATTAACATCATTTTTTGCTTTGATTAGGCTCCTGGATGGATAATTAAATGTCCTATCCTTCGCATCAAAATAATTTTCTGTGTTTTCATTTACAATTTGACGGCCATATGCAACTAATATGTTTGGATCCCGTGAAATAAAATCGAATAGGCTTTGAAGCGCTCCCGCTTTTAGAAAAACATCTTGAGTCATGAAGAACACAAAATCGCAGTCTTTCAAAATATTCACTGCCTTTTGTCTTACCAATCCATGTGTAAACAGCTCTTTGTCTATATCGAAAGTTTCAAATCCATTATCCACCGCTATCTTTTTTGTTTCATCTTCCGATTCAGAATCAATAATTATCTTTCTTAATTCAAAACTAATTTTTTGCTTTCCAATCATCTTAACTACTTTTTCAAATTCCAGTCCCGCATTATATGTTGGAATCATTAGACCTACTTTTAAACTATTATTCACTAACGTTTGCCCCCCGACATTAAAAAAGCTTTCGCAAATCTTTAAACAACTCAGCGTCACTTAATTGTACATTGGGATAATTAGAACCTGTAATTAAAAGGCGATTCTCTTTAACTACATATTCCATTCTAATCTCTTGATTGTGTGTTCTTAAAATCAGCGATTGTTTCGCTGAGGATACTTTGTTTTTTGAATCAATTGTCGTAATCGAATTCAAAAATAACTTACTGAATCTCCTCGAAAACAGTTCATTATTCAAAATTTTAGTATATGAAATAACTACATCCGATAGTGACATTCGTAACTGATCATATCCCAAGATTGGATCAGCTAACTGTATCATCTTTTTTTGACTAGGAATCCCATTGGTAGTTGCATATATGTAACTTTCAACATCATTGGATTGTGTCCCTTCTTGTGGTGAATACACTCGAGTATTTGTTAAGCCTAGAGGGATAATTATTAATTTTTTTAATGTGCTTAGATAAGTAGTTCCTGATATTTTCCTTATAAGCCTAATTTTAATTAATGAATCCGCAGATATACTATCTTTTACATGTTTCTTATTAAAAATAATACTATTATATGAATTTGGTAAATCGTTGCTACTTACTTGTGTTAACTGTTTTAAGGTGACAAACCTTCCGGACCCATCATTTAGTAATTTTTTAATGGTATAACTTCCAGCATTAGAAACATATGTGTTAATATTACTATTCAGGTTGAGCTTGCCTTGACTTGCATAGTGCAATAAAATTGCATTATTAATAAGCTCCTGATACTTTCCAACTAAAAATGCACTATTAATTCGAAAAACTGCTGACCCACCTGCATTTGCATATCCTCTAGCTCCCGAAAACCTTACTTTCCCATCCTCAATTCCTAAATAAGCGCCAATATGATGCTTCGCATTAATCTTTCTCATGACCTGATTAAACTGCTCTTCTTTCTTACCTGTAAGAGCATCGCCTCCAAAACTTGTCTTTCTTGAAAGAGAAACTTCCAGTCTATCACTTTTCACGGCTACAGCATCTGGGGAAGTGGACTCTGAAACAAGATCATCTGTATATCTCCAATAAGTAAATATTCCAAGCGCAAATGCTACAAAGACCAAGAAAAGCACAACAACTATTTGTCGTGTCCTAGTTTCCATTCCGTCTATTCCTCCTTGACATCAATATATCCGATCAATTTTGCATCATTTTTTCGCAAAGCCTTTATTATCTTATACACTGTCCGTTTATTAGTTGTTTTTGAATTTGAAACTAACAGAATGCCGTCGGAAACTAAGATGTAGTTTTCACATGTATCAATATGTTCAAACATAGGTGTGTTGATTAGTACTTTTTCATAGTCCAAACTCAATTGATTAATTAAACTAGCAAATCTTGGATCTCCAATTAAATATTTAGTTTCTGCTATTTCTACATTTCCAGACGAAATCACACTTGTATTCTGCCCACTTACCCGATTAGTTATATCATTCAAACTAATTGATTGGTCATTTAGATAATTAGACAATCCTTGTTGATTTTTCATTCCAAAAGTTTCTATCAAAGAATTATTTCCAAAATCAGAATCAACAATCACAGTCTTCATACCCGCCTGACCGTACATCAACGCCATATTGGCAATAATTATTTGTTGAACTCTTGTAGTTTCCAAAGAGATGAAGGTAATAATGTTTGCTTTTTCTCCAACATTGGAAAGACCACTATTAATTTTTCTAATTCCATTCTTAATATCGCTCATACTTTATATCCTCACTTTATTTATTGATTTTGTGAAGGCTAATAGTAGCTAGATGCTTAACTTCATACATGTCACTAATGTATTTATCATCTTTAATTTTCCCTATCCAAACTAAATGGATTCCAGTAATAACTACCGCAAATATCAATCCAGCCACGACACCTATGGACGCAGTCTTCCCCATACTAGACCTAAAATCAATTGTCTTAGAAGTACTTGCCTGTGACATAATTGACGTATTCGCCCCAGATAAATATTTTCCTATATTTGTTATAAACAGTCTCATAGCTTCATTTGCTAAGTATTTTGAATACTTAGGGTTATCACTTACCACCGTTATTGTAAAGAAGGGCGAGGTACTTCCTTCCGGGGAAAGGGTTACTTTGTAATTATCTCTATAACTTGTACTTTTCCACGCACTTTCATTAACTTTTTCATTTATAATTGTTTTAAAACGAGAAGATTCTACAAACTGTTTATATGAGGTTACTAAGTTATAATTGTTATCATTCTGAACCAGATGCCCAGCCGAAACATATTGCACTCCTTGGGATTTCAAGGAACTAAAGACACTGCCAAGGCCACCAATTACTCCAATCAATATAACAATAATCATATATTTCTTCAAAAAACGTACAACTAACTTCCGGTTTAATCCAATTGCAAGTTTCATCATTTTCCTCCTAGAACCTACTTCAAACTTAAAAATTAAAACACTTAGATTTGAAACACCCAAAAAAATTTTAAAAAACATGTAATGTGTTAAGCAATGCTAGTTAAATTTCCACTCTAACCTGATTACGATAAGCACAAATGCTAATTACTTCGAAAATAACCGGATTAATAAAACCCTCAAAGTCAAAAAAACAAACAACTAAATTCACACGAACAGTCTCCGATAAATTACATACAAATCCAACCACTTCGATCTCCCTGTGACCAAGACGCTAACTCAACAACTACACTCTTAACAATTTTTTGATATATTAGTAAGCTAAAAATTCATCTTTAAAGGCCAAAAATAGTACTCCTCACGTTACACTCCAAAAAGCTACCATTCCAGCTAATTGAGTGAGAATAAAATTTCCTTGAAAAATACATCTTCCGATAAGAATTGTACTAAATCCTTAGTTAAATTAACCACAACTAACGATTAAACATCAGATTTTCCGTCAATAATACGGCATATGGTCATGTCAAACGACTAGTAAGCCACGTGTTTTGCCTTTGAGCCACATCAGACATAGCTAATTTTGAAACAAAAATTGTTGTACACATAAATAATTGATACGCTTGGTGCTAGTTGATTAGATTTGTACAAAAATAGCCCAACAAGGCTACACTATAGTTACTCTACTAACTAAGAAGTGAATGCCATGTTGGACCAATTACAGTATAAGCAATCAGTCATTAAAGTTCAATCACCACTAGCTAAATGGATTACGCTACTATCACCGTTGTATCAACGCTTTGTACCAGTATCAATTCAATTTAGAAAGAATTACCAATACGCAAAATTAGACGATATTACGTTGTTAGCCTTACTTTGTTGGCAAGTGGAATTGGGCATGACCGATCAACGCCGCTTTTACCGTTTTCTTCTAAGCTTAGGATTCAAGGGGCTACCGGAACGCTCCCGATTCAATCGTATTAGCGTTAACGCCATGAACATTTTTCAGTGGATTCGCTTTGGTTTAATTCAAACAATTATGCCCAATCCTACGTATACCATTATCGATAGTTTTCCTATGCCCTTATGTCATCCAATTCGTAATCACCGTGCTAAGCGATTAGGTTCAATCGCAAATATCGGTTTTAATTCAACCAAAAGGCAATGGTACTACGGGCTTAAGGGGAACTTTGAAGTGACCAATCAAGGTGTCGCAGTTGCCTACACCATTACAAAGGCTTCTATTCATGACGTAAATATGGTGACCACATTGGTAGACCAATATCCGTGTCGTCAAATACTGGCAGATACAGGATATTTAAGTCGAAAATTAAAGACTCAATTAGCTGAAATTGGCATCAACTTTTGGACTCCTAAGCGACGTAATATGCATCACACCGGGACTGATGACCGATTATTGAAGCGAAATAGACGTCAAATAGAGAGCGTATTTTCACGTTGGGTCAGTCTTTTTAATCCAGAAAAGGACCGTGCACACTCAGTAAGAGGCTTTCAAGCTAGACTAGAACAATGCTTATTAGTGGATACTATAAACCAAATCAACTAGCACCAAGCGTAATTGATCGCTTGATACAATAAATTTATCAATATCGTCGATACTTGCCTGCTTTATAAAAGCATCTCCCCTTCCTCCCAACACATTGCTAATGTTATTATTAACTATTCGGCAATTTGGAATCAACGTGAACGAAATACAAAAAATCTTAGATATACACGTGTTCAACACCCATGCAGAAAAAACAAAAAACTTTCCAGTATACATATCAAGATTCTATCACTACTTGTAACTACCTACAACACTCAACCGAAGAAAACATCAATTAAGTCCGCACTATCGTTCGTTACACTTGATGCTAGTTGATTAGATTTGTACAAAAATAGCCCAACAAGGCTACACTATAGTTACTCTACTAACTAAGAAGTGAATGCCATGTTGGACCAATTACAGTATAAGCAATCAGTCGTTAAAGTTCAATCACCACTAGCTAAATGGATTACGTTGTTATCACCGTTGTATCAACGCTTTGTACCAGTATCAATTCAATTTAGAAAGAATTATCAATACGCAAAATTAGACGATATTACATTGTTGGCGCTACTTTGTTGGCAGGTAGAATTGGGAATGACCGACCAACGGCGCTTTTACCGGTTTCTTCTGAGTCTAGGATTCAATGATCTACCGGAACGTTCTCGATTCAACCGGATTAGCGTTAACGCCATGAACATTTTTCAGTGGATTCGCTTTGGCTTGATTCAAACAGTTATGCCTAATCCTACGTATACCATTATCGACAGCTTTCCAATGCCCTTGTGTCACCCAATTCGTAATCACCGCGCCAAGCGATTACGTTCAATCGCAAATATTGGCTTTAATTCAACCAAAAAGCAGTGGTACTACGGGCTCAAAGGAAGCTTTGAAGTGACCAATCAAGGTGTCGCAGTCGCCTACACTATTACAAAGGCTTCAATTCATGATATAAACATGGTGACCACATTGGTAGACCAATATCCGTGTCGTCAAATACTGGCAGATACAGGATATTTAAGTCGAAAATTAAAGGCTCAATTAGCTGAAATTGGCATCAACTTTTGGACTCCTAAGCGACGTAATATGCATCACACCGGGACTGATGACCGATTATTGAAGCGAAATCGACGTCAAATAGAGAGCGTATTTTCACGTTGGGTCAGTCTTTTTAATCCAGAAAAGGACCGTGCACACTCAGTAAGAGGCTTTCAAGCTAGACTAGAACAATGCTTATTAGTGGATACTATAAACCAAATCAACTAGCACCAAGCGTATCATTATCTAAACACCTATGACAATTACTATTTAATCGGCGGCATTGATAATCGTCGTGCTTTTGAACTGCAGACAACCATTTAGCCTGATTTCACGTGAAATAATTGCTTGAGTGCAACCATCTTACTATATATTTTTTGATATAGCCCCACTAAAGTGACGAAATTTAGTATGCCCCCCTAGTCATTCAAAATTAGGTGACTGTATAGAATTCGTAGTCTGAGTTTCTGAGACTTTGGAGACAACAGTGTTGATAATTATTTTGGCTTGTACTCCCGAATTTTTATCAGGTCCATCATGTACCTGTTCTCTCTTACTACGTTTTTGAAGAAAATTTTCAAGAGCCTATACGAACGCTTTTTATAGTAAAACGTTTGTATAGGCTCTTAATCTAAGTCTTACTAATCCTGGTGCATGCAAATCTTATTTTACGAGGATTCAGGACATGAATCTTCTTTTACCTTCGAGCACCTGTTGTCCTCACTTGTGAATTCACTGTTAAAACTTGCAGTATGACCAACAACCTCCACCATTTATCTAGACCATCGTTTACACAGATGTAAACATTCCGTATAACATTTCGTAAGAACTACTGAGAACAAGACTACCAAAACAAATTCAAACAACAAATTTAATATAGAGTTCAGTGACAAGCCAAACCAAGCTTCAAACTTTCGAATACCATCAAGAATCATTGGATGTGCCAAATAAATTCCGTAAGAGCTTTTCCCAACACTCATCAGTGAACTACTGGTCAAGTGAATTGCAATCACTATTAAGATAACACTAACAGAGTATACAATTACAGATGGTTTCATCGAAGTAGTAGGCGAAATTGAATGGTTTAATTCCAACATTTTTGTCTCGAAAAACAGCAAACATACAGACAACACACCAACTACTGACACCCATATCCTATTATTTTCTAATTTGTGTAATTTTTCTTCAAAATCGTTTGACATCCAAATTCCAAAGCCAAAATAAAACATCCAATTAAAGATGTTCTGCCCTTTGATCATCCATCCAACATTACCAATCACACCAATACTCTGACTTACAATTGTTAGTAGGAGCAATAATACTATTCCAGAATTAGAATGTACAATTTTCTTAAAAATTGGATATGCTATATAAAATACAAATGTTATGGGAATGTAATATAGATGATACTTCGTGGTTCCAAGTAGTAGTCCACTCATTAGTGCGATTATACTATGAATAGAAATACTTGCTTTAAAATTTACTAGCCAATACGCAATACTCCATAAAACATACGGGACTAATAATCTTTTTGCTTGTTTAATAATATACCCAAGATAATCAATATTAATTTTTCCAGACATGGTTAGCCCCCAGCCAGACAAAAATAAAAACGCTGGTACCGCAAAACGCGATAGCTGGTTCAATATTAAACCACTCCATGAACTTGAAACATACAAACCACTTACATGAATTAACAATACTCCAAGTATTGCAAGACCTCTCAAAGTATCCATAGATAAATACCTTTTACGCATACAAGTCTCCTCTATCATAGTGACACAGTTAAAACTTTTATATTCCAAAAAATCCGCGCATAAACAATGCCGCGCAAGCCGCCCCAACAAAAGGTGCAATCCCAGGAACAATGATCCCGTATTGCCAGTCGCTGTCAGCCTTGTTCTTAATTGGTAAGATGGCATGTGCAATCCGAGGACCCATGTCTCGAGCTAGGTTCATGGCAAATCCGGTAGGACCACCAAGACCCATCCCGATAGCCCATACAAGTAAGCCGACACCAATTGGCACGATACCAGGTGTCTTCACTTCAGAAATAGCTAAAATACCAGAAATAAATAGGAACGTGTCAAAGAATTCGACAAAGAAGTTCCGTGGTAAATTCCGAACGGCCGGTGCCGTAGAGAACAAGTTACGAATCGTAATTGGTGAAATTTCACCTTCGGAAGCTTTGAAGTGATCTGCGTACATGATCCAAACGATCACTGCACCAACGACCCCACCTAAGACTTCAGCGATTGAATAAGGAATGAAAGCACTCCATGGTAAATTGCCCAATAAGCATTGCGCTAAGACCATGGCTGGGTTAATACATACATTACCAAAAATAAATAGCGAAATCGTAATCCCGAAACCCCAAGTCGTAATCGCAAAAATATGGCCAGACCCACGATACTTAGTCCCTTTCAAGACCTCGCTACAATGAACTCCGACACCAAAAATAATCATCAAGGCGGTTCCCATGAACTCTGCCAAAAGCTGATGAATCACTATATTCTCCTCCTGTGGCGTGCGTAACGCCGATTTATTTGACTAGTACTAACTTTCTGAAAGCAAACAGTCTTTTTTCACACGAACACCATTATACACAAAAACCTAACTGTTTTATACGAAAACTTTACTAATGTTCTTAATTTAATGGCATTTAACAAAAAAAGTCGTGCCGACTCATTTTAAAAGTCGAACACTACTTTCTTTTACCGAATTGTCGACGCAAACGTCGCATCACTCGCGGTGACTTCGGTTCAATTTTGTCCTCAAACCATTCTTGCACCGACGCGTTCACCACACCACCAAACATCAACAACATGCCAGAAAAGTTCAGCCAAAACATGAGCACAATCAGACTCCCAATCGTTTGATAAGAGGTTACTCGACGTGCAAATAACTCAACGTATAATCTGAACCCTTGTGAAATCACAATCCACCCAATCGTCGTCACCAACGCTCCCGTCCATACATAGCGCAAACGTACTGCCGCATTCGGAACAAAATAATACAACAACATTGCTAACATGAACATCCCAACAAAGGTAATGACGTTTTTATTAGCAATTAGCCGTGCCCACCAACGTGGAATAAAGGCCGCTGAAGTATTGGTTAAATTTAAAATGGCATCCATCACAACTTGGCTCAGTGTAAAGAAGATAGACAGACCAACTATTAGTAGTAATAATCCTAACGTCAATAGAAAGGCCATCAAGCGGGTAACAATTGCCCCCTGCGCATTTGTTACCCCGTAAGCTTCATTTAAACTGCGGCGAATCGCTGCGATAATCTGCGACGCCGACCAAATCGTGACGACGATCCCGATTGACAAACTACCACTCCCACTGGACGAAATGAAAGAGAGCAGAATTGGTTTGATTGTCGCATAAATGTTGCTCGGGATAAATTCCTGCGCATAAGCTAGAATTTGACGAGTCTGTAAATTAAAACGCGCGACAATATTCCCAACAATTAAAATAATAGGTGCAATTGACATCAACGCATAGTAAGCTAAAACTATTGAGTTGTTACTCACATTAGCTTGGTTATACCGCCGAATAACAATTTCAATCCATTTGGTGGTTTTTGGATAACGTTCCTTTAGTTTCATCATTGTTTCTCCAATAGTTAACTTAGTTCAGTCAATTATACAATGCTTTGAAACTTGAAACATCTTTAAATCCATTGTGTTAAGCTAATAGATAGTAAAAAGGGATATTAGGAGATAACGAATTATGAAAACCATGAGTTTAATTGTGCCTTGTTATAACGAGGAACCCACAATTGAAATTTTCTATAATACTGTTGAAAAGGTCTTCAGCGACCATCCGGACGAATTTAAAGATATTCATCATGAATATATGTTCATCAATGATGGCTCTAGTGACGGCACGTTGGCCGAATTTCGCAAATTAAATGCCGCTCATCCAGACATTGTCCATTACGTCTCATTTTCACGAAACTTTGGTAAAGAATCCGGTTTAGCGGCCGGCCTCCAACATGCTAAGGGTGATTACATCGCAGTGATGGACGTGGATTTACAAGATCCACCCGAACTTTTACCTAAAATGCTGACCACCCTTGAAAGTGGCGACTATGACTGTGTCGGGACGATGCGTGAAGATCGGAAAGGCGAACCAGTCATCCGCTCCTTCTTCTCTCGCTCTTTCTATTCAGTCATCAATCATATTTCCAAAGTTCAAATTATTCCAAACGCCCGCGATTATCGTTTGATGACGCGCCAAATGGTCGATGCCATTTTGGCGATGCCTGAATACAACCGTTTCTCAAAGGGAATTTTTAATTGGGTTGGTTTTCGAACTACCTATCTGAAATTCGAAAACGCACCCCGTTCTGCCGGCGAAACGCACTGGTCTTTCTGGCAGTTATTCAATTATTCCATTGAAGGTATCGTTGACTTCTCGGATGTACCGTTGAAGATTGCGACCTTTATTGGAGGGCTGTTTGCTTTTCTAGCCGTTGTTGGGATTATTATCGTTATTATCCGTAAGCTTATGTTCGGCAATAGCGTCGGTGGCTGGGCGTCAATGGTCACATTAATGATGTTCATTGGTGGAATCCAGTTATTCTGCTTAGGCATCATCGGAAATTATATCGGCAAGATTTATCTCGAAACCAAGCATCGCCCACTTTACATCGTTCAAGAAGAAAAATAACTAATTTACCCGTCGTAATTCGAAAATTACGGCGGGCATTTTTATTGCTTAATTAAACTTTTGCCAAATAGCATCCAAAATATATTCCGCGGCATGACCATCACCGTACGGGTTCTTGGCAGCTGCCATACGGTCATACTCCGCCTGGTCATCTAACAAACTCTCCATGGCTGCTTGAACTTTAGTCGTATCAGTTCCGACCAACTTCAAGGTTCCAGCGGTAACGCCTTCTGGCCGCTCCGTAGAATCCCGCAAAACTAACACGGGTTTATTTAACGAAGGTGCTTCTTCTTGCACCCCACCGGAATCCGTCATGATGAAGTAACTCCGTGCCGACATATTATGAAAATCGACCACATCCAACGGGTCAATCAAGTGAATCCGGTCCGTATGCCCTAGAATTCGTTTAGCAACCGTCTGAACAGCGGGGCTTAAATGGACTGGATAAACTACTTCAACGTCTGGATGACTGGCAACAACTTTCTTAATCGTCTCAAACACGCCTGCCATTGGAGTCCCTTGATTTTCACGCCGGTGCATCGTCAGCAAAATCATCCGATGTCCTGGTTGTACTAAATCCAACACGGCATGATGGTACTGGTCATTGACCGTCTGCTTCAACGCATCAATCGCCGTATTTCCAGTAACCGTAATCTGATCAGCGGGATGATTTTCCTTGAGCAAATTAGCCTGACTCAGTTCGGTTGGCGCAAAATAAAGATCAGCGAGTACATCCGTCAATTGGCGGTTCATCTCTTCTGGATATGGTGAATATTTATTCCAAGTCCGCAACCCCGCTTCAACATGGCCAACTGGAATCTGATGATAAAACGCCGAAACACTGGCCGCAAAAGTCGTGGTCGTATCCCCATGAACCAGCACAATATCGGGTTGCGCTTCGGCCATGATGGCATCCAGCTTCGTCAACACGCGACTGGTGATGTCTGCCAGCGTTTGATTCGGCTGCATAATATTCAAATCATAATCTGGTTTAATTTTAAAAATGGCCAACACCTGATCGAGCATCTCGCGGTGTTGCGCGGTCACGACCGTAATCGGAATAAACTTGTCTGTCTGTTGTTGGAGTTGCAACACGATTGGGGCCATTTTAATGGCTTCGGGTCGGGTTCCAAAAATCGTCATTACTTTTAATTTTTTAGTCATCGTCCACACACTTTCCACAATAGTTTCATTACTTTTATGATACCGTTAAATTAATTGAACCGCTATAAGTTCACTCATTCTTTACAAAAATAAAACGGCGTTGGCCGACTTTCATCGACTAGCGCCATTTTGTAAGCTCTTCAAAATTTGATTGACCAATCTTTTCCCGCGATAATGATTTCCCCGATTCACAAAAAGCACCACGGTATAATCCCCACTGGCAGTCCGACTGTAATAATTACTAATATTATTATCAAAGCCAGTCGCATGTTGCGCACCATCCACCCCGTAATACAGCCCAGCCGCATAGGTATTCGTGCGCATCGCCGTCAGCTGCCGTTGCATGGCAGGGCTTAAAAACACCCCTGCGTTGAACGCCGCCACAAAACGATAATAGTCCAGCACGGTAGTCCCAATATCACCGGCACCTAACTCGCTGGATAAAAGCGGCGCTGAAATCGTTGCCGGTGCCCCAGTTGTCAAGTACGGCGTAACCACATTTTGCTCATCAAACTGATGCCAAGTCATCGTCTGCGTCATCCCGGCCGGACGTAAAAGGTGCTCAGCCAAATTCGCCGCATACGACCGACCTGTCACTTGCCGAATGATGCCAGCTAACAACGTATAGTTGGCGCTACAATAATGCCAACGACGTTGATCCGTGACCGTTAAATGCTGTAGCGTCCAACGAATTGCGTCAGATTCTGACAACGTTTTTGCTGGTGCAACTTCGGACATCCAGATGCCAGACGTATGGTTCAACAGCGCTTGAATCGTGATTTGGCTCGCATCAGTCAAATGAGGATAAAACCGGGTCAATGTGGTGTTCAGACTCAACCGATGTTGCGCGACCAGTTGTCCAATCAATACCCCGGTCATGGCCTTTTGCAACGAAGCAATGGGATATACCGTTTGAGCCGTATTTACCCGGCGCGTCTGTTGATCTGCCATCCCATAGCTACGAGTACTGGGTCGAGCATTATTTGCCTGCGCCACTAGCAAGGTTCCTTGAATACCAGCTGCCGTGATTAGCTGATCGATATGGCGCCAAGTCGTTTCCCGGATTGGCTGATAATGGACTGACACCGCCTTAAAGGCCTGCGCCGACACCCAACCATAGTCGTGCTGATTGTGTTGCAACAAATAATAACTACCCACTGCCGTCTTAGCACGTTTAATCACTTGAAACTCACTCGTTGTCAGCGCCTGCCCTTGCTTAGACCAACTTTTACGCGCTATTTTGGTCCCAGGTGGCCCACCAGCGGTTACAATGACCTGTTGCTGCCCACCGTGCGCCACCAGTCGGTCATTCAACAATTTAACCGCCGTCAATTTAAGCGGCTGTTTCGTCGCAACCACCTGCGCTGACCGCCGTGCCACCCAACCGACCCGTTGACCGTTCAATGTCGTCACTCGCAAATAACTACCGTGGAGCGTGCCTAAATAGGGTTGCCCAACTGGTAGCTGGGTTACTTTTCCACGTCCCGTCGTTGACTCCGTAGGCACTTGGGAATACACCCGCACGGTTGGTATCTTCAGCGTGACATACACCGTTTTAGCCAGCAGCTCTCGGGAGGCTCGCGGCCAGAGCCAAAGTCCCAGTGCCAAGCTAACGAGCGCTAAACTGAGCACCTTGAGCAACCGCATCAAAATGGCTCCGATCGTTGTAGAATGGCTTGAATCTCCAACCCAATAGTATTGTCCCCGTGAAATGACCCTTGATTATCGAAAAGGACTACCCCAACTTGCCCATCGGTCGTCCCCATATAATAGGTGTGAAACGAGTTGTCATTGCCCCCGATGCGAACATTGCCGTTGCCAAAATAGTAGATTCCGGCCGCATAGTGTAATTTTTGGTTCGCTGATAGTTCGTTAAAACCTGCCTGACCAACTAACTTACCAGTAAATAAAGCATTAATAAATTTATAATAATCCCCAACACTAGCGTATAAACTCCCACAGCCGAGTTCACTGGACTGCAGTGGTTTAGAAATCACCGCGCTTTGAGAATAGCCGTTAGTCAATTGATACGAGTTTGGATTGATCACATTGATTGGGACCTGATTATACGCATAGGTATGATGCATCTGAAGTGGCTTCAAGACATCCGCCTGCAAATTAGCCATATATGATTTGCCAGTCGCCTTGCGAATGATTCCAGCAAGCAACGTGAAGTTTGCATTAGAGTATGCATAGGCATGATTATTAGTCGATTTGAGATGCTTCACCGTGAAATTAATTTCAGCCGCCTCATTTGGCAGCGTCATTGTCGGCACTGGTTCACCCATCCGAATCCCAGAAGTGTGATCAAGTAGGTCTCGAATCGTGATCCATTTCGCATACCGGATTTTAGGGAAATACGTACTCAAAGGCGTCGTCATGGTCAACTTACCCTGATTGATCAAGCTCTGAATGACAGTCGCAGTGAGTGCCTTTTGCAGTGACGCCAATGGGTAAACTTCGTTAGCACTGTTTTTCCGGCCACTCGCCACGTCTGCATAGCCATAGGACAGCGTTTGAACTCCTGCCAGGCCATTATTTGTCACCAGCAACGTGCCCATCACATGGCCGCGCGCCATTAAGGCATTAATTTTAGCTAAGGCTTGGGCTTTAGTATACTGACCAGTTTGTGGTTGCGACTTGGCATGAGTTTTTTTAGGATTCGTGGGTCGTTTAACCACAATTGTTGCCGAATCGGCACTCGTTTGCACCGGTTTATTAGCAGGTAACATTTTAACAATAAAGCCACCAATTCCAACCAAAAATAGTGCCCCGATTAAGGCTGTGACCACCAACGATTGTCGCTTCATCACAATCCCCCCCATCTATCTGTCGCTAGAATACGACGCCACTTTTTAAAATGCACGTAAAACCAAATTTATGTAAAGCCACCGAACAACCTGATTATTGGTCGCCACTTGGCATTAATATTTTTATATAAATATTGCACAATCACCAAAAATTCACGGAAAGTTAGCCAATTTAACTCGTGCAATTAACGAACTAAACCTTTAGAATATGAGTCATAGTTAACTTAAACATGGAAGGATGATTATATTGAGCAAAGCTACTGATTACTTAGAACAAGTTTATAACGTGATTGAACATCGTGATCCAAACCAGCCAGAATTTTTGGAAGCTGTTCACGACTTCTTCAAAACGATGACCCCAGTTTTTGAGGCCCATCCAGAATACATCGATGCCAACATTTTGGAACGTTTAACCGAACCAGAACGTGTCATTCAGTTCCGAGTTCCTTGGTTAGATGATGCTGGCCATGCTCGTGTTAACCGTGGCTTCCGAGTTCAATTTAACTCCGCCATCGGGCCGTACAAAGGCGGCTTACGACTCCACCCTTCTGTGAACCTAAGTATCGTTAAATTCCTAGGCTTCGAACAAATCTTCAAAAATGCTTTAACTGGTCTCCCGATTGGTGGTGGCAAGGGGGGCTCAGACTTTGATCCTAAAGGCAAATCCGACAATGAAATTATGCGTTTCTGCCAAAGCTTCATGACCGAACTCAGCAAGTATATCGGCCTCGATACCGATGTTCCCGCTGGTGATATTGGCGTTGGTGGTCGTGAAATTGGCTTCTTATATGGCCAATACAAGCGGCTCCGTGGCGCCGACCGTGGTATTTTAACGGGTAAAGGTCTCTCCTATGGTGGCTCACTTGCCCGGACTGAAGCAACTGGTTATGGTCTCGCCTACTACACTGACGAAATGCTCAAAGCAAACGGCTTGAATTTCGCCGGTCAACGGGTTGCCATTTCTGGTGCCGGTAACGTGGCCACTTATGCTATCCAAAAAGTCACCGAACTTGGTGGTAAAGTGTTAACTTGTTCCGATTCCAACGGTTATGTCGTGGATGAGAATGGGATTGACTTTGAAGTTGTTAAACAAATTAAAGAAGTTGAACGTGGCCGTATCAAGGAATACGCCGACCGCGTTGACAGTGCTACTTACAATGAAGGTTCCGTTTGGTCTGCTAGATTAGCTTACGACATCGCCTTACCATGTGCGACGCAAAACGAAATCGACGGTGACAAAGCGCAAATCGTCATCGCTAATGGTGCCAAAGCCGTCGCTGAAGGAGCCAACATGCCAAGCACGCCAGAAGCAATCGCGGCCTACCAAGCTGCCAAGGTGCTTTACGGCCCAGCTAAAGCTGCCAATGCCGGTGGTGTTGCAGTTTCTGCCCTTGAAATGAGTCAAAACAGTATGCGTTTGAGCTGGACTTTTGACGAAGTCGACGCCCGTTTGAAGAAAATCATGCAAGCTATCTTCGAACAATCCGTCGCAGCCGCCGATGAATATGACGTCAGTGGTGACTACCTGAGTGGTGCAAATATTGCCGGCTTTACTAAAGTCGCCGATGCCATGATGGCCCAAGGACTCGTTTAAAAAACTATGCTTAAAACACCCCGTAAAAGTTGTGATTTCAGACAACTTTTTACGGGGTGTTTTTTAGGCTTGCACTTTAGCTAATATGGCGCGATAACGGGCTTCATCGAATGCTTCAGTGAGACTGGCACGGCGCTTACGGACCAGCGCAGCAAACGCCAATCGGTTTTGTGCTAATCGCAGTAAACTATCTTGCTCATCTGACTGCAAAACTAGTTCGTTTTCGATTTCGGACAAACTACTATGACTAATCCCAATAATGGCAGCCATTTCACGACCACTTAGACCATACGTAGTGCGGCTCTTTTTAACTGCCGCCCCAGATAAGATCTGATAGCGTTCCCGATAGTTCTGCCAGTCGCGGCGCGTATTCCAATCGGGATCGTCTAATGGCAAAAGGTAGGCCTCCATATCTGCTAAGTCAGCAGTGAGGGGAACCCAGTAGCAATGTTTCACTGAAATTTGGCGGCGCCGAATTTTAACTGTTTCATTAAGTTCAACTTCTCGATAAGTCACTGTTTTCTGTAATACAGGTCGCCAATAATTGATCTGACGACGAACCTTAATTGCTGGATTTTCCATTATTCTCCCTCATAGTCGCCTAAACGACTTGTCAATCGATCTTTCAGTTGGATGAAAAGAACGAAATTCCGTCCCATGTTCGGTCACAAAGAATTTGACATAAATTTCACCTTGATACAGTTGCACAATAAATTCATAGACTCGATCAGCCGCCGCCAGATCAAACCCATGACGATGACTCGGGCCGCGGTAGAGACAACCACTCGTCAGCGCATTCACCGCATCTGCGAGTAATTTTGCTTGACTAAGGCCACGTTCAGTCGCAAACAGTGCTGATTTCATATTCAAAATACTGACAATCTTATTTTGGTCGTAATCCTGTCTGATTTTTAAAACTGCCAGAGTAGCTTGTACTTGATCATCCCTCAATGAGCGCTCCCAACTGTTACTCATCAGTAACATTATGCCTGATTCAACGACTAATAACAATTATTAATTCCGCATTGAGCTGAGATTTTCACTTTTAACTAAAAAAGGTTTGAGATTTGACTCAAGCCTTCGTCATAACTTATTGAATTAAACTTTTGAATTCGGATAACCAGTATGTTCAGCTAATTGCGCATAAGTTTCATGCAACGTGACCGCCGCCACTTTCCACCCGAGCTTCAGTAATGGTAATAATCGCAACGGATCTTCGACTGGAATTTCGTGTGCATGAGCAAATTTAAAAATTGCTGGCAAAACTTCCATATCGGAATTGGCAAAATAATAGTTGCCCTTCTCTGTCACCACAAAAATCGTGGCGCGAAACGCGTGCCGCGGATCCAGTCCTTGGGTCACATGCCATCGGATTGCGCCGACTTGAATGAGTTTGACATCCGCTAAGGCCATCTCACCGAGGTTACGTTGTTCCGGTGACCACAAAACAACCTTCGTTGGCGTTAACTCCACCATTGCATATTTTTCACTACGAGTTCCTGATAAGCGCCGTAGCCAATTTTTCTCTGGAACCGGTTTTGGATACTCGACCCCTTGAATTTCAAAATGAAATGGGACGATACACTTTTGTGCCCGATCAATTGCACGGTAATGTCCGGCAATTTGATGGTTGGTAAAGACTGATGCCATTGGTTTAAACAAGTCGGTCACTCCCTTCACTGTAAGTATACGCTTTCACAACCCTATTTTCAGCTATTTAAGCGCCCACGAGATAAAAAAACGGCATTGGCATGACACTTCAAAGTCGTCATGCCAATGCCGTTAATCAGGCCGTCGTTTGGCTGTCAATTCTATGTGCGCAATGCTAATGAAAAAGTATGTGTGCTGACAGTTTAACTTCACTCAAACCGCCACCCCCAACTTTGACAAAGCCGATTAGCGCGACGAACCAATGCGATAATTGCAAAACCCTCCAAAAACCTTTTGACACTTCCCGGCCAATCACCAAAATTAATTCATAATGCTTATCTAGGCTTGAACTTATTATATCATCATTGTTAACGGTTACACAATGTATGGCAACATTTTTATGGTGACTTAATTAACCTTTTGAAACTAAATGACTAACCATTTATGCAAAAAACGGCAACAAAAAAACGATCAACCATTGCTGGTCAACCGCTAATCGTCGGCGCTTATTCAGCGTCAGCTTGTTTAGGTTCACGATTGTCAAAATCAGCTGGCATAATCGCAAAGTTGCTAGCTTCAGTGGACAATAAGGCGGCATAGGCGCGCGCCTTGGCAGATAAGGCTGGGATAATCGCGTTGTTCAAGTTATCCAACATGCCTTGTTCGTCTTCTTCGATCTTCTTATCTTCAGATTGACGTTCGATAATGCCGACCATTTCACCGCTCAACCGAACGATGGCAAAGACAGTTGCAGAAAGGTCGTACATTTCTTCTTTGTAGGTCACTTCTAATTGTGCCTGAACGACGTCATCACCAAATGTCTTTTTAACATCTGGATTTGCAGGAGTATAACTAAATTGGCCCTTGCCAGGTTCGTCTTTAGATTCGTCTCGATCGTAAACGATTTGGAAATGTAAGTCTTGGATTGCTGAGTTTAAAATTTCAATATTCATGTAAAATAACTCCCTTTTTGTTAATATCTTCACCTTATAGGAAACCCTGCCAAAATACAATCATATTCCGCTAGTTTTCGTTAATTATTCATTAACGTGGTGTTAAAGTTCTGTAAAGAAACTGATTATCCTTTTGACGCGCTGGTCAAAAAACGATACGCTTAAATAGCACATTCTAGGGGGAATTGACATTGAAATTACGTCGAGTGGGAATTTTAGGCTTGATTTTCGGACTCAGCCTGAGTTTAGCCATGACACCAACACTAACGGCAACTGCCGCACAGCGCCCGATACCACGCACAATGTTGCGCTTACGTTTAAAATTTAAGCGGCCACTTAAAATCCATCATACCAAATCTTCTAAACACCACAAAGTGATTAAGCATCGCCATCGTTAAACCAATAATCGTTGCTAGCATCCTGATTTTAAAGTTGCTAGTGGCGATTTTTTAATTTTTCAACTGTCGCTGATTTTGTTTCCGAATTTTACTGGAGACCGTTTCATCTAACAAGTATTGCCGAATTAACGACACAATCTGCTTGTTTTGCGGTAAGTCTGAATGGGCCGTATTCGCACCGGTCACCGTAATTTCCGTAAAATGCTTCACCTGATCTTGAAAAATGTATTTACCAAAATTAACACTGTTATACGGCACAGTCCCATCACTCGTATAGTTCTCCGTGCCCGCAATCGAATACGCTGTTAACCCATTCGGTAGACCACGCCGATACTGATACAGTTCCTTAAACATACTCGTTTTAGTGGTTGTACTAGTCGATTCCATGTTAAACGGTGCCGCAATCGTCATCAGCCGATCGATACGAACTTTCGGTGACTGCTTTAAATAACGTTCCAAAAACAACGTCCAGATAAGCCCACCATTCGAATGACCGAGTGCTCGAAAATGATTGAAACGATAAGTCTTGACGAGGGCTTTGAAGGCTGTATTCAACCAAACCGCCTGCTTATCAATGTTTGCTTGACCGTCTTTGTTATCCGCAAAGGCCACAATGATAAACGGTTGATTGTCATTTTGACGAATGCTACCGCTGTACTTAATCTTACCATCTGTCTGCACGGTCAGTTTCAGTACACTGTGTCGCTGTGGCGTTTCTTTACCCAATTCCGTAATCAAATCATCAAACCGATTCTGACTGGCACTGGACCCTGGCACCATGATTACGGGGGCCATCCGCGTCCGCCCGGCACTCTTCAAGGTCTTGATATTTGCCTTAGTCCACGTATAGGCTGGCCAACTGACACCTAGCAAGATCACTAGGCCCAGCAACCACCGCCACCAATTATGACGCATACGTCTCACCTCTTTCAACCGTCTGATTCGCCAGAAGAACAAATGGCAAATAAATCGCCGTCGCCACTGCTAAATTTAAACCACTGACAAACAACGCCCGCCAGTCACCACCGGTACCCAGCCAGCCGATTAAAAATCCAGGCATCGTCCGGCTAACCGGATAAACAACTGGGGGCATCAATTGTAGTTTTAGCGCCGTCCAAGTGATAATCAGGCTCGCTAACGGTGCCAATAGGAATGGGATGGCCAAAATTGGACTAAACATAATTGGTAACCCCACTAGCAACGGCTGGTTAAAATTAAATAAACTGGGGAACCAGCTCGCTTTAGCGACCGTTCGTAAGTCTTGATTGCGCGAGCGCCAGAGAATCGCAATAACTAGCGCCAACGTCATTCCCGGCCCACCGACATTGGCAAAACTGTCAAAGACCGTGTGCAAGGTAATCGGATTTGGTGCGCCCCAAGCGGAACCATGTTGCAAAGCATACTCTAAATTTTGAACCGTGCTGACTGAACTATTGCCACTAAAATCAATCGGTCCAATAATACCGATCACCCAGAAAAGGTTACTTAGCAGCGTGGCACTAAAAATTGGAATTAACACCCCACTGAGATTTGAAAATGGCAACTGAAAGACGAGGTAAAACAACCCATTGAGTCCATTTTTACTCATAAAGCTCACACCATAACTGATTAGGCTAAATAAGACCAGCGTCACCGCAATTGGCAGCCAATTATCCTTTGCCCGACTCAGTAAGTGATGCTGCGTCTCGATCAATTGATGATTGTGTGGTTTAGTCGCCAAATGATTGAACAACCAGCCGGTGATGAGACCTACTAGCAAAGCAAGAAAGATCCCCTGTGATCCTAAGTTAGGCGTTAAAAATTGAGATGCCGTCACCTGCCCCATCTTCGCAGTGTTCCGATAGTCAAAATTCAGTAGACAAAAGCTAAGTGCCGCGGTTAACCCAGCTAGCAAATTATCGCGGCGTGATGCGCGCACCGCAAAGTTAGCTGCAGCAAACGCAGCCACCACCGCAATCACACCGTTGACCGTTTGACTAAGCATTCCCGTATAAATGCCAAATTGTGAAAATCCCGGTACCCAGTGGCTTAAACGATAAATTTGATTCAGAAAGCCATTTTTCTGGAAACAGGCTTGGTTGAAAACACTAATAAACGCCCCAATTAGGACAAATGGAAACAGCAGCGTCAATGTCTCGCGTAACGCGTGATAATAGCGTCGTTTATTTAGCCAATCCTCCCAAGATAACAACGTCTGCGCCACTTTTTTGATGATACTCATCCTCTCACGCTCAATATTACTTATAATATACACGCTCAACTATCATCCGGCCATCAGACCTACCTTAAAGATGCATTTCGCTTCCTTAACGTGCCGGAATCCGTTATGATTAGACCAACTTAATGGAGGTGGTCAATATGCCAAATACTTACCAGCACATCCTAGCGCCCGTAGATAGTTCGGCCGCGGCACAAGCAGCCTTTAATGAAGCCGTCAATATTGCACAACGCCATCAAGCTAATTTGACCGCGCTGTATGTCGTCGACGACAGTGCTTACCATGCACCCGCACTAGATCCAGTGTTGCACGAACTACTGGATGCTGAAGCCGCCCACGCTGAAGCTGACATGGCAGACCGTCGCCAATTCGTCCAGACTACTACCGTGACCCATTTCAAAACCGAAGTAGCTTACGGTAATCCCAAACGACTTATTGAAGCTTTTGCCAAACAACATCCTGAAATTGATTTGATTGTCCTTGGGGCAACTGGTAAAGACTCGCCAAACCGAGTAGCCGTCGGTTCAACGACCAGCTATGTTGTTGATCATGCACCTTGTAACGTGATTGTGATTCGTTAATAAATAAACGCCTTTAGTTAGTCGAAAATGAGCCGCCAACGTTGGATTGTTGTCCAACATTAGAGGCTCATTTTCAAATATAACTATTTCTAATAAGTTCTCTGGATTAAAAAGAGTCAACCCCGTATACACAGGGAATACATGGAACGGAAAGCGAAAGCAGACCCTGACGAAGGATCACCCCCATATGCACGGGGAATACAATAACTTTTCTAATTTCATCGTCGTATTGAAAGGATCACCCCCGTATGCACGGGGAATACATCTTTAAGTTTAGCCGTGACGACCCTGATAAGGGATCACCCCCGTATGCACGGGGAATACTTTCCCATTGCCACGGGTGGCGCGATAAATGTAGGATCACCCCCGTATGCACGGGGAATACATACGCTAAAATGCGCTGGTCCAATCGCTTTAAGGATCACCCCCGTATGCACGGGGAATACTATATGAGTCTGCTCGGTGAAGCCTTGCGGCCGGGATCACCCCCGTATGCACGGGGAATACCGCCTTTCTATCTCATTGCTTCCGTCCATTTATAGGATCACCCCCGTATGCACGGGGAATACTCTTCAGCAATCATGCCAAAATAGCGACTTGGAGGATCACCCCCGTATGCACGGGGAATACACACGGCCGATATCCTTGCGAATTCGAAGTTAGGGATCACCCCCGTATGCACGGGGAATACCTGACAGGGACAAGTGCCGACGTTACGCATCTAGGATCACCCCCGTATGCACGGGGAATACAAATTAATTAAGTCAGGCAACGGCACGAATTGGGGATCACCCCCGTATGCACGGGGAATACACATCAACACTTAGATCACTTGGTGCTTTCTTGGGATCACCCCCGTATGCACGGGGAATACAATAATATGGGTTATCGGTTTGTGATAAATCTAGGATCACCCCCGTATGCACGGGGAATACGATGTTTAAGGATTTTGGTGTGAAGCACCATCAGGATCACCCCCGTATGCACGGGGAATACTCACCATTCTTAATGATAGTAGCCACTAACATAGGATCACCCCCGTATGCACGGGGAATACGTGTCGGCTGGGCTAAGACGTGGCTAGATCACGGGATCACCCCCGTATGCACGGGGAATACTTTAATCACCTTTAGTCCAAAAACAACCTCATAGGATCACCCCCGTATGCACGGGGAATACTATTCGGTGCCACTGGGCAGGCTGCCGGGGCTAGGATCACCCCCGTATGCACGGGGAATATTTCCTTGGATATTGTGTACGTTCCACCCCCCTGGGATCACCCCCGTATGCACGGGGAATACAATATCTGTAATCATTAATGCCGTCCAATCATGGGATCACCCCCGTATGCACGGGGAATACAAACAATTGGAGGTTAACAAATGCTAGGACAAAGGATCACCCCCGTATGCACGGGGAATACATCAATTATTTACTTGTCAAGACGCGACCATGAGGATCACCCCCGTATGCACGGGGAATACAAAGATGATGAGCTCACCATTACGCAGGATGTGGGATCACCCCCGTATGCACGGGGAATACACTTTTCGATAAAAGACTTCCAGTCGAAAAAAAGGATCACCCCCGTATGCACGGGGAATACACTCACACTTCCGATAGGCAGTCGCGCCAAACAGGATCACCCCCGTATGCACGGGGAATACCCGGGTTGGTCGGCGCGGACGTAAATATTAATAGGATCACCCCCGTATGCACGGGGAATACCACCCCTATGTATTATAGCTATAAGCCTTACACGGGATCACCCCCGTATGCACGGGGAATACCTTAAATAATTTTAACAATTTAACTGAAAATAAGGATCACCCCCGTATGCACGGGGAATACTTTGCTAACCATTTTGGGAAACGAATCCCTGAAGGATCACCCCCGTATGCACGGGGAATACTTGACATCACTACCCGCGCCGCTTCACCAACAAGGATCACCCCCGTATGCACGGGGAATACTTTTACCGATTTTAGTCTAAAATATGCCAATTAGGATCACCCCCGTATGCACGGGGAATACAACCCGATACGCCCAAAAGAATGGCGTTGAGGAGGATCACCCCCGTATGCACGGGGAATACTTATAGTCTATTGAACTTTTTACACAGTCAACTAGGATCACCCCCGTATGCACGGGGAATACATCAGCAAAGGGGACAGCATAATGGTTCAAATAGGATCACCCCCGTATGCACGGGGAATACGGTCAACTGATTATCCCAAGCTTAGTCCGGGGGGGATCACCCCCGTATGCACGGGGAATACGGATCGTTTGCTGGCTATGGGCGAGTACCTGGAGGATCACCCCCGTATGCACGGGGAATACTGATGAAAAGCTTTAAAGCGTCCGGCTGGTTAAGGATCACCCCCGTATGCACGGGGAATACCACATCTAAAAGTAATGACAAGCGTTGGAAGTAGGATCACCCCCGTATGCACGGGGAATACTTGCGCTGGCAATTGCCTTATTTGCTCTTGCTAGGATCACCCCCGTATGCACGGGGAATACGTACTGGCTTCTTTGGTGACATTTTAAACAGTGGGATCACCCCCGTATGCACGGGGAATACTTTAGCTGGCTAATATCGTTCTTATTAGTATTAGGATCACCCCCGTATGCACGGGGAATACAAATAATCTTCAAACATGTTCAATCCTCCAATAGGATCACCCCCGTATGCACGGGGAATACACTAAGAAAACGTTGATATGACGGCATCCAATTTTCGAGAACCAGCTGTTTTACATTAACTTGCCTCTGTAACTCATGACTACTTTTAAAGTATAACCTAAATTCCAACAAGACACGAAGATAACTTTTCTAAAAACACACTATAAAAAAAGTCGCGACACAGCAGCTATCAAAAGTTGCTGTGTCGCGATTTTGTAAACCACTCGATGACCCCATCCGGACTTGAACCGGAATCAACCGCTTAGGAGGCGGGTGCCCTATCCAGTTGTGCTATGGGGCCAAACTCAATCCGTAAAATATCATCTCACGGATTGAAAAATTTTTCAATTAGGATTTAGAAAAACGATCCCGATTCTTTTTACGCATGCCCTTTTTCTTGGAATGTTTATTGTGCCCTTTATGCTTCTTCGGTGCACTGAAGGTATCGGCTTTCACGGGAACAGCACGACTTGGTTTCGCCCCACGCTTGACAGTGTCGGGATGCCCAGCACCTTCGACACGATGACGACCATTCGTCGCTTCTTCAACGCTACTTGGGTGATCAAACGTCAAAGTTGGCTTAACTTTAGCCGGTTTCGTATCCACAATCTTATAGTCAACCAAGTAACCTGGCTTGATTTCATATTCCGTGGACTTCATCATTTTCTTGAAGTCACGAATATCATGATCATCACCAAGTGTTAAGACTAAACCTTCAGCGCCCATCCGACCGGTTCGACCACTACGGTGAATATAAGTCGTGACATCTTTCGGTAACTGATAATTGATCACTGCTGGCAACTCTGGCACATCTAAGCCACGCGCAGCCAAGTCAGTCGTCAATAACAATTCGACCTTACCTTGCCGGAATAAGCGCAAGGCCTTTTCACGTTCAACTTGCCGTTGATTACTAGTTAAAGCGACATAACTCACGTGCTGGTGACGCAATTCGAGTGAGACGTGTTGTAATTCTTGCATCTTGTTAAAGAAAACCAGTGCCCGTAATCGATCAACCCGACTGATTCGCTTCAACAAATCAACGCGGTTACGATTGCCAACTTCCATCGTCCGATGCCGAACAACGCCTTGCGTTTGATCAATTGCCCGCACATCAATCTTCTCAACTTTTTGCCCAAACCAACGGGGTAATTCATCCAGAATTTTAGTTTCTGTTGCCGAGAAGAAACCTAATTGTAACGTTTCTGCAAAGGTTGCATCCAAAATTTCACGGATTTGATCCAAGGTTTCATCCGTCAATAACTCATCCGCTTCATCAACGATCATTAATTTCAAATGGCCCAGTTTAAGCTTGCCATCCGCAATCATGTTCGTCATTCGACCAGGCGTCCCAACCACAATTTCGGGATGCTTTTTCAACTTCTCAGTTTGGCGTTTAACGTTAGCGCCACCAGTAATGGCTAACACTTTTGCATCGATCAACTTAGCCCAATCACGGACCACGTTGGTCGTTTGCATGGCTAATTCTTGTGAAGGCGCCAAAATCATGGCTTGTGTCCCCTCACCGACCCGAATACTTTCGAGCATTGGCCAAGTAAAGGCTAAGGTCTTCCCCGAACCGGTTGGTGCTAAGCCTAACACGGATGTGCCTTCAGCCATTGGTGTGGCGACCGCTGTTTGAATCGGCGAGAGTTCAGTAAACCCCGCCGCAGCGAATTTTTCTTTAAATACGTCTAACATAGTTCCTCGTTTCTATTTATCAGGCTGATTCCGTTCAGCATCATTAAAATAAATGTGTCCGGATTGCCGTAAATTAAATAATAGTTTATTAACATTGCGACTAAGTTGGCGCCAGCTTTGATACTCACTTCGATGACCGGCTGGATCATTGATCACCGCGGCAAAGTCACGCGCTTCCGCCAACATCGGATTCTTGTCCGGTTTAACCCCAATAGATTGGACCGTTCCTTGATCATCATGATAGCTGACTTGACCGAGTTCGGCGGCATTATCCATCACGATAGTGTCGCGCAACCCATTGATTTCAGACGGTAAAAACGAATTACTCGTCTTACCAACATTCAAGGTCACGGTAAAACTAGGGTAACGTAAAACCGCCACCCCTTTGCCATCGACCTTGGTGCGAATCAAGGTCGGGTAATACGCAACTTCATCCGGCATGCCGAACCAACCAACCGCATCATACGCGAGATAGACGCCTAAATCTTGGAGTGCCCCACCGGCGAACTTGAGTGAAAAAATATTAGGTTCTTCACCAGCTAAAACGGCATCATAACGCGAAGAATATTTCATATAGGTCAATGTGGCGCCTTGAATTCGCGGCATTTTCGCTAACTGTGCTTGAATCCGTTTGAAATTTACCTCGTGAATCTGACGAGCTGCCTCAAACAGCAGACAATCAGGATGTTGTCGTAAGCATTCATCGAGTTGCTCGAACTCAGCTTGATTTGCGACAGCCGGTTTCTCAACAATCACGTGTTTCTCATGAGCTAAGGCTAGTTTGGCCTGCTCAAAGTGCAAACTGTTTGGTGAGGCAATATAAACTGCATCAAAACTCCCTTGACTGTAAAATTGGTCAAGGTCGTCAAAAGTTTCCGTCGCGTGGTTCAGTGTCGCAAACTCCCGCGCCCGTGCTAAATGTCGCGAATAGACCGTCGTCAACTGCCACTCACCAGATTCATGGGCAGCATCAATAAATTGCTGCGTGATCCAATTTGTGCCGATGATTCCTAATTTTAACATACTCGAGCTCCCTTCAAGTTAATGTAACCGGTTTAATTTTCTGATAATCAATTAAGTCATAAATCTATTTTAACAGTTTTATGCGCTGACTTGCCGTAATTCTACCTGGGACATAAAAAAATTGGTGCTGCCTCAATTAGACAGTACCAATACACAACTACTCGGTCATCATTAACTTTAAACTTTCCGTACTCACAAATAACGGATAAGTTTTTGGAAACATTGCTTGGTTATCATAATCATAATGTAGATATTTGAAAGCATATTGTTTATAAAAATCCAGTGCAGCAGATAACGAACTGACCACAATACCAATAGTGCCAATATTTAAATCAAACCGTAATTTCAACACACTGTCAAAACAATCATAGATCAGCTTTGCGCCCAGATGTTGCCGTTGCCAGCGCGTATCAACTCCCAGCCATGAGATTTCAACAACAGGCAAATTGATTTGTTGGTTATTGTCACTTGGTAACGCCCGTAATCGATTAAAAATCAAACGATCGTACCCGGTTTTTACATCAATCACACCCGTTGAGATTGTATAATACGCAACGATTCTATCACCATCTAGGTAAATCGTCGTCGAACGTGTATGATGTTTTTCATCCTGAATGGCTTGATGCCATAAATATTGATTTACTTGATCATTGCCACAATCAAACTGCCTTAAAATACGCTGCGAAGTGATATACCTTAAACTACTTCGCTCGATCAATAATATCCACTGGCTTAACTAATGCACGTTTGGCACGTTCAATATCTGCTTTAAACGCTGACGATTGTTTCACATCATGGTCAGGCATCAAAATTGTCATCAGCTGATTAAATTCTTGTGGACTCTTAACTGTAATTGTATGTTTAACACTATTTTGGGGATCAGTGACTGCCATTTTGATTTCTCCTTCACAAATATCATCTTCACTAACTATGTTTGGTTTCCTAAGTATAGGGGCTTTTACCATACTTGTAAAGAAATTAAATCACAGTGTTAACTTTACACAGCCACATTATTGATTTTTTTATGCAAAACGACTCATACCCACCTCTCACGACACTCAACTTCTGTCTAAAAAGCTGTTTTGATTTAAAATTTGAAAAATAAAATGTTATCAAAAAGATGTTAAATTTCATCATCAATTTTACAAAATATTACTTTCATTACTAACAGGTAACAGGGGTCTAAAAGCTTTGCTAAGAATCAGGTTATTGCGTGACGAATGCCTTTCATTAGTGGTATATTTTAAGGGTAAACTTAATGAAAGAAGGTTGATCCGGTGAAGCGACGTGGCGCCATTTTATTTGGCTTATCATTACTGGCAGGACTCTCAAGTACCTTATTACGCAAGCAACACCCTACCAAAAACGCAAGTGGTGACTTGGCAGTTTTTTATGCAGGGACATGGACCTATCGCGACGAAGAACATCACCGCGATCACAAGCTTGAAATCGATCCAAACATGATCATTCGCATCGATGGCCGGCCAATGCCGGCGACGGTCGAATCAATTTCATCGAGCGAGCTCGTCTTACTCGACAAATATGGCTTTCATTTAGAAGTCAAAGCAAATGAACAGCGTCCAGTCAGCTTGTTTGACGAGGCAGATAATCGAAACTACGTGATTCTCTCGCCCGGCGCACTAAACGAAGCTGCTAACTAAAAAATTGCGACCATCAAACGGGTCGCAATTTTTTTAGTCACTTTAATTTAGGCCAGCTGAGACTAAGTTTTGATAGGCATCGTTATTGCCATTAAAAATAATCCCACTGA
Source organism: Lactiplantibacillus nangangensis (assembly GCF_005405065.1). Classification (GTDB taxonomy): domain Bacteria; phylum Bacillota; class Bacilli; order Lactobacillales; family Lactobacillaceae; genus Lactiplantibacillus; species Lactiplantibacillus nangangensis. The sequence goes on along the minus strand of NZ_BJDI01000013.1, from coordinate 55,029 downwards.
ATTCTTGACTGGTCCCATTTTGCCGATAGACAGCCCGATTCGAATAATGCATAAAAATGATGCGCTTGTCTCGGTGATGGGTATTTGTGGTATTCAACCATAACGGAGATTGCTTAATGACCGGTTTGACAAGCTTATTAGCAACAGATGGCGTTGACCAGACCACACAATTACGATCATAATGGTTTGTTAACTTTAAAACCATCGTGCGTAATTGTGTCTGAGCACGCTTCACGTTGACCGTATCGGCCGTATAGTCGCCATAATACTGCACCTGAATCGCAATCGGTAGATTACCGATATTGTGTCCAACGACCCTTTCAAAATAGGCCGCTTGCGCCTTGCCTGAACTTGAAAAGCTGAAAACATGCGAGACACCGACACCTAAATTAGTGCCCAGGACACGCGAATAATTGCTTGAAAAGTTATCATCTGTATAACTCGCACCCTGGGTCGCTTTAAGATAAACAAATTTTAAACCGTCATTTTCCAAGGCGGCAAAATCCAAATAGCCATCATTTTGAGTGACCGCAATGCCGCGGACATTAAAGCCCGCCACAACGGCCGCACGACGCTGTTGTACCCATTGTAAGCCGCCCCAAATCAACCCAGCAATTAGCAACAAAATGAACAGCCAGCTGAGCCTGCGCCGCCAACTTGCGCCGCGAGTCTTGGCATATACCGGCCGGAAATGTTGTCGTTTCGTCATGCCATCCATCCCATCTTACAAAAAATCCACCTTATAATTCAGTCCGTGTTTGGCTAATTGCCTCACGAACACGACTAAGGCTGGCGGCCATTTTAACGTTACCATGAACCGCCGTCATCAAAAATAAACTATCAATAATACTCATTTGCGCAATTAACGAGGTCAAGCCCTCTGAACGATAATTTACTTCTTCCGCAACCGAAATAAACGCCACATCACTCGCCTGAGCTAACGGCGAATTACCGAAACTCGTGAGTGCGATTACTGGGACCCGTTGTTTTTTCAAAGTTGCTAAGATTTGTAAAGTTTGTTGGTTACGGCCAGTATGTGAAATCACGACGGCAACATCTTGGCCCGACATCTGTGCGGCTTGCATCAGTTGCATATCATAGTCGCTATTCTGCGCACAAGGAATCCCGGTCCGCACAAACTTGTGATAGCCATCCAGAGCGGCCACTGAAGACCCACCCAGACCGTAAAACGCGATACTTCGTGCTTGGGTCAACAGCCGAACCGCTTTCTTCAATTCAGCTTCGGTCATCACTTGGCTCGTTTGGTCTAAGGAACTTCGAATACTGCTAAAGGTCGAATCCGCGATTCCTTTCAACGTCGTCTGTTTTTCAACATCTTGAAAGGCTTCGGCAGTCGTCTGTTCCAACGGTTCCGCAGCGGTCAGTTCACGTGAAAAGTCCCGGAAGCTGTTAAAACTGATCCGTTTCACGAAGCGTGAGACCGTGGCTGTCGAAACGCCCACCGCGGCGGCTAGATCTGAAATTGATTGGGCCGCCGTCTTCACGGGGTCCTGAATAATATAATCCGCAATTTTGCGATCGGTGTGACTCAAGTTAGGATAGTACGACCGAATCAAGGTCAAAACGCGGTTACGATGTGTGGCTTTTGCAGACACGCTGCCCACCTCCATGACCAAATTTTACCACAGTTTAGCAACGCACCAATAATTTCTCATTGCGACCGCTACCAAAGTTGACTAAACTAAGGATAATTATAATTTTGAAAGGACTAAGTTTATGACAGAAATTATCGGCGTCGATGTCGGCACCACCAGTACCAAAGTTGTGCTCTACGACCAGGCCGGCACCGCGATCGCCAGTGCCAATCATGGCTACCCGCTCTATCAAACCGAACCAGAGATGGCCGAAGAAAGTCCGGCTGAAATTTATGACGCAGTCGTTGCAGGCATCGCTGAGGTCACTGAAAAAGCGACCCAGCCAGTTGCTGGCATTAGTTTTTCAGCAGCGATGCATAGCTTGATTTTGCTTGATGACCAGTTCCAACCCCTGACCCGCATGTTGACTTGGGCGGATAACCGCGCCGCAGCGGCCGCCGAACAATTGCGAGCCCTGCCGAACGCCCATGACCTGTACGCTAACACGGGGACACCCTTGCATCCAATGACACCGTTGGCCAAGCTCGTTTGGCTCGCGCAAACCAAGCCTAAATTACATCAGCAGGCCCGTTGGTTCGTTGACATTAAAGCGTATCTCTTACAACGACTGTGCGGTCAACTCGTCACCGATTACTCGATAGCCAATGCAACCGGCCTATTTAACTTGCATACCTTTGATTGGGACCCGCAAGCCTTAAAATTGGCTCAAATTACAGCAACACAACTGCCACAACTGGTCGATACGACCACCCAACTCATCGGCTTAAACGAAACCGTTGCTACTAAATTAAAGCTCTCACCCACAACTCCACTGATTGTCGGTGCAAGTGATGGTTGTCTCGCCAATTTAGGTGTAAATGCCATCGAACCTGGTGTTGCCGCTATCACAATTGGCACTTCTGGCGCCATTCGGGTCGTTACCGACGCACCAAAATTAGACCCCCATGGCCGCCTCTTCTGTTACTACTTGGCGCCGCATCGCTGGGTCGTCGGTGGCCCGGTCAATAACGGCGGTAATGTCTTACGGTGGGTCGAGGACACCCTGTTCTCTGCCGAAAAGGCCGTCAATGAGGGAACCGACCGTTCAACCATTGAAATGATGCTCGCGTTAGCTGCTAAGGTCCCAGCTGGCAGTCATGGGCTACTCATGCATCCGTATTTGAACGGTGAACGGGCCCCACTTTGGGAAGCGACTGCCCGCGGTGCCTACTTTGGCTTGACCGCACGACATTCACGGTCAGAGATGACCCGTGCGGCGCTTGAAGGCATCTGCTTCAACCTTGCCCATGTGGCAAAAATGGTCCAAGCGTTGACTGGTCCATTCACCCAATTACAAGCCACTGGCGGCTTCACCCGTTCTGAGACTTGGCTTGGCATTTTAGCTGATATTTTTGACACGACCGTCACAATTCCAGATAGCATGGCCAGTTCAAGTTTAGGCGCTGCTATTTTAGGGCTTGAAAGTTTGGGCCAGATTTCCAACCTAACCGCCGTCAAAACAATGATTGAGTCAACACGGCAGCAACATCCCAATCCAACGAACGTCCAAAATTATCAAGAACTTTATCCGATCTATGAACAATTGATTGCGGCCTATCAACCAATTTTCAACCAGTTAAGTAAATTCAAGTAGTCATATAACGCAAACGAGTCTGGATAATTTTCCCAGGCTCGTTTTAATATTCTAGTGACTAAGCGTTGAAAATACCAACCTTGTCGTAAATCCCGTAATACACGCGTTGGTTATGCTAAAAATGGCCTCATGCGGCTTCCCCTAAATCTAAACAATCATTCAGAATTACTGACTAGCTGTAGGTCGTTGTGGATAGCATCGGCCGTGATGGTGGCGTTTGACCGGTGCTTTTCCGGTCTTACACCACGGACCGGCCGGGAGACTTGTGGGCTATGCAAGGCTTCCGGGCGAGGGTCAAGACGTTCTTCAGGCTTGACCCGGTCCCTCGGCCGCATGTTATCAACAACGACCGGAAGCGGCAATCATCGCCTATCCTTAATTACTAACCCATCTTAATTAGCACCCATCAACGCTTTCGTCGGGGTCTTCTTCTTACTATCCAAGATGTACTCCTGAATCAGACTGACAATTTGCTTATTCTGCGGCAAATCAGAGTGTTGGGCGTTATCCCCCGTAACCGTCACTTCCGTGTAATGCTTCACCTGACCTTGATAAACGTACTTGCCAGCCTCCACACTGCGCGCTGGGACAAGCCCATCAGAATCATAATTTTCGGTGCCAGCGACCGAGAACACAGCTAACTTTTTCGGTAATCGGTCACGATACTTGATGAAATCTGCTAGCATTTGCGTTTTGTGACTGAGATTGGCCTCTGAAAAGTTATATGGTGACCCAATCGTCATTAATTTTTTGACCGTAATATCCTCACGCGTGAAATAATGTTCAAAGAAATAAGTATAAACCAGGCCACCATTTGAATGTCCTATCGCCTTGAAATTATTAAATTGATAGCGGTGCGCTAATTGTTTAAAGGCCAAGGAAAACCAGCGGGCTTGTTTTTGAATATTGCTATAACCATCTTTATTATTTTCAAAACCCACGACAATAAAAGGTTCATTATCACGTGGTCGTAGGGTTCCCGAAGACTTGATCGTACCATCCGTTTTGACTGTTAATTTGATCAAGCTATGGCGCTGTTTGTCGGCTTTATTTAATTGCGTCACCAGCCGGTCAAACCGGTTCTGCGTGGCGCTACTGCCTGGAATTAAGATCACCGGTGACAGTCGCGAATCATGCCGGCCAGCCATCGATTTTACATTTGCCTGCGTCCACTGATAAGCTGGCCAAATCAAGGCAACCAGAAACAGGCCAACCAAGATAAGGACCCCTAAACTATTGCGACGCCGACGTTTTAACAAATTATGCATCATCGCCGGTCATCTCCAATCGTAAACTCTGTTCATGAGCAGCATGTAAAGTAGCTTCCGCTAACCGCATGAATGGCAAATAAATCAATACCGAAATGACCAGATCCAACGACCCAATCAACAACGCTACCAGATTACCATTTGTCCCAATGAAAGCAATCAAAGGCCCTGGTGTCCCCAACGGTACCGGATAAACCATTGGCGGCAACCACTTTAACCAGATGGCGAATGCCGCCACCGACATATTCACGAGTGGCGCTAAAATGAACGGAATCGCATAAATTGGGTTATATAAGACTGGTAATCCGGTCATCATTGGGCCATTACTATTGAATAATGCTGGAACGAGGCTCCAACGCGCCACGACATGATAATTATGGTTATGACTGCTAATAATGATTGTAATGATTAGTGCCAGTAGCATCCCAGTGCCGCCGAAAGTCCCAAAAGCGTCGTACAACGTATGGGACGTGTAAGGATATGGCACATGGTAAGCTGAATGGTGACTGAGCGCATAATTCAAATTAGTTGTCATCGAAGGGGTATTCGCCAGCAAACGTTGTTGAAACGGTCCAGCCAACCCAAGTAATTCCATGAGCAGCGTCAAGCCAGCCATTGCAAATGTCATCAAGCCGTTGTGGCTCGACGTGGCAATTTTTTGCAATTGATCCAAAGTCTGTTCTGAATAATCGAATAACATGAACCAATTTAAGACTAAGCCCACGCCAACTGCGAGTAAAAAGCCGATTGTCATCGGTAACAAAGACGCAAACGTTCGGTCTAAAATCTGGGTCGTGTGTGATTGACGCGGCACATCAGCAGGTCGACCAAACCAGCGAAACAGGATGCCAATCACAACCCCAATCAAAATGGCACTCGTTAGGCCATTCGTCCCCAACAAGACCGGATTAAAGTCAACTTGCGTTTGATCTGGATATTGATACGCCACTAGTAGCAGCGCAATTGCCCCACTGATGCCCGCCAACTGATCATCACGGTGATAAGCTTTGGCATAATACTTAGCCGCCCCAAATGCCGCAACAATTGCCACACTATCCAATGTCAAATTAGTCAAGTTATCAAACGGATAATGTAAATATTTATAGTACGGTACCCAAGTTGATAAATGAAAAATACTGGCTAAAAACCCCGTTTTCGTCAGTAATGTCACTTGAATGATTTGACTGAAACTCCCAATCAAGACAAACGGAAAAGTGAGCATCACTGTTCGTTGGATCACGCGATAAATTTTCGTTTGCCGTATCCGTAAAAGTGCAGGTACTAGGCGGTTAATCAATTGTTGTTCACTAATCCCCATTTCAAGATCCCCAATCTCCGTTTAGCTGTTATTTTGATTATAGCCTTTTAGCACAGTGACGGAAAAGAATTACTCACGGTTATTTTCAGAAAAATCGCGTTGCGGAAATTTCAGTCAATTTCTGCAACGCGATTGAGTTTAATAAAGATAAATTGAGCCAGAAGTCGTCCGCCCTTGAACCGTATAGGTCGGCGTCGTACCAACTTGTCCCGTTTGATACCCATCCGCAATGTGTTCCGGTTGTGCGTTGTTGGGCGCTACGACGCGTCCACTTCGTGCTTCCAGTTCATAGCGATAACTAGCATCCCGTGGCAAGCTAAATTTAATCGAGCCACTCTTATCGCTTAGATTCAAATCACTAGTCAATTTCGAAAATGCGAGCTTCATCGTCCCCGATTTAGCCGTCCAACTACCACCGCCAATTAATTGCACGCCTTGAATACTGCCACTAGTGACTGTCACCGTATATTGGCCAGCTTGCACCGCCGATAACTTTAACCGACCACTTTTGACAAGCATCCCAAGTTGTTCAGCAACTTGAACTTGGGTCATCACTAAGTTTCCTGAAACGACATCCGCACTGAGCGCTTGCGCCTGCAAACTGTCTAATTTAGAACTACCACTTGTAATTCGGATATTAACGACTCCCAACTGAGCCAAGCCAGCCATCAGAACGGTTCCCGAACTACTTGCTAATTTCAAATTGCCGGCATAATTAGCTGGCACCAGCACTTGAACATGAACCCGTAAAGGGATGAGAAATGGCACCTTACCCTGCTCAATACTTAGCGCTGAGCCTTGTTGCGTCACCGTCGCATTATACGACGCGTTATTGTGATTCATATATTCACGCACAATAATTTCATCTTCGCCGCCAACCGTCGGCAATACCTTAACACGGGCAGACCGATAGCTGATCGATAAATCTGTGATGTCGGCTACGGCAATACGTTTTTCATTCACTAAATTCAAACTATCATGGTATTCCCCTGCTAAATTTAACGGTTGGCTGGGAGTGCCAAAGTCCGGTGCTGGTACTGGTTGATCGTTAAGATTAATGCCATCGCCATTGATGACCAACTTTCCCAGTTTAAGTCCATCATGGTCGGCTTTAATCGCACCATTGTTGATTGAAATCCCATCAGAATTGACTTTTAACGTCTCACCACCATCAATCTCAATCCCCTCATCATCCATCACAACATGATGGGCATGCAAGTTGGTTTCATTACCATTTTCCGTATTGATTTGCTGGATCAACGCATTAATGTCACCAAAATCACTAAAAGCTTCCGCGACCGCCGCTTCAGAATCCAGTCCGTTAGTGGCCTTGTCATTAGCAGCCTCATTTAGATCTGTCGCCAATTCAGTTTTTAATTCAGTTAAAGCTGGCGTCATCGTTTGCGTTTTAAAATAAGTATTCAGCCGCATGGCCACTAATTGTTCAATTTTTTCTGACATCTGCGTCAATCCTCCCTAAAATCAAATCATCAATCACTTGCTTGGCAAAATGCCATTCTTCGATATTATGAGCTAACGTTTTTTGACCTTGCGCCGAAATTTGATAATATTTGCGCCGGCCACCCTGCGTTTCATTGCCCCAATAACTTGTAATCTCGCCATTTTTCTCAAGTCGGCGAAAGACCGTGTACAACGTCGCTTCATTAATTTCATAAGCCCCCTGACTCAGGGTCTTAATGGTCTTCGCAATGGCATAACCATAACTGTCGCCCTGATTCAGGATATTCAAAACGATGGTTGTCGTATGGCCGCGGATCGTTTCTTTCGAAATCTCTGGTTGCATGCTGACCTTCCTTTCAAATTAAGTATTATGTGTCACATAGTAATTTCAATAACCATAATTTACCACCAATTACTGTGTGTGTCAAAGTAATTGTCGTAAAAAAGCCTCAAAATTGCTAAAATTTGAGGCTTCGCCAATTATCAGTATTCTGATTTTATCATTTGAACTTAGACCGCTATCCTATAAGACATCAACTACAGGAGGCCATCACATGCAAGTCATTCGACAAACGTCTTTTACTGGCATTAGTGGACTTGAAATCGCTAATCTGCCACAACAACAACCAACCGCAACCGAAATTAAAATCCAAACTGCTTATACTCCAGTTCTGCCTTGGGATTGGCGCAGTGCAACGGGTAATTTGACCAGTCTCAACCCCGCAAGACCACCATATGTACCCAGCTATGGATTGACTGGAATCGTTACTGATGCTGGTCGCCTTCGTCAGCAATCTTTGATTGGTCAACGCGTCTTGACTGTCAATTTTCACGGATCTGCTCGTGAACAAAACCTTTTGAGACCTTCCCCATTACTCTTACCAATTCCAAAACGAGTTTCACTCGCCGCCGCAACCACGCTAATTGGAGGCGCTGATGCTGCAATTAAACTCATCTCAGCCGCGCACATTCGGCCCGGAATGACTGTGATTATCACTGGAGCTGCGGGTGGTGTCGGCACCTACCTCGTCCAGTTAAGCCACCAGCTCGGCGCTAATGTCATTGCCTTAACGCGACCAAGCAATCGTACTTGGCTTCAAGAACTTGGTGCGACAGCAACTATTGACTATACAACAGCTTTGACGCCACAATTGACGACTATTCCAAACGACACTCGCTTATTAGACACCGTTGGTAACCCCGACTTATTGAATCGTCTCGCAGCCAATCGACCACAACTTCAAGTTTATTCGCTGGCACTGCCCCAATGGCAACCATTACTCACGACGCAAAGTTTCCACTTCATCAGTGGTCCAATTTGGCCAAGAACTTATCGGCAATTGCTCGACCAACTCGCCACTGGTGAACTTAAAGCGGCCATCGCTGAAACCGTCAATTTCCATGACGTCCGCCAAGCCTATCACACAGCACAATTACCTGGACGGCGTGGGCGAACCCTATTGGCCTATTCCTCGTCAAATTGATACAACTGTAATTTAAACAGTGTCGCCAACATCTGTCCCTCTGCTTGAACATTTTTGGCAGTTGCGTGATCCCCTAGTTGATCCAGACATGCTGCTAACAAAACTAGGGTGTCTGCCAACAAGTAATGAGACTGCTGTGTTGTGATTAATTGGACGCCGGCTTGTAATGTCTGTTTTGCCGCGACATATTGGCCTGCTTTAAACTGACATAGCCCAAGTTGATAGGCCACACAATTGAAATTTTCATCATACGGTAAAACAGATACTAAAGTTTGTGCTTGCTCAAACTGCCTCAGCGCGAGTCGCCAGTAATCTTTTTGGGCATTCAAGCAACCACTGGCGCTTAAAATTAATGGTCGTAGCGAATCATCGGCGGCCACTAAGTCTAAACTCAACCTCAAATCTTTTTGGGCCTCAGCGAATTGCCGTGTCTGAAAGTTGGCAACACCACGATAATAATAAAAAATGGCCAAGTCATGATCTGTCAATAACTGGTCTTGCAACGCTGGTTGTGATAAATAAGTTGCTAATGCACGGTAAGCATGCTGGTTACAAAGTCGTTCAATTTCATTATTTAATGTCTGCTGCGCCTCAATCTTCGGATAGCGCGCCAGCACCGCTTGATCCATCGATAGGCCCAGCCGCTGACAAATCTGGGCAAAGACCATCGCATTGGGCAAATATTGACCATGCTCAATTGCACTGATCAGTGACTGTACACAAATCCCTTCAGCAACCTGTTTCTGTGTTAGTCTTTTAGCTTTTCGGCTCTGTCTAAGCGTTACTCCAAGTTTGGATAGAAAAGTTGCTTCATCAATCATCATTTCAAACTCTCTTTCAGAAAGGTTAGTTAGCCATGAGACTAATTATCTGGTTAAAATTCATTTTTACTTTGCTATTGACGGTCTGGCTGATTCGCGTCTGCGTAATCGGAATTTTGTTAATCCTCGTTTATCATTATTATCACAAACATCACAATTAGCATTGACCAAAAAGGAATCGAAATACCACAAAATGGTGTTTCGATTCCTTTTAAGCACTATTTCACATTTTCTTGATCGATTGCAAGCTGCATCACTTGGGTAAACCGAGTATCCAGTTCTGCTGGCGACAACGTGAAGAAACCGCCAATCTCCTGAATAATAAACCCGAATAAGGTTGACCGATACAACGTGTTTTCAACCCGTGAGCTATCATCTAACTGTAATGGTCTAAACATATCTTGATATAACTTGATCAAGGCTTTTTGCGTTTTCGGACTCTTAACTGAATCTGTCAAACTCAGTAATAGTGGGGCTAACCCCACATGCCGTTTGCAGGCATCACGAAATTCTTGCGCAAAGACCATCAGCTTTTCTTCTTTACTTGCATTGTTTAATTGCTCTGTTAAGCGATCTGAAACCCCTTGAACAAATTGTAAGCCAACTTGATCCAACAAATCGCTTAAACTATCAACATAATTATAAATTGACTGTGGCCGGACATCTAAGGCCACGGCCAAGTCACGGATAGTTAACCCGTTCAAGCCATTTGCTTCAATTAATTGGTTGGCTGTTGCCAACACCTTCGCTTGAGTTAACGTTCTTCTTTTAACCATGTTATTTCCCCACCCTCAAAATTCATTCAAACCTTATTATAACCTATTTTATTAAGTTAGTTAGGGTAAACGTCACCCATCAGTTTGTTTTTTTCGAAAAAAAGCCTATAATAGTTTTAAACTGATTTAGTCAGTTTAAAACTATCGCTAAATGAGGCTTAAAAATAATGGATACGAATGGTAAACGTTATAGTCAATTATGGCTAACGATTACATTAGTTTTAGGAACGTTCTGTACGGCCCTCACAACAAACATGTTAGTGACGGCTTACCCAACGATGATGAACCGTTTTTCAATTTCAAGTGCCACGGTTCAATGGCTCACGACCGGTTCCTTACTAGTCATGGGTATCATGATTCCAGTAAGCGCCTGGTTATTAAACAATTTCAGTTTACGCCTTATCTATACGGCTGCACTAAGTTGTTTTTTGATTGGCCTAATCGTCAGTTATACCGCTAGCAACTTCCAATTGATCTTAATTGGGCGCCTAGTACAAGCCGTCGGTATTGGGATCACCTTTCCAACGATTCAAACGGTTTTGCTCGTCATTTATCCTCCCGAAAAACGGGGCACGATGCTTGGTCTTGGCGGTATCGTGATTGGGTTGGCGCCAGCGCTCGGTCCAACTGTTTCAGGGTGGATCTTAGACAATGCGAGTTGGCGAGACCTTTTTGGCCTAATGATTCCACCGGTCGCGATTGTGTTAGCCCTCGCTTGCTACACGGTGCGGCCCGTCATTCCACTGAAGAAATCTGCCATTGATGCTTGGGCAATTGCCTGGTCGACGATTGGTTTTGGGAGCCTACTCTATGGCTTTTCATCCGTCGGTAATGATGGCTGGTCTTCACCAATCGTGCTCATTAGCATTTTGATTGGACTTGTCTTTATCGGCTTATTTGTTCATCGCGAATGGCCTCAAGCTGAGCCCCTATTAAATATTCGATTACTCAAAATTCCGTCATTTACGATTGCCTCACTGATCACCGCCCTTGCAAACACGGCCATGATTGGGATTCAAGTGGTCTTACCAATGTATTTGCAAAATGTTCGTGGCCTATCACCGCTAGATTCCGGACTCATGATTTTGCCAGGCGCTTTATTATATGGTGTCATCAGTCTGATCAGCGGCCGGGCCTACGATCATATTGGTGGTCGCCGTTTAGCCTTGATGGGAACTTTCTTATTAACGCTTGGGACGTTACCGTTTGCCATGCTCACGCAACACACGCCGTACCTGTATATCATCATGGAATACATCGTCTTGATGAGTGGTGTCGCCTTAGTGGCCATGCCATTAACAGCCGCTAGCTCCGTCGACTTAACTGGACTCCAGCTCAGCCACGGGACCGCCATTAACAGCACGATGCGTCAAATCATGACTTCCATGGGGACCGCAATTCTTGGCAGTGTCCTCGCAAATGTGATGGCCAACGCCAAACCAGCCAAAGCCCTACTGACGACCGCACCTTTGGCCTACCGTGACCAGAGCTATGCTGCCGCCATGCAAGGGTTCCATGCCGCCTTTTTAGTTGCGACGGCCATGGGAATTTTAGGCATGATTTTTGCACTAATGGTCAAACGTACTCCGAAAGCTGGTGATATCCAATGATTCTCATTATTTTAAGCTTGGGACTAATTGGGTTCATTGTCGGCTATTTAGCTTTCAAAAAGGGCTGGCAACGCCATCTTGTTGGCGACTTGGGACTAGTTTTATTAATCAGTGCCGCCGTCTTGATGATTGGCAACGATAACAACCATTGGGGCATGCACCAAACAACCACCACTAAAACGACCCAATTAACCTCCGCCGTTGCGAATCCGTACGTGAAGCTATTACTTTTCGAACCCGTCAAAAAATCGAACACCGAAAAAGTGTACGTTTATCGGACAACTGATAGCAAAAAGCGTCAAAATACGGCGGTCAGTTTAACCACGCACAATCAGGCTACCACTGCTAATGTCACGACTGCCAAGTTGACGACCAAAACCACGCGTTGGACTTATGACAATCAATTTTGGCGCTGGCTATACGCCGACACTGGCACCCACACCACCCTCGTCAAACGGGAGAATACTTTCATCCTACCCAAGACTTGGGCAACTTTGAGCATCAGCCAGGCCAAGTGGCTTGAAACGCAAGCCAAAGCCGAAAATGCTAAAGCCAAGACGGCACTCAAAGCAGCCGTGACTGCTAAAGTAACCGCTGTGAAAACTGCTGATCCGACACTTTCAGCGACTCAACTTGCCACCTTAACTAAAGCGGTGACACAAGCTGCGCAGAAAGATGCTAAAAAACAGGCACCAGCACTTATTGCAAAACTGATCAAACAAGCGCAAGCTCGCTCAATTCATTAATCTAAAAAGACCATCAACTCCGAATCGAGTTGATGGTCTTTTTAGTACTGCCACCCTATCCAGCAGCCCAAGAACAATATGGCTACAAACTGGCATATTAACTATTCTGAAGAAGCAAGACAAGATCTTTTGCATCTCAAAGATTATTTGGCAAAACAATCACTGCTAGCGTCATAGACAACTCACAGTTGACTAGCTGGAGGTTGTTGTTGATGGCATCGGGCGTGTTGGTGGCGTTTGACCGGCGATTTTTCGGTCTTACACCACGGACCGGCCGGGAGATTTGCGGTTTGTGCAAGGCTTCCGGCCGAGGGGCAAGACGTTTCTTAGGCTTGCCCCGGTCCCTCGCCCGCATGTCATCAACAACAACCGGAAGTGGCAATTATCAACTATCAACCGTTAAAAATAGCAAAGCAGCGTGAAAATCGACTTGATTTTCACGCTGCTTTTAAATTAACTTTAGTCTTTAACTAAAACCGTCACACTTTCAATATGTGGGGTTTGTGGGAATTGATCTACTGGTTGAACGGGTGCGGCAATATGATAACCGTGTTCACCGAAGCGTTGCACATCACGAACTAACGTTGATGGGTTACAACTAATGTAAACCACGCGCTTTGGTCCCATTTCGGCAGCACTTTCGATAAAGGCTTCATCCAACCCTTTACGTGGTGGATCAACAACGACAACATCTGGTTTGATGCCTTCTTCAGCCCATTTAGCCATGGCCTTTTCAGCACTGTCCAGCACAAACTTGGCATTTTTGATCCCATTCTTGTCGGCATTTTGACGGGCATTGTCAATGGCTGCTGGCACGATATCCACGCCATAAACTTGCTTAGCATGTTGCGCCATTGTCAAAGAAATCGTCCCAATCCCAGAATAAGCATCAATCACCGTTTCATTGCCAGTTAAACCGGCTTGATCGATAGCTAATTGATAAAGCTTTTCGGTCTGTTGTGGATTAACTTGGTAGAAAGATGGGGCTGAAATGGCAAAGGTTAAGCCTAATAATTGGTCATCAATGGTTGACTTACCAGCTAACACATTGTTAACCGGTCCTAAGATGACGTTAGTCCGCTTTTGGTTGACGTTCTGGATGATGGAGACAACTTCTGGTAAAGCGGCCTGAATCTCTTCTACAACGACATCAGCCATTGGCAAATGTTTTGTCCGTGTGACGATAACGATCATCATTTCATGACTGTAATAGCCCCGACGAACCATAATCGTCCGAATCGTCCCGCTATGATGAAATTCATCAAAAGCGGCTTCATGATATTTACGCAAAATATCGCGCACAACAACAATGGCATGATCAATGGCTGGATCTTGAATATAGTAGTCTTCAATCGGCATCAATTGGTGGCTGCTCTTCTTAAAGAACCCAGTCGTCAACTTGCCTTGCACTTGGCGAACAGGTACTTGTGCCTTATTCCGATATTGGGTTGGGTTTGCCATCCCAATGGTTGGTAAGACCTCAACATCATCCATATGAACCTTGGCAAATAATTCAGCGATTTGATGTTGCTTGAACTTCAATTGTTCTGAATATTCCAAATGTTGTAACGGTGCAATCCCGGTCTGACGGTAAACACGGCCTTTAGGGTTGACCCGATGAGGACTAACTTGTTCGATCTTTTCAACTTCGCCGAATGCAAAGTTCTTAGTCGTTTTAGTCACTTTCACTGAGATTTTTTCTTCAGGCAACGCATTTTCAATAAAGATTGGGTAGTTGTCCACTTTGGCAACGCCCATGCCTTGATAAGTTAAGTCCATGATTGTGACATCTAAGACTTCGCCTTTATATACTGGTAAATCAACTTTCATGTATTGGTTTCCTCTTTTTACTTTCTTTGGTGACGCGAACTGTTTTATTTTTTGAAACGTGCCCGTGAAGGCAGCGGATTCCGCTTGCTACGCTAGTGACCTAATGCGAAAACCGCATTAAATCACTGGCTAGGCAATGCTCATCAGCTGAGCGCCTTCCCGCCCACTCTAAAAAAATTACCGTTCACCATTGTATCGGTAAACGGTAATTTAAGCAAGTTATTCAGTTTCTGAATCAGCTTTCGCTTCTGGTAATTGATCGACGGCCGACACAAAATTGCGTTCAGCGTTTTGAAGTTCAGGGTCGGTGATGGCATCGTCCGGAATCCGATCCGTGTCCGCATACATTTCAATATGTTGCTTCAAATCACGGAATGTCATCGGCGCATCGCCGCCATATTCGCCATCAATGTTGATCATCAAACGATTATCCAACGCCCGCGCAACGACCTTCCGTGTTTTCACGTAGATGATGCTTGGATCGTTAATGTGTTTCCCACCGTTCAAGACCAACGTCATCAAATGCAACATCTTCGCCACGTTACTGGTTTTTACAATAATCATGGTAAATTTGCCGTCGTCTAATGACGCATCGGGCACGATTTGTTCGAAGCCACCGACTGAATTCGTCAGGGCTAAGAAAAACATCGACGCCTTGCCCGTGAAATGGCCCCCATCATACTTAAGGTCCATCTGAACGGGTTTGACCCGTGGCAACAATTCGGCACCCTTCGCCAAATAAGCGGCATAACCGAAAATGGATTTCAGTTGTGACGGCACATCATAAGTGAGCTCCGTCAAAAGCCCGCCAGCCGCAATATTAATAAAGTATTGCTCACCGGCCTGACCAATATCCATATTGACCGTTTGATTCTTCAAAACGACTTTCGCCGCTGCCACCGGGTCATTACGCGGAATGCGTAAGGCACGGGCATAATCATTGGTCGTCCCAGCTGGGATGATTGCCATCCGTGGCCGCCGCTTTAATCCAGCGATACCGTTCACAACTTGATTGATGGTCCCATCACCACCGGCCGCTACGAGTAACTCAAACCCGTCTTTGGCACACCGACGCGCTTCATCAGCCGCTGAATTAGGCGCTGGCGTTGTCGCATAGGTACTCGTTTCGTACCCTGCTTGTTCAAAAATCCCAAGAATTTCAACGAGGTCGTGTGCCAATGCTTCACGCCCCGATGTCGGGTTATAAATGATCCGTGCCCGTTTACGCATGTTTCTTTTCCTCCGCGTCTTGCAGTAACAATTGTGCCCCACGTTTCTAGCCTGATAGCCGAAACGTGCTTATGATGGGCAGCTGCCTGCGCTTGCTACGCCACTAGCCACCTGCGAAGAACGCAGGTCACTAGTAGCTAGGCAATGCTCAGCAGCTCCCGCCCATCAACACACTCTTTTGATTACCGTGCTTTTAATGATGTCATCAACAACTTATTAACCACTTTAGGGTTGGCTTGGCCGTGGGTTTTTTTCATGATCTGACCAACTAAGTAGCCAACTGCCCGATCTTTACCATTCTTAAAGTCATCAATTGATTGTTGATTGTTTTCTAAGACATTATCAATAATTGGTTGTAACTTAGCAGGGTCTGATAATTGAATCAACCCTTTGTCATTGACCCATTTAACGGGTTCAGTGCCTTGCATGATAGCCTTGAAGACTTTCTTCGCGATCTTGCTTGAAATCGTTTCGTCAGAAATCATCTTGATCATGCCCGCTAAGTTAGCTGGCGTTAACTTCGTATCTTGCAAGTCGACTTTATTTTCGTTCAAGAACGCATTCACGTCCCCTTGCAAGTAGTTTGACGTCAACTTAGGATCTGCCCCTTCTTTGACAGTTGCGTCAAAGAAGTCTGACATTTCCTTGGTCTGCGTCAAAACGCCAGCATCATAAGCCGTCAAACCAAACTCATTTACATAACGATCACGACGAGAACCTGGCATTTCTGGGATCGTCTTTTGAACGTCCTTGATCCAATCATCACTGATTGAAACCGCCGGCACATCTGGTTCTGGGAAGTAACGGTAATCATCGCTACCTTCCTTGACCCGCATCAAAATTGTTTGCCCAGAAGCTTCGTCAAAACGGCGAGTTTCTTGTTGGACTTGGCCGCCAGACATTAAAACGCGTTGTTGCCGTTGTTCTTCAAATTCAAGTGATCGCTTCACATAGTTGAAAGAGTTTAAGTTCTTCATTTCAGTTTTAACACCGTACTTGTCAGAACCAGCTGGTCGAATTGAAATGTTAACATCGACCCGCATTGAGCCTTCTTCCATCTTAACGTCTGAAACGCCCGTAAATTGAATCCGTTGACGCAATGCTTCACAGTAAGCATAAGCTTCTGCAGGTGAATTGATTTCAGGCTTCGACACGATTTCAATCAATGGTGTCCCTTGCCGGTTTAAATCGACATAAGAATAATCATTTTCATGAGTGTTTTTACCTGCATCTTCTTCAATATGCATTTCTTCGATACCGACTTTTTTCTTCTGACCGTCGACTTCAATTTCGATCCAGCCATCATGCGCAATTGGTTTTTCATGCTGCGTAATTTGATAAGCTTTCGGGTTATCAGGATAGAAGTAGTTCTTCCGGTCAAAATAAGTTTCGTGCTCAATTTCCGCATGTAATGCTGTTGCTGCCTTGATACCGGCTTCAACAACACCCTTATTCGCCGTTGGTAAGACCCCAGGATAGCCCCAATCGATCACGTTCGTATTGGCATTTGATTCAGCACCAAATTGTACGGGTGAAGGACTAAAGATTTTTGAATTCGTTTTTAATTCAACGTGGACTTCAAGCCCAATAGTTGTTTCAAAATTCATTAATGCTGACCTCCTAAATCTGGGGTGGCTTGATGAAAATCAGTGGCTTGTTCAAAGGCATAACCTGCCTTATAAAGCGTGCTTTCATCAAATGATTTACCGATTAATTGTAAGCCAACTGGCATGCCATCGGCAAAACCAGCTGGAATTGACATCCCTGGTAAGCCAGCTAAGTTTACCGGAATCGTCAAAACATCATTCATATACATCGTGATTGGGTCAGAGATTTCGTCACCAATCTTAAAGGCTGGGGTTGGCGCAGTTGGTCCAATGATTAAATCGTAATCTTCAAAGACCTTATTGAAATCATTGATGATCAACGTCCGAACTTGACCAGCTTTGTGGAAGTAGGCGTCGTAATACCCAGCAGATAAGGAGAATGTCCCTAACATGATTCGGCGTTTAACTTCATCACCGAAACCTTCAGAACGACTGCGAACATAAACGTCTTCCAAGTTTTTAACATCTTGTGCTCGGAAGCCATAACGAATCCCGTCAAACCGTTGTAAGTTTGATGAAGCTTCAGATGAGGCAATGATGTAGTAAGCTGAAACGCCATACCGACTATGTGGTAATGAGACTTCTTCAACCGTCGCACCCAATGCTTCAAACTGTTTAACGGCAGCTTTGATGACTTCGCGAACCTTAGGGTCAATCCCTTCATCCATATATTCTTTAGGTAACGCGATCTTCATGCCTTTGATATCACCGTCTAAGCCAGCGGTAAAATCAGGCACTTCACGTTCTGAAGAAGTGCCATCATGCACATCGTTGCCGGCAATCAAATTCAAGGCCGCCGCATTGTCTTTAACCGTCCGCGTCATTGGGCCGATTTGGTCTAATGAGGACCCAAACGCGATTAAGCCCCAACGTGAAACCCGACCATAAGTAGGTTTCATCCCAACGATCCCATTAAAGGATGATGGTTGACGAATTGAACCACCAGTATCAGAACCATACGCAACCGGCACAATTCCGGCAGCGACGGCAGCAGCTGAGCCACCAGAAGACCCACCAGGAACGCGACTGACGTCCCAAGGGTTCTTGGTCACTTTGAAAGCCGAATTTTCAGTCGACCCACCCATGGCAAATTCATCCATGTTTGTTTTACCGACAATGATCATGTCGTTTTGGGTCATCTTATCGACAACCGTTGCGTTATAAACTGGCACAAAGTTTTCAAGCATCTTAGAAGCGGCCGTGGTCGTTAAGTCCTTGGTCACGATGTTGTCTTTGACCCCTACTGGAATCCCAGCTAACACATTGTCAGCGTTGATGCCTTTTGCATCTAAGGCTTTCGCCGTTGCTAAGGCGGCATCTTCATTTAAATTCAAGAAGGAATCGATTTTCGCATCCGTTTGCTTTAAATTTTCAAACGTTGCTTTGGTTAATTCTTCAGCACTCAGCTTCTTATTTACTAGGTCAGCGTGCAGGCTGGTTAAATCTTGGTTGAAAAAGTCCATTATTCGCCGTCCCCACTTTCATCAATAATTGCTGGCACTTTAATTAAGCCATTCGCCGTTTCTGGTGCATTGGCTAATAAGGCTGCCCGTTCGTCACTCTTGACCGCAACATCTTCACGTAAAGCGTTGTGTCGATCAGTCACTCTGGACGTTACGGGAACCCCGTCCGTATCAACTGTGCTTAATTCTTCGAACATGCCAATAATTTTTTCAAGCTGACCGGTAAAAGTCCCTAATTGGTCCGGCGTGAATTCAAGTTTCGCCAAACTAGCAACATGGGCGACTTGTTCAGCATTAATGCGTTCTTCAGCCATCAAATTTCCTTCTTTCTATCTTGCTTAATTAATCGTTACCTTGATCACTAAATACATGCGTGTAATATGAGCTACCTTTAGCGGTCCGAGCTAAGAAGCTTTGGACATCGCCATTCGCACTCTTCACCGTAATTTCAACCGGTACCCCTGATGGTAAGTAGCGTTTTGCGGCCGTTGCCAAATACTGCGTAAAGCTGATAATTTCAGTCTCACTATAGAATTTAGTCGTAATATTCACACTTAATTTGCTCAAAGACTTGTCTTTGTAATGCGCATTCGCGGTCACACCTGACAAGTTCGGGAAGAAGTTTTGAACATGCGACTTGAATGAACTGAAATCAGATTCATCGTTACTATTCGCACCCGAGTTCTTGGATTCCGAGGTTGCTGGGAAAACATAATTTTTCCAGTTCAATGGTTTCCAATCAGTAATCGTGGTCGAACCATTCTTCGAAACCGCATAGGCAATCATGTTACCACCTACTAGACTATCATTTGAAGACTGCTTGTAAAGTGCTAAAACGATTGGCACACTCTTCAAAGCGGACTTTTGACGAAGCCGTTGTAAGACCGTGTTAGCCATTTTCTTACCTTGGGCCGTCAAGACCGTGTCCGAAATGTTCGTTTCATATGTGGCGCCATATTGGACTTTCGTGTAGTAATCAACGGAGTTCATCCCGAGGCCAACCGTGACCCCGCCTAAACTCAACTTACTGCCACTCTGGATCATATAGTCTTGTTCTTCCAGTTGTTGTAAATAAATTGGATTCCGTGTATCGGCATCCTTTTTACCATTATTAACTGGGTTCAAGCCCTCAGCGTTATCTTTCGACTTACGGCCTAACCAATTTTGAACCGTCGATGTGCTGAGATATTGGCCTTCCTGATAAACGTACTTACTCGTTGAAAATTGCTTTTTAGAAACGTCTAATAAGCCCGTTTCAAAACTCTTCAGATTCATCACGTTGTCATTTTGAGCGACCACGACACCTCGTGATTTACTAGTAGTGTAACGGCCATTCTTAATGACCCCTTGATAGAACTCTGAATCAGTCGACCCAGTCGTGGTGGTCGTTTTCGAACCCGTGGTGGTCGTACTCGTACTATTCGACCCAAACGATGAATTCTTTAAATTACCACAGGCGGCTAAAGCCATGGCGACCACGACGACTAAACCAGCCGTGCGTATGCGTTTAATGTTCACGCTTCTGTATCCTCCCTCATTGTCGTGCTGAACCGGGCTTCATCCCATACCGTAATGTCCAGCTGCTGTGCTTTTTGTAACTTACTACCCGCATCAGCGCCGGCGATAACTAGATCCGTTTTTTTCGAAACACTGCCAGTCACCGTGGCTCCATGATTTTGAAGCCATTCCGTTGCTGCCGGACGCGTAAAGCTTTCCAGCTTACCCGTCAAAACGACGCGTTTACCGACAAACCAACTATCACTAGTTTGCGTTGCCGCTTCACTTGGTCCTTGATAGGTCATATTGACATTAACGGCTTGCAATTCTTTGATCAAGCCTTGCACCGCCGTACTGTCAAAATACTGAACGACGGCGTTGGCAATAATATCGCCCATTGAGTCAATGGCCGCAATTTCAGCTTGATCAGCCGCCATTAGCGGTTCAATCGTGCCAAAATGTTGGGCAATCAACCGGGCAACCTTAGCCCCAACGTGCCGAATGCCAAGACCAAATAATAATCGTTCAAGTGAATTATTGCGACTACGGTCAATCGCTGTCAAGAGGTTGGCTGCAGATTTATCTTTTACTTTATCTAATCCGAGCAAGTCAGCCGTCGTGAGTCGATAGAGATCGGCCACGTCCGTCACCAGCCCACTCGTGTATAACTGGGCAATTAATTTTGGCCCTAAGCCATCGATATTCATCGCATTACGTGACGCAAAATGAACCAGCCCTTCTTGCACTTGCGCCGGGCACTTCGGATTGATACAGCGTAACGCTACTTCGTCTTCTAAATGGACTAACGGTGCCCCACAGGATGGACAAACCGTTGGAATCGGCAATGGCACAGCTTCTTTTGGTCGTTTGCTTAGATCAACAGACGCAATTTCTGGAATAATATCCCCAGCTTTATGCAGTAGTACCGTATCCCCAATCCGCACATCTTTGGCCTGAACATAGTCTGGATTATGCAAGGACGCCCGCGCCACAGTCGTCCCAGCTAGTTGAACCGGGGTCATGACCGCCGTGGGTGTCACCACGCCGGTCCGACCGACTGTCCATTCAACATCTTCCAGCAAAGTTGGCTGTTCATCCGGTGGAAATTTAAAAGCAATGGCCCAGCGTGGCACTTTGACTGTCGCACCGAGTGACCGTTGCAATGGGAGCGGATTCGCTTTAATCACAATCCCATCAATACCATAAGCTAAGTTGGGGCGTTCATTTTGATAATGATCGATATAGCTAAACACATCCGTCATCGAATGAGCAACCTTGAAATCTGGATTGATGGCAAACCCAAGATCCGCGAATTCCTCAAGCATATCGCTCTGAGTTCTCGCTGTCAGAGGGGCGTAATCCGCCACGTTATACATAAACGTACTCAATTGACGTTCCGCTGTGACCTTCGTATCGAGTTGCCGCAACGAGCCGGCCGCCGCATTCCGCGGATTAGCAAAAATCGGTTCACCAGCAGCTTCTCGGCGTTCATTTAACGCAGCAAAGGCTGCTTTCGGCATGTAACATTCGCCACGAACTTCGACCGTCAATGGCCGCTTCAATTCATGGGGAATCGAAGCAATCGTCATGATATTTTGTGTAATATCTTCACCAATCGTCCCATTACCCCGAGTGGACCCTTGGATCAAGCGCCCATTTTCATACCGTAAGGATAGGGCTAAACCATCAATTTTGAGTTCACAATTATAATCAAACGGGTCGTCCACATTTTGCCGCAAACGATCATCGAATTCTTGTAGCTCCTCGTGTGAAAAGACATCACCAAGTGACAGCATTGGAATATCATGCTGGACCTTGGTGAAACCAGCTTTGACCGTTCCGCCGACTAATTGTGTCGGTGAGTCTGGCGTGACGATGGTTGGAAAAGCCCCTTCTAATGCGACTAATCGCGCATACTCACGGTCATAAACATCATCTTCAACTTTAGGCGCATCATTATCATAATAATACCGCCGCCATTGATTTAACTCGGCTCGAAGTGCGACCGCTTCCGTTGCCGCGGTCGTCGCAGTCAAAGACTCAATGGGTTGTTTTGCCATGTGTTTTGCCCCCTCAAGGATTTAATCTTGAACTTTTTGAATTGGTGCAAAGGCTGCTAATAAACGCTTGATACCTTCAGACTTGAAAGCAATATCCAACTCGGCATCTTCACCGGCACCCGTGACTTTAACCACAGTCCCGGTGCCCCACTTGCGATGCTTGACCTTGTCACCGATGCGCCAACTATTCTTATCAGCGCCAGTGCCACTAGCTTTCTTAACCGTTGGCCGCGTCCCAACTGGGTTCTTTTTATAGCGCGGCGTCAAGGCTTTCTTCGTTGCAAACGGCACCTCTGGACCACTCGTCATGCCGCCTTCCAATTGATTGTCATTTTTAATCAAACTCTGATCAATTTCTTCAACGAAACGCGATGCTTGGTTACTTTGACGGCGGCCGTACAACATCCGTGAGTAGGCATTGGTCAAATACAGCTTCTTTTCGGCCCGCGTAATCCCCACGTAAGCCAAGCGGCGTTCTTCTTCGAGTTCATCTTCATCCATCATCGCGCGTGACAATGGGAAGATACCTTCTTCCATCCCAATCATAAAGACCACTGGGAATTCTAGCCCCTTAGCAGCATGCAAGGTCATCAACGTGACAGCTTGAGGTTCTTCTTCGACATTGTCTACATCGGAAACTAACGCCAAGTCGGCTAAGAAGTCGACGAACTTGTCGCTCTCTTCGTCTTCTGGCTCGTAACTATCATCAAACTGTTTCGTAACCGATAAGAATTCTTCAATGTTTTCGATCCGCGTTTGAGATTCCAACGGTTTGGCAACTTTGGCATCTTTTAAGGCTTTCATATAGCCGGACCGTTTCAAAATTTCTTCGGTTAAATCCGTGACCGATAAGTATTCCCGCATGGCCCGTAATTCATTCATCGTGGCCGCAAACTTGGCAATGCCACCCTTGGCCCGCGTGGAAATACCGTTCGCCATATCAACGTTGCTAGCGGCTTCTAACATCGAGTATCCCGCTTCATCCGCAAAGGCGCGCAGTTTATCAACACTCGTTTGACCGATACCACGTTTTGGTTCATTGACGACCCGTTCAAAGTTGATCGAATCTTGGTCATTCACGATTAAAGTCAAATAGGAGAGTACATCCCGAATTTCCTTACGGTCGTAGAATTTGTTACCGCCAACCATCGTGTATGGCACATTGGCTTTGACGAGTGACTCTTCCATCACACGCGATTGGGCATTAGTCCGATACAAAATGGCAAAGTCACCATAATTAAATTTATTTTCAGCCATCTCTTCTTGAATCTTTGAAATGACATAATGCGTTTCATCATTT
Source organism: Lactiplantibacillus nangangensis (assembly GCF_005405065.1). Taxonomy (GTDB): domain Bacteria; phylum Bacillota; class Bacilli; order Lactobacillales; family Lactobacillaceae; genus Lactiplantibacillus; species Lactiplantibacillus nangangensis. Next base: position 31,309 of record NZ_BJDI01000013.1, on the reverse strand, counting down.
TCACTTTGACCACGATAATAAGAAATCTGGTCACCCTCGTCATTTTCAGTCCACAATTTCTTTGGCCGACGAGTCGTGTTATTGTTGATCACTTTGTTAGCCGCGGCCAAGATTGTCTTCGTTGAACGGTAATTTTGTTCCAACATGACACTATCGGCTTGCGGATAATCTTGTTCAAAATCAAGAATATTTTCCATATTCGCGCCCCGCCAACCATAAATTGACTGGTCCGCGTCACCAACAACACAAAGATTTTTATACTTTTCAGCCAATAGGTTGACCAATGTATACTGGGCATTGTTGGTATCTTGATATTCATCCACGTGAATATAATGGAATTTATCTTGGTACCACCCCAACGTTTCTGGGTGGCTCCTAAACAATTGAATCGTTAGCATGATCAAGTCATCAAAATCGACCGCTTGATCCGCAGCCAATTCATGTTGGTATTGGTCATAGACATCTGCGACGATACTTTCGAAGGGACTTGCGGCCGATTCTTTATACATTGCCGGCGTTTGTAAATCATTCTTGGCATTCGAAATTGCCGACAAGATCGACCGTGGATCGAACTTCTTAGAATCAATATTTTGATCATTTAAAATTCGCTTGACTAACGTCCGTTGTTCGCTCGTCCCGGCAATCGTAAACGCCCGGTTATACCCAATTTGATCAATGTCACGACGCAAGATTCGGACACACAAGGCATGGAACGTGGAGACCCAAACATCGCGAGCGGATTCACCCAACAATTTACCGACCCGTTCACGCATTTCGCGCGCGGCTTTATTCGTAAATGTAATCGCTAAAACATTCCAGGGATTAACCCCTTTTTCTTCAATTAAATAGGCTACTCGATGCGTTAAAACTCGGGTCTTCCCAGAGCCCGCACCGGCCATAATTAGTAGCGGTCCTTCAGTGTCTAATACGGCTTCTTGCTGCTTGTCATTCATTCCTGCCAATAGGCTTTCTTTCGACACGCTGTTCGCCACCCTTTCTAAAAATCAGTCAACAAATATTATAGCAAATTTTAGGCGTTAATGCTCGGTTAGAGAGTGTAAAAACCGGCGTTTCGACTATGAGCATTGCCTAGCCAAATCACTAATGCGGGTTAAGCATTCGTGACTTGGCGTAGCAAGCGGAGTGGTCGGCCGATTTTTACACGTTTCGACTCACTAGGTTAAAAACACTCAAGTTTCGATCAACCTGCTGCTGTCCCATTGAGGCTCAGAGTCAAAAACGGTTCAAGCCCCAATCGCACCCAATTCAGCCCGCCGGTCGGGTCCCGTTAGCGCTGGAACGTGGTGGGCACGGTTACGAGCCACAGCCCGGTCTCGTAAGCCGGCCTTTTACTAGGTCGCCGGTAAATCACCGCCAACCAAGTAAAATTTCACCACTGAGCATTAACGGGACCCAACCTCTAGGCTATGTTTGCCCACTCTGCAAATTTTAGTTAAATTTCTAGCTAGTCAGTTCAAAAAACTTAACCACTAACTTCAGAGCCATCGCTGTTTTCTCATTGACACCTTCAACCAAACCTAAGTTAATTATGACAATCTCATGAACTTACGTTGTCCAAATGAGTGTCTTTTTTCAATTGATCTTTAAACCTCAATCAATCAGCAACAATCTGATATCCTCAAACAAAATACGTCGCCTACATCATCTGATTTCCGTGTGTAATCAGATTTTGTAGACTATGTTGAAATTACAAACCATAGTTTTGTACTGGTATGATTTTCGACATTTAATGGCTAAACTCAGAAACAAGTTTTAAGCTACCGTCATCATGAGACTAATAACAGTGTCTCCCATTAGGTCAGAATCGGTGCCTATATGAAAAACAAGTATGGTCTTACACGGTAATTCAAAGCCAGCAAACCGAGTCGTTGAATTGTCCAACAAGCTTAGTCGATAAATCATGTAGACACTACATACCAGTTTTGACTAACTCTGCTAAATCTAAAACAACTGACCAATCGCTCAAAACAGTTAACGAGCTGCAGGTTGTTGTTGATAGCATCGGGCGTGTGGGTGGTGTAAGACCGGCGATTTTCCGGTCTTACACCACGGACCGGCCAGGACAATTGCGGTTCTTGCAATTGTTCTGGGCGAGGAGTAAGACCGCTCTTCAGGCTCACTCCGATCCTTCGCCCGCATGTTATCAACAACAACCGGAAGCGGCAACTATCAACTATCTTTCATATGATGATTAATCACAGCGGGATGGGACCAGCAATTTTCAACTAAATCAGTTATCTAGTCGGAGGTCGCCGCTGATGGCATCGGTCGTGATGGTGGCGTTTGGTTGGCGTTAGCCAGCCTTACGCCACGGACCGGCCGGGACAATTGCGGTTTTTGCAACTGTTTCGGGCGAGGAGTGAGACCGCTCCTAAGGCTCACTCCGGTCCCACGACCGCATGCCATCAGTGGCGACCGGAGACGGCAAAGATGACCAATTCATAAATTGATACTAAAAATAGCCGCCAACCTTCGCAGGTTCAACGACTATCAAAAATTATTAAATTTTAGTCACTTGTAGGCGTAGCATCATTGATGTTAGTTGGCGTATTGACCCGCCAGATGGCTGTATCATCGATTTGGTCGAGGGCTTCCTTGACCGTATCAGCTTCCACTAAAACGTGACCCGCAACAACCGTTTTTTCGGCTTGTAACGTGGTTCGATGATAAAAGTTGAAGAACCAATTTGGCTTGATCTGCCACTGGGTCCGAATCCCGTGGACTTGCGCCGTGGTAAAGTAAACCGCAACAACTGGCATCAACTGTTTAATCGGCATGAGCGGCAACCCAGCAATGGCCCGCAAATGTTGTTCAGCCATACTGATGTTGGTCGCTCGTTCAAAAACATAACCAGATTGATGCATCGCTGGTACAACTCGCTTGACGTACAAGTTACCACTCTTAGTCAAGAAGAAAGCGACCTCAAAGATACCGGTATAACTGAGATTGGCACTAATTTCTTTAGTGATCCGTAAGATTTCATCGTTGACGGCACTCTCAATTTGAGCTGGGACAATCGTCGCAACTAACTCATGATTGCGATAACGATTTTCGACAATTGGAAAGTATGCCGTTTCGGTAGCTGTCTTGGCTACCACGACTGAAAGTTCCTTATCGTAAGGAATCAAGGATTCCAGCAAATAAGTCCCCCAATCCAGCAAATCCGCCGCCTTAACGATATCCGTTTGCGTCTTAATTTCTAATTGGCGATTCTGACCAAGGCCTTTTTGAATTGGCTTCAAAATACTTGGATAGCCAATTGACCCGATGGCCTGATAAACATCATCCAAACTAACAATCGTCGCAGATGGCGCCACGTTTAAGTTTAACTGGCTAAAGAAAGCGCGTTCCAACGAACGGTCTTGCATAATTTCAAGCGCATCCGCACCTTGGGGAACTTTGGTGTGTGCCGCTAAAAAGTTCACGACTGACGCATCGACCGTTTCCGATTCATACGTCACAACATCGCAACGTTCCGCAAAATTTTGTAACTGTTGCTGATCATTTAGGGCTCCGACAACCCGAAAATCTGCCAGTTCCATGGTCTCAGTATTTTCGTCATCACCGTAAACTCCGACATTAATGCCAGCATTACGCGCGGCAATTACCAATCCAACACCGTTGGTACTATTGCCAATGATGCCTAAAGTATCGCCTGGATTTAAAACCGAGTTGTCCACATCCGTCCCTACTTTCTTCACATTAAAATAAATTCAATTTACCGAAATTCTTATTCGTTTATAATCATACGTTCCCGACCGCGTGGTTGCAAGCCCCAGCTTACTTTTTTCGCTGGCCGTTGCGCCGTTTGACTCGTTTTAACCAAAAGCCACCAGAAATATAGCGAGGCTCATAGGCAATGATAAAGGCGTTTGGTGCGGTTGTTTTGATCAAATCATACAACCGCCGTTCATTCTTACGAGGGGCTAAAATTTCTAAAGCTAACCGTTCACCGTCTAAACCATAGGCGACGTGCTGTGTCACTCCGAAGCCATTACTGCGTAAGACTCCTGGCAAGGGCGATTTGGGATCTGGTAAAATCACTGAAATCATCGTATAACCTAGTGCTAATTTATCCTCAAGCACCATGCCAACGTAGACGCCAACGCCATACCCTAAGGCATAAACCACTAAATTAATCGGCTTATCCAACCGATTCAAAACTAACGATAATCCAAGCACATAGATGGTGATTTCTAACACGGACATAAACGCCGCAAAATAGCGATACCCACGCATCACTAGTAAGAAACGGAGGGTGTTCAACGTAATATAAGCAAAATTAATCACAAAAATGAGTGCTAACATTCCAATATCAACGTGCATTCTACCACCAACTTTCGCTTAACTAATCGGTCGTTTCAGAAGCAAAGTGGACTTGGTTACCTTCGAATGAGGTAATTTGTGCCAAAGATTCCAACCGTACGCCACGATCCTTGATCATTTGATGCCCCGTTTGGAAGACTTTTTCGATGACCATCCCAGCACCGGCGATTTCAGCCTTGGCCTGGTCACAAATTTCAAATAAGCCTTGAACAGCTTGACCGTTGGCTAAAAAATCATCGATGATCAACACTTTATCATCCGCACTCAAAAACTTCTTGGCAATCGAAATCTGGTTCGATGTCTTTTTCGTATATGAATAAACTTCGGCCGTAAATAAGTCATCAATTAAAGTTACTGATTTATGTTTACGGGCAAAAACGACTGGTACGTGCAATTGCAACCCAGTCATCACGGCTGGCGCAATCCCGGAAGATTCCACCGTCAAGATTTTAGTAATGCCCTCGCCTCTAAATAAGTAGGCAAATTCTGAGCCAATCGCAAACATTAAATCCGGGTCAACTTGATGATTTAAAAAACCATCAACTTTTAATACTTCGCCAGGTAACACCCGGCCATCTTCTAAAATGCGTTGTTCAAGTTGTCGCATAGTATCCTCCTGATGGTTTTGATTGATTTAATTATAAAGAACTTACTTCTTATCATACCGTTGTAAGTCATATTTTTGAATAATATTAATTAATTTTTGCGCATAACTCGGATCGGTCGCGTAACCAGCATTGCTTAAAGCCACAGCTGCCGTCCGATAATTCTGCGCTTGAATCACGCCTTGATAAAGTTGCGGGTTCCAAGTCGTCCCATCGGCCAGCTTACGTGCGTGCCCAACCATTGAGTCATGCCAGCTCGCATAGACGCGAAAACGGTGCTTTTCATTGTGATACGCACCGTCATGGTATTCTTGAGTCGCCATCAGCTTCCCCTTTTCGCCAGTACCCGCTTTAACCCCAAATAAATTATTGTTCTGTTGCGCATTGGCACTGCGGCCCCAATCGGATTCCAAAATAGCTTGGCTTAAACTAATACTCGCCAAAACATGATATTTTGTTTGCATCTTCTGGGCATCTGGCACTAATTTTTGAATGAATTCAGCATGTGAAAGGGTCGCTGAAGCCGACTGCTGCGTGGTTGGAGCGGCCGAGGCCGCCAACTTATGCTTGACCGTCCACCCCAACCCGCCAAGCACGACCAGCACAATGATCAGATTAAGCCACTGGATGCGACCTTTTTTCACAATAAAACCGGCTGAGCGGCGCTTCTTTTTGGACATACTTGCGAATCCTTTCTACCTAACGTGATTATCTTCTATTCTACCGGCTTTCCATGTAAATTAAAACGTTAATCAAGTCGCTTTTCTGCTAAAATGAAGTCAGTTTCAAAATTGCGTTGAGGAGGATTTTTCATGCCAAAAACTTATCGTTGGGCGATTGTCGGTCTCGGCAACATTGCCCACAGTTTTGTTAAATATTTTGACCAACCAGACGGTGAAATCTACGCGGTCTGTTCACGATCACAAGCTAAGGCTGATGCTTTTGCACAGGAACACGGCATCCCTAAAGCATATGGTAACTTAGACGACTTATTAGCTGATGGCCAGGTCGATATCGTCTACGTGGCAACTCCCCACAATTACCATCTCGATACAATTATGCCTGCCCTAAAGGCTGGGAAACACGTTTTCAGTGAAAAAGCGATTACCATGTCGAGTGCTCAACTCACGGCCGCCAAAACTGTCGCAGCTGAGAAACAGCTCATTTTGGCCGAAGCCATGACGCTTTACCACATGCCACTTTATCAAAAATTGCATGATTTCGCCATCGAACGCAAACTTGGCGCCTTAAAAATGGTTCAAGCAAGCTTCGGTAGCTATAAGGAACCGGATGTCACTAACCGCTTCTTCAATCCCGATTTAGCTGGTGGTGCCTTGTTGGATATTGGGGTCTATGCGCTAGCCTTTGTGCGTGAATTCTTAACGGCTAAACCTTATATCACCGGGACGACGATGCATCGTTTCAGCAGTGGCGTGGATGAATCCGAGACGATCAGTTTACGGACGGCTAATGATGAACTGGCAACTGTAGCCCTGACTTTCCGGGCAAAGATGCCGAAACAAGGCATCGTGGCCTACGAAAATGGCTACTTCACGATTGACAGTTATCCGCGCGCTGAACAAGCCTTGTTCACTGACTCAACCGGCAAAACGGAAATCGTTAAAGCTGGTGACAGCAAGCAAGCGATGAATTATGAAATTGCAGATATGCAAAAAATGATTGCGGGGCAACTGGCCAATACGAGTTTGGTTAAGACCACCGATGTCATGGATGTCATGACGGCGGCTCGTGATCAGTGGGATTACCGCTACCCATTTGAAAAATAATTACGCAATCCAAAGTCCGGCAAATGCTGGGCTTTTTTGATTGGCATATAAGACGTCAAAAAAAGGTATTCCAACCAAATTGATCAGCATACCTTGTTAGTCTTATTCGAATTTTGAAATTTCAATGGCCACTTGCTGACCCAACTTAGCCTGCAACGCCGTTTTTACGGTCGTAACAGTCCCATTGAAAACCATACTGATTTCCCGATGTGAATTTAAGATGAACTTCACGATTACACGGGTCTTCTTTTCTATCGCTGGAATCGCAGGAATTGCCGCAATTTCAATACCAGCAATCTCTTCAAATTTAATCGTGCGTCGGAACCACGCCCCTGGTAAAACTAGCCGATGCGTCGCCAAGCCACCCGTTCCCATCATGATGTTGACCATGAAGAACAAGGTCCAGAATAGTAAATCTGAAAAGCTCGTTAAACCACCATAGCTACCAGCACCCCATATCACAAGTAAACCAGCCACAACTAGTTGACCCCAGCGATACTTAGACCGAATTTCCAGTTGTGATTCAACGCCAATGTTGCGAATGACAATAAAAGCCAAAATACCATTTAATACTAACATGTGTCGTTCACCTCACTTTCACCTATGGGTTATATTGTAACAATCATTACCGTATAAGTAACCCCAGTTGTTCGGCTGAACGGTCAAAAATCACTTTGGCAGCCATCACTTTGCCAATCAAGTCGGCCTAATTAAAAATCAACCCCAAACCCATGCAAACCACGAACGTCAAGCAGATGATGCTGGCATTCTTGATGGCTAAAATAAACGTTTCCCGTTTGACTTGTTTCCGCATAAATTGGCGCGTATTTTTCAGGACCGGGATGACGCTTAGTAAGGTCAACAAACTTAGCTTTGGTAAAACACCAATCCAAACCGCCACCATCAGACAGATATAGCCAACAATATAGCTCCATGCAAAGACTTGTAACATCACCGGCTTACCCAAATAAGAAACAATCGTATGCCGCCCTAAGGCAATGTCTTCATCCATATCACAAATATTATTTGCCAACATAATATTAGAAATTGCAAAAATAGCTAGACCAGCTGAAATCATGACGTTGAAAGTCCCGTGCCAAGTAATTGGTGCGACATCATACGTGTTGATATAAACCGAGATCCAGAAAATCATGAATCCCATCGTGAAACCAGAGAAAAATTCTCCAAACGGTCCTGATGAAATTGGCTTCGGTCCGCCAGCATAAAAATAACCGACCGCATAGGAATAAATCCCCATCCAAAGTAACGGCAACCCGGTCTGAGTCACTAACCAGAGACCGAGGATCAATGAGATTCCACCCAAACCAAAAGTTAGTGTGCGTGCTTGTCGAATGGAAATTTGATTGACACCCACCACGTTGGTTGCTTCCAAAAACTCCTGATTAGCCGCGTCGCGTGGGGCATGTAAGAAATCTTGATAGTTGTCGTTCGCGTTCGTCGCCATATGAAATAAGGAAGACGCTACAAAGAATAATAATAAATAGCCTAGATGGACCTGATGATAATTATAGACAGCGTACAAACTCCCCAGGACAAACGGCAGCACGCTGGCAATAAGTGATTTTATTTCAACGAATTCCAAAAATACTTTTGGTTTCAAAAATTGACTCCCCTTTTATTTGACAAGTATTAGCGCGTTTTGTACCTTTAAGTTAGATTGTATTTTAGAATGCGTGGGGCTGCAAGTTTTGACACACCCCACTGACGGGGTGAACAAGCATGATTCAGACGATTTGGCAACCAAATACACCAGTACATCAACAATTAAAGGCGCTAAAGCCTTATCTTTTGGCTCAAGTCCAAATTAATAATCCGGCCATTGATCAACGCGTCCACGAACTTTTGGCGGCCGGGGGTAAATTTTTACGTCCTGGTTTCTTCTATTTATTCAGCCAATTTGGGACTGACCAAGAACCAGCACGTTTACAAGCTGGCGCAGCGGCAATGGAACTTTTACACGTCGCCACTTTAATCCATGATGATGTGATCGATGAAGCCAAGGAGCGGCGACACATCACGACAATTCACCAAGATTACGGTCAACGCAATGCGATTTACGCCGGGGATTTGTTGTTCACCTGCTATTTTGACCAAGTTTTGTTAGCCGCCTTAAGCCGGGAAGATGTTAAACGAAATACCGCAGCCATGCGCGGTATTTTGCAAGGGGAACTCGATCAGATGGCGCACAATTTTAACCCCACGACCACACTAACGGATTATTTGGCCGTGGCTGCCGGTAAAACCGCCCGCTTATTTAGCCTAAGCTGCGAGCAAGGCGCTCATCTCGCTAAAGCCCCTACGGAAATCGTTCAGTTAGCGCAACAAATTGGCCAACAACTTGGGATTGCCTATCAAATGCTCGATGATATTCTGGATTATGCTGGCGATGAAAAACTCACCCACAAACCAATTTTGAGTGATTTGAAAGATGGCGTTTACTCACTACCACTCATCTATGCCCTACAAACTGACCCAAGTTTGGCGCGACAACTACCCATGCCGGGTGCGACTGTCACCAACGAACAACTCTTGACTATTCGTGATCAAGTCATTGTGTTAGGTGGCGTCACCCGCGCCCAACAGCTTGCGACCCAATATACGCAACAAGCGCTTAGTTTGATCAACGACTTGCCAGCCGGCGCCACGCAACAAACCATTCGACGCCTGGTGACCCAATTACTCGTTCGTAATCACTAATCATTCCAAATTTCAAAGCGGCAACCACCTGACAATTCAGTGTGATTGCCGCTTTATATTTCGAGACAATGACGATTCGAGATGAGACATCTTCAGTATTGGCTTGTTGACACAATTTTGCTATAGTAAGGCTAACTCAACTCAGAAATTGGAGGTCACACAGATGGCTTGGCAATCCCTTTTTCAACCCCAAATTCTCGCCCGTGGCGTCGATTATTATCAGCGTGGACTAGTGACAGAATTCAAATCGACTGGTGATGGCGTTGAAGCCACCGTCGAAGGCTCACAGCTTTACGACGTTGCAATCACCTTTCGACATGATAAGATTCAGCATGCACTCTGTGACTGTCCTTACGCCGCTGAAGGCAATTATTGTAAACATATGGCGGCAGTCTTGCTTTACAACGACAAGCCGTTCACTGCGCCAAAAATCACTCAGCAAACTCAACAAGTGGCCACGCTCGTTGCTCAAGCAACTGAACAACAAGTTCGTGATTTTTTAACAACTTTACTCCAACAGGATCCACAGTTGACTAGCCAGTTTAAGTTAATGGTCACCAAAACGCTCTCAGAAACTGATCAACGCGTTTACGAAGATGAACTTGATAGTATTTTTGATGACTACTTAGATCAAGATGATTTTATTGATTATGAAGATGCTGGGGATTTTGAAAGTGAGTTATCAACTTTTTTCAAGACTGTGATTCAGCCGATGATTGCTCAAAAGCAGCTTTCAATGGCTTTAAGCCTTGTTGAAACAACCTTTGTTAACCTGGAAAACTTAGACATCGATGACTCTAATGGTGAACTTTTTATCCTGACTCGCGCCTGTTCAGACGCTTGGCAACAAATTCTTAGTCAGGCTGACCTGCCACTTAAACAACAGGCGTTTGCTTGGTTCCAACAAAAACTAGCAGATTCCAACGACCTTTTTGACAATATTATTGAAGACTTGCTCTTCAATAATTTCCAAGACGCCAGCTTTTTAACTCGTAAGCTTGCTCTAACTGAAACAATGCTAAACCAAGCTAGCACTATCACTGATGATTGGGAACGGGAAATCAACGGTTCCAAATGGGCGGGCTATCATTTGCAAGTCCTCGACGCGCAATCGGCATCACCTGCAACGATCACCGCATTTTGTGAGGCTAATCTCAGTTACCACCAAGTCCGTCAATATTACATTGACTTTTGCATAGCTCAAAAAAATGACGCGCAGGCGATTCAATTACTAGTTGCTGGTAAAAAACAAGACCAGCATTCACTTGGCGCTTCCGAAGACTACAGTCGCCAACTCAAAACGCTTTATCAGCGGCTTGGTGATCAAACGCATTATCAACAAGAATTGTGGTCGCTACTGACCCATCAAACAACTGTCGAGCTAGCCGATTACCGCGAGTTAAAACACTGCTTTTCACCGGATAACTGGCTAACTGAACGGGAAAAATTATTTAACTCAATGCGCCCTCGAACCAATCTAGAACCGCTCTACGCTGAAGACCATCTCTACCATCGGTTATTAACCGCGGTTTTAGCAGAAGATGGCCTAACGGGTGTCGAGACTTACGGTCCGATTCTAAAAGCTAAATTTTCTGATCAACTCTGCCAAAAGCTTGCCACAACTGTTGAAGCAATGGCAACCACGACTGGATCCCGTGAACATTACCGCGAATTAGTCGCAGTTTTAAATCAAATGAAACGCTATCCTAATGGTCGCCAGCTAGCAACAGAGCTCATCGCTGGTTGGCGCAAACGCTATGCACGCCGTTCAGCCATGATGGACGAACTCAACCGCTTTGACCAAATCAATTAAGCCACGGCTAGTTAGAAGACAATAAAAGACAATTAATAATTGCTGCTTCCGGTTGCTGTTGATAACATGCGTCTGAGGGCCGTCTTGCCCTTCGCCCGGAAAATCGCCGGACGCCACCTACACGGCCGATGCTATCAACGACAAGTGACCCAGGTGCAATATTCAGGCCATCTCTGCCTCAATTCAACGACAAGTGTTAGTTATCGAATTCAAGTAAAAATTTTATTTTAACGCATAACTAAGTTCAGTTTTAGCACATAATTTAGCCGTGAGGTCGGTTCGGTTAGGGCTCAGCCGTGGCATTTGACTTAGCGCGGTGAACTGCCGCGGTTAGTCAAAAATCGATTTTCGAGACCGCATTTTGGCTCGAAAACGATTCACAGCGTTCCAGCCCTAAACGAACCGACCGGTAGGCGGCAATTAAGTTCACTTCATCAGTCAAGAACAATCAGTATTTCTGAGCAGTTAGCTTACTATTATGATGGTCGACACGTGCGACAACAGACAATTTTCTCCGCTTAACCCAGAAACAGCGACTATTCCAAACCCCGGAATAGTCGCTGTTTCTACGTTAACACTCACAAATTAACAGTTTGTTGTCGCACTCTGATTTTAAACTCATACTTCATCATGACCTTGATCTAAATCGTATAACCGTTTAAACCGCGGTGCCGTCGCATAGAGTTCTTGCGGCGTGCCAGCCATATCGAACGCGCCCGCTTCAAGGAACCGAACCTGATCGACATAGTTGATGCCAGCCAAATGGTGCGTGACCCACAAAATCGTTTTATCTTGTAAAACCCGGAAAACCGTGGCCAACAAATGCGACTCCGTAATTGGGTCCAAACTGACCGTAGGCTCGTCCAAAATAATAATCGGCGCATCTTGTAGTAAGATCCGCGCCAAGGCGATTCGTTGCCGTTCGCCACCAGAAAAACGTGCCCCGCCTTCTTCGACGACCGTTTCATATTGATCCGGTAAACCTTCGATCAGTGGTGCCAATTCGACGGCCTTTAACGCCGCTTTGACCTGCGCATCCGTCGCATCGGGGTTCCCCATCCGCACGTTATTCATAATTGACGTATTGAAGAGATACGGTTGTTGATCCAGCACACCAAACAACTTGGCTCGTTCGTTCTGTAAACGACTGATTGGCACATCATTTAACTGAATGCTCCCACTGGTCGGGGTTAAATCGCCCAGAATTAGCTTCAACAAAGTACTTTTACCCGTTCCAGACGGTCCTAAAAGGGCTAACTTTTCACCAGCTGCCAAACTTAAATTTAACTTTTTGAAAATTGGCCGCGTGCCGGCTTCGTATTGGAAATCCAAATCAGCGACCCGCAAGCCACTAAACTGTTCGGTTAACACGGTTTGATCCGTTTCATCCACCGGTGTTGTGTCTAAGGCATTCACGCGCCGAATCGACCGTTGGTAACTTGGCCATTCACTGACCCCTTGGCTGACCGATTGAAAGGCATCGACTAGCGGAAAAACAGAGAGTACGAAGGCCGCAATCCAATTGGCGCTCGCCTGATTCGTCGTCCAATAGAAACTACTCCAAATTAGCAACGCAAGACAGATGATGCCGAACAACAATTGGATCGTGAAATCCCGCCACCACTGAAAACGGTGGTCGGCTCGACGTAGACGCGCAATTTCATCAATTGGCGCCGTCTGACGGTCATAAAAGTCGGTTTTGCGGCCAGAAATCAGCCAATCACCTAGGCCCATCACCGCATCCGTTAGCTGCGTATAGAATGTCTGTTGGATTTTGCGACTTTGTGATTCACGAGCCCCGTTGATCAAAACGGACCATAATGGCATTGCAATGATGATCAGGCCTAACATCAACAACATCAATAGGCCAAACCACCAGCTAAAATAACCCAGTGCAATCACAATCATCAAATACATGAGCCAGGCAATGACCGTTGGAAATACCGTCCGCAAATAAAGATTTTCGATATGGTCAATATCATCCGCTAAAATACTGAGCACATCACCCGTTTGAAAATTCTGACGAATCGCTACAGCGTGCTTCGCAACCGCTTGGTAGAGCTTTTTGCGAAAATCTGAAACGATACGTAGCACCCAGTTATGACTCGTGATCCGTTCAGCATACCGAAAAGCTGGGCGACCAATCCCGAACGCTCTGGTCAACACAATCGGCACGTAAATCATCAAAATGTTGTACGGATGCCGCGCGGCTTTACTAATTAAATAACCCGAGTTAAACATTAACGCTGACCCACAGAAAAAGGTCATCAAGCCCAAGAACAGCGTCAAGGCTAACAACTTTTTATACTTACGCAGATAGGGCATGACCCAAGTATCATGTTTAAATGTTTCAAAAAAGGCTTTCATCAGATTGCACCTACCATTTCATCACGTAAATGGCCATAAGCCCCATTGTGGGCGGCCAATTCCGCTGGCGTCCCTTGTTCCACGATGGCGCCGTGGTCCATGACGAGCACATAATCCATTTGATTGATCCAGTGCAACCGATGCGTCGCAAAGAAAACCAAATGATGCTCAAAGACCGGCAAAATCGTTTGCTTCAATTCGGCCTCGGTTTCAATGTCCAAATGCGCAGTCGGTTCATCAAACAAGAGAATCTTCCGCGAATCATCAAGAAAGGCTCGCGCTAAAGCGATTCGTTGCGCTTGCCCGCCACTGACACCGCGTGCACCTTCACCAATCTGGGTGTTCAACCCATCTGGCAGCGTTTTGATCCAGGCCGTTAAGCCCGCTTTTTCTGCGGCTTGACCGATGGCGCTGAGGCCCGCTTGCGGTTGATAAAAGGCAATATTTTCTGCCAAGGACGCATGGAATAAATACGGATTTTGTGGAATATAGAAGAAACTTTGCTGCCAAGCCGTTTGACCTAAATGTGACACTGGTTGACCGTTAACTTCAATCGTCCCGTGACCGGGCATCGGGCTTAAGAAACCACCTAACAAATTGATCAACGTCGATTTTCCGGAACCAGACGCCCCAATAATGCCGATTCGTTGGTACCCTTTAGCAACCAGATCCAACTGTTTTAAAGCCGGTTGCTGGTCATCGTAACTAAAGTCCACCTGTTTCAGGCTAAGCGTACTATCTGCCTGCCAAGCTAACGGTTGTTCGCCCAATTGATCACGATCAGTTGGGACCGGCAGCGCTAACATTTTTTGCACGTCAGCGAAAGCATTTTTTCCATTTAAGGTGGCATGATAATCACTTGCAAACGTACGGAGTGGTAAGAAATAATCTGGAGACAATACTAAAATCACTAGTGCCGGTAATAGGGTAATGGTGCCATTGATCAGCCCAAACCCTAAGAAGACTGCGACGACCGCAATTGACAGCGTCGTAAAGAAATCCAACGCAAAGGTTGATAACATTGCGACTTTAATGACTGCCATCGTTTGCTTGCGATAACCTTCACTGACCTGATAAACATTATGCGCATACTGCTTGCTGAGTCCAAGTTGCTTTAAGGTTGGCAACCCCCGTAGCGTATCCACGAAGTGATTTGAGAGCCGCTGATAACCAACGTATTGTTTATCGGCCTTAGCTTGAGCAGCGTAGCCTAAAATAATCATAAATAAAATAATTAACGGAAAAATAGCTAATAAGAATAGTGCTTCACGCCAACGCAACCAGGCAATATAAACAAGAATAACCCACGGAATCACCATCATATCAATGACTTTGATGACGACTAGCATCAAATAAGTCTGAACCTTGTCAATACCTTCCAAGGCAGTCGTAACCACATTCCCAGTCCCAGTTTTTGCGACATAACTCGGTCCTAATTGATACAGTTTTTGCATCACTTGTCGCCGCATTTTGCCGCTAGTTTTTTCAACGATGGGATACATCAACCAGTTTTTAAAGACAACTAACAATTGGCGTCCCGTCCACGCAATTGCAAAGATCAGCATGGGTTGCAGTATCGTGGCTAACGACTTTAAATGCCATAACCCCACGATCGCAACTGACAAAAACTGGGCCTGAATAATAATACAGATTCCCTCCACGACCGCTAACAGCGCTAAGATCACCGTTAACCGTCGCATCCCAGGGAGTTTGAATAGCGCCGGATCAAACATCTCCGTCACCCCCGCTTAAAATATTAAAAGGCCGCGACTTGGCACTTGGCCAAGTCACGACCCGATCCGTGCAATTTAATTGTACCACCGCTTTAACTATTTGGTGGTTAAAACTCGTTTAGGACGCCAAGCGCTTGTAAAAGACCCAGTAACTCCAAATGAAGTAAACCAGCATAATTGGCAAGACGCTTAAAGCAATCACCGTCATCAAATGCAACGTATAAGGCGAATTTGAAGCATCCTTAATGAGGATACTATTAACCGCATTATTCGCGACCATGACCCGTGGGAACAGCCCATTAAATAAGAGGACGACCACGTCGATCAAGGACAAACCACTGCTAATAAATGATAGCCATTCATGATTACCATAGACACCCCAAGTTGCTAAACAAGTTAAGACAACTAGAGCGACCACCAAAATCAATGTTGAGATTGGTTTCTTGGCAAAGAAGTCAGTGTTGAAGTACAAGAGAATGGCAAAGACCACTTCACCCGCAAAGAGCACCCAGTATAGCGGTTTTGCCCATTGTAAGGCACGCGTCCGTAGTGTTCCAGTCGTCTTGAGCCGAATAAAGTTCAAGCCGTGTAAGTAGCAGAGTAAGGTGACTGCGACCCCACCAACAATTGAGAACAAGTTAACGTAGTCAGTGAAGTGGGCAGTCATATCGCCATGCGCATTGATTGGCATCCCTTTGACCATCGCTGTAAACATCATCCCAAATAGGAAGGCCGCAAAGAAACTACCCAGTGCGGCTGCCCATTCCCAGAAATTCCGACCAGCATCACTTTCCATGCGGCTTCGGAATTCAAACGAAACCCCACGCATGATCAACGCCACCAGAATCAACAACAGAATCAGATAAAAGCCTGAGAATAAGGTTGCGTACCACATTGGGAATGAGGCAAACATTGCCCCACCAGCAGTGATCAACCAAACTTCATTGGCATCCCAGTGAGGACCGATCGTGTGAATGACCACATCGCGTTCCGCTCGGGTTTGTGCCAAGCTCTTAATCGTCATTCCGACCCCGAAGTCAAACCCTTCAAGGAAGAAGAACCCACTAAATAAGACGCCAACTAAAATGAACCATAATAATTGTAAGTTACTCATGACTGAACGCCCCCTTACCGTAAGGATCGTATGGTGCGTCATCAGTTGCCTGTAACAAGTCGTCTGGGCCATGATGCAAAGCACGCCGTGATAAGACAATCATGACGACCCCTAACCCACTGAAGACACAGAAGTAAACAATGTTTGAAATCAACAAGGACGCCACACTGACATTCGGTGAAACCGCATCGGCAATTGTCAAGAGACCATAAACGACCCATGGATAACGACCCAATTCAGTGATCAACCAACCAGCCGTATTGGCAGCAAATGGTAAGAAGGTACAAATCCCTAAGACCCATAAGAACCAGCGTTGGCTAAGGATCAGATTAGTCCCTGCGCGGTTAAAGAAGAGTCCAATAATGGCAATCAAGGCAAACAAGCCACCGGCAATTGTCATGACCCGGAAACTCCAGAACAACGTCTTAGTTGGTACATAGTAATTCATGTTCTTGCCAAACTTCTTATCATACTTAGCATGGAATTCCTTATTCAACGTATTTTGACCCTTAACATTCCCAGACAATTTATGGTAACTCAAGATATCCAGCACGTAAGGAACTTCAATGGACCAATTCGTTTTGTGATTCTTGGTATCCATGCTGGAAACAACGGACCATGCCGCTGGCGAGCCAGAGTCCTTATAAAGCCCTTCAGTCGCCGCAAACTTCATTGGTTGTTCTTTAATGATGTAACGTGTCTGCACATCACCAACTGCGACAACCCCAATCGTGGCAACCAAGCCAACAATCAAACTAACTTTAAGTGATTTCCGGAAGAAGTTAACATTTTTACCTTTGAGTAAGGCAAATGCAGCCATTCCAGCAACCACGAATGACCCGGTCACGAACGCACCAAACAAAACATGAGGCAATTCGTTCCAAAGTTGCGGATTCTTAATCACCGCGCTAAAGCTCGTCATTTGTGCCCGACCAGTCTTAGCGTTGATCATGAAACCAACTGGATTTTGCATGAAACTGTTTGCCGCTAAAATCCACATCGCCGAGATCATCGTCCCAATCGACGTCAACCAGATGAACGCACAGTGCAATTTAGCATTAAACCGATCCCAACCAAACATCCAAAGCCCAATAAACGTGGATTCCATAAAGAACGCCACTAACGCTTCAATTGCAAGTGGCGCCCCAAAAATGTCACCCATAAAACGTGAATAATCAGACCAGTTCATCCCAAATTGAAATTCTTGAATAATCCCTGTCACAACCCCAACGGCGAAGCTAAGTAAGAAGATCCGTCCCCAAAATTGTGCCATATGCTTATAAAGCACGTCTTTCTTGACAACATAGACGGTTTCCATAATCGCAACAACCAGTGCTAACCCAATTGATAATGGCACAAAGAAGAAATGAAACACCGTTGTCATTGCGAATTGAAAACGCGCCAAGGATAAAATGCTTAATCCGAGATTCATAAAGGTCCCCCCTTTTATTAAACGATTTGGTTCACCTAAGTAAGCGGAACCAATCAATTCACCCTAATCATATCAACTGATAAGTGAAAATTCAATCAATCTCAACTTTTATTCTAAAAATAGTCAAACTCACTAATTATTAAACCCACGTTAGGCCAAAAATCGGTTTGTTAGTTGACATACTCACCATGTACTCGAGTTTAATGGCGACACTGACTACAGCATGTCTAACATCGCACAAAACGATTACAAGTCTTTTGTCCACATCCATTGATCTATCCGCCAGCTAATAACTATTCTATTTACTGAGTCTTTACTCATTCCAGTCGTCGAAAACCAGTGATTTAGTGACTCTTCCTCTAAATAATAGTCGTCATATCGAGTCATCTCAGAAAATAAATCAATTTATTCTAAAGCGTTTCAACACCACACATTTTAAATGTGTTTAATCCAGGTAATTACTGGGATGGTGTTAAACTCATCCCTGTTGACATTTAACACACCCATCACTAACGCTTAAAAGAGTTGCATATAGCACGCAACCTGCCGTAAAACGACCTAGTTGTAGGTGGGCCTCTTCATGGGGCTACGCCGACATTAGTTGACATTCTGTTAATCCGTGCTATATTTAACTGAATTAACTAGAGAAGAGGCTAACGCATGGAAATCGGCACTAAAGTGACATTTACACTTGAAGGACAGTCCTTCACTGGCGAAATTGCAAAAGCCTACACAAATTCTTATCTGATCACCTTTGAAAGTACTGATCCAGAAATTGTGGATAAGTATCATGACAGAGTTGTCATCAGTCAAAAACAAGTCCAACCGGTTTAATGTCTCAACGTTTGCAATCACCTGAATTTAATCAAAAGGTCGGTCATTACTTTATAATCACAAGTAATGACCGACCTTTTTAGTGTCTCATTATTTTTCTGAAAAATTACCCTTTGCGCTGTCGATAACGTAATAATGGTACCCCAATCAATGGAACGACAATTCCAGCCAAGATTGCTTCTGGAATCCCATTTGTCCCCACCACTGTCAGTAAGTATGGCATTAATTTGCTCAAATCAACTTGGTAAAAGCCAGCCGCCGCATGGCGATATAGCGTGCCAATCAGCCCGAGTACCAGAACCGTATTTGTCAGTGACCCGGCAACACCAGCGAGAGTCAACCCCACAGCTGGTTTAGCGCGTTGCTTCAATGCAATAAAAAGCCAGCCGGCGACCACGCCAATCAAGATTCGCGGTAACACTGAGACTAAGGGATTCGTGAAGACTAGTGGCGCTAAGGCACTTGTCGGCGCGATAAACGCCCGCGCCCAGTCAATTAGCCCCCAAGCACCGCCGACGATGGCCCCATCTTTGGGTCCGAGGACAACCGCAGCAATGATCACCGTCACATGAATCGTGGTTAAACTCAGTCCAAGAATTGGAATATATCCGAAAAATGGCACCACATTTTGACTGATCACAATCGCAATCAATACCGCTAAAATACTAATATGATAAGCCTTTGACCGTCGTTGCATCCGCACACCTCCATGGATTCGCCGTTAAGAATAGAACTCATTATAGCATGTCGAGAAAGTTGAAACACCAAAAAACGAGCCCCGCAAGACTCGTTTCAGTACGCTATTTAACTTCTTCATCACGTAAGCGTGCGCGAATCCGTGAATGACGATAACTATAAACAAAATAAATGATAATTCCAATCGTGATCCAGATGCCAAACATCTTCCAAGTAAAGATCTGCAAGTTTAACATCAAGTAAATACATGCCAAGAATGACACGATTGGTAGCACTGGATAAAATGGCACTTTGAACGAGCTGTTGATCTGCTGGAGCGTTTCATGCTTACGCAAAAAAACAACCCCAATTGAAACCATCGCAAATGCAAATAACGTCCCAATATTGACCAGTTCGGCAATTTTATCCAACGGAATAACCGCCGCAAAGACGCTGGCAATGATCCCAAAGATCCAAGTACTTTTGACTGGAACTTTAGTGCGTGGGCTCAAACTACGAAAGGCCTTTGGTAATAGCCCATCACGACTAATCGCAAAGAGTAACCGCGTCCCACCATATAACATCACGATGAGCACGGTAGTCATCCCAACGACCGCCCCTAATGAGACGATTCCAGCTGCCCAATTTTGGTGAATCACAGCCAAAGCATAGGCGACTGGATCGCCAACGTTTAATTTCGTGTAATGAACCACCCCAACCAAAACTGCTGCCATGGCGACGTACAGAATCGAAGCAACAATCAACGACCCAATGATCCCAATCGGCATATCCCGTTTAGGATTCTTAACTTCTTCTGAAGCCGTTGAGACCGCGTCAAAACCAATATAAGCGTAAAACGCTAATGACGCCCCTTTAACTAGTCCATGAAAGCCATGTGGCATAAATGGGTGGAAATTAGCTGGTTTAACGAAGAAGATGGCAACACCAATAAATAGCACAATCACCATGATCTTGACCACGACCATAATCGAGTTAACTCTCGTCGACTCCTGAACCCCACCGACTAATAATAATGAAATGGCTAAAACAACGACAAAGGCAATTAAATTAAAACCGGCATGCAGTACACCGGCAGTTCCAGCAGCTGCCGATAAAAATTCCGGCAACTTAATACCAAAGCCACTCAGTAAATTTTGAAAATATGAGGACCAACTGACTGCCACCGAAGAAACGGCAAACAAATATTCCGAGATCAACGACCAGCCTAAGATCCAAGCCAAAAATTCGCCGAAAACCGTATAAACATAAGTATAGGCACTCCCCGCTAACGGAATCGTGGACGCAAATTCCGCATAGCATAAAGCCGCCAACGAACAAACGACGGCCGCAATCACGAATGACAGCATCGCCGCGGGCCCAGCGTACTTGGCCGCAATAATCCCAGGAGTGATAAAGATCCCAGAACCAACAATCGCGCCCACGCCCATCATGGTCAAGCTGAAGGCATCTAGAGACTTTGCCAAACCGCCTTTATTAAAGTTTGCTGGGTCAACTGGTTTCTTAACCAGTAACCGCTGTGATGCTTTCATCAAATGAGGGCCTCCTAATTGAATTCTTATTAATGCAACGTTGTTAATTTTATTGATTTTCAGCCCATTAGTCAAGCAAATCCAACGATTATTTCAAAATAGTGCGGTTGTAAGCGGGTTCTTATGCGATTCAACGATCATTAGTTATTTTGAACAAAAATTCTTAACTAATAATCCAATTGGAAACAAAAAAGGACTCACCACTCAACGGCAAGCCCTTTTTCATAATTTTTTAATTTTAGATAAATTGAATTAATGACATCAAGATTGGTACAACGATGATGAATAACACGGTACTCGTTGTCACAACGTTTGTCGCGTATTCAACATCTCCATGCGCTTCGTTCGCCAAAATCGGCAAGACAGCCAACATTGGCGTTGCGGATTGCACGATCAACGTTTGTGAAGCCATGGTTGGGAAGCTAGCCCCAACGTTGCCAGCGACCATGATCACGGCGATCATGACGATTGGTGACAGGATGAAACGGCCAATCAATGCAACGACTGTATCACGATCAAACTTGATACTGCCTAACCCGGCATCCGCTAACACGATCCCAATATAGATCAATGAGAGTGGTGTGACCAAGTTACCCACGTAGGTTAACGTTGAGTTAATGAACGAAATCTTCAAGATTGGAATGTTCAACAATAAGAAGACTAAGGCAACTAAGAACCCAACTAATGGCATTGGGATAACTTTCTTCCAGTCGATCTTATTGTGCGTTTTACCCTTTGGCTTCGTTGGATCATCGTTAGAAATCAAGAAGACCCCAAATGCCCAAGTCGAAACGGTATTCACAATATAATAAACTAAGAAGTAAGTCATACTCTTTTCGCCGAATAATGCGATGTTCAAAGGTAACCCGATGAAAATCGTGTTGGCGTTGACGACCGCGTTGATAAAGATCCCTTTACGGCCGGGACGAATCTTCATAATCTTAACTAAAGCAAAGGCAATCAAGTAACCGATAATGACGGCGATGAAAGCATAGGCTAAGTAGCCTGAAAATGATCCTAATTGTCCCCGTGTGAGACGACTTAATACTGACACAAAGATTGACGCTGGCAAAGCAATATTCTTAATAAATTTTGAAATATTTCCCGCAAAACTATCTGCGAACCAGCCAGTACGACGTAAGATGAATCCAAGCACCATGATCAAAACGACCACAAGTACGCTTTGGATCGAATTCCATAAAACAGCCATGAGTTTTTATTCCCACTTTCAACTTTTTTTAATTAACCAAATCGCTTCTCTCAGGCGACCACTAATTATTTATATTCAGGAACCCACTTCATGTCAGCAACAGCTTGCTTGGCACTCGTGATTGGTTCTTTGTTCAGCTTTTGGTCGAGGACACTTTGTGCGACGACTTCAGCTAATTTTTGTGAAAATTCAGTGATTTTTGAAACTGGTGGTAAGACTGCCGCACCAGGCTTCGATGTATCCACGATGCCACCTAAAGCATGGCAAGCCGCAGATAACGTTTCACTGTTTAAGACTTTAGCGGTTGAGGCAATCAAGCCAAAACCAAGTCCTGGGTACATGAGGGCATTGTTACCTTGCCCGATTTGATAAGTGACGCCATTGTATTCAACGTCGTCAGCAGGGATCCCAGTCGCAACTAAGGCCCGGCCATCAGTCCATTTGATCAAATCTTCCGCTTTAGCTTCTGCTAATTTGGTTGGATTTGATAATGGGAAAATGATTGGACGATCAGTATGGGCAGCCATTTCTTTGATGATGCTTTCTGTAAAGGTCCCTGGTTGAGTTGAGGTCCCAATCATGACAGTTGGATGAACAGCCTTGACAACGGCTTCCAAGTTCGTCAACTCATCCGCATTGCTAAATTCGCTCCGTGAACGCGTGAATTCTTTTTGAGCTGGCGTCAAGTCTTCGGTATCATCGAAAAGCAAGCCTTGCTTGTCAACGGCATAGAAATGTTGTTTGGCTTCAGCTTCGGTCAAACCAGCTTGCATGAGTTCATCCATAATTTGATTGGCGATCCCCATGCCGGCAGTCCCAGCACCGAATGATAAGATTTTTTGGTCCTTGATGCTTTCCTTAGAGATGTTCAAGGCGCCTAAGATTCCGGCCAAAACGACCATCCCAGTCCCTTGGATATCATCATTGAAGGTCGCAATTTTATCTTTATATTTATCTAAAATAACTTGTGCGTTTGAACGACCAAAGTCTTCCCAATGTAAAAGTGATTCTGGGAACAACTTTTGTTCTGCTTCAACAAACTTGTCGATGACATCGTAGTATTGATCACCATAAACCCGTTTGTGACGGTTACCAAGATACATTGGGTCGTCCAATAATTTTTGGTTGTTGGTCCCAGCATCAATGCTAACTGGTAGGACTTGTGAAGGATCAATCCCCGCAGCAGCGGTATAAACCATCAGCTTACCAACGGCGATATCGACCCCGTTAACACCCCAGTCGCCCATACCTAAGATACCTTCAGCATCAGTCACAACGACTAAGCGAATGTCGCGGCCTTCAGCAGCGTTCTTCAAGGTTGCTTCTACGTCTTCAGGCGCATCAACTGAAACAAACGCAGCGTTTTGTGGGTCTAAGAATAATTGATTGTATTGTTCGATTGAATCAGCAACCACTGGATCATAAACGATTGGCATGAATTCAACCACGTGTTGATCCATCAAGTGGTAGAAAAGTGTCCGGTTTTCATTAAACAAGTTCATTAAGAAAATCCGTTTTTCTAACCGAGTCGCCTTGCTTTGGAATTGACCGTAAGCTTGGGTCGTTTGTTCTTCAATCGTTTGTACGGCAGCTGGTAAGGTCCCAGTTAAGCCTAATTGTTGGCGTTCAGCTTTCGTAAACGCCGTCCCTTTATTTAAAAATGGGTTATTTAAAATTGTATCAGCGGTTTGAGTCATATTTATAATTCCTCCATTTTTTGTTTAATAAGTTAAGTGAACGAATTGAATCTCCAACAGGCTATACCCTATCGTATGACTCATCATTCGGTCAAAGCCTTGCGCTTATCAATTGACAAACAACAGTTTAGCGCCGAGCAAATCTTATAGTCAAATCTGTGCTATGATATAAATATTATTTATAAGGTACTAACAAACGTTGGTTTTAAAGGAGTTAAAATGAATACAAAAGACTTAGACTATTTTCATCAATTAATTTTGCAAAAAAGTTTTTCAAAAGTTGCGACTTTTTTTAAAGTCAGTCAGCCGACCATTACCACGGCCGTTAAACGACTAGAAACTGAATTCAATACAAAATTAATTATCCGCGACCGGGTCCATAATGCCCTGACGCCAACTGCCAGCGGCGAACAACTCGCCGAACACGCCGAAATTATCTTGCGGCAACTCAAGATTGCCCATCAAGAAATCACGAATTTAACCCAGCAGCAAATTGTCTTAGGGTTGCCCCCAATTATCGAAAACCACTATTTTCCACAAATTGCGGCCAAATTATCGGCCGCCGACATGTTGGCAACTATTCAGACCATCGAAGGTGGCTCAATCGCCTTACGAGAAGCCGTTCGTAATGGTCGCGTCGATATGGCCTTATTGGGATCCGTTGAACCCCTCTCCTATCAAACGTTGTTGGCTGAAGAATTCGACCGCCAGCCGTTTAGCATTTTCGTGTCACGTGATCATCCGTTGGCCAAACGCAAACGAATCTACTTCAGCGAATTACGTCACGAAGACTTTGTATTCTTTAATAGTAACTTTGTGCATAATACTGCTTTTAATAAACTCACCCGGCGCAATCATTTTCGCCCCAATATCGTCTTTCGTTCTAACGATACCCACGTCTTAATGAAACTGATTGCGGAAAACGTCGGGATTGGCTTTTTAACTACGGTCGTTGATCATTACAACGATAATGTTGTCCGGTTAGAGTTACTCGATGATGAACAACCTGAATTTATTACGAGTATCGTCTATCGGACATCACATATTCTCACGCCGACCCAATTGAAACTATTAGAAATTTTACACAGCGCCTTAGAAACCGATTAACGAGTCCCTACGTTTGGTGCAAGTTGGTTTAAATTACCACTCTGGTTGGGCCAAAATTGGCTGGAACGTGGTGGCCGCGTTTGGAAGCCAAAGAGCGGTCTTCCAAGCCGGGCTTTATCTAAGACGGAAAATCACCGTCTAAGATAAACTTCACCACTGAGCCAATTCTGGCCCGCCCGACGTTAATTAACGGCTATTAAAAAAATTAATGATTGATTATTTTTAGTTCAATTATTTAGCCGAGAGGTTGGTTGCTAAAATGCTCAGCCATGTCGTTGGCCTTAGTGCGAGTGGACTGCTCGGACTTAGGCCAAGGCCAGTTTTGAAGACCGCCTTTTGGCTTCAAAATGGCCCATGGCGTTCCAGCATTTTAGCAGCCAACCGGCAGGCGGCAATTTCAACTAGCACCAAGCACGAGTCCCTGTGTTATAGTAGTTTTAGGCGTTTAGCCGGATTATTAGGAGGAAAAAATTTGGATAACGAGACATTAAAAGCTTACCTTGCTGACAACTCGCAGGTCATCAGTATTTTCATGGACAAATGTACCGATTACTTAAATAAACAAAATATGGACCGTTTACCCGCACGACGATTCAACGAAGCAGAAATCAACCGCCAAGCCGACAAAATGTTGGATGAAGTGATTGAGAACATTCGCGGCAAGATCGTTCCCCACACACGTGAACAAACGCCGAAAGCTTGGGCGGCCTTTCTCAGCGAAAATGATGTTTTGGATGACTTAGAACTGTCAATGACCGAACTCTCCTTCGAACAAGAAGACGACTAATTAACACAACAAACCGCGCCTGGATTGCGTTCCAGACGCGGTTTGTTTTTAAGTACGGTTCTTAAACTGATAGCATTCATATAAAGTTACCCTTTTCAGGTAAAAATTACTTGTGTAAACGACAAACTGCGTCCATAATACTGGTATGCACCAATTTGGAAATCTTTACTCAGGAGAATGAAACATGTCTAACCAACCGGTAGCAGTGGCAACTCTGTACTTTAAGTTGCGAAATGATGACGGTTACTATCAACTTCGGTGTGAAACTGGCCCGCAGCGCTTCATCGTTCATGAAACCCGCTGGCCCAATTTCAAGCATTGGTTTTCAGCCAATTACTGGCATACCCATTTCTCAATCGAGCGTGACACCCTCCCAGCTCTCGTTAAAGAGCTGATGGGCGTGGTACAACCTTGGCCGACTTATAGTGAGCCTTTGGGCCAGTCGACTAAAGCCAAGATTGAATGGGAAATTGGCTTGTCACTTGAAAGCCAGTATCGAAGCAGTCAGCAAGTTTCAAATGGGACCCTGCGGCACGCCACCGACTATGTTCATCGTAGTGGAAAAGGTACCGTACCACCCGAGTTTCAGCAATTATTAGCGCTCATTACCGCCCATCGTTTGGCGCAGTAGGATCGCCAGCTCCTCATCATTTGATGGGGAGCTTTTTGTTGCGCCGAATCACGAACATCAAAACGTGCGACTCAAGGCAGCTCATCTTGTCTTGGATCGCACGTTTAAACTTATGAGGCCGATAGACCTTGATAAATTTGCGTCAGGTTCCAATTCATCATCTGATAATAAGTCGCACCAGTCGAGCCGGCTGCGCCTAGCGAGTCGGTATATAAAGTCGCTTTGATTGGTAACTTAGTTTCCTGAGCGAGCTTTTGCATTGATTTCGGTGAGACTGACGTTTCCACAAATAGATTTTGCACATTCGACTGACGAATCTGCTTAACGACGGCCTGCATTTGTTCTGGTGTCCCTTGAGATTCCGTGTTCACTTCCCAAATGTAGGCCGCCTGAATGCCGTACGCCGCCGCAAAATACTTGAATGCCCCTTCGGAAGTCACCAATAAACGTCGATTAGCCGGTAACGTCGCAAACTTGGCTTGTGACGTCTGATGTAATCGTTGTAATTTGGCTTGATAAGCCGTAGCATTCCGTTCGTAAAACTTAGCGTTTGCGGGATCTTTTTGCTGTAAGATCCGGCTGATCGTTGCGACGTACTGTTGACCATTGGCCAAATCCAACCAAGCGTGGGGATCCGGCTCATGCCGATTGGTCGTTAAATAACGGACCGGCACACCTTGACTGGCCGCAAAGACGTCTTCATTAAAGTTCTTCCTTGACGCTTTGACCAGTTTCTTAAACCAGCCATTCCCGCCCGTTTCCAACTGTAAACCGTTGTAAAATACGACATCAGCATCCGCCGTTGCGGTAATATCCGTTGGTTGTGGGTCATATTCGTGCGGATCAGTTCCCCGCTTTACGATCGAATAAGCATCAACTTTATCCCCACCAACCTGCCGAACCAGATCATCTAAAATCGAATTCGTACTAACAACACGTAATTTGCCAGGACGCCGAGTCGTTTCTGCGTCAACTTGTTGCCGTTGCTGCAGAAACAGCGCTACCCCTGTAATCATGGCAACTACCGCTAAAACGGCAACGAAATTTTTCTTCATGCTGGCACCTGCCTTGGCCGCCGTAAATTGGTGAACAGCGCTTGTTTTGGTGAAATCAAGAATGACACCCCAAAAATAATTGCTGCAATCAACACAATTGCCGGACCCGAAGCCCAATTCAAGCTGTAACTAAAGTATAGGCCGACCACTGATGACACTGCACCAATCGTCGCTGCCAACACTAACATGGTCCCGAGCTTATCTGTCCATAGGAACGCCGTTGCTGCCGGCGTAATCAACATTGCGACGACTAGAATAATACCGACCGTCTGTAAGGCTGAAACCGTGACGAGCGTTAAAACCAGCATTAGGGCATAGTGCAATAATTGGGCTTTTAAGCCATAGGTTCTAGCGAACGTGGCATCAAAGGACGTCACCAATAATTCCTTGTAGAAAAAGACGACGAAGAGAATGACTAGACCGAGCACGACCGCCGTCGTCATGATATCGGTATCGCTGACTGCTAAAATGTTCCCGAATAAAATGTGATGTAAGTTCGTCGCACTTTCCGCCATTGAAATCAGGATGAACCCTAAGGCATAAAATGCGGAGAACACGATGCCAATTGACGTATCTGTTTTTAACTTACTATGACTAGCCACAAACCCAATCAGGCCGGCTGCTAGGAGGCCAAAAACTGAAGCACCAATCAACACATTTATTCCTAACATATAGGCGACGGCCACTCCCGGTAAAACCGCATGGGAGATTGCGTCACCCATCATCGACATGCCGCGTAAAATGATGAAACAGCCAATAATGCCGGACATGACCCCGACCATGATTGCCGTGATCAGCGCGCTTTGTAAAAAATCGTAACGGCCAAGCGCCGTGATAAATGCTGTAATTGAGGTCATAACGCTACCCCCTCCGCACCGCTAAATAAGACATTGGAAAGATCCTGGCTAAACGTTTTCGCAATATTCGCTGGCCGATAAACGTCGGCGACTGTGCCCGCATCCACGATTCCGTGATTGAGAATCACTAAGTCATCGAAATAATGTGACACCTTGTTCAAATCATGGTGGACCACAATGATAGTCTTCCCAGCATCACGCCACTGCTTCAAAATCGTCATAATGGCAGTCTCGCTTTGAAGGTCAATCCCGACAAACGGTTCATCCAAAATAATGATTTCTGCTTGTTGAACGATGGCCCGCGCCACGAAGACTCGCTGCAATTGACCACCGGAAAGCGCGCCAATTTGGCGGTCGGCAAACTTTTCCAGTCCCACTTGTGCTAAGGCGGCTAAACTTGCCTTGCGCTCGGCCTTCCCTGGGCGATGAAACAGCCCCAACTTACCGTATGTGCCAGTCAGAACAACCTCAAAAACGGTGATTGGAAAGGTGAGGTCTAAGTCTTTACGCTGTTCAACGTACGCCAGCTGGCGCTGCAATTGTTTAATCGGACGATCGTTATAAGTCGTTGTACCGGATTGTGATTTGATCAAGCCAAGCATGGCTTTGATCAAGGTTGATTTACCCGCACCGTTGGGTCCAATGATTCCAGTAATCTTGCTGGCGTTAAAGTGAACGGCAACATCAGTTAAAACTGGTGTGTCATCGTAAGCCACGGTCAGGTTCTGAATGTTTAACATTTTTGAGCCCTCCGTTGATTGTCGGTTACTTACCATCTTAACTGCCATTCTAACGGATAATTAACAGTTATGTAAATAATTGTTAGGTAGTGTTGACTTTATTTATAATCGGTAATAATTTTAGCGTGATTATCAACTTATAATCAGCTTTAAGTAAATTAGTTGGCATTACTTTTTGTGGGTAATTGGGCCCCTCAAACTGATTGCATTCGTAAATGTTGGCATTATACGATAATTTCTTGCTAAACTATAGAAAAAATCAATTGGAGGAATCATCATGCCCCTCAACTTTAAACAAGCCTTGACCTCTCAAAATTTCATACAACCGTTCAATCGCTGGTTCTTCGGTGCGACTAGCCTGCTCTACTTGGGACTAGCTTTCAGTGTCACTTGGACCAGAACGATGCGTTTAATCGTCCTCGCTTCATACGCACAATGGGGTTTAGTACATTTAATTAAATGTAAGCGTAAACATTCACTTAAGACTAAATTGCCGATCACATTAGACTCGACCTTGGCTAACTTAGCAATTCTTTTGGCGCTACTACTGACATTTGGTTATGCTACCCTGCTATTATTCGCTGGCGGTCCAAATTGGCGGCTCTTACAACAACTAATCGTGGCCTTGATGATCTGTGCCTGTTTATTTGGCGCGAATTTGATTGTTTTGAAACGGCTGATTACGCTAGGCTAAATAATTGTCCATCTTTCACTAGACACACAAAAACGCGCTCGCCAAACTAGACGAGTGCGTTTTCTTGATTCAGAAGCATGACTAACTTAATGTTTTGAAACTTTTGCCTTTTTCCAAGCGTAAGCTAAAACCAACACTAACAACAAAACACCTAAAGTTATTAAGCCAATCGATAATTGTTCATTTGATTGTGGTAAATTTTTGGTCTTCGATTTACTTGTAGCTGCTGCTGATTTAGCTTTCGAACTAGCTATTCCTTTCGACTTCGAACTAGCCGTTGGTTTCGTCGACTGAATGGCATCCGCCGCCGATGACGACTCAGTATTTGGCTTGGTAGTTGGCTGCTGTGGTTTCGCAACATCCGGTTTGGAAACAGTTGGTTTAACGTCATTGACAAATTTGATGTTCACCGTTGGCGTCGCTTCAGAGACTTTAATAAATTGTGTCTCAGAATTCAGTAAATAACCTGATGATACCGAAACTTGTTTAATTCGATAGGCACCCACTGGCAAGGCTTTTTGCACGATTTGACCATTTTTATCGGTAGTTAACTTGCCGAAAATCTGTTTACCAGTACTTTGATCAATCAATACAAACTCACTACCACTAATCAACTTGGTTGGCTGATTCTTCACATGATTGATGATTGTCAATTGACCTTTGATTGGTACTGGTGTCACTGACTTAGCCTCATTTTCAAACTCGGCTGTGGTTGGGCTATCCTTAGAAATCTGAACTATTTGCGTCTCAGTATTCAACACATAGCCAGCTGGTACGGAAACTTGCTTCAACTGATAGGCACCGGCTGCCAAATCTTTTTGAACAATCCGTCCGTCCTTGTCGGTGACTAACTTGCCAGCAACTTGTTTACCAGTTTCGGAATTAATCAATTTGAATTCACTACCAGCAATCAACTTGTTTGAGTGATTCTTTTCATGATTGATGATTGTCAATTGACCTTTGATTGGTACTGGTGTCACTGACTTAGCCTCATTTTCAAACTTAGCCGTAACTTGGGGATTGTCTTTGGAAATCGTCACCGTCTGTGTCTTAGTATTCAACACATATCCGGTTGGCACAGCAACTTGTTTCAACTGATAGTCGCCCGCTGGCAAATTACTTTGCACAATTTGACCATTCTTATCAGTGACTAACTTGCTGCCAACTTGTTTACCAGTTTTCTGATCAAACAAATTGAATTCACTGCCAGCAATCAACTTGGATGGTTGACCTTTCTCGTGATTAACAATCGTCAATTGACCTTTAACTGGCACAGGCGTTACCGGTTTAGCTTCATTTTCAAACTTAGCCGTAACCTTAGGCGTATTCTTTGAAATCGTAATTGTTTGCGTCTCAGTATTCAACACATATCCAGTTGGAACCGCAACTTGTTTCAGTTGATAGTCGCCCGCTGGCAAATTGCTTTGAACAATTTGTCCGTCCTTATCGGTGACTAATTTGTCACCAACTTGTTTACCAGTACTTTGATCAAGCAAGCTGAATTCACTACCCGCAATCAACTTGCTTGAGTGATTTTTCTCGTGATTGATAATGGT
>NZ_BJDI01000012.1 GCF_005405065.1 Lactiplantibacillus nangangensis | reverse complement strand
CTGACTTAGCCTCATTTTCAAACTCGGCTGTGGTTGGGCTATCCTTAGAAATCTGAACTATTTGCGTCTCAGTATTCAACACATAGCCAGCTGGTACGGAAACTTGCTTCAACTGATAGGCACCGGCTGCCAAATCTTTTTGAACAATCCGTCCGTCCTTGTCGGTGACTAACTTGCCAGCAACTTGTTTACCAGTTTCGGAATTAATCAATTTGAATTCACTACCAGCAATCAACTTGTTTGAGTGATTCTTTTCATGATTGATGATTGTCAATTGACCTTTGATTGGTACTGGTGTCACTGACTTAGCCTCATTTTCAAACTTAGCCGTAACTTGGGGATTGTCTTTGGAAATCGTCACCGTCTGTGTCTTAGTATTCAACACATATCCGGTTGGCACAGCAACTTGTTTCAACTGATAGTCGCCCGCTGGCAAATTACTTTGCACAATTTGACCATTCTTATCAGTGACTAACTTGCTGCCAACTTGTTTACCAGTTTTCTGATCAAACAAATTGAATTCACTGCCAGCAATCAACTTGGATGGTTGACCTTTCTCGTGATTAACAATCGTCAATTGACCTTTAACTGGCACAGGCGTTACCGGTTTAGCTTCATTTTCAAACTTAGCCGTAACCTTAGGCGTATTCTTTGAAATCGTAATTGTTTGCGTCTCAGTATTCAACACATATCCAGTTGGAACCGCAACTTGTTTCAGTTGATAGTCGCCCGCTGGCAAATTGCTTTGAACAATTTGTCCGTCCTTATCGGTGACTAATTTGTCACCAACTTGTTTACCAGTACTTTGATCAAGCAAGCTGAATTCACTACCCGCAATCAACTTGCTTGAGTGATTTTTCTCGTGATTGATAATGGTGAGTTGGCCCTTAATTGGTTCCGGTGTTACCGGTTTCGCTTCATTTTCAAATTTAACCGTAACATTAGGCGTATCCTTTGAAATCGTAACTGTTTGCGTCTTAGTATTCAAAACATATCCAGCAGGTACGGAAACTTGTTTCAACTGATAGTCGCCCGCTGGCAAATTGCTTTGAACGACTTGACCGTCCTTATCGGTGACTAACTTGTTGCCAACTTGTTTACCAGTACTTTGATCAATTAGCTCGAACTCACTATTCGCAATCAGTTTAGTTGGCTGATTTGTCTCATGATTGATAATTGTGAGTTGGCCCTTAATTGGTTCCGGTGTCTCTGGTTTTACGTCGTTCGTAAATTCCATTGTAACCTTAGGCGTCTCTTTCGAAATTTTAACAGCTTGCGTTTCAGTGTTCAAAACATACCCCACTGGCACTGAAACTTGATTCAGCTGATAATCGCCCACTGGTAAATTGCTTTGGACAATCTGACCATTTTTATCAGTCACTAAGTTTTCAGCAACTTGTTGACCTGTACTTTGATCAACTAATTCAAATTTGCTACCAGCAATCAACTTGCTTGGTTGACCCTTTTCATGATTGATAATAGTAAGTTGGCCTTTGACTGGTTCTGGCGTTACTGGTTTTAGGTCATTGACAAATTTCGCGGTAACGGTTGAATTTTCCTTAGAAATTTTAACCGTTTGTGAGTTAGGATTCAAAGCATAACCGTCTGGTACCGAAACTTGGTTAATCTGGTAGTCACCCGCTGGCAAATCCTTTTTAACAATTTGACCATTTTTATCAGTGACTAACTTGTCCCCAACTTGTTTGCCGGTTTGTTGATCAATCAATTCGAATTCACTACCACCAATCAGTTTAGTTGGTTGATCTGTTTCATGATTGAT
This sequence comes from Lactiplantibacillus nangangensis, assembly GCF_005405065.1. Lineage (GTDB taxonomy): Bacteria > Bacillota > Bacilli > Lactobacillales > Lactobacillaceae > Lactiplantibacillus > Lactiplantibacillus nangangensis. The sequence continues at coordinate 15,666 of NZ_BJDI01000012.1, read as the reverse complement.
AATCGTGAGTTGGCCTTTGACTGGTTTTAGGTCATTGACAAATTTCGCAGTAACGGTTGAATTTTCCTTAGAAATTTTAACCGTTTGTGAGTTAGGATTCAAAATATACCCGTCTGTCACCGAAACTTGTTTTATCTGATAGTCACCCGCTGGCAAATCTTTTTTTACAATTTGACCATTGTTATCAGTGACTAACTTGTCGCCAACTTGTTTACCCGTTTGCTGATCAATCAATTCGAATTTACTACCGGCAATTAGCTTAGTTGGTTGATTTTTCTCATGGTTAATAATTGTGAGTTGGCCCTTGACTGGTTCTAGGTCGTTCGTAAACTCTGCGGTAACCTTAGGCGTATCCTTGGAAATTTTAACCGTTTGCGTTTCAGCATTTAAAAGATAGCCAGTTGGTACCGAGACTTGTTTAACTTGATAGTCACCCGCTGGCAAATCAGTTTTGACAATCTGACCATTTTTATCGGTGACTAATTTTCCACCAACTTGTTCACCAGTACTTTGATCAATCAGCTCAAACTCACTACCCTCAACTGGTTTTGATGATTGTCCCTTTTCATGATTAATAATCGTGAGTTGGCCCTTGACTGGTACCGGAATCGCCGAATTTTTCACTAACACATTACTGGTTTCACCGGCGCTAATTGTGAAATCAAATGCCTGACTATTGAGTAAATAACCATTAGGTGCGGTCTTTTGCCGAAGTCGATACTTCCCTAGCAGTAATCCGGAATGATTAAGTTGACCATTCGCCGTAATAACCAAATTATCATCCACACTAGTTTCACCAATTGCCGTTACCCGACTGAGACTGAAACGACTGCCGTTCAACGGCTGACCCGTGTCATTATCTTGATTTTTGATTAAAACGTTGCCTTGTGGACTCTCCTTGGAAACATTCGTTATCTTCACTGTCGTTGGCGTATTCGCCGTGGTACCGATGGTGAAGGCCGTTTTAGCTGCTTCGCCTTGTGGTAAAACATAGCCATCCGGTGCCACCACTTCTTCTAGATAATATTTTCCAGCTTTTAAGTCACTAATTTGGAATTTACCAGTCGCATTAGTTTCGTATAATTGCGTGCCAATGGCTTGGCCGGTACTATCCAACAGCCGGAACCTAGCGCCATACAGCGGTTTCTGACTAACACTATCGATCTTAGTTGTTTGCACGGCGTTGACTGGATAGTTCATGGTAACTTTGGCCTGGTTAACGTTGTAATAAGTGCCAGAAGCATTAATCAACTGAACTTGGTTAATGGCCTGACTCTGATCTGGCGTTTCGGCCGTCGTCATTTGTGCAGGATAGTCAAAATCAACTTCGGCTTTCGGATCAAATGGCACGTTTGAATCCAATGCCATCTTAACCATGGTCACTTTAGGATAATCAGTCGGTGCTAACTGTGATGCGGTTCGCCAAACAACCGAATTACTATAATCATCGGCCCCGTAACTTGGCTTGGCAGTCGCATAATAAACCTTAAAGGCTTTGGCATAATCAATTGGGCTGGCAGTGGTGGCCGTCTTATTCGTAATCGTCACTGGACCAGCTAATTTCACGTCGAATTTAGAGCCATTCGCGCCGGCAACTGGTAGATAGTCCACCAAACCAATATTCTTGGCAACTTCACTGTAGCCATTGTATAAATTGGTCCGATACTTGATGACATCGCCCGCATAGCCATACGCACCCAAATCAGATGAGTAGCCACCATCGCCCTTAGCCACCAAATTAGAGACTTTCAGCCCAGCAATTGGCATGTAATTTAGGGTCGTATTAGCTAGTTTAAGCCCCTTACTAGGATCTTTCGTATCTGCATATAATTGATACTTATCACCACCGGTTAGTGTGGGGGTCACAATCGAACTTGCTCCCGCGGGATTATTCAAATCATAACTACCATCATTATTGTTATAAACCACATAACCTTCAATTTGATAATTATCACCCTGCCGCAGTTGAGCAGCATCTAACGGCAAGCTAATATCATACCTTGTATACCCATTTTCACTACTATTTACCGGTAATAAATCAGCAACAATTGCTGTTCGACCACTATTATGAAAATTAGGAATGATTTGTGGCTTAGCCAATCCCTTCAACCCACTCTGGTCGGCTGCTAAGCGCATATGTTCCGGGACGATAAAGTAAACTTTGCCATTTTCTAGCTGAGTATTGGCATAATTTCCTTGCAAACTAAAGCTCCGGTTAATGGTAAAATCATGTCCGTTCACGACATTCACTTGATCATCACGGTCACCAGTACTAATCTCAGCGGGTTGACCATCGCCTTGCTTGTACTTATTCAGATAAAAGGAACTAAACCAACTTTGCGCGAAAGCATCTTTATAATAGCCTGGATACTGCGCAAAAACCTTATCTAACTGGTAATACTTAACTTTCTTGGACGGATCTTTTCGAAAAGCGTCCAAGGGTTGTTCGGACATTGTCGTAATAATGTTAAATCCGAAAGCAGCATCTTTGTTGGTCACCATGATGGGATGATCAAATTCCAATTGAAAGCCTTGATATTTTTTAGTCAGCTTAGTCGCATCCCAGGGGGTCACGCCTAAGTTGTCTTTCAATAATTCCTTACTCCCATCGGCATTAATCCCATATAAATGATTATCAGTCATACCTGGTAAACTCGGTGTATTTGCTACTTTTAAGGCAAAGCCTTGCAAGTTATTATCCTGATAAAAGTCCGTTGGTAACGTAGCCTTTAACTTGGAAACTGGCAATTCAACGCCTGCCGGAATATGCTGAAAACCACCACCCGCGATTTGACCAGCCGTTTGCACCGAATAGCGCAATTTAGTTTGCGCATTCACATCCGCTAGGTCAGCGTGGCTAAGATTAGTTTCATTGTGAACCCCATTCCCCTCCGGTACTGGATCCCAATTTTGACCACTCTTTAAGGCAAGGGCTACCGGCCAAGTATAATGCTCACTGTTAATTTGCGCCGTACTACCCTCATACCTCACCTCATAGTAAATACGCTCCTTATACTCGTCATTCACGTTAAAAGTCAGCTGACTCCCCTTAGGAACTTTCAGTGGCAAATACCGTTGCGGACGGTCGCCGGTAAACTCACTCGGTGTAAACCTCCGCGTGGCTTTCTTAGTCGTAGCATCATAGTGCCAACCATTCGGCGCATCCGCATTAAATGTTAAGACGTCTAACTTACTAAGATCCATAGTCACGTCAATGTTTCGACTGTCATTGGTCCCATAAAGATAACTGATATACATATTAGTCGTTCCATCAGATAACGTGGTGTAAGACCCGTCACCATTGGGCTTCAATTGGTTTTCTTTGTCCTGATAATTGTAGTAATAATTTAGCGCAGTATGATCCCCAGTGCTTTGAGACATACCAAAGCCCCTATCAACCAGCGGCGAAGAGTCTATATAATAACCCGTATTGGCCGTGGAAACAACCTGATCGTGCTGGTCCAAAATTTCCTCAACAATTGTGCCACGGGTCTGATCAACATTTAAGCGCATTGGCTGTACAACTGAGGGAATTTCTAAATTTTCACCCGCACTCACTTGCTTTAAAGAATACTCAATAATCCAGTCCTTAGGATCAGTCGTGATCACCGTGCCACCCTCAAGCTTATCAGCAAAGTCGTTATCAGCAGGCTTAGCTAATCCTTCAGCGGTTGGCTGATCAAAGTCACGGCGATCAAGTCGAATCCTAATCTTCCCACCATCAAACGACTCATGGGTCTGATTATTCAGTTTGGCGGTAACTTTATAGTCGCCGCTATATTCACTGATACTAAGTTTCTCTGTGGGCTTATCACTCCCCTGTTTAGTGCTGAATAGTTCAACCCCGCCGCCCACTGATGATGCGGCCGGTACGGTATCAGCGCTAAGTGCACCAATAGGTATCACCAAGACTTGCAGCATCAACAACAAAGCCATTAAAAAATGTGCTATTCTACTCTTTTTCCTCATCATAATACTCCCCTTGAATGACTAGAAATTTTAATTATTGACCTCCCTTAAATATTATCATAATAGCAGTAAAACACCAGTAGCATTTTATTTATATGATAGCCCTTTATTTACCGTTTTATCGCCAGTGTGGTGGCAACAGCTTGGCACGTCTGGTCTTAGCAGTATCTCGAAACAACGGGGTAAATGATGAAGTTATTTTTAAGTAGCCACCCGCGACCGACTGACTCTTCTGATATGGCATAAAAAATGACGCCACTTATCATAATTAAGATAGGTATAAACAAGTGCCTCTACTTGGAAAAGTCATGAGTGACCCCGTTAAAAAAATTAGTTAGCAATGTCCTGTTTAAAAAGACCGATAGTAACATCGCATCATAAGTCTGCAACCTAGCGTTACATGCAGCAACCATACCGGATTAGGCCCTATTTATAGCATTTTCCCTCCCATCACCTTGTACATTTCACTCTAGTCATCAATTGCTATTCTCAAAATTTTTCCACAAAAAAAGCGCTCGCCCAAATGGACGAGTGCTCTTTTTTGGATTCAGAAAATGTTGATGTAGCAACGCTTTTTCTAAAAATATTAACGCTTTGAGAATTGTGAAGCTTTCCGGGCTTTCTTCAAACCTGGCTTCTTACGTTCCTTCATACGAGCGTCACGAGTCAAAAGACCTGCGCGCTTCAAAGGACCGCGGAAATCTGGGTCAACTTCAAGCAATGCCCGAGCGATACCATGACGAGTTGCGCCGGCTTGGCCGTGGAACCCACCACCGATAACGTTAACTAAAACATCATATTGATCAGTTGTTTCAGTTACTTCGAATGGTTGTAACAATTCCTTGCGAATATCTGCAAATGGAATGTAATCATCAACTGATTTGTCATTCATAACAATCTTACCAGAACCTGGTACTAAACGTACGCGGGCGACTGAATCTTTACGACGGCCTGTGCCGCGATATTGTACTTGAGCCAATGTAGTTTCCTCCTTAGATTAAGTTAGTGATGTCCAAAACTTCAGGCTTTTGTGCTTGTTGCGTATGTTCTGCACCAGCATAAACATGCAACTTCAAGCCCATTTTATGACCTAAAGAGTTGTGAGGAAGCATACCCTTAACTGAAGTTTCAATTAATTTTTCAGGTTCCTTTTCACGGAAGTCACCAGCAGTCCGTTCCTTTAGACCACCAGCATAGGCAGTATGGTGATAATAAATCTTCCGTTCTGCCTTCTTACCAGTTAAAGCAATCTTACTTGCATTAATTACAATTACGTTGTCACCAGTATCCACATTAGGTGTGAATGTTGGTTTGTTCTTACCACGCAAGATTGATGCAACGACAGTTGATAAACGACCTAAAGGTAGATCAGTTGCATCAACTACATACCATTTACGATCAATTTCACCTGGTTTAGCCATATATGTTGTACGCACGTTGTGTTCCTCCATTTTCTGTTTTGCTTGACACTCAATAAGATTTCCGGGGCTTATCGTGGGGCAAACAATACCAACGATTAGTTTACCTAATTTAGCCCTAGAAGTCAATAAGTATTTAAGTCCGACTGTAACTCAGCTTGGTCATAATAAACCTTTTTCATATAGAGTCCCGATGCCGGTGCCGTTCCGCGTGCTTGCTCGCGATTTTTAGCCGCCAGTAACCCTGGAATGCAGTCGACTTCACGACGACCTTGCCCAATTTCCATGAGCACTGCCACCATGATTCGGACCTGATTATACAAAAAGCCACTCCCGCAAAATTCAAACTGAATTTCACCATCCGGCAGTGCCCACGCTTTCGCGGAATAAATCTCACGAACGTGGTCATGTGCCTGTGACCCGGAAGCCACAAAGGTAGTGAAATCATGCTTACCAATCAAGTCAGGAATTGCTTGCTGAATACGTTTAATATCGGCAGTAAATTTAAAATGTCCCGTGTAATGCCGTTTGAACGGATCCACGAACTCATTTTGATACGCCCGGTACCAATAACGCTTACCCACTGTATCATATCGGGCATGAAAATCAAGTGGCACGCGCTCGACTTTTTTCACCAATAAGTCGGTCGGCAACAAGCTATTGAGCCCACGGCGGACCCCTTCCGGCTTAATTTCAGTGGGCAAATCAAAGTGCACGACTTGACCAAAAGCATGGACGCCGGCATCCGTACGCCCCGCACCATAAACCACAATGGGTTCGGCTGGATCTTTGGCCATCTTATTCACGGCCTTAGTCAAGGCTTGTTCCACTGTCCGCTGATGCGGTTGACGTTGAAAGCCGGCAAAATTAGTACCGTCATACGCCAGGGTAATTTTATATCTCGTGACCACTTTTATCCTCCATTGACCTAAAAAGGCGGCAAAATTGCCCGCCTTCAATACTTATGCCCGTAACACAATCAATACGATCGTTAAAGCGGCAAAACTAACTGTCGCCCAACTGTCACGCGCCTGCCATTTTAAAATTCGAAACTTGCTACGACCCTCGCCGCCCTGATAGCCACGAGCTTCCATCGCCGTTGCTAAATCTTCAGCGCGGTTAAAGGAACTCACAAATAACGGAATTAGTAATGGCACAATTGCCCGCATTTGTTGGAAAATATTGCCTTCACCAAAGTCGACACCTCGGGCCCGTTGTGCGTTCATAATTTTTTCCGTTTCATCCATTAACGTTGGGACAAAACGTAGCGCAATCGACAACATCAAGGCAACTTCGTAAACGGGAAAATGAACCACTTTTAATGGCATCAAAATATATTCGATGGCATCTGATAATTCCAATGGCGGCGTCGTTAGGGTTAACAACGTCGACATGAAAATAATCAACACAAAGCGGCAAAAGATATAGATCCCGTTGACCAACCCAAGCTGACTAATGGTAATAATTCCCCATTTAAAATAAACGTGACCGCCACTGGCACTAAAAAGCACCTGTAAAATCACGGTAAACAAGATCAACCAGATCAGCGGTTTCACCCCGTTGATGAAGAAGGACCATTTGACACCAGATAACTTAATCGCTAGTAACGTAAAGACAAATAAAATCACATAAGTGGGCCAATTATTCGCAATGAATATAATACCGATAAAATAAAAGCTTAATAATAGCTTCGCCCGCGGATCCATATGGTGAATCACGGAATTGCCAGGAATATAGCGCCCAAAAATCAATTTAGTCATCATTGGCTTGGGCACCTCCAAACGCGCTTGCTGGCAATTGCTGAACTAAATCGGCCGCCAACTCGTCTTCGGTTAAGGGCATTGGGTCAAAAGTCAGTCCTTTAGCCATTAACTGTTGCGCAAACGCTGTGGTTTTCGGTAAGCCGAGTTGATGGTCTACCAGCCACTGCGGATCTTTAAAAATCTCACGCGGTGCGCCCGTCTTAACAACACGGCCTTGATCCATCACAATGACATGATCCGCATAGTTGGCCACATCATCCATCTGATGAGTGACTAAAACGACCGTCAAGTTTTGTTCATGTCGCAATTTGGCGAACATTTCCATCATTTCTAAGCGGCCTTGCGGATCGAGTCCAGCAGTCGGCTCATCCAAGACTAGCACTTTCGGCTGCATCGCTAAAACACCTGCAATGGCAACGCGCCGCATCTGACCACCGGACAAGTCAAATGGTGACCGGCCCAGCAGATTCGCGTCTAACCCGACTAACGTCAACATTTTAGCTGCCGTTTTTAGGGCATCCGCTTCACTAGCGCCGAAGTTTTGCGGGCCAAAGGCGATATCTTTAGCGACCGTTTCTTCAAATAACTGACTTTCTGGAAACTGGAAGACGATCCCGACGTGTTGTCGCAATGATTTCAAATCTTTATTGCTCGTGGTTGGTGTAATGACCCGATCACCAATCGTGACCGTCCCACTAGTCGGCTTTAATAAGGCGTCTAAATGTTGTAGTAACGTCGACTTCCCGCTACCAGTATGCCCAATCAATGCCGTATAGGAACCATCTGGAATCGTTAAATTAATATCGGTTAACGCCTTCGTTTCGAAAGGGGTGCCCGGTTGGTAAGTAAAATCTACTTGTTTGAACTCAATTGCCATAACCAGTCTGCCATCCCTTTCTCCGTTAAATAGTCAGTTGGTACTTGAACCCCTTGCCGTTTTAAAGCAGCTTTCAACCGTTCAGCATACGGCATATCCAAGCCCATTTTAATCAAGGCTGGCCCGTGCTTGAAAATTTCGGCAGGCTTACCTTCTTCGACCAAGCGACCGTCATTCACGACAAGGACCCGATTAGCACTCGCAGCCTCATCAATATCATGGGTAATCGATAACACCGTCAAATCTGACTGAGCCTTCATCTGTTGGATCGTTTTGAGCACGTCATAACGCCCTTGGGGGTCCAGCATCGAGGTGGCTTCATCCAAAATCAGGATGCGTGGTCGTGCCGCAATCATCCCAGCCAAGGCGACCCGTTGCTTTTGCCCCCCAGATAGCCGTGCCGGTTCACGCGTCGCAAACTGATCCATATTGACTTGTGCTAAGGCGTCATGAACCCGCGTTAACATCTCGTCGCGTGGCACGCCTTGATTTTCCAAGCTAAAAGCAACATCGTCTTCTACTGTGGCACCAACAAATTGATTATCAGGGTTTTGAAAGACCATCCCAATTTTTTTGCGAATATCCCAAACCGTTTTTTCGGTCAACACTTGGCCATCAACTGTCACCGTACCGGAAACGGGGGCCAATAACCCATTGATATTTTTCGCTAAAGTGGATTTACCGGAGCCATTATGGCCAACGATGGCGACCCATTCGCCATCCGCCACTGAAAACGAAATATCTTTTAACGTCAAGTCATCCGCCGACTGTTGCGGGTAACGATAATTTAAATGTGCAACGTCAATAATCTGACTCACCGTCGTCCCTCATTTCCATAATTTTATGGTTCTTATCATATCACATTCGACCTGTCAGGTAACGGTTCTAGGCCGCTAACCGCGACAGGCACACCAGCTCGGCCGTCAACTCAACTTAACATTGATTTTGACTAGCCAAACCAGATCAATCTACTTCAAATCACTCACAGGACCGTACTTGTACCCCGTGTCACTAAAGAGTGAGAACTTCTTCTTCAAGTTATTGGAAACGTAAACTTTTTTATCTTTGGTAATAAAGACGGCGCCAACACCTTCGTCGGCTTTCGCGTTGATATACTTCATCCCGTCTTTCAACCCTTTATCAAAGGTCGCGGTAGACAACCCATCGCCATCCGTCGACTTCTTTGAAATAATTGAAACACCCATCAAGTTATTCTGGAAAGGTGCCCCTGTCTTAGGATCCATTAAATGGCTATAGACCTTACCATTCTTTCTGAGGAAACGTTCATAGATCCCAGAAGTGACAATCGACATGTTCTTAGCGGGTAGTGACCCGATGGAGGTCCCTCGTGATTGTTTTGGATCTTGAATACCGACTGTCCAATTACCAGACTTAGTTCCCTTAGGACTATCGCCCATCACATAAATATTCCCACCTAAATCAATAATCGCTGTGGAAACACCGTGATCGAGGAAATAATTACGAACTTGGTCAGTCATATAGCCTTTGGCAATTCCACCTAAGTCCAACTTCATGCCCTTTTTTTCCAAATAAACGGAACGTTTTTTATCATTTAATTTAACTTTAGTATAGTCAACTAACTTCACATTCGTGTTAATTTCAGACTGGCTTGGTACTCGGGCATCCGAGAAACCAATCCGCCAGAGCTGGGTGATGGACCCAATCGCCATATCAAAAGACTCATCGGAATTCTTACTATAGTAGTAAGCCTTCTTCAAAATAGGATAAACATCTTTGCTGACGACGACTGGATGCTTGCCGGCCGCGTCATTGACCTTATCGATTTCGGAGCCCTTTGCGTTAGTCGTAACTTCTTTGGCTTCTTTTTTCAGGAGTTTAAACGCCCCATCGACAGCCTTATCCTGACCTTTATTATAAACTCGCAAAGTGACGACGGTTCCCATCATAAATTGGGTATCTTCGATGGGTGTCTGAATCACTTTAGTCGGTTTAGGCCGACTACTGGCTTGCTTAGTCGACTTATTTTGACCGCACGCGGTCAGTGGCACCACTAATGCCATAATCAATCCTAGCTGAATCCATTTTCTCAGTTTCATAACGTGACTTCCCCTTAAATATTTTCAATCGTAATTATACCAAAGTTTACCACCATTGACTGTCATTTTCCGTCAACCAGGCTGTTTCAACCGAAAACAAAAGGCCCGAGACAGATACGCCTCAGGCCTCAAAAACAATTACTTATAAATTAGTGACTAGTCAGAGAAGACCATGTTATCAACCGTGATAGTCTTGGTGTTGCCGTTTTGAGCAGCATTTTGAAGTTGTTCAGCGTACAAAACGAAGGTGTTGGATGATTCAGTGGCACCAGTAACAACGTCAACCTTAGTTGGGTCACTGTTCTTAACCAATGACTTGTTCAAAGCTGGTTCGTAAGTCTTAGGATCAGTCTTTGAGATCTTCTTCATTTGTTTGTTGTAAGCAGCGTCGTCAACTTTGGACTTACCGTCTTTGTTAACTTGGTCATACTTAGATTCAGTGATCTTGTTGTCCTTAACCGTGATGGCAAACGTTACCTTGTAACCATGTGAGTAGTTCTTTTCGTTCAAGGTATAAGTACCGTCTTTCATCTTAGCGCCATTGTTAACTTTGATGGTGCTAGTGTTCCCAGCTTGTGCAGCTTGTACCAATTGTTGTGCATAGTTTTGGAAAGTCTTGGATGATTCAGTGGCACCGGAAACAACGTCGATTGTGCCAACGTTACCAGTAGCAGCCGCGCCTTCTAAGGCCTTGTTCAACTTAGGTTCGTAAGTCTTAGGATTCGTCTTTGAAACTTTCTTCATTTGCTTGTTGTAAGCAGCATCGTCAACCTTGGACTTGCCGTCCTTGTTGATTTGGTCATAGTTTGACTTGGTGATTTTGCCCTTACTATTAACCGTGATGCTAAATTGAGTCTTATAACCATGTGAATAATTTTCTTCAGCAAGTTTATAAGTCCCAGCCTTCATCTTGCTCCCAGCAGTCAACTTAGCGGTTTTAACCACTTTGCTTGACTTAGCTGAAGATGATGATGAACTCTTCTTGGAAGATGATGAACTTGAACTTGATGAGCTGCTCCCACAACCTGCTAATGCTAATGCTGAAATGGCAACAACTGAGGCACCTGTAATAACTGACTTAAACTTCATATTTCCCACTCCTAACCTTTTTGTATGAAAATTCACATTAATCTTAACGTTAATTCCCAAGTTAGTCAATCGTATTTATAAAAATATTAGTATTAAATGCTATGGCTATACCATTGGTTACGCTTCACTATTCATTTATTATAACGCAAAAATTCCGCATGGGTATAATGTGATTTATTATGCATTCTAATCAATAATTCATAGACAAACGTTTACATTACTTATATAATTGTAAGTGGAATTATTATTTTTTACATTATTTATTCAAGGGAGTTGTTACGCAATGGCAAAGAAAAATATTGTCGTTGTCGGCGCGGGTTTTGCCGGTGTCTACGCAACAAAGAAATTGGCTAAGCATTTCAAGAAAAATGCGGACGTCGAAATCACGTTGATCGACCGGCATTCATACTTCACGTATATGACCGAATTACATGAAGTTGCGACTGAACGGGTTGAACCAGAGCATATCCAATACGATTTGCAACGGCTTTTCTCTCGCCGCAAGAACGTCCGCCTCGTCACTGATACAGTCACGGGAGTCGACAAAGACAAACAAACCGTCACGACTGAACATGGCAGTTACCAATATGATCAACTGTTAATTAGTTTAGGTGGCGAATCCAATGACTTCGGGACTCCCGGAGTTAAGGAACATGGCTACGAATTGTGGTCATTCGAACAAGCCATGAGCTTACGGGCTCATTTAGCTGATATCATCCGTCGCGGGGCGGCTGAACTTGATCCAGCTAAACGTAAGGCCATGTTAACGCTGACAGTTTGTGGTTCTGGTTTTACCGGTTCCGAATTAGTCGGTGAATTAATTGAATATCGGGATGTGTTAGCTAAGGACAACAAGCTTGATCCTAGCGAAATCACCATTCAATTAGTTGAAGCTGCACCAACGATCATCAACATGTTAAATCGGACGCAAGCTGGTAAAGCTGCCAAGTACATGACAAAACATGGCGTTGATATTATGACCAACTCCATGATCACTGAAGTCTTTGAAGATCACGTTACCTTGAAAGACAAGGAACCAATCCCAACTTATACCTTAATTTGGACCGCTGGGGTTCGTGCTAACAGTGTTGTTAAGAACTTTGGCATGGAAACCAACCCTCGTGGTGGGCGTTTGATTGCTAACGAGTTCATGGAAGCTAAAGATGCTAAAAACGTCTTCTTAGCTGGGGACTCAACGAGTTATCAAGAACCTGATCAACCACGGCCAGTCCCACAAATCGTTCAAGGTGCCGAAGAAACAGCCGCAACTGCTGTTCAAGGAATCATCAAGAACATCGATCATACTGATAAAGAAATCAAGCCATTCCATGGGGCTTATCAAGCTTCCGTAGATTCAATTGGTTCCAAGTATGCCGTTGCACAAGTGTTGGATAACTGGAATGTTTCTGGTTTCATCGCGGTCTTATTGAAACACGCAATCAACTGGCTCTACTATGTTCAGATTTTCTCTGGCTATTATTTGTTCCAGTACTTCATGCACGAATTCTTCCGGACACGCAACCGTCGTAACGTCTTCCGTGGTTGGACATCACGGATGGGTAATGTCTTGTGGAGTGTGCCACTACGGTTCTTCTACGGTGCAATGTGGCTGTGGGATTGCTGGACCAAGGTTCAAGGTAAGGAATCATGGTTTGTTGACAAACTACGATTGACTTCCTTCTCTTGGTTGCAAGTTTCTGCAACAAGTGGTGCCAGTGAATCAACCACCAAGGCTGCTAAAGGGATCTTTAGTTTGTCTTACATGTACGGTAAAGATCCACTGTTAGTCTTTGACAAGATGCCTGCCTGGTTTGAATCTGTCACTAAAGTCTTCATTCCAAACATGCAAATGGCCTTCTTCTTCCAGAAGTTAATGACCTGTGTTGAAATCGCCGTTGCCTTATGTATCTTCTTTGGCCTCTTCACTTGGTTAGCAAATGCAATTACCATCGGTTTGGTCGTTGTCTTCTGCTTGTCAGGGATGTTCTACTGGGTCAACTTGTGGATGATCTTTGCAGCCTTAGCTTTGATGAACGGTTCCGGCCGGACATTTGGTTTAGACTACTGGGTTGTTCCGTGGATGCAGAAGCACCTTGGGCACTGGTGGTATGGGAACGTCAGCTCACATTACGATGCTGTCAAAACCCGCTAGATGCGTTATAATTAATTAAATAGTTTCCCGATGGTTCAAGGGTAGCTTTTACCTTGAACCATTTTTTATTCAATCTAAAAGGAGGCTCGGCAATGCAACGATTACGTTCAACATGGCACGTGCTCAAACGCTACGGTGATATGATCCGGCCATTCGACATTGTCATCATTGTCGGGTTGCTAATTTTATCCTTTGCACCCTTAACAATTTTTTCCTATCAACAGCGGCAACAGGCCGTGCGTGAAGCCCAGATTGCTAAAAAGACGGCCAAAAAACGTCAACACACCTTTACTGCCGTCGTTTCACATGATGGCAAGGTGCTCAAGCGCGTGAACTTGACCAATTTGACCAAGACGACACACTACACCTATCGTGATTCCCACGGCCATTACAACCGGGTCACTTTTAAACCCAAGCGCGTCGCTATCACAGATGCTAACTGTTCCGACCAAGTCTGTGTCCGCCGGGGCTGGATCAAAAAGCCCGGTCAAACGATTGTTTGTTTGCCACATAAACTCTTGATCGAAATTAAGTCCAGTACTGGCCACGTCCAATCAGGCGGTAATGGCCTAGTTACGGAGTAAAAACTAGTGAATAATTCGTATGAACAATCTAATAAAACTCATCGTAATATTTATATTTCCCTATTGGTCGCCCAAGGAGTCATTATTGGCATTCTGGAACGGATGATTCCCTTCCCCTTCGCCTTTGCTCCTGGCGCCAAATTAGGCCTAGCTAACTTAATTACGATCGTCGCGATTTTTACGCTCTCTTTTCGTGATGTTATTACCCTCACCTGGTTACGGCTCATTCTGACCGCCTTGCTTGGCGGGACGCTCTCCACGTTCTTATATAGTTTTGGCGGCGCCTTTCTGAGTTTGTTCTCGATGATGTTAGTCAAGCAACTGGGTCCCAAGCGCGTCAGCTTGATCGGCATCTCGGCAACCGGTGGCGTCATGCACAACGTTGGCCAATTACTCGTCGCTAGCTTGATTGCCCAAACCTGGACCGTCATGCTTTATTTGCCAGTCCTATCTATTATTGGACTAGCGGCCGGTGGCGCCCTAGGAATCGCCGCAAATTATTTATTTACGCATGTTACGATTTTAAAATACCTTCGCTTTAATCATGAAAAAGCCAGAAAGGAGTAACGCGAACCATGCAAGCAACGCAATTACATCCATTATGGCGTGATTACCCGGCCCTACAGCCGGAACTCAAACAAGTCATGCAATTGATGAACGACAATATTAATATTGCGGACACCGCCATTACTGAAGCCATTTTGGAAATGATTCATAGTGGTGGTAAGCTGTTGCGCCCCGCTTACTGTTTACTGTTTTCGCAATTCAAAGACACTGATCGGCAACGCATGATTGCCCTAGCAGCTTCCCTCGAGACGTTGCACACCGCCACTTTGATTCATGATGATATCATTGACGATGCCACGATGCGCCGCCATACGACCAGTATTCAGGCGCAATTCGGAAAAGATGTCGCGGTATACGCTGGTGACTACTTGTTTGTCGTCGTCTTCAAAATTCTCTCCCATTATTCCAGCAGTTTTAAGAGTATCCAGCTGAATTCTGCCAAGATGGAAAAGATTTTAGTCGGCGAGGTCCAACAAAAAGATCGCCACTATCATATCGACATCACGATGCCGCAATATCAGGAACAGATTCAAGGCAAGACTGCGGAATTATTCGCACTGAGCTGCTTTTTAGGCGCTTTTGAATCCGGTGCAGGACAACTATTGTCAGCTAGAGCCCAAAAGGCTGGGATGGCCATTGGGATGGCTTTTCAGATTCTTGATGACATTTTGGATTATCAAGAGACGAGTCATGAGATTGGCAAACCAATCCTAGAAGACGTCGTTGAAGGCGTTTATACTTCCCCACTGATTTTTGCCCTTCAAACTGATGCACGCAAGGAGCTACTGCCTTTGTTACGTCAGCAAGGTAACATTAGTCAAGGCGACCTAGAACGCGTTCAGCAGCTTGTCATTGACGCTGGTGGGGTTACTCAGGCCCAAGCATTAGCAACGAAGTACACGAATGATGCTTTGAAGCAATTACGCAAGTTACCGGATATTCCGGCTCGCGCGGATTTGATCCGTCTCACGCAACAATTGCTAACACGGCATAATTAACTGCAATTTGGCGCAACGAGTTAACTTATCGTTGCGCTTTTTGCTTACCCTAAAACGGCTGCTCACAATTAACGGAGCGTTACACCACTCGCAAGTAAGCAGTAAATAAGATGACGTATTGAAACGCCCCCTCTGGTCACGTATTCTGTGACTAAAGGGGGCGTCAATTTA
>NZ_BJDI01000011.1 GCF_005405065.1 Lactiplantibacillus nangangensis | reverse complement strand
TATAAATACTCTAACGGGCCAATGGAAGGTATCAATAATAAAATCAAGGTCATAAAACGTGTAAGTTACGGATTTGGCTGTTTCAGTAGTTTTAGACTAAGAATTCATCTAGCATTTGGGTTAAAAAAGGTTGCCTAATCAAAGTACGATTAGGCAACCTCATGTGAAATATAACAAATTACCAACAACAGTTGACAAAGAACCTGAAAATCCAATATTTGGGGTTTTACTTTACAATCATTTCGATGAATGACAGCCTTATTACATAGATGCGCCCCCCGAGAATCGAACTCGGATCGCAAGGACCGAAATCTCGCGTGCTATCCTTTACACTAAGGGCGCCCACAAGTCTATGTTAGCACAAATTAACGGCGGCGATGCTTGACCACTGTGAAAAAGTGCAAAATTGACGCTAATAAAACGTAGAAGACCACCACAAATACGCCATAGTAAGCCCAGAAATTATGTAGTGGTAACCACAGACCAATCCCGGCCTCAATCCCCATCGTGACTAACGCCATTACAGCAATCATGCCAAATAACTCAATATAACGTTTCACAGTATTATCATCTCGCTCCTTTTTGGTTGCGGCTTTACGACCAACGCGTTCGCCTTCTGCTTGTTTGGCTGGCGACAATTGTTGCATGCCCCAAGTATGAGTCACCACAATTTCGCGTAACTTGATCAAACCGCCCATCGTGAGAAATTTATCCATCGTCTTAAAGGCCGCATCCGTGACCCCCGTCACATAGTTTTCAATCCCGCCAGCATAACAATCCGTAATCGTCACATAATGCTTATTTTTAAATCGATCAGGCACGGCCTCGCCAACCGCGTTATATCGGGCAATGCGATTCCGAAAGCAGTCCAAAAAATTCTTCATCACACCAGATAAGCTCCCTAGGTAGACTGGCGCCGCTAGCACCCAAACATCGGCCGCTAACAACTGCTTTTCCAATTTGTCTAGTGTCGGATTGGATTGGTCACCGTGATCTGGCTTAAGCTCATAATCTGCCAAATTGATCCAGTCAACGGTCGCCGTCTCACTGGCCCCCTTTAAAACAGCTTGTAACATTTTGGCTGTTATCCCATCTGAGCGATGCGCACCCAAAATCCCTAAAACTCGCATTCAACTCACTCCTTTAAAAACAAGTATTTTATCCCATTTCTTAATATACGGATACAAAACAAACTTTAATGATTTAAGTGTCTAATAATGTACACTTACAATAAAAACAATTGACAACTAATTGCGAACTTGCTTTAATAAAGTGTAGGTATCAAGGAGCCAGCCCGCTCGACAACTTGCGGGCTTTAATGATTTGCCTGTCTTAGTATCCTAACTTAATACTAACTCATTCGAGTAAATTGTGCCCGATTTTGCTCACGACACAAACGTCAAGGATGGCGTAGTTGTTTGCTTAATCCGCTCCAAAACTGGTTTCAGTTCGTTTGAGCCACCATGGGGGAATTCGGTCAAATGAATCAAATAGAATCTGAAAGGACTAGTTCAGTTATGGCTAACTATGAAAAATCTGAAACTGCATTAGCAGAAAGCGCCCAACTAATCGGCATATTCGCTGAAAAGGTCCGGCGTCAAATCATCATTGCCTTGGGGAACAGTGGTGACGGATTGAATGTCACTGATATCACCGCACTGGTCAACATCTCACGTCCGGCTGTTTCACATCATCTTCGTTTGATGCGCGAAGCTGGTGTGATCGATATGCGCAGTAACGGTGTTGAACACATCTATTACCTCACTTTAACAGGACCACTTGCACAGTTGGAATCAACTTTTGCAACGCTATCAGCTGATTACGAACCAGTTGCTGGTAAATAATCTTAGTCTAAAAAATCGTCAGCTATTCAGGCCAACTTATGGCTTCAAATAGATGACGATTTTTTGCGTTAACTTATTTTTTTATATCCGCTTTGTTAAGTGTCGTAACTAACTGAGCCAAATCCGCCGGCAATGGCGCTGCAAACTCACGATGTTGACCACTAAATGGATCATCAAACGCGAGGGTTGCCGCGTGTAATGCTTGCCGCTGAATCAAGGCTTGATCCCCACCATACAGTTCATCACCTAACAACGGATGACCGAGCGACGTTAAATGGACCCGAATTTGATGGGTACGCCCAGTAATGAGCGCCAATTTAACTTGTGTCACCTGGTTGCCGAATGTCTGCTCGACCCAATACTTGGTCGACGCAGCTTGGCCGGTCGCCATTACGGCACGACGCGGACTGTCCGTTGGCCGGCCAATTGGCGCCTGAATCAGTCCAGATGCTGGGGTCAATACGCCGCTGACCCATGCCAAATACGTTTTAGTCAATGATTTGGCTACCGCTGGATTTGTCAGCATACTTTGAGCGACGCGATGTTTGGCAACTAACACCAGTCCACTCGTGTCACGGTCTAAGCGAGTAATCAAATGCGGCTTAAGATTCTCGGCTTGCTCACGAATCAGATATCCTTTCACACGATTAACTAACGTGTCAGCGTGATCACTGGGACCGGGAACACTCGTTAGTCCAGCCGGTTTAGCCACGACCAACCAATTTTCATCCTCGGCCAACACATCAATCGGCTGATCACTGCTAGCGACGAGTGGATCAGCGGCTTCGGCCGGTAGTTCAATTCCCGCCGAATCCCCATGTGCGACCGTAATTACCCCAGTTTGGGCTTGATTATTAACCAAGAAATCACCGTTGCCATGTTTGACGTCTTTGATCAAGCGCATGCTAATGCCATGCCTGCTCAAAAATGACTTCATCGAAACAGGGCCACCCTCATTTTGCCAAGTAATTTTCATTTATTAATGCCTCCGTTGTAAAACAAACCAAAACTTAACATTCAATTTTGTACAAGCATGGTATAGTTAGGGTAATTTGAGTCAAACTTAATTTTTTGGGGGAAATTGATTATGCACTATCCGCGTCCAAAATGGCGGCAACGCCTGATTATCACGATTCTAGCAATCGTTGGCATTGCCGGTCTTGTTGCCATTACCACTGATATCTTTCAGCCACAGCATCCAACCGCAAAAAAGTACCCAACCACTGTCGTCGCAAAAACGAAACGAGCTTCATCAGAGTCAACGACCAAGACGGCAGCCAAAAAGCCGCTCACAACCATCGTTAAAAACCAGACTCTGGATAACTACATGACCCGTTTAAACTTTTCAGGCACGATTCTAGTGGTTCGCGATAATCACATCGTCCTCCGTAAAGGCTACGGCTTACGCAACCGTGAGGACAAGTTACCAAATGAGGTCAGCACACCTTATTATATCGGTTCCGCCCAAAAAGCCATCATCGCCACGGCCATCTTACAATTACAAGACGCGCACAAATTAAAAGTCGATGATCCAGTCAGCAAGTATTTGCCTGACTTTCCGAATGGTTCTCAAATCAAATTACGCAATTTGTTGACCCATACATCGGGCTTAGTTGGCCACTCTGAAACCAATGAAGCTATTACGCCTAAAGCACTGGTCACCGACATTGAAAAACAAGGCATCCGTTCACAACCCGGTCAATGGCATTATCTTGATAGTAATTATACCGTTTTAGCTTATTTAGTTGAAAAAATCAGTGGTCAATCATTGCTACCTTATTTGCAAAAACACATTTTCAAGCCAGCGGGAATCGACAGTACCGGAACGTATCAAACTTTTGACCAAGTTGCGACCCACTCAACTGGCTACCGGATCAAAAATGGGTCTTATGTCACGCCACACTTACCAGATTTATCCCAATTATTTGGTTGTGGCAACCTCTATATGACGGCCAGCGATATGTATCGATTTGATAAAGCGTTAATGTCGAATCGCTTAATTTCAAAAGCCGCGCGCAAAGAGATGCTCACGGCTGGTAGTTCTTCAACTTATGGGATGGGCTTCTACGTGAACCCTGGCAGTTACAGTAGCCACGGCATTGTCAGCGGTTGGAATGTCACCAACAACTTTAGCCACAGTGGCGGCACTTATGTCGTCATCATGACCAATGTGCAAAATGGCATCAAATCTTTAGGCCAAGTTACAAGTAACATTTATGGTATCTTGAATCGGAGTGAGGAACCGTCCAAGCCCGTTGCAACCAGTCCGTCAACGACTGCTAGTTCGCGGTAGCCGGCTGGTGAACGTACGCACGAATCGTCTCCATGAACGTTTCACCATACTTTTCGAGCTTGCTAGCACCGACGCCTTTGACATTGAGGAAGGCGTCATCATTTTCTGGTAATAATTCGCACATGGAATGTAACGTTTTATCGGAAAAAATGACAAATGGTGGCACATGCTGCGCTTCAGCCAGACTATGCCGCAAAGTTCGTAATTGTTCAAATAACGCATCATCTACCGGCACAGACTTTTCAACAGTCTGTGCCGTTTTTCGCATGACCTGCTGCTCGCCTTTCAATACCGCAACCCCTGTCTGCGTGACTGTCAGCGTCGGATATTGACCGCCAATCGTTCGCAAATAGCCAGTCGCCGTCAAAAAGTCGATCAATTCGGTCACGCTTTTTTGACGTTGGCCCGCCATGATGCCATAGGTTGGTAAGTCACTCAAATTGAGCTCGCGAATCCGTTGATTATTGGCGCCACAAAGGACTTGTGCCACGACCCCTTTGCCAAAGCGTGAATGTAATCGCACGACACACGATAAGACTTTTTGCGTCGCGGTCGTAATATCTTGCGCGGTGCGGTCGTCACGACAATTGCTACAACGGCCACAAGCTTCGGAACTTTCACCAAAGTATTTCAGAATAAATTGTTGTAGACACCCCTGCGTATTAGCATACTGGGTCATCAATTGTAATTTATGGTATGAACGCCGTTTATGTTCCTCGTCCATCTCCGATTCATCAATGAAGAAATGTTGAATCTGAATGTCCTTGGCACGATAGATCAAAATTGCCTGACTAGGCAACCCATCACGACCAGCACGACCGGCCTCTTGGTAGTAGGCTTCCAACGTTCCCGGAACTTGAGCGTGGATCACAAATCGTACATTGCTCTTATCGATTCCCATCCCAAACGCATTGGTCGCCACCATCACCTGCACCCGATCATACAGAAAATCTTCTTGATTCTGCCGACGTACCTCATCGTCCAAGCCCGCATGATACATCGTTGCCTGAATATGGTGTCGTTTGAGCAAGGCCGCTAAGCGCGTCACTTCTTTACGGGTACTGGCATAAATGATTCCGGCTTCAGTCGCGTTGGCTGCCAAATAATCCAAAATATACTTATCCGTATCTTGATCCTTGACCACTGACAAATCCAAGTTATCCCGCGCAAAACCAGTGTTCACTTCATGGTCTGGCGCGATATCGAGTCGTTGACAAATATCTTGCGCGACTTGTTCCGTCGCCGTCGCCGTCAAAGCTAAGACTTGCGGATGAGTCGGTAACTGTTCGATTGCCGTACTCAACGCCAAGTAGCTGGGACGAAAATCATGACCCCATTGTGAAATACAGTGCGCTTCATCAATTGCCAGCAACTTAATCGGTAAGTTACCTAAGGCTTGAATAAATTGTGGTGAGTCTAGCCGTTCTGGCGCAATATACAACAACGTGTAGTCTCCAGCGCGGAGTTCCTGCAACCGCAAGTTGATTTCACGGTAGTCCATTGAACTGTTGATAAACGTCGCCGCAATCCCATTGTCGTTCAACGCATCGACTTGATCCTTCATTAAAGAAATCAACGGTGAAACGACCACCGTCAACCCTTCGAATAAGAGCGCTGGAATTTGATAACAGAGGGATTTACCGCCCCCGGTCGGCATGACTGCCAACGTATTTTGGCCAGCTAAGACTTGTTCAATCACCGCTTTTTGGCCTGGTCGGAATTCATCGTAACCAAACGTTGTTTTTAATACCTGTTGCGCCGCCGCTAAGTCCATCGCCCAATGCTCCTTTTCTATCATTCAGTATTTCCATTCTACCGAGAAACCTAGTCAGTTACAACCAAGGGTCTCGGTAACCATCCCTTACTGATTAGTTACGGCAATCGCGCCGATTAGCATTAAAAAAAGCTAGCCATGGCGGGGCGCCTAGCTAGCATCTTTTCTATGTAGACCTTTAATTTTGCTTTGGCCGACCACGGTGATCAACTAACCCTTCGTCACCCGCTTGCCGGTACTTACGAACCCAAGTATAAACCTGTGGATAGGACACATTAAATTTATCCGCTGCTTCTTGATAATTATTTTCATGTGCCAAAGTATACTTCACGATTTCCACTCGTTCCTCATATGTCGCTCGCCGTCCACGTTCCATCGCCATGCCCCCTCGTCTTTCAATCGCCAACGTTTATCATACCAAGAGTTGATGAGTTTTTGTAGTTTTTTATCTAATCTAGGTCATTTTTCTTGACCTCAGCTTAATCGAGACTTACGACACCTTTCAAATAGTGCCAAATTCTAACCCCCATTTTACCGCGCCAACTATTTCATTAGCCGTCAAAATTATTTTCACTTTTTCGCAACTTTTACTGGCTTTTAAGAACGTATGTTCGTATAATGATTTTGAGGTGATTTTCATGGAAATGCAAACAATCGTTGGTCGCTACGACAACCAAGTCAAAATTTTAAAATTAGATCCATTCATGCTATACGTCCGTGTACAAGCTGTGGATATGGACGCCAAACCACTTAACTGTATCGTCGTCAAACATGCCCTGACCCTTTACTACCAGCTCAAGCCAAATGCACGTTTAGCCTTATATGGTCACTATAATCGTCGCCACCAATTCATCGTCACAAAGTTCATGGTCGGTCAACCGAGTGAAATTTTAGCCAGTTAAAAAATGATTACGCAACTCTTTGTCGTACTTGATAAGGTGCAACCCAATAAGGAGGAATTTTACTCATGTCAGAACCATTGGTCATGTTAGTCCGACAACAAAAAAACGTGGCCACTTATTTATACATAATCGGTCATCCAACGTTAGCATTAAACCCTGATCAGAGTTTAACCCCAACGAGTGAACAAGGTTCATACGGCAAGGTGACCCAGATCACTCTGAATACGACCAATCAACACTATTGTCTGCACTTTGCGAGTGGCCGAGAACTACAATTAAATCAAAAAAATGTCCTGCTAGTTGCCAAAAATCCCGATGATTTGCCTTTGCCAGAATTGTTAAAGAATTATGGTTATCGTTTATTACCACCCACGGTTACGACCGCATTTCAAGCGAACTTCGACCAGATTTTTCCATCACTAACGCAACTAGACACCATCCCAAGTCACTACATCGTGGTCGACTGCGAATTTGGGCCATTTTTTAAACGTCAGTTTCGTTCTGGGAGCTATCATTGGGCACCGACAACTATCAATGGCGCTGATCAGACCATTTACCAATTAGCCGCGCTTAGTTATCAGGCTGGGCAACAGACCAAAATCTATTTTGACCATTTAATTGATTTTCCAGCCTTTCTACCAGAAAAAAAGCTAACCGCCTTGGCCACCAGCCAACAGACACTAGCTGAATTTGAGCGAACCGCGAATCCTGTACAAGTCCTGAAAACCTTTATCGATCAAGTCTTGGCCTCCCAGTTACCCTTAGCTTTTTGGGACCAGGCGCAAGACCTAAAAGCTTTGCACTGGCTTTTGGCACAATATTTTCCAAAGCTTTCAGCCAATCAGCAAGCCATCGTTCGCCGTCCCTTACAAGTCTTCGATGGTGAACAATATACCAACGTTGTGATTAACCGCAGCAATCAGAAATCACTCAGCACAACGCACAGTTTACCTTTGAATGGTGTTGCCGGTTTACTGAACATTTTCAACCCGCAGCAACATAATGCCTTATGGGATGCCCAAACGACCCATTACGTGATTGACCAACTAGCCCAGATTCAAGCCGCTACACCAACTGTTCTGACACAGCCACAATCAGTTCAGCCGACTGTTCAGAAAACTGATTTAAGCCCGCAACAACTTAAATATCAACTGGTCCATCAGTTGCGAGCAACCGGAAAAACTTACCGTGAGATTGCCCATAGTGCCGGAATCAGCGTCAGCGGCGTCAACTATATCCTCAAAAAATCCGACCCAATCACTGACTGAACACCCCTGCTATTACGTCACCGGAAAGCGTATAATGAAACTAATAACTTCAAAGGAGTGTCAACTTAAATGACAAAAAGAATTCAAGGCTCTTGCACCACGATTCTCGTTGGTAAAAAAGCCTCTATTGACGGTTCAACCATTATTTCTCGAAATGACGATGGTCACGAAGCACTTGATCCAGAACGCTTAGTCGTCGTTAACCCCGCTGATCAACCTAAGCACTATCAATCCGTTATCAGCAAAGTTAAGGTGGAATTACCAGATAACCCGTTACGTTATACGTCGATTCCCAACTCAATTTTAACGAACGGTACTTGGCCAGCCGCTGGGATCAACAGTGAGAATATTGCGATGTCCGCGACTGAAACCATCACGACTAACTCACGTATTCAAGGCGTTGACCCCTTAGTTGACGATGGGATTGGTGAAGAAGACCTCGTTACACTCGTCTTGCCTTATATCCACTCTGCTAAAGAAGGGGTCAAACGGCTAGGCGCGCTCTTAAAAAAATATGGGACTTACGAACCAAACGGGATCGCCTTCTCAGACAACAACGAAATTTGGTGGTTAGAAACCATTGGTGGTCATCATTGGGCTGCTAAACGAATCCCCGATGACGCCTACGTGGTTGCACCAAATCGGATGAACATTGACGACTTTGACTTTAATGCGGATGACACCATGGCTTCCGACGATTTAGAAAGCTTAATTGAAACCAACCACTTAAATCCTGACTTTGATCAAGTCAACTTACGGCATATCTTTGGGAGTGCCACGATCAAGGATACGGTTTATAACAACCCCCGGGCTTGGTTTGGCCAAAAGTACTTTACGCCAGATGTTGACCAAGATCCAATGGGTCAAGATTTACCATTCATCTGCCATGCTAATCGGAAGATCTCGATTGAAGACGTTAAGTTCGTATTGAGTTCGCATTACGAAAACACGAAATATGATGTTTACGGTAGCGGTTCTGAAGCCGACAAGAAATTGTTCCGGCCAATTGGGATCAACCGGAACCATGATGTACACATCTTACAAATTCGTAACAACGTGCCTGCTGAAATTGCTGGGATTCACTGGTTAGCCTTTGGAGCCAACACGTTCAACACGGTGGTACCTTTCTACGCCAACGTCAACGACACCCCAGCGAGCTACAAGGATGCAGATGGAACTTTCAATCTGAATAACATGTACTGGTTGAGCTGCACCACGGCCCTCCTTGGCGATACCGATTATGACTTCTACGTTGATATGCGTAATAGTTTTGAACTTGGCGCCATGAGTGCTTATCGTAAGATTGAAAATGATACCGATGCCGACTTGAGTAACCATTCAGATATCAACGCCTACTTGGAAGCTGCCAACCAAAAATTGGCTGACGAATCCATGCAACGGCAAACCAAGTTACTTGGTGACATGGTCATTGCTGGTTCCGAACAGATGAAACTCCGTTACAATTTGAATGATTAATTAGAGTCTTATTCATCAGTGTCACCCTAAATTTTAATTTTAGGGTTTACATTTTAAGAATGAGTGCTAATATAAATGTCACAAGATAAAAAACGTAGGAAAGAGGAGTACGTTCAATCAACCTGCCAGTGAATTGGGACTTAGTGGAAACCCAACCAGACCTTGATTGTTCCGAAAAACACTTTCTTAGTTGCTAACTGAAATAACTTTGTTAAAGTAGGATTAGTCGTCGACCGGTACGTTATCATCGGTGGTGTATGTTTGTACACTGTTTAAAAGCTGGTTTATTTTAGATAAACAACTTGGGTGGTACCGCGAAAAAAGTCTTTCGTCCCTTGATTATGTCAAGAGACGGAAGACTTTTTTCGTTTTATCTTAGTTAAAAACCCAAAGGAGAACTGAATTATGCATTTGATTATTCCAAAGTCATACGATCCAAAATTGTCCGTTAAAGAGACCCAACAAGCCATCCGGTACATCCGTGAAACCTTCCAAACCGAATTTGGTAAGGAACTTAACTTATCACGGTTGTCTGCCCCAATGTTTGTCACCAAGGCTTCTGGCTTAAACGATAACTTGAACGGTGTCGAAACCCCTGTGTCATTTACTATGAAAGACTTGCCTGACGAACAGATCGAAATCGTCCACTCTTTGGCAAAATGGAAACGGGTCGCTTTGAAACGGTACGGTTTTGACATGCACACCGGCCTATACACTAACATGAACGCCATCCGTAAAGACGAAGACTTGGACAACCTCCACTCTGCCTACGTTGACCAATGGGATTGGGAAAAGGTCATCGCTAAAGATGAACGGACCATGGATACCTTAAAAGCAACTGTTAAAACGATTTTCAAAGTTATCAAACATATGGAACACGAAGTTTGGTACAAGTTCCCTAAGGCCGTACACCATTTGCCAGACGAAATCCACTTCATTACCACGCAAGAATTGGAAGACCTTTACCCTGATAAAACACCTAAAGAACGTGAAAACGCCATTACTAAAAAGTACGGTGCCGTCTTCTTAATGCAAATCGGTGGTGAGCTCCATAGTGGCAAACGTCACGACGGCCGCGCCCCTGACTATGATGACTGGCAATTAAACGGTGACATCTTGTTCTGGTACGAACCATTACAACTCGCCCTCGAAGTTTCCAGCATGGGGATTCGGGTCGATGCCGATTCCTTAGCAAAACAATTAAAATTAGCTGATGCTGAAGATCGGTTACAATACCCTTACCATCAGGCCATTTTACATGATGAACTTCCCTTCACAATTGGTGGCGGGATTGGTCAATCACGGCTCTGCATGCTCCTACTTGGAAAAGCCCATGTCGGCGAAGTTCAAGCTGCCTTATGGCCACAAGCAATGATCGACAAATGCGAAGCTAACGGCATTCACTTACTCTAAAATTGATGAAGCACCGATTGAAAGTTGATTTCAATCGGCGCTTTTTTTGACGTTTTATTGAACTTTTTTCTAATAGTTTGTATAAAGTTTGACATTTTTATGATGATTAGATATTATGATGTTAATAAGTTATGTGAAACAATTCACATAACTGTTCAGACAAACACAGAAAGGCGGTGATTGGTCATGTTTCTAGTAGAAAATGACTATTTATGACACACACTCTAAGATAAGTGAGGTGTAACGACATGAAAACTCAAGGAGGCAATACGCAATGGACTAATTTCAAACGAGCTGTTATTTTGATCATGGCAACGCTGGCCGTCGTTGGCGGCTTCGCGTTAAATACGCACGATGCTACTGAGGCCGACACCGCTGAACAAGCCGTAGTTGTCACTGAAGGAACACCAGAAACTGACTCAAGTGCCACTAGTGAGGCTGAACGGTCGTCAACATCGGAAAGTACGATTGAAGCACCAACGTCCGAAAACGATGAAACAGCCAAGACCGAAGCTGAAACAATCGTTGAAAGTCATCCTGAAACTGAAAGTAGCACCGCGACAAATGATGAAGCAACGACTGAAAAAGCCCCAGCTTCAAA
Organism: Lactiplantibacillus nangangensis; assembly: GCF_005405065.1. GTDB lineage: Bacteria > Bacillota > Bacilli > Lactobacillales > Lactobacillaceae > Lactiplantibacillus > Lactiplantibacillus nangangensis. The sequence goes on along the minus strand of NZ_BJDI01000011.1, from coordinate 126,382 downwards.
AGACAGTGCAACAACTACTAACGAAACAAAAAAAATCGAAGCAGATGCCACTAAAGAAGTCTTCAAAGCTGAAGCATCCCCTAAATCTCAACAGATTCCATCTGGCGGCTCTGTCTACGCTGACCATCGCGATTTAGCCAATAACACGTTGGGCATCCCGTCACAATTCCACATCTTTGCTTATGAAGCATCATTGCATACCCATACTGCTGGTAATTTAGCAGTTGCAAGTTTAAACGGACTAGTTGATTTTGGAACTACCAACAAGTTGGAACTGCTGGACCGCGACATCACTTATATTCAAAAAATCATTAAAATTGCTAGCAGTTCCTTCGTCTCAGCCGGAAATATTCGTGACAATAAAGTTATCTTCGGTGAAGGCATTACCATTGATATCAGTGATCCTAAGCGACCAATCGTTGCTGACACTTATATCGATCATTTGTTAGCCAGCGAAGTTTACCAGGACCAACCTGGTGAGACTTACATTGACTTCCCTGCTGAATTTGCCAAGTTGGCTGGGATCAACACATCACTGAGTCAAAGGACGCCGAACGCTAGCTATGTCAATGCTGACTTCAAGGATGAAAATAATCGAACCATTGATGTCAGACAAATGACGCCCGATGCGGCCGGTCAAATCATTATCAATTTAGCCGCAGACGTGTTGAACAAAGATCGCCCATTGATTATCAAGGGTGTTTCTCCAGAAGCAACTGGAAATACGATTATCTTCAATGTTAATACTGACGGACAAAGCAACTATCTCAGCAGAAGTGAAATGAAAGTAACCTATCCTGATGGTTCGGTCCGTGCAAACAAGGACGCCGATGCTTACGGCGACAATCACTTATTATGGAACTTCCATAATAATCAGCAGACATTTACTGGCACAATTAACGTGAATTCTCGCTTCCAAGGAAGTGTCTTAGCGCCAAGTGCTACCTTAATTGCAAACCAAAATATGGATGGCAATTTAATCGCAAAACGTGTCGAGGTTCATGGTGAGACCCACCGTTGGGATTTACAAGACAACACTGGCCCCGAAGATGAGGATAAACCTGATCCAGTTGAGGAAGAAGAAGAAGATATTGACGTACCAGTAGATCCTGAACCTGAAGATCCTGAACCTGAAGATCCTGAACCTGAAGACCCAGATCCGGAAGATCCAGATCCAGAAGATCCTGAACCTGAGGAACCAGAACCTGAAGACCCAGATCCTGAAGACCCAGATCCTGAAGACCCAGAACCCGAAACACCGGAACCTGAAACACCAGAACCTGAAACACCGGAACCTGAAACACCGGAACCCGAAACACCGGAACCCGAAACACCAGAGCCTGAGACACCGGAACCTGAAACGCCAGAGCCTGAAGAACCAGATCCTGAAACGCCAGAGCCTGAAACGCCAGAGCCTGAAACACCAGAACCTGAAACACCGGAACCTGAAACGCCAGAACCTGAAACACCGGAACCTGAAACGCCAGAACCTGAAACACCGGAACCTGAAATGCCAGAACCTGACCCTACTGATCCAGAACCTGAAAATGAAACCAATGTAAACGAGCCTAATCTGGAAGATCCAGTAATCATCGATGAACTCGACGCCCCAATCACTGAGACAGAAACACCAACTAATGGAACTGAAACACCGATTACGTCCAAGCCTTACTTCAAAGTAGCGACAAATAGCTCCAAAATCGTCACCCAACTTGAAAGGAGACTCGATACCGCACTCGCTTTGCCAGCACCACAACGGACAGTCGCTGTTAAACAAGTCTTACGCCAGATTGACACCGCAATCGTCCAAGCCCACAAGACCAATGCTGTTATCCGGGCAACCAAATTAGAGGCACTCCGAGCGCGCAGCTTAGCTGTTTTACACACCGGCCAGTTACCACAAACCGACGAACGACAAACCGAAACCATGACGGCAATTGGCTTAGGCCTAACTGTTATCACGTTAGCCACCGGTTGGGGAATCATCAAACGCCGGCGCCGGCACAGCTAATAGTCAGTTCTAAAAAAGTTGGTTAGCTACTCAGCTACCCAACTTTTTTTAATGCGCCCTATTTAATTTTTTGAGACCCGTCGTTGCGCGTCATGGAGTACTTTCAACGCACGTTTGCGGGATTTAATGTTCGTACTACGCATCCGCCGTCTGGCACTAGCCAAATCTTGTTTTTCCATTTTAAACACCTCATCATCTTTTAAATAGTAATAATTACTCTTTAAAAGATAACATGTACCCCAATTTGGTACAACTATTTAACCCGTCACCCCAAACTCAACTAAATTGAGCTGCCATCGTGATTAAATACGTCGTCAAATTAGCATCAATCTGCTGCGCGAGCCTGGCTTTAATCAACTGATCCCAGTTCGTTTGTATGCCAATGCTTAAGCCCAGTACCGTCCACCAAAACCACTCATTTTGTGGCACGCCCAAAATAACCGCCACCTCAAAATTCACACCCAGCAGCAGCACGAGTTGCCAAAATCCAGCTGTCAGTCGCTGTTGATATTGCCTTTGTAACCGCAAAATTTCTGACGGACAGCGTTAAACCGCTTGTGCCCACTTGACATAAGACGGCAACCGCCGAAAAAAATAGTCTAAGCGACTTGTTAAATGATGGCGACGGTTAATCAAGCTCATCCCAATCAAGACCCCGATTAACAATCCTAATGTAGCTAAATTAAGGCCCAGGATCACCCGAGCCGGATTTGAAATTATCATACACCGCACCCCCAACATCAAGTCTATGATAGCGCTTTAATTTAGGAAAGTTCGGACAATTTTAAAATTCATTGGGGACACTTAAGACAGTGGATGCTGACGATAATACCGCAAATAACGACGTTGGTAACCATTAATAACCAACGCGATGCCGATTAACCCCCACGCCCAAATACTAACCTTGCCAGCCGAAACTAGTTCTGGTGTCCAATAGTAATGAGTGCTAGCAGTCAGGATAAGGTACCCAGCAATCCCGTTAATTAAGTTGGCCACCCGCAATTCTAAATGTTGTTGTTGCAGGCGCATACCGATTGGAAGTTTTGCCCACCAGTGATCGACTTGCCGTTCGTCAAACAATAACAGCGCTAGTTGCTGTATCAACCACATCGCTACCGCAAAAAAAGAAATAAATGAACGGATGCTCAATATTGATAAACAAATATAGCCGATAATTGTCACCATTTCCCAAGCCATTTTCATCACCACCATGCCAATCTTGTTGGCGCTTTCATATTTTGCATTAAGTATATGAAAATGAGCTGAAAGTTGCACTCAAAGGGTGTTACAAATAAATTTATACTTAGCTTAGACGAAAAAAGCTACCCTTATCAGGTAGCCTACACTGCTAAATCAACGTCTTTAACGACACTAATTGATCATCAAAATAACGTTTATCATCCAAAATCAACGTTGGAATACTGGTTACACAATTCGCGGAAACTTCCTTAGCCACCGACGCAGCGACTTTGTCAGCGTCTGCATATGGCTTGACCGCATAAGTCTTCGCCAAATAGGCTGGGACAGCATCATTCGGCAATTCGCGTAAATCTGCTTGTGCTTGGAAGACCGCTTTAATGTAGGCCAAAGCGGCTTGCGGATGTTGATAGTCAATATAACCATTCGCAGTATTCCCATTGCGTAGCGGTTCTTTGATCTTATTCCAAAATTTGAGATGCAAGCTTAGTTTGCCGGCATCAACGGCTGCAAATAGGTCGTCAGCATTTGGCAACCACCACTCCTGCGTATCGACGCAGCCTAAATTTAAAATTGCCGTCATTTCATGTGGTGCAGTCGGTTCACCTAGATTAATACTCGTTTTATTTGAAACATCAAAACTCAATTCAGTCATTAAATTCACCCCTTTTTGAACACGTTTAATTACCCTACAGTTTACGCTTAACTCCTTTTATCAGCAAAAAAAGTTGCCAACCAACTAAGGCTGACAACTTTTAAATTTTAACTTATTTAACGGCTTTCGCCACAGCGGCATTCACCGCTGCTTGTTCCGCTTCAATCAAGCTAACGCGACTCTCAATCACTTTGGTATCCATCGTGATTTCACGAGTTAACCCTGGGGTGTTCAATTTTGGTTCAAAGAATGCTTTGAATTCTGCTAAACGTTCAACTGTCCGGAAAACGCCGGCAGTCACGGTGATATAAGTGGTGAATTCCATGTCACCACCAACCGTCTTTTCAAGCCAAGCCCAATCGTTACGAATCCAATCCCAAGCCGCTTGTTCACCAGCATCGTTGCTCAAAACGCCACGATACCAAGCCCGCAAGTCTTGTGGCTTAACGGTGTCCGCATCTTCGAAGGCTTCAATTAAGCGTGCAATCAACTTCGCATCAGTCGTGCTCGTCAAAGCAGCGCAAATGTCCGCTTTGTAGCTGGCATCTGAGGATTGACGGTAAGCGGTTAATAGCTTATCGAACAAGGCATCGTTGCCGAAGTGTTGCACTTCGTTGCGCAAGATTAAGATCCGCACATCCGCAGACAAGGCGTCTAAATGACCGGCCTGCCCTTCGAATAATTCGTGAGCAGCTAAGATAGTGCCCGCATTTTCAGCATATAAGGCCGCATTTAAGATAACTGGACGTGATAATTGGTCATCAATTGATTCATCAACGTTTGCCGTCCAGCCTAAGCGTTTCACTTCAGCCTGACTCAATTGGTCATATAAGGCTTTCAATTGACGCTTAGCTTCAGATTCAGGGGCTACGAAGCGTTTCAAGTCACCGGCTGCCCGGTACAATGCCACGTTAACGACTGTCGATTGACTGTTGGCGAAGCGTGCTAATAATGGCACGACTGACGCGTATGAAATTTGACGGCCTTCAGCAAGCAAACGTAAATCTTGCAACGTTTGGAGTTGTGAAATGGCGTCTAAGTTTTCAGCGTCAGCCAAAATATCATCGAGTAAAGTTTGGTCATACTTGACAATAAAGTGTGAGTTGTTGCCAACGTTCAAGCGGAATGGTTCGCCCGCCGCCTGCCGCAATTCAGCGTAGTCGCCTAAAGTGACCCGTTCAGCATCCAAAATTTGTGGTGCAGCATCGTAGTTACTGTTCAATGGAATTGACCAACTGCGATTCTCATCGTGGCCATCGCCAATGAAGAATTGTTGTTGCGCAATCGTCAATTGACCGTCAACGACTGCGGCCGTAACAACTGGATAGCCAGGTTGTTCGAGCCATGATGTCATGATAGCGGCCAGGTCGATGCCGGATGCGTCGCCCAAGGCTTTCCAGAGGTCGGCCCCAGTGGCATTGCCATATTGATGGGCTTCAAAGTATTGTTTCAACCCTTTACGTAGCGCCTCGTCGCCAATCAACGCCCGAACCATCACGAGCATCCGTGCCCCTTTGGCGTAAACAATCGCGCCATCGAATAAGGAGTCGATTTCAGCAGGATTTTCAACTTGGACGTGAACTGATTGTACGCCATCCGTTGCATCCCGTTGCAAGGCAGCGGGCGCTTCAGAGGTTTGGAAAGTTTCCCAAATATGCCAATCAGGTTCAATGGCGTCAACCGCCACGTATTCCATCATGTTGGCGAAGCTTTCATTTAACCAGAGATCGTCCCACCACTTCATGGTTACTAAGTCACCGAACCATTGATGCGCGAGTTCATGCGCAATCACGGTTGCGACCCGTTGCTTCATATCTAAGGCCGTGTTGTCAGGATCGAGTAAGAGGTAAGCTTCCCGATAAGTGACTAAGCCCCAGTTTTCCATCGCACCAGCGGAGAAGTCTGGTAGCGCCAACTGCCATGAATGTGGGAGTGGATATGGCTTTTGATAGAAGTCTTCATAGAATTCAATCGACCGTTTGGCAATATCTAAGGCAAAATCAAGTTCATTTGCTTGATGGGCTTTCGTCCCAAAGACACCGACTTTCACGCCACTCTTCGTCGTGGTGAGCTTGCTTTGCAATTCACCAAATGCGAAGGCAATCAAGTAAGTCGACATTTTAACGGTCGTGTCAAAGTAATGGACACCATCTTCAACCTTAACTTCTGGCATGTTACTGATTGTCGTTTCGCCAGCATGTTCGTCATACTTGATGGCTAGGTCAAAGGTTGCTTTGGCCGCTGGTTCATCAATACATGGGAAGGCTTGCCGGGCAGCCGTTGTTTCAAACTGGGTCCCGATAATTTGCTTCTTTTCGCCATTAATTTCGTAATATGAAGGATAGATGCCCATCATCGAATCGGTCAAAGGTGCCGTGTAATCGATGACGACAGTGACGTCACCAGTTTGAGCAAGCTCAATATCGATGGCTTCTTGGGCCGGATTATTCTTGAAGGTTACCGCTTGGCCGTCAGCTTTGACAGCGGAAACGACTAACCCCTTTTGATTGATACTAATTGTTTTTTCTTTAGCTTCACCGGTAATGGTCGTTTGACCGGTAATTAATTTTTGCGCACGATTAATATCGAGATAGATATTGTAGTGCTTTGGTTGGAATTTATGAAAAAGACGCGTTGATTCACTCATGAGTTTCCCCCTAAATTATTAGAATAGTTTCATTATACGACACTTTTGTTAATTTCGTGAAATTGCTTCCATTTTCTATTAGGAACCATTGCATTCCTACTAACTATTAGAATTATTTTCTCAAATTTCTTTAATTCTAATTTGGTTTAATCTTATCTGCTGTCGAACTTGATCCAACACCTCAACTTGGTATCTATTGTCATTTTCAGACAATAAAGCCTGTGCTCTTTTAGCATAACCTACCATAGAATACCTTTCCCCATACCTCTTACCAGTAACATACATTTTAGTTGCCAATTTTGCGGTACTCAAATTATACGAAATGTTTTTTCTCGTTTGAACAATTCGTCTTTCATACTTGCTTTTACTAGGGATGGAACTCAGCGGCTGAAACACATGTCTACCCGAAATCCAAACTAATTTTTGCTTCTCCATTGCTGAAGGCACCGTATTATTCTTGATCCGCTCTCTATCACTTTCAATTCGTAAAAAAAGATTAATAGCTCTTTTACTTTTATAATGAAATTTGTAAACACCACGTTCCCTCATACGTACAGTCGCACCGTTGAATACAAACCCCAAATAATCAAACCATACCATTTTTGAATCCTGTACACCAGATAGTCTGTGTAATGTTATTTTATTATCGGCAAAATTAAATGCCTTCGTTTTATGTTGCTCTATTTTTAATGATGTCAATTGTTGACTCAATACCATTACTTCATGAATAAAATCATTCAGTTTATCTTCTGATAATCGGGATTTTGGAATTACTATCACAAAATCATCAGAATACCGACGATACAATCCATTCAAATAAGTAACTATCTGGCTCAATTCTTTATCGAAATCAATCATATATGTATTGGCCAGTACTGCACTTATTGGCGTTCCTTGTGGAATACCAATTTGATTTGGTCCTTTCACCTTCAATTTTCCTTTAGAAATAAGTTTTGGAAACTCGCTTCTATTATTGATATATGAAGCGGTTTTCCCACGATTTATCCTTACCCTTTTTAAGGCATTTGTTAAATTGAAACTATCGACCCATCTATACCTAGTGATAGATTCAAATACAGAACGCCAATCCGGATCAAGTTGATTCTTAGAAAGTACTTTGCACAAATTATTTTTTAAAATTCGATGTCTCAAATTATCAAAAAAGCCCTTAAAATCTCCCTTAATTATCCAACATCCATGTGTATCAACTACAAAATCAAAAACTTCTTTTGCAGCTTCTATATTAGAATGATGTAAGGTTTTGCGATATGCTGTCGGAACCTTAGAGATATTATTAACGTTTAAGTAATTTTCATAGCATGAATTTAGTTTTTCAGCATATTTAACATATATCAAAGCATCATGATGAGCTACCAAAGAAATGGGACGTACTTTGTGTCCAGCATGAGCACGTAAACTTCCCTTCGTCCGATGATAACGCACTCGTTCTTGAGAATACACAATAAATGGGAAAAACCTATAACGCTTTACCTTTTTTGGATCTAGAACCGTGTCGCTAATAAAGTTACGAGCATTTTGCTCACTTGGAATTGTATCAAAATGTCGATATTTCTTATTTAATACCTTGCTTGATGCTTTGAACAGACGTTCTACATCTTCAGCTCTATCTTTTCCAATCATCAAAAACACCTCCATCTGCTAAAAAGGCCTGCGGTTACCCGCAGACCCCCGGAAATCGTTCACTTGTTTTGACGGTCAGAATCATAAAATCACAAAGTGACGTCTAAATGCTACCATATGCAGTTGGCGCTCCGGTTATTCAGTGAATGTCCTAGCAAGACAAGCATCGCTGACCGGTAGAGTTATATAGCTCTACGTAAAGTTACAATAAGATTAACAATTATTATGCGTGGACATTCATCTTCAGAAGACTCGTGATTCCGGCAATAATCATCATTGCCTACATTAGCGCAGGCATGTTCTCGCAGGCGATTGAAATCGCTGTTAAAGAAATTCTTCACTGGGAGGTTGACATCTTGACAAAGATGTGTTACTAGCCCGTTCAACACTGTGTACAAAGTACGTGAGTTGTACTGCTCAACTCTCGTGTTAAGTGTGTAAATTTTATCATAGTTTTCCGTTAAGATACAATTATATGTTTCAAAAAATCAACTATACAAAAATGCTCTGAAGCCTAATCTTCGCAATCCTCAGGTGTTTCCTCATCAACCGGTCGTGCCAACCAGATCAATCCAGCCAACAATACCAAGCTGACGGCAACCATCAAGGCTCCAAATACCGGTGTCCAGGCTAGTCCAAATTGCGTCGTCACTTGACCACCGATACCAGACCCCAACGCAATTCCAACGTTAAACGCTGAAATATTCAACGCCGATGCCATGGTGATATCTTGTGGCGTATGCACTTCGGCTAACTGAACAATGTAGAGTTGTAACCCCGGTACATTCATGAATGCAAAGATTCCCATCGCCAAAACGGTGAATAGTCCAAGCCAATGACTGTGCGCCGTGAACGCTAACACTAACAACGTGATTAATAACCCGACAAACATTTTAAATAGTGCCACTAGTGGTCGCTTATTTGCCCAACGGCCGCCCAAAGTATTTCCTAAGGCCACCATCAAGCCGTAAACGACTAAAATGACAACGACGGCACTAGCTGACCACCCCATCGATTGTTCCAATAATGGTGACAAATACGTGTAGGCCACAAAAGTCCCACCGTAACCTAAAGCCGTGACTAACAATGCCAACAATAATTGTGGATTTGTAAGCACCCGCAGAATACCACGCGCGGTTGCTTTGACAGGTAATGGTAAGTTACGTGGGATCAACCAATAATCGGCCAACAAGCCTAAAACGCCGATGCCACTAATAAAGATAAACGACCAACGCCAGCCACCGAGCTGACCGATCATCGTGCCCAACGGTACCCCAGTCACCGTTGCGACCGTTAACCCGGTGAACATCACCGCAATCGCGGATGCCCGCTTTTCTGGTGCAACCACATCCGCCGCAATGACCGATGCGACCGTCATGAAAATCCCGTGCGCTAAGGCCGCAACGATGCGCCCAAGTAATAAGACTTTGAACGTTGGCGCTAACGCGGCTAATAAATTACCCACAATAAATAGTCCCATGATCAACATCATCAGCCGATGTCGATTCAAACGGCCAGTCAACAACGTCATGACCGGCGCGCCAACCATGATGCCAAGCGCATAGACCGAAACCGTCAACCCCGCTTGAGCTAAATTGATGTGGAAACTGCTGACTAACATCGGCATCAAGCCAACGCTGATAAATTCCGTCGAACCAATCGCAAACGCGCTGATGGCGAGTGCTAGTAAGGTCCATGTTGGATTAACTTTTTTACTCATTTTAAAATTCCTCCTGTACTTGCTAACGTGATAAATAATGATTATACTAGCAAGTAACTTAAGAACAAGTACCGACTTTAAAGTGGGATACCAACCAAAAAGTAAGTATCAATAAGGAGGCCATTTTTATGCCTGAAAAAACTTATCAAATCGGTGTTGAAGCGACAATGGAAGTCATTGGTGGCAAATGGAAATCAATTATTCTATGCCATTTACGCTTGAAGCCCATGCGGACCAGTGAACTGGAACGTGCCATTCCACAAATTTCACAAAAAATGTTAGTTCAACAGTTGCGCGAGCTGGAAGCTGCCAACATTGTTGACCGCCACGTTTACCAAGAAGTGCCACCTCGCGTTGACTATCGGTTAACAGAGTATGGACATAGTTTGTCTGGTATCCTCCATGATCTATGTGTCTGGGGTGAAGAAAATATCGATTTGCGACGTGAGCAAGGCGAAGAGATTACGTTGTTGCATCGAGACGATTTATAAAAAAGGAGTAATTCAGTTTTGCCTACTGAATTACTCCTTTTTTATACATGATTATTAGTGGCACCTGTGACTCAGAATCATAATTTGCTTCGTTTCTCAAAGCCAACCGTACAATTATTACTGCTTGATAGCCAATGGAAATTTATAAACTCGACGCAATTTACCAGTTGCATCGGTTTCCTGGATAGCATATGGCGCTGCCGCCAGTCTTACTTCGCCGCAATAACGATATTCATTAGCATGACTAGACTCAAATAAATAGATGTTAACGTGATTAGTTTCTGATTCTGCCAGAGTTCGATTCTGCATATATTCTAGGCTCTGATCACCAATACGCCCCATTCCAGTATAATGAAAATAGCCATCGCTTTGCCAACGGTCTTCATATGGATTATCACCAGCATTAGTACTAACTTTTGCAATTAAAACTAGTGAATTGGTACGCTTTGAACGCCTCATTCCACCCTGTGGAGACGTCAGAAATACCCGTGTAATGTCTTGATTTGAATAGACCTTATCACTTACAAATTTCGATGATAACCATGCATTTTCTCGGTGCACAGGCGTCTTAATTTCTGTTTGCTTCAAATTTGTTGCGGGCTCACTATGTATAAAACCTTTTTGGTGCCGAATCACTTTTCCCACTGACTTAACCTACTTTCCTTTTGGTTATCATGAGTATAATTGATCTTTTTTCAAATTGGAAGATCTAGCAGGAAAGTAGTTGAAATAAATTGCACTTCAAATGTAGCTATCAGACAAAATCACTTTGAAATGCGCCCTATTGTTGAAGAATGTACCATTCGGCTAATGCAGTTAACCTTCAATACTATCTCATATAGTCTCTTACTGCAGAATGTTTGAGAGCCACAACCAATTAATGCTGAGACATAATCGTATTTTCCATCGTAACTTTCTAACTTAGACATTGAATTGTTTCCCTAAACTTCATAAAAACCACAGTATTAATAATAGTTGTAACCGTTCATCTCAATATTTACGTCATCACAACGTATCTTGACCGCCATCAAGTTATTAAGTGGCACTCCCCTTTATACTTAAGTCATCAAATAAGAAGAGGTGGGCCACATGACAACAGTTAAAGCCTATTTAGACACTCATTACGACAAATTAGATTTTTATACACACGCCATCACCAACGCACATGGTCAAAATCATCCTGAAGTTTTCGCCGTACGTGATCAATACGTTAAATTGCGGGCAGATGCCAAAGCCAATCATCGGCTAGACGCCAACTTTGATGAACTACGCCGGACAACTCACAATTATGCGATTCCGAATGATGTTTGCCCCGTATTTGAGGCAACCTATCACATGCTAGCTCAAGCTGATCAGCTGAATGCTTCGGCCTAAGATATGAAAAGCCACGCCTGTTTTATGGGCGTGGCTTTCTGTATCTTTTGTAATCTCAATTTGTTATTCTGCTTCAATTTCTATCGCCAAATCTAAGGCAGTTACACTATGGGTTAAATAGCCCAGCGAGATGTAATCAACACCAGTATGTGCATATTGTGCTAATGTCACCGGCGTAATGCCACCCGAGACTTCCACTTTAATTGGTGCTGGAATCAATTGACGCCATGCTTTAACCGTCGCCGGCGTTTGATTATCAATCATAATCATATCCACGTGACTAGCTACTGCGGCCTGTAACTGTTTCTCGGTCTCAACTTCGACCTCAATAATTTTAGTAGGGCCAATCAAATCACGCAATTGACGAACAGTGGTTGCTAAGTCGTTGATCAATGCCCAATGATTATCTTTAATCATCACCGCATCATCTAAACCAAATCGGTGATTCTGACCACCACCAATGACAACGGCCGCTTTATCAAATTGACGTAAGCCAGGCAATGTTTTGCGCGTATCTAAAATGGCAATACTAGCATCGCTCAAAGTCTCAATCGCAACATGCGTCGTGGTCGCAATCCCACTCATACGTTGCATCAAATTAAGCAGCACCCGTTCACCCGCCAATAACTCAGCAATTGGTGCCGTGATCCGACCAATAATTGTTCCAGCTTCAACTTGCGCACCATCAGCAACCAGTTGTTCGTACTGACTATCTTCGCTTAACGCTCGCAACACAACTGATGGAATCACTTGTCCAGCAATCACCCCGGCTTGTCGTGCCACAATATCGCCAGTGACACGCTGATTAGGCAACGTCAACGTGCTCAAATCACCACGGCCGATATCTTCAGCCAAGAAATTTTTGATTGCCGATTCAATTTGTCTAGGAGTGAGCTTCACCACTAACACCCTCTTTACGCTGTGCATCGACATCTTGAATTCCAAAGGTTAAGATTGCGATTCCTAATAATAGTAGGACAACAAAAATCCCAAAGATTCCAGTTAAAGGTGTCTTCATTTGTAATAAGAGTCCGACCACGTATGGGCCAATCATGGCACCAATTCGGCCAATCGACTGCGCAGCACCCATCCCTGTACCACGGATGGCTTGTGGGAATTGACTTGGTGTCAAGGCAATTAACGTTCCCCAAGCACCTAAGTCAAAGAATGACAACCAAGCGCCACTCATTAGGACTGCAAAGTTGCTGCTAGCTAAACTAAATGCCAACGCACTCACAATCGTTCCGCTCAAATAAATCGTTAAGACTGATTTACGACTGATTTTACCCATCAAGTAGGCAGCTAAATAATAACCAGGTAATTGCGCTAAGCTCATCAACAAGGTGTAGCTAAAGCTATGCACGATTGAGAAACCGCGCATCACTAAGAGACTTGGCAACCATAAAAACATCCCGTAATAAGTCAACATGACGATAAACCAAAGACTTCCCAATAACAACGTCTTTTGCCGAAATACTGGTGTCCGCCATAAAACTTTATACGATGGTCGCGTTTGTGGTTCAATCGGTGTGTCAGGTAAATGACGCCGTAATAACAGCGTGTATAGAATCGTTGCCACCGTAATTAAGACCGTCATACGCCAGCCAATGAATGGCATGACCCAGAAAGCTAACAATGACGCTACGATCCAGCCAATTGCCCAAAAACTATCTGCCAACACTAACATTTTTGACCGTTGCGTCCCTTGGTAACTATCCGCAACTAAGGTCGCCGCCACTGGAAGTTCGCCCCCAAGACCAATCCCAGTGATAAAACGAACCACAATAAATGCGGTGATGTTTGGCGTAATCGTTAATAATAAATTACCAATTGAAAATAACGCTAACGTCAAGATCAACACATGTTTACGGCCAATCCGGTCCGCCATTGCCCCACAGATCATTGCTCCCACGACCATCCCCATCGAAGTCGTGGCACCAACTAATCCCAGTTGTGCCGGTGCTAAATGCCATTCTGTTTTAATCAGCGGCATGATAAAAGACAACATTGCGACATCCATCGCGTCAAATAACCAAGCTGTCCCAATGATTGCTAACAACCGGTACTTCTTCAATAATTGCATCAAAAATCCCCCAAATTGTAATAAAAGTACTTTCTACTTTTATTGATTTAAAAAATAAAGGCCAATATGACCTTCATCTTCTTGTATTATAAGGTACTCATTTTTGATGGTAATGTCAATATGGAATTGTGCATTGTGTAAAACTTTATTATCTATAATCTGTTTTTGTGCTTGTCACTAAGTCTAGTGTGACAACTTCTGATAACTATTATTTTTTCAACGAAGACCACTGAAAATGACGCACTGCAATAACATCTGACAGCCGTAACTCCCAAAACGTCGCCTGTACGTCTCTGCCCTGTCCCTGCCATTCATCATGTACCGGATCCACATTGAACACCTTATTCCATGATTTAAGCTTCTGCGTGCGTAACTCTTTCTCAGATAACGACTCCAACCACTTGTCCTCGGCCTCAAATTCGGCTGTGCTAGTTGCATCTCCAAGATACCAATCATTTAAAACGTAATGCCATTTTTCATCATCACTAAGCAACACTTGTGACTCAGGTAACTCAAGCTCAATGCAAACTGTTGGATCAGAACAATTACGAAACTCTATCCGACGTAAATCAGGACGTTTATGTTTCCACCCCAATGTGTGCCAAGCCCAATACGGGTACGTTACCCCAGTTGGTGGTAAACCAATGTGGCTTTTCATTTGTTCAATCATCCACCCATAGGAACGTCCAAACTCTTCCCACTTACCATATGGTGAAAGACAAAAATCTGCGTGAACAACACCGTCTAGTCTCAACTGATCATATACCTCTTGTGACTGAATCGTCCAAATTCTCATTTTTCCCCCTAGACTTTCTACGCCCACATAATTGCTCAATCTTAAAGAGAATACAGGCTTAAATCGACTACTACTTATTCAGTTTTATCCCAATGCCGTTTCTGGTTGAATTTCATCTTTTTAGCAACAATATCCAATGGATTTATACCCAACCTATTACACATATAAAACGTATAAATTAAGGTATCTGCTAACTCTTCTTCCAAATGATCACGTTCACCAGCGGTTAGCTCATGATTGCTAGGCTCCCATTGAAATATCTCAAGTACTTCACTAGCCTCTAAATTCAATGAAATTGCTAGATCTTTTAAATTATGATATTTTTCCCAACCTTTTTTATCACGGAAATCAATCAAGCCCTGTTCCACATCTTTATAATCCATCATTTTCCTCCAGTATGTGAGTAGAACCCGCTGCAGTGAGCAGTGCCTGCTGTAGTTGGTCATCAACCGCATAAATGTATAAACCATGAACCCCACGAGTCAGCAAAACATTAAGTTCATTTCTCAACAACTCACGAGTCACATCAATTTTCTTGCCATGCCAAGTTCGCTTATTTTTAGCTTGTTTATTACTACTTGCCTCTGGATTAAATACGATTTTACCATCACGATATGTCACCGATGGCCCAATGATCAATCCGGCATAATTCAAGTCAAATCCTTGAATCGTAAACGTTGACCCAACTTCACCAATTGTTTGTGGTCGTTCTGCCCAAGCTAAACTATCATTCTTCTTTTTCTGCTTGCGTGAAACCTTTAATTGTAAATTCCATGGCATCTGCCAATCACCAACTTGTACGTTCCACAGACCACCTTCAGTAGGTCGCTTAGCTTCTACATATGGCCAATCAAACGTTGCGAGCATTCGAGCCAGACTAGCTGGTGCATTACCTCTATTTTGATCTAGTGCTTTGATTTTTTGATAAACGGCTTTCGGTGTACGTCCGACTTTTAACTCATAACGGCTATCAGATGGCATTACCCCAATCTTTTGATTGATTGCAAAATTATGTAACCACTCGATTGTCTCGGGATTAGCAGCCATCCGTTCCTGGTCTTTCAAGGTAATGGTATTACCTGTCCGTGAAGCCTTGGCTTCTAACTCAGCAATCGCCGCATCGTCCAAATACTCTTTAGTTGTCAGAATCTGATATTTATCGAACACGATGATAACCACCTTAGCCAACTTCAATAAGTCTTTTAACTGGTTATCACCACGATAAGACTGTTTCCCTTGAGTCCACAATAAATGAGCTTCATCTACCAAGATCACATCTGCTTTTTTTGCGCCTGGCTTCTGGTGTTCATTAATAAAGTGGGTGGGTTTGCACACAACGTCTTCATTATCTTTATCCAAGCCCAACTTATGAGCAATTTGTTTATAAACGATTAGCTGCTGATCGTGATTAACCAACAAGTTAACTGCATTCTCACCAGTCATTTTGCTGTTAACTAAATCATTAAAAACATTACTTAGCAGCACTGTTTTTCCAGTACCAGCTTGACCAGCAATAAAAATAACTGCAGCATCTTTATTGTCGACCTTTTTAGCATTTCCAAGAACGTGGGCAACACGATTAAGTATTTGTTGTTTCCCGTCAAGCTGCTTTTCATTAAGTGAATGAAAAGGTGATGCCTTATAGATTGCAGAATTTTCGATATCCTTTTTAATCGGGAAAAGTTCTGGTTTCTTCTGTCTCAAAGCGTCCCAGACACCAGCAAATATTTTATCAAATTGACCAGACATAAAATATTTGCGTTGTGGGTTTGTTCGCCGATTATTCAAATGTCTAATATGATCAACACTTAGTAAGTACATCATCAGACGATTCTCAATATCAAGTGTCAGCGACTTATTAAAATATTGATCACCAACTACCATCATTTCAGCATTTGGACTATCCCTTAACTTTTTCCAGTCTTCCCTAATCTTAGTGTCGCCTTCAAGATGTTGTCGCGTACGTTGACCAATGTTACTGGTTTCACCTACGTAGACTGTAAAGTCTGGTACGGAATCCTTTCGTTTCTTTGACTGCTTGTCTGCAATCACATAAACTGTTGGATACTCAAAGATAAGTTCATTATTCGAATTATTTTGTTCAAGTGCATGTTCATAATTTATGTTGTAAGGAACCACATCTACAATTGGTTGTACGTCGACTTGTGGTTCAACCGATTTATTTTTGTCCAAGTTGTAATGCCCCCTCTTCATATTCATACAACTATTATGGCCAATTAAGACTTGAAGTATAACTTTATTGTGTTTATTACTTAACACCTGTTAATGCAACATCAACACTTCGAAAATCCATCTTTATTTTCAAAAATTGTGAGATCAAGCCGCCAGTTCACTTGAAAATGAAATTTATCAACTCTTTTTTGCGATTGCAATAAATTCCAAGCACAATCTAAAAAATCATTTCACAATATCATGAAAGTTTCGTCTGGTTGACATGTTATCTTGTAAAGAATCATAAAAAGATAAATTTGTTAATTTCAAATTGTCACAAAGTTTTTTAGTAATACATTTTCCTCGTTCTTCTACAAGAAGATTGACATTATGATAGAACTGCTCAAATTCCTCTATACTTTTGGGATAAGCGGAATGGTTAAAATGGTTATCCCATAATTCACAAACATTATATTGTTCATCAACAAACGGTAACAAACAATAACTATCAACGTATTTCACCCAAGTATCCTCATCTCCAAATTTTTTTAAAAAGTACTGAAGGTTTAACATAGTCAAATCCCAATAATCCTTTATGTTATTATCCATTGCTCTGCCCTGATTAATCCACATCGGCATAACGATAAAATTACCAATTGAATGGGTTAATTGTGCAAACTTGTTTATTTCATTTAACAAGTTAATGCTGGTTAACCTACCATTAAGGCGTAATTGATTTTCTTTATTAAAATAAAACTTATCTACATTATTTACTTTATCTTTTTTTACCCACTCCTTCAACGCCATATCGAGCTTAGGAATCTCATTAAAATTATTTATCCACGTTTCCTTATTTTTTTCTTTAAATGGGCCACTCACGGAAAGCAGTTGAGTAAATGTTATTTTAAAAGAATTCATTGCATCACCACGATTCTCAGCAACTCCTCCATTGCGGTATGAATACCAACCTAATACATCGTATATATTGTCTGCCTCTTTATCACAATCAGCGTTATGGCCGCTCTTCTTTGTAACGTTAAATTTTACGTTTATTTCTGAAAGTAAATATGCTTTATACGCGAGTTCTAGTCGTAAACTACTTTCTTTACCAATACATTTTTCAACATAGCATTGTTTGAAGTCAAACTCCCATGGCATAATTTTTTTCAATTCACAATACTCTAACCACTTTTTCACCCATAACTCACTAGTCATTTCCAGTACCTCATTTATCGGAAGTTGTAGTTTTTTCACATTCTAAAATTCTAAAATTTCTCGCACCTAAAAGTTGCTCTTCAAACTACCAATATTTTTAATCACGACCGAAGTACTTCCGTCCGGATTTGTCTCAAATTCAATCGCATCCCGATTTTTCAACAAGCTAATCGGAACATTAATTTCAATACCATTATCCAGTTTGATTTTTTGGCGCTCGTACTTCTTTTCAAAATAGTTGGCATTTGGAACGCTAACAACTGGTTCAATGGCCTTTTTGGCTAATTCATCTTTAAATTCTGCCTTAGCTTCTTCCTTCTTATCAAAGACCATATCGGCAATATAGTCATTATCAATGACGCCATCCGTTTCCAGACTATCATGAATCGCCTGTTGTGTCTTAGACGTAACGGCGAAGTCATCGTCATCATCATACTTTTCAGAAATTTTTTGAATCGATTTCTTAATTTGTTTAACGTTATTCGAAACTTTGACAGGTACCGCCGCAACTTTAAGAAAGTCCTTAGACATCAGCCACTTACCACTAGCACCAGTGTATGATTGCTCACGGAGTTGGACTTTATCCGCATCAATCAAGATCATGTTTTTAACGCCTTGACTGGGAGACGGCAAAATACTGTTATTTTGAACGATATTGTTAACCAGAACATCCTCGTCATACTCCACATTATGAATATAGCGTTGCGTGTAGTCTAACTTAGCAATCCCGATTACTTGGCTTAAGTCATCTAGTTCAACGTTAAAAAATAACAAATCGCCACCCGGAATTTTTTCATTTACCTTGATACTGTCAAAGTAATCCAACGCAAACTTTTCCGTCAGTTTCTGAAAATCATCACGATTATTCCAGAATTGTTCGAGCATCGGAATCCGGGATAGTTCCAACTCCACGTATTCACTTTTTTCAAACTTATCAATGACCTTTTCAACATACTTGGTAATTTCCAGATTATCCTTAGCAATCTCTTTTTGCGACAAAACGACATTGCCTGAGTCCTTATCCAAGATATGGTCAATTACATTTAAAATTCGCATTTGTTTTCCTTCTCTATTAGCTGGCATGCAGGCATACCGGTAGCGAACCCCTTTTTTGATTCCGCCAAATTAACCATTACAGTTGGTACTATAGTATGGCTGATCAATTGGTTTAATCTTGGGAAAGTTTCCGGATTGGTTTAGCTGGAACACCGGCAACCAGAGTATTATCAGAGACATCTTTGGTAACCACCGCGCCAGCAGCTATTACCACATTATTACCAATCGTGACCCCTGGCAATACTGTGACTGAACCACCAAACCAAACGTCATTGCCTATGACAACCGGCTTAGCTCGTGCTAAATATTTTCGCCGACCACTTGGTATCATGGGATGGTTGACTGTATAAATTCCGCAATTTGGGCCAATCATGACATTATTGCCAATCTGGACAGGTGCCATATCGAGAATAGTCAAATTATAATTACTTAGAAAATCATGGCCAACATGAATATTTTTGCCATAATCACAATTAAAATTCGCTTGAACCGATAAATGTTCCCCGTAACTTCCTAGGATTTCTTGCATTTTTTTTGTTTGCCGCTCGGGTTCGGTTGCTGGAATGGCGTTAAACTCCTGACAAAGCTTGGCTGCGCGCGCTTTACGGGCGGCTACTTTCTCATCGGCAAAGCAATACCAGTCGCCGGCTTTTAGTTTATCTAATTCAGATGTCATCAATATCATTCCTTTCAACTTTACACTATCACTTAGAGAAATATCTAAGTCAAGTTTCATCTTTTCAAAAATTGGTTGAATCCAATCGATAACCTGCATTACCGTATTTTCTACAAAATAAAACGTGATCTTCATAACTGAAGACCACGCCTGAAGCTAGTTATTGAATAACTAGCGAGAATTAATTTCTTAATGACAAGTTAGTGGTCTTCCAGCACTAAAATTAATTAGTCGCTTTATTCCCACTCAAGCGCTAGCACTCACGTGAGAATACCTACATATCAACGTTTTAAGCACCTTTACACTGTTCCGGTGGTGTGCTTGGTGGGGCACCAATTTCACTCAATTTCTTGATTGATTGATTGCCGTTAAACTTGACCGAACTTACTGCCGCAGTCTCCACTTTGATATTGCCTTCCATCTGCTCAACAATAGCAGTATCGGCGCCGACCCACATATGTGAGTAGTTTCTCAAAGTTATGTCCGGACTGCTATGCCCGAGCCGTTTCGACAGTACCAGAACCGACACATTGAACTCATTAATCAAGTACGATGCATGGCTATGACGCAATCCTTTACCTTGGATAGGCTTCACACCAGCGGCATTAGCATAACGCTGAATAACTCGTCCCAGAGTTGACTTAATCATTGGCAAGCCATCATAGGTAAATACAAAGTCATCGTCTTTGCCTAGCCCTACCGTTTTTTGCCGTTGCCGCCACTTGCGGAGTATATCCACCGTGGTATCGTCCAAAGCGATTGTCCGTTTGCCGTCCGCAGTCTTAGTGTAGTCGTTACGTGTCCAATCCGTCCGTGACTTCAGATACAGCATGTGGTGCACCCGCATACGTTTCTCGTCCAAGTCAATATCGCTCCACCATAAGGCCATGCCCTCATTAACTCGAACACCAGTCATGAAGTAGACCCACAGCATTACGAAATACAGATGTTCCAGAAAGTCGCCAATGTAAATCTGCTTAATGACCTTCTTGAACTCGGTAGCCGTCCAGTATGGCACAATGGCCTTACTCTTCGGAATCGCCTTAATCCGCTTTGACACATTGAACTCTAGATACTGCAGCGTAACCGCCCTGTCCAAGGTCTTACGAAACATACCAAACACCAAACTCGCGTATGACTGTGAGAATCCAGCACCACCTTCATCTGCATCAGTCAGTAAGTATGTTCGGTAATTCTGAACATCCTCGATATTGATATCCCGCAACTTCTTAGACCCGAAACGAGCGCAAAACTGATTGAAAGCGCCTTTACGAACAGAAAACGTACTTTCTTCGACTTCCGTTTTGTACGCAGGAATATAGATGTTCTGCATAAACTCACGATACGTCATTTGATAGTTGGCGTAACTGTTAGCTTGGTAATACTCTCGCTTAACTCGTGTCAATTCTTTATTTGCCGCTGTCGCTGTCTTAAACGGGCGGCCGGTCAAGTCTTTACGCGCCTTCTTTCTAACACGCCGACCGGTAATCCGGTCAATTCCAAGTTCTGTCTGATAGAAGTACATACCGCTCTTCAAGTCCTTGAAAACGCCGGTGTACTTCGTTGTTTGTTGCATTTTATTTGTCATCATCAATCACTCTGCTTTCAATTGAAGCTTCGTGCCAATGATTGACTCAACAACTTCTGTTGGGACACGTCCCAAACGCCGGTTGTTATAAAACGGATACCCATTTTGTACCATAATGGCCTTGGCTTGGCAAATCAAACTTCGCGCGGTGTGCTCTTTGTAGCCAATCGCCATCAAGTCTTGCTTACAAATTGTGGAGGTCACAATTACCATCTCATTTCTTTCAATCGTACAAGAAGCATGAGATACTATGCGGGTAGACTAATTATCTACACAGGAGCGGGACTGTCACCATTTGCTGTCGGAGGCGTGGTGATGGTCTCTTTTTTCATAGCTTCTTGGTTTGCATCAATTTCATCAAATAATTCTGCCAGCGTGCGTTTTTCCATCTCTTTACGGTGAATGGCCACCCACCTAATTGCATCATCAGGCGGATGACGTCCACGCAGGTACACAGCCGCCATTCTTAACAGCAGCTCAATGCCAGAATTGTGTCCCCACAAGGCATCGCATTTGTACATGGCGGTAAACAAGCCAGAATTGAACATCAAATATTGGATTGATTGAATCAACTCGCTGTCTCGTGGGCTTTCTAAGCGTAACCGGCTAAATTCATTATCTTCAACAACACGTATAAGCATTTTCGTTAAATCGGCGTATTCTTCCGTCTCTGCATCAACAAACCGATATTTCTCAAGTAGCTTGCTAGCAATAAATGCCTTCAATGACGGCTCATCATCGTCCAGTTCATTACGGAGGCTATCAGTAATTTGGTGGGCATATATACCTTTGAACACTGCTTCTAACCGTACCCAACTTTCGACCGACAACGCCTCTTCGTAACGAAAGCTAGGTTGCTCTATCTGTTCACGTCGCTTGTCATAGACTCGCAAGAACAGCCGTGTATTGCCCTTTTTAGAACCAACATAGAAAGTTTCGACAATCTTGTTGACCTCATGCGCAGACAAGCCAGAAGGGTTCTTTTTGCCATCAGCGTTTTGAACAATCCATGTACCATCAGTCAGGTGACGGTACAGGTCATCAACTGTAAAATCTACGTTCTGAAAGTCAGCGGTAAAGTCAATTCGACTAAGCCGAGAATGAAATTCATCAGATACAGTCAGTGAAGCGAACTGTTTGATGTTCATCGGTGAATGATGTACCAGCGTCCATTCATGACAGTAGTACGACCATGAATAGGCCGAAAACTTAATCACAATCCCCATCTGAACATTGTCGGGGTGGTACGCAATGGCAAAGTAAAACGGATTGTCGCCAAACTGGTAACCTATCGTGTAACCTTGCGGAACTTTGCCAATCAATTGAGCTTGTTTGCCGAATATCACTTTAATGTCGGTCATCTCAACAAACTTCTTGATGGTGTCCAAGGCAATTAGCGGCCAACTGCCAATATCATCAATCTTTGACTTTTCAACAGTTAGCACCATCGTGAACTCATCAATTCCGAGTAAAAGTGTAGGCTCCATTTTTAGGCTCCTTTACTGGAGCGGGGGTTATTACATAACCCCCGCTTGGCACGAAAAGCGGCGTTAATGTCAAAATTCAGGTAACTAAACGCACACAACTTAGGCGTGTTGGCAATTCCAGGGAATGTGTACACACCTTCACCCTTGCGAAAGTCACGGCTAGGAATTTCTACGCCCGTGCCAAACGCAGTGACGTAGGTTTGCTGTTCAGCATTACCCAAAACAATCTTCAGTGGCAAGTTATCGCGAATCATCGTTGGTAATGACGTACTATCACTCTTCTGCATGACAATAAACAGGAAGAAGCCCAACTGGCGCCCTTGAAGCACAATTTGCGAAATCAGCTTATTGACCTCATCGCGGTGCTTCTTATCCATAGCCTGCACAACACTTTGGAATGACGCGTATTCATCAAAGATAAAAACATACGGGTTAAATCCAAAGTCCGAATATGACGCCTCAAGCTTAGTGGCCAGCTTAGCCTTCAAATCAGCCTTGCGCTTGTCCATCACATCATTGAACTCACGCAGGAGGGCTACAATATCATCAACATCTTCAGCGGTACAGTCAGGCGCAATCATGTCGCCGAGAATCGAAAGGCTGGAGCCTTTCGGATCGGCTAGATATAGTTGATATTGCACCGGCTTGATAAGCATCTGCAACAGGAAAGAATACACACCGTATGTCTTACCAGAACCCGTCTGCCCAACAATTAGCGTGTGGTGTAACGGAATCACAGTGAACTTATCAATGAACAACTCCAAATCACCAACTTGTGCATTGTAACTTAGCAATTCATCAAGAGAACGGAACTCTAATCGTCGTTCAAGACGACTATCAAACAATTCAAAACAGTAGTAATTCTCATCATCACTAAGATACGAGCGTTCAACCACATATCGCCTTAATGCACTGGATAACTGGGCAGTGTCCAAACGTTGGGCATACTTCACACGATTCTCGACCAACAGCATTCCACGCTGATAATTATCTGTGAAAGTGAGCTTAATTTTAGGCAACTGGGCCACGGCAGTTCCGAAGAACTGCCGCGGTACATAATAAGCGGCATCAAGCAAAGCACGGCGAACCGACAAACACAACTTGTAATGGCGTAGTGCAAATCTCCAACCTTTACTAATATGGTTACGCATCGACCAAAATGTGACCGAGCACGTACCAACAACTGTAATCGCGAAGATACATACAATTAGAATTACATCAGGAATCATCATTTGAAGGTACCGCGTGGTAAGGAAAATCCCTACTACCAGTAACAGTAATAGGGATTCAATGACAACCAAGGCCTGTCCACGAAGGTACCGTGAAGTTTTAACCTTACTTGTCACGCTTAATCACCTGCACATCCTTATAACGGAGAATCAGGTTGAACCCAATGATGAAAGTCTTTTCAACAATCATGTCACCGAGCCGAATGACATCGCCCTTTTGAGCATCTAAACGCTGTACTCCGTTCAAGATTGTCACATCAAAGGTATTCAGAACGTTGTTATCCCGCTTCATGCCAGTCTTTTTGTCAACACCATAATCGGCGGTATCTTTGACCACTTGAAGCGTTAATGCTACACCGATATCTTGAGGATTCTTCTTGCTAGCATATGGGTGCTGAGAGACCAAGCGGAACTGGTTGTTAGTTACCGACTTGAATTTCGCATCGTTGAAACTGGTCTGCGAAAAGAACCAGGAATTTTGTAGAGCCATGATAGTTACCTCCGCTGCGATACGCAGCCGTCTTTATTTTTGTACCCAGAGTTTATTGACATCGTGGCCTTGGTCAAGACGTATTAGTTACGGTCAACAGCCATAACCATACTTTCGATTCCAATTACGGCGAGCAAGTACTGCCATTAGGTCACGCATACATGCCTGACAATCCTTAGTAGCCTTCACCTCGAGGCTTATATCACCTAATTTCAGAAATATGGTTGGTTCATTGCCAAAAGGGTCAAAGTGATTTGCTAATATAAGGCCATTCAATTCGTCCATTGCTTCTTCAATTTCTGAGTCATTTACATGGTGCTCGTCTAGCAGGGAACCTGATACTAGTGAATGACTGTAGCTAACGTTCATGTGCTCATGATTCGTCATGTTGTCACCTCCTTGCGCTTTCGATATTTTAAGTATATACTTGCAACGTGGGATTGAAATATGACCTTTTTTCGTTAATATAACAATTTTGTCCCACGCTTTAAGGGAGAGGAGTCCTCATAATGTTTGAAACGGCGTTTAAAAAAACCACAAAATATGTGTTTACCACAATTAGTTCAACTATTAAGAAACGAAAGGAAGAACTTAACCTAAATCGTTCGGACATTCTATCCGACGAATCGTTAGTCAGTAATATCATCAACAATAAACGGACTACTAAATATCCGAACTTGATGAGTGACTTCAATGCGCAAGATATCCGAGAGAACCTGAAATTCAACAATCTTGATGAAATGCTTTGGGGACAAATCAAGTGGAATGTGCTACTGAAAAAAGCAATTAATGAGATTTATTCATACAAAGGTACCGACTTAACTATGATTAATCTACACGAACTACTTTTTCAGGTCCTAACTGCAAATGTTCACTTTGCTCAAATGCGTGCAGGACTTAGTTATGACATCTATCCAGTTAAGGTTGAACGTAAAAAATCGAGAACAATTAATACTGTTAAAATTGAAGCACTTGACGAACTTTCTCAGCGCATACAGTTTTTAAATGCTGAATCTTTTCAAGAAATTTTAGTTCGTCGATTTGAGGAGGAGTTTTTCGGAAAGGAATTCCGAAAGTTTTACGTCAGGTTTCCTAAGCTCATGCAAACAATCTTCACGGACATTCTTACGCCGCTCAAACCTACCCCAACTGATACTGGTATGCTAGCCTATTACTTGACTATAAATGCCTATGAAGCATTCGAAGCAGAAAGTCGTGCTTGGTATCAAGATGATAACCGGATGCGTAACGAATACGCTAGAGTTTCCACCGAGCTTGATACGGCAATCGGAGCCATGCAAAAAGTACACAGATATGAAATGTCATTATTCCCTCAAAAAAACGGCTAATGTATATATTAAAAGCGACTGCCCGATGGACAGTCGCTTTGTTATAACGTCAATTTTATTATTAGCGCATATTTTACTATCGTAGAAATCATAAGTGGTGGATAAGATATCGTTTTATCAGAGCGGTATTTCACATATCTCCAAACTTTTGCTCTATTTCTTCCATGTGGTCTGCCAAATACGGTCACATATGCAAAGAGTTATTTTAATCATGAAAACTAGTAATTAGACTTCATGCCGTTATGATGCTTGGCGTTCATTTTCGCCGTCCTTACTCTACTGTCTAATGTGGTCACTAGCCGTCTCGCCGCATTTTCAAATATTCGTCGGGCATTTTTACTCTGCATCAGTTGAACATGTGTGGTAATGCCACAATCATTTTAGTGATTTTGTTCTGTAAGTAGGATTTCCCTTTTTTATAGGCTATCATATACTTAACGAATAATGACATCACAACTAAAGGCGAGGAAAACTATGACACCAAAACGAATCTTCTCAGCTTCGCTGATTCTTTTAGCTGGCTTAAGCATCACTCTCGTGGCTTGTTCTGAAAAAAACGATACCGGTACGAGCACTACGAAAAGTTCATCTTCCCAGGTTTCTAAACAGGCGGTCAAAAAAGTGTCCGCTAAACAACAGATGCTTAACAAAGTTGAACAGACATACAAACACGCATATCTGTTCAACTATGAATCAGATGAAGAATCTCTATTCCACAATGCGGCATTCTTGATTAACCCAGACACTCGTAAAGCTGCATTTCTATTCACAAATACACACAAGATTATTGAAATGACCTATGAGACAAACATCAAACCTGAAGGGACTTCCACAGGAGGCTGGAATCGTCTAACCTATAACGGAACGTCCTACGTCTGGCAGGACCAATTTGATAACGATGACAACTCTATATTCATGTCCCTTGAACACGATGATACTGGAAGCGACTTTCAGACCGCCTACAAAAAGACCATCTCTGATGCAGTTAACTTCGCATTCGACAAAGAATAGTGATGCCACGGTATAGACGCACACGTTTTGATGCAGTATAATCAAATTAATCAGGAGATTCATGGAGGACACATCAATGGAAACTGTAATTGGCTTTACCATTATTGGCGGTATCATTCTTGCCATTGTTGCACTAATCATGCTTATCTTTGCTGCTCTGCGCAAACGGCCAAAGAAGCTAAGTGTCATCCTTTTAGTAGTCGGAATTGCACTTCCAACTGCTGCAACTCTTTTTGGGGTTATATCGGGTGTTGGTTCTGCTGACTATACTGTTACCTCTAAGGCAGAAGGTAAAGACTTCATCGCCAATGCTACCACCAAAGAGATTGAAGGCAAAACCCTTGAGTTTAAGGTTACCGAAGTTGGCGATGAAAGCCAGATGGGTGTCGGTCTTGCTGCTCCGGGCGGTTTTGACGTTCTCTTACCCGTAACCAAAGAAACACGTAAAATTAAGGCCGGTGATACCATTACCGTTAAATGTGAAGCTGTTGGTAACATAGTTGGTATTCCTGCTGTATCTGCAACTTTAGAATAATAACCACCGAAGAGGCTGAAAAGCCTCTTTTTATTCGCTTCGTTCTGAAATATCTTGGTGGGTCACAGTAGCAAAATAGCCGCCGTTACCTAAGCAACAGCGGCTATCTTTGGTGGTGATTTTGGTGGGGCACCTTTGTTATGACCCACTATTTAGCCCGTTTTATGACAACCGAAACGCCGTTAAATCAACGTTCTGGCTTCAACTTCACTTACTTCATTATTCCCACTCAATAGTCGAAGGTGGCTTACTCGTAACATCGTACACGATCCGGTTAACGTGATCGACTTCATTGACGATCCGTACCGAGATCTTCTGTAAGACGTCCCAAGGAATCCGCGCAAAATCGGCGGTCATGCCGTCAATTGACGTTACGGCCCGAATACCAACAGTGTAGTCGTAGGTCCGACCATCACCCATGACACCGACTGACTTGATCCCTGGTAATACGGTAAAGTATTGCCAGATCTCGCGGTCCAAGCCAGCTTTTTTGATTTCATCGCGTAAGATGTAATCACTATCGCGGACGATTTCCAACTTATCTTCAGTGATTTCACCAATGACCCGAATCCCTAAACCGGGACCTGGGAATGGTTGACGCCAAACGAGCGCTGAAGGCATGCCAAGCTTTTCACCTAATTCACGAGCTTCGTCTTTAAATAAAGTCCGTAATGGTTCGATCAACTTAAATTGCATGTCCTTTGGCAACCCACCAACGTTATGATGAGATTTAATCGTTTGCGCTGTGGAAGTCCCACTTTCGATGACGTCGGTGTACAACGTCCCTTGCGCTAAGAATTCCATCCCATTTAACTTAGTGGCTTCTTCATCGAAGACTTGGATAAATTCGTTACCAATGATCTTCCGTTTGGTTTCGGGGTCGCTGACACCAGCTAATTTGCTCATAAACCGGTCTTTCGCATCAACTTTAATGATGTTCAGGCCGAATTTACCTTCCAAACTAGCCATGACTTGGTCAGCTTCGCCTTTACGTAACAGACCATGATCAACGAAAATACTCGTCAACTGCGTGCCAATCGCCTTGTGCAACAAGACACCGACAACGCTAGAGTCTACCCCGCCAGAAAGGCCGAGCAAGACTTTTTTGTCCCCAACTTCAGCGCGAATTTTTTCAATTTGCATGTCAATGAAATCATCCATTGACCAGTTGGCTTCAGCTTGGCAAACATCGAACGCAAAATGCCGTAAGATCTCGTTACCATAATCAGTGTTCCGCACTTCAGCGTGGAATTGAATCCCATACAGCTTGCGGTCAACATTTTGAATGGCGGCGATGGGGCAGTTCTTCGAAGTTGCGACCACTTCAAAACCAGCGGGAGCTTGGGTCACCAAGTCACCATGGCTCATCCAAACTGATTGTTCTTTAGGCGTGTCTTTGAATAAAGTGGCGTTATCACTAGTGACAGTGATGTTTGCTTTCCCATATTCGCGGTTATCAGCGGATTCAACTTTCCCACCATCGAGTGAGTAAGTCATCAGCTGCATCCCATAACAAATCCCCAAGATAGGAATCCCTAGCTTGAAAATTTCAGGATCAACCCGAAAGGCGCCATCATCGTAAACACTATTCGGCCCACCAGAGAAAATAATTCCCTTTGGGTGGCGGGCTTTGATTTCATCAGCGGTGATCTTATTTGGTAGTAATTCCGAATAAACGCCGAAATCACGAATGCGCCGGGTAATCAATTGGTTATATTGACTCCCAAAATCCAACACAAGAATTGAGTCGAATGACGCGGTGTCCGTTTTTGCCAAGTTGTTCACTCCTTTGGATTAATTGTAGCTCAATAGCTCTATCATACTGATTTCTCAAGGAACGGTCAATAACTATGAGAAATTTCTTAGCGGTTTAATACTTGCGGAAATAGACGGCGTCAATCACATGATGCGCCACCTTGTGCAAAATCAAATCCGCACGATTCCGCGTTGGCAAGATATAATCATTCAAGTTTTTCAAATCGACATCTTCCCACACGCGCTTCGCCATCGTAATCGCATCGTCATGATCACCGATGGCCCACGGGTAAAAGTAGTTTTGCGGGTCTTGGAACGCGGTCTTCATCAACGCTTCAAAACGATCAAGGTACCAGGTTTCAATCAAGTTGGCATCCGCATCGACATACACCGAGAAGTCGGTGAAATCACTAATATAAATATGTTGATTGGTCGGCAACTGCAACACATTAATCCCTTCGATAATCAAAATATCGGGATGGGTGATGACGTCATAGCGATTCGGAACGATATCGTAAGTCTGATGCGAATACACCGGTGCCTTCGCAATCGGCTTGCCACTCTTCACGTCATTCAAGAATTGAATCAACCGCGGCATATCATAGCTTTCCGGAAACCCCTTGCGTTCCATTAACTGACGTTGCTTGAGTTCCGCATTGGAATATAAGAACCCATCCGTCGTAATTAATTGCGTGCGCCGGTCCGGATATAAATATTTAAATAAAATTTCTAATAGGCGCGCCGTCGTTGTTTTTCCAACGGCCACACTCCCTGAGACGCCGATAATAAAGGGCGACTGCTTATTATTCCGTTGCAGAAAGACGGCTTCCGTCTCCCGCCAGGATAAGTAGTGTTCAAACTTCGCCTGAAGTAAATGCGCGACCGGTAAATAAATCTCGCGGACATCATCGATGCTGATCTGATCATTGAACGCTTTAATTTCGTGTAGATTATTGGCGGTCAATGGCACGTGACCACCGCGATAGAATCGTTTCCATTGCTCCCGTGAGAAGCGATAATAATTCAGTTGCTCTTCCATAATTTGTCTGCCACCATCATTAAATTAATGGGCTAATTATAGCATAAAAGCAGTCGTAATTATGCCACAGCTCGTTTAGTAATACCGGGAATTCCAAGTATAAAAAAATCAGCACAACAGCTGAATAAACAGTTGTCGTGCTAATTAACTTTTTAAAGTATTAGCTTAAACAGTTGTTTCATTAATCGTATACAGTTCTGGCTTAACGCGTGTCAACAATGGTGACAGTTGACCAATCGCAATCACGGTCAATTCATGCATCGCTCGTGAGCAGATCGTATAGAGTAATTGCCGCTCGTCTTCACGTTGATAGTTATCAGCGTTGGCGTTCCACACGATGACCGCATCGAATTCCAACCCTTTCGCTAAGAACGATGGCAC
This sequence comes from Lactiplantibacillus nangangensis, assembly GCF_005405065.1. GTDB lineage: Bacteria > Bacillota > Bacilli > Lactobacillales > Lactobacillaceae > Lactiplantibacillus > Lactiplantibacillus nangangensis. Next base: position 95,784 of record NZ_BJDI01000011.1, on the reverse strand, counting down.
GACGATTAGCCCCGGTGCTAACCGTTGATTTTCAGTCCGAATCAAGGTGACGTGAATGCCCCGAGCTTGCAAGGCTTCCGTCAATTGCTCACTTTCAGCTAAAGTCTTGCCAATAATCGCCGTCGTATCATGATCCGAATTATTGGTGGCTAACTGCTTAACCACTTGGTCCACCGCTTGCTCAAAGTTATCCGTGACCGCCATATTTGGCAAGTCGCCTTGGCGATCAAACGCCGTAACGGCTTCACCATTGACGAGGATTTCTTTAGTAAAATCGGTAATCTGTTGCGTCGACCGATACGACTTGGTTAATTGAACGACCCGCGTCTTTTCTGGATCGAACAACGTTTCCAGTTCACCAATCAACGTATGACTGTTTTCTTTAGTGAAGATTGCTTGGTTCAAATCCCCGAGCATCGTAAACCGGGCATTTGGGAAGCTAAATTTCAAGAAAGCCAATTGGAACGCGTTGTAATCTTGAATTTCATCTAAGAAGACGAAACGAATGTCACGTTGGCCCTTTTTACCGGTCATCAAATCATGCAAGTACATGTAGGCTGACACGGTTGTCAACGAAATGTGGCGTTCTTTGATGGCGGCCAGCTTGGCTTCCACGGCCTGTTCCCAATCGTCCTTCGAAATCCCGTACTTGTCGAGATCAAGGATTGCGGGAACTTCATGCAAGAAGTGGGCGTACTGCATGTTGATGCTCAAGAAACGGTTCCGCACGATTTGTGTTCGGGCGGTTCCTAAGCGTTGCATGACAATCTTCCGTGCTAAGAACCGGAATTCTTCATCGCCGTTCTTAAATTCACGCGGTTGGTTGCCGTACATGTCGTTCAATTCTTCTTTAGATAAGTCTTGAACGGCTTCTTCGACCCACTTCGTCCGCATTTCGGCCGCAACTTTGCGGTTCAAAATTTTAATCAATTCTTCCTTAGTCGCCGACAAGCGGTTGCCAAGGTGATAGTTTTCGTTAAATGAATAGTAGATTTCTTTGATCTTGTCACGCGGAATCAAGACTTCCTTGTTCAGCATGATGTTGCGGAAACGCATGTCAGCGGATTCCAAATGCCGACCATATGTCGTGACCGCATTGAAAAAGGCTAAGCTACCTTCCAGTTTGGTAATTTTCGCCATCGTCGGCGTGTTTTCCGTTTCAAAACGTTGTTGTAACGTCTCGACTTGCATGTGTGGCAGGCGATATGACGCGTATTGGAAGTACGTCATCTGCACCATATTTTGCTCGCCCAATTCAGGAAGCACTTGGTTAATATAGTCGTTGAACAATTGGTTCGGCGAGAATAGGATCACTTGCCCCGCGTTTAAATTACCCCGATAACGGTATAAGAGATACGCCACTCGTTGCAGTACCGACGACGTTTTCCCCGATCCCGCAGCCCCTTGAACGAATAAGAGGTCCGAACTGGTATCGCGGATAATCGTATTTTGTTCCTTCTGGATGGTCGTGACGATGCTCTTCATCTTCACGTCAGACTTTTCGTCCAATACTTCGAGTAACATCGAATCGCCCACGGCTTCATCCGTATCGTAGACCGTGACAATGGTCCCGTCTTCGATCATCAGTTGTCGTTTTAATTGGACATCCACCGACTGTAAGCCATCCGGCGTCTGATAAGTGACGTGCCCCAACCCACCATCATAATAGATGCTTGAGATTGGCGCCCGCCAGTCATAGATCAAGAAGTGATCCGGACTGTCAGAAAATGAGCTCAGCCCAATATAAATGGTTTCGGTCGCCGGTTCGCCCGCCTCATGAAAATCAAGGCGCGCAAAATAAGCATTCTTTTCCAACTTTTTCAAAGTCGACAATTGTTTGGTCGCGTGTTGCCAACTATTCTGCCGTTCGTCCAACATTTGTTGCTGTTGTCGGACGGACAAACCAGTTTCCATCATGCCTTCATAACTGTCGGTCTTAATATTGACGTCATTATAAAAGTTTTGCTTAATATCGGCTTGATCATTTTCGGACCGTTCAATCGTTTCACTCTGTTTCGTTTCCTCGATCCGAATCTTATCAACCACATAATCAAGATGTTGTTGTTCTGAAGCTTTAATCGACTTAGCCATCAAGCGTCCTCCATTCCTAAAACTCGATAAACAATCTTATCACTATCCCAGGCTTGACTCAATCAATAACCTGTTAAAATGAGGCAAATTCGTCATTTTAGTTAAGGAAGTATGACCGTTTCATTATCAAAGTTATGATTCGTTTAAATCGATGAAAATGTTACCGCTTACACTAGTAATTTAACGATAATCCGACTAAAATGAAACTAACTTTACTGGAGGTGGCGCCGTTGGCCAATTTAATTGAAATTCTGACCCATTTGGAAGACTTCATCGTGCCACTGTTAATGACACTCGGTAATTGGAGCTACATTACCCTATTTGCCGTCATCTTCCTGGAAACCGGCATGGTCGTCTTCCCATTTTTACCCGGTGAATCGCTGATCTTTCTCGCCAGCACGATGGCCGCGACCCACACGAGCTTGAGTATTCAAGTACTCGTGCCCGTCTTCTTTGCCGCTGCCGTGATTGGCGATACCGTTAACTTTGAAATTGGCCGCTACTTGATCAACTTGCCTTGGTTGCAACGTCATTTACCACAGGATAAGCAAGTCAAAGCGCAACGTTTCTTCGCCAAGTATGGGAGTAAGGCCGTCATGTTTGGTCGCTTTGTGCCGTTGATTCGGACTTTCGTACCATTAAGTGCCGGTGCGTCTAAAATGGCACAGAAATCTTTCGCCTTATGGAATTTATTAGGCGTTGGCATCTGGGTCGCGGTCGGTTGCTCACTCGGCTACTTCTTTGGTTCCATCAGCTTCGTGCAGGATCACCTGTCACTATTCTTCTTAGGAATTCTCGCCTGCGCGTTAATTCCGGCTGCCACGATTACGTTGTTCAAAACACTGCGTCGTCACCCGGTCGCTTAAACTTAAATTTGATGATTTTGATAACTGTCAGTTGGCAGTTATTTTTTTGCGCTAAATCTTAGTTTAAATAGCAAAAAACAGTTGGTCACAATCTTCCAACTGTTTCTAAAACACACCCAATTTTGCTTAGCAAGTAACTATTCTTTCTCTAGTCCGGCGGTTACTCGTTGTTTATAATTTGATTCATTTGCGATATAAGTCATCACAGCTTTGAGCTCCCCAGCAGTTCCCTTTTCTCGTAGCACGCCAATGTTATTGTCATACCTTATCATGATTTCTTTAGCCATGATTGCTTGTTTTTTTAGACTTGCTTTACTGCTCATTTGATTACCTCCTATAACACCTTTCTATCATATAAATCTAGCAGACCTCATATTACACTAATATCAAAATACTATATACAAGTTGCGTTTTTTCGGGTAACGAGTCACGTATTTACGGTCATTTTATAGCCGAATCTCGCTGAGCAAATTCTTTCATTGAATAGGTAAAAAGTGTATCCTTTCATAGAAGCAAACTCACGGAGGTGTCCATTCACAATGACAACCAAAACGCTCGTCAGTTACCAACCAGCTTGGCAATCGCTGGCGACCGACCTGCAAACTGAACTCAAGCAACATTTAACCACCGACCTAATTGAAGCCGGTCATGTTGGGAGTACGGCGATGCCGAAAGTGCCCGCCCGACCAATTATCGATATTGCCCTCTTGGTCTCAAATGATGACCAGGCAGTCGCGACGCTGAAGTCGGCATTCGACTTGACCACAATCACAAACCAGCCCGCAACTTACCAACTCAACTGGCACAATCAAGCGGTTAACTTACTGCTTTTCACGGACGCTGACGCCTATCAAACGGTCATCAATTTCCGGGACTACATTAATGCACATCGCACCGACAGCCGCAAATACACGGCGGTGCGTCAAACCGCACTGACTAGTGACGATTACTATGCCGCCAAGACCGACTTTGTCACTAGTCTGAACGGCAAGGTTAGTGATTGGCTCGCCACTAAAGATGCGCATGAAACGCATGACCGGACTGTCCGGGCCGAACTCGTCAACATGTGTCTGATCATGAATCCTGAAACCCACGAAGTCATCGTTGAAAACAAGATTGACGCCAAATGGACGGGACTCACCTTTCCTGGTGGTCACGTTGACCCCGGCGAGTCGCAAATCCATGCCATGCAACGCGAAGTCCGCGAAGAAACTGGCCTGACTGTCACCAACTTAAAACTAGTTGGCACCGTTACTTGGGTCGAAAATGACGCCGGTGATGTGTCACTCGGCACCCTTTACACGACGTGCGACTACAGTGGCGACTTGCTCGCTGGATCATACGAAGGCGCCATCAGTTGGCAGCCGCTAAGTGCCCTGACACCAGACAAACTAGCGCCAGGCATCGAACCAATCTTAAATGTCTTCACTAACCCTGACCTCAATGAAGCGTTCTGGGGCTTTGATGACGACCAACTCAATGTCTATTAACTAAGAAAGGGATTTATTATGGATCAAGTCTCATTAGTCATTATTTTATTTGCCGCCCTACTAATTCCGTTAGTGATGGCGAAATTCAAGATCAACAGTCTCCCCACGGCCGTCATGGAAATCATCGTCGGTATCGTGCTCGGACCTAGCTTGCTTAACATCGTCAAGATGACAACATCGATCTCCCAACTGTCGACGATTGGGGTCATCGTGCTCCTATTTTTGAGCGGACTCGAAATCGACTTCAGTTTATTTAAGAAACGGCGCACGGCCCTGACACCGCTTGAACAAAAGCAAGCCGGCAACTTACCTAAATACTCGCCAGTGCGCTTATCAGTCTACGCGTACAGCACCGTCATCATCCTATCCCTACTGCTGGCGGCGGCGTTCAAAGTCAGCGGCCTGTTCAGCGACTTTTGGCTCGCCACGATTTTATTTGGCACGATTTCACTAGGTATCGTGATTGCCGCGTTAAAAGAAAAGGAACTGCTAAGCAAAGCCTTTGGACAAACAGTCTTACTGATCTCAGTCTTCGGTGAACTGATTCCAATGATGGGCTTAACGCTCTACGCCTCAATTTTTGGCAGCAATTCGCAAAGCTTATGGCTATTATTACTGATCTTGGCAGTCGCGGCCTTGCTGTTGCTTCGGTTCAAACCGTTCTTTAACTTCTATCAAAATATTAATAAATCGACGACGCAACTAGACATCCGCCTCGCCTTTTTCCTAATCGTAACGATGGTCACCGTCGCAGAAACAGTCGGTGCAGAAAACATTCTCGGAGCCTTTGTCGCTGGGATCGTGTTGAAATTGTTACAGCCGAGCGAAAGCACCCGCGAACGCCTCGACTCGATTGGTTACGGCTTCTTTATCCCGATTTTCTTCATTTCAACCGGGGTCGACCTGAATCTGCGAACCATCTTAACGAGTGGCAAAACACTCCTCTTGATTCCGTTATTCTTCTTAGCTTACATGGTCGCCAAACTTGGTGGTTACTGGGTTTTGAAGTTACGCTTCAAACAAGCCAACGCAATTGCCGGAACCGCCTTGACCGCCACAACTATGACGATGGTCTTAGCCGTTTTACGCGTCGCCAAATCAATGAAAACCATTACCAGCGACCAGTCCGGGGCCTTCTTATTGGCCGCCTTACTGACTTGCATCGTGTCACCACTAATTTTCAACAAGTTCTATTCCGCTGAAAAAGAAGACCTCGTTAAAACTGCGGTCCACTTTATTGGCGCTAATTTAAGCACCGTCCCCGTGGCGCAACAGTTACGCAAGGGCTGGTATGATGTCAAAATGTACACTAATCATCCGCAAAACTATGAAACTTACCATGCGCAAATCCCCGTTCAACTGCTGGAAAATTTTTCCGCAGAACAGTTGGAAGCACAAGGCGTCTTTGACGCAGACATTCTAGTTCTTGGTCATATCGACGCCGAACGTAACTACACATTAGCCAAAGCAGCGAAAGATTATGGAGTCAAACGGATCATTGTTCGTTTTGAAGACCGAAACGTCTTGAACGAACATGAGGATGAACTCCGCGACCTCGGTATTGAAGTCTACAACACGCCAGAAGCGAATATCACATTGTTACGCTCCTTGATCGAATCACCATCAACCTTGCTGATGTTACAAGATACCGAGAACAGTATTTACGAAGTCCGCGTTGTCAACCACTTGTACACCAATGTGCAGATCAAGAATCTCCAATTTGCCAAAGATATTACGATCAGCGAAGTCATCCGCAACCGCAAAGTTATTGTGCCAAATGGGAATACCTTGATTCAATATGGTGACCGGTTGATCTTCACTGGGAGCAAGCAAGACGCGCCACGGATTCGACAAGCCTTAGCGACCGCCAACTAGTATGCTAAGATAGACCTATCATTCAATTTAAGGAGTAACTAATGTCTACATTTTCAGTTTACATGATTCGTCATGGACAAACTTACTTTAATAAGTACCGCCGGATGCAAGGCTGGTGCGATTCACCGCTGACCGAAGTCGGCAAACAAGATGCACGCAACGCTGGTAAGATGCTGGCTGGGATTCATTTTGACGCCGCCTACGCGAGTGACATGACCCGGGCAATGGACACCGCCAAATTGATTCTTCCTGCTAGTGGCAACGGTGAGCTGGACGTCACGCCGATGCCAGCTTTCCGGGAAGCCTTCTATGGTTATTTTGAAGGCGACGACACCTCGCAAACTTGGTATATGATTGGCGCACCACATCAAGCGCCGTCCCTATCTGACATTATCGCCAAATACGGGATTCATAAAGCCAAGGATTTTGCCAAGGAAGCCGACCCATTTCATCAAGCTGAAAATAACGCTGAATTCTGGGAACGGGTCAACGGTGGCCTCGCGGAACTTCGCGCCAAGTCACACGACGGCGACAAGGTCCTGTTAGTTAGCCATGGCAATACGATTTTTAGTATCGCCGCAGAATACATGGCATTGAACTCGCCAGCGCGACCACAAAATGGCAGTGTCACCAAGTTCACCATCTCAGATGATGACATTCGCGTGGACTACTTCGGCAAAAAAGACCATATCGCCTAATTTAAGGAGCTTAACATGTCTCAATTTTCAATTTATTTTGTCCGGCATGGCCAGACTTATTTCAATTTATTCAATCGGATGCAAGGTTGGTCAGATTCACCGTTGACCGACCAAGGCAAGGCCACCGCACAACAAGTTGGCCAGGCTTTAGCCGACGTTAACTTTGCGCATTACTATTCCAGCGACTCCAAACGCGCGATGGATACCGCTAAACTCATTAAAGCGGCGGCTGGTAAAGCGAACGTAACGCTGACTACTTTACCTAGTTTTCGTGAAACTTTTTACGGTTACTACGAAGGTGACGACTCAAGTCGAACTTGGTCCTTAGTCGGCAAAGATTATGGCGTGACTAGCTTACACGAGTTGCTCAGTTATATGTCGATCGAAGAAACCAAAGATTTAATGCGCGAAATCGATCCGTTCCATGAAGCGGAAGACAACGCCACTTATTGGGAACGCGTTAATCGCGGCTTTGACTATTTAAAGGCCCATCACGACAACCATGAAAAGGTCCTCGTAGTCAGTCACGGCACAACGATTCGCAGCATTGTCTCGCATTTTGGGCCCGACATTGATATCTCACGCGGCCCGAAGAATGGTAGCGTGACGCGCTTAGACATCGATGGTGACCAAGTTAAAGTCGTCAAATACGCTGAAGATTTAACTGAATAACAACCATAATAAAGGGGCACGCAAAAAATTGCGTGTCCCTTTATTCACTACGAGTTAAAAATTACAGTTTTTCCAACCGTTTCATCAAATCTGCGTGTTGATCATAAACTTGATTGGCAACCGCCAAGATATTACGTTCTCCTGGCGCAACTTTACGAAAAGTGATTTCATTACCATCCGGTGAGATAACCTTCTCAAATTCAGTCATCGAATCAATTTTCATTAAATCACAATCTTTCTTTGACAGTTTAAAAGCCAAAGACTGACCATTTTGGACCAGCTTAACAGTCCCAATCTCACTTTCTAAATGACTCATTTAACATTTCCTTATTTCGTCTGACGTGTTCATAGCATACAATTGTTCCAGCCAAAGTCAATCGGTTAAGCCGCCATTAACTCGTGACTTTAATCCCAATAATACCAATAATCAACATGGCAATAAACAGCCACGTAACTGGCGCAATCTGGTCTTTGAACAGCAAGACGCCGACGAGAATTGCGCCAACTGCGCCAATCCCCGTCCAAATCGGATAGGCAATACTCAACGGTAAATGTTTGGTTGCCAAGGCTAAGAACCCGAAGCTCAGAATCATGCCAATCACGGTCGCCGTGGCGTAACCTAAGTGACTAAACCCATTACTCAATTTCATCATCGTTGCCCAAACAACCTCAAATATTCCAGCAACGACTAAATAAAACCACGTCATAACTAATTCCTCCTCAAACTAAAAAAGACAGCGTCCCGCTAACCTCCGCAATGACCTAAGGAAGTTAACGACACGCTGTCCGGTGACAGTTCTGTTTAATTAATTCAGTCTAATATAGCAAATCACTGTTACTTGGTCAAGCTCACTCACCACACAACATCCACTTGGTCAGTGGCGTCAGCGATGTGGGTAATGCGTGCGGATCAAAGAAGGCTACCGCACTCGTTTCAGCTGCTTGGGGATGCTGTTCGCCGCCACTGATTTGACCACGATACAACGTCGTGACACTATCGATCACATCGCCATTCGGATAAACATAGTGCATCCGCGGCCCACTAAACACATCAACTAATACCAACGTGTCGACCGTCAAGCCGGTCTCTTCTTGACACTCGCGCTGGGCCGTTTGACGAACACTCTCGCCCGGTTCGGTGGAACCCGCCGGCAAGCCCCATTGCTGATTATCCGTTCGATGTACCAACAAGATCTCGCCGGCCGAATTCTGCGCAATCACCGCCGCACCCGCCACGACCAAGGGCCGGTGGCCGACCTTTTTGCGCAAATCTAACACGTAGCCCATCGTTATCACCTTCCTAATCCTCTAACCATTAATAATCCGATTAGTCATGTTATACTTAAACCAACTATAACACGTCAGGAGTGATTAAATGCCCGAAAATAACGTTCAAAATGTGATTATTGCCGGCATGTCTAAAACGGTGTCCAACTATGATTATTCGATGTCAGAACTCGAAGCCTTAGTGGCAGCCAACAACATGTACGCAGCTTTACGAATTGATCAAGGCTTAGAAAAACCGAACCCCGCCACTTACTTTGGTAAGGGGAAAGTCGTTGAAATTAAAGAAATGGGTGAAGCCAATGACCTCAACATTATGGTCATTAACGCTGATCTAACCCCGAGCCAAGTGCGAAACTTGGAAACTGAAACGGGCTTACAAATTATCGACCGGACTGGGTTGATTCTTGAAATCTTCGGTAACCGTGCTCGCAGTAAAGAAGCCAAATTACAAGTTAAGATTGCCCAATTACAATACCAATTACCACGCTTACGGACCAGCATGGCTAACCGACTAGATCAACAAGCCGGGGCCGCTGCTGGTGGTGGCGGGGGTTACACCAACCGTGGTTCTGGTGAAACCCAGATCGAATTGAATCGTCGGACGATTCAAGATCGTATCAGTCACGCCAAACATGAACTGAAAGAATTGAACAAGGATGACGAAGTTCGTCGCGCCCAACGGGATAAAGCTGGCTTACCGAATGTCGCTTTAGTTGGTTACACCAACGCTGGTAAATCAACGACGATGAACGGTTTAGTTCGCTTATTCGGCAAGGGTGAAGATAAGCAAGTCTTCGAAAAAGACATGCTATTCGCCACTTTGGACACAAGTATTCGTCAACTCACCTTCCCTGATAACAAACAATTGTTATTGAGCGATACGGTTGGATTTGTCAGCAACTTGCCACATAACTTGATCAACGCCTTCCGCTCAACTTTGTCAGAAGCTGCGCGTGCAGACTTGTTGATCCAAGTCATCGACTACTCGGACCCACATTATAAAGAAATGATGGCAACGACGGAAACAACCTTGAAAGCCATTGGTGTCACCGATATTCCAATGATTTATGCTTATAACAAGGCGGACCGGACCGAAGCGAACTATCCAAACGTGCAAGATGATCAACTGATCTATGCCGCTAAAGATGAAGCTTCCCTACAGCTTTTAACGAAAATTATTAAGAAAAAAGTCTTCAAGGATTTCGTGACGACCACCTTACTGATTCCGTTCAGTGATGGCGACGTTGTGGCCTACTTGAACGACCATGCGAATATTTTAAAGACCGATTATTTAGCAGACGGGACCCAACTTAAAGTGGAACTGAATGCAGTGGATGCCCAACGGTATGCCCACTATGAAGTGACTCCAGCTTAATTAAACGATCAAAGTCCTCAATTCCAACGAATTGGGGACTTTTTTGCGTAAATACATAATCTTTACCCAACATTTACCAGAAATATACTTTCTGATAGCTAAATCTCGTTATAATTGCGCCAGATTAATAACAAAGGAGCTTCCTTGTGGTTCAAATACAATTAAGTAACATTCGGAAAAGTTATGAACAAACGACCGTCATTGACCAACTGGATTTGACCCTCCCCGATCAACAGATTACGACCTTGATTGGACCATCCGGTTCGGGTAAATCCACCTTACTCAATATGATTGCTGGCCTACAAGTCCCAACTGCTGGTCAAATCAAATTTGACGAGACCGTGGTTTTTGATGCCGCGCAACAACTCAATTTTGCCCCGGCCAAGCGCGATTTAGCCATGGTCTTCCAAGACTTCGCGCTCTGGCCACATATGACCGTCTTCAAAAACGTCGCCTTTGCACTTGAGACTAAGCTGAGTAAAACTGCTGTTGCCGAACGCGTGCAATGGGCCTTGGCTCAAGTCGGGTTAATTGATTTTAGCAGTCGCTACCCGGGTGAGCTGTCTGGTGGGCAACAACAACGGGTCTCATTAGCCCGCGCACTCGCTGTGCAACCCAAACTAATTCTCTTTGACGAAGCCTTGAGCGCCTTGGATCCACAACTCCGTGAATCCTTGCAACTGGAAATCAGCGAGTTAATTCACCGTAACCATCTAACTGCCATTTTTGTGACCCATGATCGCAATGAAGCACTCCGTATTTCAGATCACCTGGTTCTCATTAAGGATGGCAAAATCGTGCAAACCGGCACGGCAACTGAACTCTATCAGCGCCCCGTCAATTTGTTTGCCGCGAATTTCATTGGTCCTTTAAACTATCTGGACGACCAAGCTGGCGTCCGGCCAGAACATGTCAGTCTGACACCACAGCCTAATTGGCGCACTTTCGATGGGCGAATCATCAGTTCGACTTTTGCCGGGAATCATTTTGATACCGTCGTCCAGCTGCCAAACCAACAATGGCACGTCAACACTGACCGTGGCTATCAACCACAAGCAACCAAGATTTTTGTCGACCCTCAAGCCATTCTAACTAATTAGGAGTTATTTAAAATATGACAAACAAAAAAATTGTGCTCTCAATCGCTGCACTTGCCGTCTTAGCCTTAGGTTCCGGTGTCTATCTGGCCAATCACCATGGTGGCCAAACTACCGCTTCCAATCCAAGCGACGCCAAGACGTTAACCGTCTACGCAGCTGGTCCCAAGCCCCTTTCAGACAAGATCGTCAAAGGGTTTGAAAAAAGCTCTGGCATTAAAGTTAAAACCTTTGATGGGACCACTGGTAAGATTTTGAGTAAGCTGAAGGCCGAAGAAAGTAATCCACAAGCCGATGTCTTAGTCCTCGCTTCAATGGCTGCCGGGGTGGATTTACAAACACACAAAAAGTTGCTCACTTATGATGCCAAAAATGTCGATAAGTTGAACGCGCAATTTAAAGACAGCAAGCACCAACTTTTCAACTACAGTGCCTCCGCCGTCGGAATTACTTACAATACCAAAGAAGTTAAAACTGCCCCAACTGATTGGTCAGATTTAACAACTGCGACCTACAAAAACAGTCTCACGATCCCGGACCCGAAAACTTCTGGTTCTAGTTTAGACTTTATCAATGTTTACCAAATGCAACATGGTCAAGCCTTCCTCAAGCAATTGAAACAAAATGGCGCTGAAATCGGGGGTGCCAATAAAGAAGTCCTTGACGCCGTGGTCACTGGGCAAAAGAAAGCCGTTGTCGGTGGGGTGGACTACATGAGTATTGCCGCCATTAAAAAAGGCGAAAAAATTGGCTTCGCCTATCCTAAGAGTGGGACGTTAGTGAATCCACGCCCGGCCATGATTTTAAAATCAACGAAACATGCGGCCGCTGCTAAACAGTTCATTGATTACTTGCTTTCAGACACCGTTCAAAAACAACTTAAAAAGAGCTACTTGATTCCGGGCACCGCCGATAAACTGACTAATCCATTGAATAACGCCCCAATTAAAAGTTATTCGGTGAACTGGAATGATGCCAACAAAGCTTTGGAAGCCAACGTTAAAAGATTCAACCAGGTCCTAAGTCATGACTAACCGTCGTTCATGGATTGGATCAGCGACAATTCTAGCTCTCTTATTAGCTTTGATTATTGCGGGACCCTTAGTTGCTTTGATTGGGCAGACCTTATTAGGGAGTCAGCCAGTTGAGCTTATACGCCGACTAACGACGCCTACGATTATGACAAGTCTCGGCCACAGTTTGATGCTCGGCTTGGGCACAATCATTGGGACGACCCTGATTGCAACCCCACTCGCGTTTATCATGACCCGCACCAAACTAGCTCAATCTACTTGGTTACATTGGCTGTTGCTCGTGCCATTTATGACACCGCCTTATATCAATGCCATGGGTTGGATCTACTTTTTTCAACCCCATGGCCTCTTGGCACAAATTTTCCCGCACAGCACCCTGAATTTCAATGGTTTGTTTTCACCATTCGGGATCATTTTAATTATGAGCTTGCACCTCTATCCGTTCGCCTACTTGTTATTGCGGAACGCCTTGGCACAGTTTAATCAGCGCTGGACTCAAGCGGCGATTGTCCACGGGGTCTCGCGTTTACGAACATTGACGCGGGTGACCTTGCCAATCTTGCTCGTCCCCTATTTAGCCATGTGGGTCTTAGTGTTCACGAAAACTTTAGCTGAATTTGGGACGCCGGCAACCTTTGGCCGAGCGATTCACTTTGAGGTCTTAACAACGACGATTCAAAAAGACTTAAGTCAATGGCCGTTAGATTTCAAAGGGGGCGTATTAGCCGGGACAATTTTATTAAGCCTCGCGCTATTCGCCTGGGTCGCACAACAACTGTTGCTCAAACAACCTAAGATTCAAATGACCCATAATCAGCGTCCGGTGATTAATCAGCGCTGGGGCGTTACGTTAGGCGCAAGTTTAGCCGTTGGGTGCTTATTGCTAGTTGCGATTGGGATTCCCTACGTTTCAATTATCTTTCAATCCCTATTGAAGCAGCGTAGTGCCGGCCTTGCTACGGGAAACTGGACTTTGGAACACTATTTGAATCTTTTGCGCTTCGACAGTCCAGCTTTCAAAGCCTTGATCAATACGTTTGGCTTGGCAATTGTTATCAGTATCGCTAATCTGGTGATTGGGTCGTTAATCGGTGTCGCCAGCACGACAAAACGTTTACCGAAAAGCCTTCGAAAAGTGTTTCACTTGTTGGGGTCTTTACCACTGGCCATTCCCAACGTCGTGTTAGCCCTAAGCTTGATGATTTTTTTCTCACAATTATTAGCATTCACTAAACTTTATGGCACGATTTCAGTCCTAATTATTGCGGATATCATTTTATTTTTACCCACGACCGTCCAATATATGACGACGGCCCTGCAAGAATTCAATGATAATTTTCTCAATAGTGCTCGCATTTTTGAAGCGAGTCCGAGCCGTATTATCTTTAAAATTATCATCCCGGTCTTGATGCCGGCGCTTGTCAATAGCTTTGCGATGTCATTCATTGCAACCAGTCGCGAATTAGTCGTAGCCCTTCTCTTATTACCATCTGGGATGACAACCATTTCTTCGTTCATCTATCAAGCGTTTGAACAAGGTGATGCGTCACAAGGCATGGCACTGGCTGTCATTACCGTGCTGATTACATTTATTGTCCTATCAATTTCAAATAGTCTGCTGGATAAAAAGCTGACTTAATGCTAAATAGCCAAATTCATGCCTTGATGGCACCATAAATGGTCGTGACCACTTGCAATTGTGACCCCTGTTCGTTTAAACTTAGGTTGCAATCAGGCGTGATGAACCTGTTTGTGGGTCCTGGTTATTTTAAGTTGTGGAGCCTGTTGAAGAATCCCAAAATGAGATAACCTTAAAAAGCCGCTGACGACGAGTCAACGGTTTTTTGTTTGCACTAAATTTTAATTAAACTGTTTGTGCTGGCGAGTTGCCGCGCGCCATAACGACTGCGCTGTCCATAAACTGACTAATACGATTAGCCAACTGAGGGCCGTCATCGATAAAGATTTCACCAAGGTCGCCGCGATCACGACCCCTAGAATACCACCCAAAATAATGCCAAAAATGCCACGATACGCCACGCGACCACGCCGAATAAAATTGACCGCTGAACTCGGCATCAATAAGGCACAGGACAACATCATAATTGGAAACGCCGCAATTGGGGTCAAGCCTAAAAAGTAGACCATGACCATGCACGGCGCATACAAGCCGACGCCAGCCGCCATCAGTAATCCGAGAATGAAGTTCCCGACGATACCGATTACTAACGGCCAACCACGCAAACTCGTCGCCTGATTGGCGACCCCTAATAGACTGATCCAGCCAACGAGCTTGGCCGTCATCAATAGTGCCGTGACCACTAAGGCGCCTGCCATAATGAGTTGAATGCGCCGCTGGTTGAGTTTGACCATGACCTCACTGCCAATCACGGCACCAACTGCCGCGGCCACGACTAAACTAATCAACGTCCAAGGGTCAACCGACACGGCCGTCACAAAAAATAGCGCCTCAAAAGCCGTCGGAATCGCATGCATCGTATTGAGCGTCCCTGGTAACTGACGCTCATCCTTCAAATAATGACTGGCCTGAAAAATCGCTGTCGACGTGACAAAACTCCCGATACCTAATGTATCCAGAAAATCCGTCACCCCACCGATGATTAATCCTAAACCAAAATTTCTGGCGGTTGGGCGGTAATGGGCACGCTTAGCACCGTTGACCAACAACCCAAATAACCCCACACTACTTAGCGTCAGGATTATCACAATTGCAATAACCATTTCTCTTTCCTCACTCTCATCCTTTAGCATTATACCCGACTTAGTCACCGCAACCAAAAAATCCGGGCGTTTGCCGACATATAAATATATTTATATGTAACGAACGTTAAACCGATTAATAGACGTCAGAGACTCATTTATCGAACTTTAAAACATAACCAATTTAATTTTGTTCGTATTTAAGTGTCAAGTGACCCATTTTAGGCGCTTTCTTAATTGCGATTAGCCCTATATTTTGGTATGCTGAAACCAGTCAATTTAACTACGCTGTTCAGCGAAAGTGAGGATTTCCAAAATATGCCAGCTGCTAAATCTGAGACCAAGCTTAACCGATCGTTGGGCTTTTGGTCCGCATTATCATTAGTTGTCGGAACCGTGATTGGCTCCGGAATTTTTTTCAAACAGTCATCCGTTTTAGATAGCGCCGGCTCAACCACGAATGCTTTACTAGCTTGGTTGCTAGGCGGTTTGATCACCTTAACGGCCGGCCTAACGATTGCCGAGGTCGGTGCTCAAATGCCGCATACCGGCGGCCTCTATGTTTACATGGAAAATATCTATGGTAAGATTTGGGGCTTCCTATCCGGCTGGATGCAAATTGCCGTTTACGGTCCAGCAATCATCGCCTCAATCGCCGCCTACTTAGGCATTCTGCTGGTTGGCTTCTTCCACTTAGACAATGGTTGGCAAGCGCCCCTCTCGATTGGGGTCATCGTCCTCATCGGCTTACTCAACATGATTGAGAATCGCTGGGGCGCCGCGTTCCAAATTGCCACGACTTTAGGCAAACTCTTACCGATTGCTGCCATCATCATCTTCGGCCTTTTTTTTGGCAATCAAGATGCGTTCGGTCAAACGTTACATAGTGTTCAACAATCTACTGGTAGCTTCGGTGTGGCTGTTTTAGCGACCCTATTCGCTTATGACGGCTGGATTCTCGTAGCCAATTTAGGTGGCGAAATCAAGAATCCACAAAAATTGCTTCCAAAAGCTATCGTGCTCGGCATTTCACTCGTTTTAGTCGCCTACACGTTAGTGACTTATGGCATTCTTCACTTTATTCCGGCTGATACGATCCATAAACTCGGCCAGCAAACGACAATTTACTTTGCACAAGCGGCCTTTGGCACGATTGGCGGTCGCCTACTCAATATTGGAATTATCGTCTCGATGGTTGGCTGCTTAAATGGGAAAATTATGACTTTCCCCCGAATCATTTATGCGATGGCGGAACGCAAACAACTGCCATTTTCCAAGCAACTCAGCTACCTCAATCCCAAGTCACATGAGCCAATCGTCGCCACGCTGTTTATTCTCGTCTACGCCAGCATCATGATTATCTTCTTCAATCCTGACCGGCTCTCAGACCTTTGCATTTTCACCGTCTATTGCTTCTACGTCGCCACGTTCATCGGCGTCTTTCTGTTACGGAAGCGTCCCGGTGGTGATAAACGGCCCTTCTCGACGCCAGGCTTTCCGATTACGCCACTGGTGGCAATTCTAGGTGCGCTCTTTGTGATTATCAGTGAAATTGGTTCTGATCTTCCTGGTGTGCTCTTATCACTAGTCATCGTGGCTTTGGGAATTCCTGTCTACTACTATAAATTACGCGTTAACAACTAATTGCCATCTTAGACTCACATAAAAAGGACTTCCATTTTCGGAAGTCCTTTTTCATTACGCTGATTTTAGACTTTTAAAATAACTGTAGTAATACAAGCCACCAACGAAGACGGCGCCACCAATAATATTGCCCAGATAAACTGGAATCAGATTCATGGCGAATTGTCCCCAAGTTGCCCCACCTTCAAAAATAGCAGCAGGAATCAAGAAGGCATTCGCAATGCTATGCTGAAACCCAGTTGCGACAAAAATCATAATTGGAAACCAAATACCCAACACTTTACCAGCCGCATCCTTGGCACCAAACGAGAGCCAAACCGCTAACCCGACAAACCAGTTACAACCAATGCCTGAAACCAGACTCTGCCAAAATGATGCTTGAATTTTACTTTGAGCCATCGTGATGACCGCTGTTTTGAACGCGCCACTCGCCGTTAGTCCGACAAAATGACCAAAGAAGAAGGCGACTGCCATCGCACCAATCACATTGGCAACCGTGATGACCGCCAAGTTTTGCCAGAAAGCCGACCATCTGAGCCGTTTAGCGAAAGCCGCGGTACTGACCGCCATCATATTTCCGGTCACAAGCTCGCCACCCGCCAGCAAAATCACGATCAAGCCAATCGGAAAAACACTGGCCCCAATCAACGTACTGCCGTTGCTAGCCGGAATGGCTGCCGAGACCCGAACATCTGCCAAAAAGCCTAAAGCAATCATCGCCCCACCGACAAACCCCAATAACCACTTGGCAAGCCAAGGTTTCGCCACCTTCGCGACACCCTTATCAATACTCGTCTGCAAAATCACTTCTGGATTATCCACATACTTTGCCCCCCATATTCACTTGATGGCTTAACTATACCGGAATAGTTCGGAAATTTCACTATTTCAGGCTATTTTTATGGTGAAATTTCATTATTGCTTATTTATAGACGAACTTTAGCCGCAATTCCTGTCAATCTTGTCTAAAACAATTGAATAAAAGCCTAACAACACCAACCGGGGGGCAACAAAAAAGGACTGACCTAACTCACAATAAAGTAAGTTAGAGCAGTCCTCTAATCGACTTAGTCACTGGTCAACCAGTGACTAAGTCGTAGATTTTCTTTAAGCGAAAGCTTCGATTTGTTGCTTCGTCAAAGTGTCGTTCATCCGGCCACTCCGGAAACCACCTAAGTCTAAGGTAACGTAACGGAAGCCAAGGGTTTGTAATTGACGGTTAACACGATCGTTGAAAACCAAGAAATCACCGATCCGGGCTTCAGGTAATTCGATCCGTGCAATATCATCATGGTAACGAACCCGAACAGTTGGGAAGCCAAGACCACGTAAGTAGCTTTCAGCAGCCATGACTTGGGCAACATTTTCATGAGTCAAAGTCGTGCCATAAGGGAAGCGTGACGCAACTGAACATGACGCAACCTTGTTCCAGTTCGTTAAGCCTAATTCTTGTGATAAGGCCCGAACGTCAACTTTGTAAAAGTCGGCTTCTTCTAATAAACTCCGTGCGCCAACTTCAGTCCGAGCTTTCATCCCTGGACGATAGTCGTTTTCGTCATTTTTGATTAAACCATCTAAAACGACGCTGCCATTAGCTTGGGCCATTTCAGTCAAACGGGTATAGAACATCTTTTTAGCATAGTACCAGCTGTCTGGCGTGTTGTGTTCAATATGAGTTTCACTTAAGTAATCCAAAGTAGTGGTTTTAACAGTTGCACCTAATTCTTCGGCCAAACTAACTGCCTTTTCAAATTCTTCATTGGTAAATAATTCAGAGTTTGCGACAACGGCAGTCACATTTGATTGACCTAAAGTTTCTAAAGCCATTTTCAGAACTAAAGTACTATCGATCCCACCTGAAAATGCGACGGTGACCTTTTTCAATTCTTTTAATGAAGCGACTAATGCTGCTTTTTTCGTTGCTAATCCTGTCATGTTAATGACCCTCTTCTATTTAAATTTAGTTGATTCCAAAAAATCCATGCATAAACCAGGCTGCTAAGGCCGCTCCCAAAAACGGCGCTATGCCTGGAACTAAAATGCCGTATTGCCAATCGCTATCCGCTTTGTTAGCAATTGGTAAGATGGCGTGAGCGATTCTTGGCCCCATATCTCGCGCCAAGTTCATCGCGAATCCAGTTGGTCCACCGAGCCCCATCCCGATAGCCCAAACGAGTAAGCCAACCCCAATTGGCACGACCCCGGGCGTCTTGACCGTTGAAATCGCCAAAATACCGGCGATGAAAATAAATGTATCGAAACATTCGACAAAGAAGTTCCGTGGTAAATTGCGAATTGC
Source organism: Lactiplantibacillus nangangensis (assembly GCF_005405065.1). Taxonomy (GTDB): domain Bacteria; phylum Bacillota; class Bacilli; order Lactobacillales; family Lactobacillaceae; genus Lactiplantibacillus; species Lactiplantibacillus nangangensis. Next base: position 76,635 of record NZ_BJDI01000011.1, on the reverse strand, counting down.
TGGTGAGGTACTAAATAAATTACGGATCGTAATTGGTGAGATTTCGTCGGCTGAAGCCTTGAAATGGTCCGCATACATAATCCAAACGATGACTGACCCAGCCACCCCGCCTAACACTTCCGCAACTGAATAAGGAATAAAGTCTACCCAAGGCAAATTGCCTAATAAACACTGGGCCAAAACCATCGCCGGGTTAATTGAGACATTGCCGAAAATAAATAAGGCAATCGTAATCCCAAAACCCCAAGTTGTAATGGCAAAAATATGACCAGAGCCACGATACTTCGTGCCTTTTAACACCGTACTACAATGAACCCCGACCCCAAAAATAATCATCAAGGCCGTGCCCATAAACTCTGCAACTAGTTGATGTAACACTGCTCAGTCCTCCTTGTCTACTTGGTCAGCCGCAGCTAAAGCGGCTTGATAGACCGCCATCAATGGGACGCCACTGGCTTGCGCCAAACGGGCACAATCTACATATTCTGGCGTCTTCTTTTCAATATCGTCGTAACTAGCCACTTTCAGATGGACCGGGCCATAAGCCGTTGGTACCTCGATAAAGTGCCGCCGCATAATCGTCCGTTGCCAAGTCTGATACCGGATTCCCACCGTGCTCGTTTCAGCTAAAATCAACTTGGTTAACGACTCCCGCGCCTGGGGGTCAGCTAACACGGACAATTTAGTGGCGGGCCGATTCTTTTTCATCTGAATCGGCGTGAAGTAAACGTCGAACGCACCAGCTGTCAGCAATTGTTCCATGACATAACCGAGGCCTTCGCCCGTTTGATCGTCCAGATTAGCCTCAATCAGCACGACCGCATCTTTAGTTTGCGTGACAACTTGCTGACTTAGTTTTTTTTTTCAAAAAGGACTGCACGTAACGCATTGAAGCCGCCAGTATCACGTTGACCAAAACCATAACCGATCTTAGTTGGCGTCTCATCCGCTGGGAGTGGTCCAAATTCAGAAACTAACGTCTTTACTAGTCCCATCCCAGTTGGCGTAATCAATTCGGTGTGAATGTCTAACCGTTGATTGATTGGGATTTGACTCCCGACCCGCATTTGCATGACGGCAGGAACGGGCACTGGCATTTGACCGTGCGCAACGTTGATAAAGCCACTCCCATCAGTTAATGGCGAGGCAATAATGTGATCGATCTTCATCAACTCCAAGGCGACACAGCAACCGACGATATCGACGATTGAATCTAAAGCCCCAACTTCGTGAAAATGGACCTCGGCAAGTGGCATATCATGAACAGTCGCTTCTGCTTGCGCAATTTCCGTAAAAATGGCTTTCGCATGTTCAATCACCGTTGCCGACAAATCACTGGCATCGATCAAAGCCAAGATATCGTTTAAGTGCCGCGCATCATGATGATGATGACCTTCCGCCACCGTATGACCAGCATGGTGATGGGTTTCAACGAAGCCGTGGTCTTTGCCACCAGCGACTTCAACATCAAAACTCGTCCCATAAATACTACTTTTGGCTAAACGTTGGTGAGTTAAGTGATAACCTTTAACGTGCAATTTAGCTAATTCCTGTTCCAGTGCGTCAAAGTCGAGGCCCAAATCTAACATGGCCCCCAAGAACATATCCCCACTGATCCCAGAAAAAGCATCTAAATAAAGTGTTCGCATTTCTGAATTCTCCTCTACAATTGATTGATCATGCTGGCGGAATACGCGGCGCCAAAACCATTATCAATATTCACAACGGTAATCCCTGACGCACAGCTATTGAGCATCGTCAGCAAAGCAGTCATGCCTTGAAAGTTTGTCCCATAGCCGATACTCGTGGGAACTGCAATCAATGGCTTATCGATCAGGCCACCAACGACACTCGCTAACGCCCCTTCCATACCAGCAATCACAATGACGACTTTAGCTTGCCGAATGACATCCAGCTTGGCAAATAACCGCTGAATGCCGGCAACCCCCACATCATAGACGCGTTCAACATGATTACCAAAAGTTTCAGCCGTAATCGCGGCTTCTTCAGCAATCGGCATATCCGACGTTCCCGCCGTAACGATGGCAATGTAATCATCCGTTTTAGGCGTTGGTAACGCCCCGACTGTCATACACTGCGCCGTCTCATAATAGACTGCTTGAGGTAATTCAGGTTTGATCACTGCAAATTTTTCAGCAGTCAGCCTAGTGGTTAAAATCGGTGCCGTTTGCGACGTCATGGCTTGAATGATCCCAGTAATCTGAGCCGCAGTTTTACCTGCGCCATAAACAACTTCCGGAAAACCATTGCGGCGTTGACGATCCAAGTCGACATTTGCAAAGCCGAGATCAGCGACTTGAGTCCCCGCTAATTGTTTCGTCGCCAGTGCTGGACTGATTTGACCAGCGGCGACCGCTTGTAAAATTTCCAGTGTTGTTTTCATTATTTAACGATAACTCCTAGCCCATCAGGGACCACAGTGACTTTGGCATCTTGACCTTCACGGGCATAGGCTTTTGCCATCGCTTCTTCAATTGAAGTGGCTAATTCCATATGCATGCCAGTAATCAAGGCTGGGTCAACTAAATCTGAAACAAAGATGACGTGATGATGAACCAAGATCCGGGCAAAAATTTGTGCCGTCCATTGATCAGGAATCGTCTTCAAGCGTGGTGTATTAATCGCTTGGTCTAAGAATTCCTTAGGATCATCGACATCTGCTAAGTTATGATAGAACCCTTCACCACCGTGACCATCACGCGCACCGGCAACCATGACGATCGTGCCGCCTTCTTTGTTGGTCGCTTCTGCGGCGGTCATCCCTTTAACGGCTTGGTAGATGTTTTGATCAAGTGGATAGCCACCATTTGTTGAGATGGCAATATCACAGTCAATCCCAGGGACACTAGATAATTCTTTGACAAAGTCACAACCCACTTTATGAGCGGCTTCCATGTCACCAGCAAATGAACCAATAATCTTTTTATCTTCGTCTAAGACAACGTTCAAAATAAAGGCTAATTTAGCGGTCCGAGCAGCGTAAACCATATCTTTATGAATTGGATTATGCATTAAGTTCCCAGTCCGCGCCTTTGGTGAGTTGATAAATTCACCAGAGTGGTTGGCCATAATAGTCTTGTATGACGCGACCCCTGGTAAAACAGATTTCCGACCGCCGGAAAAACCAGCGAAGAAATGGGATTCAATGAAGCCTTCAGAAATTAACAAATCAGCTTCAGCGGCGACTTTGTTAATGATACAGTCCCCACCGGAAGGTAATTGGCCAATTTTAACCATGGAGTCATCATCCGTAGACACATGCATAACGATTTCTTCATTGGCAACGATTTCTTCACCATATTTGTTAACTAATTCTTCATGGGTCGATGGGCGATGAAAACCAGTCGCAACTAAAATCCGAATGCGAGCGTCTGGCGCAACGGAACGTAAGCGCCGTAACAAGATTGGCGTCATAATGTGTGAAGGCACGGGACGCGTATGATCAGAACTAATAATGACGATATTCTTTTTTCCTTTTGCAAGGGTTTCTAGTGAATCGGAACCGATGGGATTATCGAGTGATTTTTCCACCGTTTCTGCTTCGGATAAGTTGTTATGATATGTTGCAGCTTCTGAAACCAGCTTACCAGCAAAGTTTTCATCCGGTATTTCAACCGTGATGGTCTTTTTGTCATATGGTAAATTAATTTTAACCATGTTTCTGGGCATCCTCTTTCAAAAAATAAAATTTTTGCGCATGTCAATTGTTATACACGTCCTTTTATTTTGTGTCTGTTACATTTAAAGTTTTCAAAAAGGGTTAACAAATGTATACTTTAAATGCGGTAGCTATAATTACAAAGTAATCCTATGATTTGCTAAAGTAGTTCGGCCCGTGACTGACAATGCGACAACTCGTCATTACCAGCCAAACCTACTAATGAAAGAACTGACTCTAAGATGGTTTTAACTGATATTGAATATTTATTGAGTTATTTGGAAGTACACCATGTTCCAACGATTCGGAAAAAACGCCATACTTACTTGACCTATCACGGTTTAGCCGAACATTATACTTATGTTTTAAAAGACGGCGTTATTAAAAATAGTATTATTTTGCAAGACGGTCGCGAGTTCAATTTATCTTATATTGCAAAGCCAGATGTGATTTCCTTGCTACGTGATGAAGTTTCCCGTTCGACGGATCAACCGTTTAACGTGCGGATCGAGTCTGACTATGCCACTTTTTATCAGATTAACCGCGTGGATTTTTGGAAATATGTGAACAGCACCGACGAATTGCAAAATTATGTCAAAAACTATTACCGAAAAAAGTTATCGGAAAATATTTCTCGACTACAACGAATGGTCATGAACGGGAAAAAGGGCGCCATTTGCGCGTTCATTTATAGCCTGGTTGACCTATTCGGCCGAAAAACGAAAGATGGCCTGTTAATTGATTTCGTCGTCACCAATGATGATATCGCTGGCTTTTGTGGCATTAGTTCCAGAAGCAGCGTGAATCGCATGTTATCCGAATTGCGAGCCGATGGTGTCATCCAAGTAAAAAATCATAAATTTATTATTCAAGACCTCAGTTACCTCTTAGATCAAATCGCAAATTAGAAGAGGTGCTCGTCCGTGCATATTCCGGATAACTATTTAAGTCCCGCCACTTGTGGCACTTTAGTGTTAGCAGTGGCCCCAGTGTGGACTGTGGCCGTCATCAAAGTGAAGGCCCAAATCAAACAAAAACGTGAAACCCTTCCGATGCTTGGTATTGCAGCATCGTTAGCTTTCTTAATTATGATGTTTAACTTACCAATTCCTGGCGGCACGACTGCCCATGCCGTTGGTGGCACACTGCTAGCGGTCCTGATTGGCCCGTGGGCGGCGGTGCTCGCGCTAACTGTTACACTCTTACTACAAGCGCTACTATTCGGTGACGGCGGTATCCTGGCCTTTGGGGCTAATGCTTTCAACATGGCTGTAATCATGCCAATGGTCGGCTACGCTTGTTATCGCTTGGGTGAAAAATTACATCATCCTAAAATTGGCCTATTTGTCGGTGCCTATTTAGGCATCAACGTGGCCGCCTTAGTTGCCGGAATCGAGCTCGGGTTACAACCACTACTGGCGCACACGGCTAGTGGCGCCCCATTATATTGTCCCTATGGCTTAAATGTGACCGTGCCAGCAATGCTTGCCGCTCATTTACTTGTCGCGGGCTGGGTGGAAGCCATTTTTACTGTTCTCGTCTATCAATTTGTGCATAAAGTGGCCCCCACAAATCTCTATCAAGCAGCCGCGCCACAATCACGGCGACCTTGGCTTTATCTTTTAGGTGGTTTGGCAATTCTGTCACCACTCGGCTTACTCGCCAGCAATACCGCCTGGGGGGAATGGAGCCCCGCTGAGCTAAAACAACGTTTAGTCGCAGAACATATTAGCCAACAAGCCCCACAAGGCATGGTTCAAGGGCTGCATTTCAAAGCCTTATTCCAAGACTATACAATTGGTAACTTACCAATTAGCGTCGGCTACATTCTCTCGGCAGTTACGGCCGTGCTAATTTTCTTGCTATTGATGCGGGGGCTACAACATGACAGTCAAACAACCAAATAACTTGCCAGACTGGCTTCAACAACCCAATCAACTCACCAGTCAGCCGCAACGACATAACTTTTTGGCCCATAACCAACAACATCTGACTCATTTATTAGCCCGCTTGGCGCAACCAGCACCAGCTGTTAACCCAACCCGCTGGCAGCTTAGTCCCTCAATTAGCCTGATTCGCTTAGGAATCTTAGTGTTATTGATTGCGCTGACGAACAACACCATTTGGCTGTGGGTACTCGGCTTATTGTTAGCTGGCCATTTACTTGTCTTGGCACCATCACAGTTACGGCGTTTCACTCGGAGCTGGTTACTGAGTACTGGCATCGCCTTAGTCGTCGTTTTGCCAAGTTATTGGTTAGTCGGACCCGCAACCGTCTTACTATTCGTTTGCAAGACCGGCTTGATTTTAGCTAGCACGCAATACTACCGTTTAACAACGACCTTTCAAGACCTCTTGTCAGGCTTAAAAGCCTTACACTGTCCGAATTTATTCATCATGACTTTGGCTGTTGCGATTACCTATCTGCGGATGTTAGGCCACTATTTACTACAAACAATGATGGCGTTAGACATGCGACTCGTTGCCCCGGCAAAGCATCCCTACCAATTGATTGGGACGCTCTTTGGTAATCTGTTTTTGAAAAGTCATGCCTATGCATTGGAACTCTACGCCGCAATGGAAGCCCGTGGGTTCAACGGCCAATATGTCAACCAGCCGACCACGACAAATCGTTGGCACGACTATTTGACCCTGACCCCCTATTTAGTCCTAGTGGTCGTCTTTATCTTCGGAGGAATTTATGGCATTAATTGAACTCACTGATCTGAGTTATGACTATCCAAATACTTGTGGCTTAGACCAGCTCAACTTACAACTCAATGCAGGTGAATTTATTTGCCTGATGGGGCCGAATGGTTCCGGAAAATCAACACTTTTACGGATTTTGAGTGGCCTTGAACCGGCGACTCACGGGACTTACGCATTTGATGGTCAGGTCATCACCACTGATTACTTGGCAGATCCTCAAGACCGTCAAAGACTACACCAACAGATCGGCCTAGTCTTTCAAAATACGGACGTCCAGCTTTTCAACACTTCGGTAGTGGATGAAGTTGCCTTTGGACCCCGCCAACTCGGCTTATCTGAAGCAGAAATTACGCAGCGGGTCGAAGATTGTTTAGCCTTGACGCATAGTACGGACCTCCGTGATCGCGTGCCATACCAATTATCTGGCGGTGAAAAAAAGCGCGTTGCCCTAGCCAGCGTCCTCGCGTTAAATCCAAAAGTATTACTTTTGGATGAACCGCTAAATGGGCTAACCATCGCAGCACAACAACAAATGCTAACCTTACTGAAAACTTTACAAGCCGCAGGGAAAACGATTATTATGGCTAGTCATAATTTCAAACAAGTGCAAGCCGTCGAACCGCGATTTGTCATTTTCAACGCTGACCACCAAATTCAAGCAGACCTGACTGCACAAGAATTAGCCAAGCAACCTGAACAACAAGCGGAACTACTCACTTTATAAGACAACAAAAAAAGTTACCCCTGATTGAAAGACAATCTGGAGTAACTTTTTTTAGAACTATCTTCGATTAAGCTAACTTCTTATCCAAAATCCGTGATAACACGGATAAGGCGTAACAAATCACGAAGTACATAAATGCGACCATCAGGAACATTGGAATGATGAACGCTGAATTTTGGCCGTAAATAATTTGCGCGTGATTCAATAACTCTGGCAAGACAATAATCGTTGCCAGTGACGTATCCTTGATTAGCGAGATAAATTGGCTCACAATCGTTGGAATCGTCTTCTTAATTGCTTGCGGAAAGACGATATGCCACAAGGCTTGAACGTAAGTCATCCCGTTGGCCCGTGCGCCTTCCATTTGACCGTAATCGACGGCCAAAATACCCGAACGGACGATTTCAGCAAGCATGGCAGATTCAAAAATCGTCATCGCTAACATGGCCGCAAACAAGATTCCTGGTTTAAAACCAAGGTGTGGCAGGCCGAAGTAAGTGAAGAAGATAATCAGAATCAACGGTAAGTTACGAACAATATCCACGACAAACCCGACAATGGCGGATAAGTACTTAATCTTAACGTAGCGTAGTACGCCCAAAATCGAGCCGATAATGAAACTGGCAATAATTGAGATCAATGAGACTTCCACGGTCACCCAGAGGCCATCGAGTAAGAATCGAATATTCACCCAAGAATAAGCATCAATAAAGTTTTGCATATTTGGCTGCCTCCTTTACGCTAACCGTTTTTCTAAATGCCGCATGTAATAGCTCAACGGCAAGGTGATGATCAAATAGAAGACCCCAACGACCATATAACTATTGATCGTATCTAAGGACAATGACGCAATTGAATTACCTTGATACATCAAATCAAAGCCCGCGACGAACGCCAATACTGAGGAATTTTTAACCAAATTGATAAACTGGTTGCCCAATGGTGGAATGACGATCTTAAAGGCTTGCGGTAACACAATATAGCGCATCGCTTGCCAATAGGTCAGCCCATTAGAGCGAGCCCCTTCCATTTGGCCTTTATCCACCGATTGAATCCCAGCGCGAACCGTTTCCGCGATGAAAGACGACGTATAGATCGTCAATCCAATCGTCCCGGCCGTGAAACCGTCAATTTTCGCCACATACATCGGAATAATGACGTAGAAAAACATCGCGATGACTAGCAATGGAATATTTCGGAACAATTCGATATAGATTCGCCCAATAATTCGCATTGCCCGATTTGGCAAGACTTCAAAGATGGCAAACATCGTGCCAATGATCGTACTGAAGAACAGTGCAATGACACTCGACAGTAAGGTATAGCCGAGCCCCTGAATCAACTCTGACCAATAGTGCGTTAGAATATACCACATTAGCGCGACGCCTCCTTATAGTCAAAACCAGCGACATTTCCGAACCACTTCTTCAAAATGCGGTTGTACGTGCCATCAGCTTCAATTTCTTTTAATGCTTGATTAACTTCTTTTTTGAATGGGTCTTGGCCCTTGTTGATGGCGATCCCATAAGGTTCCTTGGTAAAAGTCCCACCAACAACTTCATAGCCGGGATTTTGTGACGCCATCCCATATAAGATCCCATTATCGGTCGTTAAAGCGACCCCTTGTCCAGACTTCAACGCCGTCATGGCTTGCGCATAATCGGACAGCTCTAAGACTTTGGCTTTCGGGGCGAACTTTTTAATGTTCGCAACTGAGTTAGCACCCGTTACCCCGATGACTTTAGTCCCAGCTTGATTTAAATCTTTGACAGATTTAATTGAACTTCCCTTTTTAACTAACAGAGATTGCCCAGCATCAAAATACGAGCTGGAGAAATCAACTTGCTTTTCACGTTCAGGGGTAATGGTCATCGTGGCGATAATCGCATCGATGTTCCCATTTTTCAATAACGGAATCCGTGTTTGACTCGTGACTTGGACAAACTTAGCTTTCCCATTTTTGCCTAAAATCTTTTTCGTAATGGCCGTGGCAATATCCGCGTCAAAGCCCTTGATGGTATTATCTTTAACATCCATCAGCCCGAATAGCTTCGTGTCGGCTTTGACGCCCCAAGTAATCGTGTTGCTGGCACGATCATTGGTTAAAACATCTTGTTGCGATAATGATTTTCGTGAGCCACAAGCAGTCAAAAACACCGTCAACAGGCCTAACATGCCGATAACCCCGAGATATCGTGTAACCTTTTTCATAGATGACCCTCCTCGGCTGACTAGTGTGTCAAAATTTTGCTTAAGAATTGACGCGCACGTTCATTAGTTGGTTCACCATCAAAGAATTTTTCTTTACGATCATCTTCCAAAATTTCGCCATCCGCCATAAAGATAACTCGGTCAGCAACTTCACGGGCAAAGCCCATTTCATGCGTCACTACGAGCATTGTCATACTAGAATCTTCAGCGACAGTCTTCATCACGTTCAACACATCATCAATCATTTCTGGATCTAGTGCCGAGGTTGGTTCGTCAAATAACAAACATTTTGGCTTCATCGCCAATGAACGCGCAATCGCGATTCGTTGGGATTGCCCCCCTGAAAGTTGACTCGGTAAGTTACCGGCCTTGTCAGCTAACCCAACACTGTCTAATAAATCCATGGCTAACTTTTTATTTTCAGCTTCTGGGCGCTTCAGCACCAACCGTGGCGCAATCATGATATTTTCTAAAACTGTTTTATTCGCATAGAGGTTAAAGTGTTGGAACACCATGCCAACATTTTTACGAATTTTATTCATATCAGTTTTTTTATCAGCTAAATCGAACCCGGTTACTAACAATTGACCAGATTGAACACGTTCCAACCCATTGACGGTCCGAATCAAAGTACTCTTTCCAGAACCAGACGGCCCAATCAAAACCACTTTTTCGCCTTCATTAATCGTTAAGTTAATATTTTTAAGGGCGTGGAATTCTCCGTAATACTTTTCCACGTTATGAAATTCGATCATTGACATAGCGTCACCATCGCTTTCTTTTGTCAGTTCAATCGCTGACAGTTTTATTTAATCGCATTAATCCTTTTGTTAAGAAATCCTTATTCTTCGTTAATGCTATTTAAATAGTTTAATACATAATTAGTAAATCTGTCAAAAAAAGACTTAATATTGGCCGTATTCACCAAAATAGTGGTAATTCTCATGGCCGTTTTAGGCTAATTTGACCGAAACTAATGTGAATTATTCGTGATTATTGAACAAAGTTGTCACTTTTGCTTAATAATATTCGGATTTTTTCTAACAAAAAAATTTATTAATGCCCTTTTAAATTTTGTAAGACCTGGTTTACAGCCATTTTAAAAAGCCACCAATCACAACGGACGAGTTGTAAACTAGAAAAATCTGACAGGCTCAAAAAAGCGACTAAGAAATTTTTGTAATTTCCTAGTCGCTTTTTAAGTCCTATTTTTCAGTTAAAAGGCATGATCCGTTTGCCCACCGTTCAGAATGGTTAACACATCATCTAAACTAATATCGACCATGTTTTTAACCGCCAAGTTGGTGTAGAAACCAACGTGTGGCGTTAAAATGACGTTTGGCATTTGTAGCAATTGCGCAATCAAGCTATCAGCCAGTACTTCGCCCTGATGATCTTGGTTGAACAACGCGGCTTCACCTTCGACCGTATCCAAGGCCGCCCCCGCAATTTCGCCTGCCTTCAATGCGGCCACTAAGTCCGCCGTCACAATGACCGGGCCACGAGACGCATTAATGATAAAAGCATCCGACTTCATTTGTTTGAACGCCGCGGCATCGATCAATGCTTTAGAGGTTTCATTCAAATCGACATGTAACGTCACCACGTCAGCTTGGGCCAACAAGGCTTCTTTCGTGTCAACGTAGGTCAAAACATCCGTTAATTCTTCATGATGGACCACATCGTAGGCGATCACTTTGGCCCCTAGACCATGGAACAATCTCGCCACAGTGCCACCAATCCGACCGGCACCAATCACGCCGACCGTTAAGGAACGAATTTCACGTGCTTGTAACCCCGCCCACTGGAAGTTTTGTTGAATGATTCGACTGTCGAATAATTCCAAATTACGAATCAAACGCATCGTCTGCGTCACAGCCATTTCCGCAACAGAGTTAGGTGAGTAGGCAGGCACGTTGGTGACCGTCAACCCGGCAGCTTTGGCCGCTGGAATATCAATGGTATCGACCCCCGCAGTCCGACTAGTAATCTGCTTCAAACCGTAGTCTGCCAATTTTTGATAAACGGTGGGATCATCACCGATCGCACTGCGTTGCTGAATCACGACCCCATCGTAACCTTTTGTTAAATCAGCGGTTTCAGGATGAAATTCCAACGCATTGGTGTCAACTTGAACCTGATTTTTATCGGCCCATGCTTGAATGGCACTTTCTTCGTCATCGCGCACACTGTACATTAAAATTTTCATCTAGTTAGCCTCCGTTTGAGTGGCTTTGCTGGCAACGTAGTCACCGATTCGTTTAACAGCGGTTTCCAAGTTGGCCATTGACGCCGCGTAACTGATCCGCACGTAACCTTCGCCACCAGGGCCAAATGAACTCCCTGGAATCAAGGCAACCCGAGCCTCATGGGCTAACTCGCGACAGAATGCCATACTATCTTGTGGCAAGCCCGCTGGAATCTTGCTGAATAAGTAGAAGGCCCCTTCTGGCTTGGCTGACTTGAAGCCTAAGTCATTCAAAGCTTTGTATAAGTAGTCACGCCGAGCCATGTATTCTTTCTTCATGACTTGGGCATCGTCCATCCCATTGCTTAACGCTTCGGCAGCCGCGGCTTGAGCGTTGGCTGTGGTCGTCGTCACAGTGAATTGATGGATTTTACCAAGTTGTGCAGTGATGGCTTTAGGCGCACACATGATCCCAATTCTCCAGCCAGTCATCGCGTGGGACTTTGAGACCCCATTTAATAAAATCGTTTGTTCTGGTAAGTATTCCGCAATTGACACGTGGGCGTCACCATAGGTCAATTCGCTGTAAATTTCATCAGATAACACAAAGATCGGTTTGTCTGCGAGGACATCCGCCAACGCCTTCAAATCATCCCGCCGGTAAGTGACCCCTGTTGGATTGGATGGGAAGTTCAAAACGACCGCCTTAGCTTTTGGATGGTCGGCTAAAGTCTGTTTCAATTGTTCTGGCGACAAGACAAAGTCATTTTTAGACGTATCCATAAAGACTGGAATGGCGCCATTTAACTTCGCAATCGCAATGTACAATGGGAAAATTGGCGTTGGAATCAAGACTTCATCGCCGGGATTCAAAATCGAGCTCAAGGCAGTGTAAATCCCACCAGTTGCGCCAGCGGTAACGATCACTTCACTAGCTGGATCATAATGAACGTTGTATTTCGTCGCTAAGAAATGCGCCGCGGCCGTTCGGAGCGCCATGGTCCCATTTGATGGGGCGTAGTGGCTTTCGTTATTTTGAATACTTTTAATCGCCGCGTCTTTGACGTGTTCAGGTGTATTGAAATCGGGTTCGCCAAGTGTTAAACGAACAATTCCGGGAATATTGGCAATTTCAGCGTTAAAAGCTAAAATATCGGACGGTTGGATGGCACTAAGTTGGTTATTCATGTGTTGCACTAAAGTTTCAGAATCAATAGACATAAGGGTTTCCTCCCAGAATTTTTGATTGGCTCGGGGTCTGATGGCTGATTTATGAGGTGTTTCTGAGAAAACAAAAACACACCCGTCGAAAATTCAAAGGGTGTGTTGCGCGAAAAAACTTATTTTAGCCACCCTTGGAATTTTCAAACATCCATGGGCGCCATTGAATCGCAAAAAGCTCTTGGCAAGCCGCATCGATGCAAACATCGGATTCGTGTTTGCACCTAAGCAGCGGGCACAAACACTAGCGAAAATACCAAAAGTAAAAGCTAGTTGATCTTTTTGGTTGGTTCAATGGTAATGACATATCATTAGCTCCTCATCAATTATTAATCTAACTATAACAATCCAAATAATCACTGTCAACGGTTAATTTGATATACTGAGAGTAAATCAGGTTGAAAGGATGATCTTCAATGACTTATCAAGCCATCATGTTCGATATCGATGGAACGCTCACCAATAGCCAGCCCGCCTATGCCAAGGTCATGGCCCAAGTTTTAAGCGAATACGACAAACCATTTAGTGCCGCGGATGCGCAAGCGACTTTCCCAATGGCCGCTGAACAAGCGATGGCCCACCTCGGCATTGCCGCGGATGACTTTGACCACTTCCAAGCTCGCTATGAAGCTGTGATGGCCGACCATTATCAAGATATTACCTTGTATCCTGGAATCGCACCCCTCTTGCAACAGCTACCGACCGACGTAAAACTAGGTATCGTGACCTCACAACGTCGCAACGAAATGGAAAGCGGCATGGCTCAGTATGACTTTATGGACCGGTTGGCTGTTACGATCAGTGCCGACGACACGCCAAAACGAAAGCCAGATCCGTTACCATTGTTGACGGCGTTAGCTCGGGTTGGCGTTCAACCTAGCGATGCCCTATTCGTTGGGGATTCTCTCAGCGATGAACAAACCGCCGCCGCAGCCAAGGTTGATTTTGGCTTAGCCGTTTGGGGCATGGACCCGAACGCTAATCATCAACAAACCGCTTATCGTTTTAAACAACCTTTAGATATTTTGACACTCTTTTAAGCCACTAAAAGGCCCGTTGACAACTGTCGGCGGGCCTTTTTGAGTCCAAATAAGCAAACTGACACATTTTAATTATTGACAATCAAAACAGATGGCACTATACTTCAAATTGTTGAACGGCCGTTCAAAAAAGGAGAAAACTCATCAATGGCAAGAAAACTTAGTTTTAACAGTGATGTCATTTTAGAAAAAATAATGATCTATTTTTGGAAAAACGGTTTCGAGGCAACTGGTTTCCGTGAATTAACTATCGCCACTGGCATTAAGACGCAAAGTTTGTATAACGCCTTTGGCAATAAAAATGAGCTATTCTATCAAGCACTGAATCGTTATGTTTCAACATTCAGTCAATTATCAACTCAAATTATTCAGAGCAATAAGACACCCGAACAAAAGCTACGTGACTTGTTAATTTTTGATACAAAACCAGCTAACTACCCTCAAGGCTGTTTAGTCGTAAATTCTTTAGCTAAACTCGACCAAATCGATCCCCGCCTAACGCAAATCGCTAACAAGCAATTTGACGAACTAGCAGCTAATTTTATGCTTGTTTTAACTAGTATGAAGCATGAGTTAAGAGCAGATTTACCAATCGAAACACTTGCATCGGAGTTATTACTCTTGCATAACGGTATCCAGCAAGTCATTCGTAATCCCAAGGAATCTGCTAACATTCACGCAATTGTTGCCACTACAATTAAATCACTCAAAAAGGACTGAATGATGATGAAATTAACTTTTGATAACAACGCACTTAATAAAATTAACCAACTCAAAAACACACAAGATGAGCTTGTTTTAGACCTTGACGACGGCATTGGCGAGTTCTCAGACTATTTATCACAAAACGGTTTGAAATATAATTTATTTATTACACCTGCTAAAACAATCCCCGTTACCTTCAGTAATGTTTTGATGTCAAATGCTGGTAAAGTTTATTTTAACCACGACACCGAACTGACGCTAGATCAGGACATGCAAGTCATTTTCGATTATCATACTTCAACTTTCCAACTTCGAAGCACTAATACACTCTTAGAACCCAATTTTCAAATATCTAAAAAATCGCCGACCAATGACATTGCTATTCGTTAGAACGTCATTGCAAAGTATCTGAAAATTTCCAATCAACAAAATAAAGCAGAAACTGATAGCATTCAATCACAGTTTCTGCTTTATTTTGGTTGTCCAATATGTTTAACAAATTAAACGTTAAATATTAAAGTTTGTGTGCATCAGAGTTCATCTAAATATCGCGTTTAATTAAGATATTGTTTGCGGGCTTGCCATGGCCAAGTATGAACGACGCCAACAACTGCTTTTTTAGGGACAAAGCCCCAACTCCGGCTATCATTAGAAACGCTACGATGATCACCCATCACAAAATAGTAACCCTTAGGCACCCGATTAGTCGTCACTTTAACTTGCCAGGCGGATTGATCGTGACTCAAACTAGTCAATGTCCAGCCGGTCATCTGGCTATGACGATTTGCCATATAAGTGCCAGTCGTTTGTTGAAATTGATTTTTCAAATAGGACTGCTTGACTAATTTATCATTCACATACAATTGACCGCGCCTGGTATAGCGAACCGTATCACCTGGAAGGCCAATCACACGTTTCACATAATCAGCACGCCGGTCTTGTTCTTCCTGATTCACTCCATATGCCTTGAAAACAATCACTGAGTCAGCCTTAATCGGAACCGTTTTTACAGCGATAACACGTTCCTTTGATTGCAAGTTTGGTTGCATCGACGTGCCTTGTACCTTAACCATCGTGAACCAAAATTGGCGAATTAATAAAGCCAGTGCCAAGCCAACCACAATCGGTATCACCCAACTAAAAATTCCCTTAAGCCGTTTTACCCGCATCTCATTTCATCCCCAATATTATCTATAAAAATAATTATATCAGAGAATAAGTGCCAAACCTATCGCCGTTATAACAACGATGTTTAATTATATTAACAAGTGCCCTACTACGCTAAAAAGGCATTAGCTCTTCTAACAAAGTCAGGGCCATTTTGGAAAATACTGCCATGGCCAGCATCCGGATAAATGACCAGCTCACTGTTGGTTAATTGCCGATGTAAGTCATAGGTATTCGGGTCAGTCGGTACCATGCGGTCATGGTCACCGTTCAAAATTAACACCGGTTGTGTAATCCCCGAAAGATCAGCTGGTTCGTCACGTCCCCAATGGTTAATCGCTTTGAGTTGCCGACGATAAGCCACCCATGAAATCGTACGGTCACGCTGTTGTTGCCGCCGTTTCAGCCGTTTTAAAAACTGTTTTGCACTAGTCTTCCCGTTTTCTGTTCGCGTGAAGAATAAGGACGTTTTAATGTCTGTTAAGGTGAATATCGCACGAACCAAGTCCATGTCTGAAATCTTAGTCACATTCTCAATGCCTTCGCCACCCCGAGGACCAGTCCCCGCCAAGATCACATGCTGCGCGAGCTTAGGTTGTTGCAACAACATTTCTTGTACAACCATGCCACCCATTGAAAAACCGAGCAGATTAACTTTAGTCAAATGCATGGTTTTGATGAAATTCAACGTATCACTAGCCATCCCTTGGATACTCGTTGGCACGTGGCCACTTGAACTCCCAACGCCTTGATAATCAAACGTAATCACACGTTGATGCCGAGCTAACCCATCAATCACTTCAGGGTCCCAATTATCCAAATTTGCAGAAAGATGCGTCACCGCAACTAATGGCACGCCGACTGGATCGCCTAAATCGCGATAAGCATACGTGACGCCATTGCTAGCCGTTATTTTTTGAGTTGGGACTTTTGTATAAGTTGTATTTTTCATTTGAATCACCTTTCTAGAAACGAATCAGGACTTTACCCTTAGGATGACCATTGGCCACTAGCTCCAGGGCTTCATTGACTTGCGCTAAACTGAACTGGGTTGGATCAATCGCTGGCACGATATTTTCACGTTCCACGATCTCAGTAATCTTGGCTAATTGCGCGCCATCACTACGAACAAAAATAAAATGATATTGGACGCCCGCTTTTTTCGCTTGATGGTCAAGCTGAGTGCCTGCTAGCGAGAAGAGGGTTGTCTTCAAAAAAGATAACTGATGTTGTTTTGCAAACCGACGATTAGGTCCCATCCGCAAAGAAAGTAACCGACCACCCGATTTCAACACGGACAGTTCATGGGATAATTCTGGTTTACCAATCGTATCAATCACATAATCAACGGGAGCAAGCGATTCCCAATAATTTTCTTGTTTATAATCAAAATATTGTGAGACGCCCATTGTCGCTGCGTTTTCTCTGCCACGGGCGTTACCACTCACCATGACTTTCAAGCCCAGTTCTTTCGCAATTGGAATCGCCAATTGTCCAAATGAACCAGAACCACCGGGAATCATGACGCTTTGACCAGACTGTGCCGCGAGTTCTTCGGTAAACCCTTGATAGGCAGTCAAACCGGTTAAGGGCACGGCCGCGCTGTGTTCAAAATCGAGCGTTTTGGGCTTTAAGGCTACCGCTTGTTCATCAATCGCAACAAACTCCGCAAACGCACCAATCTTGGTCAACGGTAAGCGGGAATAAACGGCATCGCCGACCTTGAAACGACTCACAGCTGAGCCAACTGCTGTGACGATACCGGATAGTTCATTGCCCATCGTCAGTGGCATGTCATAATTTTGAATCAATTTCACACTGCCACTGCCAATCAGATGCTCGATTGGATTGACGGCGGCGACTTTAACTTGCACTAAAACTTCATTTTCACTTGGCGTTGGGGTTGGAATGTCACGTACGACTAACTTAAAATCTGACTCGTATTTGGTTAACTGCGCTGCTTTCATGGTTTTAAACTCCTCTTAATTGTCATAATGATTAAGTAACTTTTATCTAGTTTTGTAACTCAAAATTAGTTTAACAAACTAAGTTACAAAAATCAAATAAAGTAACTTTTATATTTTTTTGTGTTAAACTATTAAAAAGCACCAGACGTTGAAAGGAGCCAATTACATGGCACAAAAGACTCGTGACAAAATTATTGCCACCGCCCAAAATTTAATTGACCAGACCGGCGATGCCGGGATCACTTTAAACCAAATCGCTGAAACGCTGGGCATGACCCACGCGGCGATTTATAAACATTTCCGAAATAAGCAGGCGCTTTGGGAAGCCGTGGCGGCAACTTGGTTTAAGCGCGAAATTATTGACAAAATCAAGCTTGTTGAGAGTGATGCACCGAAAACCCAATTACACGATTGGTTATGGGCTTTCGCCAAGGCTAAAAAAGAAACCTATAACACTAACCAGCGAATGTTTACGCTCAACACGGAATACATCGACAACAATCCAGAAGCCCTTCGACAAGTTCTCCTTGATGCTGACCAAATCATCGATGACATTATGGACTACCATGACCCCCACCATGAACGTGCCGAAATGATTCTCGCTGCCTTCGCAATTTTCAGCTTGCCCAACTTTAAAGAAACTTGGAATGACCCAGACTACCAAGTCCGCTTTGAACGCCTCTGGAAATTGATTGAAAATGGGCTCTAAACAAAAACAAGCTAAAGTCGAAAATGACTTTAGCTTGTTTTTGCTTAATTTTGTATACCCTTACAATTCTTGATTTTTCTGATAGCCGAAAAACCAAGTCAACCCAAATGCAACACCAAACGCGACTAGATTAACAAAAATAAATAATGGCAACTGTTCATTTAGATATAACAACATCCCAGGAATCCCAGTTAAAGCCATACCATCTGCTCTCAAATGTAGAATTGAGGCCAAGAAGCCACCAACACCGCCACCAATCATGGCCATAATATATGGCTTAATCAAGCGTAAGCTGATCCCGAAAATTGCCGGTTCAG
This sequence comes from Lactiplantibacillus nangangensis, assembly GCF_005405065.1. Lineage (GTDB taxonomy): Bacteria > Bacillota > Bacilli > Lactobacillales > Lactobacillaceae > Lactiplantibacillus > Lactiplantibacillus nangangensis. Next base: position 57,998 of record NZ_BJDI01000011.1, on the reverse strand, counting down.
TAATCCCTAAAGCAGCTGACAATGCTGACGGATAACCAATTTGTTTAATTTTTGGCGATAACGATTTAATCGAAACTGCCAATACCGCTCCAGCTTGGGCCACATTGCCACAAGAACCAATGGGATTTAAGTAATCCCAACCATCCTTGCCTAACATACTGATCTCTAAGAAATTTAAAATATGATGAATCCCAAAAATCCCTAACAATTGACCAAAACTACCGTAAATTAACCCGCCAATCCCCAATGGTAGCGCTAATAAAAATTCAACCGCTTGTAAAACACCCGTTTCAACGCCATGAAAGATTGGGCCAATAATGAACAATGCCAATAACAGTCCAGATAATAACGTCAAGAATGGCGTTAAAATCAAATCTAAGGAATCTGGAATATACTTTTTAAGAAAGATTTCAATTTTAGAACCGACAATCCCAGTGACAAAGGCTGGTAGAACCGAGCCTTGATACCCGACAACTTTGAGAAAGCCGAAGAAAATCAGCGGTTTAGCAGTTCCCTCACCCACAGCATACGCATTCGGCAGCACCGAGCTGACCAACATCAGCCCCAAAACGATGCCAAGAATCGGCGTCCCACCAAAAATCTTAAAGGTTGACCAAGCAACCAAAGCCGGCAAGAAGGCAAAAGCGGTATCAGTCAAGACTTGGGTAAAAACTAAAAGCTCTTTAGGAATTTGGCTTGGTGTCAACCCAATCATACCAAGCACTGCTTGTTGGGTTAATAACCCTCGTAATCCCATAAATAACCCCGTCGCCACTAACACTGGAATAATGGGCACGAAGACATCACCGAAAATCCGAATTGCACGCTTAAACGTCATTTTTTCTTTTTTAGGCGCAGCCTGATCTGCCGGACTAGCACTCAGTAATGGCACAAATTCAGAATAAACTTTATCCACTAAACCAGTACCCAAAATCACCTGATACTGACCGGAGTTAAAGAAGGTCCCTTTAACTTTGTCAACTGCTTCAACTGCTTTGCTATCAATTTGAGCTTTATCGTTGGTGATGATCCGTAAACGGGTCGCACAATGCGTCACTGACTGCACATTACCAGCACCACCCACAAATTTTAATATTTCGCCCGCAATTTTTTTATTATTCATTGTATTCTCCTTAGTAATGATAAAACGTTAACTTTCCAGCTGAAGGTAGCCCCTGATAATTGCCATCGTGCTTACAACCGTCATTAAAGGTTCGCATTGAGAAAACTGACTGACCATCATTGATGAATATTTCCATCGTTGAATGATCATTGAAAATCTGAAGCTTATCTAGTGAAGTCAACGGTATTTTTTTAATCTCCTGTTTTCCCGAAGCCCAATTGATTCGGCTAATAGCTAGTTGTCCCTTATCAAAATTGATCCTGTTTGCCCCGCCATTTAAGGCAAGTGAAAACGTTTCCGGGATGGCTTTAAATTTAACAATAACCTCATAAGCTGGACTATCATTTTCAAGATGACCTGACTTGGCTATATACGTCTGACGAGCTTCCCTCAATTGTTGATAGTCGACTAACGGTTGTTGATAGAGTTGTTGATGTTGCCATTTTAGTTCTCGAGGCATTGTCAAGCAGTGCACATAGCCTGCAGCAATCGTCGGGCAGGCCTGTTCCTCAGCCGCCGTCATCCGTGACATCCACGCTGTCATTATTCGGCGGCCATGATCATCTACAAATGTCTGCGGCGCATAGAAGTCAAAACCAAGATCTAGTTTAGCTAACTCCTGTTTAACAATGAATTTTTTCTGTTGATAGTCAATTTTACCAACCAAATAACCTGCAAAACTAGAAATTGCAGTATCCGTACCACTGGCTGCTGTCCGTTTTTGTGGACAAACTGTCAAGATATCGGCTTCTGGACTTAATGAGAACACGTCTGGACACTCACACATCTGATCAAGATCTGAGCCTGCATATAAAATACCTTGATAGCGCCAGCGTTTTAAATCGGTTGATTCAAATAGTGCAACAGCCCCACCATCAGTCTCTGTTTGGGCTCCTGTCACCATCCACCACTTACCAGCATGTTGCCAAACCTTAGGATCACGATGATTCTCCGTTAAGCCAGTCGGCGTGCAGACTGCCATGTCCTGCTTGATAAACGTCTGACCATCCGTGGACCATGCCATCTTTTGGTGACTCTGCCGCTTACCCTGAATCCGACTATTACCAGTATAAAAAAGATACAACTTATCATTAGCCGCCACGGCACTGCCTGAATAGACCCCATCTTTATCATCAGCTTGGTCTGGTAGCAATGCCGCGCCTTGATCCTGCCAATGGACTAAATCTTCAGACGTAAATAATCCCCAGGCCTTATAAGTATGATTGGTTGCAAATCGATTCCATTGATAGAAAAAATAATATTTGCCTTTAAATTGGGCTAAGCCATTGGGGTCATTCATCAATCCCTTGACCGGCTCAATATGGAAAGAATTCCTGTATTGGTTATCCAACTTTTCTAATACCTCCCGATAGCTCACAACGCTAATAATGCGCTTTCATAATCTTGATTGATGAAAGCTTACCATTCCGTGACTGATAAGGAGTATGGAAAAAGTTAACGAACATATGGAAATTTCTAAGATGACCATCTAAATTAAAGCGCTGCCATGTATAATGACAACATGAACAACAATATGCGAGAATATACAGATAAATTTACCGATTTTTCAAAGAAGAGTATCTCAGACTTCATCCTATATAATAGTGGGATTGAAGCGTGTCAGCCGCGGTATAGCTACGGTCCCAAACGACGCGACTATCACTTCATTCACTTTGTAACGGAGGGCAAAGGCCAACTAGAAATCGAAGGACAAACACTTGAAGTTCATGAGAATCAACTCTTTATTGTACCAGCCAATACCGTTTCTACCTATACCGCAGACGAAAAGGCACCATGGAAATATGCCTGGATTGGTTTCACAGGGATTGAGTCACTGAACCTGGTTCAAACTTTGCGGCAAGCCAGCCCTAACAACTATGTCATGGATTGTGCAGACAGCAACTTCTACGAAGAACGGATCGAACGTATTCTTGAGTTGAGTCAAAATACATTGGCAGCCTATTTTAAAATCAATGGCATTATGTATGACATCGTTGGCAACTTGTTAGGTGAACACGGCATTAACGTTGCGGCCAATTATGACGGCTCAGTGTCTGCTCAAGCCATGCGTTATATGGAACATCATTATCACGATGATATTCAAATCTCAGATATTGCCTACTCTTTAGGCATTCATCCGAACTATCTATCAGCGATGTTTAAACAGGAAATTGGGGTCTCACCTAAAACGTACTTAACGAGTTTAAAACTTAACAAGGCCAAAAAATTATTAACTGAAAGTGATGATCCAATCAATGTTATCGCTGGTTCGGTTGGGTTCACAGATGCCCTTTCATTTTCCAAATTCTTCAAAAAAGGCTTGGGCTGCGCACCAACAGCATATCGAAAGGAGCACCCTTAATATGGCACAACTTATTCACTTTGATCAGCTCAATCACACATTTACACTAAGTAATCCACAAGTTACTTATATTATGGAAATCGTCGCCAATCATGATTTAATTCATCGTTACTGGGGCCATCCGCTGACGAGTTATCACTTTAGTAACCGACCGCAACTCAAAAAAAGAACCTTTGCCGCAACACCTGATCCAAAGCAACCGGAGCTATCACCCGATTTTTTACCGTTTGAATGTCCGATTGCCTTTCAAGGTGATTACCGCAGTAGTACGGTTCAAATTCAACCGCTCAACGCTGAATCACCCACCAGATATCATTATCAAAGTTATCAGATTAAAACTGGTGCCGTGGATTTGCCAACACTTCCGCACGCACGTGAAAGCCAAGCGCATTCAGAAACCTTAATTATTACACTATATGATGATGTGGCTAAGGTTCAATTGAATCTATACTACACAATCTTTGCTGACTCAGCGGTGATTGTCCGCTCCGTGAGCGTCAAAAATGAAGGTAATCAAACCATTCAAATTCAGCGCTTACTAAGTGCTTCAATTGATACCCCTTATGATCACCAACAACTGACAACTTTTCATGGCACGCACCAAAAAGAATTTCAGCTTGACCGGACAGAAATCGAACATGGAACCTTTAGGATTGGTAGTTCCAGAGGTGCCAGCGGACCGCAGCATCCACCTTACTTGGCATTGTCGCAAAATGCTACCGAATTTACGGGTGACGTGCACGCTCTCAGCCTGATTTACAGCGGTAATCATGAAGCCAGTATTGAAAGAGATCAATACGATCAGCTCCGACTACAAATTGGCTTAAACAGTGATACTTTTACTTGGAACCTAGCTCCCGGTGAAGCTTTTCAGAGTCCTCAAGCTTTGCTCAATTACAGTTCAAACGGTTTCAACGGCAACTCCCAAAATTTCCATCACTTTTTGACCGCTCATCTGTTACCACCATTTTGGCGTCAGCGAAAACGACCACTGCTCATTAACAGTTGGGAAATGAGTGGCTTTCAAGTCAACGACTCCCTTATTCGGCAATTAATCGACGCTGCTAGTGAGTTAGGCTTCGAGATGGTCGTACTTGATGATGGTTGGTACCATGGCCGCAACAATAGTCAAACCTCACTAGGTGATTGGGCTCCTGATCAGCAGAAGTTTCCGAATGGGCTCAAACCACTAGTGACGTACGCCAAACAAAAAGGTCTCCAGTTTGGATTATGGTTTGAGCCAGAAATGATTTCACCAAAAACAGCTTTAATTAAAGCTCATCCAGATTGGGTCATGCGGAGTCAAAGTTACGCGCCAATCTTAGGACGCGGCCAATACTGCCTTGATCTGACAAACCCGGCCGTTCAAGCTTTCATCATTGACACACTGTCAAAAACGATTGACGACTTAGGCCTCGCTTATATTAAATGGGACATGAATCGTCATATGACCGACCCATTTTCCCAAAGCCAGCACTTTATGGCTTCGGAATATACCCACCGCTATTGGCTAGGGCTGTACCACGTCATTGACCAATTGACGACCAAGTACCCGCAAGTCCTCTTTGAAAACTGTTCCAGTGGCGGTGGCCGCCTCGATCCTGGCATGGCTTATTATTTTCCACAAACCTGGCTCAGCGACAATACGGACGGTTTCGATCGGCAACAGATTCAATACGGAGCCAGTTACCTTTTTCCACCCAGCACGATCACTGGTCACATTTCGGCGATTCCAAATCTTCAAACAGGCCGCAGCGTGCCCTTTACTACTCGGACAGCACTGGCTGCCTCGACCAATCTAGGCTATGAGATGCCGATTCTAGACTTAACTGCTGACCAAAAAAAGGCGATTCAAAACCAGCTAAAGGTTGCCAAACAAGAGCGGTCTTTACTGACGACTAGTCGCTTTTACCGATTACAATCACCGTTCACTTCAGACAACTGTGCCTGGATGTTTGTCACGCCAACGACCGTGCTGATTTATGCTTTTAATAATCGCTACCACGTTGATGCCCTGACCAATTTGATTAAATTACCCGGACTGGAACCCAATGCGTTATATCAAGACTGCACGACTCAACAAATCTATTCTGGCTCAGAACTGATTAACTGTGGTTTAGCATTACCAATTATCAAAGGTGATTTTACCGTTCAAAAAATTAAATTAACTAAACTAGAAATGGAGTCTGATTAAGATGTTTTTTAATAAGAAAAAAGAAGAAATATTTGCCCCAGTAACTGGAACCATGATGCCGATTGAAACAGTTAATGACCCGGTTTTTGCTTCTAAAGCAATGGGGACTGGTTTCGGGATTGAACCAAGTGCCACAGAAATCTATAGTCCAATCATTGGTAAAGTGGTCAGCGTTTTTCCAACAAAACACGCCGTCCTCTTGAAAACTAAAAAAGGACAATCAACCTTAGTCCATATTGGCATCGACACTGTCGAACTGAACGGTCAAGGGATTGAAGTCCATGTTACTGAAGGCCAGCCCGTGGACCAAACCACAAAATTAGCAACAGCTGATTTTTCAGCAATCGCCAAGCAAGGCAAACAAACAACCGTCATCGTCGCCTTTGAAGGTGTTTCACAACTAAAACTGGCTGATAATGATCAGGTCACCGCCAATCAAAATCTGGGTACCTTTTAAGCCTTAAAAATAATAGTAACTAAAGGTTGAAAACAACAAGGTACGCATAAATTCAGTAATGCAATTGTTGGCTATGTCTAAAATGTCTTTATATTGCGTATCGCTCTGTCAGTCAGAATTGGTGTGCTATGAGGGACGGCTAATCCTGCCGGCACAGCACACCAACTTTGGCTGACTTTGCTATCCAAACTAAACAACTAGCTAATCATTCAAAACAGTTTACTAGCTGGAGGTTGTTGTTGATAGCATCGGGCGTGTGGGTGGCGTGTGGCCGGTGATTTTCCGGTCTTACACCACGGACCGTCTGGGAGATTTGCGGGTTTGGCAGCCCTTCCAGTCAGGGGGGCAAGACGTTCCTGAGGCTTGCCCCGGTCCCTCGTCCGCATGTTATCAGCAATAACCGGAAGCGACAATTATCAACTATCCTTCATAGCCTGATTAGGAATCACTGCGGGATGGTTCAGTACTTTTTAACTTTCAACCTTCAGTAGTAATCTAAAAAAAGTCGTTGTGGTTAAACCTAACAGGTCAACTACAACGACTTTTCTTTAGTCAATTTCTTAATTTTCTCGATTTTCAAAGGCGACTTGTGCCGTCACTTGGTAATCACCAGGTTGCTCAATTGTTGCTGAACGCCCAGCAATCTTTGACATGCCACCGGTAATCACGGTCGAAGCCAGATATAGCTTGTAATCTTCATGCGCATCGTGCACATCCGTCAAACCGACACGGGTGATGTGGCCTACTGGCAACTGATCAATCTGATTGATACCCGCATAAATCGTCATGCGATGATTTTCCAACCGCAATTCTGAATAAGGCACCTGAATGCCTTGACCAATCGCGGCCACCGGTTCACCAGTCGTCTTCACTTGTTGCATAATCGCATTGTCACTCATCCCACCGTAATCCAAACGGACAATATTCGCCGCTTGCAACTGATCGACGATTTGATGAACGTTACGTTGTTCTTCGTGCGACGTTTTGACGGCCGCGGGTAACAGTTCCTGACCATCAAAGATCCCATTAGCTGGAATATACGGTTGTTGGGCGCCTTGTTGTGCTTGCTTTTCTGCGGCAATGGCTTCTTTCGGCTTACCACCTAATAATTTTTCGATTTTTGGTGATAAATCGTACTTAGCCTTTTTGTTCGTAAAGTAATAGATCACGTTCAACGTAATGAAGTAAATCAGTACTAGGAAGACGAGCATGTAGAGCAGGCCCCGCATCCAAGCACCGTTACGCATCAATTGAATGGCGACATAGCCGAGGTATAAGTCGCCGGCAATCCCAATCCCAATATAAATCTGATTTTTAATCTTTAAGTTAACATTGACGTAACCTAAGGCGTGGTTAATCATATCTAAAACACTAAACATTCCTATTCGCCCCCGTCATCCGATGACTCAGTCGTCGATTCAGTCGTCGCGGCCGCCGAACTAGACTCGGTCGAACTGGACGATGACGACGCTTTGCTCTCTTCGGTAGATGAACTCTCAGTTGAGCTTGAACTTGACTCAGTCGACTCACTTGACGAGTCATTGTCCGTCGTTGAAGAACTGCTATTGGTCGAGTTATCAGTCGTCGAACTACTACTGTCCGTTGATGACGACTGTGAGTCAGTGCTGCTTGATGACTCATCGCTGGAACTATCTTTATTTTTATCGCTAGCGTTCTTGTCGCTAGCCTTATCATTATCATCAGTGGTACTGCTTGAAGATTTCACAACTCTACTGCTAGTTGCCTTGGCACCATTGACCGTATGCGTCGTCTTATTCACGACCACGTTGGTTGCGCCGAGCGCTAAAACGATCGAAACAATCGCAAATGGTGTAATAAATGGTGGTGTTCGATAAGCCATCAAGGTCATTCCCTTCTAATCTTGCCGTTCTACAATCTCTAATGTTCAATTAAACCATGCTTACCCGGTGAATGCATCAAAAGTGGTCGAAATTAATAAAGTCTTTAGGACAAGTTTACCACGGCAACCAATTCTGCGGGCATGAAAAAAGCCGACGAACTGTCGACTAATTTGCTTGCGCCTGTTTGGCTGTGCAAGTCTCACACAAACCATAGATTTCCATTCGATGACCGGTAATTGTGCAGCCGGGGAGCTGGGCTTCATAGGCATCCAGCGGACACGCTTGTAGCTCGATCACCCGCCCACAATTCGAACAGACAAAGTGATGATGGTGCTGATGCTCAAAGTCACATTGATATTTGACCAACGTTTGATTGTCAGCGGATTTCACTTCCAACAACCCGAGGGTCTCAAATTCCTTGATATTGCGGTAAATCGTATTATGACTCATGCCTGCAAACAAGGTCCGCATATGGTCATCCACCGCCGAAATTGCCACGTAATGATCTTGGTACGTCACTAAATAGTCCAACAGCGCGTGCCGTTGCTTCGTAATTTTTAATTGGTTACGGCGTAAAATCGTGACCGCCTGCTCAAGAGTCGCTTCCATCCGGCTGACCTCCATTCAACTAAATCATAATCATTACTATTTAGTTTAGCATATCGCCGACCGAAAGTGAATTAATTGGCCGACTGGGAGTCCGTCTGATACTGCGCGATTAAAGCGTCCAATTCCTGTTGCGTTTGTGACCAATCGTCATTGACGATAACTTGCGCATGGCCGACTAAGCCAGCGGGCAATTGCTGGTCGCGTAAATATTCTTTGCTAGCGACCCGGCGTTCAATGCGTACTTGTTGGTCGCCCCGTTTCGTCAACCGGTCGATCAAAGCTTGCTGATTGCTAACTTCTAAATAGATGATTACGGCTTGGTCGCCGAGCTCACGGGCATAGGTTACCGCGCCAGCCGTATCAAGCACGATACTGATATATGGTGACCTCTCCCAACCAGCGGCAAGGCCTTCGCGCGACGAACCGTATTGGTTACCACTATAAGTCACATGTTCCAAGTAATGCTTGGTTGGAAAACTCGTGGGCGTTTCAAAATAATAATCCACACCATCTTGTTCGCCAGCGCGTGGCGAGCGAGTTGTGTGCGTAATCACTTGTGGCATGTTATAGTGTTCTTTCAAATACTGGCTGACGGTCGTTTTACCACTCCCAGTCGGACCGGTAATCACAAAAACTTTGTTATGGGTCATTGGGTCATTCTCCTAAATTTATGTTTTCTGTAAGGCTTTTCATTTGCATTATACCGCGGAACAGCGTATAGTAAATGAATTGTAAGGTTCACAGATGATGTAAGCATCTCGTAGCAAAACCAAACAATTTTCAGAAGGAGGTTTTGTCACATGAAATTTCAACCGACAAACAGCTGGTTCAGTATCGTTTTGGATACCCAGCGTCAATTATTCGTTGCAACTGACAAACTTCATCCAGAATTGCGCGCTGAAGGCGTTACAATCGAAGATGCAGTTGCTAACTTGAAAACTCAAGCCTAAAAATCGTTCATTATAATTCAAAAATTGATGTACTTTTTAAGTTCTAACGTAGTTTAATAGTTTAAAAATTACTGGTACCCGTTTATGCGACGGTGCCAGTAATTTTTTTGTCCTTAGACCCGTTTGGATTGGCGAAACTTGCCGCTCCGGTTGGCCTGGATCGACGCTGGAACGTGGTGGCCACGGTTGGAAGCCACAGTGCGGTCTCCCAAGCCGGGCTTTCACTAGGTCGAGACAACCCCCTCGACCTAGTGAAATTTCACCACTGAGCGTCATCCAGCCCAACCTCCGCTACATAACCACGTTATTCTTAGTTAATTCTGGATTCTAGTTCCCACTAACCAATCTTTAAAACTGGCACATTTAATCGTGAAAGGACATGCTAGTCAGTTTCAAAAGTAAATTTCTTAGATAGCCGCTTTTCATTCTGTATGAGCAATTTACATGGCCTATTTTGTTCCTTTAAATGAACCTGTTCGACACTTTCATTTAAGTCATGGCTTAAATCAACATCCGTAAACCGTCAGAATAGTCACCTAGCCAATAAATCAAACTGGAAATACTAGTCACGGTTAGTCTCCCACTCTGCTAACACAATTCAAACACAATATTAGCGCAGGGTGGGCTGGCTGAGGCTCAGCGGTGAAATTCTTCTTAGTTGGGTGGGTTTCCCGACTTAGAAGAAGCCCGGCTTTCGAGACCGCCTTTTGGCTCGAAACCGTGGCCACCGCGTTCCAGCCTCAGCCAGCCCACCCGAAGCGAGAACCGACAGAACTAGCTTAGCTTCTTTTCAATATAGTCGTTGGCCTGATCTAATAAGGTTTTCAAATTATCGTAGGACAGCCGTTCGCGGGCCGTTGCATAGTCAAACCAGCCATTAGCACTGATCTCAACTTTTTGCCGCGTCACTGCCACACCGGTTGGCACTTCGCTGACAAATAACGTCATCTGTTTGCGATTACCATTTGGTAAATCATATTCCGTGTAACCTTTAAACTTAGTATCTAACGTCACTTCCAACTGAGTCTCTTCACGAATTTCTCGTAAAGCCGCTTCGGCTAACGTTTCTTCGCCTTCAACGTGCCCCTTTGGAAAGCCCCAAAAGTCACTGGTCGCACTTTGTAATAAGAGATAAGCGGGATGCCCATCCTTTTGTTGATAAACTACGGCACCGCTTGTAACTTCAATACTCATCTCGAATAACTCCTTCTAAATTCGATTTCAAAACACTACTTAGTAGTATAACATCTTCCAACACTAGCCTAACGTTAAAATTGCGCGCAACAAGCCACCCAATGCCACGCCTTGGCGCTCATCCGCCCGCTTGTCGGCTAACGTCTCGGCAACCGCAATATGTAGCCACTGATTAGCTAATTCTAACGTTCTAGTCAATGAAAAGCCACGCCCCAATAAGCCAGCAATCACGGCCGCTAACGTATCACCCGTGCCATTATAATGACCGGCCAAACGTGGCTCACCGATAAATTGCACCCCATCGGCCGTTAGCCAAGCACAGCCAATCTGGTCATTCTGCGTCACATCGGTAATTACAGCATGTGCACCAGGTTTCAACAGCTTTTGTAGCGCCGTCAAAATTGTTGGCAAATCTGGTTGCGTCGTATATGGCAAGCCTGCCAACAAACTTGCTTCGGTCACATTGGGCAAAATGACATCCGCCAATTGGATCAGTTGCCGCATCGCTGTCACATACTGGTCATCGAAGCCCGAATACAACTGCCCGAGATCGCCCATGACCGGATCTACCACGAGCAAGTCTAACTTTTGTTGCGCTAAGTAATCATGTAATAACTGGCAAAGTTCCACCGTGCCAACGTAGCCAATCAGCCCCTGCTGGAAATCTAACTGGGCCGTTGTCCAGTGTTCAAAGACTTTGGGCAACCAGTCGGCTAAATTAACGACAGCCGGGCGCCCATAACCACTCGTATGGGTCGACAACAAACTGGTCGGTAACGCCGCCACTTGGTAATCCATCGCCGTCAATACTGGTACGGCAGCACTCAATGAAATCCCACCCACCGCTGACAGATCTTCCGCCACTAACATCGATGACATGTTTTAAACCCTCCTAAAAAATCATTTTTCACTAATCATCTTATCAGAATTCAAGTCGCTTGTAACGACCCAACCTTCCGTTAAGCGCGCTAACAAACCGGTTAAACTGGTCACTTTTTAAATTAGCACCCAATTCTAATTGACTTTTAATAATCAGTCACGGTATCATGTGAGCATAGTAAATTGTCGAATAGTTACAATGAGCTGTTAATAATAACTAAAAAGGGAGACAAATATTTATGGGGATTCGTCAGCGCATCTTTCAGAAAGAAAATCTGTCGCGCTATTTACAAAAAGACAGTCAATTCGAGCGGACCCTATCCGCCATTGACTTAATTGCATTAGGCATTGGGGCCGTTATCGGGACTGGAATTTTTATCTTACCAGGGACCGTGGCCGCCACCAAAGCTGGTCCAGGGATCATTTTATCCTTCGTCATTGCCGCAATCGTCTGTGCGCTCGCCGCAATGTGTTACGCCGAGTTCGCCTCCGTGCTACCTGTCGCCGGTTCCGCCTATTCATACGGCAACATCGTTTACGGGGAAATGGTCGGTTGGATCATCGGTTGGGCGTTAGTGCTCGAATACGTTTTAGCCGTTGCCGCGGTTGCGGTCGGTTGGGCCGCCTACTTTAATTCATTTATCGCTGGCTTCGGACTGAAATTGCCAAAAGCCATTACGGGTTCCTTTGACCCAGCGCACGGGACTTACGTGAATATCGTGGCAATTTTAATTGTTTGTTTAATTGCCTGGATCATCGACGAAGGCTTGAAAACCTCAGTCCGGTTAAACAATATTATTGTTGCCGTAAAATTAGCTATTATTGTTATTTTCTTATTAGTTGGGTCATTTTATGTGAAGCCAGCCAACTGGACGCCATTTGCCCCATTCGGTGTCAGCGGCATCTTCAAGGGTGCGGCCGTCGTCTTCTTCGCCTACTTAGGCTTTGACGCGGTTTCAAGTTCCGCCGCCGAAGTTAAGAATGCCAAAAAGAACATGCCTATCGGGATCATTGGGACGCTAATTGTTTGTACCGTCTTCTACATTATGGTTTCCGGCGTCTTAACTGGGATGGTTTCCTACAAACTCTTGAACGTCGATGATGCGGTTACTTTCGCATTACAACTTGTTCATCAAAACTTTGTCGCTGGGATTGTCTCAATTGGTGCCTTAGCAGGGATGTTTACAATGATGGTCACTATGATCTACAGTAGTTCACGCTTACTCTACTCGATTGGCCGTGATGGCTTGTTACCAAGTTTCTTAGGCAAAATCGACAAGCACCATGCGCCAAAACACGCGATGATCACTGTGACAGTTGTGATTTCAGTCCTCGCTGGCTTCATTCCGCTCGATCAATTAGCAAACTTAGTTAATATCGGGACCTTGATTGCCTTTGCTTTCGTTTCATTTGGAATTCTGTTACTACGTCAGAACCCAACTTTAAATAAAATCAAAGGTTTCCGAGTCCCATTTTATCCCGTACTGCCAATCGTTTCAGGACTATTGTGTCTCTTCATGATGACCCAGCTTTCGATTGAAACTTGGGCAGCCTCACTCGCTTGGTTTGTCTTCGGACTCGTGATTTACTTTAGCTACGGGATTCGCCATAGTAAAATGAATCAAAAGTTAGACTAAAATTGAACTAAATAAGTGGTGTCAATTGCCGTTTTTTCGACAATTGACACCACTTTTCTTTGGTCTTATTTTTAAATAATAATGACTTAACTTCTTGGCCCATCACCCATTGCAAAGGCTGCGACACAGCCAAAGCCGGTATGACTAGCAATCGTCATCCCAATCGGATAGATCTGCACATCCGCCGTACTGATCTTTTCGATAATCCGAGTCTTAACCACTTTCGCCGCTGCATAGTCCCCGCTGGTCGTTACGATTATCGGCTGAGCGGGATCATGTTGCATCGCTGCTAACGTTTTATCGGCAAGTTCAACTAAAGATTTCTTCCGCGTTCTAGTTTTAAAAACTTGGCGTAACTTGCCGGCTGGATCAACGTCCAAGATTGGCTTAACTTTTAGTAACGTGCCTAAAGCAGCCGATGTTCTGGAGATGCGGCCACCATGATAAAGATAATTTAAATTATCGACCGTAAACCATGATTGCAGACACAACTTGTTCTCATCAAACCAGTTGACGAATTCGTCTAAGGTTGCCCCGGCTTGTTGTAACTTGATTGCTTGCAACACCAATAAGCCTTCACCGCCACTAGCAGCCAAGCTGTCCACAATGCGGATATCAGCGTTGGGATGTGATTCCAACAACATCGCACGCGCCTGATGCGCACTCGACATTGACCCGCTCAGACCACCCGAAAAACCAACGTACACAATCGGCTGTTGCTGCTCAACATATGGTTTGAAGAACTCAACGTACTCGCCAACATTAACTTGGGTCGTTGTCGGCATCGTTCCCGCTTGAATTTTTTGATAAAAGTCATTGATATCATAACTTTTCCCAAAATCATTGATTAAATCTTGATCACCAAGCTTGGTATGAAAACTAATGGCAGTCACGTTGCCTGCCGTTAAAACCGCTAGCGGTAAATCACATTCCGAATCAGTCAGTATCTGATACATGCTCCAGTTCCCCCAATGGTTTAAATTAATGCGTTCCTAGTAATCCATACTTTGCCACCAAATAATCATAACATTGTTTCAATTTTCAAACCGGCTTATTAAGGCGTTTTTAAAACTCAGCCTAGTTGCACCAAACCTAAGACTGAGTGCTAATAAATGACTAATCACTACTGCAATTAAAATCATCAGTGTTATCCCATCTAACCAGCATGCTGATTTAAGCGTGTTCGTTTGAAATAGCAGATGGGGTCGTTTCTCATTAGTGACAGCGGTTACAATAACCGTTATACTGGAGGCAACAATTTAAAGGAGCGTGATCTTAGTATGCTACCACCAAAAGAAATGCACGAAGCTTGGAAGTTACATCACGAACGCGTCTACAACATGGCGCACGACTATCCTTGGTTGATTCCAGCTTTGACCTTATTACACACGGTTCCGTTAGCCATTGCCATTCATGGCTTTTACAAGACCCATCGCAAGTATTTAGAACTCAAAATTGAACGCGAAAAGACTAAGCGCCAAGCACTTGATCAAGTGGACAAAGTAGAAGACGTCGTTAAGGCCGCCCATCCACATTGCCCATTCCATCATGGCTGCAAATAGAATCCATTAAAAAAGGCTGACTGATTACACTAAATTGTAGTCAATCAGTCTTTTTTTCAACATCATATTAGCTATTTAGCTGTAGATTGTTATTGATAGCATCGGGCGTGTGGATGGCGTTTGACCGGTGTTTTTCCGGTCTTACGCCACGGACCGTCTGGGAGATTTGCGATTTTAAGCAAAGCTTCCGGGCGAGGGTCAAGACGTTTTTCAGGCTTGAACCGGTCCCTCGCCCGCATGTTATCAACAACAACCGGAGACGGAACTTTACAGGTGAATCTTAACATTCACGTTGTCTCCCAACAATTTGGCAACGGGACAGCGCGTCTCCGCAATCGCTAACCAGTGCGAGCCAGTTGCGAGATCAACCTCTGGAATCGTGACTTGCGCATCTAAAAAGAATTGATAGCCAAACCGGTCGCGTGACATCTTGACCGTCGTGACCACCTTACTTTGATGCGGCACATCATGTTCTTTTTCAATGGCTTCCAGCGTGGCATTCAAACAGGTACTCAACGCTAAACCAATCAATTGTTCTGGATTCGACCCCGGATCAGATTTCATCGGACTGGCCAACGGCACCCGCAGCCCATCTTCGATATAAGCTTCACCATGAATGCCATCTTCATTGATTGCTTTAGTCGTATACAAAATCGGAAATTTAGCCATGTCTTTTCAACTCCAAATTTAAATTTACTTTAATGTAGCACAGCCTGTTAGCGCTGTCAGGTTTAAATTTGGTCTAAGCCTAAATAGCGGTATAATGTTAATTAAAACTAATCATAATTATGAAGGATAACGCTATGAAAAATAATCAATTTGCAATCGTCCCTACTGATTCTGAAGCAGCGATTGCCGAACTCACCAAAACTCATTTTATTACCGCTGACATGGACACGTTAACAACCGTTCCAGCCGTTTACCGGGCCCTTTTAGCCAAAAGCTTCCCCGAGGTTCATTCCGAAGCCGGCTTAAAGCACAAATTTGCCAACTTAATGGCCACTAGCCAACAAACACTCGCTGAATGGCTAGACACGGCCCACATCGTGAACAACCAAGTCTTCTACAACGTCGGCTTACAATTGCTCGGCTTCTTGCCCGGCCAAGATTTCGACCTCGCTGATCCGCTGTTGGCGATGCGCGACATTCACTTACCCATGGTCGGTGAATCCGCCTTCGATCGCGAATCACTTTACTACGCCTGGTATTTATTATTAAATACCCGTGGCGTCCAAGGACAAACGTTGATTGAACTCTTGACTACGCGCGGCTTTTTTGCGCCATTCTATCAAGCTGATTCGGCGCAAAAGCCCCTCTTCTTCAATGGTAAAGCGCAAGCCGTCTTTGATACTGACAAACTCATCCGTGAAGTCGTTTACGTCGAAGCCCCACTAGACACCGACGATGACGGCCAACGCGACTTATTAAAAGTTGAAATTTTGCGGCCCGCTGAAACAAACCATGGCCTAAAAGTACCGGTCTTATATACCGCGAGTCCTTACAACCAAGGTATCGACGACCAAGCCGGCAAGGCGCAGATGCATAATGTCGACGTCCCATTGACTGCCAAGACACCGGACGACAACACTTACGCAGACGTTGAATTCAAAGCAACGACACCAAAATTGCCAGCCGCCCGTTCCGTTGACGAGACCACGACTGAGGCCGAAGAAAGCTTTGGTCGGGAACGCTCTTACACGCTAAATGATTACTTCTTAGCACGGGGCTTTGCGGTTGTTTACGCCGCCGGAATCGGTTCCGTCGACTCTGATGGCCTCGCACCCACTGGGGATGAAGATGAAACGACGTCAACTATCGCCATCATTGAATGGCTAACTGGCAAACGTCACGCCTTCACCACTCGTGACGGCGACGTTGCTATCAAAGCTTGGTGGACAAACGGCTCAGTTGCGATGACTGGTCGCTCTTACCTCGGCACGTTAGCGACGGCTGCCGCAACAACCGGGGTTGATGGGTTGAAGACCATTATTTCTGAAGCCGCTATTTCCAGTTGGTACGACTACTACCGCGACAACGGTCTCGTGGTCGCACCAGACACGTTCCAAGGGGAAGATACCGACGTGCTGGCCGCTGAAGTCTTTTCACGGAGTCTTAAAGCCGGTGACGCCCACCATATCCAAGGAAAATTCAATCAAAAATTAGCTGAATTGACTGCCGACCAAGATCGCGAAACGGGGAGCTATAACCGTTTCTGGGACGAACGCAATTACTTGAAGAACGTAGACAAAATCAAGGCGGACATCGTGATGGTTCACGGGCTCAACGACTGGAACGTTAAACCACGCAACGTGGCCAATCTTTGGGACAAGCTCCAAGACGTGCCGGTTGCCAAAAAGTTGATCTTGCATCAAGGTCAACACATTTACATCAACAACTTACAGTCGCTCGATTTCACTGACATGATGAATCTCTGGCTCAGCCACGAACTCTATGACTTAGACAACCATGCTGAAGCCCTCTTGCCGAACGTGCTCGTGCAAGATAACACGGCCGCTGAAACTTGGACGGCTCATGATAATTGGTGGGAGGATGCCGACAAGTCACTCGACTTCAAGGTTCAATATAAGGAACTTGTCCCGGCTGACCATCCCGTTGATCAACGGGCGGCCCACTTCACAGACAAATTGCCAGACAAGTTATTTGCGCATTATCAGCAACATCTCAATGATTGGCAAAACGATTTGCTTAGCGAAGATAAGACGAATCCGTTGTATAATCACCGGCTATTGTTTAAATCTTGGCAAGCACCTGCGGATCAATTACTTGTTGGACGACCACAAGTGAGTGGGACGGTCGCCGTTAACCAAAACTTTGGGATGCTGAGTTTCATGTTGATTGACTTTGGTCTAGCACAACGGCTAACCGTTAGTCCTCAACTAATTGCCTCTAAAGCCCTCGACCTTGGCTACCACTGGCGTGAAGATGATTTGAAAGACTTCAAGTTAGCCCCAGCGACGCCATTCAAGATGATCACAAAAGGTCATTTGAATTTACAAAACCGGCACGAGCCTTGGCATGCTGAAGCCATTCAGCCAAACCAGTTCAATGACTTCAGTGTTGAACTCCAGCCAATCTTCCATCGTTTACTCGCTGGTCATCAACTGGGCCTCGTGATTTACGCAACCGATATGAAGATGACGGTTCGTGGCAACCAAGACTTACAGTACTCACTGAATTTAAACGATATTAAGTTACGAATTCCATTGAAAACATTGAAAGCTAAATAATTGACTAAAGGTTGAAAGTGCCCAAACTGTTGTGAACCCACTGATACTGGCGTTGGTTATGCCTAAACTGTTCTCATACGTGGATTATCGCTCAGGCAGAATCCGATTTTTCGCCTCAACGCCATGCCAGCTAACCTTGCTGACACAGCATATTGATTCTGACTGATTCCGCTAAATCTAAATATCTAAATGACTGACTAATCATTCGAAACAGTTGACTAGCTGGAGGTTGTTGTTGATGGCATCGGCCGTGTGGGTGGCGTTTGACCGGTGCTTTTCCGGTCTTACACCACGGACCAGCCGGGAGATTTGCGGTTTAGGCAAAGCTTCCGGGCGAGGGTCAAGACGTCCCTGAGGCTTGACCCGGTCCCTCGGCCGCATGTTATCAACAACAACCGGAAGCGGCGGTTATCAACTATCTTTCATAGCCTGGTTACTAATCACAGTGGGATAGATTAGCGGTTTTCATCTTTCAACCTTTACTAATTGAACCATAAAAGCGCCAACCACGATATCTTTCGCGGTTGGCGCTTTAACTTTAGTTGTTATTCACTTTTGCAATTTGATTAGCAATCAGAGCAGTTAATTTCTTATTCCCAGTTGGGTTAGGATGAACATTATCACTTGCAAACCAAGTCCCCTGATTCAACGCTTCCGTATACCAATCCACCACATGCACATTGTTATACTTCTTAGCAGTCGCATTGATCTGCCGGTTAACTTGATTTTGCCAGCTTTGCGTTGGGACGTGCGCGGTGACCCAGAAAATCTGATGGTCACTCCCAATGGCATTGACCACTTGATCCGCTTGGGCACCGGTAATCGTCCCGTTCGTCCCAATGTTGACTAACACATTATGGGCTAACTGACCTTGGTTCTTCAACGCGCCGACAATACCCGGCACTTCTGTCACTTGACGACCAACTTTTCCTTGAACCGTGGTTCCTGGAATGACCTGTTGTAAGTCGCTAGAAACATCCAGCAAAACTGAATCCCCGATTGCCGATAGTGCCGTACCATTCATGGCCAAGACCACTTGTGGTTTCAAGCTATAGTCGTTGGCAACTTTCTTCTGGGCATCCGTCAACTTATCGTAAGCTTGTTTCGTCTTCAACTTTTCAGTTGCGACTTGCTTCGACTCAGCCGACGCCTTAGCCGCTTCTTTTTGACGTTTCAAAGCGGCCGCATTCTGCTTCTTAACGGATTTGGTATTCTTTGTAATCGTATTCTGAATCGCAGTCTTCTTATTGCTGGACGCTTTGCTTGGTTGTTGCACGAAGCCCACCGCTGTAATCACGAACAGGATGGTCGCAAAGCTCGCAATCGTCCCGGTGACTCGGTTAAAGTGTGGTGCCCGCATAAAGTTGCGAATATCCGAGAATAATTGACCGTAATCGTAGCGCCGCATTGGATTTTCGATGAAACGATAGCTTAGTTCCGTGACTAACATAATTAACGCCACTTCAATCAAGCTATTAATCAATGGATGATCACCAATGTTATGCACTTTCGTTTCGTAAAAAATCATGACCGGGAACTGGTACAAATAAATCCCGTAGCTTCGTTGCCCAATATAGGTAAAGACTGGATTCGTTAAGATGCGGTTCATGTGGCTGGCCGGATGGGCGACCGTTGCCACTAACACCCCTGACAAAATGGTGAAGATCAACATTCCACCACGATATGTGAACGCTGATTGACCGGACATCTGGAAGAACATGACGATCAAAGCAAGTAGTGACCCGCCACCCAAAACGTCCAGCGTGACCTGATTACCAAAGTTAACGTCCTCCGGCAACTCACGAGACGGCCAGATAAAGGCGAGCCCCGACCCAATCAAAATCGCGAACATCCGCGTATCAGTCCCATAATACACCCGGTTAGTATTAGCCGGATCATACAATAAGGCCATCGCTAAAGCTGAAAGCAATGCCGCAACCATCATAATTGCGAAAATTCGGCTTCGTTTTTTAAAGACTAACATTAAAAAGATGACCACTAACGGCCAAAAAAAGTAATACTGTCCTTCGATCGACAGCGACCACAAATGTGTAAAAGGTGACTCGCCATTAAAGCGATCAAAGTAACTCTGACCGTGACCAATTTCGAACCAATTGTAGACATACATTAAGTTCGTCATGACCGTTGCCCGAATATTCGTCAATAACGACCGCTGAAACAGCGTGATATACGCCGTCGTTGCCAGCAGCATCGCCACCAATGCCGGATAGAGTCGTCGCAAGCGTCGCCCATAAAAGTTCCACAAGCGGATTGAATCGTGGGTCTCCCACTCTTGCAACAAAATATCCGTAATTAAATAGCCGGAAACAACGAAGAAAATTGGTACTCCTAAGTATCCACCTTGTAGTGACGCTGGCATTAAGTGATAGATGATGACTCCCAGCACCGCTAAAGTCCGGATGCCATCAAAGCCGGTGATGTATCGACGCGGATGCATCTTATGCCGATTCATCCGAGCCATCGTGCGGCTGATGTTCACGCCCTGCAATTTTTCGTTCATTTCCCATTACCCCTTGATTTGTTTCTGTCAGTAACTACTAACTCTTCATCTAGTAGCGCTAATACCCTAACTATAATATGTTTGGGTACCACTTGACTAGTATTAGTTTGCCTTCTTTAGTTATTTTTATTAACCACTTTATTTATTCATCGGTATAAGTACTATTTTTAAGTTTCCGGTTTATCCCTTTAAACGCAGCTTTTGTGGCAAACGTTTTAGAATCGCCTTAGCCACTACAACCACAAGGACTACCTTAATAATTGCTGGTAACAAGAATGGGGTCACACCGCTACTAATCGCAGCTGTCCATGATAAGTGGGCTGATATTACTAGCCAGTATGCACCTGCAAATAATTGTATCGTGGCACCAACTATATTGCCAATAATCAAAGCTGGTGTTTGTTTGGTGAGATTACTAAAAGCACCGACAAGCCAGATATATAGGAAGAAACCCCATAAATAACCACCAGTTGGCCCAAATAAGGCGGCTAAACCGGCCGTGCTCCCCGCAAAGACCGGTAACCCAATTAACCCTAATAACAAATAGATGCCAATAGCCCAAGTTCCGACCAGTGGTGGCACAATACTCGCAATCAATCCCACGGCTAAAGTTTGCCCCGTCAGCGGAACCAACCCCAGTGGGATCGTTATCTTAGAACAAATTGCCAAGCCAACCGCAAGCTCTGCGGCAATGATCAGGCGACTTAACTGCGTGTGCTTAACCATGATACGCCCCCGTTAATAAATTAACTTTGGTAATTTCACCAGAGTTTAACCGTTGGATCTGACCCGACGGCAATTGTACAACCAATGCCCCTGTCGAATCAATGTCTTTCACGATACCAGTAACGGTTTTGGTGCCACTTTTCAATTCAACTTGTTGATTGATGACCATCGACAGCCGCCGATAATCGGCCATAAAGTCGCCCGTGGTATAAGTTTGATAGCTGGTAAAGAATTCAGTTAATAAGGTGCTGATGACTTCATTGCGCGTCACATCCATCTTAGCAGTGACGGCTCCAGCTTTCGTCGCCAAGGCTTTCGGAAAATCAGTCGTCATTAAATTGATACCAATTCCCACAATGACCGTCGAAAGCTGCCCCGCTTCGAGATCAGCGACCGCTTCCGACAGGATACCGACGACTTTATGATGGTTAACTAACACATCGTTGACCCACTTTAATTCAACTTGCACTTCGAACAATTCCGTCAACGTTTTTGCCACCGCAACGGCCGTCCCCGTCGTGAGCAAGCCTGGATCAAACGACTGCTGCGGATGCATCGGTAAACCAATGCTGAGATAAATTCCCGTCGCTTCTGGCGAATAAAATGCGCGACCAGAACGCCCATAACCCGCTGTTTGTGTGTCCGAAATAACGACCGTGGGCTGACTTAACGGCGTTTGACTGACCAACCGTTTTAAGTAGGCATTGGTCGAATCAACCGTTGGCAAGACCACCAATTGAGGCGCAATCTTTGATGGTAGCGCTGCTTGAATGACCGTCGCACTCAATTGGTTATTCGGCACGTAGCGGTAACCGCGACCGTGGCGGCTTTCAATGGTATAACCAGCCCCCTGTAAACTTTGAATCGTTTTCCAAATGGCGGTTCGGCTAATGCCAAATAGTTGCGCCAGCTCATCACCAGAGCAATAGGCTGGTGCCGTTTGCATCAATTGTGTTAAGACTTCCGTCTGCGTTGCCATCCGCAACCCACCTCTCCTATCGATTTGTTAACCCATTATTTCATATCGGTTAACAAACCGCAATCGGTTCCATTGTTTTGTAATATTACATTTTTCATTTAAGGAGATTAGTGGTGACATTTTGGTAAATGTCGTTAATTTTGGCTCGGGCTACCACTGCCTAATGATCATCTAAGACAACTATTTAAGTCACATTCTTCGTTCAAATTGCAACTGCACCGTATACTTAAGTCAACCTAGGAGGTCAGAAATATGACTGTCAAGCCTTACAAAATCGGCTCAACCACCGTCTTGCCAATCCCAGCATCATTTAAATTAAGTGCACAGGACTATGATGCCTATCAAGGACGTGATGGCGTCATCACTTTCACGCCGCAACACTTGAACCCTTTTTTAAATGCCCATTTTGTTGCTACTCATGACTTTTCACAGTTGGAAGACATCCACCTGACTCCCGCCGACAGTCCCTTTTGACCCTCACTCGTTAACAGTGGTAAGATAATGACAATCATATGCCATAACGGTATAAATAATTGGAAATTAGGTGATCATTTGAAACAAGGTACAACGATCCTCACACTCGATAATGGCTACCATTTATGGACCAACACCCAAGGCGAAGGCGATATTCATTTGCTCTGCTTGCATGGTGGACCTGGTGGCAATCATGAATACTGGGAAAACTTTGGTGAAAAGCTAGCTGACCTCGGCGTCCAAGTGACAATGTATGATCAACTTGGCTCATTCTATTCTGACCAACCTGACTATTCCGACCCTGAAATTGCTAAGAAATACCTCACTTATGACTATTTCTTGGATGAAGTCGAAGAAGTTCGTCAAAAGCTTGGTTTGGAAAACTTCTATTTAATCGGCCAATCATGGGGCGGCGCGCTCGTCATGATGTACGCTTTGAAATACGGCAAACACCTCAAGGGTGCCATCATTTCAAGTATGGTCGACAACATTGAAGAATACGTGGTTAACGTCAACAAATGTCGTGAAGAATGCTTACCTGCCGATGCTGTTGCTTATATGAAGCAAAAAGAAGCTGAAGGCAACTGGAATGATCCACAATACCAAAAATATGTGGATGTGTTGAACGCCAACTATGTTGACCGCAAACAACCTAAAGCAATTTCACATTTGATCGATACGACCGCTACTCCCGTTTACAACGCTTTCCAAGGTGACAATGAATTCGTGATCACTGGTAAGTTGAAGGAATGGGACGTTCGTGACCAAATCCATAACATTAAAGTTCCAACGTTATTGACTTTTGGCGAACACGAAACCATGCCACTGGCTTCAGCTCGGCGGATGGCGCGTGATATTCCTAACTCACGCTTAGTGACGACGCCAAACGGTGGTCATCATCATATGATCGATAATGCTCCCGTTTACTTCGACCACTTGGAACAATTTATCAAAGACGTCGAAAACGACACCTTTAACAAATAAGCACTTAAATCCTGTCAGCTTGCTGGCGGGATTTTTTTGGCCTAAAAAGTTTGTACATAATTCACAAACGAGCTGTAAACAGTGTCAAAGCAGTGCTAGACTTAACTTAAGATTAACTCAAATTAGTCTAGGGGGATGTTATCATGTCACAATCGCGCCATTATCCATGGTTCGCTATTTTGTTAATTGTTTTAGTTCCGGGGTTATTTCTACTAGTTCCTTCACTCACAAGTCGTTTCGTGCCTGGGCTTTATTCTGGAATCGTGCAAGATGCAGTTATTCTAGTCGCCACTTGGGGGCTGAACCACTATTTGTTCAAGATACCAATCAAGTGGTGGCACTCAACGCATGGCTGGCAACAATTTTTAGCTTGCCTACCCGCTTTAGTGCTATTGCTGATTCCAAAACTGCCTGCTTGGATTGCACTAGGCAAGTTGTCTTTCAGTCCGATGATTTTCTTTTATGCTGGCTATATTTTACTCATTGGGCTGACAGAAGAATATATCTATCGTGGTGTCTTACTGCCACTATTAGCCAAGGCGCTACCAGGAAAAACACTATTGGTTATCATCATCGACAGTCTTGCCTTCGGAAGCGTGCACCTGATTAACCTCACCGGTCTAAATTGGAGCTATGTTTTGCCACAACTATTTCTGGCTGCTGTAACTGGCGTCTTACTCTGCGGCGTCTATCTCAAAACCAAAAACTTAATTTTACCCATTTTGTTACATGCAGCTAGTGACCTAAACATGATTAACACCTTTATGAGTCATACTCATAATCGGGCCGGTTTAAACACGCCGTGGACAATTTCATTGTTAATAGTCCTCGTCGCTGCGATCCTCTTTCTGCTCGTCGTCGGCTTCGTCTACTGGCAGACCCGGCATATTAATATCGAAAAACAATTATTCAATTAAAAATATGGCGTCATCAACCCTAAATTGGATTGATGACGCCATATTAGTTTTACTCAGTTTCATCGCAGAGCACGTTTGTTAGCTGATCACGATCCACATGGGCTAAGCCCCAATCACAAATTGTATCCAGCACCGGAATCATTGATTGCCCCCTGGCCGTCAATTGATATTCGATATGTAACGGTTGTTCATGAAAATCGTGCCGTTGCACCAAGCCATCCGCCATTAACTGTTGCAGTTGTTCAGCCAGTATTTTATGCGTCACGTTCAGCGTACGTTGGAGCTGGTTAAATCGGCCATCACCATCGTCCAGTTCATACAAGATCAAGATTTTCCATTTACCACGAATCATTTGCATCGTGGCATCAAATTCATTTGCATACATATTTTCCTCCCATTGCCGGTTACCAAAAAGTGCGTACTAGGCAAATTGCCAATTCAGACTATACTAATATTTCGTAGTCGTCAAATCAGAAAATTAATTAAAAGGAAGTTTTATCTAAAATGAAATCATTAATCGTTATTACCGGTGCAAGTTCCGGCTTTGGAGCCGAAATGGCCAAAATTTTCAACGCCGACCAACATCCACTATTGTTGCTTGGCCGCAATACCGACAAAATCGCCGCACTTAATCTGGCCGGTGACGTCATGATTAAGCATGCTGATGTCACTGATCAAGCTGAATTACGGGACGCCATCGCAGCTGCCGAAGCGGTCTATGGCCCAACCGACCTGTTGATCAACAATGCTGGCGTCATGTTATTAGGTAACGTTTGGCAACAATCCCCAACTGAATGGCAAACAATGCTCGACACTAACGTCATGGGCGTATTAAATGGCATTCAACTCGTCTTACCTCAAATGACTGAACGTGAACATGGCACGATTATCAACGTGTCTTCGATTGCCGGTTTCAAAGCCTTTCAAAATCATGCCGCCTACGTTGCTAGCAAATTTGGCGTCCACGGTTTGACTGAAACGATTCGCCAAGAAGTCGCCGCTAAAAACGTCCGTATCATGCTGGTTGCCCCCGGTGCCGCCGAAACTAATTTATTGACGCACGTCACCGATGAGCACGCATTGACTGAATACGAATCTTGGAAGCAAACCATGGGCGGTATCACGCTCGATCCAAAACATGTCGCTGAAACCGTGAAGTTCATGTATGACATGCCACAAGAAGTTAACATTCGTGAAGTCGACATCGCAGCGACCCGTCAAGATAGCTAACCACAAGACAATTATCACAAAAATAACGATTCAGAAATCCGTTTAGAATTTCTGAGTCGCTATTTTTGTGACGACACAATTTATAAATTTATTTTAACCGTGCCCGAATACGACTTAACGAAACGGGAGTAATCCCTAAATAAGAGGCCACCAAATGTAATGGCACTCGATCCAAAATTTCAGGCTCATTTTCAACCAAATTTTGATACCGTTCCACGGGCGATTGTTCCAGCTGATTGAAAAGAATCTTGCGATACGTGATAAAACGTTCGCAGACAAAACGCGTCACTTCAGGTTCGATCTCCGGATAAGTCTGGCGCAACCAATCAAAGTCAGTTTTGCTGAGTACCAACAAATCGCTCGCTTCAAAACAAGTTAAGGCAAAGCCACTCGGTTGATTAAGATAGAAGCTTTCAAACGAAGCCACAATCTGATTTTCAAAAAAGAATTGTAGCGTAATTTCACGGTCAGCGCTGCTATGACTCAATCGCGCGGCGCCACTTAAAATGAAATACAAGTTGGTCGCCACGTCACCTTCCGTCAACAACGTTGTTCCAGCGGGTACCTTTTTTGCCGTGAACCGACTTTGAACCTCATCCCAATGCGCATTGATCACCGGAAATTGTTGCGCTAAATAGTCCGTTAACCCCATCGTCAACCACCTTCCGCGAACCACTTAACATATGTTAAGGCCGCGTTCCTTATTTGCCACTATACTACCATTATTAACTCATGAAAGAAGTTTTGACTAATGAAAACTGTTATTATTTTTGACCACCCTTATACCGCGACTGCCGGTGAAAATGTCCCGCACCATCGCTCCTTTTTGGCCGCTTTATTGAAAACGACCATGGCAAAATTAACCCAGGCTGGAGAGACGATTGATTTAATCGACCTGCATGCCGATCACTTCAATCCTGTTATGACCGCCGACGACCTCACAAACTGGCGACGCGGTTTACCAACTGATTCACAAGTAGCCAATTATCAGCAGCGACTACGAGACGCCGACCGAATTATCTTCATGTTCCCCGTTTGGTGGGAAGTGGTGCCCGCAATGACCAAAGGCTTTTTAGATAAAGTTTATGCCAAGGGCCAACTCTACGATGCCAAATCCATGCGCACGACCTTGGTCAAGCAACCTAAGATCGAGCTAATCACAACCATGAGCACCCCCAACTGGGCCTATCGCCTGATTTTCGGCGCCCCACTCGCAAAGGCGCTTTTCCGCGGCACGTTTCTCAAGACCCGCCTTTGGCATTTCCACTGGCACAACTTTGCCCAAGTAGAAAAGAAATCCTTAGCAGAACGAGAAACCATTTTGCGTAACTTTAAGCTATGACCAAAAAATAATCTAAAACGAGTTCAATTAAACACTCAAATTTTGATTACCAGGTATACTAAGGCCAACTTTCAAAGGAGGATTAGTCCATGATTGTAAAAACACGTCGTCACGGCCATTCAACAGTTCTATCGATTCCTAAATCCATCAAAGTACCTGCAAACACTGAGTTTAATGTGTCCCAAGATAACGACGGCACTATCATCTTTAGACCAATCCACAAGGCTGAATCTGATTTATGGTCAGACTCAAGTTTGGACAACCTTGACTACCTTAAATTACGTCATGAAGAACAAACAGATTTAGGCTACAATCCACGCAGCCTATTCCCAATCGGCAAAGAAAAGCCTAACGCCTAAAGCAGACAACACACCAATTCTGACAGTCGGAGCTAAATCCGAATAACTGACTAATCAGTCGAAACAGTGGACTAGCTGGAGGTTGTTGTTGATGGCATCGGCCGTGTGGGTGGCGTTTGACCGGTGATTTTCCGGTCTTACACCACGGACCGTCCGGGAGATTTGCGGGTTGTGCAAGGCTTCCAGGCGAGGGGCAAGACGTTCCTCAGGCTTGACCCGGTCCCTCGGCCGCATGTTATCAATAACAACCGGAAGCGGCTATTATCAACTATCTTGATTAGGAATCACAGTGAGCTGGATTAGCGGTTTTCAAGCTCCCACAACAATCTAAAGCGGCTCAACATTAGTCATAAAACCTAATGTTGAGCCGCTATTTTTATCGTTAAGTTAAATATTCAAGATCCAGAGGAAGATAATAAAGATGAAGAATAACACATACATTAATGGATGAACTTCTTTGGCATGCTTCGTCGCAACCATCGTCACCACATAAGAGATGAAGCCCAAGGCGATCCCATCAGAAATACTGTAAGTCAATGGCATCCCAATGACCGTCAAAAAGGCTGGCACGGCAATTTCAAAGCGTTCCCAGTGAATTTCTTTCAAGGATTCGGCCATCAAGACCCCGACGATAATTAACGCTGGCGCCGTGACTTGATCCGTCACCACGTTCAATAATGGTGAGAAGAATAAACCTAAGATGAACAATAAGCCCGTAACAACGGCACTAAATCCTGAGCGACCCCCAACGGCGATCCCGGCAGAAGATTCCACGTAAGCTGAAGTTGGTGACGTTCCTAAGACAGAACCCACTAACATCGAAGTGGAGTCGGCCATCAAGGCTTTCCCAACCCGTGGCATTTTGTTATTTTTCATAAAACCAGCTTGTTCAGCCAAACCAACTAACGTGCCGGCCGTATCAAAGAAGGTAACTAATAGGAAGGTTAAAACAACAATAATCAATTGGACACTGTTGATATCGCCAACGTGCGCAATCGCAACCCCGAATGTTGGCTTCAATGATGGCGCAGCTGAAACCCAATGTGTTGGCATTTTAATCAAGCCAGTCGCTAACCCTAAAATCGACGTTAAGACCATCCCGATAAAAATCCCACCGGGCACTTTACGACTCATTAAAATTAACGTGACTAACAAACCAAAGATGGTCAACCAAGTCGTCCCAACACTCAATGAGCCCAAACCAACGACCGTTGATTTATTGGCAACAATCAAGCCCCCACCATGCAACCCGATAAAGGCGATGAAAAACCCGATTCCGGCAGAAATAGCTAATTTCATGTCACGTGGAATCGCATCAATAATCATTTCACGTAATTTGAAAAGTGTGATGATCATGAAAATCACGGAAGCAACGAACACTCCGGCTAACGCAGTCTCCCACTTCACACCCATCCCGATAACAACTGAATAAGTAAAGAAGGCGTTGACCCCTAAACCTGGCGCAATCGCAATTGGGTACTTGGCAACAAGCCCCATCAATAAACACCCTAACGCTGAAGCTAAGGCCGTGGCCGTAAAGACCGCCCCTTGGCTCATCCCCGAAGCCCCTAAGACACTCGGGTTAACAAAAAGAATGTAAGCCATGGAAACGAACGTGGTCAAACCGGCTAACGTTTCCGTCCGCACATTGGTCTTTAATTCTGAAAAATTAAAATATGCCGCGATTTTGTTCATGATTTCCTCCAGATAATTGAAATAACAGAAAATGCACAATTGTAAATGTTCGTGTTTTATTTATTTATGATAGTTATTATAATATCATCTGTCGTGATTGAAAGCAATACCCGAACACTATTCATTTAAATATAAATTTATTTCTATTTTTAAAGTGAAACCATTAGCGCTAAACTGTAAGTGGTTACAATTGTTCAAGTTTCAAGCAGTCTTTGGGGGTGGCAAAATGGCAAGTTCCAAATTTAGTGCAATTTTCTTTCTAATTCTGTACGCGGTCTTACTTTACTTAGTGTTCGCTGACCATAACATGGCGGCCATGTATCTGATGGCCATTGGCATGTTCTTGGAAGCGTGCGAAGGTGTCTACTGCAACTTTTTCAAACATTAACCGACAAACGAGCGTGAGAATCAATGATTCTCACGCTCGTTTGTGTTCGAACACTGTCGTATAATTAATGTAATCGCTTTACTAAAGGAGTTTTTTACATGGCATTTTTCGGCTATAATGACGCCAAGACCCTCGTGGGCGTTGACGTTGCAATCTATGAATATATTTTGGCACATGAGACCGGTGTGCCTTTCATGCACGTTCGGGATCTCGCAGCGGGCGCGCACGTCTCCAATTCATCCGTGATGCGGTTCATTCGTAAAATGGGTTACAGTAGTTTTCCTGAATTTAAAGTCGCTTTTCACAAGCAATCTTTGGAAGCCTCACCGGACCTCGAGACTGGTGTCCAACTGTTGACCGCAGAAACGTTTCCGAGCACCTTACAACGGACACTTGATCTCGTCGCGCAAACTATTTTGACCGCCAACAATGTGGTCTTCACTGGCACGGGCTCTTCCGCAAACGTGGCCGAATATGCGAGCCGCCTAACGTCAACCTTAGGGATCAATAGTTTCCCCGTAACCGATCCCTACTACCCACTGATTCCACAGCTGAAACAAACGACCAAAAACGTCCTCATTACCTTGTCCGTTTCAGGTCAGGCTGCCGAAGTCCTTGGCATGTTACGCCAATTTCAAAATGATCCGGCCACCACTTTGATCAGTATTACCGGGCATCGTGACAGTCCCATTGCCATGATCAGTACTTATGCACTCACGTACCATACCACGGAACATCGGATTCATGGCCACTATGATCTGACGAGTCAACTGCCAGCGATGACCATCGTTGAGGCGCTGGCCCGCACGATTCGCCGGCAAGCCCAACTGCCACATCACTAATCATGGTACAATCCGTACCATTAACGGTACAATGTTTCAACCTGATGGTACAACTTATCAGGAAGTGCTAAAGCCCTAGGCAGCAAGTTTGGCAGCGCTTATAATTAAGCTATTAATTAACTTAACAACCTCACTTTGACAGGAACAACAATCATTCAAGTGACTGAAAGGCGGATATCAGCATGGCATTTAGCAAAGATTTTCTCTGGGGCGGCGCAACCGCTGCGAACCAATTCGAAGGGGCCTATTTAACCGATGGCAAAGGACTGAGCACGGCAGACGTCATTACGGCCGGTGCTTACGACCATCCTCGGCAAGTGACTTGGCAAAAACCAACCACTGGCGAAACTGGATCAACGGACTTCGGCTTCTTCACCGACAAACGGCAGGTTCCTGAAGGCACCGTACCAGCGGTTATCGACGGCGAATACTATCCAAGTCACACGGCGACTGATTTTTACCATCATTACCAAGGCGACATCAAATTGATGGCCGAAATGGGTTTCAAGACGTTCCGGTTAAGCATCAACTGGTCACGGATTTTTCCAAACGGTGACGACGCCGAACCGAACGAAGCTGGTTTAGCTTTCTACGATCACGTTTTCGACGCTTGCCAAAAGTATCACATCGAACCATTAGTCACACTGTCACATTATGAAACACCTCTCAACCTTGCCATCAAATACAACGGCTGGGCTGACCGGAAAGTGATTGACTTTTTCGTTAAATACGCAACCTTAGTGATGAAACGATACCAAGGTAAAGTTAAGTATTGGCTCACCTTTAACGAGATCAACTTTATGGACAACGCGCCTTTCTTAGCTGGCGGTGTCATCGATGGCTCCCCACAAAACCGGGCGCAAGCTGCGCATAATCAATTTGTCGCAAGCGCCCTCACCGTTAAGGCGGCGCGTGAAATCAATCCGCAGATTCAAGTTGGGCAAATGCTCGCTTACGGCCCACTTTACGCCTATACGGCTGACCCAGCTGACCAATTGAAGGTTCAGTTACAGCAGCAAAATACGTTCTTCTATAGTGACGTTCAAACTGGTGGTCACTATCCAAACTACCGGCTCAAGCAATACGCGCGTGACGGGATCAAGTTGGATGACCGTCCCGAAGATTACGAGCTGTTAGCTAACTATCCAGCCGACTTCTTGAGCTTTTCTTGTTACGGTTCTAATACCGTCACGACGCATCAAGATAAAGGTGACGCGGCTGGCAACTTTATGACCGGCGTGAAAAATCCTTACTTGGAAACGAACGCTTGGGGTTGGGCCACTGACCCTGACGTTTTACGCATCGCCCTCAATACCTTGTTCGACCGTTACCATAAACCCTTATGGATCGTTGAAAATGGGATTGGCTGGGCCGATGAACTCACCGCGGACAACCAAGTACATGATGATTACCGCATTAAATACTTGCAAGCAAACTTAAGCTCAATGCGTGATGCTGTCACAATCGATGGTGTCGACTTGCTCGGCTACACCATGTGGGGTTGTATCGACTTAGTTTCTGCCGGAACCGGCGAAATGAAGAAACGCTACGGCTTCGTTTACGTTGACCGCGACGATTTAGGGAATGGCAGCTTGAAACGGATTCCTAAAGATTCCTTCTATTGGTACAAAAAAGTCATCGCCAACAACGGCGCTGACCTCAGTAATTAAAAACGCTTAACTTGGTGTTGATTGACTGCAGTTTGTCAAACCATGACCCACTAGAAAGCAAACCCCACCACGTGATACCTAGCCAGTAGCGCAAGGTGGTCCAGTAATGAACACCAATCCTAAATAGTTAAACCGCCCATTTCAATTCAGCCATTGAAATGGGCGGGTTTTTTGGTTTTCGATTTCCGCTCCGGTCAGGCCGGTTGACGCTGAAACGTGGTGGGCACGGTTACGAGCCAAAAAGCGGTCTCGTAAGCCGGCCTTTTACTAAGTCGCGCCAAACCCACGCGGCTAAGTAAAATTTCACCACTGAGCATCAACCAGCCTGACCTGCGCTAACTAACTGTGACAAATTTTGAAGTACGCCCTACTATTTAGGAATCAGCCAATAATTGAACTTGGTATGAGCACAATGGGATTGGAAAAAGCTGTCATGAAATCGAGCTACATTTTCGGCAAGTCATTAAATAAGATTTCCACCCTATATGGCAATATCTAAAAACATTGAATAACCAATAGCCATCACATTAATATTCCATCAATGGTATAGGCACAATAGTACTTATTAACATTGTCATATTGATTTTATCCAGTATTACCACTGGCTTAATAAATTCGACAATATGAACGGCGGGCGGTCCGCAATTGGCTCAGTGGTGAAATTTATCTTAGACGGTGACTTTCCGTCTTAGATAAAGCCAGGCTTACGAGACCGCCCAGAGTGAGAAGTACCCACCACCTCAAACTACCGATAATGTAGGTCATCATCGCCGGTTTGCCCAATTGCCATCACTTGATTACTAATCGTTTCCATCATCTTTAAGGCTTCGTTGATTTGTGACTCGCCTAATTTATCGACCCACTTGTCGAAGTGCGTCGTAATGGCGTCACTCACTAAAACTTCTACCCGTTGGCCCGCTTCCGTCAAATGTAAATATAATCGACGGCGATCTTGGGGATCAGGCACTTGAAAAACATAGTGTTGCGCCAATAGCGCTTTAATTTGGCGTGAGATTGCACTGCGCGTCACTTGGCGTTGAATCGCGATATCATTTAATGTCACCGCATCCGTCGTCGCAATGCGGCGTAAAATCAAAAATTGCTCAAACGACAGCTTATTTTGACTCAATGGCCAGGCAACCAAATCCGCCATAATTTTGGTTGTATTTTGATAGGCTTCAAAATAGTTGTTTAATAATTTGCTTAAATCAGCATTTGTCATTGCACTCACCATCATTTCAAATTTGCATTCATAGCATTTTTTAGAATATAACACGCCTTTAACCACTTTGCACAGAATGACTTGCAGTTTCCCCGGATTTGCCTATGTAAAGCATCCTGCCTAACAATTCAGGCTTACAAAGTGTATGATAGAGAGTGAGGAAACGCTTACGAAAAGGAGCTGAGAAAATGTCTCTTTCACCCCTGCATCAGGTCGAATTAAATCTCATGCAAACCGTGATTCACATTTGTGACACGGAAAAAATCGACTACTTTCTGATTGGTGGGTCGCTACTCGGCGCCATCCGTCACCATGGCTTTATTCCGTGGGATGATGATATTGACCTCGGCATGCGTCGTAGTGAGTATCAACGCTTCATCACCGTCGCCAACCGTTATTTGGACCCTAATCAATATTTTCTCCAAACTGGCGCGAGTGACCCAGATTATGGGTTGAGTTACATGAAACTGCTCGATGTGAATACTTATATCGAGGAAAAAAATAACGTCAATAACGCGTTTAAGGGCGTCTTTGTCGACATCTTTCCATTCGACAAGATTCCTGACGACGAAGCGCTACGCCGATCTCAACTCATGCATTATCGGTTGGAAGATGCCGCTATCTTATTGCGGTTAAACTATAATTTCGTTAAAACACCATTACGCAACATTTTAAAAAAGAAGACGGCGCAACAACTGGCAGAAGTGAATGCGCAGAAACAAGATCGTGAAGGCTACATGCGTCTCTATGAACAGTCAGACTCACGGACCTACAAAAATCTGGCTTCGCAATACGACTATGACAAAGAAATCTTGTCATACGCCGAACTCACCGAGCTGGAAATGGCCCCATTTGAGACGATGCAAGTCAAGATTCCTAAGGCTTACGACCACATCTTGACGCGCATGTATGGCGACTACCAACAATTACCACCAGTTGAGCAACGAGTTGAAAAGCATCTGAACAAACTAATTATTAATAATCAAGAAATTTTGTAAGCCCCACTAGTGCGGTTCAGGAACGACTCGTTTGCTGCTGAACTGCGCTTTTTTTAGCGTTAACCGAATCTTTACACGAATAAAAAAATTTTTACATTATTTTGGTGGAAATCTACAGCCTTTTGCGTATGTTAAACTGAAGAGTACCCAGTTTAACCAGTTAAATACATATGCAAGCGTCGCACCAAAATACTTCAACGGGGGATTAACATGGCAGCAAAATTATTCGGTATTATGATGATCAATGTCCAAAGCATTGAGCTTTCCATCGTCAATTTACGCACCTTACGCCAGATCGAAAGGGTTCGTTCTGACGTCTCTTTAGGTGAGGATATTTACGACCAACATACAATTGACTACGATTCCGTCGAACAAGCCACGCAAGCGCTAACTGGCTTTATTCAGATCATGCACGATTATGGCGTCCACGACTATCATCTGTGGGGGTCATGGTCACTATCGACCGCGAATAATGCGGACTACATTCAAGACCAACTGTTCGTGCGCACTGGTCTCAAAATCGACTGGCTCTCTAGCAGTCAGGAAACTTATTTACGTTCAGCCGCCGTGGCGGTCCATTTTCCAAAATTCAAACAAATTATCGCCGACCCGACTTACCTCTTAGGCATTAACTCTGGTAGCGTCGGCATCTCTCATTACGATCAAGGCGCCTTCGCCTTTTCACGCAGCTTGCGGCTCGGACCGGTCCGTATCGCTGAAGTTTTGGAAGACTTACAATCAAGTGTGCCAAACTACGTCGAAGTCTTAGATGACTACATTTCCAGCCAAATTGCTGACTTTGGCCGCTTCTTACCAGCGACGCGGCAACAACCGAGCAATGTTGTGATGCTCGGGGTCGCGCCGTTCTCCAACCTATTCCGCCAGCAACAATCCAAAGTTGGCGTCGAAGAACTGAGCAAGGCCGACTTTAAAGCACTCTACGATGACATTATCAACGCGTCTGACCAGTACTTAATGGACAAATACGAAGTCGATGAAAGTGACGTTCGACTAATCATCCCAGAACTCCTATTGATCAACGAATTATTACAGTTGACCAATGCGGAAACTATCTGGCTAGGCAATGTCACTGCCCTTGATGGCTTGATTATTCAAGAAGCCGTTAAGTTAGGTTATAAAAAATATAACTTTAATGATCAAATCGTCACCGCGGCTAAAAACCTCGCGGATCGTTACAATGTTGAACCGAAACACCGCGACTTAGTCACCAAGTTTTCGATGCACTTATTCGATCAACTCAAACCGCTACACCATTTAGGCAAGCGGGATCGCCTGTTACTCCAAGTCGCCTCAATCGTGCATGATGTCGGCAGTTATATTGACCCACATCAACACTACATGCATTCGGATTACATTTTGCGAGCGACCGAACTGACCGGCTTAACGAATGATGAAAAGCAAACGATTGCGACAATTGCCCGGTACCACAGTGCCCAGACACCATCGAAAGATATCAAGCACTTCGAACACATGAGTCTGGAACAACGCTTAGTCGTCTCCAAACTATCTGCCATTTTACGGTTAGCGGATGCCTTGGATGACGGCCGGCAACAAAAAATCAGTAAAATTTCCGTTTCAATTAAAAATCCACAAGTCATCATCACTTGCTATGCGCATGATGATCTATTTCTAGAAAACTGGGTGTTCTCCCAGAAGGCTGAATTCTTCAAAGAAGTCTTCGGGCTCACCCCAGTCATTAAGCGTCGGGGGGTACGTTAAACATGAATTACCAAAAGGAAAGTTATTATACCAATCGTGAATTGAGTTGGATGGACTTCAACTACCGCGTGTTAGACGAAGCCCGCGACAAAGATAATCCATTACTGGAACGGGTGCGCTTTTTAGGCATCACGCAGAGTAACTTGGATGAATTTTTCACTGTGCGAGTCGCCTCACTGCGCAAATTAATGTCCGTAAACTACACGAAACCTGATCCAGCCGGCTTAACCCCAGCGGATCAAGTTGCGGCGATTAGTGATCAGGCCCATGAAATGGTCAAACGGCAATATAATACGTTGAACCGCTCACTCTTACCATTGCTGGAACAACATGACATTAAGTTGCTCACCATGGCTGACTTGACGGACGAACAGCGAACATTTGTCAAAAACTACTTTGATGACGAGCTATATCCGGCGCTGACCCCAATGGCGGATGATTCTTCACGCCCATTCCCATTTATTGCCAACAACACGTTGAACATTGCATTGCGCATTTATAAGAATGGTAATAAAAAAGAGCGCAAATTTGCGACCGTTCAAGTTCCTGACGTCTTTCCACGGGTCGTCGTTCTGCCAGGCGCAGCCAACCAATTTATTCTAATAGAAGATATCATTAAAGCTTTCGTCGGCTCCCTCTTCATCAACTATACCGTCAAGGAAACCAGCGCCTATCGCGTCATTCGGGACCTCGACTTAGATGTCGCCGAAGAAGATACTTCCGACTTATTGAAGGAAGTTCAGAAACAACTTAAAATGCGCGAACGCGGGAAAGTCATGCGCTTAGAAGTCGAAAAGAGTATGAGTAAACACCAACGTGCACGCTTAGCGAAAGCCCTTGGCACCACTGAAAACGCGCTGTACGTCGTCAACGGCCCGCTCGATTTGACTTTCTTATCGAAGTTGGTTAAATCAATCACCGGTCATGACGACTTGAATTATCAAAAATATCAGGCTTACTATCCCGCCGTTTATCGTGAAAAATCGATTTTTGATTTGATCAAAGATCATGATATTTTGATGCAGTATCCTTACGATGATTTCCAACCAGTGGTCGACTTTATTCATGAAGCTGCCGAAGATAAGAACGTTTTAGCCATTAAAATGACGCTCTATCGGGTTTCGGCAGATTCACCGATTATCAAGTACCTCGGTCAAGCCGCCCAAAACGGCAAACAAGTCACCGTCTTAGTTGAAGTTAAGGCCCGTTTTGATGAAGAGAATAACGTCCACTGGGCGAAGAAGCTCGAAGAAATGGGTTGTCACGTCATTTATGGGCTAATCGGCTTGAAGACCCACTGTAAATTAGCCTTAGTCGTTCGGCGTGAAAGCGAAGGCATCAAACGCTACATGCACATGGGTACCGGGAACTATAATGACGTCACCGCCCACTTCTATACCGACCTCGGCTTATTCACTGCCGATACCGATATGGGGATTGACGCCTCAAACATCTTCAACATGCTGTCCGGCTATTCCGAACCACCTTATTTCCACAAATTGCACATTTCACCAGACGGTATTCGCGACTTCATCAATGAAAAGCTCGATGCCGAAATTGAAATTGCTAAAGCTGGTCGGCCAGCCATCGTCAAAATGAAGATGAACTCCCTTTCAGACCCACAAATTATTAGCAAACTCTACGAAGCTTCCCATGCTGGCGTTAAAATCCAATTGATCATTCGTGGCATTTGTTGCTTGCGGACCGGTATCAAAGGGATTTCCGATAATATTGAAGTTCACTCAATTATCGGTCGGTTGTTGGAACACAGTCGGATCTACTACTTTAGCAATGACGGCGAACCGCAGATTTACTTATCAAGTGCCGATATGATGACACGGAACCTGAATCGACGGGTGGAATTACTTTTCCCACTCTTACAACCGGAAATCAGCAATCGTGCAATGACTATTTTCTCGACTATGTGGCACGATACCGTGAAGACGCGCATTTTACAGGCAGACAACACGTATCAGAAATGTGATCGTCGTGGCTTACCAACCTTAGACTCACAAGCTAGCTTCATGGCTGGCGCCGAGAAACGAGTTGCCGCTGACCATCCAACGCCGACACCAACGAGTACGGCCCATCAATTTATTCCAATGATGAGTCCGAAGAATGAACCAAGCCCGTTCAACGATGATGGAGATGAACACTAAGATGGAAAATTTTGCCGTAATTGATTTAGGTTCTAATTCTTGTCGCATGACGGTGACCCAAATTCAGGATGATGGGAGTTATAAAGTCACCCACCGTTTAAAAGAGATGGTGCGCCTCTCAGAAAATGAGAATGAAGCTGAAACACCGACTTTACAACCAGCTGCGATTGAACGGACGATTGCAGCGTTGCAGTCTTTCAAAGTCGTCTACGATAAGTTACCTAATTTGACATTAAAAGCCGTGGCAACCGCTGCGACCCGTAAAGCTGCCAATCAGAAAAAATTTCTCAAGCAAGTTAAAACCGAGGTTGGCTTAGACATTCAAGTCATTCCTGGAACAACCGAAGCTTACTATGACTATCTGGGCGTTGTGAACACCTTACCAACCACTAACTGTGTCATGATGGATACCGGTGGTGGGAGTTGCGAACTGGTCCTCATTATTAATGGTCAAGCCAAAAACTTGATCAGTTTACCAATTGGCGCCGTGAGCTTATCTGAAAAATTCAAGTTGAACGATCAGATTCCAGCCAGCGCCCTCTTTGACACCATGACGTTTGTGGATAAACTGTTCAATAGTGTTTGGTGGCTACGCAACGGCCAAAACTTGCCACTAGTTTGTTTAGGCGGTAGCAACCGAACACTAGCCAAAATCAATCGCCGTAAGAGTAACTTTTTAAACTTTGAAGATATCCATGGCTACCGATTACGTGACACGGCTATCTATCAAACATTCAACGAAGTCCTCAAACAAGACGCCGCTGGCCGCGCGAAGATTCCAGGGCTCGCCAAAGATCGCGCCGATATTATCGTCGGTGGGATGATTCCAGCGATTATGTTGATGCGTTTTCTCGATTCAGACCGCATTATCTTCTCCCAAAACGGTCTTCGCGAAGGTGTGTTATTTGAACATTTGACCGCTTTAGCGGAACAAAATAGCAAAGTCACGGAATAAGGTGGATTACCGCTTCCGGTTGTGGTTGATAACATGCGGCCGCGGGACCGGGTCAAGCCTGAAGAACGTCTTGCCCCTCGTGCGGAAGCTTTGCACAAATCGCAAATCTCCCGCACGGTCCGTGGTGTAAGACCGGAAAAGCGCCGGTCAAACGCCACCATCGCGGCCGATGCACTCAACCACAACCTACAGCTAATCAACTGTTCTTGAGTGCTTAGTTAGTTGTTTAAATCGACAGAGTGATAAGGCGTTTGAGGCCGTTTGGGGCATAATCAACGCTAGTATTACTAGATTTATGACATTTAAACCTTTAGGTCAAAAAAAACGACCAGTCATCATACAACTCTTGATGACTAGTCGTTTTTTTATTGGTTCACATCTGAAAGGACTACAGCTATCATCCACATTGTAAACTCAGCAATAACAGTTCCAAATTTAAACACGCTGTGAGCAGAGACGAGACCACTCTGATATATATCGACTACACTACTAATTTATGAATAAAAGACACTAATCATATGAAGCTACTATCTAGCCGGAGGTTGCCGCTGATGACATCGGTCGTGAAGGTGGCGTTTGGACGGTGGGCTGCCGGCCTTACGCCACGGACCAGCCGGGACAATTGCGGGCTTTGCAACTGTTCCGGGTGAGGGTCAAGACGTTTCTCAGGCTTGACCCGGTCCCGCGACCGCATGCCATCAGTGGCAACCGGAGACGGAAAATTTCAGCAAAACAAAACGGCCAATCGAAGCAACTTGCGCTCGATTGACCGTTTTAACTTAATTTCAACTGTTTAGCGAATTACCAAAACTGAAATTGGTGAATACTTCGCCATATAGGCTGCTTGGCTCCCAAAATGCCGTGCTAAGCCTTTTTTGGCGATTGACCCAATAATCAATAAATCTGGTTGTAAATGTGGAATGACATCTTTCACAATCGTTTCACCAGGTTCACCCTCAGCAATCAACGTTCGGACCTTTTTAGCGCCAGCGGCTTCAGCTTGCTTTTGATACTTCGCCAAATGCTGTTGTAGCTCATCGCGTTCCCCATGGACGAAATCTTTGTTTAACGCTTGATAGACATTCATGTCATCATTTTCCAAAATGGAAACAATCACGAGTTCCGCATCCGTTTGAACGGCTTGTTGAATGGCATATTCGAATGCCAATAGCGCGTCCGCCGAATCATCGACCCCCACTAAAATTCGCTTAAAAGTTGTTTTCATCTTATTCACCATCCTTGGCAGTTGCAGCTTGTTGTTCAGCATAACGACGATTCCCGCGCCGTAAATCGTAGACGGTCCAAACGAGCAAAGCTAGAATGGCCGCAACGAGCACATAAGCAATAATCGTTGACAACGTTTGTTCACCAGCGGTTGGGTTATCCCCAAAGAAGCCCAACACCGCATCTGGTAAGCCAATCATGTTTAAGACGGTCAAACCAATCACAGACAGCCAACCTAACACTTTGATCACGAAGGAGTTCTTAAAACGATTCCCCATTTCAACTTTACTATCGGTCATCATCAATAATGGCAACATTGAAAATGGTAACGCAAAGGCTAAGAAGACTTGCGAATTATTCATCAAGTTGTTCAACGCCGTATGCTCATCGATCGCACTCTTGCCACTAGTCAGCATGACACAAATTAATACTGGAATAACTGAGATCAGCCGCGTCACTAACCGCCGCAACCATAGTGGCATCCGCATGTGCACGAAGCCTTCCATGATAACTTGACCAGTCAACGTCCCAGTAATGGTTGAATTTTGACCAGAAGCTAACAAGGCGATAGCAAACAAGGCTGAAAGTAACCCTGACTTAGCGACGCCAATCAAAATCCCATTACTCAACATTGAGGTATTCGATAAGGCTTCATATAATCCGAAGAATGATGGATCTTTAACCGCACCACTCTTGAAGACGGCGACACCCATAATTAAGAGCAACGCATTGACGACAAATGCGAAGGTCAACTGAATGTTTGAATCCCAAGCAGCAAACTTAACTGTCCGCGCCACATCATTTTCATCGGTATGATCAATTTTACGCGTCTGCGAAATCGCAGAATGTAAGTACAAATTATGTGGCATCACAGTGGCCCCAATAATCCCGAGTGACCCAGAAAGTGGCGTCATCCCAGCCACGCTACGTGACGTTGAAAAAGTCGCAGCTGTTGGGACTAAACCTTTAATAACGCCACCCCAATCAGGACTAGAAAGCGCTACTTGATAAACGAAGACAAACAAGATAACCAGAATTAAACAAACCACGATTGCTTCGATTTTCCGAAAGCCAATTTTGGTCAATAATAGCAAAACTAAAACATCAAAAACGGTAATAAATACCGCTACCACTAGCGGAATTCCAAATAATAAATACAAGGCGATGGCCGCCCCAATAACTTCCGCAATATCGGTCGCCATAATGGCAAATTCCGTTAAGATCCACAATACAATTCCGAGTGACTTACTGGTTCTGGCACGAATGGCTTGAGCCAAATCCATCTGACTCACGATACCAAGTTTAGCTGCCATGTATTGAAGTAACATCGCAATCAAACTTGAAATCAAGATGACAGACATTAACATGTACTGATAGTTTTGCCCACCAGTGATTGACGTCGACCAGTTACCTGGATCCATATAACCAACCGCAACTAACGCACCTGGCCCAGAGTAGGCAAACAGTGTCCGCCAAAAACTAAGATTCTTGGGTACCTCAATCGAGCCATTAATTTCTTCTAGCGAAGGACCATTCGCATATTGGATCAGCTTATGTTTCTGGCCGTTCCCCACATTTTCTTTATTCAAGTGAATTTCCCCCTTTGTTTCTCTTGAATCATTTGAACAGTTGTTATTGTACTATAAACAAACTGAAATGGAAATGTTTTTTAGGTATGCCTAGAAAATGATTAGCTGAATCAATACTTTCTCCAAAATAATTTTAATCGACGACTGATGGACATGAAACACCAATTTTTCAGCCAAGACAGCGCTTACGTTTCGTAGCGATATTGTCATCAAAAAGCCCCTTAAAATTAGTGAAAATTTTTTAAAACTTTTCTGACACCCTAACTTTTAAATCTTATTGACAACACTTTTGTTAAGCCTAGCAGAATGCCTCAAATCATCAAAAAAGGCTGCTATAAAAGCCAGTCCATCAGCTTTCATAGCAACCTTATTCAACTAACAGCTTATTTGCCGTGCTGTTCGTCTTGATCCTTTTTCCAACTGCCGGGGCTCCAAAGTTGGCCTTCCATTGAGCCACGTAAACTGTCGATTTCGGCCTGCTGGTCATCGATAACCTTGATGATTCCAGCAATCGTGGCGTCATTTTCAGTGGTTCGTAACTTTTTTAGCTCAGCAATTGCCCATGCTGATTGATCTGCTTCACTCATGATAAAAAACTCCTTTAATAAATTATACCGTGTTTAGCCATTTAAATTGTACACAAGATAACAG
Source organism: Lactiplantibacillus nangangensis (assembly GCF_005405065.1). Taxonomy (GTDB): domain Bacteria; phylum Bacillota; class Bacilli; order Lactobacillales; family Lactobacillaceae; genus Lactiplantibacillus; species Lactiplantibacillus nangangensis. The sequence continues at coordinate 15,256 of NZ_BJDI01000011.1, read as the reverse complement.
ATTTGAACAACTCATTAGCTCACCTGGCAACAATAAAAAAAAGATTCCAGCGTTAACTGGAATCCCATGATGCCCATTAACCAACAGCTTGTTGGTCGTCATCACATAGTCTTTGTTGAATTTCACGTAGTTCAGACTTACGTACTGAACGCGGCAAGAATGCCCGAATGTCTTCTTCGTTATACCCGATTTGCAGACGACGGCCATCATAGATGATCGGTCGTTTGAGTAATTGTGGCTTTTCAACGAGCAAATCTAACAACTGGTTAAAGCCGAGATCTGACAAGTCGATGTGCAATGCTTTGAAAGCCTTAGAACGCGTTGAAACAATGTCCTCAAAGCCATTTTCGGTTAGCCGGAGGATTTGTTTCAATTCATCGCGATCTAGAGGGTTTGCAATAATGTCGCGTTCATTGAAATCAATGTTGTTAGCAACCAACCATGCGCGCGCACTACGGCTTGACTTGCTAGATGTTGAATAATATAAATTTACTGTCACGATGAATTCCTCCTAAGTTTACAGTAAGCAATTTTCTTACTTACTTTTATATAGTAAGTATACGTTGTTAGTCAAGAATAGTCAAGGTTTGTCAGAACTTTTTTATTGACGTTTTTGTGATTTATGTTAGACCAAATTCAAAACTAAGCGACCGGCGACAAAAGCGGTATCTCAGTGACGAGATACCGCTCAAACCGCTTCAACTTACTAACTGCCCAGGCTGGGATCGAACCAGCGACCTCTTGATTAACAGTCAATTATTCTACCGCTGAACTACTGGGCAATTTTGCTACTCAATAGTTATAACACATTTACCAAATCAAAATCAATGAATTCTCTAATTTATTTTTAATTTGTTCACAGAGATTACTAATCTGTAATTCTAGAGCGGATAGAGACCGAAACAAGACATCACCGTAAAATCTTCTTTATTAATTACTTTTTGAATGGTACTTCGAATGTCGTACTCACTTAAGCTCGATCGCAAGTCAAAGTAGTAATCGCCCTTGTCATTGTGGACAGACAGTAGCCATTTGCCAAGCTCGCCAAATTGATCCGTATCTGGGACGTCTTTTTGATGACGGAACATCACATGAAAGGTTGGCTTCCACGTGCCCTCGTCGTTACCGGTGAGTTGAACTAATTGATGAACTTGCCGATGCAACCGAATCGCGGCTACCAAGCTGATTGTCGTAAACACTGCCATCAGTGCCGTGCCCAATGCCAGTCCACTTAAGAAGGTCGCCGTTGGAATCATGATGCGTGTCTGATTGGCTAATAAAATCGCCGCACACAGCATCAACCAAAACCCAACAATGCTGCCATTAATCCAATTTAACGCCATATCGCGTGCTTGCCGAGTGACCTTTAAACGATAATTATCATCCGCCTTAACAATCCGATTGACTGCCGCGACCTTTGAATAGGCCACCGCAAACTTGTTATGTTTGAAACGATAGCTCGCCAATGGCCGAAAGGTATCCGCCATCGCCGTCAACGTTTCAGCTGGCAGATACTCCGCCAAAACCTGCCCCGGTTGATCAACCGGTTTAAATTGATAGTGCCAACCGTCAATCTGCGTCAACTGCTGTCCTTGCTGCGCTAACCGATTGAGCCAGGCGGTTTCAGCAGCAGAACCCTTTAGAAAAAATCTCGTTTTTTGCATACGCTGGGCCTCCACAATGTTTAGATTTAACTCATTGGAAGTCCATTATAACTGGATTGGTCTATTTTTCAATTGGACACAAGTCTTTGTTCATTGTCAGAACTAACCGATACAAAGTGGCAAGTCAATTTTATTGACAATGGTATCCCCTTTCAATTTTTCGAAATTGGTATAGTTAAATTTTATTAAAGGTTAACCCTTAGATAAAACGTTAACTAGCCGATTCAACCCAGCTGTTTATTCACAAAAATCACCCTACATGCTACTATTAAAACTAATGACAACGATTTCAATTAAAATAATGATTTAAAGATAGAAGGAAAACTGTATGACTGCCGAATATATCATGGCGATCGACGAAGGCACCACCAGTACTCGCGCAATTATTTTTGACCACGCTGGTCACCAAGTTGCCGACTCGCAACGTGAATTTCCGCAATACTTCCCCCAGCCAGGCTGGGTCGAACACAATGCCAACGAGATTTGGAATGCCGTTTCTTCCACAATTGCCAATGTTTTTATTAACTCGGGGATTCATCCGAGCCAGATAAAAGGCATCGGGATTACCAATCAACGTGAAACCACCGTTGTTTGGGATAAGAGGACCGGTCTCCCGATTTACAATGCCATTGTCTGGCAATCACGGCAAACGGCGCCCTTAGCAGAAAAACTCATTGATGACGGCGCGGGCGATTTAATTCATCAACATACCGGACTAGTCACGGATGCGTATTTCTCAGCGACGAAGATTCGCTGGATTTTGGACCACGTGCCTGGTGCCCAACAACGGGCCGAAAAGGGGGACCTGTTATTCGGCACCATCGATACTTGGCTCGTCTGGAAATTGACCGGCGGCGTCGCTCATGTCACTGACTATTCGAATGCCAGTCGGACGATGCTGTTCAATATTCATCAACTTCAGTGGGACGACGAAATTTTGAAACTGTTAAACATTCCACGAGCAATGTTGCCAGCGGTCCGTTCTAATTCCGAAATCTATGGCACCACGAAAGACTATATTTTTTATGGCAGTGCCATTCCAATCAGCGGGATGGCGGGTGATCAGCAAGCGGCCCTCTTCGGCCAAATGGCCTTTGAACCCGGCATGGTCAAAAACACCTATGGCACTGGGGCGTTCATCGTGATGAATATTGGTGAAAAGCCGCAACTCTCTGACAACAATCTGTTAACGACGATTGCTTATGGGCTGGATGCCAAGGTCACTTATGCGCTCGAAGGGTCCATTTTCGTCGCGGGTTCTGCCATTCAGTGGCTCCGTGATGGCATGCAACTGGTTGAGTCCGCGCCAGATTCAGAAGCGTTGGCCATGGAATCACATAATCATAATGAGATTTATGTCGTCCCCGCCTTCACGGGATTAGGTGCACCCTACTGGGATTCCAATACTCGTGGCGCAGTCTTCGGGCTAACACGTGGCTCAACCCGCGCCGACTTTGTGAAAGCCACATTGCAGTCCCTGGCCTATCAATCACGTGATGTCATCGATACGATGCAAAACGACGCTGGGATTGACATTCCAACGTTGAAAGTCGATGGTGGTGCCGCCCATAATGATTGGCTGATGCAATTTCAAGCTGACATCTCTAACGTTGAAATTCAACGCGCCGCCGACTTGGAAACGACCGCGCTAGGTGCCGCCTTTCTAGCTGGCTTAGCAGTTGGTTACTGGTCTGACTTAGATGAAATCAAAGCCGCGCATCAAACTGGTGACCAATTCTCACCCAAGATGGTGGCTGCTGAACGTGACAATCTTTATGCCGGTTGGCAAACCGCCGTTAAAGCAGCACAATTGTTTAAACATACGCCTTATAGTGATTAACCTAAAAAACTTCCCGAGCGGCTGCTCGAGAAGTTTTTTGGTTCATTAGCTAAATACACAGTATGCCTATCAGTCATCGGTGTCATTTTTTGAAGACCCTTACTGGCTCAAGTCCTTATCAATCAAGACAAAATTGACGTTACACTCTAGTTAGCTGCTTAACATAGATAAAGACATTTTCAGGATTGAAACGACTTATCTAACCTGTTTTGGACTTATACTAAGTACTGTCCACTCGTTAATTATGTAAACAATGATAGTGGTAATTAATTGCAGATATAGTTATAATAATAATGGTTAATCTGTTTGATTGTTCATCGCTATGATTAACGGCCAATTTACAAAATAATTATCAGTATTAGTTTTTTTATTCAACCAACCGTTTCCAGTTATGGATTCGTAACTTACTCGTCATTTTTCACACTCACACATAGACCTTACTATGGGGATCAACAACATTTTCTTTGGGGAGGATTCGTTCACATGTCAAAATACAAATTAGGCCAATGGCTACTAAGTTTAATACTCATCCTTGCAACCGTCGGAACTTTCACTCTCAGCGGTCAACGACTAACAATGCCAATTGAAGCGACTGCGGCCACGGTCGATGGCAAAGGTAAGCCCAGTGCGGCACCAATTGGCATGTTTGGATTTTATATTAATTCCGGCTTTAGTTTACAACCCACTGATCAGAGCTCATTTGTCGGCCATTCTAAGACCATGACAACGGCCGCTGTCCACTCAATGCTGAACAGTATCAACCTACTCGGAAGAGAAAATTTTCAATGGTATCAGTTAACCGATACTGGTGCCAAGTGGACTAAGGTCAGCGGCGGTACAAAAGCCAATCTAACGGTCACGCCAACGCAAGCTGGGACGGTCTACTATCAGCAAACTTTCCAATATTATGCCTTAACCGGACTCCTATCTTCAACTTACTACTCAAATGTTGTCGCTTTCAAAACGCTTGATCATCCGATTGATGCCACTAGCCTTCAGGTAACCGCCGATAGCGCTTATTTATACAATAATCAATCCGTCGCTGCCAGTACAACGTTACATGCTACGCCGACACCCGCCGATGCAACGGGTAACATCACTTGGAATATCGACAACCCAACCTTAGCGACGATCGATACGACAACTGGGGTCGTCACAGCGAACAGGTCTGGTAACAGTGGCACCGTTAAAGTCACCGCGACAATGACCAATGAAGATGGTACCCCAATTTCAGGATCGACCACTATTGAAATTGGTGGTGGCCTTGAGGATCAACACGTGACAGTTGGCCAAGCTGCGACCTTTAGCATTAAAGGGACTTCAGAAGCGACCCCAACAAAGGTCGTTTGGCACAAAATTGACACAAAGGGCAAGGATACCGTCATCGCGAACCAAAGTGGCATGACCTATACCACCCCCGCGACTACCAACGCCGACAACCAAACCAAAGTCTACGCCGCCATGAGCTTTCCAGACAGCGACGGAACCGAATCGAGCAAAAAGGAAAGTGTCATTACAACCAACCAAGCCACGCTGACTGTGCTACCAAACTTAAATCCCCAAGTCACAATTACGAGTAGCATGACCAACTTGGCGACTGATACCGGAAACACTGAACACCACTTAACCAATGTTATTGCAGGTGACAGTGTGCAGATCAGTGGGACTTTCGGTGATAGTAATCCCGACTCCAGCCTAACCAGCGGCGATTTCGCCATCACCCTGCCCGGCGATGCCACGGATACTTCCCTGTTGATTGATGGTCAAATGCCAATACAGAATCCACCAATGGCTGATGGCAACGGTAATGTCGTCATTAAGGTCACCAATATTAACTTTATTGACCACCAGACTCACACATTCCAACTAGGCTTCTCATCACATACGGTAACGAATAAGACCCTTACAACAGCTGTCAAACTCACTGGTCATAACGCCAATGGGACCGAAATCGGCAGTTACAGCGGCCCAGACTTGATCATTGATTTTATTGACGGCGCGTTACACGCCACCGCCGCCAACGTTGATTTTGGTAACTTAACCTACGCCAACGTTGGTCAGAAAATCACTGGGACGGTCAATGCCGACAATTTACTAACGGTTACGGACAATCGGCGTGACAAAGTTCGCTCGGTCATCACCCTACGCCAAAATGGGGCGTTTAATAACGGTAACCATGACCTTGCAGCAACGCTCTTCATGACTGAAGGCGACACTTCCCTAGCGCTTACCAATTCGGAGCAAACTGTCGTCGTGGCCAATAAGGGCGATACCGTGCCCTCTGTTAGTTCCAAAAATAATCAATACTTGAAATTACAATTGGGCAACGCCGCCATTATTCCAGGTAACTATACCACGACCCTCGATTGGGCTGTGACGGCGGCACCATAATCGATTGAAAAAGCATCGCTGGTCTCACTATCGAGATTAGCGGTGCTTTCATTTAGTTAGTTTTAATTAGTGATGACGATGATGACGATTACGGCTCAGTACCCAAATAATCAATCCCACTAGGATGACAATCACTGCAACAAGGCCGCCGATCAAGCCCCAATTGGTCTGCTTAACTGGTTTGTCCGGTAAGGCGGTCGTAGTCGTTGATTGTTGAGAACTTTTAGCCTGCGTTGATTTGACTGTAAAGGCTTTGGTGAAGCGCCATTGCCCCGTCCCGTCTGCAGCCTTAGCTTGTAAATGTAGCTGATACTTGCCAGGAGTCAAACGTTGGCTACCATCACCTAAGTTGAAGTAGAAACGACTATTAGGCGCAACCTTAAACTGACTTTTAGTTGTTTTCAATTGTTGCTTACTACTACCAACTTTCGTCACATAGCCCTCGATTTTTAAATTCGACATGACTACCGCTTGCGGATTTTGTAAGTGCGCCGAAATGTAAGTCTGATAACCGACTTTGTGCGACCCAGCACCTAATAGCTTCAGTTCAGGTTTAATCGTTGGTTTCGCCTGTTCACGCAATTGCAACCCAATCACGTATGAGAAACGATTCCGCACACTTACCCCAGCCTGCCCTTTTTTAGGCGTGGCCAGCCGCTGCTGGACGTTGATGCCACCTAACGCCACCCCGTCAAACCGTTTCTCAGGCACAGTTAATTTCAGCGTCACTTTTTTAGAGCGTTGCGCAGGTACCGTCACAGTTTTCGGACCGGTAACGGCATTAGCAATATTAAATTGTAGTGATGGATCAATTTCAGGATCAGCATTGCTATAAACGATGGTCCCGTTGTCCCCAGTCGTGGCTAAGTTCGTGGCAATATCATACTGATGAGCCACCTTGTCTGCATTCACTAAAATGATTGACAACGTCTGGGTTTGTTTGGGCGCGACCTTTAAATCAAAATACCCCAAGTCACGATCGACTTGATTTTTCGGTAACTCTGGCCGAACGGAGAAATTACTCGTCTCCGCCTGAGCCAGCAGCGACACACCAAACAGACTTAACCCCAGTATCAACCCTAAGCACCAATTTAAGCTTTTTAGCCAATTCTTTTTTCTTAGCATCCGCGAATCGTCCCCCAATACTCATTTGAGCACTGCCACGTCAGTTGTTGGGAAATTGTGTTTCTTCAACCCTATCGACAGTTACCCACTTTATTCACAATGTATCAGATTTAAGCTGAATTAACAATAGTTGCCAGGTCATATGTTGAAACTCTAGCCAAATTTGACCACTTCTCAATAAAGTTCCCCAAATATGAAAAACCGTTTAGCCTTACAATCCGTCAAATACGCTGTCAAGAATCGAGTGTGATTTAATAATTAATATTCCCTACCACTGCATTATTATGTCGACAATAACTGACTTTAGCATTTGCTAATGTTATGATTAAGGTGATGAACAATAACAGTGGTATTTGATTCGGTGTGTGAGTATAATAGTTTTTAGATAGTGTTTGTTTTGTCAACTTACATATGTGTTAATTGAAGCTTAAGACTTTTTTCGTATCTAATTATGAAAGCGAGACCAGCTTGAAATAACGGCCATGATTATATAAATTTCATTATTAATCTAGAAAATATAATTAGTCAAAATCATCAATGCTTTCGGGGGAGGAATTTGGTATGTTAGTGAAAAAGATTAGTCGGTGGGTATTAAGCACGCTGACTGTGATGTTAACCATTGGTGGTATGGTATGGGGTTTGGAGACCATGGCAACTTCGGTGCAGGCGGATGAAACAACTACACCCACCCCTCATGGCACACCCAGTGCTCCGCCAATCGGCTCATTTGGAATCTACATGAACACTGGTTACAGTCTGCAACCGACTAGTCAATATACTTTTGTGAACAATCCTAAAAAATTGACTACGGCCACTGTCCATTCAGTGTTAGACAACATCAACCTTTTTGGTAAAGATTATTTTACGTGGTATCAGTCAACTGATAATGGTGCTACTTGGCAAGCTGTCACAACGAACGGAACTAGTCAGGACCTAACTGTTACACCTACAGAAACTGGTACAACTTATTACCAACAGTCTTTCAAATACTACTCGACCCCTATTGCAGGCCTCACAGCGCCAACCTACTATTCGAATGTTGTATTCGTCAAAACACTTCCTAGTGCTGTCAGTGCGACCGGTTTAAACGTAACCACTAAAGACAATTATTTATACAACAACCAATCAACTGCTGCTACAACTTATGCGACGGCAACTCCGACCCCAGCCAACGCAACTGGAAATTTAACTTGGTCAATTGATAACAACAATTTGGCTACTATTAACCCAACAACTGGCGAAATTACAGCTAATAAAGATAATAAATCTGGTACGGTTAAAGTAACTGGTACCATGACTAATGATAAAACAGATTCAATATCGGCTTCCACTACTGTTGATATTGGCGGTGGCCTTGATGATCAAACGGTTGACCAGGGGAAGACAGCTACTTTCTCAATTCGAGGAGATTTTGGTACAACCCCTGATTCGATTGTTTGGCATAAGGTTGACACTAACAACAAGGATACCGTGGTTAGCGATGGCACTAGTACAACTTACACCACCCCAGCAACAACCGCAGCGGATGATAAAGCCAAGTACTACGCAGTTATTAAGGCTACAGTTGATAGTAATTCGAATACAATAACCACCAACCAAGCCACTCTTAATGTGCACATCGACCGAACCCCCAAAGTCATCATCACGAGCAAAATGGAAAATCTAACGAACAATGATGGCAATACCGACCATGAACTGACCAACGTCATGGCTGGTGATCAAGTCAAGATTAGTGGCACAATGAATGATGAAAACGGTGATTCGAACTTGGCTAAAGGAACCTTTTCACTAACGATGCCCGGCGATATCTCTAATACGACGCTATACATTGACGGTAAACAGTATAACTATGGTATGCCGGTACCTGACGGCAATGGTAACGCAGCCATTACTGCTAAAGACATCGATTTCACATCTCAAAAGCAGCATACGTTTGAACTTGATTTCACCTCGAACACCGCGACTAATACACCGTTTACTACCAATGCACAATTGCTCGGGACTGACAGTAGTGGGAATAGGTTAGACACGTATAACGGTGAAAAATTGACCATTAACTTTGTTGACGGACTATTGCATGCTGACGCTTCTAACGTTGACTTTGGAACATTAACCTACGCTGATGTAGGTGACCAAATCACTGGGAGTACCGATGGTGACTATTTACTAAAAGTTACTGACAACCGGCGAGATAAAAACGCTCAAATCATCACGCTCCGACAAAATTCCCCATTCAATAATGGAGGTCACGACCTGGCAGCGACTTTATCTTTTGATAACAACGGTAAGATAACACCATTAAATACTGCTGATCAAGAAATTGCCAGTACTAGGGATGATATGACAGTGCCTTCCATTGGACCAGATAATGGTCAAAGTCTAAAATTACAACTCGCAAATGCTCCCATTCAAGTAGGTAACTATGTGACAACACTTGACTGGACCATTACTTCCGCACCCTAGTTCACTAATTGAGCTATTTCAAAAAAAAAAATTCGTTAAGCTTTTTACACTAGCCTAACGAATTCTTTTTAATTACAGTCAATTCACTGACTGCTTAGTCCTCAATTTCCGGCAAGAACCCTGCCCGCCGTGCAATCTTTAAGAAGTCGCGTCGTTTGGCCGCAGTCCCTAATGCTTCGCGAGTCATATCCGCCAAGTGTTCATCACGGGCATTGCTGCCTCGTTGCTGATAGTAGGCATGCAGTTGTGCATCAAATTTATCCAGTTCAGCTTGATAAGTCTCCGGTTCGGCATAATGGTCTTTAAATAGCAACGCATCTAGCCCCAATCGTGGCTTGGTCTCTGGTTGACTAGCTGGATAGCCGATTTGAACGCCAAAGACCGGCAACGTCAACGCTGGTAACTGTAATAAATCAATAACGGCTTGGGTATCATTATTGATTGATCCCAGTACCACGCTACCCAAGCCGAGGCTTTCCGTGACCATCACCATGGCTTCAGTCATCAAGGTGGCATCTTCCACACTGCCCATGAACCGATCCAATTCGGTCAAGGCTCGCTTCGCGTCAGGGGTCGCCGCCAATTTGGCATTGCGGTGTTGATCCGCTAAAACAACTAACAATCGGCCTTTAGTTCCGACCGTGGCGCGCGTTGTTATTTTGCCTAAAGCCGCACGAGTTGTCGGATCAGTCACTTCAATCAAGCTATAGGCCTGCAAATACTGACTGGTTGGCGCATGTTGTGCAGTCGAGATAATCTTAGCTAAGGTGTCATCTGACACCGGTTGGTCGGTAAAATTGCGGTGCGTTCGGTGCGCTTCTAAAATATCGGTTACTGAGTTAGTCATTATTTCCTCCTATCCTGCGACAAGTTCGGTCGACCACTGCGTTAACTGTGGCAAGACGGCCACGTTCAAATTGAACACGATCCGCTCGCAAGTCTGGTCGATCTGAATACTTTGAAATAGCGGGTAACGTGTCCGCCCAGTCGATTGTTGCTGCACCACACTTAGCGTTGTCAGCTCATCTAAGGCCGTTTCTAGCAAGGTAATCGACTGCTTGGGGAAATACTCGCGTTGCAATTCCGGTGCGTCTAACGGCGTTCCCACCATCGATTCAATCTCACTTCTAGTCAGCAACAAACTTTCGGGATGCTCGGTAATTAGTCGCAGAAGTATTTTTAAAGTCAGTACCGCTTCAAACTCATTGCGAAAACGAAAACGAGTTTGAAAACGGCTCTGAATAAATTGTAACAATTCTTTTCTCAATGGAACCTTCCTCTCAAAAAACGTCTTGGTCTACGATAACACGTTCACAAACACGACACACGAAAAAAGGCACCAGCTTGACCTGATGCCATCGACTTACCCGATATGATTCTCTTTTAAAATTTGATCCACTTCTGCCTGCATTTCAGGCGTCTTTGTCCACTCTTCCCAATGATCCATGGATTCATCTGGGATTTCAAAATTTTCATTAATGTAAGCTTGGTACTTCTCCACGTGTGTTGAATGTGGAATATTCAGTTGCAAAATTCGCACCTGCTTAATGAATTTTCGTTCGGCGGCTAATTCTGCCCGGCCATTCATGACCATGTTGCCAATTTCCATGTAAGTTGTGCCATCGTTACGCGTAATTTCTTGAATCAAATCCAAGACTTCATGATTTTTCAAAACGAATCCCTCACTTCATTTTTTAGTATAGCGAGGGTTGGCGGTGGTGTCAAAAGTTGGTGCTGATTTGGCCACATCCAGCTGTGCGTCATTGACACTAACTCAATTTTTAATCACTGGATTTCAACTCACGTGATTTATTGTTCCCGATTGTCTAAAAGGTGCCGGTTATGGCCATTCTGATTATTGGTGACTTTCGTGAAGCGCCGGTTAAGTTCTGCCTGATTCGTTGCACTATAAAATGAGTCTTCAACTTCAAATGGCAAGCCGTCTTCTGCAATACTCTTCTTGATGAAGATCCTAATTGCGGCTGAAAGGCTGAGGTCCAATTCTTCAAACAGTTCCGTCGCCCGTTGCTTATCTTCTGTACTGATTTTGACAGAAATTGATGCTTTCTTCTTGCCGGTACCTGACATCGTGATCACCTCATAAATATGATAGTACGGAACAGCTGCGTTATCTCTTCGTTGAACTTTCATTTTTATCGTATTTAACCATCTAACTACTTAAATTAAACATTCCTGTTGGCTACAAAAAGCCCACCAATAACTGGTGAGCTTTAGTTAAATCAATCAAAATATAGCGTTAATGTTCTCGCCGAATGCCAGCGTATGTTAACAGACTAGTTAATCCTAATAAAACCAATCCCATTAAACTAGTTCCCATTGTAGTTTTTTCATCGGTTTGCGGTAACGTTGCCACTTGCTTGGCTTCTGTTGGTACAACAGTCAATGTATCAGCATGCTTCTGAACAGCCGGCATAACGATTGTTGCTTGACGAGCTGGCTGATTACCGGTCAATTGTAAAACAGTTTGATCAGGCTGCTGCTGTTTAGTCGTCGTAATTATCGTGGCATTTCCTGTTGCATAATGCCCATTAACCACTTTTTCAAGCTGAGCCTGATCCGAATTCGTTGTTTCAGTATTATCAGCGGCGGGCGCTTTAATCGTCGTTGCATTATTACTGTCAGGCTTTGACTGCTCCATCGTCGTTGAACCTGTATCACCAGTGCTTGGCTTATCCGTCGTTGAGCCTGTATCGCCAATGCTTGGTTTATCCGTTGTTGAACTTGTGTCACCAGTGCTTGGTTTGTCCGTTGTTGAACCTGTATTGCCAGTGCTTGGTTTGTCCGTTGTTGCATCAATAATTGTCTGTAAAGCCTTAGCTCGTTCGGTCACAACTTGAGCCCGAGCCTGCTTTAGTTTAGCTTCTGCTGTGCTAAGAGCCTCTTTTTGAACAGCTAAGTTCTTTGTCGCTTGGTCAACCTTATCAGTTGCTTCTGATAATACAAGATTAGTCTTTTCTAAATAATCTACTGCAGAATTGAAAGCGTCCGCGGCATTGCCCGCAGCTTTGCTCTTAGCATCAAAATCGGCTTGCGCAGTTTTGAGTTGTGCTTGTGCCATGTCTAAACTTGTTTGAGCCGCCGTAACCCCTTGTTGCGCTGCAACTAAGGCAACCTTTTTAGCACTCAAATTTTGCTGAGCATTCTGAGCCTGATCAAGTTGTGCTAACAACTGATCAAGTGTCTGTTGGTCACGTTTAGTCTGGGCCTGCGCCGCAACAACGTTAGCTTGTAAATCAGCAACTTGCTTATTTGTTTTGCTTACAGCCAAATCTTGGGTCTTAGCATCGCTGACTGTTCCCGCTAGAGTGACTTTTGCTTGCGCTAGTTTATTTTGACTGGCTGCTAAAGCTTTTTGAGCTGCAGTCGCAGTTGCTTGTAAAGCAGTCAACTTGGATTTAAGGCCTGCTAGTGTTTGTTCTAGGGTGGCTTGTTTCAGTTGACTAGCAGCCAACTGACTTTGTTGTGTTGCTAACGTTTGCTTCAAGTTCTGGGCATCGGCGTTAACTTCTTTTAACTGAATCTGAGCAGTTGACTGCCCGTCTTTGGCTTGTTTAACTTGATTTTGTGCCGCCTTGACGACTTGATTAGCAGATTCCACAGCCGCCGTTTGCTTCGTCAAAGTCGCCGTTAAAGTTTTAATTTCAGTCTTGAGAGTAGCTGAATCAACTACTGGACTGGATAGGGCCTTTGTGATGTTAAAACTGGTATTATTTGTCAGTGACTTGACTTGATCAGTTACGCTAAGAATGTGTAATTGACCCATGCTGTCATAGTCAACACCAAATGCCTCTTCGCTATATGGGTAGCCCGAGTCTACACCAGTAAGTGCGATTGAATGGCCAAATCCAGAAGCTTGATCATCAAACAGCATTGAAACAAACGAGTTATAGACTCCCGCTTTGAGCGTATCCATGGTTTGATCACCATAAATAAAACCAGCCGATGCGTTTTCATAAAGATTCTGACCAGGATAATCATATAAACCATAACTAACTGCGACCTGATTAATACGGTTAACGTTATGTCCTTTATAGATTGACCATTGATCTTGATCATAATAATTTGAGACTTGATTGGCAAAGTCTAATATATCAGCCGTTACGATGGTCTGCGGATTGCCGATTTGCGTTCGTACCTGGTTAATCAAGTTGACCGCAAATTCTGATAATTCTTGCCGCTGTGCTAGCGTTAACTGACCTGAATCAGCAACTTTAATCGCCGCATCAGCCGCATTTGAGTGATAAGTATTAGCTGGCAGACTGAGCCCCGGCTTCATCACTGCTTCAAGATTGGTAGCAGGTACTTTACCATCAACATAACTTTGGATTAAATCGTTAGTCATCCCTTTAGGAATCGTAATTGTATTCGCGACTGCATTTAATGTTGCCTTATCGCTATCCAACTTAGCCTGGGTTGTCGTTACCGCCGCTTGCCGCTGGTCGAGCTGTGTCTGAGCCACCGTAACAGCAGTGTTAGCCGTATTTAGCTTGTTAGTCGCTGCCGTTAAAGCTGTCTGGGCATCCGCCTGTTCTTTGGTCGTACCAGTCAGCGTTGCATTAGTCGTCTCAATTTCGGTTTTGGTTTGATCAATTTTTTGTTGATTAGTGGTAACTTGCTGGCTAGCTTGATCAACGGCCGCCTGCTGGGTCGCTACCAAATCAGAATTCATATTTGCTTGCTGTTGCTGGACACTTGCTTGTGCCACATCAACCGCTGTTCGCGCCGTTTTAACTTGTTGTTGTGCCTGGACTTGCTTTGCAGACGCAGCCTGTTGTTGCGTTTGACCAACATCTAAATTAGCTTGATTAGTCTGTTCGTTTTCCTTATCAGTCTTAATCTGTTGTTTTGTTACCGTTATTTTATTTTGAGTTTGTGAAATGCTGTCCGATGTCGCATTATCAGCTGTCGTTTGGGCTGCCTTAACTGCAGATTGAGCAGTTTCAGCACTTGAGGTAGCGCTTTCAACTGTATCCTGAGCAACAGCAACTTTAGCTTGGTTAGCTGTCACAGCCTGCTGAGCCTTTGTCGCACTTGTGTTAGTCGTCGTAGCTGCCTGCTGAGCCTGATTATAGTTATCTTGAGCAGGTGTCACTGCTTGGGCAGCGTCATTCTTCTCAGCTTGAGCATCACTCAAATCCTGTGTCGCTTGATCGACTGCCGTTTTGGCTGTAGTGACTGCTTTTGTCGCAGTAGTTTCTGCAGTCTTGGCAGCGACCACATTAGGGGCGGCCTCAACTTGATTCGCCTGATCTGTTGTTGCAGCCATTGTCTGTGTTTGCGGCACTTGCTGGACTGATTCACCCGTATCGGCATGAACTAACTGTGTTCCCCCGACTGAAAGCACACCCGCTATCGTTGCGGCCCCTGTGGCAATCTTGATTAATTTTTTCATTACAACTAAACACTCCTTTTGCTATAATTTTTGGCACAATTAATAGCTATTGAGAGTTGTTTCTATCTTTTAGATCCGTCCTAAAAAAGCCAATAGTTATTAACACATTTATAATACAACTATTAATAACTAGTTAGCAAAGTTTATTAAAAAATAATCAAAATTGGGCTGACAAACACTTTAATTACATGCATTGTCAT
The DNA here is from genome assembly GCF_005405065.1 of Lactiplantibacillus nangangensis. Classification (GTDB taxonomy): domain Bacteria; phylum Bacillota; class Bacilli; order Lactobacillales; family Lactobacillaceae; genus Lactiplantibacillus; species Lactiplantibacillus nangangensis. The sequence continues at coordinate 160 of NZ_BJDI01000011.1, read as the reverse complement.
CATACAATCGTGTTAATCACTAGTTTTTTAATTACAAAGCAATCGATTTGAAGTGGCTTCAACTAATACATTAAAAAGATTGCACAAAAAACTATCTGAGGGTGTCGCTTCGCTCGGCCCTCGTAATCATGATATGAAACGACCGCCTTTCCAGTTATAC
>NZ_BJDI01000010.1 GCF_005405065.1 Lactiplantibacillus nangangensis | reverse complement strand
CAGTATACTAGTTTTTTTCAACACTTTCGAGTGCTTTGGTTTAGTGCGTTCAAAATTCATTTTGTTTCAAATAAAAATGACGGCTGAATTTAGTCGTCACTTAAGTTACCGTTTGGGATAGTGCCCCCATGCGGACCAAATAAAAACCTCGTCTTTACCAATTGTAAAAACAACTCGATGTTTTTGATTAAGCCGCATTGAATGTTGTCCAGAGGTTCCGGATAATTTTTCGTCATTTCGCAAGTGGGCCTCTGGTTTTCGTTTCAAAATTTCAACAATTTCATTGAAATCTGAACGCAAATTTAACTTTTCGAGCTTTGGTAAATCCTTGCTCAAAACCTTTTTATATGGCATAACTTGATATTTAATCGGCAGTTTTAGAATTTCGTTAACCGATTCAAAAATCACAATGGGTCCCCAAAAGCTGTCTCTGGGTGAGCTTTAGCATCTGCCATACGCGTGTTTACTTCATCAATGACCCCATTTTCCAATAAGGCAATATATTCCTGCATCGCATTCCAATCATCTTTGCTAACCATCACGACTGCTTCATCTGGTGAGCTGGCAATCTGAATCGTTGTGTGATTTGCAACAACGCCTCTAATTAGGTTATAAATATCTTTCCGTGCATTAGTTGGCGTAAACGTGTCCATTGCTTCAGCCATTCTCATCACCTCATTCAAAAAAATTAAGTCTTAATCGTCATGAGTATTATAGCACAGACGTACGACTATCCGTACGCTTGGTGCACCAAAAAAGGACAGCCAAAATGACTGTCCTTCAGTAAAACAACTTTAAGCATTAAATGCGTCAGTTAATTGTGGTACAACTTGCTTCTTACGTGAAACAACACCTGGTAAGCTCAAACGATTGTTTGCGAGTTTCTTACCAAAGGCTTTTTCGACTGGTTCAGTTGGAGCACCAACGACTAATAATTCAGAGTTGCTGTCCAAGATATTGGTTGCCAAGATCAAGAACAAGTCATAACCATCAGCATCGTTTTCAGCCTTAGCTGCAGCTTCTAAAGCTGCTTGACGATCAAAGACTTCTGGCAAATCAACAGTATTGATTTGGGCAACACGAACCGTTGTGCCGGCCATTTCAAATGATTTGGCATCAGCATCAATTAATTCTTTTTCACTCTTGCTAGCTAAGTTAGTACCAGCTTTAAGCATGTCTAAGCCGTAGCTTTCATAGTCAACATCAGCAATTTTAGCTAAGTCTTTAACAACGGCAACATCAGTTGGTGTCGTGGTTGGTGACTTCAATAATAAGGTGTCAGAAATAATGGCAGATAACATTAAACCAGCTAATTTAGCAGGAATTTCAACGTCATTTTCTTTGAACATCTTGTAAATAACGGTACTGCAGCAGCCAAGTGGTTCTGCACGGTAGAATAATGGCTGTGCGGTATTGAAGCCAGAGATTCGATGATGATCGACCACTGTCGAAACAGTCACATCAGCAATATCACTAACACTTTGTTGTGGTTCGTTATGATCAACCAACATGACTGAGTCAACTTCTGGTGCTGCCTTGGTAATGACCCGTGGTGCAGGTTCATTAAAGTGATCCAAAACGAATTTTGTTTCTTCGTTAGGTTCACCCAAAGCAACCGCTTCAGTATCATGACCTAATTTATTTTCTAAATATGACAATGCTTTGGCCGCCACGATAGCGTCAGTGTCAGGACTTTGGTGACCAAAAACTAGTTCTTTACTCATTAGCGAAAAACTCCTTTAGTTCTATTTTTGATTAATTTTTTGTAACCGTGAGATATAGTCTTCTTTGCGGAGATAGTTATCAAATTCATCCAAGAAATTCTTAATCCGTGGAATTTGATCCTTATCCTTCCGAAAGACAAAGTTCAGGTCAAACTTAATTGCTGGTTCAAACGAGACTGTATGCAAATTATCATCAGCCGGATTAGCAACCATAAACGAATTTGGCAAAGCCGTATTCGTTCCGGTTGCCGCAACAAACCGATAAATCTGTTGTGGTGTCGTGAAACGCGCAATTGGGGTCGGTAAATCAGCAAGCTGATTCTTATAAGACTCCTTAATCACTTGATCTAAATAATAATTTTCTGGATACATGACCCATGGTTCACTGGTCGTATCCTTGAATTTGATCCGCTTTTTCTTCGCTTGCTTGGGATCACTGGTGATGAAAAGCAAATCTTCCTGAACGATCCGTTTCGACTGATACGGTTTCCAGTTTTTAATGCTTTCATCTGGCAAATACATGACAGCCAAGTCAATCCGGTTGTTTTCCAAACGTTCCCAGATTTCTTTACGCGTCAACATGTGAAACGAAATCACCACATTTGGGTTTGCTTCGTAATACTTGATTGCGAAGTCTTCGAAGACATGGTCTTCAATTGACGCAAGTATCCCAATGTTAATGGCCCCTTGTGTCGCACTAGTCGTCTGTTGAATCTCATCAGTCGCCTTATTCAACACGTCGTAAATATTGTGGGTCGCATTTAACATCGTATAGCCAGCATCGGACAACCGTAATTTTTTCCCAACGGAATAGAATAATGGTGCCCCAACCGTGCGTTCCAACTTTTTGATTTGTTGAGTCAACGCAGGCTGTGTAATGCCTAAAATCTGAGCGGCTTGTGTATAATTCATCGTTTCAGCTAATTGCAAGAAATAGGTTAACGTTTTAGAAGAAAAAATACTTTCTTGAGTTGTTTTCATGAATTTTACCTGATCCTTTCGTCTTGTCATCATCTTATGATATCTATAATATATACAAGATTAAATTTTAAAGCAAGCGATTGTTATCGGTAAATAAACCTTAACTAATTATTAAACGGCTTTTTGATGCTAATTTCATAGTAAGCTAATGATGAAAGCCATGCAAGCGTTGTGTCACAATTTTACACTGTCAACGGCACTGGATGCACTTGAATCGTCACCGGTATCCCCTCTGTATCAGTATCTACGACAAACGAGCCATTAGAATACCGAGCACTGACAGGATGGTCATCACTCAAGATTGAATGTGATTTCAAGCGATCCGTCATCACTTCCAAAGCAACACCAGTTTGCCCAGCTGGAATCAAGACATAATCAGCGACCCGATGCGGGTTACTCTTGAGTTCACGCAATACCTGAACCCCACGACGAGCGCGACTCGTTACCGGCACATCACTGACCTTCATCTGCTTGAATGACCCACGTTGCGTAATCATCGCCAGTAAATCATTTTCACCAGCAATAGTTGCCCGCACGATCAAATCATCACGCAGATCCATCGACTTGACCCCCACAGCCTTTGCACCAACTGTTGGTACTTCGCTCAAGTCATAACGTAAACCATAGCCATGTTCAGTCACTAAGACTAGCGTCCCATCTGGCACAGTTGGCAAGTATTGCACTGTGACGACTTGCGAAGCGTCCGTCTTCAGCTTGATAAATTGACTTGCCCGGGTCTTATAAGTCCGACCTGGGGTGTAATCAGCAAAGTCAGTCTGTTTGATATAGCCATCGTTTGTCGCGACTAAGAACTTCCCAGTTGCCTTTAGGTCTTTAAAACTAAAGACCCAAGTAATGCGCTCATCAGCGGCTAAACCAATCGTTTGTGAGATATGTTCGCCAGTATCTTTCCACTTCGCGTCAGTAATCTCATAAACCGGCCGATAAATTAGATGACCCAAGTTCGTAAACATCATCAGATGGTCTAAGGTATTATTCTTGGCCAAGTAAATCGGGAAATCTTCATCTTTTAAGCCATTATCTTCAGCATCGGAAGCCGTGTATGACCGTAAACTAGTCCGCTTAATATACCCATCATGACTGATCATCACGACGACATCTTCTTGCGGCACAACGACTTCGGTATCAATTTTCAATTCTTGAACTTCAGATTGAATTTCAGTGAATCGTTTGCTTGGGTAAGCCTTTTGAATGGCCTTCAATTCCCGTCGTAAGACTTTATCCAATTCCTTAGGTTCGGCCAAAATCAGCTGATAAGTTTCAATCGCTTGGGCCAGTTCAGCGGCTTCTTTTTCAAGCTGTGTCACGTCAGTATTTGTCAGGCGATACAATTGCATCGTCACAATCGCTTCCGCTTGGATTTCAGTAAAGGCAAATTTGGCCACTAAGTTTGCCTTAGCATCCTTTTTGTCTTTGCTACCACGAATCGTCGCAATAACTTGGTCCAAAATCGACATGGCTTTGATCAACCCTTGGACGATGTGTTGACGATCAGCTGCCTTTTGTAAATTAAACTGGGTCCGACGCGTAATGACGTCACGTTGGTGTTCCAAATAAGCACTGATGATTGTCTTCAAGCCAACATGTTCAGGCCGCTGATGATAAATAGCAACCATATTGAAGTTGTAGGTAATCTGTAAATCGGTATTTTTGAACAAGTAGTTCAAAATACCTTCCGCGTTCACATCACGCTTCAATTCAACAACGATCGATAACCCTTTACGGTCACTTTCATCGCGAACTTCCGCAATCCCTTCAATCTTCTTCATGATCCGAATTTCATCCATCTTTTTAACTAACTGTGCCTTATTCACTTCATATGGGATTTCAGAAATTTCGATCTGCGACTTATTCCCTTTTAGCGGCATAATCTGAGTGCGTGAACGCACAACAATACGGCCACGACCAGTTTCATAAGCCTTCTTGATACCGTCGATTCCTTGAATGATCCCACCAGTTGGAAAGTCTGGGCCTTTGACAAAGTCCATCAAATCGGCTAATTCAGCCTTAGGATGATTCATCAAATACAGCACGGCATCAATGACTTCACCTAAATTATGCGGCGGAATCTCCGTGGCATAACCGGCTGAAATCCCGGTAGCACCATTGACTAATAAGTTCGGGAAACGGGCTGGTAAAACGGTCGGCTCATATTCGGTATCATCGAAATTTAGGACCATATCGACCGTCTTCTTGTCGATATCTTGCAGCATTTCGCCGGCAATTTTGCTTAAGCGAGCTTCGGTATACCGCATGGCCGCCGCTGGATCACCATCCATTGACCCATTGTTACCGTGCATTTCAATCAAGGGTTCGCGTAATTTCCAATCTTGACTCAGACGAACCATGGCTTCATAAATTGACGAATCACCATGTGGATGAAAATTACCCATCACGTTACCAACTGACTTCGCTGATTTCCGGAAAGCCTTGTCGTAAGTATTCCCATCTTGATTCATCGCATATAAAATCCGTCGTTGAACGGGTTTCAAGCCATCCCGAATATCGGGTAAGGCCCGTTCTTGGATAATATACTTGGAGTAACGGCCAAAGCGGTCGCCCATGACGTCTTCCAAGGTTAACTCTTGAATTTTTGGTTGTTCAACTGCCAAGTTACGACCTCCTTATTTTTTCAATTGTTGCGCCAATTCTTCGTCAGCTTTTTCGTGTGCGGAACTGAGGGCCTGATTATCAAGTAATGAGCCATCCTCGTCCAAACTGAATTGAACGTTCTTTTCAATCCATTTTCGGCGTGGCTCAACTTTATCACCCATCAATGTCGTGACCCGTTTTTCAGCGAGAGCAGCGTCATCGATCCGAACGCGGACCAAGGTCCGTTTTTCGGGATCCATGGTCGTTTCCCACAGCTGTTCAGCGTTCATTTCACCGAGACCTTTGTAACGTTGCAAGGCATAGCCTTTACCGAACGTCTTGGTCCGAAGTTCTAGTTCTTCATCAGTCCAAGCGTATTCCGTTCGCAACTGCTTCCCTTGCTTCTTCTGCAACCGATATAACGGTGGTAAGGCGATATAGATCTTACCAGCATCGATCATTGGTCGCATATATTTATAGAAGAAGGTCAACAATAGGATCTGAATATGCGCGCCATCGGTATCCGCATCGGTCATGATAATGACTTTATCGTAATTGCTGGCTTTGAGATCAAATTCAGTTCCCACACCGGCGCCAATGGTATAGATCATCGTATTGATTTCTTCATTTTTAACAATATCTTGTAATTTAGCTTTTTCAGTATTTAAAACTTTTCCCCGTAATGGCAGAATTGCTTGAAATTTCCGGTCACGGCCTTGTTTAGCCGAACCACCGGCGGAATCCCCTTCGACTAAGAAGAGCTCATTCCGTTTAGCATTCTTCGATTGTGCGGGCGTCAGCTTACCTGACAAGAGTCGTTCCTGTTTGTGCTTACGCTTACCATTACGACTCTCATCACGCGCTTTACGAGCCGCTTCACGAGCCTGACGGGCTTTCGTCGATTTACGAATCAGCATTTGGGCAAATTCACCATTTTCCATTAAGAAAAATTGTAATTGCTCACTGATCACACTATCAACGATCGTCCGTGCTTCCGGGGTCCCTAATTTTTCCTTAGTTTGACCTTCAAACTGAAGTAAATTTTCTGGAATCCGCAGTGAAATGACGGCCGACAACCCTTCACGCACATCTGAGCCTTCAAGATTTTTATCTTTTTCTTTGAGTAAACCAACCTTGCGCGCGTATTCATTGAATGCTTTCGTCCAGGCACTCCGGAAGCCGGCTTCGTGTGTCCCACCATCTGGCGTACGCACGTTGTTCACAAAGGAAAGCAAGTTTTCGGAATAGCCGTCATTGTATTGCGCGGCGACTTCAACCTCAACACCCTCTTTAGTGCCATCGAAGAACATGACATCCCCGAGTGTATCCTTATCTTCATTGAGATAAATCACAAACTCTTTGATGCCTTCTTCATAATGAAAGACTTCTTCTTGTTCCTGACCTTCGCGTTCATCGGTCAGTGTGATTTTAACACCCTTGAGTAAGAACGCAGATTCCCGTAACCGTTCCGACAACGTCTGGAAATTATAAACGGTCGTCGTAAAAATACTAGCATCAGGTTTGAACGTTAACGTGGTCCCAGTTGGTTTGTTCGTCTTGCCCTTTTTCTCGAGCGTCCCAACTGGGTGACCACCATTTTTAAATTTTTCTTGATAACGATACCCATCACGAATGATCGTCACCGTTAATTCGGTCGACAAGGCATTCACAACACTGGCACCGACCCCATGCAACCCACCGGAAGTCTTATAGCCACCTTGACCAAATTTCCCACCGGCATGTAAGACGGTCAAAATGACTTCAGGGGTTGGAATCCCCGAGGCATGCATTCCAACTGGCATCCCACGACCATGATCGACAACGGTAATACTGTTATCTGCATGGATGATCACATTGATTTCTTTACCGAAACCCGCCAAAGCTTCATCGACCGCGTTATCGACGATTTCGTAAACCAGATGGTGTAACCCGCGACCGTCCGTTGACCCAATATACATCCCAGGTCGTTTACGAACAGCTTCCAATCCTTCGAGCACTTGGATCGAAGAATCATCGTATTGTAGTCCTTTTTTAGCCATTCATGAATTGCTCCTTCGTGTTTCTGGTCATGAGTCCTGATTAACTGTCATTGTGACATTGCCGGTTTAACGGGCTTGACAACGCTAACCAAAACTATGCAGATTAAATTATAGCACAGCAATGCTTAAACTATTAGCATCTTTTTAACTTTTTATGTCCCAGAGACGAATTTTAAGCTCCGTTTCGACAAAATTTAAACTAAATTAAGCTTTTTGAGTATTACAGCTAATTAGTTAGTATCGAACATACGTTCACTACATTGTAATGACTAATCCTAGGCCTTGTCAACTGAAAGTTTTTGAGAAAAACTGACCCACCCATCCCCAAAGCATGCTAAAATATTGAATGACTCTATTGCAGGAGGCTTCAATTTTGGAAATCATACTAATGCTAATCGTCGCCTATTTATTAGGCTCGATTCCTTCGGGTGTCATTATTGGCAAGCTCTTCTTTCATACTGATATTCGTGACGCCGGGAGTGGTAACATCGGCACCACGAATACTTATCGCGTTCTCGGACCAACTGCTGGGACTGTTGTCATGGCAATGGATATCCTAAAGGGAACGTTAGCGGCGGCCCAACCAGCCATCTTCAACGTGCCTGTAAATGCCTTATTAATCGGACTAGCCGCGATTCTAGGACATACTTTCTCAATCTTTATCGGGTTTAAGGGTGGCAAAGCGGTCGCGACTAGTGCGGGAATCTTATTGGCTTACAATTGGGAATTCTTCTTAATTGCCAGTGCCATCATGTTTACCCTGGTCTATGTGACCAGCATGGTGAGTGTCGCCAGCATGACTTCTTTGACCTTGGTCAGCCTAATTGCTATTTTTTATTACCAAGACTGGATCTTATCGGTCGTCGCGGTGGTCTTGACGATTTTTATTTTTTACCGTCATCGTGCCAATATTGCGAGGATCAAAGCCGGGACCGAATCCTTGGTACACTTTGGTCTCGGTTGGCGCCGTTACCAAGCTAAACATCATTCATAAAAGCAGTCACCTTTCGGGGTGGCTATTTTTTTGCCTGTTGACTGCTACTTTGATAGGCTTGGTGTTGGATTTGAGCTTGTGTTGTTTAATGACTAGTTAAAGTAACATATTACAAAATAAGATGTTTAAACCAAGACTCATCCGTCCATACAAAAAGCGTTACTTACCAATTTGGCAAATAACGCTTTAAAACTTATTTAGAAGAACTTAACAGCATAATGTTTGTTAAACGTTTGGTTAGCAGCTAAGTGGTTGATTCCCATTTTATGACTTAATTGGCCATCATGGTCAACGTTGTCCGCAATGCCCCACCATGGTTCCAAACAAACAAATGGTGCCTCCGCGGGATATGGTGACCACATGCCAACATATGGCGCATCTTCGATCGTCATCGCCACACCACGGTCGTCTAAGTCTGAACTAAGCATCAAGGTCGTTTCCTTGTGATCTAAGCCCAGAATAACAGCGTCGTCTTTGAATAACTCCCGTGTTAATGGTAATGGCTTTGACAAGTCTAAGGAAGTTGCATTGGCTATGTCGTTATATGGTGCTTGTAATGGGATGTGTTGATACTTACCCTTTGGTGCAACCGTGAGCTGATAGTTTGCCAAAGTCCCCTCAGGCGTCGCTAAAGGCACGTTAAACGCTGGATGTCCGCCAATGGAGAACAATAATTCGTGATTAGCAGGATTGTGGACATCATAAGTAACCGTCAATTCGTGGTCAACTAACGTATAGATCAACCGTAAGCGGAATGCAAACGGATAAATTGCCCGGGTCTCACTGCTATCGGTCAACTCTAACGTCGCTTCTGTGGCAGTCTGACTAACGACTCGAAAGTCGTGGTCGCGTGCAAAGCCATGTTGGCCCATTGGGTAACTCTGGCCGGCAACGGTAAACTGATCATCCTTTAAGCGCCCAACGATTGGAAATAAAACTGGCGCATGGCGACCCCAAAATTTAGGATCAGCTTGCCACATATATTCGATACCATCCGCTGATTTAACACTACTGAGTTCTGCCCCGGCTTCGTTGATTTTGACCGTGAGATACTCATTTTTCAATTCAACTGTCATTCAACCTGACTCCTTTGTTTTTTTAGATTAAAGAATGTAACGACTAAGATCCTTGTCTTTCGCAATATTACCGATGCGTTCGTTGACATAGTTCTCAGTGATCGTCACTTCACCCATTTCCATATCTGGACCCTCATACAATAATTCTTCCAATAACTTTTCAAGGACCGTGTGCAACCGACGCGCACCAATGTTTTGCGTTTCATGGTTCACTTTATAAGCAATCCCCGCAATCGCTTCGATGGCTTCAATCGTAAAGGTAACTTTAATGTTATCAGTCCCAATTAAAGCGATGTATTGCTTAATCAACGCATTCTTAGGTTCCGTTAAGATCTTGACAAAGTCGGCCTTCGTCAAATCATCTAATTCAACCCGAATTGGAAAACGGCCTTGTAATTCAGCAATCAAATCACTAGGTTTACTCTCGGCAAATGCCCCCGAAGCAATAAACAAAATATGATCCGTATTGATGGGGCCATACTTCGTTGTAATCTGCGAGCCTTCAACGATTGGTAAAATATCCCGTTGAACCCCTTCACGTGACACCTCGCCAGAGCTTTGTTGTCCACCAGCAGTGATCTTATCGATTTCATCAATAAAGATAATCCCGGTATTTTCAGCGCGCACGATCGCATCATGGTAAATATCAGCACTATTGACGAGCTTCTCGGATTCTTCTTTGACCAAGATTTCACGTGCTTCAGACACCGGCATACTCCGCTTGATACGTTTCTTAGGCATGATTTGACCAAGGGTGTCGCCTAAATCAATACCCATTTGACCAAGCATATTGTTATTACCTTGAGCAGCTTGTTGTGGATCATCCATTTCGATAGTCACTTCGGAATCTTCCAATAAGCCATTCTTCAATTGATCGGCAACAGATAATCGGGAATTACGAATATCATCCGTGACTTCTTCATTATCGTCGGCGTTACCCGTTGGCATTTGACCAGTTTGTTGCATCTGGCTGATCATGCTCATCATGTTTTGGAAATCATTGCCATTAGACTTTGCTTGTTTCTTTTGTGCTGGTACTAACAGTTTGACCAAACGCTTATCAGCTTCTCTCACCGCTGAAGAACGCACATTTGAATAAGCTTGTTCCTTTTCCATTTCAATCGACACGTCGACAAGGTCGCGAACCATCGATTCAACGTCACGGCCAACATAACCGACTTCCGTAAACTTAGTTGCTTCAACCTTAACAAATGGCGCCTTAACGATTTTTGCCAACCGCCGGGCGATTTCAGTCTTCCCAACCCCAGTCGGTCCGATCATTAACATATTCTTGGGGGTAATTTCTTCTTGCATGTCGGCAGAAAGCTCCATCCGGCGATACCGGTTCCGCAAAGCAATTGCGACGGCTTTCTTAGCGGCATCTTGACCAATGACATAGTTATCAAGGTCAGCGACAATTTGTTTAGGGGTCTTATTAATCATTTCCATCAGCTGTGCTCCTTTTATAAGGCTTCCGAAATAACGTTGTGGTTTGTAAAGATATCGATGTCGCCAGCAATATTGATCGCGGCTTCAGCAATTTCTTGCGCACTCATGTCTTTAGCGTGCAACTGCATCCCACGCGCAGCCGCGAGCGCAAAGTTACCACCTGAGCCGATTGCTAAAACATCGTTATCTGGACTGATGACTTCACCACTCCCAGAAACCAGTAGCATGTCATCTTTATTCATGACGATCAGTAGAGCTTCCAACTTTTGCAAAGCTTGGTCACTGCGCCATTCTTGGGCTAATTCCACAGCTGAACGTTGTAAATTACCAGAAAACTCGTTAAGTTTCTTTTCAAAGCGTTCTTCAAGATTGAAGGCATCCGCCACGCTCCCGGCAAAGCCAACGACCACCTCGTTGTTATAAATACGGCGAACTTTGTGGGCGGTCCCTTTCATGACGACCTTTTCACCCATTGTGACTTGACCGTCGCCGGCCATGGCATTATGGCCGTTTTGACGAACGGCACAAATCGTAGTTGCTTCAAATTTTACTGTCATATCAAATCTCCTTAGTTATTTCCGCGTGGCACGTGGGAAAAAATTTCGATAATCTTGCTGTAAATGTTCTTTGGTGACATGCGCATAGATCTGCGTTGTCGAGAGGCTCGTATGGCCTAGCAGTTCTTGGACCGTCCGTAGATCGGCCCCGTTGTTCAGCATCTGCGTCGCAAAGGTATGCCGCAACATATGGGGATGAATATCGGCCGTCAGACTGCTTTTTTTCACGATCTGATTTAACACGTATTCAACACCGCCACCGGTGATTGGCGCCCCATGCCGGTTAATAAAGACCGTGTGGTGCGTCTGTTCGTATTTAGCCATCACCGGTGTCCGACAGCTCTCATAATACTGACGCAGTGCATGGGCCGCGTAACGACCAAAGGGGACATACCGTTCCTTGTCACCTTTCCCACGGATCAGCATCATCTTCAAGTCGAAGTCGACATCGGCTAGCTGTAAGTTGACACACTCGCTAAGTCGAATTCCAGTCCCATATAGTACTTCTAAGAGTGCGACATTGCGCGTGCCCATAATCGACTCATCCGCATACACGGTCTTAAACAGCACGTCTAACTCTTTTTGATAAAAGAAACGTGGCAATCGGGCAGCGTGCTTCTTTAACTGAACATACACGAACGGATTACTTTTAGCCAAATCATTCTTGACTAGAAAGTTATAAAATGACCGCAGACTGGATACCTTTCTCGCAATGGAATTACGCGTTAAGTGCCGGTCATACAGTGAGCTTAAGTAAACGTTCACATCTAAGTGGTCAACTTCAGTATACGCTTTGGCACCACCATTCGCCGCTAAAAAATCATGAAAAGCTTGAATATCTTCTTGGTAGGCTTCAGCGGTTTCTTCTGAATATTGGCGCTCGACGCGAATATATTTTAAAAATAAGGCCAAGTCAGTTTCTGCCAATCAAAAAACCTCCATTCGTTGCTACTTTAGCAAAGTCTGGAGGAAAACACAATTATGTTTCTTGTTTATTGGTCAACTTTAGTCAAATTTAAGGCATTGGCTTTAAATTCCACTAATTCTGCTAAAGCCCGTTCGGATAAAGCAGTATTACGTTCACGTTTATCGCGAACCCGTTTGGAAAGTTTGGGCACGATTCCAAAGTTGGCATTCATTGGTTGGAAATTGTTGGCATTTGTATGGGTAATATAATGTGCCATGGCACCCATCATGGTATCTTCAGGGAAGACGACCGGGTCCAAGCCTAACGCTAACCGAGCCGCATTCGTTCCGGCAACGATTCCACTGGCCGCACTTTCAATATAGCCTTCAACCCCGGTCATTTGCCCCGCAAAGAATAAATCAGGCCGTTGCTTAGTTTGATAAGTTGGTTCAAGCAGCTTAGGGGATTTCATAAAGGTATTTCGGTGCATGACCCCGTAGCGCACAAATTCCACATTTTCCAAGCCAGGGATCAACCGGAAAACCCGCTTTTGTTCGCCCCACTTGAGATGCGTCTGGAAACCAACGATGTTATAAAGCTCACCAGATGCATCGTCTTGACGCAATTGGACCACGGCGAACGGTTGGCGACCAGTCTTTGGATCTTCCAATCCAACTGGCTTCAATGGGCCAAATAACATCGTCTGACGGCCCCGTTGTGCCATGACTTCAATCGGCATACAACCTTCAAACACATCGGAATTTTCAAAGTCGTGGGCTTCGGCCATTTCAGCATGAATTAGCGCGTCATAGAAGACGTCAAATTCAGCTTCCGTCATTGGACAATTTAAGTAGGCTGCTTCACCACGATCATAACGTGACTTCAAATAGACTTTGTCTAAGTCAATGGAATCCTTCGTCAAGATTGGGGCCGCCGCATCAAAGAAGTGCAAATCGTCTTCCTCATTGAACGCTTGAATCGATTTGGCTAATGAGGCTGCCGTTAATGGACCAGTCGCCACGACCGTAATCCCATCCGGAATCGTCGTGATTTCTTCATTAATGACTTCTACATTCGGTAAATTCGTAATTTGATCAGTGATTTCTTGTGAAAAAGTGTCCCGATCGACGGCTAAAGCGCCACCAGCTGGAACCGCATGATGTTCGGCCGACTGAATCACGACCGAGTCAAGTTGCCGCATTTCGGCTTTTAACAGCCCAGCGGCATTACTCAACTGATTCGCACGTAGCGAATTGGTACAAACTAACTCTGCAAAACGTTGTGTATGATGCGCCGGGGTCATTTTTGCCGGCCGCATTTCGTAAAGTCGAACATTGACGCCCATGTTGGCAATTTGCCAAGCGGCTTCGGAGCCAGCGAGACCCGCGCCAATCACATTAACTGTTGGTATTGATGCCATCCAGAATTCCTCTTTTCGTTTTAAATCAGTTGTAGTCGTACCCTTGATAGTACTTATCGCCAATCATACCGGAAATCCCGTCATGATACAAATAAAAGCGTTACCATGGCTTAGTTTTTTTAGTATAATCTCATGTTTAGTGTGGCAGCAGTAGTTGGAAAAACAGAATGCCGCTTTCAACCAAGACGATCATTGAAATTAGCACCACGCCTGGAATAAAATACCAGAAAGCTTCGTTAAAATTGACTGAGCCAAACCAAACTTCACCGAGAAATATTAGACACCCCAGTGACAGGACTAACGAAAAAAGCCGTACCTGCTTCGCCGTCTGCGTAAAAAAAGAGCCAATCAAACCGCCTAGCAAAAGGCCAGCCAGGACATAACTCATTAATTGGTTATCGTCTAACTTAACCCCCACGCCATAGCCCGTCGCAAAATACAGTGCCGCGGTCATCATAATTAATTCACTGGCCGCGAGCCCTTGAAAACGTGTCAGCTTTTTCATCATCACTTTCCCTTCAAACTTAAGTGTTAGCTAAAAAAAGAAGCCAGTTCAAAACTGAACTGGTTTCCAATCGCAACTTAACCACCATAATTGGTCAACTTGCTTTTTTGCTGAATCAAATAACGACTCAAGGCTTATTTTTGAACATTTTCTTTATAATCACCATTTGGGCAGAGGACCTGTTTGCCACCCTTGACCTTCTTTTCAACTAAGAAGTGGCCATCCTTCGGGCAATCCCGACCAATTGGCTTATCCCAAGAAACAAAGTCACATTCAGGGAACCGTGAACAACCGTAGAAGACCCGGTTCTTCTTTGATTTCCGTTCAATAACTTGGCCTTGCTTACATTGTGGACAAACGACCCCAATTTCTTTAACGATTGGCTTCGTGTTCCGACAATCAGGGAAGCGTGAGCAAGCATAGAATTTACCGTAACGACCCATTTTAACGACCATCGGCGCCCCACAGATTTCACAATTGAAACCAGCCAGCTCATCTTTGATCTGAATCTTTTCCATACCCGCTTCGGCCTTAGTGACTTCTTTGGAAAACGGCTGGTAGAAACTATCGACGACTTCGACCCAGTTTTCTTTACCTTCTTCGGTCGCATCCAATTGTTCTTCCAACTTAGCGGTAAAGCCAACGTTGACGACATCTGGGAAATACTCCAAGATGATGTCATTAACGATCTCCCCTAATTCTGTCGGGACAAATCGCCGCGCTTCGAGCTTAACGTAATAGCGGCGTTGAATGGTATCCAAGGTTGGCGCATACGTTGAAGGTCGACCCACACCATTTTCTTCCAACGCCTTGATCAAGTTGGCTTCAGAATAACGTGCCGGTGGCTGAGTGAAATGTTGTTGCGGATCAGTCTTGCTTAGCTTGACCACGTCGCCTTCAGCGAGATCTGGTAAAACATTGTTCTTTTCAGTCTTATCATAGATCTTCGTGAAACCGGCAAATTTTGTTTTAGACCCATTGGCCCGGAACTGAACATCATTTTGATCAATCGTGACTGCCATCGTATCGAGAACTTCTGGTGTCATTTGGCTCGCCACAAACCGTGACCAGACTAATTGATACAACCGGAATTGGTCTTTGGACAAGTAGTCTTTGATGCTGGCCGGCGTCCGGAAAACGGAAGATGGGCGAATCGCTTCATGGGCATCTTGCGCGCCTTCAGGCAACTTACCTTTGACAGGCTTCGTTGCCGCATATTCAGCCCCATATTCTTTGTGCAAGAATTGTGACGCTTCGTGCTTAGCAATTGATGAAATCCGCGTTGAGTCGGTCCGCATATACGTGATCAACCCCACACTACCTTCTTTACCACCGACGTTAATGCCTTCGTACAATTGCTGTGCGGCCATCATCGTCTTACGCGTCCGGAAGTTTAACTTTCGGTTCGCATCCTGTTGCATCGTTGACGTGGTGAATGGCGGCGCTGGGAACCGTTTACGTTCTTTCTTAACGACTTTAACGACATTGAAGTCGCCTTGACGATCCAACTGTCCTAAAATCTTTTGAACCGCAGCGTTGTCATCTAACGCCTGCTTCTTACCATGCGTGCCATAAAAGCTGGCCATAAATTTTGACCGGCCTTTTTGGAACTCACTTTCGATCGTCCAATATTCCTTGGGCTTGAAAGCTTTGATCTCGTTCTCACGTTGGATAATCAAATCCAGCGCAATTGATTGAACCCGCCCAGCAGAGAGGCCTTTTTTGACCTTTTTCCACAATAATGGACTGATTGAATAACCGACTAAACGATCCAAGATTCGACGAGCTTGTTGCGCATCGACCAAATCCATATCGATCGAGCGAGGTTCTTTAAACGCATTTTTAACGGTATCTTTCGTAATTTCGTTGAAGACCACGCGATTCTTATCTTTAGGATCTAAGCCTAATAAATAAGATAAGTGCCAGGCAATGGCTTCACCTTCACGGTCCGGGTCAGATGCCAGATAAACGGCTTTAGCCTTTTTGGCCTCTCGTCGCAATCCTTTGATCACATCACCCTTACCACGAATCGAAATATAATGAGGGTCGTAATTATTATCAACATCGACCCCCATTTTACTTTTTGGTAAATCTCTAATATGACCTAAACTGGCCACGACCTTATATGAACGGCCTAAATATTTTTCAATTGTTTTTGCTTTAGATGGCGATTCGACGATCACCAATTTTTTGCCAGTCTGCCGAGTGCGCCGCTTGGTTGCGGTCTTCTTAGCTGGTTTCTTAGCACTGGTTTTACTTGTTGCCGCCTGCTTGGCTTTAGTTGTACTAGCAGCCACTTGATCAGCTCCTTACGCTTTTGATCATGATTATTTGGGGCATTTGCACTTGCAAATCCATGTAATCATATTTCAAAAATTAAGGCTTGTCAAATTTTGGGGTAAATCTCTTCTATTATATGCCGCGAATTTAACACTGGTTTCGCACCAGCAAAAATCAATTGATTACAACCGACCGACATCGGCGCATCGATTGGGCCTGGTACCGCCATCACATTTCGGTTGTTTTGTAGCGCCAAATTCGCCGTAATCAAGCTCCCAGAATGTTCACGGGCTTCGATAACTACGAGTGCCTGACACAACCCGGCAATAATGCGGTTACGTTCTGGAAAGTGATGGCGCGCTGGTGGACTGCCTAAAGGATACTCACTAATTAGTAAGCCGACTTGCCCAACTTGTCGCTGTAACTCGGCATTCACTCGTGGATAAGTCACATCTAACCCGGTGCCGATGACTGCAATCGTCGGCAAATGGTGCTTTAAAGCTTGCTGATGCGCCAGGCCATCCGTTCCTGCGGCCAACCCACTAATAATTGTCACCGGGGTCGCCGCCAAAGGGGCCAGCAATCGTTGCACGACTCTGGCCGCATACGGACTCGCCTGTCGTGCCCCGACCACTGCCAACTGCGGCGTTGCAAGTAATGTTCGTTGCCCTTGTAGAAATAGCACCAACGGCGGATGATAACTCTCCAACAATTGTACGGGATAGTCCGCATCCAAAATCGTCATGATCATTACCGTTTGATGGCGCATCAGGCGTTCATGAAACTGTGAGCTTTGCCAATCGCGGCGAAACTCCCGCGCAGCCCGCGTGGACAATTTGGCCGCTTTGGCAATCTCAGCCGCCTCGGTCAGCACGGTCTGATGACGTCGACAAAAACGCAACACTTTGCCGATACCCACATAACCAATTCCGTGGGCTAAGTGCAACCGAATCAATAAGCTACGTAACTGCATAATTGTCACTCCTTTTAAGTCACAACTACGCAAACGCGCTTATTCTGCGTCTCGCACGGGTGAAAAAGAATGCCGATGGATTGGGGTCACCCCTAATTTTTTCAGCCCAGCTAAATGCTTCGCCGTCCCATAGCCCATATTGTCGGCAAAATCATAACCTGGGTAAACTTGGTCATAGGTTGCCATCAAGTGATCTCGAGCTACTTTGGCGACAATGCTGGCTGCCGAGATACTAGCACTCTTCGCGTCTCCTTTGATCAAACGGGTCTGTGCAATCGGTACAGGAATCTGCATCGCATCCACTAATAGTAAAGTCGGCTTAACCGTCAAATTCTCGACCGCTTGGCGCATTGCCACGCGGGTTGCTTCATAAATATTCAATTGATCAATTTGTTGGGCATCCGCCACCCCTAAACTTACTGCGACGGCTGCCGACAAAATCTTTGGCATCAATTCAGCGCGTTTTTGGGCTGTGAGTTGTTTTGAGTCATTCACTTCAATAAGATCAAAGTCCCGTGGCAAAACGACTGCGGCTGTCACGACCGGCCCAGCTAATGGACCCCGACCAACTTCATCGATACCAGCGACATACTGGCCGCCACGTTGCCAAAAATCACGCTCTAACTGCATATGTTGGTCGAAGCGCGCTTGTAATTTGGCTTGCTTCGCCTGTTGCTTCAAATAACGCTGGTAAACCTGCTGGACCCCTTTGCGCGGATCAGCCTTGGCCGCTTGCAAAACCGCTTCAGTCGGCGCATCCGCCAACAAAGTCTTAAAGGTTGCAACTGTGTACTCAGGCATTGGCAATTTCATCCGTGAGATCTAACGTAAACCGACCAAGACGACCCTTACGAATATCTAACAAGAAGGCGACACAGAACCGTTCCCAGTCATCACGCATGCCCATATTTTTCGTCATCGCGACAAGTAGTTCTGGCTCAGTCAATTCAAGCTGATCAGCGGTGACATGATACCTTTCTATTAAACGTTGCGGATAATATTTTTTGAAAAATGTCAGGGCGTATAGTGCAACATCATCGTTTGGATAAATATTTTCTTTAATGGCACCGGTCACAGCCAATTTAGTCCCAACGATGGGATCATCAAACTTAGGCCAGAGAATCCCGGGCGTATCTAATAATTCCAACTTTTTGGAAGCTTTGAGCCACTGCTGGCTCTTCGTCACGCCGGGCCGGTCACCCACTTGGGCAATCTTTTTATTGACGATATGATTCAACAATGTCGATTTACCGACATTGGGCACGCCCACACAAACGGCCCGAACTGGTCGATTGGTAATGCCACGCGCTTCAATCTTCGCAATCTTATCCGCAAGCATCGTCGTTGCGGTTTCAGTGATTTGCTTGCTCGTATTGCGGTTACGGGAATCAACTGCGATCGCCACTTGACCTTGCGCCTCATAATGAGCGACCCACGCCGCCGTTGTTTGTGGATCTGCCAAGTCTTTTTTCGTCATGATGACCAGTTTAGGCTTATTTTGAATCACCTTTTCAATTGCCGGATTACGAGAAGCTTCTGGAATCCGCGCATCGACCAATTCAAAGACTAAATCGACCAAATGAAGCTTATCCTCCACTTGATGAATCGCCTTAGCCATATGTCCTGGATACCACTGTATAGTTGCCATAGTGCTTTAATTCCTTTCATATCAAGGGTTTCAACACCCTTGTTTTCCTGATTTTTCGTCTAGGGGGCAGTTTGAGGGCAAGTTTACCCTTTTGAAGCCTTGATTGCGCCCCCACAGCCTAATGTCAAAAACAGTTAAGCATCGGGTTAAATTCTCGCCCGCAACTGATCTCTAAATTAGCATTCCCATTTTACCACAGTTCGCGCATCCGCTTCTAATCACGCTAGATATCAAAGGACGCCCAGTTTGACCTGAGCGTCCTTGATTAAATCCTATTTCGACATTAGTTTCAATGCCGCATTGTAAGCATTATCGTTATCACTGATCTTAGTTGCTAATTCAGTTTCCAACTTCGTTAACGTGTCCTTATCAACGGTACCAGTCTGCTTCAGCTTAGCATGTTTCTGATAAGCCTTCACCGCACTTGTCGTCGAGCCACCAAAGTAGCCATTGACGTCATCCTTGAAGTAACCCATGGCTTTCAAGTATTCCTGGAAGGTCTTGATATCATCGTTGACCTTGCCGACCTTCAAATCATCCGGTTTACTGATGACCGTCAAATTAGCATAGCTTGGTTCCGCTGCTTTCACATCTGGTGTCAAGCCCTTCTTGTTGATCCAACTGCCATTTGGTGTTAACCATTTGGCGACCGTGATCTTCATTTCAGTCTTATCACTAAAGCTCGTGACAGTTTGAACGGTCCCTTTACCGTAAGATTGCGAGCCAACAAGTTTAACGCCTGCAGATTGATGCAACGCCGCACTGAAGATTTCAGCGGCCGAAGCACTCCCGCCATCGATCAAGACGGTTGTCGGCTTAGTTTCCTTATAGCCGCCGTCGTATTTCTTGCCGGCGACATACTTTTCAGCCTTCGCATCACGTGTTTGCACTTGCATGATGGTCTTACCGTTCTTCACGAACATTGAGGCCATCTTCAAGGCGGCCGTCATCAAACCACCTGGGTTCCCCCGCATATCGATGATCAACTTCTTGGCACCCTTTTTATCGAGCGCTTTTAGCGCCGTCTTGAACTCTTTAGCCGTATTGGTCGAGAAGGTTGAGACGGTGATATAACCGATTTTCTTATCGCCACCGACTAATTTATAATCAACCGTGGTAACCGGAATCTTGGCCCGCTTCAAGTCAACGGTAAACGTCTTGCCCGCCCGTTCAATTTCCAACGTGACGGTCGTGCCGACTTTCCCACGCATCAAATTAACGGCTTGCGTGAGTGTCTTGCCGGCAATCGACTTGCCATTGACCTTTTTAATAA
This sequence comes from Lactiplantibacillus nangangensis, assembly GCF_005405065.1. Classification (GTDB taxonomy): domain Bacteria; phylum Bacillota; class Bacilli; order Lactobacillales; family Lactobacillaceae; genus Lactiplantibacillus; species Lactiplantibacillus nangangensis. The sequence continues at coordinate 120,076 of NZ_BJDI01000010.1, read as the reverse complement.
TATCCTTTGGCTTCAAGCCAACTTTTTTCGCTGGCGTATCCGCAATCGGAGAAATGATTTGAATGTAACTACCCGATTTTTGGACTTGCGCCCCGATACCTGAGAAAGAACTGTCGATTGTATCATTCAGGCTCTCAGTTTCGCTTTTATCCATGTATTCGGAGAATTTGTCGCCTAATGAACTGACCATCCCATTGATAGCGCCATTGGCAAGCTTGTTCGAATTCACCGGCTGATAATAGTTTTCACTGATCGTTGCATAGACCGACTCGACCTTCTTCATCGCACTGCTAGTTTGTTGCATGCTAGCTAACTGTTGCGTGACCACGCGACCGATGACCCAATAAGTCCCACCGATTCCGACACCTAACGCCACGATGATCGAAATGATGTACGTCCATAGCCCAACGCGGCGTTTCGGCCGATTTTTTTTACTTTTTAAATGCGGATTGACCTGCTTGTCATCCGTTGTGGTTTGCTTTGGTTCCTCTGGCATGCCAGACTCCTCTTTCCTCACTAAATTGGCTTAGGCTTCACTCGCCAAATAGGCCTGCCAGCTCTCATCAAAAATCGTCATTGATGGTAAATAACCAGCATTTAATTCCAAATACTGTGACACTTCATGAAAATCCGTACTTTGTTTTGGAAATTGCTGGTCAAAAAACGCATTGTTCGCAAATTCGGCCACGCTTTCCGTACTATTTGGATTTCGCTGGGTCATTAAATATTGATAAAACGTTCTGTGCATGAACTCGCCTCACTAATTGACTTTTGGAATATGCATTTCAAAGTTGAACTGGTTGTTCGCCAAGTCCAACTTATCAACACTGTAACGCACATCATTTTTACCGACTAATTTATTCAAATATAAATCAATCGTTTTGTGCTTGGCGCTTAATTTGACCCACTTTGGAATTTTGTAATTATTATTAATGTAATTGATCACAAAACTAATCGGTAAAGCCATCGTGCCCACGGAAAGTTTCGTTGCCTTGAGTGAGATATTCCCATTGCTGATCACGCTCGGTTGCATGGTAATCACAAATGAGACATTCTGACCCAAAACTTGGGTAGTGCCAAGTAGGTAAGCGGCATCACTACGGACCACAAACTTATACTTCAAGTCTTGGCCCTTCTGCAAATCGGTCAAATAGTAAGATGCTAGAGCATTCAACTGTTGCCGATTCATTTTGATGGGGACACTTGCCGCATCATTAGTCTGCGTTGTTGCGACCGTTTCGGCCGTACTTGAAGACCGGAAGACTTGGGTGCCAAAATAGGCGCCACCACCCAAAATCAAAGCCAACAAAATGATGGCGAGCCATTTCCAGAAATTGATTGGGCCTTGTGGCTTTTTAACACTTGTTTTAGGCTGTTTCTCAGCCCGTTTTGCTTCACGCATAAATCGCTCGCCGCTTTCTTATTTTTTGATTAACCAAGCATCATGTGTCAACATCGTTTGGTAAAGCTTCGATGTAAAGACGTGATACCCGCGTTTATTGGGATGGAAATTATCACTATTTGAGATCAAGTCATTATCCTTGGACTTGGCGGTCAACGCCGTCCCCAATTCCTTAGAACTCGTGATCTTCGTCAGATCCGTATTCGTCGACGACTTTTTGAGCTGTGCAAGCTGTGCGGCAGTTTTATATTGACCATGTGACATGACCGTATTGATATCCATAAAATAAGTATGTTGATAACTAGCCAAGGTCGTCGCCGTCTGATTATTCCATTGCGCCACATATTTAGTAATTGCCGTGACATTTGGAAAATTGACATAGATTGGATTATAAATACTAAAAACAAAAATCGGTGCGTTCGGATTCAAGCGCTGCAACTTATCAAATAACGTCGTTAACTTACGGGCGTAAGTATTTTGCGCCTTCGTCACAGTTGCATCGTTCTTGGCGGTATTATTAGACGTAATGGACCCTTCCAGCGTCTGCAACAGGTCATTCCCACCAACAGTCACCGTTAACACATCCGCAGCCGCGATTTTCGCTTGTAACGTTTTTGACTTATTGACGCGAGCCAAAATTTGGTCACTCCGGTCACCGGACTTACCCGCGTTCGTCGTAGTCACTGACAAATGTTGCTTTTTCGTCAGCGTCTGCTTAATTTGGCCAACATAGCCACCTTCCGCCTCGTCGCCAACGCCTTCAGTCAAAGAATCGCCGACTGCAACTAAACTAATTTTAGTTTTGTGAGGGACGGTCTTTTTGGTCGCAACTTTTTTCGTTGAAGTGGCTTTTTTCGTTGGCTTCGTGGTGGTCGTTGCTGGTGCTGGATGGAGGACATGGTTTAGCCCCCAATAGGCCCCACCACCGACGATCACTAGGACGATGACAATTTTAACAACTTCCCATACTTTCCGCATGCAATTCTAGCAACCTTTCTTTAGTTTGTTCACTTAAAATAAGAAAAAGGGGCGCTGCTAACGCGTCCCTTCCTCATTAAGCTGGTGTCTGTGTATGATATTCCACGGCAAAAGCGCCGGGACCACCATGCGTTGCAATAATCGGCACCGTTGGTTGGACGCTCACTTTAAGACTTGGAATTGCGGCTTGCAACCGGGCCTTGTATTCTTCGACCCGTTCCGTCGCCCCCACGTGTGAAATCGCCACTTCGACCACGTTTGGCGTGTTGATGATTTCTTCGATCACTTTATCAAAGAATTTATTGATGGCTTTGACGCCACGACCTTTCATCTTCACGTCTAATGACCCATCATCGACTTCCAAGGCAATTTTGACGTTTAACAACGTACTAATGGCCCCAGTCAGCCGGCTAATGCGGCCACCGGCAACGAGATTATTCAACGTCATCACACCCATGAATAACTTCGTGTGTTTTTGGGTGGCATGAACCATGTCAATGACTGCCGCTTTATCGGCACCACTTTGGGCCAATTTAGCCGCATTTAAAACTTGAAATGCCATGGCGCGGTCAGTCGTACGGGCATCGATCACCGTCACATCCGTCTTCGTGATAGACGCAGCTTGTTCAGCGGTATGGACCGTCCCAGAAATCGCCTCGAGCATGTTAATGCAGACCACGCTCGACCCATCGGCCCCGAGTTTATCAAACGTTTCGATAAACGTCCCTAAGGCTGGTTGGCTCGTCTTTGGTAATGACTTCGCGCTCGCCATCTTCGTGATGAACTCATCGCGAGTAATCGTTTCATCTTCAATATAAATAGTGCCATCGATCATGACGGACAATGGAATCACCGTAATATCGTATGCTTTAATTTCGGCGTCCGTTAAATTAGCCGACGAATCGGTCACAATCTTGATTTTCGTCATACTTTGCCACGCTTTCTTATGCTTGTAACGCCTAAGATCTCGTTACAATAAAATTAATGATTTTAGTATAGCAGAAATAGCGCTTAGTTTCACTGTTACTTCTCGATTTAACGCCGTTGGTAATCCGCAAAACTAAACGAAAACGGCGTCTGCTCATCAGCCGTAACCGTTTGTTCAGCGGTCAGTTGCCACTGATCGTAATCAATCGCCGGCATCCACGTATCGCCTTCAAAGCGATGATTGATCAAGGTACGATACAAGACATCCGCCCGCGGTAAGACTGCAGCAAAGACAGCGGCCCCACCAATGACAAAAATCAACTCGTCTGGTTTTGCGGCAGCCAATGCCCACAGTTCCGCTAGCGAGTGAAATTGTTGTACCCCAGCCGGTAGTGATAACTCTTGATGTGATAACACAATGTTTTGCCGCTGTGGTAGTGGCCGCTTAAAACCGGCAAACGTTTTGCGGCCCATCACGACTGTATGATGACTCGTGAGTGCTTTGAATCGTTTCAGATCAGCGGAGAGGTGCCAAGGCAATTGCCCGTTTGCACCAATCAGGCCAGCTTCATCTTGAGCCCAAATTAAGGCAATCATAGTTGCCTCCTAAATAGCGACCGGTGCTTTGATCGCCGGTGCCGGGTCATAACCCACGAGTTTAATATCGGACATCTCATAATCAAAAATACTGTCATGGTTGCCGCTCAACTGTAACTTTGGTGCCGCTTTAGGCGTCCGTTCTAGTTGGGTCTTTACTTGTTCAACGTGATTCGTATAAATATGAGCATCCCCCAACGTATGAACAAATTCACCCACTTGTAAGCCGGTCTCTTTAGCAATCAAGGCCGTGAGTAAGGCATAACTCGCAATGTTGAATGGCACGCCCAAAAAGACATCACCAGACCGTTGATACAGTTGACAGCTGAGCTTGCCATCCGCCACATAAAATTGAAACAGGGTGTGACAAGGTGGTAACGCCATACTGGGCACATCTTCCGGATTCCATGCGGAGACGATCAGCCGCCGTGAATCAGGCGTCTTTTTGATCATCTCGATCACGTTCGCGATTTGGTCGATAGTCTCGCCACTCCGCGTTTGCCAATGTCGCCACTGGGCACCGTAAACATCACCCAAATTACCAAATTTGGCCGCAAACGTGTCATCCGTTAAGATCTGGTCATCAAATTGTTGCATCGTCGCCTTGTAAATTGGCGCAAAAGCTGTGTCGTCCAAGCGTCGATGCTCAAAGTTAGTCATATCTGGCCCATGGTATTCAGGACTGTTGACCCAATTTTTAAAGGCCCATTCATCCCAAATATGGTTATGGTGCTTTAATAAGAATTGAATATTGGTGTCCCCATGTAAAAACCAGAGTAATTCACTTTTGATCAAGCCAAAGGGCACCTTTTTCGTTGTCAGAATTGGAAACCCATCTGCTAGGTTAAAACGCATTTGGGCCCCGAACAAACTGTAGGTCCCAGTCCCGGTTCGGTCATCCTTGTACGTCCCGTGATCCAAAATATCGCGTGCTAATTGTAAATAAGGGTCTTCTAACATTTGACACTCATCCTCTCGTTAATCGGCATACTGGCTTAAATAGTCCCAACGGTTCATTTTGTCATCAATTTCTTTTTCCGTCGCAGTTAAATCTTTCTGCAGATCTGCCAATTTGCCATAATCACTCGCATTGTCCGCCATGGCCTGTTCCAACTCGCTCTTATGATTGTCGAGGGCTTCGATGACCCCTTCGATTTTGCCATATTCGAGTTGTTCCGCATAGGTCAACTTGACCTTCTTCTTAGGTTCATCAGCCGCTTTTTCGGGGGCTTTTTCGGGGGCTTTTGTGACCACCTTAGCTTGGGCTTCAACCGGCTTAGCCGCCGCTTTCTGATCCTTTAAATAACTTGAGAACCGACCGGCATAACGTTCAATCTGGCCTTGACCATCAAAAATCAACAGCTTCGTCCCAACTTTATCTAAGAAATAACGGTCATGAGAAACCGTAATAACGGTCCCCGCAAAGTTAGACAGATAGTTTTCTAAGACTGTCAGCGTCCCAATATCTAAATCATTGGTCGGTTCATCCAGTAGCAAGACATTCGGCTGTTGCATTAATAATTTCAACAAATATAGCCGCCGTTTTTCACCACCAGAGAGCTTGCGGATCAACGTGCCATGCATGGACCGTGGAAACAGGAACTCTTCCAATAATTCCGTCACTGAGACCCGCTCGCCCTGTTTATTCAAAATATTTTCACCGACTTCTTGTAAATAAGTGATGATCCGCTTATCCCCTGGAATTGGTTCAGTTTGCTGCGTGTAATAGGCCATCTTAACCGTTTCACCGATCGTCACCGTCCCAGAATCCAACGGTAAGCGACCAGCAATCACGTTTAACAGACTCGACTTTCCGGCCCCGTTGATTCCCGTAATCCCAATGCGGTCATTGGCTTGGATCAACATTGAAAAGTCCGTCAAAATAGTCTGATCATCAAAAGTCAAACTCGCATTTTTTAGTTCAATGACCTTTTTACCGAGACGCTGTTGGCCAAGCGAAATGTCGACATCACTATCCACTTGTAACGTATTTAAATTGTCTTTTAAGTCATTGAAGCGGTTAATACGACCTTGTTGCTTAGTACTCCGCGCAGGCGCTCCCGCGCGCATCCAAGCGAGTTCCTGCTTGTATAATTGCTGCTGTTTATGTTCAGCGGTAATATCTCGGGCGACCCGTTCAGCCTTTGCTTGCACGAATGCTTGATAATTCCCGGTATATTTATACAAAGCCCCGAAGGATAATTCAAACATCTGATTAGCCACTTGATCTAGGAAATACCGATCATGGGTCACGACCATCAAAGCACCTTTATAACTTGCTAAATAACTCTCTAACCACTCGATTGAATCGAAATCCAAGTGGTTGGTCGGTTCATCTAACAATAAGAGGTCTGGTGATTGAATTAAAACTTGTGCCAAGCCGACCCGCTTCCGTTGGCCCCCGGACATTGTTTTCACCGTTTGACTGAGATCAGTGATATGCAATTGTGTCAGAATCGTTTTAACGTCACTTTCAGCTGTCCAAGCATCTTCTTGGTTCATTTTAGTTTCGGCATCCATATAGGCTTGTTGCGCCTGAGGGTCTTCTGGATGTTCACCATAAACAGTTAGGGCTTGTTCATAGTGCCGAATCGTCCGAAAGACTTGTTGGCTACCTGCTAATACCGCATCGATCACCGTCAGATTTTCGTCCAGATCTGGTTGTTGTTTCAAATAACCAATTTCATAATTTTTCGGCATCACAAGTTCACCGGCTTCTGGCGTCGTCACCCCAGCTAAAACGTCCAATAAGCTCGTCTTACCAGAACCGTTGACGCCAATCACGCCGATACGATCATGTTCGTTAATAATAAAAGAAATGTCCTTAAATAGTGTTTTCTCACCGTATGTGCGGGTCAGATTTTCTGCTCTTAATGTTTGCATGTTCTTACGATCCACCCTTTTTATACATCATTGCATTCTTGGAAAATGAGGTTTCTATTGCCGCCTACCGGTTGAAGTCTGAAATACTAGCACTAGTTGACAATTATCAAAACCTCAGCGTTTGACTGCACACAAGACCACCTTGGCAACTGAGCGCTTAGCTCAACCAATCAACGACTAAATTTCATTGTGATCAGTGTTAACTGAATAGTAAATACGCTATTTAGCCGAGAGGTTGGGTCCTAAAATGCTCAGCCATGAAATTGGTCTTAGGCTGAGTGTTTTGCTCAGGCTTAGACCAATTTCAGTTTTGAAGACCGCTTTTTGGCTTCAAAATGGCCCATGGCGTTCCAGCGTTTTAGGACCCAACCGGTAGGCGGCAATCAACCACTATCCCAAAATGCATCGTTACGTTCTATCTTAGCTAGAATTCAACGAAAACACAACTCACAACCGCGCAACAGTCAATTTTTTCGTGACAAAAAGGAGCTCAGGTCTACACCCAAACTCCTTAAAAAAATCAGAACTTATTTTTGATCGCCATACACATCTAAAACGGTGTTTTCAGCGTCCACAACTAGATGTAATAAGCCATCCGCTGATAATGAACTGGTTTGATAAACGTTATCCAAACCATCGACATCCTTGGCTTTGAATGGCAAGTAAACTTGTTCACTGCCCCGTTCGTCACCGAACAGAATATCAACTTTTTCAATATCTTGGAAATGTGTGACCCGTTCAAACATCCCACTAGTGACGGATGCTAAATGAGTCGTGTCTGGATCAACGGCATCTGCATCGGGTTCAAATTCAGCCTTGAATGACTTGCAAGGATGAATAATCGTCATCTTACCGCCTTTGATCCGGCCATAACTGGTCGTGACCCGGCTGATCCATAAGTCAGAAATATCTTTATGATTAACGACCCATGTATCACCATTCCGGAAATAAAACTTTAAAGCTTCTAATGCTCTATCCATAAATGATCACCTCATTGAAGAATTAGTTTCACCTCAATCGTAACAGATTAACAGAAAATATCAATCGTTTTCTGTATCCGCTACCATCCTCGCAAAATCAAGCAAAGCACTCGATTCATTTGACACTTTTCCATTGACCACCGCCGTTAATAACTGGGCTAAGACTTGGCCCATCCGTGGCCCCGGTTTAACGACTTGTTGTTTAAGCAAATCGCCACCATTTAAAGCCAACGCATGTTTATCTTGGATTGGCAGCGCCTCATATGCGGCATCAATCGTCGCCTGCGGTTGGCCAAAGCCCACCAGATTAGCGACCGTATTAGCCGTTTTAAGCGCAGCCGCCCCCGCCTTGAATAAAGTCATGGGGGCAAGTTTAGAATCGTGCTGCAAGGCTGTCATCACCTGCCATGCTGCCATGACATGGTCGATTAACTCGTTACTTGTTTTCCAAGCTTTCAATAGTTGCCGAATTGCCGCTTCATTTGGTAAACCCATCAACCAAACTAGCAGCGTCCACGCTTCCTCGACACTAGCTAAGTGCCAAGTTGGCAACGCCATTAACTTAGTCAACATTGGCGCTTGATCCGCCATCTGTGGCATATACCGGTAAAGCGCGCTGGCAACCAACGCTTGTAAGCCACGAACCGGTTGTTGCCCCAACAATAATTTTTCCCATTCAACACGGGTTCGTTCAACCGCGATCTTGGTTAACAATTGTGCGTTATCCGCAATGGCTTGTGCCGTGGCGGGTTCGATCGTAAAACCAAGTTGGCTGGCAAAACGAACCGCACGCATCATCCGCAGCGCATCTTCATGGAAACGGTCTTCAGCGACGCCAACCGCGCGAATCACTCGTGTATCCAAATCAGCTAAGCCATCAAATAAATCAATGACCTCACCGTTTGCCCGCATGGCTAAGGCGTTGATCGTGAAATCACGCCGTTTTAAGTCCTCTTTCAAAGAACGCACAAACGTCACTTGATCTGGCCGGCGAAAGTCTTGATAGCCAGATTCCGTCCGAAACGTCGTGGTTTCATAGCCGTTGCCGTGGTCCAAAATCATGACCGTCCCGTGTTCGATCCCGGTATCGACCGTCCGCTTGAATAAGCTTTTGACCTCTGCTGGAAAGGCACTCGTCGCAATATCAACATCGTGAATCGGTTTGCCTAAAATCGTATCGCGGACACTCCCACCAACAAAGTAAGCTTCGAAACCAGCCGCCTCAATCGTTTCAATGATTGGCTTCGCTTGTTCGAACTCGGTTGGTAATTGCGTCAAAATCATAGTAAATTCTCCAAACCAATGAAGAGTTCATGATACTGGTTGATTTTTTCAACAGCGACTTTGACCCCCGTCATAAAGGAAATCCGGTCATAAGAATCTTGACGAATCGTCAACCCTTCGCCAGGGCCGCCAAACATGACTTCTTCATGAGCCACTAGGCCTGGCAAACGCACTGCATGAATCCGCATGCCTTCATATTCGGCACCGCGGGCACCAGGAATCGTTTCAGTCGCGTTAGGGTTGCCTTGTTCTTTAGGCGCCCGAACTTCCGCAATCTTCTTCGCCGTACTGATGGCGGTCCCACTTGGAGAATCGATCTTATCAGCATGATGCATCTCAATGATTTCAACATCTGGGAAGTATTTAGCAGCTTGTTGGGCGAATTGCATCAACAAGACCGCTGAAATGCCAAAGTTAGGCGCAATCAAACCACCAACTTGCTTGTCTTTAGCTAACTTTTGTAAGTCAGCGACTTGTTCGTCGGTCATCCCGGTCGTCCCAATCACTGGTGAAATACCGTGATTGATCGCAAATTTTGCGTTTTCGTAGACCGCCGTTGGAATCGTGAAGTCGATCCAGACCGTAGCCGTCGTTTTGATGGCATCTAGTTGATGAAATGCTGGCACGTCCTGACCCTTGAAACGATCATCTTCACCCAAATTTGTATCTTTACCACGCGCATCATAAACGCCCACTAAGTCAAAATCCGCATTATCAATTACCATTTGAGCAGCTGTGCTACCCATCCGACCATGATAGCCGGCAACCATTACTTTAACCAAATTTTTTCCTCCTCAAATTTAACCAGCGCCATCATAGCTGAGCATGCTCGGCTATCGCGCGTTAATAATTACTATTATAGTTTAACAGATTAGCACGCATTGGTTAATCCTCAACCTTTTAGCCCTAAAAAAATGGCCCATAATTACTTGTAAACGTAATTACAGCCCAATTTTTCAAATGTGGGAACGATTGTTGCCTTAACATTTAAATTAAGCCATCGATCGTGTCTAAGACCCCATCATGATTATTATCTAATTTAGTTTCATAGTTAGCCATTGCCTTGACCCGTGGAATCGCGTTTCGCATGGCATAACTGTAATCTGCCTCACGCAGCATCTCCAAATCATTGCCATTATCGCCAAATGCGGCGGTCTGACTAGCACTGACATTCCAATGGCGCTGTAGAAATGCCAAGCCGAACGCTTTATCAACATTTGGTGCGATCACATCTAAACCACCGTAACCACTCACCGTTGCCCGTAATTGACCAGCAAAATGGTCATTGATAATGGCCGCATGCCGATCAGCATCACGATCTTGCCAACTAAAGGTGGCCTTGTAAATGTGGTCATCCACCGCCGCCAAATCATCGACAACTGATAAATTACTCAAATAATACTGCATAAGCTTACTATCATCTTGTGGCCGGATATAGGCGCCATTTTTGCCAGATAATGACGCGCTGGCACCAGCCAAAGTAGGCTCAGTCCAAACAAAGTTGAGCAGTGCTTGTAAAACGGCTGGCGTCAATAAGCTCTCGCTCAAAACATGGCCGTGATTGTCGACGACGAGGCCGCCATTTTCGGCTACATAGGTAAGCTCACCTTTGATTCCGTCAAACACGTCAATACAATGCTGTAACTGATTACCGCTAGCAACCGCAAAGTGTTGTCCATTGGCCGTCAGTCGGTCCAATTGTGCTTGAAATCGTGGCCGGTCAAACTGATGATCATCCCGTAAGAAGGTCCCGTCCAAATCCGATGCAATTAATGCTACTTTCAATCCAATGCCCCCAGTTCAGTCTCGTTCTTGTTTCATTTTACCAAACTTGTAAGCATTTTCAATTGTCTAATAGCCTTGATCTTCGAAATCTTCCAACATGGCGACCATCTCACCGTCATCTGGCTCGATCGCCAAATAGTTCCGTAAGGCCGCGACGGTTTGTTCTGGCATACCAGCTTCGCGGAAGAAGTAAATCGCTGGCTTTAAGAAGTCTTCGTTATGCTCAAAGAACGGATAAGCCGCCACGTAGTTGTCCTTGGCCGCTTTGACATGGTCTAAACGATCATTTGAGATTGCCAAGTTCCAGTAGAACTGTGGATCAAATTCATTGCTCTGCAAATATTGATCTAATAGATCGATGTTATCTTGATAACGTTCCTGTTTGACCAACAAGTTGGAAAGTTCCAAAACAGTCGTTAAGTTGTCGGGATCGATACTCAAACCTTCTCGCAAATACTTTTCAGCTAAGTCTTGATCATCTAGTTTTAGAGCGATTCGCGCCGTTTGCAAATAGAGCTTTTCATTGTATTGATCAACAGATAGCCCTTCTTGTAAGGTCATCAATGCGTGATCTAACTCATTGAGTTTTTCTTGGGCTTCCGCCAAATAAGGATAGACGGTCGCATATTGCGAATCTTGTTCCCGTAACTTATTAAACACGTCAATCGCCTTTCGCGGTTCGTCCAACTGTAAATAAGTAAACCCAAGTTCAAATTGACTATCTGGCGTTAACTTAGCTGGCTTGATCTGTTCTAAATAGCCGACCGCTTGTTCAAAGTGGCCAGACTCGGCATAGGACACGCCTAGACGTTCGACCAAATTGACCTTAGAAATTTCCAGCTGGCCTTTCTTGATCAGATCTAAGTAGAAACGCACGGCCTTGGCATAATTTCGAATTAAGAAATAAAATTCAGCCAACGCAAACTCGACCACTGGTTCATCGGGATCGAGCTGATACGCTTCAACTAATTTCTGTTCACTCACTTCAAATAATTCTTGCGTTTGATAGAGGTCCGCTTCAACTAATAAGGCCTGCACGTACGCGGAAGAGTCCGGTTTGACTGCCGATAAATAGCTCAAAGCTAAGTCCGTATCATCCTCATCGATTGCAATATCGGCCAAACTGGTCCGTAAATCATCTTCATCTGGATATTTTGCTAGTAATTTTTTATAGATCCGGGTCGCTTGCTTCAAAAAACCCAACCCGTATAATTCTTCTGCCAAACTGTATAATGTCGCGTCATCGTCTTTGCGTAACGCCCAAGCATAGTGCTTGTTGGCAGTTTCTAGTTGCCCGTTGGATAATGCCGCGAGCATTTTTTCTGAATAAGTCATCGCACCCATCCTTTAGCCATTTTGTCTTGTAACTCGACTTACTATCATAACGCAAACGACAACAAAAAAGCCAGTATAACGGTTGCTATACTGACTTCTAAAGTAAAACTTTACGACGCTTATTTAACTGCATCCTTTAAAGCTTTCCCTGGCTTAAATGCAGGTACTTTGCTTGCAGGAATTTGGATTTCATCGCCAGTTTGTGGGTTACGGCCCTTACGAGCGGCACGTTCACGTACTTCGAAGTTACCAAATCCGATTAATTGAACTTTTTCACCCTTTGCAAGAGTGTCTTGGATTGATGCAAAGACTGCATCAACTGCAGCAGTTGCATCTTTCTTAGTCAAGTTAGTTGCAGCAGCAACGTTGTTAACTAATTCAGCTTTGTTTGCCATGTTTGATTCACCTCCCCTTTACAGAGTGAAGATGTATGTATTTGAGTACGTACATCCAGATGATCATTTTTGAGTGGTCCAAAAATGAGAGAAACGATGACAAGCATCATTTCTTCATCAAAGATAGCATAGGAATGCTGTAATAGCAAGCTTTTTTGGCCTTTTTGCCTAAAAAACGAAAAATAAGTAATAATCGTTTACAACTTTTAGGGCTTATGCTAAAATGCCGGTTTCACGCCATTTTGGCTACTTACGACGGCGTTCGATCATGTGGATCGGTGTCCCAGTGAAATCGAAGGCATTCCGAATCTGATTCTCCAAGAAACGCTCATACGAAAAGTGCATCATATCAGGGTCATTGACGAAGACCACAAAGGTTGGTGGCTGAATCGCCACTTGCGTTGCATAGTAAACTCGCAACCGTTTCCCATTATCACTTGGCGTTGGATTCATCGCGATCGCGTCCATGATCACATCATTTAAGACGGATGACTGGATACGACGTGAGTGGTTCGTATTGACCTTTTGGATCAACGCGGGCAATTGTGCCAAGCGTTGCGTCGTCTTCGCTGAAACGAAGATAATTGGCGCATAGGCAAGGTAGACGAATTGATCACGGATGTAAGCTTCGAACTCTTGCATCGTATGATTATCCTTCTTGACCAAGTCCCACTTATTTACCACGATAATAATCGCTTTCCCAGCTTCGTGAGCGTAACCAGCGACTCGCTTATCTTGTTCACGAATACCTTCTTCACCATTGATGACAAAGAGTGCTACATCACTATTATCAATCGCTTTTAAGGCCCGCATGACCGAGTAACGTTCTGTATTTTCGTAAACTTTACCCTTCTTACGAATCCCCGCAGTATCGACCATGACGAAGCGGTTACCCTCAGCATCGGTAAATTTCGTATCGATGGCATCCCGGGTCGTCCCGGCCACGTCAGAAACGATGACCCGGTCTTCGCCAAGCAAGGCGTTGACAATCGACGATTTACCAACATTGGGCCGACCAATCAAACTAAAGCGAATCGTTCCAGGTTCATCTTCACCGGTTGAGTCTGGAAAGCTCTTGATCACAGCATCGAGCAAGTCCCCAAGCCCTAAACCGTGCGCCCCAGAAATTGGGAACGGATCACCGAAGCCTAATGAATAAAAATCATAGACTTCTGACCGTAATTCTGGATTATCGACTTTATTAACTGCTAAGACCACGGGCTTATCAGAACGATATAAAATTTGGGCCACGTGTTCATCAGCATCGGTCACGCCTTCTTTGGCGCTGACCAAATAAATAATCACATCGGCTTCATCAATCGCGATTTCGGCTTGTTGCGTAATTTGCTTAATAAACGGTGCATCATCGATATCGATCCCACCGGTATCAATTAAACTGAACTGCCGACCTAACCATTCACTGTTGGCATAGATACGGTCCCGAGTAACCCCTGGTGTATCTTCAACAATTGAAATGCGGTCGCCAGCAATCCGATTAAATATCGTGGATTTACCGACGTTTGGTCGCCCTACAATGGCGACAACTGGTTTTGGCATCTAAATTCCTCCCTTACATTAAAAATCATAAAAAAATATCCTTCAAGGCAAGCTTGAAGGGTATTTTTAACTTAACAATGACTAGTTTTCGTCATCATCTTTGCCGGCATTCTTCAATTCGTTACCGATCAAATCACCTAATGTGAAACCAGTTGATTCTTCTGGTGCGTTAGCCGTTGAGCGTTCGCTTGCAGAACGGTTATCACGACGGTTGTTGCGACGGTTATTGTTGCCGCCACGATTGTTATTACTGCTGTTGTTGCTATGATGAGCTTCTTCTTCGCCTTCAACAGCTTGTGGCTTTTCTTCCAAAGCCTTAATTGACAATGCCAACCGCTTTTCGTCTGGACGAACATCCAAGACTTTAACTTTGATTTCTTGACCAACCTTCAAAACATCGTTTGGAGTGGCAATGTGTTGATGTGAAATTTGTGAAATGTGAACTAAACCTTCAACGCCAGGGAAGACTTCAACGAAGGCCCCAAAGCTAGTCAAACGTTTAACTTTCCCATCAAGAACGGCACCTTGTGGCGCTTTTTCTTCAATCCCATCCCAAGGTTCTGGTAAGGTTGCTTTGATTGAAAGTGAGACACGTTCACGATCAGTATCAACAGATAAGATCTTAACTTGAACTTCTTGGCCAACCTTCAAAACATCAGCAGGCTTTTCAACACGTTCGTATGAAATTTCAGAAACGTGAACCAACCCATCAATGCCACCAAGGTCAACAAACGCACCAAAGTTAGTCAAACGAGCCACTTTACCAGTGACAACAGAACCAGCTTCTAAGGTTTGTAAGGCTTCAGCACGTTGTGCTTCGCGAGCCTTTTCAACAACGGCACGGTGTGACAAGATCAAGCGATTTTCGCTAGGTTCAATTTCAATAATCTTAAGTTCAAGTTCTTGGCCTTTGTAAGCACTTAAATCTTCAACGTAATGATCATCGATCATTGAGGCAGGGATGAAGCCACGAACGCCAGCATCAACGACTAAGCCGCCTTTAACTACTTGCGTTACAGGAGCTTTAATCGTATGACCTGCTTCGTATTCTTTTTCTACATCGTCCCAAACTTTGCGAGCTTCTAACCGACGATGTGACAGTAAGTAACTGCCGTTTTCTTTATCGGTACCAATCCGAGAAATGACAACCAAGTCCAGAACGTCACCAACTTTGGCAACTTCATTGACATCTTCAACCCGTTGCGTTGAGAGTTCTTTCAAAGGAACGACCCCTTCAACCCCGGTACCTTGGATCCCAACAATAACTTGCTTGTCGTCGTCAATTGCTAAGACTTCACCCTTAACAACGTCACCGACGTTGACTTCTTCGACACTATTTAAAGCATCTAAAAGTTCTTTTTTCTCATTTTGACTGTTTTCGTTTTCACTCATGCAAATTTCCTCCTGTCAACAATAACTCTAACCTATATCATAGCTGAAAACGCGATGAAAAGCTAGCTAAAAGCACCAACTTGTGCAATTAGATTGCTGAACTTTGTTTTTTTATGATGTTCGCAATGGTCTCAACCACTTCTTCAATCGACATTGGCGTCGTATCGACCAAGACAGCGTCAGCCGCTTGAGTCAGTGGTGAAACTTTACGAGTTGAATCCTTATGATCACGGAGTTCAATTTCCGCTTGCAATTGGGCAAGTGGCGTATTGATCCCTTTCTTAACATTTTCGGTGTAGCGCCGTTTAGCCCGTTCGGCTGCAGAAGCGACTAAGAAAATCTTCACTTCAGCATCTGGCAAAACAGTCGTTCCGATGTCACGACCGTCCATGACGATGCCACCAGCGGCAGCCATCTCACGTTGTTGCTCCGTTAAGATCGACCGAACTTTCGCTAAAGCGGCAATCGTCGAAACATTGTTTGTCACGTCTGGTTGCCGAATCGCCGCGGTAATGTCCTCACCATTGGCAAAAACGAGTTGCTCCGGTTCGCCAGGCTTAAAACTAATCGTCAACGTCTGCATTAACTGGGTTACCGCAGTCTCATCCGTTAACGTCACTTGATGAGTCATCGCCCAATAAGTCACAGCACGATACATGGCACCCGTATCGACATAAATATAGCTAAACTTTTTGGCAACTAACTTAGCGACCGTACTCTTACCAGCCGAAGCAGGTCCATCAATTGCTACTTGTAATGCTTGTTCTGCCATAAAGCTTAAATCCTCACAATTCTAAAAATCGTATTTTTAACGGATACGTAACCGTTGACCAGCTGAAATCGTCGAGGACGATGATAAGCCATTTAACTCCAGTAGTTTATCCACTGAAATACCGGCATTTGTCGCCACTCGATAGACCCCTTGACCCGCGGCTACCGTGACGTATTTTGCACCAGCTTCAGATGAGTCACTGCTGCTACTATCACTACTCGCCGATTCAGAAGAATCCGACGTACTGGATTCAGCCTTACTGCTAGCTTTGGCCGCCGCTTTAGAGCTTGCTAAAGCGAGGCTACTGCTCTTAGCTGCGGCTTTCTTCTTAGCAGCAGCCACTGAAGTGCTGTGTTTATCAGCTGATTTTGAAGATGATTTGGTTGCCGTGCTCGAAGATTTTTTCTTTGAACTGGAACTAGCAACTTGTTCAGTCTGTTGCGGATTATTCAGCGAATTCTTTTTCACCAAAAAATACCCAATTGGTGCCAACGCGAGCAACAAAATTAAAACCACTAAAACCGTGGTTAACGTGGAATTACTGCTATCCTGTTTCCGTTTCTGAGTTCGCGATAAATTGCCTGAATCATCCCGATCGTCTTCAAAAGTTTTATCCCATGGTTTATCTTTTTGGGATTGTTTATCATCATTTTTTTGACTCATAGGGTGTTCCTCCTCAAAAAACTTTCACCAAATATTGTAACATAACGCCTAACTGATTTCTTTAAGAATTTTGTAAAAACAATTGGGCTAAAATCTGTTGCCATGGGGTTACAGCGGTTTTTGACTCCGTCGGACCCGCCATTAACCCCAGTGACTCAAGCGGTAGCCGTTCTCCAGCTAACTGACAACAAGTCGCGGTATGCGTGGGAGCAGCCTCACTAAAATAAGTCATTAAATAAGCACGGCGACACTTTTTAGTTTGAATGTAAGCCAAAAGCTGGCTCAATTCAATTTCTTTTGCGCGTTGACGTTGCTCAAATTGTGTCGTCACTTGGCCCACCGAATAGCCATGCGTCCAGTAGTACTGCAAAACTTGGCTCAAGTCCGTGTTGGGCGCTTGTTGGCGCATAAACCGTTGTTGGTCAGCTTGAATCTCCATGGGACTAGCTGTCGTTAGCTCATTTAGATTACGAACCAACTGCTCATCCCCCGGCGCATACAACATCACTGCCAATGCTGGTTGACCATCACGACCCGCCCGGCCAATTTCCTGAACGTAATCCGCCAAATTATTCGGCAGATGGTAATGGATGACTTGCCGAATGTCGGCCTTATCGATCCCCATGCCGAAAGCCGAAGTCGCACAGATCACATCCAATTCACCCGCCATAAATTGCTGCTGAATTTTAAATCGATCTTCAGCTGACAATCCGGCATGATAAGCTGCCACGCGCAACTTAGTCGTCGAGCGCAACCAGTCAGCAATCAAGTCCGTCTGCCGTTTGGAACTGAAGTAGACGATACTGGGCCGTTGCACAGTTAACACGAGTTGTTGTAGTCGTGCCCGCTTGTCCGCTTCGGTGACCACTTGCTCGACCGCTAAATAAATATTCGGCCGATTGACTGAATAGATCACTTGCTTGGCCATTGGTACTTGCAGCTGCGCTAAAATATCTTCGCGAACTTTAGGTGTCGCAGTCGCTGTCAACATCAACGTGCGCGGATTGCCTAAAGTTTGCTTCAACGCCCCTAATGATAAGTAATCAGGGCGAAAGTCTGGGCCCCAAGTCGAGATACAATGAGCTTCATCAATCACTAGCAAACTGAGTGTGACCAGTTTTAGTGCCGTCAGAACTGGCGGTTGCTTCAACATCTCTGGTGAAACAAATAAAAATTTAAGGGTCTTTAAGTGGTTCAGGACTGATTGTTTCGCGCCAAAATCCAGTTGTGAGGTTAATGCCGCGACCTGTTTTTCGCCTTGATAATTCAAGCGAGCCACTTGATCTTGCATCAATGAAATTAATGGTGATACGACGACCACTAATCCGGGCACAACTGTCCCAACCAGCTGATAGATCAACGATTTTCCCGTTCCAGTCGGCAAAACAGCTAAGACATCTTGTCCAGCCAATAAGTCAGTAATCACTTCATATTGACCGGGACGAAAGGCGTCAAAACCATATTTCGTTTTTAAAAGTTGATAAAGGGCTTCACGCTGCATCATGACACCTCATAATCTGATAGAGTCGAAACCAAAAGAAGTCCATGGTCGGAAGCTCGGCTTGGACAGTTTTAAATTGCCAGGTCTCAATTACTGGATTGTCGGCAAAAATCGTTGATAGTTGCGCAATCCGAGTTGGCGTTAGCAATTGTGCCGCTGGAAAGTCTGGCCATAAAATCGAGGTCTCTAACAAATGCTCCCGGACAGTACTGAGTTTAAGTCGCCGCCGTTGCGCAATTTCAGTCAATGACTGCCCGGTCAAATAATCTTGAAACGTTTGCCAAGCACTGCTGCTGACCGGATTAGCTTTCAAAAACGGCTGTAATAAAGCCGATAACGGGGTCGCCGTTGGTTGCTGTTTGAGCCAAGCAATCCAGTGACAACTCAAATCTTTACGCATCACTAAAATCGTCACGGGCGACCGGTCAAGCTGTGTCGCTAACTGTTGATCTGTTAATCCTGGTAGGCCAAATCCCGTGAGGCTCTGAGCAAAAACGGCCGCCGCTTCATCCGATAGTGTTTGCAAAAAAGCAGTCAGTTCATCATAGATCTGTTGGCCTAAAGTTGGCCCTTGCCATTGACGAAACCAGTTCTTAACTTGCCACTGAATATGTTGGTCAGTCGTGAGCGGGTAATAACGACGTTCCTGATGAACAGCCTCAGAAACGACTTGTAAGGCCAACTGACTGATGGCAGTGAATTGCCGAACATCGGCCTGCTGAAACTGTTCAAAAGCCGTTGGTAAATATAAGCCCTTTCGCAAACGGTTTTGCTCGGTGACCCCCGCTGCAGTTACCCGTAAATAACCGGGTTGCGTCGCTTCTAGCCATCCCGCCGATTGTAATTGCTGCGTCGCGGCTTCAAACGTCGTTAGTGGCACCCCATGCCAACTATCCAAATAAGCCAGGGTGCCAGTAGTCAATCCCGCAAACAAGGTTGAGACCGTCCGCTTACCCCGTAAAACATTAAATAAGGCCTTAGGACGACGAGGAGCTGTCGTGAATAGTAATAAAAGATAATCGGCAAACAACACTAGCACCTGCTTTCAACAACATAAGTTTAGTAATGTCTTAAACTTCGACGTCTAAAAAAGAACCATCATTCGAGACTGCCTCAATTAGGATATTTGATATTAAGCATAGCATGTAACCGGCAACCTGACCAACCAAAAAAAGCATCATCTCAACCAATCAGGCTGCGACAATGCTCCATAAATTGTTTTAATTAGACGCGACTAGTCAATTGATTCCGACTGCCTAGCCATTTAGCTAAGCGATGGTAAACCAGCCAGAAGACGCCGCCCACTAATAACCCTTTGATCAGATTAAACGGGACGACTGCAATCAAGACTAACGTGTTCAACGACACGCTGAGCTTCATCCCCATGACCTGCATGTAAAACGGCAGGACAAAAGTTAAGTTTGCCAACGATTCGATTACGACTAAGCCAATCGTTGCCAGCCCAATCGCTAGCGGCATCCGCCATTTTTCGTTACCACGATAATAGCGTAGCACTAAGGCAAACGCCAAAATCAAAACAGCCGACCCTAAGAAGCTGGCCAATGACCCAATTAAATCTGGTAAAGCAAACCCCATTGTGGCTGAATGCAGAAATAATTTAACCAAGGTAATGGCAAACGCCCCACCCATTCCGTAAAGGAACAGCCCAATTAAAATTGGAATATCTGAGAAGTCAATCTTCATCCAAGCTGCAATTGGAATAATGGGAAACTCCAGTAGCATGAGAATATAAGCACACGCGCCGAGCAAGGCAATGCCCACTAGTCGGCGTAACGTTGTTTGTTGCATAACGCACCCTCCTATGGGTCATCTTCAACTGAACCGCTTTGGTCATTCACCACAAAAAAACGCCCGACAACAAAAGAACTGTCATCAGGGCGGGTTTATTTGCGAATTTATGCCAAATAAGCTCGATCTTCTTTATACCAGACTTTAACTGTCGACTTTGGAATTACACCAAATCACTATGCTTGCACATAGGTCGCGGGCTTTAACCGCCGGTCGGGAATCACACCCTGCCCTGAAGATGAACCAAGTATTTATTTTTTAACAACTCTAGTTTACACACTTCAACCTACAAATGCAAGCGCTATCGTTCACCTTTTAACTTGCTAATTTCAATCGGCTTTAGTTTTCGGTATTCACCGGCCTGTAAACTTTGTAAATCAAGAATCCCGTAACGTTCCCGTTTCAGCTTCGTCACGGGATGCCCAATTGCCGCCATCATTTTCTTGACTTGATGGTTATGGCCTTCATGGATCGTCAGTTGGACCAAGGCGTTTTGCTTCTTATGATCACTATCTAACAAGTTCGACTTAGCCGGCGCCGTCTTACGACCATCGATTTCAACACCTAATCGTAATTGTTTCAGATCCGCATTCGTTGGGACGCCTTCCACTTTAGCTAAGTACGTCTTTTTCACTTCATACTTCGGATGCGTCAGCCGGTTAGCCAAGGCGCCATCGTTCGTCATAATTAATAAGCCCGAAGTATCATAGTCTAAACGACCGACCGGATAGATCCGTTCGGGCACATCTTTAAAGTAGTCCATGACGGTTTTACGGCCACGTTCATCATGCACAGTTGTCACCACACCACGTGGTTTATAAAAGAGATAATACACCAATTTTTCGGCCAAGATGGGCGTCCCATCGACTTCGATTTGGTCATGAGGGTCGACTTTGACTCCTAATTCTGTCACCGTTTTACCGTTGACCCGGACGTGCCCTGAAGTGATCAACACTTCTGACTTGCGCCGCGACGCCACGCCGGCTTCGGCCATCACTTTTTGTAATCGTTCTGCCATTAATTTTCCTCACTATCTGGATGTTGTCCGTTGAGTTTATCTTGAAATGCCGTCATAAAAAGATCGGCTTCTGGTGCCGGATGCTCACTGTCAGTCAAAGCGTCTAAATCGATGGCTGGCAAGTCATCCAATGTTTTAAGGCCAAAGTAATCTAAAAATAAATCAGTGGTCCCATATAAAATTGGGCGACCAGGTTCACTTAATCGTCCCGTTTCCGTCACTAATTGACGTAAAACTAGCTTTTGAATCGTCGAACCACTTTGAACGCCACGAATCTCATCGATTTCAATTCGCGTTAGCGGTTGGCGATACGCAATAATGGCCAGTACCTCTAACGACGCTTGTGAAAGACTCGTGGACAATGGTGCTTCAAAATAACGCTTTAAAACTGGCGCAATCGTCGCTTTAGTCGCTAACCGATACGTATTGGCTGTCGATAAGATCATCAGCGCACAGTCGTCATCATCAGCGTAGTGGGTCGCTAAAGTCGTGAGCATCGTATTGATGGCTGGCTTGGCAAAACCCGTGGCATGTTCAATCTCGGCCACACTGATGCCTTCATCACCAGCCACAAAAAGTAATCCTTCAATCTGTTCAATGTTCGTCATGCTGTTCATCCTGTCGTAAATATAAATGAATTGGGCCGAGTTGTGTGGTCTGCGCCAAAGTGACTTGCGCTTGTTTGGTTAGTTCCAACACGGCCATAAAAGTTGTCACTAGCATATCATCACTGGCACTCGGCGTAAATAGGGTCGCAAAATCGACCCCTTGAGGTTGCGCCACGAGTCGCGCCCGAACTTGTTGCATCCGCGTCTCAATCGTGACTGGATCGGCAGTAACGGTCTTAGTCAACGGTCGCGCCAGCCGCCGTTTTGCCACCAATTGTCGAAACGCTGCTTGCAAATCGGCCACCGTAATCCCGGCGGTTAATTGTGGGGTTGGCAAGTCCGTTGGCATCAATGTCGCTTCACGGGTGAAATGTTGTCGGCGAGCTTGTTCCTTAACTCGTAATTCACCAGCAGCTTCCTGATAAACCTTATAGGCTAACAGTTCAGCAACTAAAGAATCTCGTGGATCTTCGTCACCCGCCTCATCCTCATCAGGTTCAGCTGGTGCTTGCGGCAATAAATACCGGCTTTTGATCGTCATT
Source organism: Lactiplantibacillus nangangensis (assembly GCF_005405065.1). Taxonomy (GTDB): domain Bacteria; phylum Bacillota; class Bacilli; order Lactobacillales; family Lactobacillaceae; genus Lactiplantibacillus; species Lactiplantibacillus nangangensis. The sequence goes on along the minus strand of NZ_BJDI01000010.1, from coordinate 97,648 downwards.
AACGTCGCCGCCATCACTAAATAATCGCCAGCGATGTCTAACTGCAAGGCTTTCATAGAATGTAAATAGTCGAGATACTGCTTCGTGATCGCCGCAATTGGAATGTCGTAAATATCCATTTTATTTTGGCGGATCAGATGCAACAATAAGTCTAAAGGTCCTTCAAATTCTGAAATTTTAATGGTAATTGGCTGTTCATTATTTATCACGATTACGCTCCCATTCGCCAATCACTGACGCCATTTCTAACGTTCCCATGACCCGTTGCTTTGGATATAGGGCAGCGAGTTCGTCCAGCATTTGTTGCTGATTTTGTGAATTGCGTTCTTCCGGTGACAATGAGGCATGATGCACCAAAATAAAGTCCGAACCAATCTCAATCCCAATGATGCCACAGAAGTCCCCATCAGCTTGCCGCCACAACAAAAGTTGATGGTTGTTTGTGGCCTGATACCATTGCATTTCAGTTTGTAGATGGGCAATTTCCTTAAAATCCGGAATGAAAGAGAGTAAGCCCATGGCAACTTTCTCATAATCCTTGCGATATTTTACTAGCATGCGTGGGCCCCCCTTACCTAGGCGCGCGGATGATACTTATTATAAACCTCCGCTAGCCGTTTCTTTGTAATATGCGTATAAATTTGGGTTGTTGAAATATCTGCATGACCCAGTAATTCTTGGACGACCCGCAGATCGGCCCCATTTTCTAAAATATGGGTCGCAAATGAATGTCGTAACGTATGCGGGGTCACATCTTTTTCAATACCCGCCGCTTTTACTTGGGCCTTCAAATTTTTCCAGACGCCTTGACGCGTCAACTGACCACCATGATTGTTTAAAAATAAATAGGTGTTACGCCGCTTTGGTGACACTAATTTTGGTCGAGCAGTTTTTAAATACTGCTCGACGAAATCAATCGCGACATCGCCAATCGGGATAATTCGCTCCTTATCGCCTTTACCAATCGTTTGAATTAAGCCTAGATCTAAATGTAGATCGTCTAACTTCACGTTGATCGTTTCACTGACCCGTAACCCCGTGGCATACATGACTTCGAGTAACGCACGGTCACGAAGTCCCAAGGTCGTGTCGAGCTTAGGAACCGCTAAGAGCCGTTCGACTTCATGCGCCGACAAGACTTGGGGTAAATGTTGCGCGCGCTTAGGTGTATCGATTTTCAGCATCGGATCACTGTCAATAGCTTGCATCTGCGCTAAATATTGAAAAAACTTTCGCAAACTGGAAACGGCGTGAATAATCGTATTCCGCGCTTTGCCTTGTTCATCTAAGACTTGCAAATAGTTTAGCACCACGTAGCGATCTACTAACTTAAAAGACGTCAGTTTCTGGGTCATCAAATAAGTGGCAAATTCAGTCAGATCTTGCTGATAGCTTTTAATACTATTGGTCACGAGTCCCCGCTCAACACGCAAAAAATGCAGGTAATCAGCAAGCTGGTCCTGCATCGTTTGATTAATCGTCGGTTTCGTCATCATTGACCTCAGTTAATTTAATTTCACCCGGTTGCTGCGTGATCAACCGTTGCTTCAATAAATTACCGACGGCACGCTTAAACTGGCCTTTACTGATGTTAAAGTACGTCCGAATATCTTCTGGATCACTCTTATCCCAGAATGGTAACGTATGGTCAGCTTGATGTTGTAAAGCTGCCAACAACATTTGCGCATCATCCCCGATTTCTTCATAGCCCCGTGGCTTCAAGGAAAGGTTCAATTCACCATCGCGCAAGTGACCGATCACCCGGGCCTTCATATGTTGACCCAAACGTGGTTCTTGGTCACGTTCAGAAGGATGCACGAAACCTAAATGACCATCATCGGTAATCACAGACGTCCCTGCCATTTTCAAGCGAAAAACAGTGACTTGCGTATCAGCATTCTTAACTTGGTCACGATCATAAGGCGTTGCCATGTCAGTAAAGACGGTTTGATCCGCTAACGTCCCCCAGAGCCGTTCCTTATTGTCACGTGCTAATTTCACTAATAAGCGATCATCTTTTTTAGGCCATAAGCGACTCAAAGTTGGCAATTCATCCAATGAAACGACTAAGTCTTTGTTTGGCAAGCCCACGTCCACAAACACACCTAAATCATGCCGGGTCCGTACGACCGTTCCCCAAACATAATTTTCAAATGAAATTTCTGGAATGTGGCGTGTCATCTGAGCTTGATGGTTTTCATTCTCATAAACAAACCCTTCATACTGGCCACCGATATGCAATGGTTTTTCTGGTTCCTGTTTATCGACCCAGAGTGTTTGCCCATTCACTTGAACAAAATAGGCGTCATCATTTTCATCCGTCACTTTGGCAGTGACGACCGTTCCCATAATACTATTTTCCATAATAAGCTCCTTCAAATTATTGCAAACTTAAATGTAAGACTTGAATAATGCAATAAGTAATGCCGGCCGCAATAATCGGTCCAGCAGCGATGCCGCGTAATAAGACGACACCCATGATGGTCCCGAAAACGAGCGCCACCGTAATTTCGGGTGAGGCATTCAGTAACCCGACTCCATGAAATGACAAGACTGAGACCAATACTCCACAAGCCACAGCAATCCAACCCACTGGTGACCTGAAGGCGTGCCACAAATCACGAAAGCCAATTTGGCCGGTCGCAATGGGGATCAGAATCGCTACGGTGATCACCGTCACACCCCAATTGATGCCTTTTTGGCCAATCGTTGTCAATAATTTACTTGTGTTGGGAATCAACTTAATCACCAATACCACCAATGTGGCGATTTGTAATGATTGATTTTTACCCAGCCAGGCAATCAGCAAAATCGCCCCTAAAAATAGCCAGCTTTCCATACGACACCTCACGTGTTATTAATTGTAACCGAAATCGCCGCAGATAGCGAGGAATGGTCGCAATTTATCCGGTTATCGCTTGGTAGCGTGCCCCGGCCAGGCAATCTTATGTATTAAAAAAGCCGCCGCTAAGCGACGACTTTTCAAATTCAGGTTTAAGTGAATTTTATAAGGCGTTTGAAGCACCGCGGTAAACGATCCCACGACGTGAATCAACGGTGATCAATTGACCATCAGAGATTACCGTAGTAGCATCCTTAACACCAACGATGACAGGAATACCCATTGAGATACCAACAACAGCAGCATGTGAAGTTAAACCGCCATTTTCAACAACCAAAGCGCTAGACTTTTCGATTGCTGGCAAGTAGTCTTTGTCAGTGGTCTTAGTAACTAAGACGCCACCTTCAACGGCCTTGTCGATTGCTTCTTGTGCAGAAGTTGCGATAACTGCTTTACCGATAACAGTTTCGTCACCGACACCTTGACCATCGGCTAAACGAGAACCAATTAATTGGATCTTCATGATGTTAGTCGTACCGCGTTCGCCAACTGGCACACCAGCAGTGATCAAGATTAAGTCGCCTTCCTTGGCAAAACCAAGTTCAACGGCCTTTGAAGCAGCTAAATCAAACATGTCATCAGTGGTTTCTGGTTTGTCAGCAATAATTGGTTGAACACCCCAGTTAACCATTAAGCCACGTTGAGTCCGTTCGTCAAAAGTGATAGCTAAGATATCAGCATCTGGACGGTACTTCGAAATCATCTTAGCAGTGTAGCCAGATTCAGTCGCAGCAACGATGGTCTTGATACCAAGGTTCTTAGCAGCACGAGCAATAGCGATACCGATTGTTTCAGTAACACTAGTCTTGTCGAAACGGTTCAATTGTAAGTTGCCATTTTCAGCTAAAGTGTTTTCGGCCTTTTGGTCGATCTTAGCCATCATCGCAACTGATTCAACAGGGTAAAGCCCATTAGCACTTTCACCAGAAAGCATGGTTGCATCAGTACCGTCAAAGACAGCGTTGGCAACGTCAGATGCTTCGGCACGAGTAGGACGTGGGTTTTCTTGCATTGAATCAAGCATTTGAGTAGCAGTAATAACTGGCATGCCCAAAGCATTACATTTCTTGATCAAGCTCTTTTGTACCAAAGGCACATTTTCAGCTGGAATTTCAACACCCATGTCACCACGAGCAACCATCAAACCATCACAAACCTTAAGAATTTCATCGACGTTGTCGATACCTTCTTGTGATTCGATCTTAGGGAAGATTTGAACGTGTTCCATATGCTTTTCTTCAAGTAATTCACGGATGTCTAAGACATCTTGTGGCTTACGAACAAAAGAAGCAGCAATGTAGTTGATTTCATGATCCAAGCCAAAACGAATATCGTCTGAGTCTTTTTCAGTAATCCCAGGTAAGTTGATAGAAACACCAGGAGCGTTAGTACCTTTACGTGAGCCTAAGACACCGGCGTTTTGGACAGTGGTAACCAATTCGCGGTTAGCTTCGTCTTTTTCGTCGATCTTCATGTCTAATAAACCATCATCGAAGAGGACATGACCGCCTACATGAACATCGTCATATAAGCCATCATAGGTAACGGCAATTTTATCCTTGGTTGATTCGAGTGAATCGTCCATGGTAATACGTACCTTATCACCGATCTTGTATTCAGACTTACCGTCTTTTTGAACGGTCGTCCGAATTTCAGCACCCTTAGTATCAAGCATGATACCAACGGTCTTACCCGTAATCTTTTCTGCTTCATGAACCTTGTTTAAACGATCCAAATGTTCGGCATGGTCACCATGCGAGAAGTTAAAGCGGAAAATATTTGCGCCGGCTTCGATCAATTTAACAATAGTGTCAGTATCGGTGCTGGCAGGACCAAGTGTTGAAACAATCTTGGTTTTCTTCATAAGAAAAATCTCTCCCTTGAAAGTTTTTATAAAAAGACATTTACGTCATTTTTATCAAGTTAATAAAAAACAAATTAGTTAAATGAAATTTCATCATTCAACTTAGCTAGTGAGGCTTCAGTTTCATGCTTGGAATCAAAGAGGTCAAGCATACTGTGGTTCACTAGTTCATTGTGTTGAATCCCAACGGCTAAGCCACCCTTACCACTAAGTAAGAGTTCAACGGCATAGGCGCCCATCTTGCTGGCCATGACACGGTCTTTAGCAGTTGGACGGCCACCACGTTGCATATGGCCAATCGTGTTAGCACGGGCATCAAAGTCACCATATTGTGATAACTTTTCAACAAATTCATCCGCACCCATAACGCCTTCAGCCAACACAATAATATTACTGCGATGACCGTTAGCACGGTTGTGTTTGATCTTGTTGGCAACACTTTCCATATCCCAATCGCGTTCAGGGACAATAATTTCATCGGCACCGGCAGAAACGCCAGCCCACAATGCAACATCCCCAGCGCCACGACCCATAACTTCCACAACGAAAGTCCGGTCATGACTATGAGCGGTATCGTGAATCCGATCGAGGGCTTCAACGTCGGTGTTAACCGCCGTATCGAAACCAATCGTGAAATCAGTGAATGGAATATCATTATCAATGGTCCCAGGAAGACCAATTGTGTTGTAGCCATGTTCAGTTAAACGTAAGGCCCCATGATAAGACCCGTCGCCACCAATAACGACTAAGGCATCGATGCCGAATTTCTTCAGTTGTTCGATTCCTTTCAATTGACCTTCGACATGTGCGAATTCTGGGTAACGTGCAGAATAAAGTAACGTTCCACCTTCACCGACCACACCGTCTAAATCTACTGATTCTATTTTATGAATGTCACCAGCAACTAATCCGGCAAAGCCGTAATTGATGCCGTATGCTTCTAACCCTTCGGCCATTGCTTTGCGAGCAACAGCACGAACGGCCGCATTCATACCAGGAGCGTCGCCGCCACTGGTTAAAATACCAATGCGTTTCATTTTTTCACCTCAGGCAATAAATTGAGTTCGTAACTCCATAAGTGATTTTAACACTTTTCACAAAAGTTGTCTGTTATTTTTTGAAAATAGCACCGATTAAAAACGCCGTCACATCAAGGGATTGCGCTTTTCATCACAACATTATCGCGACCTAATAGGCTTGTAAGCGCTCCAACCATTTTCGGGTCATCTTTCACCCAATACTGTGAATTTAGTTCAACAGTCTTACGAGCCACCGCTGAATAGATCAGCACGGGATTTGGGCCTGAAAATTGACGACATATTTTCAAAATGGCCTTCTGCACTTCCGGCGTTGCCGTCGCGGTTTGTAGCCGCAGGAATAGCTGTCCGGTCGGTGCCGGGAACTGGTCGGCCAGTTGCCACTGGTTAACGATCACTTGTAACCCCCGCTTGACCTCAACCTTACCACTGATCAACACGATCGTATCGGTTTTCAACACCGCTTGTAGGCGCTGATAGGTCGTTGGAAAAATCGTCAGATCAATCTCACCTGACAAGTCGCTCCCAGTGGCAAATGCCATCTGTTGCCCACGCTTCGTCCGAATCACGCGAATCTTCGTAATATAGACCAATAACTTGACTGATTGTTCAGCACTGAGCGCACTGACTAAAGTCGTGCGCTGTTGTTGGGCCAGCCACTTATAAGACTCGACAGGATGACCAGAGACATAGGCCCCTAAAAATTCTGATTCCTTGGCCAGACGCTCGCTTAATGGGAGTTCTGGTTGCTTTTTGATTTTGGGCGCCAATGACGCAAACAAGCTCAAACTGTTACCGGCCAATTCGGCACTGGACATCAGCTCTGGCACGCTCGTCAACAACTCAGCACGATTTAGCCCAAAGTGATCCAAAGCACCGGCATAGATCAGCGCCGTCATTAACTCTGGCTTGAGCCATTTGGCATCCAACCGTTGCATCAATTGTTGTAAATTTTTAAATGGCCCATTGGCTTGGCGCTCAGCAATCAGACTCGCAATAAAGTCACGCCGTAAGCCCTTGATTGAACTCAGGCCAAAGGTGATCGCGTGTCCGTCCCAATCAAAATATGGGCCACTCACATTAATATCTGGTGGCACGATTTTTACTTGGTGTTGCTTGGCTTCCGCTAAATATTGTTTCAGCTTCGTCCCATTGCCTAAAATCGAATTCATGAGCGAGGTAAAGAACGCCCCAGGATAATGAACTTTTAGATACGCTAATTCAAAAGCCATCTTACTGTAAGCCACCGCATGGGAACGGTTAAACCCATAATTCGCAAATTGCTCAATATATTGATACACCTGTGTGGCGACGGCGGTTGAAAAATGTTGTTGCTCAGCGCCAGTAATAAATTGCTGCCGCATTTCATCGATCACGGTCTTCTTCTTCTTACTCATGGCACGCCGCAATAAATCGGCTTCGCCTAAACTGAAGCCACCCATGACGGCCGCGACTTGCATGACTTGTTCTTGATAAACCAAGATACCATACGTTGGGCCTAAAATTGGTTGCAACTCCGGGGCGGCGTACGTGACTGCTTCCGTTCCCTGCTTACGGGCAATAAAGTGATCAATATTTTCCATGGGGCCCGGCCGATATAACGCATTTACGGCCGCGACTAGTTCAAAGTTGTCGGGATGCAATTTACGCAAAACATTACGAATACCAGCCGATTCAAATTGGAAGACCCCGGTCGTATCACCCACCTGAAATAAGCGTAACGTTGCCGGGTCATTTAAATCGATTTTGGTAATGGCTAATGGCTGACCAGTTTGACGCTGAACATAGTGCAACGCACTCGCTAACAAAGACAAATTACGCAAGCCCAAAAAATCCATCTTCAACAGACCAACCGCTTCAACGGTATCCTTAGTATACTGTGTCATCATCATCGTTTCGCTACCCGCTTGTAAGGGCACGATCTCGATCAACGGCACCTGACTCAAAACGACCCCGGCAGCATGCGTTGAATAGTGTCGTGGTAAGCCTTCAATCCGTTGTGCCGTTTCGAAGAGTAGGCGATTCTTGCTCGAGTCAGCGACTAAATTTTGTAGTCGGCGGGAATCTTGATAAGCCTGTGACAAAGAAATGTGGAACTGATTGGGAATCGCCGCACTCCAATCGCTCATTTCAAATGTGGACAAACCAAAGACCCGCCCGACATCTCGTAACGCCTGTTTGGCGGCTAATGTCCCAAACGTGATAATCTGAGCGACGCGATCATGACCATATTTGTCATGGACGTAAGCCAGCACTTGTTCACGGCGATTATCTGGAATATCCAAGTCAATATCCGGCATGTTGGCTCGCTTTGAATTCAAAAAACGTTCAAATAAGAGGCCATATTGCAGTGGATCTACATCCGTAATCTGTAACACGTAGGCCACTAACGACCCGGCGGCCGACCCCCGACCTGGACCAGTCGTAATATCGGCGCGATGCGCATAATTCATGACATCCCAAACAATCAAGAAATAGTCATCAAAGCCCATTTCATCGATCACGCGTAACTCACGGTCCAAACGGTCATGATATGGCGCCTGGTCGACCGTGGCTGAGACGGCTTTTAACCGCTGCGTTAAGCCTTGCTCACAAAGTTGTCGTAAATATTGATTAGCCGGCTGCTGGTCGGGAGTTGGAAACTTTGGTAATTGCGGTTTTTTAAATACCAGTTCGACCTGGCACGCTGCCGCAATCGTGGTAGTTGCTTGCAACGCCGCCGTTAAATTCAATTGTGTATAGGCCTGCATCAGGTCATCCGCTGAACGCAAATAATGCGACCCAGCCACGCCTTGTAGATTTTCAGGCTGTTCGATCTGTTGCCCGCTCTCAATAGCTCGCAAAACCGAAACGGCGAAATAATCGGTCGCCTGCACATAGTCAACTGGATCTAGGGCAACGATCGGTAACTGCTGTTGGGCTGCAAATTCAACCAAAGTCGTGCGCAACGCTGGGGACTGGTCTAATGAAACGCCCAAATATAAACTATCGGCGTCACAAGCTGTGACCAGTGGTTGTAACCAAGCCGTCGCCGCTTGGGGCTGATCCTGCATCAATAACGCCACTAATTCACTATCTTTAGCGGGTGTCATGACGACTAGATGGCCCAGATGTGGCAAAATACTCGTCAAAGTTAGCGGCTGCTCGGCAGTTGCGGTCTGTTTTAAGGTGGAGAGTTGCATCAAATTTTGATAACCTTGCCAATCTTTGGCTAAAATCACCAGCTCGAACGTTTGCTCAGCTAACTGACTGCCAGCAAGTTCAAGAGTAATGCCCAAGATTGGGGTAATGTCCGCTTGGCGACAAGCGTTATAGAAGTCAACGATCCCGTACATGACATTCACATCCGTTAACGCCAAAGCTGGGTAGCCCTGTTGTTTGGCTGCCTGGACCAATTCCGTGATGGTACTCGTACTCTGCAACAAACTAAAGGTACTCATCACTTGTAATGGCACAACCTGCATATCAACGACTCCTTTCTTTAGTTTCATTAATCCTATTATACCAAACCCTTGTTCCATAAAGCAGTGATAAGGCAATTGCTTTTTTGATTGGTTGTGCTAAAATTACTTTCATTGGGAGGTGTTAGAAGATGACGAAACAACTTGTAGTTATTTTCTGGAGTGTCCTTTTTGGTGAAGTCATTGGTTACATCGGTAGTGCCTTGGAAACGATGACCTATAACCCAGGTGAAATTGGCATCGTTGCCGCAGTCTTTGCCCTAGTAGTGGTGAATGGTATTTCACTGATTACTAATCACTCTTTGCCCATTAAAGGTTCAGAAAATAAATAAGTGTCACTAAATGAAAAAGATCGTTGCAAGTTTAGCCTGCAGCGATCTTTTTTTGTCTATTTACCGGCTTGTTCAGGAGCCGCCTCATTTTCGAAAACTAACTGGTTATCCAACAAGTTGATGGTCACTGTCGATTGTGGTGCCACTCGCCCGGCAATGATTTCTTTCGCCAATGGCGTTTCCACATGATTCGTGATAAAACGCCGTAGTGGCCGCGCACCATAGGCTGGTTCATAGCCTTGCTTGGCAATCCACTGCTTGGCTGGTTCAGAAATTTCAAGCGTGATTTCACGATCCTTTAACCGTGCTGACAATCGGTCGATCAGTTTGACCACGATTTGTTCAATCGCTGACAATGTTAACGGCGTAAACATGATAATATCGTCAATCCGATTCAAGAATTCTGGTTTAAACCGCGTCTGAACCAATTGCATGACCTGTTGATGGGTCTCAGGCGATAACTGGCCTTGCTCGTCGACACCGGCAAGCAACTGTTCTGAACCCAAATTCGACGTCATGATCAAAATCGTGTTCTTGAAATCAACCGTCCGCCCTTGACCATCCGTTAAACGACCGTCATCTAACACTTGCAATAAGATGTTAAAGACGTCTGGATGAGCCTTTTCAATTTCATCAAATAAGACGATGGAATAAGGATTGCGCCGAACTGCTTCGGTCAACTGACCGCCTTCCTCATAACCAACGTAGCCTGGAGCGGCCCCGACTAGTCGTGAAACGGATTCCTTTTCCATATACTCACTCATATCGATCCGTACCATGTGGTCATCCGCGTCAAATAAGTTCTCCGCCAAAGCTTTCGCCAGTTCTGTTTTCCCGACCCCAGTTGGCCCAAGGAACATGAATGAGCCGAGTGGGCGGTTCGGATCTTGTAGTCCCGCCCGTGACCGTAAGACGGCATCAGAAACCGCGTTGACAGCGGCATCCTGACCAACGACCCGTTGGTGCAAGTTATCGGCAAGGTGTAACAACTTTTCGCGTTCACCCGCGACCAATTTATTGACCGGAATTCCAGTCATCCGTGAAACAACGTTCGCTACTTGGTCAGCCGTAACGGACTCTTCGACGAGCCAGTCGTCATGGTGATCATTGGCTTCCATTTGCTTCAGTTCTTCGGCCAACTTCGGAATCGTACCATGTTGCAACTTAGCGGCAACTTCCAAGTCATATTGACTTTCTGCAGTCTCCAAATCATGCTTGGCCTTATCAAGGGCGGCTTTCTTATCGCTCAAAGCCTTCAAGCTCTTCTTTTCAGCGTCCCAACGTTCCGCTAAGGCCCGTTGTTTCTCTTTGGCGCTGGCTAGCTCTTGTTGCATGTCAGCTAACCGTTTGACAGAAGCGTCATCCGTTTCTTTTTTTAAGGCGGCCTCCTCAACTTCTAGGCGCATGAGTTGGCGATTAACTTGGTCCAGCTCAGTTGGATTTGAGTTCATTTCAACGCGAATCTCAGCGGAAGCTTCATCAATTAAATCCAACGCTTTATCGGGTAAAAAGTGATCGGTAATGTAACGATCCGAGAGTTTGGCCGCCGCAACTAACGCATTGTCATGAATGCGTACACCGTGATGAATTTCAAACCGTTCCTTTAATCCCCGTAAAATACTAATCGTATCTTCGACGGACGGTTCAGCCACTAAGACCCGCTGGAATCGACGTTCCAAAGCCTTGTCCTTTTCCAAATATTGCCGATACTCATCTAAAGTCGTTGCGCCAATCAAATGGAGTTCGCCACGAGCCAACATGGGTTTAAGCAAGTTGCCCGCATCCATGCTCCCTTCAGTCTTACCAGCACCAACAATATTATGAATTTCGTCAATGAACATGATGATCTGACCATCACTCTTTTTGATTTCCTTCAAAACTGCTTTGAGCCGTTCTTCAAATTCACCACGGTATTTGGCCCCGGCAATCAGTGACCCCATATCTAACGAGAATAAGGTTTTATTTTTCAGATTTTCTGGCACATCACCACGGACGATCCGTTGGGCTAAGCCTTCAACAATCGCCGTTTTACCAACACCTGGTTCCCCAATCAGCACCGGATTGTTCTTCGTTTTTCGCGATAAGATCCGAATCACATCTAAGATTTCTTCGTCACGACCAATGACTGGATCTTGGTTGCCTTGACGGGCGGCCTTGACCAAATCAACACCATACTTCTCTAAGGCTTGGTACTGGTCTTCTTGATTACGAGATGTTACCCGTTGACCTCCACGAATGCGTTCGACCGCATTCTTGATTTGACCAGCTGTGATCCCTTGCTGTGTTAAATACTTAGTAAGCTGATCACCAGTTTGGTCCATCAAGGCTAAGACAACAGTGTCCGTCGCTAGAAAATCATCACCGAGTGACTTGCGTTTCGCATCCGCGGTTTGCATCAACGTGGCTAAACTACTGCTAAAACTCTGACCATATTGGACATTACCGCCACTGACCGTGCTGATTTCATCTAACTCGCGATCAAGTTCCGTTTGCAGTTGGTCTAAGTCAGCACCCGCCTCACTAAAAATCTGGCGTACCAGTTCGCCAGGTTGCGTTAAAAACTTAAACAAATGTGGCACACCGATCTCTTGATGGTGTCGAGTTTGCGCAATTTGTTGGGCTTGCGCTAAAGCCTGTTGTAAACTTTCGGTTAATTGTTCTGGATTCATATTCGATAACCCCCTCAAATTTAGGTTAGCAAAAAGGCAGCTTCGCCAGCTGCCAATTCAGGTTTGACCTTTATTGACCATTGCATTATATAACGAATGACCAACCTTGCCAACTATTTAGTTTCTACGGCATTATCTTTAATAATTTGTAAGACGACATCAACGGCTTGCGTCATCACTTGTTCCGAAACGTATTCGAAACGGCCATGCATATTTTCACCACCGGCAAACAAGTTTGGCGTTGGTAAGCCCATAAAGGAAATCTTTGACCCATCAGTCCCACCACGAATCGGATCGATGATTGGTTTGATTCCTAATTTGAGCATCGCTTGTTTGGCTAATTCAACGACCGTCATATCCTTTTCGATTACTTCACGCATATTGTAGTATTGATCTTTCATGTCAACTTTGACATGTTCAACACCTAAGCGCTCGTTGATTTTAGCGGCCACTGCTTTAAACAGTTGCTTACGGGCTTCGAAGTTTTTACGGTCATGATCACGAATAATATAGGTTAATTTGGCATTATCGACCGTCCCATCTAAAGCAAGCAAGAAGAAGAATCCTTCACGATCCTTCGTCTTTTCAGGGACTTCAGCTGCAGGCAAGCCATTTTGAAAATCAACGGCGAGTTGCAACGCATTGACCATGACACCATAGGCTTCACCTGGGTGCACGTTGACCCCACTGATCGTGACTTCAGCCTGAGCCGCATTAAACGTTTCATATTCCAATTCGCCCAACGGCCCACCATCAACGGTGTAAGCAAAGTCGGCATTAAAGTCCGCCACATTAAAATGATCCGCACCGGTCCCGATTTCTTCGTCTGGGCCAAAGCCGAACCGTACCGTCCCATGTTTAACTTCTGGATGGGCCAATAAATATTCAGCCACGCTAAATAATTCTGCGACCCCCGACTTATCATCTGAACCAAGCAAAGTGTTCCCATCGGTCGTAATCAAGGTGTGACCCGCATAGTTTTTGAGATGTGGAAAGACCTTCGGATCAAGTTCATAACCACTCGTCCCTAATTTGATAATGGACTGACCATCATAATTTTCAACGATTTGTGGTTGGACGTTTTCCGCATTAAAATCCGCCGTATCAATATGTGAGATAAAGCCAAGCGTTTTCACGTCCGCATCCGTATTGGCCGGTAACGTGGCGAAAACATACGCACTCTGCGGGTCTTGATGCACATCACTCAAGCCTAAATCAGTGAGCTTAGTCATCAATTGCGCTAAAAAGGCAGTTTCACGTGGTGATGACGGCACCGTCGTCGAATTTTCATCAGAACGACTATTGATCTTTACAAAAGTTAAAAAGTCAGAAATTAAGTTTGGATAGTTTGCCATGGTTGATTCCTCCTCAAATTTTAAATGAACGTAAATGGATCCGTATTCAATGTAGATGCCACAACTTCCAGTGACCAATTATTTTCAACTTGCCACTGCTTAAAGAGCGCGGTCAAGTATGGTTGACAAATACTTTCGATGTGATGACCGGGATCAACGACTGAGAGCCCGGCTGCAAGCATATCGTGCGCGGTATGATAATAAACATCACCGGTCACATACACTTGTGCACCTTGCTTCAACGCCTCTGGGTAAAATTTACCACCGTCGCCGCCTAAGACCGCAACGCGTTGAATCAACGTATCCGGATTTTGGCTGACCAGTCGTAACCCACTGACATCAAAGGTCGCCTTACACTGTTCAGCAAAGGCACGAACTGTCATCGGTTGAGCCAAGTTGCCAATACGGCCCATCGTATATTGATGACCACCAGTCAATAACGGTTGGACTTGATAATCCCATTGCGCTGCGGGCACGATTTGGTTAACGCCGGCGACCGCATCAGCAATTGAGTCTTGTAATAAGTCAACCGTAAATTGCTCACCCGAATTGAAGGCATAATGATCCAAGTGACCACCGGCCGTTTTCGTCAAATAATCTTGAACAGCTTCAACACAGTTCGTTGGCGCAATGACCGTCATTTTGACCGCATCCGCATGATAACCCGCGACTAGCCCAGTCACTTGCTGCAACTTCAATGCCGTTGCTAGCCAGTCGTTCATGCCACCGTCCGCGCTATCTAGGTTCGTATGAGCGGCGTAGACTAAAATATGATGAGCCGCAATTTTCGCGTACATGGCTTTTTGTGGCTCTTGATAATCTAAATTATTGGCTGGCCGAAACATGACTGGATGATGGGCGAAAATCATATCAGCGCCAGTTTCAATGGCTTCATCAATCACTTCAGGCCGCACGTCTAAGGTCACCAAAACTTTATGGATCTCCTGATTAGGATCTCCAATTTGAAGCCCGCTAGGATCACGGTCCCACTTTAATTTCAATGGTGCAAATTGTTCAAAACGCTGAATTAGCTCACTTGCCAACATCCGCTAAGACTCCCTCAATTAATTTAATTTTGGCATTAGCCGCCGCTAAATGTTCAGTCGGTGCTACTTTGGCTTGTTGCATTTGAGCAACGGCTGCTTGTGCCCGTGCCAATTCTCGTTGCCATTTTGCAATGAAGACTGGTGATTTTTCACCTAATAAAAATGGCCCAAATAGTTGTTCAGCTGCCGAATAGATCACTGGCACGGTCGTTTTATCCGCGACGATCACTTCATAAGTGTGCCCGTCTTCAGCTAAGATCCGTTCTGCCGTAATCTGAAACTGATTGGCAGCCAACCACTCACGCACCGTCGCCTCACCAACGTTTGGTTGTAAAACTAACCGTTGCACGCCGGTCAGTGCTGAGCTGCCTTGCGCTAAAATGTGGCGAATCAACGGGCCACCCATCCCAGCAATCGTAATCGTATCGATCCGGTCTGCTGGTTGAATGGCAGCCAAGCCGTCCGCTAAACGCGCCACTAAAATCGCTGTTAACTGTAATTTTTGAATCTCGTGTTGCGCATTCTCAAAGGGTCCTTTGACCACTTCACCAGCGACCCCATAACTAATGCGGTGATTTAATGCTAAGTTAGCCGGTAAGTACGCGTGATCTGACCCAATATCGGCCACCCGCGCATTTTGAGGGACAAATTCTCCCACCGTTGCTAATCGTGCTGATAACTGTTTGGCATCCACCGACATAACCCCTTTTACAAATAATTTAAATCGCTTTCCTGGCACTATTTTAACATTGTTTGCCCTCGTTTTTTGAAGCAACGCGCAAAATTCCATCATTTTTTAAAAGAATCGGCAACGACTCACACACTCACAACTAATCAGCCTTAATTTAAATGATGCCGCTCGTCGTTTACGTAACTGATAGGTATAAAGGGGGACAGCGATGAGCGCTACGTTTTAAATCTCAATCAAACGACCCATTTAAACCAATCCAAGAGGAGTGTTAACATGATTCAATCACAGCTGAAAACGATCCTGCTCGAACGCACGATCAGTAATCAAGAACTTGCCGCCATGACCGGAATCAATCAGAAAACCTTAACCAAAATCATCGATGGTCGGGCCAAAAGTATCACCTTTAGTCAGCTCAATAAAATCATTCGTGTCCTCGATATCGCCCTCGACGACTTGTTTATGATTACCCCTGATTTGGATCTTGAGGTCGTTCTCACAAGCATCAATGAAAACACGCAGCAATTTATTGGTATCGTTAGCTTCATCGACCACGACCAACAGCTCAGTTATGAGCTACCGTTAACTGGCATTTACCGCCAAAATGGCACTTTATTTACCTTTACTTTGAATGATGCCTTCGACGACCAATTAGAGGGCGACGGCATCGCCACACGGCTAGAACAATTATTGCCAGTTGAATCATTGTCGGCCGCCAAAAAAGCGTTATTAGACCTCTTGGAACGCTACCCCGAACAGCAAGCCTGGTTCGAAGCTGATGGCATGCAACTCAGCAATGAGCCGACTGACGCTGAATTGGAACGTTATTTGCAAGTTGGAAACCTGGTCGCCCGGACGCAATATGAACGCTTGCATCATTTAATCGAACCATTAGCGATGGGCTTTTTAGCGGCAATTTACAGTGAATTTCCCAAATTTTTGGGCAATCCGCAAATGATTGCCCTGCCGTGGGGCGTTCCGGATACCTTTCGCGTCTTTAACTTCAACTTGGCCGAAAGCCCTGAATCCTTGGCGAACAGCGGCATCACCCGCCGCCAAGAACAACTACGCCAACAGCAAGCCTTTCCCGTCAGCTATACTAGCCTAGACGTGATCAGCTACTTCTCGGCCTCTTAATTTTATTAACAATTGCCCATAAGTTCGTTCCCCAGTTAAGCGTTCTTGTCAGTTGGCAAGAACGTTTTTTTGACAATAAAATTTTCTCTTACAAAACTATACAGTATGCTGTATAGTTTTGTTGTGAGGTGATTAGATGAATGAAGATGAAATGGTTTCACGACAACTGTTACAGTTAGCCCGCAGAATCAAGCAACGCCGGAATCTCCATATTAAGGATTTGAATTTAACGACGGTCCAGGGTGATGCCTTGAAGTACTTTTTTGAGCATCCTAATCAGACAATTGCACTGTTTAAGGATTATCAAGGAATCACCCATCAAACCGCCCGGGTAATCGTCCAACATTTGGTGCACTTAGGAATTGTCACCTTAGCGCCCAATCCTGACGATGGTCGGTCAAAACTAGTGGTGTTGACGCCACTAGGATTTTCTAAATATGATCAGCTAGACAGACACGGGTGGCAAACCAGTGAAGAACTCTTTGCTGGATTTACCCCTGAAGAACAACGGCAATTTTTAGCGTTAGTGCGGCGCGCTAATGCTAACTTGGAAAGGAAATGACCTGCGTGAAAACACGCTTATATACCAAAGATGTGACATTAGTTTTAGCTGCAAGTTTCTTTTATTTGATGAGTCCAATGTTAATTAATCCAGTTATTGCTGGTTTTGCGACTAGCGCTGGTGCTAGCAGTATTTTAGCGGGTGTAATTGCCGGGGCGATGAACCTCACCGCACTCGTCTTACGGCCATTGGCTGGTAATTTAACCGATCGCGTTTCGAAGTACAAGTTAACCCTAGTTGGTGGACTGCTAATTTTAGTCGCCAGTTTAGGCTATACGTTGACAACTAACGTGGCAGTAATCATGATATTTCGCGTGATCAATGGGCTCGGCTACACGCTGTGTTCAGTATGCATGGCGACCTGGATGGCGGCTTTATTGCCAGCAGATCGGATTGGTTCCGGCATGGGGATTTACGGACTAGCCAGTGCTTTAGGAATGGCAGTTGGTCCAGCGATAAGTGTGTATTTGTACCAACACTATAGTTATCAAACTGTCTTTTGGGTTGCGTCAGCATTTAGCATTCTACTGTTGATCGTGATTCAATTTGTCGGCAACCGTGGCGTTCCTAGTCCCACGCCTCAAACAACTGCGAAAAAGATCCAGTTAATCCAACCTAAAGTCGTCCCACTGGCGGCAATCTTACTGTTATTCTCGTTGCCCTATTTCGCCACGGAAACGTATATTGTGAGTTACATTGCACATCGCCACTTTGCTGTGCCAGCCGGTGCTTTTTTCCCAGCTTATGCCATTATTTTGTTAATTATGCGGCTGGTGTTACGTGATGCATTCGATAAGGTCCCTTTTAAAAAATTCTTCTGGTTAGGATTAGGGTTTAACCTATTAGGACTGGTTGGCTTAACTGATTTAAGCAATTGGTTCATGTTATTATTGGGCGCATTTGGCTTTGCTGCCGGCTATGGCTTGATGTTTTCAATTTGCCAGGCTAAAGCTTTAACACTAGTTCCGGCGTCAGATCATGGCTTAGCGAATAGTACATTCTACATTGGCGTGGATCTAGGCATGTCAGGCGGACCCATGTTAGCCGGAATCATCACGGCCTTCTTACCGTGGGCCTGGCTTTATCCAGTCATGGCACTGACATTACCGTTGACAATTGTCGTTTACCTCGCCAATCGCCGGTTATTAGCCTAATTAAGAAGGCTAACATTTTTCATGAAAATAGGTTCTTGCAAAATTATGGGCCTAAAAAAAGCAATCGTATCAATCCCCTGATTGGGGCGACTGATACGATTGCTTTTAATCAACCAATTTATTCCAAGAAATCTTTTAATTGTTTACTACGTGATGGGTGGCGTAACTTCCGCAACGCCTTGGCTTCGATTTGACGAATCCGTTCACGCGTGACACCAAAGACTTTCCCGACTTCTTCCAAAGTCCGAGTCCGGCCATCATCGAGACCGAAACGTAACCGTAAGACATTTTCTTCTCGATCCGTTAAGGTGTCCAAAACGCCTTCCAATTGTTCCTTCAAAAGTTCATAGGCCGCAGCATCCGCTGGCGAAGTTGCGTCTTGATCTTCAATGAAGTCACCTAAATGTGAGTCGTCCTCTTCACCAATTGGGGTTTCCAATGAAACGGGTTCTTGCGCGATCTTCAAGATCTCACGAACTTTTTCCGTTGGCATATCCATTTCAGCCCCAATTTCTTCAGGGGTAGGTTCGCGGCCTAAGTCTTGCAACAATTGCCGTTGAATCCGGATCAATTTGTTGATTGTTTCGACCATGTGAACTGGAATCCGAATCGTCCGTGCCTGGTCCGCAATTGCCCGCGTAATCGCTTGACGAATCCACCAAGTGGCGTATGTTGAAAACTTGAACCCTTTGCGATAATCAAATTTTTCAACGGCCTTCATCAAGCCCATGTTACCTTCTTGAATCAAGTCCAAGAATTGCATTCCACGGCCCACGTAACGCTTGGCAATGGAAACGACCAACCGTAAGTTGGCTTCCGCTAATTCTTGCTTGGCACTTTCGTCGCCTTGTTCGATTCTTAACGCCAACGCCACTTCTTCGTCAGCAGTTAACAAGTCGACACGACCAATTTCCTTCAAGTACATCCGCACAGGATCATTAATCTTGATCCCAGTCGATGAACCCGCCGTACTTAATTCCTTTTTAGTGACCTTTTTAACGCTCTTAACGGCCCGAACATCCGGATCACCTTTTTCGTCAACGACACTGATCCCAGCATCTTCAACTTTTTGTAATAACTTATCGATCCCTTTTGCATCTAACTTATACGGTGCTGCCAGCTTATCTGATAATTCATCATATTTAATGCTACCAGTCTTTTTATAATCTTTGATTAATGCTCGGACGGCCTTGTTGTATTCAGTCGTTGAGCTGGTTGATTTTGCTTTTGCCATAAAATCGGTGCCTCCTATAAGTTGTCAGCTTGTTGTACCCGTTGTGCTTGGCGGTACAACTCAATTAGTTCTAACGTTAATTGTTGGACTAAATCACGATTGCCCAACTGTTTTGCCGCCGTTAATTCGGCTTTTTTACCATTAATTTTTTCGGCGACGGGTTGCTGATTCATGATCACATTGACCAAATCAGCCACTTCTTCTTTCGAAGTCTCGCCCGCCACATCCATGAACTCCAAACTCGTCACAACTGGTTGTAAACCTTGATCACCCATAAAATCGGTGAAGTTTGCAAGTTCAAACTGTTGATGCGTTTTAAAATAGGCCTCGGCATAGACCAGAATCTGTTGATACTGGTCATGCACAAAGTGAAATCCCGCAATCGCCATCACGCGCAACCACACATCATGATCGTGCAATAACCGAAACAGCAGTAACCGTTCCGCGCGTTCGACCCGACTGATTGGCCCATTTTCTGGTGCCATCCCCGTAATTGTTGGCGGCGGTGGCGTCATGTTAACTGGTGGTGGTGGCGTTGGGGGACCGCCATGCGGTTGCCGATGCACTGTCTGCTGGCCGACCAATGACCGCAGTTGTTGGCGCAAGTCTTCCTTATCGAGGCCGAATTCTTGAACGAGTTGGTTCAAATAAAGATCTTGCTCAACATTGGAGCTTAAAGCACTCAATTGCTGCAAAACAGCTCCAATATAAGTCAACTGATCTTGCGTGTTCTGCAAATTTAAATCACGCCGCAAATATTGCATTTCAAAAGCGGTTGGCGTCTGCTTGCCCGCCTCAAATACCTGGACAAACTTCTCAGCCCCCGCGGAACGCAAATACTCATCCGGATCCATCCCATCAGGCATCTGCAAAACGCCTAATTTCAAGCGACTATTGCCGCTCAATAATTTCAGCGCCCGATCAGTCGCCTTTTGACCCGGCATATCACTATCATAACAAATATACAGTTGATCAGTCACCCGTTCCAACATGTAAATTTGCTCATTCGTTAAACTGGTCCCCATTGAAGCGACACCATTTTGGATGCCGGCCCGATAAGCCGCAATGACATCCATAAACCCTTCAAATAGCACGACGGATTTACGTTGCCGAATCGCGCCCCGTGCAAGATCAAAATTAAACAGGACCGACCGTTTATTGAACAGTTTCGTTTCTGGACTATTTAAATACTTCGGTTCATCCGGTGACTTCTTTAAAATACGCCCAGAAAAAGCAATCACCCGACCACTAGCATCCTTGATTGGAAACAAGACGCGATCAACGAACCGATCCCGCAATTCACCAGCCTGATTTTCAATGAATAATCCAGACTGCCGTAACAACTGATAGTCGATCTGATGTTCTTTGAAAAAATCCAACAACAGCTGCTTGGGCGGTGCAAAACCGATGCCAAACGTCTTGATGGTCTCATCATCCAACCCACGTTGATGCAAATAGTCCAAGGCGGCTTCACCAGCCGTCGTATTTAACAAGACATGTTGGTAAAGCTTGGTACTGTCAGCATATAACGTTAACAAGTCAGCCTGTTCTTGATCTTTCGGGGTCGCTGGTTGACTCTGTGCCGTGTAAGTCGCTGGCAGGTCGATATGTCCGAAGTCAGCGACCTTGACCACTGCCTCTGGGAAGGACAAATTTTCTAAATCCATGATGAACGAAAAAACATTGCCCCCACGGCCACAACTAAAACAGTGAAAAATTTGCTTTTGTTCATTGACCGAAAATGACGGTGTGCGTTCTTCATGAAACGGACACAAGCCAAAGAGGTTTTTACCCGCTTTTTTCAATTGAACGTACTGACCAACAAAGTCCGCAATATTGACTGCGGAACGAACTTGATCAACCTTTTCTTCCGGAATTAAATTGGCCACATCGCCACCCCATTTCTCACTATAACGACTGACAATTGTCCCAAATTAACCACAACATTGAAAAGCCGCATCACGACAACGAGATGCGACTATTAATGTGCGAATTTCTACAAAATATAGTGTACCACAAGTTTGACAGCCATGCAATAATAAGTCTTACTTATTAGACATATTTGTCAAGTCTGTGTCAATTCATTGGGTGACAAAAAGGAATCCGACTGGCGAACCTAGTTCCCAGTGGATTCCTTCTATTGTACACTGATAATTGCTATTTAACGACTAATTGGTTCAAGTCACCCATGACATTAACCATGTTCGCAATAATCAAAAGTTGCTTCAGATGGTTGTCACGAATCTGGTCGTCTTTACTCATCACCATCGTGGCTTCAAAGTAATTGACGATCAATGGCCGTAAGTTTGCCAAGGCTTTGAAACGGTCATCCATGGACATTGTTGGCGTCACCGTCTTTTGTAACGCTTCGACAGCATCGTATAACTGTTGTTCAGCGTCATTTTCAAACAAGGCGGGATCAACGGTCAAATCGTTAACATCGATATCGGCTTTCGCGGTGATCCGTAGTAAACGGGTCAAGGCTTCGATCGTATCCTTGAATTGTGGATCATCTTGGTGGGCATTCAAAACATCCGCTGCTTTAAACATTTCACGAATATCCTGACGTTGGCCCTTCACGACCGTATCCACAATGTCATAACGAATCTTTTGATTACCAAACCATTGCTTGACCCGGTCAGTCAAGAAGTCAGCGACTGGCTGATCTTGCTTAGCAAAGTCTAAATCATAGGTCGCATCATGTGCCTGTAATTCATGCTGAATTTCAGCTTCAAACTTCCGAATTGGGAAGTCCCAACCTTGGTCACGTACGATCCGCACAATCCCAAAGGCCTGACGACGCAAGGCAAATGGATCATTTGACCCACTTGGTACCAAACCAACTGCAAAGAAGCTGGTGATGGAGTCAATCTTATCAGCGACCGCTAACACGGCGCCAACTTTAGATTTTGGTAAGTCACCATCGGCACTGACTGGCATATAATGTTCCCGAATCGCTTGACCAACGGCTGGGTCTTCACCCTTCAAGACAGCATACTTGTCACCCATGACACCTTGTAATTCAGGAAATTCGCCGACCATCCCAGTAACCAAATCGAACTTGTAAATTTGAGCTGCTCGGTGCAATTGATTCTTTTCAGCTTCAGTCAGTCCAAACTGGTTAGCTAAGAAGCCACTGATATACATGACCCGTTGCATTTTTTCATACATAGTCCCAATCTTATCATGGAAACTAACCTTTTTAAGCCGTTCAACATAGGCTTGGATTGAGTTTTGTTGATCTTCATGGTAGAAGAAAGCCGCATCTTCCAACCGCGCCGTTAAGACTTTTTGATTCCCTAACACCACGTTTTGCAAGTTTTCAGCATTCCCGTTACGAACTGAGACGAAGTGTGGTAATAAATTATCGTCGGCATCCGTGACATAGAAGAACCGTTGATGATCCCGCATTGACGTAATCAAAACTTCGTCAGGAATTTGTAAATATTTCGCTTCAAAATCACCAGCGAACGCCGTTGGATATTCAACTAAATTGTTGACTTCTTCCAACAGATCCTCATTGACCTTGATCTGCCAATTATGCGCAGTCGCCAAGGCCGCAATTTGTTCACGAATCTTGGCTTTCCGTTTAGCGGCATCAGCAATCACGAAGACGTCGGCTAAATCAGCTTCATAGTCCGTTGCGGTCTTGATTTCAACGTCATGGCCTAAGAAACGGTGACCGCGGCTGGTGCGTCCAGCCTGAACGTCCAAAATCTCAATTGGCACAATTTCATCGTCTAACAATGAAACCAACCAACGAATGGGCCGAATATACTTAAAGCTAAAGGTTGACCATTTCATCATCGTCGGGAAGTTCATCTTGGTGATGACTTCTTTGACGCCAGCCAAAACATCCTTCGCTGATTTGCCAGCCGTAAAGGTCTGAACAAAGACGTATGGGGTCCCTTTAATTTCTTTAAAGACGATATCGTCCGTTGACGCCCCTTGGCCCTTAGAAAAGCCAATCGCAGCTTTCGTCCAGTTACCATCCGCATCTTGAGCAATCTTTTTAGCTGGCCCACGGACTTCTTTTTTGACATCAGCTTGTTTGTCAGCTAAACCCTCGATTTGAATCGTTAAACGACGGGGCGTTGAGAATGTTTTGATGTCCTCATAAGCCAATCGTTCATCCTTCAAGAATTTTGCAAAACGTTCCTTCAACTGTAAAACACTTGGCGTGACGACATGCGCGGGCATTTCTTCCAAACCAATCTCTAATAAATAAGTTTTAGCCATTACTTCGTTTCCTCCTTTGCATGTTTTAACAGTGGGAAGCCGCGTTTTTCACGTTGCGCCACAAATTCTTTGGCAATCGATTTAGCCATGTTCCGAATCCGATCCAAGTAGCCAGCACGTTCCGTTACTGAGACCATCCCACGGGCATCCATCAAGTTAAAGGTATGGCTACACTTCAAACAATAGTCATAAGCGGGATGCACTAACCCATTCTTAATTTGTTTTTTAGCTTCTTTTTCATATTCATCAAACAACATCAATAATAACGATTCATTGCTTTCTTCAAAGGCATATTTTGAGTTTTCGAATTCTGGTTCCAAGAAGATATCACCATACTTGACCCCGTCGCCCCATTCCAAATCAAAGACGGAATTAACGTCTTGGATATAAGAAGACAACCGTTCGAGCCCATAGGTGATTTCTGAAGTAACTGGATCAACTTCTAGGCCACCAACTTGTTGGAAGTAAGTAAACTGACTGATTTCCATCCCGTCCAACCAAACTTCCCAACCAACACCGGCACAACCCATTGAAGGGTTTTCCCAGTTATCTTCAACGAAACGAATATCATGTTCTAAGGGGTTGATGCCTAATTTTTGCAAGCTTTGTAAATAAAGTTCTTGAATGTTTTCAGGTGAAGGCTTCATGACCACCTGGAACTGATGATGTTGGTATAGCCGGTTAGGGTTTTCCCCATAACGACCATCAGCTGGCCGCCGTGACGGTTCAACGTAGGCGGCATTCCAAGGCTCTGGACCGATTGCCCGTAAGAACGTATATGGACTCATCGTCCCGGCCCCTTTTTCTGTATCGTAAGCCTGCATCAACATGCAACCTTGATCTGACCAAAATTCTTGCAAGGTTAAGATAATCTCTTGCACTGATAACTTTTTGCTCATGTTCTTCCTCCCAAAATTTGTGACTGACTAGTTTAATTCCACAAAAAAAGTCCCCTGCCGTTCACTAAAAACGACATAGGGACGATTTAAATCGCGGTTCCACCCTACTTCTGAGTAACCTCAGCAGCTTGATTAATTTGATCTAAGCTCCGAAAGCGCCAATTATCCTAACTTCTGACCACTTTCCACCAGCGTGGTCTCACTAAAAAAAGCAACCGATAATTTTCTCTCATCAACACTTAACTATTCAGTTCTTCATCATCATAGTCGACTCACTCACGTTTGTCAATTATCGTTTGAACGCGGCTTGAGTGGTTGATACCAACTGCCCATTTGATCAATAAACCGCTTGGACTTTAGATGTATTCCGACTGAATTGTCGTAAATTTCATCCAGCACCCGTCGAAGTTGTTTTGCTGTCGCTGGTTTGACCTTAATCGAATGAACCTTTGACAGATCCAGCACCGAGAAACGACGGAGATAAAAGATCGTGGCGGGACTCGCATGCAAGCGATGGGGATCTAAATGCCAATGTTGCTGACAAAGAAGTCCGCCATAACTTTCTGAATAATCCAACGGCAAATCTTGGCGACCACAGACTGTACACCATCTAAGCTCCGGCGCAACCCCGAAAGCCCCTAACAATTGCACTTCGACCACATTCGCCACAATTGCCGGCGCAATATTCTGATCAATCAACTGCAAGGCACTGGTCATCTGTTGGTACCACCGACCTACCGGCTGATTATCTGGATAAGCCACATCAATTAAATTCATGATATAAGTGGCATAGGCGTTCAAACTAATGTCTTGACTGATCTGCTCAAAATATTGAACGGTCTTGACACTATTAATATAGGACAAGCCCTGATCTTTTAAGTCACCAACATACTCACCCATCGTAAACGGCAGTAATTCCGCAGCCATTTTAAAGCCACGCCGCCGGGCACCGCGAATGAAAAACATTTTTTTGCCATATTCAGCGGTCAAAAACTTGATCAGCATGTCCCGTTCACGATAGTCACGCCGATACAGTAAGATCCCGTTGAAATTAGCGACCATCTGTTGGGCCATGTCCTCACCTAACGATTCTAATAATCATCTTGCCGGTAGCCATAGCTGGCCAACAAGTTTTCGCGGTCTTTCCAATTCTCTTGGACTTTGACCCATAATTCCAAATAAACTTTGTCCCCTAATAACCGTTCAATATCACGACGAGCTAAGGAACCAATCTTCTTCAGCATGCTACCACCTTTACCGATAATAATCCCTTTTTGTGAGGACCGTTCGATAATGATCGTCGCTTGGATATGAATCTTTTCTTCATCTTGACGCTTGATCGACTCAATGACCACGGCCGTTGAATGCGGCACTTCTTGGCGTGTTAATTCCAAGACTTTTTCACGAATCAATTCTGAAATAATGAACCGTTCAGGATGGTCGGTGACTTGGTCAGAAGGATAATATTGTGGCCCAACTGGTAACTTAGCTTGCAACGTGGCTAATAGTTCCGGCACGTTGTTCCCCTCTAAGGCTGAAATTGGATAAATATCTTCCCATTTAATAGCATCTTGATACTGATCCATAATTTCCAATAGGTGATCTGGATGGATTTGATCAATTTTATTAATAACTAGGTAAATCGGCTTTTTTACTTCTTTTAGCCGATCAATGATGAAATTGTCCCCAGCACCGCGACGTTCGTCGGCATTGATCATGAAAATGATCGCATCAACTTCACCTAATGTTGAGAGCGCCGACTTCACCATAAAGTCGCCAAGGCGACTGTGTGGCTTGTGAATCCCAGGGGTGTCAATGAAGACCATCTGAGAGTCATCAGTCGTATAAATTCCTTGAATCCGGTTTCGAGTCGTTTGCGCCTTATCAGACATAATAGCCACTTTTTGGCCAACGATTCGATTCAATAGTGTCGACTTACCAACATTCGGCCGGCCAATAATGGCAACGAAGCCAGAGTGAAAATCTTGTTTATCCATAATATATGTTATTCCCTTTCTTACCACCAAGTTGAAACGACTTGCCAAAGCTTAGGCACAAATAGAATCAGCCCAACTAGCACCGCAAACGCGGCCGCAAACACGACCGCACCAGCTGCAATATCTTTAACTTTTTTGGCTAACGGATGATAGTGTGGTCCAGTGACCAAATCACAAATATTCTCCGCAATCGTGTTATTGATCTCGCACAACATCACGAGAAAAATTGCCAAACACAACCATAACCATTGATTGATCGTTAAACCGAAAAACCAACCCGCTAGTAACGCGACCGCACCCAAGACCATGTGTGTCTGCATATTGCGCTCTTCACGAACAACCGTTTTTAACCCTGTCCAGGCATGCAACCACGACTGCCAAAATGAGTGATTCTTCCCAACTTGCGGTTGATCTGGTTTATTTTTTGAGGCCATACGCATCCAGAATCTTTCGTTGTAGTGCAAACATTGCGGTTTCATCTGCTGGTTGCATATGGTCATAGCCATTTAAATGTAAGAAACCGTGTACGACTAAGTAACCCAATTCACGTTCACGTGAATGCTTCAAAAAGGCCGCTTGTTCGTCGACTTTATCGACTGAAATCATAATATCGCCTAAATTCAGTGGCATTTCCGCCGCCATCTCAGGATCCATCACAATCAAGTCATCTTCGTCATCATCATGCATCGCAAAACTAATGACATCCGTTGGGCGATCCACCCCCCGGTATTCCTCATTAATTTTTTGAATCGCATCATTATTCATTAAAGTTACTGAAACTTCAGTATCATCGCGGAGCTTTAACGTTTTACCTGCCAAAGCAATTAACTCACGGACCAACTGCAAATCCTCGGTTCGCGCGCCTGCCACGGTTTGATCATACAATTCTAAATCCATGCGTGCCTCCGTTTAACGTTGTTCTACTTTTTCATAAGCTGTGATGATCTTCGCCACGACTGGATTTCTAACCACGTCATCAGCCGTAAATTTCACAAAATTAATATCACTGACGCCAGTCAAAATCCGTTCCGCCTGAATCAACCCACTCGTCGTATTACGTGGCAAGTCAATCTGAGAAATATCGCCATTGACGATCATTTTCGAGCCAAAACCAAGTCGCGTTAAAAACATCTTCATTTGCGCATTAGTCGTATTTTGAGCCTCATCTAAGATCACAAACGCCCGATCAAGTGTCCGACCACGCATATACGCTAACGGTGCAATTTCAATAATGCCCCGATCCATCAAGCGTTGCGTATGTTCGGCACCATAAATTTCATACAGCGCATCATAGATTGGGCGCAAATAGGGATCAACTTTCTCCTTTAAATCCCCTGGCAAGAAGCCCAGACTTTCGCCAGCTTCAACAGCCGGTCGCGTGAGAATGATCTTTTCAACATCGCCACGTTTGAGTGCTGCAACCGCCATGACGACGGCTAAATACGTCTTCCCAGTCCCAGCTGGGCCAATGCCAAACGTAATATCGCTTTTAGCGACCGCTTGCACATATTGACGTTGACCAAAGTTTTTGACACGAACTGGCCGCCCCCGGTTATCCTTGATCAACGTTTCAGCATACAGGTCTTTAAAGTAGTCCAGTGTGCCACGATTGCCCATTTTGATAGCACTGATGACATCTGGGGCGCCAATCTGAATACCTTGCTTAATTAAACTCGTTAAATTTTCTAAAACAGCATAAGTTTTATGAACAGCTTCTTCATCATCACCACTAATGGTCATTTGATCACCAAAAACATGAAGGTTGACGTGTAGGCCATCTTCTAACATAGCGAGATGCTGATCTTCCGGTCCAAGTAACGCAACTGATTGACCAGGATCAGTCATGAGAAACTTTTGTTCATATTTTGAGTTTTCAGTCAAAAACATGGACTCCTTTTTTCGACAGATTTAATGTCCCAACCTAGGGTCAGAACCATCACGACGTTCCCATCGTCACTAGGGAATTTTAGCGTGCTTTTGTTAATTAATCATAGCATAAAAGCCCCAGCCCTACCAGTTTCGCCTTCCTTGGCAGTCACAATATCACGACACAAAAAAAGCCAAGGAATCACTTCCTTGACTTAACCGTTAATTCAATAATGATTTAACTGTTTGGTTGATAAGTTTACCGTCAGCTTGGCCTTTCAGCTTAGGCATAACAGCACCCATCACTTTACCAAAATCACTTTTGCCGGTTGCACCGACTTGTTGGATCGTGTCAGCCACAATTTGTTTGACTTCATCGTCAGACAATTGCTTAGGCATGTACTTTTCAACAATCGCAATTTCAGCTTTGATGCCGTCAACTAAATCTTGACGATCAGCCTTTTCGAATTCACTTAATGATTCGCGCCGTTGTTTCAATTCACGTGAAATCACGCTCACTTCTTCATCGGCAGTTAAATCATGCCCAGCATTAATCTTTTCATTCATTAATGCTGACTTAAGCATCCGCAAAACACTGAGGCTTTGCTTATCACGTGCTTTCATCGCAGCTTTAAGATCACCATTGAGTGTTTCTGTTAAACTCATTGGGTACCCTCCTCGAATTCAAGCGCTAGTATCGAAATACTAATTACTTGAAACGACGATTCTTACGCTTCCGCGCTGCTTCAGATTTTAACTTCTTCTTCACACTTGGTTTTTCGTAAAATTCCCGTTTGCGGTATTCTTGTAAAGTACCACTTTTTGAAACGGTACGTTTAAAGCGACGAAGAGCATCATCAAGAGATTCGTTTTTACGAACGACTGTTTTTGCCATAATAAATTCCCTCCCTCCGAGCTTAAAAAGTAACCGTCAAATTATGTAACCTTACATAATACAACTGTTCTAGTAAATTATACATAAATCATAAAACCCCGTCAATGAAAGTTTTTAGAATAATAAAAATAATCTTAATTAAAACGATTATTCCGGGCAGTAAATCGTTTTCATAACCCCATGCCTATGCTACACTAGAGACATTCTCAACTATGAAACGGGGTTTAAATGATGCCAGAAATTAAGATCTTCATTTTATCAGATTCAATCGGCGAAACGGCCCATTCAGTGGCTCAAGCCGCCGCGGCGCAATTTTCCGATTTTGAAATTAACTATCAGCGTTTTCCGTTTGTCCGAACCGCTTCACTTTTAAAAACGGTCCTCGCCCAAGCCCAACGAGACAATGCCGGGGTGTTTTATACCTTTGTTGATCGCAAGTTAAGTCAAATGGCAAATGAATTTTGTAAAGCCAACGAGTTACCCTACTATGATGTCATGACACCTGCATTGGATACTTTCTCTGGCATCACTCATACACAGCCTGCAAACCATCCAGGGACCGTCCACGCTTTAAATAATAATTACTTTGACCGTATCAATGCCATTGAATTTGCAGTCACTTATGACGATGGCAAGAACCCCACCGGCTTTTTGGAAGCCGACGTTGTGTTACTAGGTGTTTCGCGGACGTCCAAAACACCATTATCCCTATATTTGGCCAACCGAAACTTAAAAGTCGCTAATTTGCCACTAGTTCCGAAAGCCCAAATCCCTGATGAAATTTGGCAAGTTGATCCTAAGAAAATCTTCGGTTTAACGAACGATCCCGAAAAGCTGAACGACATTCGGCGGCAACGGATGGTTCAATACGGGTTAAATCCGGATACCGTGTATTCCAACACCGATAAAATCAAAGAAGAGTTAGCTTCGGCCGATAAAATTTTTAAAAAGATCGGTTGTTTAGTCATTAACGTGGCTAACAAATCGATTGAAGAAACCGCAACTTTGATTACTGAAAGTCTCGGTTACAACGAAGCCAACCAATAGCAACTAAAAAAGATTGACGACTAATTTTGGTCGCCAATCTTTTTTAGTTTCGGCTCTTAGAACCACGTTACCTACTTGTCCTTTAAGCTTGATTTTCAATATCAGCAATCAAATTAGGATTAAACTGACCTGCGCGTAACATTGCAATTTCATATTTATACGGTGGCAACTGATGTTTCTTATCTTCGCCAACGTAAGGTGTTTCAAGAATCTTACTAATCCCATCCAGTTGGGGATGATGTGCGACCTGATTCAAGGCGGCAAACCCAATCGTGCCCATCCCAATATTCGTATGCCGGTCTTTATGGGCGCCTTGCGGATTCTTAGAATCATTCAGATGAATCACTTTTAACCGATCCACCCCAATAATATGATCAAACTCATTCAAGACACCATCAAAATCATCCTTAATGTTGTAACCAGCATCACTCGTATGACAAGTATCAAAAGTAACCGATAGTTTTTCATTATAAGTCACGCCATCGATCATTTGCGCCAGTTCTTCAAAACTGCGACCCACTTCGGTCCCTTTACCTGCCATCGTTTCTAGTGCAATTTGAATCGTTTGTTCTGGTCGAATCACGACGTTGAGGCCTTTAACAATTTGCGCAATGGCTGCGTCGGCACCTGCCCCCACATGTGCGCCAGGATGCAACGTCAGTTGGGTCGCACCAAGCGCTTCAGCCCGTTCAATTTCATGCGCTAAAAAGTCGGTCGCAAAATCAAAGTATCCCGGCTTCTTGGTATTACCAAGGTTCACAATGTAGGGCGCATGAACCACGATCTGCTTTAAATCATGTTCAGCCATGACTTGTTGGCCAGCAGGAATATTCAACTCATCGATTGGCTTGCGCCGGGTGTTCTGAGGCGCGCCCGTATAAACCATAAACGTATTTGCCCCATAACTGACCGCTTCATTGGCCGAACCCAGCAACATATCAGGGGCTTTCATCGAAACATGTGATCCAATTCTCAGCATAATTATCCTCCGTTTTCTAAAAAAAGAACTCACCGCAAGTCGCAATGAGTTCATTTTTGACCAGTCCGTCAGACAAGTCAACTATTATTAAATCATATCCACGAAACGTGAACGGAATTTGTAATGTAAGTGTGAGCCCACTAACAAGAAGAACAGGACAATGCCCCAGAAAATCAACGTTAGAATTGGGCGATCAAATAAGCTGCTTTGTTGGAACATCGATTCCCGGAAGCCAGAAATAATGTACCAATAGGGATTCAACTCTAAGATTCGCACAAACGGCGCTGGAAAACCAGTCGTTTGGAAATTAAAGAGGACGCCGGACAAGTAGAATAACATCCGCATGACCGATTGAAGCAAAATTTGCCAGTCACGGACAAGTACCGAAACGGTCGAGTTAAAAATACTCAAGGCAAACATCAAACACATCATTGCAAAGAAATAATAGATCCATTGTAACCAAGCCAATGATGGATAAATCCCATTAAAGAAGCCCAAAGCAATCGAGAAAACTAACATCGTCCAGAAAGAATTCAAGTTACCCACGATTCGAATCGATGGTAAGACCGAAACTGGGAACTTCATTTTAGAAACCATGTTGACACGTTGATAGATACTCTTGGAACCATCCAACACGGCTCGATTCATGAAGAACCAAGGTGTAATCCCAATGACCATCCACATCAAGTATGAGACGCCGTTAAGATTGCTACCTTTTTTGAAACCGCCACTAAAGACGATCCAGTAAATTGCAATCTGAATTAATGGGTATAAATATTCCCATGCCAATCCCAGATAATGGTTTTGATAACTGGCTTGATCTTCATAATTGGAAATCCGCCAAATAATTCCCCAGTTCTGGAATTGTTCCTTAATAATCGAAACTACCTCTTTCAAGGCGCTGACACTCCCTATCTATTCCTAAATTGGTTTATTGCTGATAAAAATAAGCTAAGGTGCGCTTCGTCGCGTTACCGTCATTACGAGTATTCCACAATTGATTGAATTTTGTCAATTGGAGTGGCTCTGCCGGCGCCGCTAACACCCGATTGAGTTCGGTGATATTAGTGACCAACGGCCCCGGTGCCCATTGCTTAAAATCAGCTTGTAATCCGACCGCCTGTTGAAAGTTTTGCCAGTCAAAAACATAGAATACCATTTTTTGACAATTTGGCAAGAGCGCATAGTCAAAAATAACGGACGAATAGTCACTGATCAGCGTCGACGTGACCGTTAACAGCTCATCGGTACTGAATTCAGATACTAAGGTGATCAAGTTCGGATAGCGTTCATAAAGCTGCTGGGCTTGTGCCGCCAAATGCGGATGCAATTTCACAACTAAGACTTGATTTGGGCCCAGTTGCAAGTCCGCAAAGTCTTGTGGCAAGCTAAATGTCACCCCAGCACGATAAGTTGGGGCATACAAGATCACGTCCTTATCCCGTAACTCGGGATGTTGTTGATAAATTGCGGTCCGCGTCGTTGTGACCCAAGTCGAACGCCGATAACGATCTGAACGTGGATAGCCCAAGACGTGCATCCGTGAAGCGGGCACGTGATAGCTGTCTGCAAAGACCTGACCCATCTTAGCCGAACCAACCACATAATCCGTCAGTTGATCATAGACCTGCTGAAAACGATGCTGATCTGCTTGTGACCGCTGGCGAGTCTGCGGGTCACCCCAACCAAACGCTTTAACCGCCCCATTTGCATGCCACAATTGAATGACCCGTTGTGACCGGTGACGTTTTAAACCCGCCGTGAAAGCAAAGTAATTATCACAATAAATATCGGCTGCTTGAGTCAGTACCGGTACCCCGGTCAAGGCAAAACGAATTGAATCATGAAACGGCCGGATCTTGATCCCAGCTGGTAATAACTGAGCTGCACCGACTTGAGCTGCCGGGTAATAATAGACCACTAAACGATCACCAACCGTCTGGTGTAACTGTTCAATGAAATCTAAATTATCGGCAAAACTCATTAAATAAACAACGGTTTGAGACCGTTTAAACTGTGTCAACCACGAAACGAGTTTGACAAGCCATAAGTAAATGGTTTTCTTCAAGCGAGCCACCCTTTCATCCGTCTAAACAACTAGTGTATTATAGCATATTTATATTATTAACCTTTGAAATTTATAAAAGCTTAATGATTATCAAATGGCTTGTGACCAGTGTCCAACGACAAAAAAAGTTTCAGAAATTTTAAGTCATTTCTGAAACCCTTTTCTGAGGAACAGTCTTATTTTGACCGAGTCAAGGCTCCGGCTCATAAAAGCGCCCGAGAATCTTGACGGTATCGGAAATGCTGACAAACGCATGCGGATCGGACTCCGCCATCGCTGCGGTTAATTCTGACATTTCATAACGCGTAATTACAGTAAATAAAATCGTTTTATCATCATGTTTGTAGGCACCCTCGGCATTATGCACGATCGTTACCCCGCGACGAATACGATTTTGAACGCTATCAATGACCGTATTGGGCCGACTCGTAATAATCATGACCTGCATTTTTTGCTGACGGGTATAAGTCATATCGATCACCCGACCGTTGACTAGTAATCCCAAGGCAGAGTAAAACGCATACGGCCAGCCATACACAAAGCCCGCCGCGATGACAATAATCGAATTGAACGCCATATTGATGGTCCCAATACTACGACCTGTTTTACGCCGCAACACGATGCCAATAATATCTAAGCCACCGGTTGAGATCCCATTCTTCAGCGCCGTCCCAGTCCCAAAACCGTTGACTGCACCACCAAAGATTGCACAGATAATTGGATCATGTGTCAGCCCTTCTGGCGCAACCACCTTGATCATAATACTGGATAAAGCGACCGCTAAGAAGGTAAAGACGGTGAAACGATGCCCAATTTGGCGCCAAGCAATGATAAACATTGGCACATTCAATAAAAATAGCAATAACGCCGTCGACAACTGGACGGTTAAGAATTTGCCCATCAAACTATTAATTAATTGGGCTAACCCCGTAATCCCTGATGAATAGATATGGCCCGGGGTCCAAAAAAAGTTCATGGCGACGGAAACTAAAATCGCATAGATAAACGCCGTTGACGCTTTCGTCACATCACGATGACGACGGGTCAACTGCTGAAAATCGGTCATTGTTGTGTGCTCCTTTATATGATGTCTCCGTTATTCTAACATGTCTAAACTGTGGTAAACAGCTTTTGCCCGATTTCACTCGAAAGTTTAACGCTTCTCACTAGACTGCAATGCAAATCAGTCGACCTTCGGCAGCTTGTCCCAATTTTTAGCAATAAAGTCGGCACGCCCACCAGCTTCTTGGGCAGCAAACACAACTGGGTTGTTTTTGTAAAAACGTTGATGTTCGGCTTCGGCTGGATAAAACGGTTGGACGGATTCGATTGCCGTTACGATCGGCTTTTCAAAGCGCTCGGAAGCTTGTAGCGCCGCTTTTGAAGCCGTGGCAATCGCGCGCTGCGTGTCATCAGCCACAAAGATCACCGGCCGATAGTTATCACCACGGTCTTGAAATTGCCCCATGGCATCGGTTGGATCTGTTTGATGCCAGTATATTTCAACCAAGTCCTGATAAGAAATTTTTTCCGGATCAAAGGTGATTTTGACCGCTTCCGTATGGCCCGTTTTGTGCGCTTTAACTTGTTCGTAAGTTGGCTTAACAGTGTGACCACCGGTATAACCTGAAACGACACTGATAATCCCTGGTTGCTGATCAAATGGTGCGACCATGCACCAAAAACACCCGCCGGCAAAAATGGCTGTTTCGCTCTTCATGAGAATCACTCCAATTAAATTTTAATTTAAATCTAACATGAAACAAAAAGCCCGTCCAGTCGAAAGATTGGACGGACTTTTAATCAACCTAGTCCTTAGGTTTCGTCACAAACAAAGCTAAATCTTGTAATTGTCGTTCTGAAACTTCAGCTGGTGCATTAGTCATTGGTTCAGAAGCCTTCGAGTTCTTAGGGAACGCGATGACTTCACGAATATTGTCATTACCAGAAAGTAACATGGCAAAACGGTCCAAACCAATTGCTAAACCGCCATGCGGTGGAAAGCCCATGTCTAAAGCATCTAGTAAGAAGCCAAATTGTTCTTGCGCACGTTCTTTAGTGAAGTCTAACGCCTTGAACATCTTTTCTTGTAGTTCACGAGTATGGATACGGATCGAACCGCCACCCAATTCATAGCCGTTTAAGACGATATCATAAGATTGCGCATGCGCTTTATGTGGATCTTCGCCCTCGTTTAAGTAATGAACGTCTTCTTCGTTTGGCATCGTGAATGGGTGATGTGCTGGTACCCAACGTTCGATTCCTTCATCGTATTCGAAGAGTGGCCAGTCAACGACCCAAAGGTAAGCGTATTGATTTTCATCAATCATGCCTTGTTCCTTGGCAATGGCTTTACGTAAGTAACCAAGCG
Source organism: Lactiplantibacillus nangangensis (assembly GCF_005405065.1). GTDB lineage: Bacteria > Bacillota > Bacilli > Lactobacillales > Lactobacillaceae > Lactiplantibacillus > Lactiplantibacillus nangangensis. The sequence goes on along the minus strand of NZ_BJDI01000010.1, from coordinate 61,846 downwards.
TTTCAGAAACCACTTTGAAACTGTCAGCGGCAAATAAGAGTAAATCACCTGGTTTGGCATCTGCGGCTTTGGTGATGGCGTCAAAGTCATCCTTGAAGAACTTAGCAATTGGGCCGCTAAATCCATCCTCAGTCACTTTCATCCAAGCTAACCCTTTAGCACCAAAACGTTCAACGTAGCTACCGTACGCATCAATAGCTTTACGTGAATACTTGTCAGCCCCACCTGGAACGGCGATGGCTTTGACGAAGCCACCATTCTTGATAGCGCCAGAGAAGACCTTGAAATCAGTATCAGCCATGACAGCCGACATATCTTTCAATTCCATCCCAAAACGCACGTCAGGCTTGTCAGAACCAAAACGACTCATGGCATCATGCCAAGTGATCCGCTTAAATGGTGCCGGAACATCAATTCCCTTAACATCTTTCATGACCTTTTGGATCAAGCCTTCAGTATAAGACTGGATTTCTTCAGCTGATAAGAATGACGTTTCCATATCGATCTGGGTAAATTCTGGTTGGCGGTCACCACGGAGATCTTCATCCCGGAAACAACGTGCAATTTGATAGTAACGGTCAAAACCGGCACCCATCAACAATTGCTTAAATAATTGTGGTGATTGTGGTAACGCATAGAAATGGCCTTGATAAACCCGTGAAGGCACCAAATAATCCCGGGCCCCTTCAGGCGTTGACTTAGTCAAGAATGGCGTTTCGATATCATAAAAGCCATTGTCATCAAAGTAGCTGTGAACCGCTTTGGTGATGCCGTTACGAATCTTTAAGCCTCGTTGCATTTCTGGCCGCCGTAAGTCTAAGTAACGATACTTCAACCGTAATTCATCAGAAACATTGATGTCATCTTGAATATAGAAAGGTGGGGTTTTAGCCTTGTTCAAGATTTTAACATCGTGAATTTCAACTTCAACTTTACCTGTCTTCATATTCGGATTAATCGCATTTTCAGCCCGGTTAACAACTTTACCTTGGACCTCGATCACGTATTCATTCCGTAATTGATCCGCAACAGCCAGCGCATCCGTTGAGAATTCTTGACTGAAGACCAATTGTAGAATGCCTTCACGGTCGCGTAGATCAATAAAAATCAAGCCACCAAGGTCACGACGTTTTTGCACCCAACCTTGTAACATGACTTCTTGGCCAAGATAAGCTTCGTTAACTAGGCCAGCATAAGTGGTTCGTTTCATAAATTCAATTCCTCCTTATTGATTAAGCTAAAAGGTTTTTAACATCGTCAAAGACGGCTGTCATCGCAACTTGGGTCTCTTCACCAGTTGCCATCGACTTCAAGTTGACCATCCCATTGGCTAATTCGCTCTCACCGACCGTCATCGTGTAACGGGCGTTCAAGCGATCAGCACTCTTAAATTGGGCTTTCGGTTTACGATCTAAGTAATCCCGTTCAGCAGTCAAGCCAGCGGCACGTACCGCTTGAACGAGTTTCAAAGTTGTCGCACTGGCTTCATCGCCAATTCCGACCACGTAGACGTCTAAATGATCATCTACCGGAAAGTCAATTTCTTCAGCGTCCATCAAAACAAGTAACCGTTCTACACCAAGACCAAAACCAACCCCAGAAGTTTCAGGACCACCGAGTTCTTTAACCAACCCGTTATAACGGCCACCGGCACAGATTGTCGTATAGCCACGACCTAATGCCTTCGAATGCGTCATGATTTCAAAAATCGTGTGATTATAATAATCCAAGCCACGCACCATCGTCGCATCGATTTCATAAGGAATGTCTAGAGCATCTAGGAACTTTTTAGCTTGGTCAAAATGCGTTTTCGCTTCTGGCGTCAAGTAATCTAAAATCGATGGCGCATCCGCGACAAATTTTTGATCTTGTTCAGCCTTGCTGTCTAAGACACGCAATGGATTCTTGTGTAAACGAGCCTTGGAATCGTCACTCAATTCTTCGAAATGTGGTTCCAAGTAGTCGATCAACGCTTGACGATAGTCATCACGGGTCTGTTGATCCCCTAAAGTATTAATAACCAGTTTCAAATCATTCAAGCCAAACTTTTTCAATAAGTTATAGCCCATTGCAATGACTTCGACATCCAATGCGGCGCTTTCACTCCCGAAGGCTTCGACACCGAGTTGATGGAATTCACGTAACCGACCAGATTGTGGTCGTTCATAACGGAACATGGGTCCCATGTAATAAACCTTATACGGCTTGAGCACTTGGGGGCCATACAACTTGTTTTCAACAAACGCCCGGACGACCCCCGCGGTCCCTTCAGGACGTAAGGTCACATGCCGATCACCTTTATCATGGAAATCGTACATTTCTTTTGTGACGATATCAGAAGTATCCCCAGCAGAACGGGAGAAAACTTCAAAATTTTCAAAAATTGGCGTGCGAATTTCCTTAAACTGATAAGTCTTAAAAAGTTCACGAGCGGTTTGTTCAACATATTGCCACTTTTCACTATCACCTGGCAAAATATCTGCGGTGCCTTTTGGCCGTTGATATCTCATTTGATTTCCTCCTTCAATTAAAATCGACAAAAAAAGCGCCCTTGTTTGTTTATCCAAGGGCGCTTTTTTGCGCGGTACCACCTTTACGAGCACTAACTGATAACGTCTGTACTAATAACAGGCGGAACTTTTACGTTCACCTCAAAAGCGTCTCCTCATTGTTCGCAATCCGGAATTCTCAGCACTACCGGTCTCTAGCTAAAGCGTTGCACAATGCTCATACTTTCTCTGCGGTCGATTTATTAATATATGGTTAAAGTTACACGATTTTGGTCTAAAAGTCAACGGTCCCACTTAAAATTAATCTGATTAGCAGTCGGTCATGCTTTTTTTTGGTATACTATTTTGGGTATGAAAATTTTATTTAAACTTAGTTGGTGACTCCCATGCAAGTTCTCAAACATTTTTGGCGTCAAATAACAATTTCACTTATTTTCATTGGGCTCATCGCTGGGTTCATTTTTGTCTTAGCCACGCATAATACCGCAGTGGTCAACATCGCAAATGTCAACATCCGTGAAGGACCTGGGATGAGTTATGCCATCACGGATGCGACTACCAAAGGCACCAAGGTTCATATCGTGCGTCGGAAAAGCAATTGGCTCTACGTTCGTTATGCCGACCACAAATTTGGCTGGATCGCCAGTTGGCTGGTCAATGAACACAATACACAGTTAACTAAAACGACTAAAATCTCCGAAGCCACGATCGTCATCGACCCTGGGCACGGTGGCTCTGACTCTGGGGCGCTTTCTAGCAAAGGTAAAATGGAAAAGACCTATACTTTGCGAGTCGCTAACGCCGTCGCTAAGCGGTTACGAGCCGCCGGTGCACACGTCGTCCTAACTCGGGACTCCGACAAGTATGTCGGCCTAAGTGCCCGCCCGGCCATCGCTAACAAGCTGCATGCAGATGCTTTCATCAGTTTCCATTTTGACAGTTCACCAGAAAAGAACCAAGGCTCTGGGATCACGACTTACTATTACCACAAGTCGACGTCACTCGGCTTAGCCAAAGCCTTGAGCAGTGACGTGCAATCACTGCCAATTAAAAGCCGCGGGATCGCATTTGGTGATTTCTTAGTTATTCGTGACAATCAAGTTCCGGCCGTGCTGATGGAACTCGGTTATATTAATGATAAAGCGGACTTTAAAACCATCAGTTCGCAAAAATACCCCAATGAGGTGGCACATGCCGTCTATGCGGGCTTAACAAGTTACTTTGCCGGTCAATAACGCCAAACTAAAGCCGTCGCCAACATACCAGTTGACGACGGTTTTTAGTTGAATTTAAAGCTATTTGACCAATGGCAATAACTCAGCCAAGCTGGCCACTTGAACTTCTGGGTGACTCGTCACCTTAATCAGGCTGTCGGGATCAAACAAGTACCCCGCAATATGGGCGTTGTGCCCAGCATCAATATCGAGATTTCGATCCCCAACCATGACGGCTTGAGATCGATCAACGGCATGCTTGTCTAATAAGTAATCTAAAGCAGCTGGATCCGGCTTGCGTGCAAACGGCTGCTCACCAGTGACAGCATCATCAAAATAACGTTTCAAATCTGCCTGAGCCAAATAATCCAAGGCTTGGCGATCACGATGCGTCATTAAGTAGTTGTGCCCACCAACCGCTTTAATTGCGGCTAGCACTTCCGCAGCACCTGCAAATGCTTGCGGTGCCTGCAAGGCTGGTTCATAACGCTGATAACCAGCTCGTAAATCTTGCCATTGCCAACCATAACGTTCAGCTACGACGCGTTCCGCAAAGCCAACTGATTCTTGACGCATCAGCTGATAAGTCTCATTTTTAGCAATCGTCCCACCTAACGTTTGGGTTGCCCGTTGGAAGGCTGCGACCATTGCTGGATAAGTGTCCATGAGTGTGCCATCAAAATCCCAAATAAATTCTTTCATCAAATATATCCCCCATAATTATATTGTTGTATTAGCCAAAAAGTTGAAGTGACCGTTTGGTGTCACTTCAACTCAAATCTATTTTTGATCAGTATCATAACAGATGGTCACGGGACCATCATTGACCAAGGCCACTTGCATGTCAGCGCCAAATTCACCAGTCGCGACGGTTACCCCAGTTGCCGCCAGCTGTTGATTGAATTGGTCATATAGTTGCGCCGCCCGTTGTGGGTCACCAGCCGCCGTAAAGCTCGGCCGATTGCCATGACGGGTCTCCGCATATAACGTAAACTGTGAAATCGATAAAATGGCCCCACCAACTTGTTGTAAGTTCAGATTCATTTTACCGGCCGCATCGCTAAAGACCCGCAAATTCAAAATCTTGTGAGTCAAGTAAGTGAGTTCATCTGGGCCATCGCCATCTTTAAACCCCACTAGTAACACGAAGCCTTGGTCAATTGCCCCATGCAACTGATCATCGATCGTTACTTGGGCTTGTTTAACTCGCTGTAAAACAACTCGCACGCGTTAACCTCCTAAAACATCTTCCGTTCGACGACATACACATCTTGAACATTTTTAAGACTATCGATAATTCGTTGAAGATGATCCAAATTACGAACCCCCAACGAAACGCTAATAATCACCATCTTGTTATGGTCAACTTTCCCGTTCACATTCGTGAGGAACTTCGTGTTGTTATTGATCACCTTCAAAACATCGTTCAACATACCATTCCGATTGTAACCCTGGATTTCAAGATCAGAATTATAATTCGTGCGGTCGCCTTCTGGATCTTCCCATTCAACTTCAATCAAGCGTTCACCTTGTGATTCAGCACTCTTGACGTTGGGACAGTCGATTCGATGTACAGAGACCCCCCGACCCTTGGTAATGTAACCAACGATCTCATCACCAGGAATCGGTGAACAACAATGACTCAGTCGGACAAGCAAGTTGTCGACACCTTGGATAATGACCCCACCGGAAGAAGAAACTTTCTTCCGCTTGTCATCATTGCGTTCCTTCTCGTCCTGCTGATCCTTCACCTTTTTCTTCGTTGATTGTTCATGGTGTTCTTCTAGGATTGCCCGTTCACGTTCACGTTGTCGGTCGGCTTCACGCTGTTTTCGCACATCATTAGTCAAACGATTGGCGATACCAACTGGTTGCACATCGCCAAAACCTAAGGCCGCAAATAAGTCATCTTCACCACTGTAATGCATTTTCTTCGCAACAGCATCTAGTTTTTCCTTGGACATCACGTCTTTAGGATTAAATTCAAAGTCGCGCAGCTGCTTGTCTAATAATTCCCGACCGGTAATGATATTTTCCTCCCGGTCAGCATTCCGGAAGAACTGCTTGATCTTATTGCGTGCTCGCCGAGTATAAACGAGTTTTTGCCAGTCACGACTTGGCCCCGTTGAACTCGTCGAAGTTAAAATATCGACAATGTCCCCATTTTTGATTTGATAATCTAGTGGGACGATTTTGCCATTGACTTTCGCACCAGTCGTATGATTGCCGACTTCCGTATGGATTGAATAAGCCATATCAAGTGGTCCAGCACCCTTAGGCAATTCGGTGACATCACCTTTAGGCGTAAACGCATAGACCCGATCACTAAAGAGATCGCCCTTGACACCTTCCATGAAGTCGGCGGCATCTTTACTTTCATCCTGCAGTTCGATAATTTCTTTAACTAAATTAAGCTTGTTACCAGACTTCGTTGCTTGAACTTCGTCGCGTTTACCTTCTTTATAAGCCCAATGCGCCGCAACCCCATATTCAGCGACCCGATGCATCTCGTACGTCCGGATCTGAATTTCAAGTGGCTTGCCTTCTGGACCAACGACGGTGGTGTGCAAAGATTGATACATGTTGGCTTTCGGCATCGCGATGTAATCTTTAAAGCGTCCTGGCATCGGCTTCCATTGCGTATGGATCGCCCCTAACACCGCATAACAGTCTTTAATGGAATCAACAACGACCCGAATCGCCAGCAAATCATAGAGCTGACTGAATTGCTTATGCTTATCACGCATCTTTTTATAAATCGAATAGATGTGTTTGGGCCGACCATAAATCTCAGCTTCCGGTAATTTTAAGTCTTTTAACGCTTTTTGAATGTCCTGAATCGCAATTTCGATGTATTTTTCGCGGTCTTCACGCCGGGAATTCATCAAATGGACAATGCGATAGTATTGTTGCGGGTTCAAATACCGCAGGGAAATATCTTCGAGTTCCCACTTAATGGTACTAATCCCAAGACGATCAGCAATCGGCGCATAGATCTCCAAGGTTTCATTGGCAATGCGCCGTTGCTTATCTGGCCGGAGATGCTGCAAAGTCCGCATATTATGTAAGCGGTCGGCCAATTTGACGATCATGACCCGAATATCTTTAGACATCGCAAGCAAGAGTTTACGATGATTTTCGGCCAATTGTTCTTTATTAGATTTATAGCGAATCTTACCTAATTTTGTGACGCCATCCACGATGACAGCCACATCATGACCGAATAATTCTTCGACATCACCCAGAGTGACCCCGGTATCTTCAACAACATCGTGCAAGAAACCGGAAGCAACCGTTTCTGGGTCCATTTTCAAGTCGGCTAAAATACCGGCAACTTGAATTGGATGCATGATATAAGGTTCACCAGATTGTCTGATTTGATCTTGATGCACATAAGTCGCAAAATCACAGGCACGTTTCACCAGCGCCACGTGATCGGCATTCATATACTTTTGAACCGCATTCAGCACGTCTTCAGCAGTCCAAGTCGGTTGTTTTGGCATACAATCTCACCACGATTTCTCAAAATTTTAGTTTCATAAAAAGGCACGTTCGTTAACCACCCGACGTGCCTTGCCTACCGCTAATCCCGTTCTGTTTCACGAGGTGCGGCCATCCCGTAAGCTAAGTACGACAGTCCTAAATCGACAATTGCGAGATAGTAAACGTACTCTGGGAAAAATAGATAGAGACCAAGTAAACAAAATATTGGTAGCAGCCAAATTAACCAGCCCGTTCGCGCGGTGCGGCGAATTTGCCAGCCAACGATCATTGAAATAATAAAGTCAAAGCAAAATAGCAACCAGACGATTTGATGGAATCGACTGACGCTCAATAACTTTAATAGCCAGGGTAGCCCAACGCCAACGACGATCGCTACCAACCAGTACTGGCCGCTAAATTTACGAAATTTCTCCGTCACACTGATCCCTCACTTACCCTTAAATGCTTAATGACTATGATTATTTATTTTACACCACCGACCGTGAAATTACACTAATTCTTGCGAAAAAGAAATCGCGCTAAGTAGGTACATTGGCGCCGTTTCTGCCCGCATAATTCGTGGCCCGAGACCAGCCGACACGACCCCTGCTTGGTTTAAAGCGCTAACTTCTTCAGCAGTCAAGCCGCCTTCTGGACCAAAAATCGCCAATAACCGTTGTCCCGACTGCATTTTGTTCAATGTCTGGACTAACTGACTACTCTCACCTTGCTTGGCAGATTCTTCCCAAGCCACGACGCCCGCATCATGTGGCACTTGCTGAATCAACGTCGATAAATTAGGCTGATAGTCAACCGTTGGAATGACCGTTCTGTGCGACTGTTCAGCAGCGCCTTGGGCAATTTTAGCTAACCGCGTCAATTTCCGATCACGTTTATTTGGAGCCCATTTTGCGACAGCGTACTGACTATCAAAGAACACAAAGCCAGCCGCGCCTAACTCGGTCCCGCGCTGGACGATTTGTTCTGTCTTATCACCCTTGGAGACCCCACAGGCAATCACTACTTCAAGCGGTAATTCGACATTTGGCTGTGTGACAGCGACAACGGTTACCATCGCAGTAGTTGCCGTACTGCTTGCCAACTTGCCAATAACAACTTGTTGGTTGAGCGTCACAAATTCAGCTTCATCACCCGGTTGGGCGCGCATGACCTTGAGCCAATGATGAACACTTTCACCCGTCAGCTCAAATTGCGTCCCAGCAGTTGTCGCAACAGTCTCAGTTAAAAAATAACGCTGCATGCTCGGCCTCCATTAATCTTCTTCAGTAGGCAAGTAAGCCACGATACTGTGCCAATCACCCATCTGCGTGTGCTGTGCAATTTGGAAACCGGCAGTCTTGATTGTGGCCAATACTGTTTGAAACTTATCATCAATAATCCCAGAGGTAATAAAATAGCCACCCCGTTTTAAGTTCGCCTTTGCTTGTGGCACTAACGGGATAATAATTTCAGCCAGAATATTGGCCACAATGATGTCCGCTTGCGTCTGAATGCCCTTAAGCAAATCATTCGCAGCCACTTTGATATCGGCCGCGACGGGATTCAAGTCTAAGTTAGCTTGAGCTGACTTGACCGCCACCTCATCCAAATCATAGGCTTCAACTTCACCGACACCCATGGCCTTCGCCGCAATGCTCAGAATTCCTGAACCAGTGCCGACATCAATGAGGTGTTCGCCACCATTAATAACCGTTTCAAGACCTTGCAAGGATAACTTCGTGGTAGGATGTGTTCCCGTCCCAAAAGCCATTCCAGGATCGAGTTTTAAGACCAATTCACCGGGTTGGGTTGGTTGATAACTTTCCCAACTGGGCACGATCGTTAAGTAGCGCGTCACACGAACGGGATGATAATACTTTTTCCAAGCCGTTGCCCAATTTTCATCAGACAAGTCCGCCATACTGACTTCAGCTGGCTGTGGATTCAAGCCAAATTCGGCCAGTTTGGCTACCCGTTGTTTAATCGTGGGAATAATTTCTGGGACAAAGACCGTTTCGGGATAATACGCCGAAATCTTAGCCCCTTCGGTAATGTGCGGAATCGTTGCTAAGTCAATAATTTCACCGTAACGGTCCGGCTTCAAATTTTGATAATCAAGGGCATCATCAATCTTGACACCACTCGCTCCTGATTCCATTAAAATATTTGAAACTGCTTCGACCGCTTCATTGGAAGTGCTAACAGTTACTTCAGTCCATTTCATATTGGGCTTCCTCCTTGGAAAATTCAATTTAGTCTATTCTACCAATAAACCAGCACAAGACGCAAAAACACATCCAATACTGCAAAAAAACATCCAATGTTAAGTCATCATGCTAATGCCACTCAACACCAGCCATGATGCTCAATATCAATATCACGCTTTCGGCGCTTTGAAACGAACGGATTACCACTCACCTCATAGCGCAACGGTGCCGTCGTCCAAGTTGCCTTGTTCACAATGCCGATACGCGCACTACTCATTATCTTGGCCGGCCGGCGCGCTGCCGTTAGATCGAGTGCAAGCGTCTCATCCGAAAGCGGTGTGCCATTCAATTGCTTGTCTAGGCCCAACGCCTGCATGAGTTTGCCAGGACCAGTCGTCAGATTTTCAAGTGGCACTGGTCGATTGCGCTGCATTAGGGCCAGACCAGTAGCCGGTTCAATTCCTCGGATCAGCACACATTCAGGCGTGCCAGCTGCTTGCGTGACCAGATTTAGCAAAAACTGGGTGCGCATTTGATAAATGTAAATCGTCCCAGCCGGCAACCACAACGCTGCGTTACGGGCCGTCTGATGATTTTTGAACGCGTGTGCGCCAGCATCCTGGGCGCCCAAATAGGCTTCGGCCTCTGTGATCCATGCCCGGATTTCACCTTGACTGGTCTTTAAAACAAGTTGCTTGCCCAACAAGTCTGCCGCAATTTGTGGCGTTGGCCGGCCACTTAAAAATGTCGCCATTTGCACACATGTCACCTCCTAGTGATAACAAAAAAAGCGGCTAATCAGCCACTTTCCTAGTTAAACGTTTATTTAAGTACTTGAGCATATCCGCTTCGTGTTTAAAAATTCGAGGGTGCTTCTGCTTGTGCAGACGTAAGGCAATCTCATTAATTTTAACGCGTCCAGTCCAAGTATGACTATACTTCACGACCACGCGATTATTACGATGGTCCTTACCGAATTTCAACACGTAAACGCTGTCGGGAACCATTAGCGGTCGGATATATGTCTTATCGTAATCATAATTGATCGATCGCAAATACTGTTTCGTGCGCTTTAACATGTCGTTGATCTCTCCTTCACAATGTGAAATTGATTGATTTTAAGGAACTCAATTAACTAAGTTCCACTCCGTTAGGTCTGAAAGATATTATAACAGATTTTAAACACTTATTGTATCAATTCACCACTGGTTAGGCAAGAAACCTGTTTTAATTCTTGAATATTCACTAAACCACATTGATTTCCTATTAATAATCAAAATAATTATGCTAAACTACTTTTAGTTAGGAAGTTTATTTTTTACAAGGGGATATTGTTATGACATTAATCGAAAAGATTTACCAACGGGGACACAGCGAACTAACCAGTGTTGATCAAATTGAACAGTTTCAAACCGCCGACGGTTATATTATTCCAAACCGCGTGTTAGCTCGTGAAATCGGTGCAGATAGTGAAAATTGTTTTTATAAGAACAGTGAAGGCAAGCGTAAAAAGATCGTTGCCACTCAAGATGAGCAAGGCAATTGGCATCTCAAGACAATTGGTAACGCTGACCCAGCCGCCGATGGCCTGCTGAAGCTACCATATATGCAAAATAATTGGGGCTAATTGCTAGCTACAATTAAATAATTTTTATTATTTGTACTATTCAAAAAGGGATTAGCCAGCATTCTTTGTGCTGGCTAATCCCTTTTGCAATTGACGTTAATTTTTGGCATGACTTACTTCACACCAGATACCAAGTTAATTTCGGACTGACTGTTTTCCCAAAGTTCTTGTGGCGTATAGCTGTCCTTAGCAAATAAAACCACCGTGCCATCTTTTTCAATCCGAGCGTTGGCACCCAACCATTCCCAAGTAGGTGCAATCCATAGATTAAGGCGCTTACCACGCCCTTTTTTAGGTGACCAAGCTGAAACATAATCATCAATATAATGTGTTCGCATGAATCTGGTCTGACCATTTTCAAATTCGATCTGTAATAAATTAGCCGCCATCCAAACTTTGACGGCCTTCGGGTAAACTGTTGACATGCACCACACCCCCCTAGGAATTTGCAGGTTACCCCATCATTGGTAACCTCAACCAATTCAGTCATCCAACCATGTGTCAAATCAATCGATGGCACTCACTTCAAGCTCAGCATATCACGATTGCTTGATAAGTCAATCTCAAAAAATTATTGCCGGTCGAGTCACAAAAAGAGCGGTATTAGGCCTGCTCACACAATCCTAGTACCGCTCTTTTAAGCCATTTTAGTAAAGTATTCTACGACGGCTTTTCTTCTTCGTCAGTCTTCAAAACAGCCATGAACGCTTCTTGTCGAAGCCCTAATTCTAAGGACCTTTAGTATTGGTTAATTACATCTAACCGTGGTTGATATAAAAGCGTTTATAGTGCTGTCTAAAATCTAATATATCTTATTTATATCTATTAAATCCTATTAAAATTTAACCGTTGGTAGGAAACACGTAGGAAAGTAAAAAAGGATCTATATTCAACTAAGCGGCCCACCTCGGTGCGGTCGCTTTTTAGCTTACCTTAGACGACTAGCATATAATCCAAACTAATTAAATATCAGTATTTTACGTGGGACAAAACTTTTTTAATTAGTTACGTATATCCATTGACTATACACGCATATGCGTGTATTATAATAGTTGTAGGAGGGAATATAAGAAAGGAGTAAAATAATGGATGACAAAAAAATAAACCTACTAACTGCAATTATCTCCCTGGCAGGTTCAACAATTACAATTGTAGGCTCCATCATTAATCTTAAGATTATCAGTCGAACTTCAAAAAAAGAACACTTCGAACGAAAATCTAAACGGATTAAGAAACGGAAATAACTTGAAAGCAGGGTCTAGGCCCTGCTTCTTGTTATATAATCAATTATACACTAAAGGAGGAGTTCTGTAATGACACATACTATCTCAATCATTGCACTAATCGTCGCCATAATTGGATTAGGGCTATCGATATATACTTTATTCCGGGTGATTAAGAATGGCAGATAAACCAACAGAAGCGCACCTCAAAGCAAATCGAAAATGGGACGATAAAAATAAGGAACGTAAACAATATATAAACAAGCGTTCAGTCGCCCGTAATTTCATCAAACAACTAGCAACCAACGACGACTTGTCCGAAATGCTGGCTCTAATCTCAGACCGTCATAAAATACTAAAAAAACAAATTGATGAATAATAAAAAAATCCCGCACCGGCCAATTAAGGCTAATGCGGGATTTTTACTACTTAATGATTAATTTTTCACCGGGATGAATCGTACTATAAATTGATTGGCCGTTTTTTGACGCTAACGCATACACGCCTAGTCCATTTTGTTGAGCAATTGCCCACCATGAATCACCGAACTTGACCGTGTAGTACGCGTGAGAAACACCGGTTTTCACGTATTCAAGCGAATTGCTTGCAGGACCAGTTGCCATATACGCATAGCCATTACTGCGTGGCTGCCGTACCCAGCGGTAGCCACCTTGAATAATTGCTGCATCCGTTTTGACCGTTTGGCCCGCGGCTAAAGTCGTGATTACACCGGCCGATGTCGAAGGAGACTTACGAAGCTTGACCGCTGTCTTTAGCGTGTATGTTTTAGACTCCCTGACCCACTTGACTGAGGTAGACGACTTTGACGGTTTAATTGACCCAACCTTGGTTACATCTTGCGCACGAACTTGCCCGATTGCCTTGCTGTCATTATAGACAGTGAGAACTTGACTTGATGTGCCAGTGTAGACGGTCTTCACTGTTTTAACAGTTAACTTAGTCTTAGTAAGTGAGTCGTCTGCCTTAGTGGTCGTGCCATAGTAAGTAATACCAGTCTTTAGGCGAACCTCATCACCCACTTTGTAGCCACCATTCGGATACTTAGAAGTATCGACCGTGTTGCCAAACCAATTAACGTTTGTCACAAATTTAGAGGCATCCACAGACTTGTTAAGGGCCGTGCTATACATTCGGTCAGTATGTTGCCATAGCTCGTACGTAAACCCGACATTAGGTTGGGTGTTCTGATAGTATGCCAGCCAAACGCCATTATATCCTTTTCGACCGTCTAAATGATAATTATAAACATCTTTGCCAGTATACAGATAGACCGGCTTGGTGGTTAGCGAATGCAGTTTGGTAGCGAATGCTTTGGTTGCCGAACTGTACGAACTTCCTGCATACGTGGTTACTATTTCCGCGTCATTCGCATAAAATAGTGGGTTATACTTTTTAGCACGGTTATAGAAGTCAGTAGCTTCAACCTTAGCATCGGCATCATTTACATACTGACCGAAAGCATAGACACCGAATTTAACTCCTGCCGCGTTAAGAACAGCCGCGTTGTGGTCAAAGACTTTGTCTCTGTAATTTGACCCATACTGAACACGCAAAATGATACCCTTGGCTTCACCCTTGAGAAGCTTAGCTTGGGCGGCTGAGATATTGCCTTGCCATTCAGAGAAGTCATATACAGGTCGATTGTCAGTCGCAGCGTTTGCACTTACTCCGAAAAAAAGAGCCGCCATTGTGGCCGCCCCCGTTAGCGCTAATTTACTTTTGAGTTTGTTGATCACTCCCAGTACCCCCATTCTTTCCAACATGTTCAGTATTGATTGACAATCCTAGGTTACCGACAATCAATGTAACTACGCTAACCCAGGCATTGATACTATCAGATGTTGAACCTGGTAAAGTAAAGCCTAGTGCTGTACCCAACGTAACCAATCCTGATGCGATAATAAAAACGACCGATGCAATATCGGTCGGGGACTTCTTATTAAAACTGAATTTAAACTTTGTCATTTGTAATTTTCTCCTTCAAATTTTCAAGCTCTTCATCGTGTCTTGCCAACCATATTTCATGTTTATCGAGTCGATGGTCGTGCTCCTTATGAACTTGATCTGCAGTGATGCCGATACCGTCAACCTTAGCTGTCAGGCTATCAATTGACCGTTTTAACTCTCGATTCGCCACATTCGCGGGGTTCACAACCGCAATACGTACCAATCCGACCACCATGCCAGAAACAAACATGATGATTGCAGCAATAGATGCCCATTCACTCAACTGATATCCCATGATATAGTGCGGTGGACTCCATTGTTGGCCCGTTACCACCGCAATTAAGGCCAATCCAATATCACTCAAATGCACATTCAATCATCTCCAATTTTTTGCTCTAAAATGATGTCCAGCTATCTTTCGCCTTCAACTTTAAGAACCTTAATTTGATCAACACCGCTGATTACACCACCAGAAGAAATATCGTTAGATGTCGTTCGAGTAATAGTCCACTTTGTTTGACTTCGAGATAACATACACTCGCCAAGATTGCTGACTACTGGTTGACCAATATCAACTAGACTATTTGCATTATTACTCGTGTTAATTACGATGTAATCACTATTCTGATTCAAATCAAAGCAGTCCATATGATAATTACCTAGATACTCATAAGAAACCCATAATTTATCAAAAAGAAGATTGCCTTCAGTACTGATCAGGTCTGGAGTTGTGAACGAATCATCCACATTTTGTACGCCGCCTTGCCATAAAGTTCTACGTGAAGTCAGACTACTCCAACCACCATGAGTTACAGATAAACGGTAATCGTTATAAAAATGTACATTCCCGTTATAGAGTTCCACGGCAAGAATCCGGCGTGTTCCTAACGTGTCTGCAAAAACATGAATCTCCAACATTGGTTTAATTTGATCTGCTGACTCACTCCATAAGTTGCTAAAACCCGAGCCAATATAGACTCCAGCCGCTAATGATAGAATATCACCGCCTTGACTGCCGAAGAAAGTTGGAACCATATTTTGAACGCCAGCTTGAAAACCTGCAGTTGTTTCATCGCCTAACCCGTGGACACCAATTCCAATATTCCCGACATGATTATCAAATGCTTCTTCTAATTTAGTCAGTCTATCTTCAATATTTTCTACCAAAACTATCCCTCCTAATACTTATACGATCGATTACTGGCATATCCAAATCCAATTAGCTCAACTTGCTGATTTATAGTGTCAATAGAAATAGTTGTAAATCCCAGTTGATTATCAGTTCCTAAATCCTTGTTTTTCCAAGGAAAACCATGTTGAAGCTGAACACTATAAAAGTTATCAATTTTAGATAATTTTTCTTGATGTGTATGACCACTAAACACACCCGCAAATTTTCGTTTCCCCTGAGTAGAAAAATCAGCCGTGATATTAATTTCCCAACCAGCACCATATATTGAAACCGGGTAATTGTTAGTAAATTCACTACTATTTTTATGAACAATATTCAGCCAATCATGCACTGATTGTGCACTTTTTTCACTCGTATATTTTGTTCCTGTAATAAAAGCATTCAAGATACCAGTGAAAACCTCAAAGTTAACCATATTGGCACCGCTGTCACCCCACTGATAGTCCTTACCATCGTTAAACCAGATTGGACAGTGTGTCACCACTAGTGTCGTATAGTCAGCCGGAACATTCTTTAATGCACTATCTACCAACCAAGATAGTGTATGCTGCGTTAATCCATGCCACAGCCATCGATTATAAACATAGTTACCGGCAGTATTAACTGTCAGTGGAGGTTCTTCTGTGTCCAACACGATATAACGAACCTTTTTTGCTACATAATCCTTGTAAAAAGAAAGTGATCCAGTATCTCTTACTGAACCACTTGGGTACTGAATGTTATTTTGAAACCATTCTACTGAAACCGTATTACTGGAATTAAGTAAATCCAAGTTACCAACGCTTGCATGCGGGCTGCCATCGTCATGATTACCAATCGTAGCTGTTCGGTCAGCAGTAACACCATAGCCATCTGAAAACCAAGAGGACAGCATAACCTTATTTTGCTTTTGATTATTAGCTAACTCAGTTGTAATCCCATTAACATTATCTCCATTAAGATGTAATACATCGGCCGTATTGCCCATAGATTTCAAAATAGAAATAAGCGACGACTGCCCGTAGCGCCCATATACATAGTTACTGTTCAAACCATTAGGATAAAGATCGCGAATATCATAATGTGGATCTGTGTAGATACCGATATTAAAGTTATCAGTATTAATTCCGTTCGCATAAGTTTGCATACTTGCAGTTACAGGCACACTTTCATCTGTATACTTTGACATTTAGTTGCATTCTCCTATTTTTTTGTGATAGTCATTCATCAACAACAGTTTTGTAATCTTCAGCGGTGACTTTACACGGCTTCTTACATATAGCACATTGGCTCATCTCCTGTTACTATAGTCTGTATCCATTCATAATTACTGTGTCACAATTAATTTGTTGACCTATGGCATCTTTAGGAACGTTAGCAATCAATCTATGGTCAGAATCCATGATCAGCTGAATTGGACCCATACCACCAACTCTAAATCCTACTAAATAACGGAATCCAAATGGAATTAGGTTTGACGGAATCACTGCAATATTAATCGCTCCCGAAGTGCCGACAGCAAATTGAGTTCTGAGAGCGACTGATTCACCAACAGCTCGTACTTTCAAATAACTTAAATACCCAAGTGATACTGTATTTACTAATGGTAAGTCTATCCAACCGGTGTCTGCCGTTGCGTTGCCATAGGCTTCAAGCATTAGATCAAGTGGACCAGTCCAATTGGATTGGCCGTAGTCAATTTTACGATAATTATTAGCCACGAAGATCACCTCCGTCGCTAAATAATAAAAGGGTTAGAAATGTTGTTAAATCAACATTCTGCCCCCCCCCCGAATTTTTCTAATGTTAATTTAATCATTGTGCTACCTCCGTTGTTGTCGTGGTTAGTTCATCAAATTGGTCTGCAGTGATCATAGCTGCCATCTTGAAAGTGGATAAGTCATCCACCGTATAGAGACCCATTTCGAAATATTGCTTAATGTAAATAAACATGTTTATCTCTCCTATTCTGCTGGTGTTGTAGCAGTGCCAGTACTTGTCGACCCCACAGTTGTGGTATCACTCTTCATGCTGGCTAGCTGCAACATGATTTGAGCATTGAACTTATCCTGTGTTGTCTTAGTCTGTGCCATCTGTAACATTAACGTTGCCTGAGCCGTCTGTTCTGGAGTTGGCGTTGGAGCTGGAGCTGGATGTGCTGCCATCCACTCTTCCTTCGGAGTCCCAATCCACGCCGTCTTATCATCGTTAATATGAATCGGCTCATATGAGCCGTTTACTGGGGCGACAAAGGTTGCGTTTTCTGGGAGAGTGAATTCATCATCGACCGTGACTAGCTCACTATGATCGAAGATTCCTGTCCCTTCGTCGTAAAAATATAATACTTTCATGCTTAAGTTCTCCCTTCTATCCGATAAATGTCTGGTTTAACTGAATACGTTTCAGGGCGCTGAAAGGCACATCTGTAGACATAGCAATGCCGTCGGTTACACTGATAAACTGCAGTTGATGGCGATAGGAGTCTTCTCCAAACCAACAGATTTGTACGCCAGAATTATTATAGAAATAACTACGGATTTCCTGAGTAATCTTCATAAATAACGACGTTTTCAAATCGGAGTCAGGTGCTACAATACTGCCTTTAAGTAACATAATTTTGGCTAATCCGTCCAAGCCATAAATACGGTATGCAGGTTCATCCATTGCCTTGTTCACCGCTCCACTTTCCCCAACAAATTGTGTGAATCCGTTGACCAGTGTCAGACCTTCCGTCCGCCACCCTGTGTCAGTAAAACGGCCATTTAGTTTCTGTAAGTTTTGGTTGACTGTCTTGTTCCAGCTATTTGAACCATAATCAATGTCTGTTAGTGTTACTGTCATAATTGAACTTCCTTTCTAAACTAAAGGCCGCCCAATCATGAGCGACCCTAGTACATGAATGTTTGATCAATCGAAATTCCGCTGTCAGGAACTGTTTGATTCGAACCATTTAGCATATCTAGATAAATCATTGGTGTATTAAGTGTAGTCCATAAAGTTGCTCTATATGAGAAATCACCGAAACTAGCTCCTAGAACACTATCATTTTCAGAATAAACAAATTCCGGCAGACCAATGATTGAACTGGATGCGGTAGATCCTTTAACAACCGCGCGCACTGATAGTATTCGGATTATTTCACTTGGTCCTTGAAGCTTAACAAATCTATACTGTGGCTTCCCATTATCCTTATCAGGATTCTGCTCAACTGTTCCATTTAATAACACCATTCCAGCATTTGTCCATCCGCTATCACTAATCATAGATGTAACTTGCTGATTTAAACTATCGAAATTTTTATTCTCTATTTGTTCCCAATTTGTAGCTGCATGGTCAATCACAACAATTTTAGCCATGGTAAGCACCACCCATCAGAAATGAGGACAAGGTTAAAAATGCTAATAAACTAGCATTTTGTCCCCCCCCGAATTTTTCTAATACATTTGTAATTTTCATGATTTACCTCCATTAATTTGTAAACCAAACAATATCGTCACCAATATAATCATCTGCAGCAAAGGTACCTGTCGTTTTACCGCCAAAGGTAACCGTTCCATTATTCTTAACATCGATAATAAATACATTTCCCCAAGTTCCACGCACAATTGTTGGTATATAACTCTTTGGTGCAAACCCAACCGGGAGTTTCAAAAAGTCTGTATTAACTGTCAGATTCGTAACAGATAGCTGCAGTTCAACTAGGTCACCAACTTTTCTGATTTTGGTGATCCCAAGATTTTCCCTATTTTCAAACCCATTAATTAGTGGGAGGTCAAACCAACCAGTGTCGTCCGTAGCTTTACCATAAGCAGCTAACATAAGATTCAGTGGATCTGTCCAGTTTGATTGTCCTGAATTAATCTTTGTATATGCGTTAGCCATTAAGACCACCGCCTAACAATAATAGAAGGGTGAGAGATGCCTTTAATACAGCATTTCTACCCCCCCCCGACATTTTCTAATGATAATTTAATTTTCATGATTGTTCCTCCTATTTAAAAGTTGCGTTTAGGCAATGAATTCCAATCGTTGCCGGCTCTGAAATTAAGTACATCCACTTACCATCACCGGCCCGACTAACTGTGAACTTAGATGTGTTAAAATCTGGCATGACCTCGGCGAGCTGAGCTAACCAAAACTTGGGTATCATAACCTGCCCGTTATTTTTTAAGTTAGCTGTCATGATTAAATCAAACATTTCAGGCACCCCAGCGTATGGCGTCGTCTGTGGTATACCAGCACCATTGTAATAGCCGTATGCTTTAAAACGCGGGTAGTCGTTTAAATCCAATCCTGATGTATTGATTGCGTACGTGGAAGTGTTTAATGTCCCAATTCTAATGTCATCAAAGCTTGGAACTGAAGCCTGATCAACTGTGATATTGATTTGAGCTGTGTCGCTAACTGTTGTAATCATTGTAAAAGAGTCATCGGCATTAGAGTGACCGTCATAAGCCGCAATATAATCAGGTAGTGAAGACGGCATAACACCATATAAAACCTCACTACCATTGCTACCTTTGGCATAAAAGCCGACTGTATATAGTTTGTAAGCTTTCGTCACGTCTTTAGATGGAAAAGACACCTGCGCTCGCACAAGCGTTCGATTCTCTTTGATTACACGGGCGTATTTAGTAGATTGCTCAATATTCGCAATACCAGTCAACGCTTTAAACTCGTTTGTTGATAGGCCAGAATAATTATGGCTGGATGCCACTACTTTTGTGAACTCAATATTCTGTTGTCCAGCTGCTACACTGGTCAATAAGTCTAATCCACTATTTGTCATATAAACTCTATCGAATTGCAATTATCATCCCTCCTTAACCACGCCAACGTGCATTCGTTGACGGTTAATGGCTGTACTAGCAGTATTAATCACTGCTCCATCATGATCACGCGGCAAACGATAGTCCATCACACCGACATGTTTACGAGCTCTAGTAACTGTCGTTCCAATATAAACAGCCGTACTTCCTTCAACTTGAAAACCAATTCCAATTACGTGCACATCAGCAGCAACAGAGTCATTAATGCGTTCAAGAACCATTTCACGCTTCTGTAACGAGTCTACGTACTTATTTGGAATACCGAGCACTTGAACAGCCCGTGCCTCGCCTGTCAAGTTCCACATAGGCTGCACTTTAAACTCAGAAGGAGCAGCACCAAGTGTCACCGCAATTATCCCGTACAATTCGTTGATAGTTCCATTACTATGTTGTCGCGCAATACGTGATTTAATCATGGACCGATAGAATTTATCATCCATCTGGCCCCGATACTCACCAACCAAACGACCTAAGTGATCAAGAAACTTACCGGTAGCGAAATCAATGTCGTGCATGTCCGATAGCTGCACCATATCTGCTTCCTGATCCAATTGAGTTTTAAGTAACAACCGTACTAATTTCCAGTTATTAGAGTCTGTCGAACGGTCCAATGCCGGTGTTAGTTTTTCAATACTTGGATCAATCTGCATCAGTCGTCACCTCTATATTGGTAGCAACATAAACTGCGGATTCATAATTCGAAAGCTTGATATCTTCGTTCTTAATCGTGTCGGACGTCCGTCCTATTTGAATATCGGCGTCAACAACACCAATCACGTTATATACAAGAGTGTATAAATAAGTGAAACGTATCGTTGAACCCATGGTTAGCCCAGAAATATAGCTCTGAATATTCTGTCTAATAACATCGGCACCATCCGTTTCATACAAGTTACGATCTGTCTGAAGCTTGATTCTCATAGAGATTGGTACAGCAGTTGGCCGGTCAAACTTGATAACTTGATTATTACCGCCATCATCAGCAACGTTTGTAACTACTTGACCAACTGTTTGAGTACCAGCTGCTAGTGAGTCATTGATAGCTTGTGCAATGTCGTCGTCGTTTCCACCAGTTACATAAATATGAATCGATTTAGGCGGGTTACCATCGCTATCAATTTCCGTCGTACTGTTCACGATCACTTCGACCTGATCAACCCCAGTCACGTTGCGAACCGCCGACCGAATGCCATCAATGGTTGAACCGGTGGACGCCGTTTCATAAGCCGCAATACGTAGTCGAAAGTCTTCGTCCGTTTCGTCCGTCGCACCGCCGGTTGCCGCTTCCGGGTTGGTCACCGATGTTAACTCTTCCACTGGCATAACCTGCTCGGTAATCGTGTTAGCAGCCACGTTAGCGTCAGCAGTCTCTTCTAACGACACCGCTGTTCCAGAGCCTTTGCCATTAGCGTCAAGCGTCACAACATCTTCCATGGCAAATATTTGACCGTCTTCGGTTTCAAACTGGTCATCCTCATCAACGACTGTTCCAGCCTTACCCGTGAAGTTAAGCGTCACGTAAGCCGGTTGTGAACCGTTTCGAGTGAGACCGGCTAGTGCTGCCACTCGGTCAAGTGATACCCCAGTCGCTGAATCGTAGAACCATGACAAGTACATAGCTTCGATGTACTGATCACTCTTGGCAATCTCGTGACCAATTAGCCGCAGAAATTGACCAAATACGGACACTTCACTAGTATCAATGTCTTCACCCATCAAACTAGTTGCAAGGTCGCTCAGTTCAGCAAAGATATCATCTTCGTTTCGTGGCTCGAAGCCATTCTCAGTCACCGGCATCCATATTCACCTCCATTTCGTATTCATCCGTAGCACCAGATTGGGTTAAGTCAACCTGGAGCTTAAGCGTTACAGTCAATTTGCGTGTCTCTGGGTCTAAATTAAAAGTCACCTCATCAACTGAAGTGACTCGTTGTTCCTGATCTGTAACAGCATCTATAATATCTTGCTGTGCAAAATGTTCGTTAAAGTCTTTACCCATCAGATTTTCAAAACTAATTCCTAGCTCTTCAGCCAAGTATGCAGTACCTAGTTCAGTCCCGATGATTGTTCGAACGTTCTGTGCTACTTCATCATAGCCAGACACCATCTGAATATGCCCACCAGTAATGATTAAATCGCCATTTTCATTAGCTTCAAAATCGCATAAATCGGCCATTAGAACACCCCCGTTATATACGCATCGTTAACCGAATGTAGCCGATCAGAACCGTTCTCAATATCATGCGTTGCCCCAACGCCAGCATCGGATACATCACGATCAAAGAACGAAACGGCCACACTTGCACCGACCTTGACGTCGTCACGACAATGTTTCGGAATCCAGACATCTATCAGCAACGAGCGTTTACTGCCGTTATCTAGATCGATTGGCTGAACAGAACAAGTACTGCCGTACAGTGCCGTAACCCGACATAAGTAACCCACATGTGTTTCACGCTTAATTTTTCTAGCAAAATAGTCGAAAAATTGCCATATCTGTCCCTGTGCCATTATTTAAGCACCCCCGTCGTCGTAAAGCTTGAGCCGTCAAAACTATGCTCGCCACTCTCTACAGTCATTGTGCGGTTGAGCGATTTAGACTTTATTTGAACAACTGAACCAACTGTAATACGATGCTGCAGCAAACAGTTAAAATTCCATCGTGCCCCATCGTCATCATCACTGTAAGTCGGTTCTTCCAATAAACCTGTTCCAAATGAGAGCAGAAAATCAGCAGATTTAGTAGCTGTTGACCTCTTACTCTGTGCTGACGTTTGTTTGGCCGCTTTCTTGGATCTCGTGAGTGCAGTACGTGTTTCTTGCCAAACCGCCTTTGCAGTTGCCTGCTCACTAACTCGTTTACGATAAGTTGCACGCTGATTAGCAGTTCGCATACTCTTACGAGCCGTTGCGGTTTTCTTTTGAGCATTTAAATATTTCGTGTGAGCTGAACGTTCCTCGTCTGTCCGCGTCTTTACGACTTTATTCAGATCAGTTATTGAATCATCATAAACAACTTTGTAGACACCGCGTACTACTCGCAATACCGAGCCACACTTCTTGGCTACTTCTTGAATCAATTCCAATGGCTGCCCATCAGCGGTATATCCTGTAGTATAGATTTTGGGCACTTGCAAATTGAGTGACTTAATTGGGATGTCAGCCTTCTTAGCAATACCTTTGATTACGGTAGCTGCGCTCGACTTTTTTTTGAAAGTCATTGATATGTCTTTCTTGGCAGAATAATCAGTTCCCTCAATGAATGTAAAAATGAATTGAGAATCAACACCCGACCATTGAAGTGGCTGAATCTTATTGATGTGGCCCTCTGTTAGAACACCAACATCGTCCGTATAACCTGCTTGCATAACAACATGGGCATTCTTCCTGAAAAAATTCCGCGTCGTCTGAGACAGATTATAAATGGTTACCGTGCAAACATTAGGGACCGGGTCACTTGAAAATGGTAAGCTGAAGTGAATCTCCAACATGTGCGTAGGATCATTTTCAAGCGTCATTGTTCGATTACCATTGTCGATCGTCAGCTTGACGTGGTGGATAAATTGATACTTAGTCATCGTCATCACCATCCTCGTCGTCATCTAAACCAACCCCGACATAATCGGGACTGCGGATATCTTCTTCCGGATTTAGGTCATCCAGATACAAGAACACCGTTTTGCCTAGTGTATCCGGGTTAACGTCCGAGGCCTTTCCAGATTCATCCATTGGTACTATGTCGCGCATCGGTAAACGACGGTCAACCAAGTTGGCCCACAGGCGATGGTTCAGCACCATTTTTTCGCCTAACACGATTGGGTTTTCGTCTTCGTCGTACAAATCGACGGTATAAAATCCGCCAACTTCGTTATAATTCATGCCGAAAACGTACGTTACATCATCGATATCAAGCTCAAACTGTTCAGGAAGATCATCAACATCAACTGGGATATAATCACGTTGCGCCATTCAATCACCTCCTACTACTTTATTCTCAACTTGACGCCAATGGGAATACGGCGATCAGGATATTTATTCCACTTACGAAGCTGAGCAATAGAAGTTCCAACTTGCATATGGAAGCCCCAGTACGTGTCCCCACGTTTGGTCCGCCGATAAACGGCTTTTGACTTCTTTTTAGCTTTCTTCTTCGGCTTTTTGACAACTTTCTTTCCTTTTTTCTTCTTGGCCGCCTTATGCGTAATTACAGATGTTTTTGCAAAATAAACGTAGGTCAACTCAATCGTAAGATCCATTGCAGACACATATTTTTCAGCACTTTTACCAATGCTCGACATGACGCAATGGTCTAAATGCATTGAAGCACCACGATATTCGACCTCTTTACCTTGCCGCGACCATGTCTGTAACTTTTTGTAGAGTGCATCCGTCTTAGCCATGGTTCCTTCGTCTAGACGAATCGTCAGACTAATAATTTTACTTGTACGACGAACGTGATCAGTGATAGCGTTATTCGGTGCTTCAATAGCATATTGGCTAACCTCTTGCGTATTAGTTTCAGCTTCAGTTATGGCGTGTAAGCCAACTTTATCAGCGGTTTTCTTGCTACCAACGATCTTCAAATACCCACCAAAGCGCTCGGTACGACCGTTTGTTTTACGGGTATATGTGGCTTTAACCAAGCTATCCACCTCCTAGAATATATCTTTTAACTGATCAAACGACTCACCCATAGCTTCGAGTACCCATTTCTTAACTTGTTCTTTATCAACTGAAGCACCACCACTAACATTGATGTTAATAGTTGGGTGGAAGTCAATTCTCGATTGCGGCTTAACTTTAGATTCAGATTGAGTTGAAGCATTGCCATTTAGCAACTGCTTGGTTTGCTCATGTGGTACAACCGTCCCTGGTTCATCAGTTTTAAATAACTCCGGACCTTCTTCACCAACCAATGCCCATTTACCCGGCATAGGACGTCCACCCTTGGCAAACTTCAACATAGAAGCCACCGAGCGGGCACCCGCAACGTGTTGAGCCGTGTAGCCACCGCGCTCCCACTGACTTGAGAACTTAGCAGCCAGAGAAGCCACTGAACCAGTGCCACGAAGCACACTCTTAAGAACGCTACTATCGCTACCGTCCCCACTCAAAGCAAATGCTAACTGCGCACCAGCCTGTTTCCAGTTTTTACCATGACTAGTAGCGTAGGCAATCAAATTACTCTTACGTCCACCCAGCCATTGGCCTAGCCCAGAAGCGCCACCGCCAGAATTGATTGCACCCGGATTTAATCCAGATTCGAACTTCCAGTTACCAAGAGCCGCTGCAATACCTGCCTTAGTAGCAGATGGATACATGTGTCGAATAGCTTTGGCTAAAGCCTGTGCTCGAGTCGCCTCACTACCTGATAACGCAATACTGCTAATGTTGTCTTGGAGATTATCTTCAATCCATCTGATTGCCTTTGAACCGAGTTGTCTTTTAACGAGACTATTTAAAGCCTTATTACCCGGTTTTTTGACTGTCTTAACATTACCTTTATACGTATCGGGGTTAGGACGATTGTCACCAGATCCCAATCCTTGTCGCAATTCGTAATGAACATGTGGTCCGGTCGCTTCGCCTTCAGCACCAACCCTAGCAATAATCTGACCAGCTTTAACCTTGTCACCAGCATGTACGCTGTAGCTCTTCATGTGACCATAGACAGTGTTCATGTTCATTCCATTAGGACGAATTACAACCCAGTTACCGAATCCACTAGCAGCGCCAGCAGTAACAACTGTACCCGCATATTGCGCCGGAATCGGTGTTCCCATTGGTGCACTAAAGTCGATACCTTTATGATTGTCCGTAACATCACCAGAACGTGGACCATAGCCAGATGACTCATTAAACGGACTGCCAAAGTGAGGCTTAAGCGAACCGTTACCGGTGTCACCTTGGATCGTATTATTGATCAATCCCCACATTGCGCCCGACCACTTAGGGCCAACTGAATCAGCTGCGCGCTTAGTGGTCTTTGTCACACCTTTAGCTAGATTTGTCCTACCAGCCTTGCCAACATGATTATCAAAATCAGATTTCCAAGTTTTTGAGGGATTGCCAGAATTTTTCTGGGCTAAATCAATTAGACGATCATTTGAAACACCAGTACCTTTTGCGAAATGCGGCAACATTGGTTTGATGCGTTCAACTTGCGAACCATTGAGAACTTCGTCACCTTTCTGAAGCGGTGTAAGCACATCCTTACCATGCGGTTTAAGCAGACTGTTTCCACGCACAACAAGTTCTTGCTTTGGACCTGCTTTGGCATCATTTAAGACTGCCATCCGATCACTAGCAATGGGTCCCTTAGAACCCTGTGCATAGTGAATTGGTTTAAGAACAGCTTTGTTACCACCAAATTGAGCCAAAGTTGTATCAACAGCACTGATTCCGTGGTTCAAATTACTTACTGCTGATTCCATTGCCTTTGCAGCATACGGTCCAAGCTTCTTAAAGGCTGTGTTAAATCCTGATACCATGTCATCACTGATGGAACCGAATTGCTTTGATAATGACTTCCAATTACTTACAACATAATTTTTAGCATCATTGGACTTAGCGTCCGCAGTCTTCGCAATCTTTATACCAGATTGTTTCGAATCTGAAGTCATGTTGTCCCACAACTGACCGTTTTGCTTGCGAAGCTGTTTAATGTTCCCAGAGTAGCTAACTTTGGTCTTATCGCTATTCTTGCCCGCAGTCTTACGGATCATATCGGTTGAACTGAAAGTGTCTAAACTTGCAGACTGCCATGACTTCTTATTCTGGAATTGAATCTTGCCCAGTGAAGACTTGGCATCCGTCGCCATCTTCTTGTAGTCCTTCTGAACAGCCTTTTCCATAGACTTAGAGGTCGTAGAACTACCTGCTTCACCAACGGTATAGCTGCCAATGGTTGTCGTACCATCAGCAAATCCCTTGATGCGTTTACCGTAACTACCTGACAGCATTCGTTGAGTATCAGCATTGTTGTATATCTGATCACCTGGCTTTAATCCCATAAGTTGGGCACCACGTTGACCGATTATACTAAATTTCCTACCACGCTGTAATACCTCAATTCCACGCTCGCCGACCATAGCAGTCTGTGGCTGACGAATTGCGCCACCGGTAGCCATACCAGTTTGAAGATGAAGATTAGATTTTTTTGAACTATGATGAATACCAGTGTTAACTGATAAAGATTTGACATTCTTTTTTGACTTGGTTGTCTTAAGCTTTACATTGTAATAGTCGCTTAAGGCTTGATCATCAGACTTAGGCTTCGATAATTTTCCACCGACTGCCGCAGCGTTTTGACTTAAGACGTTATAAATGGCGTCACCAACACCACCCATGATTGCATAGACGTTACCGGCTTGCTTTTGCGCTTCTTTTTCAACCTCATCACGTTGCTTACGCGCCCAACTCACAGTCTTATCATGCTGATCCTTAGCTGCTGCAACTGACTTGTCCCGTTGATCCTCAGCTTTGCCAATCGTATCGTCTCGAGTTTTACCAGCCTTATCCATAATCTGGTTGTACATACTCGAGTTTTTGCCATATACATTGGCAGCGGCCTTAGCAGTCTTGTTATAAGTCTTATCAGCTGCGGTCTTAGTAGCATAATATTGGGCTTGCGCTTTATCTTTGGCGGTTTTGTATTGCTTATTAGCAGATTTGACTGTCGAATTTGCAGCAGAACGTGCCTGACTCGTAATCGATTTATACTGTTTTGAAGATAAACGTGAAGTCTGACTATTTAGTTTGGAAAGTAAAGCCTCTCGCTTTTTCCCACCTTTATCAGTTAATCGCAGAATTTGACCATTTAGTTGCTGTTGCAATCTAAACCGATCAGAACCACCATTATGTTCAGCCGTTTTAAGCTTTGTCATAGTATTTCTAATGTCAGTAAGACGTTTGCTACTTCCACGTTGTTCAACAGTAACTGCATTACTTGCTTGGTTTTGATTGATCAAACCTAGCTTGGTTAAATACGACGCACTCTTGCTGGTACTGGTGTTCGACTTATTAGTATATTTAGCCAGTGCCGCATAAGCTTTGTCATAGCTAGCATCACTTTTGGCTTGCATTCGATTAGACTCAGCACGAGATTTAACACTACCTGCATGCCATAATCCCTCAGATTTAGTCCAATCAGAATTAGCTGCTTTGATGTATCCAGTTGCTGACTTAGTAGCCTTCTGAGCGTCTTTAGGCAATGAATCAAACTCTTTGCGGGCTGCACTCACTGAATGCTTCGAACTATTACCAGATTTACTTGAACTAGTTTGATTACTCTTCGAGTTTTTACCAGATGGATCAACGGTAACATTGACACTCTTCCAGAGCTTTGGGCCGTTCTTCTGTAACCATTCACCAACACCACTGCCGGCTTTTGAGCCGTACTTACTACCTAAATACGAGCCTCCTAGTGCAAGTCCACCGCCAATCAAGCCACCAACAGCAGTCCCAGCACCTGGAATAATTGAACCAATTGCCGCTCCGGCTGCTGCACCGCCAGCAGAACCTCCGACATTACCAACATAGCTACCAATATGCTTACCTACCGTTTTCTTGGTCATGCTAAGCAATTCCGGTAATGCCATTAGTGCAGATATGCCTAACGCACCTTTGCCGGCCACCTTAGCGGCTGGTAATGCCTTTGAAGCTAATCTGCTTAATTTGGTACCGCCAGCTAACATTTCACCGGTACCGCTTACTGTTGACGCCTCGGCTGCCACATTTTCTGCAGCGCTAGTTGCTGTACTAGTACCCGTTACTGGCATTGGTTGTGCCATAGTTACCCGAAGCTTTTTCCAAACACCAATGGCTGCACTGGTTGCGGTCATCATGCCAGAGATGCCTTTAGCAATTGGTGCAATAGCTGCTACAGCTACAACACTCCATGTTGCAACGCTCTTTTGGGTTTTGCTCAAGCCACTAAATTTTTCTAGAAGGGACGTACCTGCTTTTGCTAGTGACGTAACTTGTGGTAAAACCGTCCGGGCAAATGTAACTGATAATTCTTCCCATTCCATTTTGAATTTCTTCAATTGGTTCTGGGCAGATTGCATATTCTTTCCAGACAACTTGCCGGTATAGTCTTTCTTACCAGCGTTTTCAACTTGCTTATTTAACTTACCCAGTTGGCCAGCATTATCTGCCAAAATAGCCCCAGCGGCTTGCCCAGTAGCACCGAATAAGTTATGGAAGACAGCACCTTTTTGTGCAGCTCCCAGTTTTGCACTATGTTTCTGAATCAGGCCAAAGATGTCAGCCATTGACTTCATGTCACCGTTCTTCTTTACGAAGTCCGATGTGCTTAAGCCAAGTTTAGACATGGCGTCCTTGGCTGACTTGCT
Organism: Lactiplantibacillus nangangensis; assembly: GCF_005405065.1. Taxonomy (GTDB): domain Bacteria; phylum Bacillota; class Bacilli; order Lactobacillales; family Lactobacillaceae; genus Lactiplantibacillus; species Lactiplantibacillus nangangensis. The sequence continues at coordinate 32,258 of NZ_BJDI01000010.1, read as the reverse complement.
TGGTGCTTGAAGACTAGATAACATTTTCCGGAGGCTAGTGCCGGCTTTATCTGCCTCGAGTCCGTTGTTGGATAAAATTCCAATCGTGCTGGCAGTTTCAGACAGCGACAGCTTAGACTGATGCGCAGTGGCACCGGCATAAGTCATGGCAACACCCATCGAATGAAAGTCCGTTGCGGTTAGATCCGCAGCATATGCCATTTGATTGGTTGCCATCTTGGTATTCTTGATCATGCCAGACGTTGAATTTGCTCGCAGTCCAAATGCTTCGATTGCAGATGTTGAATCATGGACAACGTCACTGAGTGAATCGCCAGAAGCAACAGACGCCTTCATCATTGAGTTCATTGAGCCCAATGCTTGCGAAGAATTATACCCACGCTTGACTAATTCTTGATAGTTAGTGGCTATTTCCTTCTGAGATGTGCCATACTTAACAGAGTATTTCTCACCGTCGGCCTGCATCTCCTTGGTAGCCTTAAACGATTGACGAACACTTTCGCCACCCGTGTTAATCAAGTTATTAGTTACTTTGTAGGCATGTTGAAGCTCAATTGCCTTCTTTGCGCCATAGACAAAGGCTGCACCCACAGCCAAGCTGACACCTTTGGTCTTATCGTAAACGGAATTAAAACCAGACGCTGCCGATTTAAGACTACCTTGTGCACGTGTCAGTCGGCTAGTTTTGTCAGCTGTCTCGACCGTCTTCAATCCGAGGTCATTTACAATTTTTCGTTGCTTTTGATATTCAGCAGAAACCGTACCTGAAGAGCGCTTTATCCGATCAAGCTGCGTAACTTCTTCCTTATACTGCGTTTGCAGTTTGGAATATGTATTACGCAGCGACTTAATATGGTCGCTGTTAGCCGCATGGGCATGCCCCTGCGCCTTCAACATTGAGGTATAAGCCTGGTCAGCTTTCGTTGATGACTCTAGTGCTTCACGCTGAGACTTCAGCTTCGTATTATAACGATCAACGTCTTCCTTTAAGGCTTTCATTTCAGCAGCCGTCTTGTGAGAAGCTTCAGCATGCTTGGCTTGATTGGCGGCTACTTCTTTAGCAGCACGCGAGTTAACTGCCATCGTTGCAGTATTACGCTTAACAGTGCCACTTAAATTTTCAGTTTGAACGCCAGCCTGACTAGCTGCACTGCCCATAGATTTAAGGCTTGTCGTACCTTTTGTGCCAATATCAACTTTGGCAGCTTTAACAGATAGCCGTTCAACTGAAGATTCCGCCGCTTTTAGCCCACTCTGGTCTGCTTGGAATTTAAGTCCGATTGTAACTTTCTTAATTTGCCCCAATGTTTGTCACCTCCCTACATGTTTATACCCAGTTGTTGTATTAACTCAAGCTTGCGATCAGCTTGATAATTGTACATTTCTAACTGGTCAGCAGTCGCCACAGCGACTTCCTCTCGCGTTGCAATTTGCATCTCAACTGGCCATTCGAATTGCCGATTATTATCGTATTCAAGCTTGAGCTTGGCTCCTTTTCGACTACTTTGCCCGAATTTTCCCAAGAAAGGAATCAGCAGCGTCCATTACATCCGAATAGCCTTCATGTTCTTCCCAATATTCCCAGTTAGTCTTTGGCTCTACGACAACCTGATCCATGAGTTGTTGATTGTAAGACCGAGTTGCGATAGCCCCATTACCCATGCGTGAACTATCAATGATGCCTTCTGCTTTAGCTAACCCAGGAAAGTAGAACGTGTAATTAGTTTCATTGCCATCAGAATCTTTATAGGTATAGTCTTCCGTAGTACCCACACGTTTCATTGGCATCTTTGTAACTTCTGGTCGATTCTGCCGTGCTTGTGCTACTTCAGTTGTTTCTTTAGCTTCTTTAGATACAGTTTTCTTTTCGGTCATGATAGAAATCTCCTTTAGATTAAATAATTTTTCGTACAAAAAACGTCCAGGGATTCGAACCCTAGACGCTTATCCTCAAGCTGTAATTTTGTCAGTATAGTTAACACATAGGAACTGCCATGCGCGGTTACCCGTCGTTTTACCAGCTGTAAAGCCTGGTACCTTTTGAATTCGTGCTTCGCTTGCGTAAACATGTTCATGTGGCGTCGTGATACTAACTGGGACAGTCTTATTTGACTGAAAATAGTCGCTTAAAGTCACATTAGCTGGCGAGTTTGCAGATAAATTGATTGTGATAGTGCCGCGGTGATCGTTATTTATACTCCATGAGCCCCACCCTTGAGCATCAGTTGTCAATTCTGCATTATCATTAGTTTGTTCGCCAGAAACCATGTCACCATCTTGGAAGCCAAACATCCGCTTACCATCAACGATAGTTGTGCATTTGGTTGCATCATATTCCCATTTTGCCATTAATAATCATCTCCTTATATTAGGCTGCGTAGTTGATAGTGCCGTAAACCGTCATGCTATGAACTGCATCTGCTGGCGTATATTGCCAGTGAATCCCGTTATATTCACGATTGGCAATATCTTCGGCAGGTACATCCGCGAGTTTGTCAAAGCTAACAGCATAGGCACCAGCTTTGGTTGCACCGTCATATGCCACAATACCTTGCGCATAAGCATCACTTAACACTGTCTCCACAACTTGTTCAAGTTGTGAAAATCCATTGTCGTCGAATGGCACCTTATCTTCTTGATTAAGCAAGCTTTGAAGTTGAAGTTCGATATTTTCTTTGACCCAATCGATACCATGAAGTTGATCAATCCAAGCACCAGAAGCAGTCCAACCATTTGAAGTAACTACCTTATTCCCCTTGGATACGTACGAAATGGCATGTGCCGTTTCAGCATCCGAAAATTGAAGAGAAGTCAGCTTATCTTCGGAAATACCAACAAGATCACCTTTGCTCTTCCAAGTAACCGAACCAACATCCGCATTGCCAACTCGTCCGAGTAACGCCATATCGAACCGATCATCAGCATCTAAATGATAGAGAGTGATTGTCCGCGTATTCTTTGCAAATTGGGATAATTCTTCTAGTGTGGTTCGTTGAACCATAAAGAACTTCTCATTTTGTGTCTCAATATAGTTAGACAGTTCCAAAGCGTCTGCGTCGTTATACGTTGCTAACATGCCAAAGTGCCATTGACCCCAGTAATAAGCCGCAGCGGCTTCCGAAATACCACCAGTTGTTACCTTAGTCGTTTCATCCGTCTTACTTGCTGTGTACGTGATAACTTCAATACTTTTACCGGAATTTGGTTGATTGAAATAAGCTTCGGCTGCCTTGTACGTATCCGTACTGTTGTCGTAGTCGGCTGCTAGTGCTTCCAACGATGTGTAATGTTGATCGTTCAACGTATCACCGGCAACAAAAATACCCGGTACGCCTAAACCAATAGACGCAACTGGATGGGTGGTGGTGATATTCACGTAAATATCTGTAATTTTTCCAGCCATTATGTTCCTCCTCTATTCTTTCTTGATGGATTTGCCATCAAGGTTTACTTTATTGACTTGCAGAGTATCTTCTTCAAAGTTATCAACGACACGCAGGTGGATATCAAAACCCGTGATTCTCTCGTAATCGTCACTCTGGAATGCACTCCGATTTGTCATTGAATCAATATCAACTACCACAACGGACTCTATTCTCAATTTTTGACGAACTTGCTCCGTTTTTAATTGCTTAGCCAGCGAAGTGGCAAGTTGCAAAGATTGAATGGTATTGTCTGCGTGAGCATTGATAGATACCGTTAACTCAAACGGCTCATGTTCCGTCATCTGCTGAACAATTTGAATGTACGGTGTGGTGATTTTGTAACTAAAAAACGGATATGTTGGCTGTGGTCCCGAATAATCGGTTTCAACAGTTTCGCAACCCGTTAAATTCTTAATTTGCGCTATAAGTAAATCAACTAGCATGCCATAATCAAATGCACCACTACCTTGACTATCCGTGATTGTTTACACCCCGCATTTCATAACAATGAACATCTGAGTAATCGGAATAATCACGCTGATAATTTACTTTGAATACGTGATTGTTTCGCTTATTCTGAACGGTTGTACCATTCGGAACATCAAACTCTGAATACCACAACGCATCATAGCTAGTCGTTTGACCGCCTTCGCCGTAGTGGACTTGCTCAGACTGTAACGCCGAACTACTTGGCACAATCAGTGGTTCTATTACCTCGGTAGGTGGTACAATGTCTGGCACCCAAGTACCATGTTCAATATGTCCCGCTGGGTGGTCACTATCTGGCAATGTCACTATCAGTGGGATGCCAAACTCAGCTAACATATCCGAAAAATCTTCGTTCATTACAGTTCCACCACCCTATAAGTGATTGCTTGAATTAAATGCCCGGTGTCCTCCAGTGGAGAAGTCGAACCTTTCCGCTCAATGGTTGCTGGAGAGTTAGCAGGTTCCTGAATAGCGCGAATTTTGGCTTGAATATCCTTAACGATGACATTACCAAGCTTTTCCAACATTGTTTTCGCTGACATGTCACCAGTGGCTACTTCAACTAACCAGTCCGCACACCTATCTACCCAACTACCCAGATTTTCATCAAACGTTGACCGAATAAACGATCTTTCAGGAATATGGACCTCGTTAACGCACCAGAAATAAACGTCAATACCGCCCTTACCGTTTTCCTTACCCAAAAAGTGTCCACCATTTTTACCAGTGCCAAAAAACAAGTCTGAAAACTCAGATGCCTTATGATCACCGGCTAGCTTAGTGGGGATTGTCAGATACTTGCCGTTCTTAGACTTGATATTGGCGCCGAATTCGTTAACACTGGCTATCATAGGCATGTACGTGTCATCCGTACCAAACACACCGACTTCAATCCGTAAATGATTGAGCGTTTCAAGCTCAGATCGTGCCCCGTCCGGTAGTAAATCAAATTCACTCATCCAAACACCACCATTCGAAGACCGCCACCATCACCAAAACGATTCAATAAATCTAAATAGTGATCATACCAAGGATTTACACCCTTGAAATATTGCTTTTTAAGGTCTCCGACTTGTTTTAACGAAACACGATCATCTTCACGAGAAATCATACCAGCAGCTAAGTATCGGCAAGCCTGTTCCTGAATATCTTTGGCGAAGTGCTGACGTTGGATGACTACCCACGCATCATCAATTGCCAAGTCAATGGTTTCATCACTAACTTTAGTCAGATCAGACCTGACTAGCCTAACTCTCTCACTGGTGCTCTTATTAGAGCCATCCATCACGCCACCTCCCAACATGCTATGGTAACTGAATGATGGTGCCCTCTGCCACCACTGATAAATCCGATAATTCATTACGCTCAGCCAATTCTCGAACAGATACACCATTTGCTGTAGCCACCCGCCAAAGCTCCTCGCCTTCAAGCGTTTTATGTGTCTTAGGCTTTGAATTAGTCGGCTTCGTTTTTTTGACAGGCTTTCGTGTTACATCTGAATCAGGCATAATTACTTCCGTTTTCGCCATAATCTCATCCCTCCCTAGTCATCCGTTTCTTCATCATCAAATATCGGGTCCGCTGTGCAACGGCAATTAAAGTCCTCACCAGGCAATAGGTCTGCTGTTTCGTAGCTATAAATGGCTCCTTGACGTGCTGCATGCCCAGGTCTAACCCGTTCATCTTCCATCGTCTCCCACTGAAAATTGTTGATACCCGCAGCTTGATGGCGTCGCTTGGTTAACTGGCCGTATATACTGCCTGATTGATCACGGGCAATAAATGAAGCACGGTCCCGGCTCATGTGTGCTTGATGTTGAATTGTTTTCCCTATCTCACTGTATGATTGTCCTTCAGTAACACCACGATAAATGGCTTGCTCAACCTTAGTAGCATAGTCATCGCGAATACCTTTGATATAGCTCACATTTTCAGTTATCTTACCTTTAATGTAGTCTTGAAGTTGTGCCTCGCCGGCCAATGGATTCACAGCTAGCTCAACAGGCTGGTTCTCTGGCACAGTCGCAGTAGCTGTTAAAGTAGCAGACTTACTATGTGCCACAACCTGAGATGTGACATTATTACGATTACTGCTATCAATTGCTCTCATATAGCGAGTAACCATATCCTTGGCATCACCATCTGTAAACGAACCGATAATCAGCTGTTTAAGTTTGACCATTAATGATTCAATCCAATCAATAACATCATCACCCATCAGTGCATCATGAATACCACGGTCAAATGTCGGCTTTATTTCATTCTCTAACATTAGCAGCGTGACGCTCTCAATTAGAGTTACACCCTTTTGAATATCACGGGCATAGGATTTTTCAATTGGAATTGGAAACCGTGTCTTTGGCACTCTCATGACTATTCAAGGCCATTCATTTGAATAACATGATATGGTTGACGAACAACCACACCACCAGTCCGAGCACGGTAAGGAATTTTATAAATAAAATCTTCGTTTGGACCAACAACTGGACCAGCATTAAGATTTTCACCAATCAGTAAGTTCATAGTTGTCGCGCTTGCGTCGAACATTAGCCCACAACCTTTTGAGGTTCCAGTAGCTTGCTCCAACATATCAACCGTTTCAATCGAACTAAACCAACCAGCATCAGCCAACACTTGACTCAGTGGTCGTGCATCATAGTCACTGTATCGTTTAGTTAAAGCAGTAGCGGCAAATGTAGGCAGTACTAGTAGTGGCTTAATTCCATTCATTCCGGGTTGGGTCACTAATTTGTTACGCTGAATACGTAAATATTCAAAAATATCTTCTGGTGTCATGTTTTCAAAGGTTGCAGTGGCTTTATCTGTCCGCTCCTTATCAGCAATCCCTACAAGCCCTGGAATACTTTTTTTCTTATCACCTAACCAAACAGCTTTTTCTTCGAATTCACCCATGGCTCGACCAACAGTAGTAGCCTGTTCAGTGCTTAAATTAATTCCTGCGGCTTGTGATTGTAGTAATTCGTCTTGAGTGTAGCTTACCCCAGTTGCATACGTTGAGATTTGCCGAAATTCTTGATCATAATCTTCACCACTAGTACCACGTTCGTTTGAGTTTTCGCCAACCCAATGCGCTTTACCGTATCGTTTAACGATCCGGTAACTATAACTAGTTTGATATGGTTGCAGGGTGATTGGTTGAATCAACTTCCGCGCTTGCAATGTCGATAAAGCCGTTTCATACAAGACATTGTCGACCGCCGTTAATTGGGCTTGTGTAACACCTGCAAATACATTATTTCCTTGTGGCATAAATTATTAAGCCTCCTATCGTAAATTGAGTTCCAATGCAGCTGTTTCTCCCGCCTTAGCATCAGTTCTAAAATATCCAACATATACTGTGCTGGCAGTCGTACCCGTTTCAGCCGTTTTTCCATCACCGGCGTCGGCGGGTTCAACACCAGTTGCTGATTTGAAATAACCATCAGTGTCAACAATCGCTTTTTGACCTTTTGAAACATCATCATTTACAGGTACATAAACTTGGCCTTGACGAATAACACTAACAACATCGTCTGCATCCCAGCTAACATCGTGTGGTGCTGATAACGTCCAGCCCTGAGTAGCCGACTTAAATGAAGTTACCCCATATACATCGCTACTATCAGTTGCAACGTCTAATAAACCTTGATCGTTTAACTTAACTGCTTGACCCAAGCCTAATTTTGTACTGGTATTAAAATCTGTGTTAATTCGGGCACCGCGAGTATCAGCTAAATGTCCCGCACCGGCACCGGTGTGAGTCCAACCATCGCCCATTTCCATTGGCATAGTTAATTCCTCCTTTATTTGTGTGCTAATTCATACGCATGTGATAAACGATATTGAGGTGAAGTAGGGTCTACACTATCTTTATGCTGACTAGCACTTTGCACATCAATACCACCCATTGCTTTAGGCTTTTCGGCCATAATTAATGAATAAGCACCGTCCACATACGCATCATCTTTACCATCAAGATTTAAATCCTTGTGACTAGCTAAAATAACAGCTGTTTTAATATCACGACTCGATTTACCCTTAAAGTCAAAGCTATCATCTAACCGTTGCGCAGCATCTGCTTGCAATTGAACCCGTGCATCAATCAAGTCTTGCATTGAATCCTGCATACTCTTTAATTCACTCTGAGCAGCATCTGCCTTAGCTTCATTGGTGCTACTGGACTTCTTAGCATCATTATTATCAGATTTTAGTGACTCAATCTGTTTTTTTAAGCCAGCAATAGTCTTATTGGCTTCTTCAAGTGAGGTTGCACCCGTAGTTGCTTTATTTTGTTCGTTTTGAACTGCAGCCGCAGCATCTTCTGCAAGTTCATATGTCGCACCATCAATAATAATTTTCTTCATCTTGGTTCCTCCTTGATCATTTTTAGTTGTACCAGCATACCCATCATCTAAAATCTGCGTGGATAATGTTGCATCCTTTGAATCAAAGTGCGGAATGCTTACATCATGGCCTGCTCGACCAGCAGATACTACTGCAACATGATTACCTTTGATATTGGTTTGAACTGCATCATAATGTTGCCCAGCAAACTCCCCAGAACGTCTCTCAACATCGGCCTTAAAACCAATCGACAACTCACGGCGTTTACCATCATGGATTTCCTGAATGGTCGTTGGATCCGTAATAGTCATATCAACGACCATTTGACCGTCTTGCATGTGGGCATTTGAGTGCGTCATTCCAACTGAATATTTGTTGATATTGCGTGCTGACACAAACTCTTGTGGATGTTCATTGGTAACCGGTTTGTTGTTAAAGCTGCCCACACCGTCCTGTAAATCACTGGGAAGCTTGGCTTCTCGCAACATAGTGCCATCCGCAAAATAATACGGAAACACACCTGAACGGCTTATTGGACATGCTTTAACATCCAGATAGCCTTCATCAGTTAAATGTGAATCAGTTATCTCGGCACGGTCATACCGTGTAACTTGCATTTAGATCACTTACCTTCCCCTCATTCCTATAGCCAGGACCACAGCACATCGGCACTACTTCTTCACAATAGTGTTTAATCATCTTGATTAGCTGACATTCCGGAATAGATTTGCTTGGCCATTGCTTTAATCTGCTGCTCGTTAAGTGGCATTGCATCATTATTCAAGGTCGGTCCAGCTGCACCGGAGTTATCCTTTGGAAAGCGCATTGCTGCAATTTCGTCCGGACCAATTACGCCATTTTGAATATAGGCTACATCTGATTGTGCTAAGTATTGTCGGGCTTGGGCATCCGTTAATTCATCAACTTGCCACATTGGGTTAAACGTCAACTTCCAATCCAATTTATCTGGATCATCAGTACCGCCAGCAACGCTTGGGCACTGCATCAGATATTTAATCAGTGTTTCTAACTGTGGACGCAACTCATTTTCTTGAGTGGCTGCAATTGATCCGTAATAAGTCATGCTGTCATACTGTGCACCAGCAACAGTCCCCGCTGACTGTCCTTTTAGGATAGTCTTGGGGATTCCAGTACCCATTGATAGGTAGTCCCAAACGAAGTCTAGTAAGTCAGCTGCACCGGTTACGGTTGTCGCTTCCTTGGTCAAGTCTTCATTGTTACCAATTACAGCTAACGCATTCGTATGGAACTGATAGTTAGCCTTGGCCGATACTATTGCTCGTTGTTCCGCGCTTAAATCGGCAGCATCCTGCGATTTATAGACCTTGAACACATAGTCGAATAGGATTTGACCGACTGACCACAGCGCTGAGTCTCCAACTTTGACGGCGTCATTTAACGTTTGAAGTAATGACGTACCAAACTCATCATCTTCTAGTCGGCTAATAGAATGGTGGAAGTATCGGCTAGCATCAAACACTTCAATAATTGGCTGCGTATCAGCATCCTCCGGTGAGCGAGCTAGCGTAAAGGCGCCATTATTAGGCCGCGTACTAATCTGAATCGCTTCTTCTTGCCCATATCGGCTATCCCATGGATTCAAACAAATTAACGAGTTCTGCACAATTTTGCTACTAAACGCATTCAAATAAGTGATGTTGTTTAGGTGTGAAATGTCCAATGGAAGCGTCGTGTCAACCTTAGTCCCGGTCTCCTCTAGCCCCATTGCAATATAGCCATCGCCATACAGGCGAGCCAATCGAAACTCATCGGCAAACACCTTCTTAGGATTCAAAGCATTTAGAGCGTCATTGTATGCAGTTTGCTTGGAGGCATCGTTAATTGTCAGCGTCCACCCTGATTTGGTTAAGTCATCAGCTGGCATATCGACAATTTTCTTAGCTAACGGGTTAGTCTTATACAGTTCTGATAAATCTGTTTTAGAGACTCGATCAGCTCGAACAATGTGTTGTCCTGCTAAACCATCTCTCGCACCAGATTTCCCCATGCCAGCCATAAAATCGTTAAACTCCTGGCTATCATTATGTTGAACCGACTTTGATTTAAATAAATCAAATAATTTCATTGAATCACCTCACTTTCATAGTCCCCAAATTTCTGCTGCACTCATGCCATGACCCATATGATCTAATGCTTGTGTCATGCTATCAACCTCGTCATCATGAGGTGCATTGGGGAAAGATATTACTTCCGTCTCAAACTCTTGTTCCCAAGCTAACCATGCTGGGTGTGGCACATATATGTTGCCAGCTTCCCATAGTGGTGTCACACTGTACGCTCGTGACTCTTTACCACCATCTGGCGTTATTGGTGTAATACCGCTTAACTTATGCTGTAACGTATCAATGATGGCACTTCCGTTGGCCTTATCTTCTACATATTTAGTCGTTGCTTTAGGCCACCTTGTCGTCATTGACTCGATCGCCGACAATGTTTCAGTGAAGCTCATGCGACCATGTACACGATCTAACAAGTAACGGTCCGAACCACGGCGAGCCCATACTTGTCCAGCTACAAAGTCGGAGGTATCAGCTTTCTTAAAAGTGGCGTCCCAAGACTGCACTTGTTGATCCAAGTGCATCGGCAATATCACAACACTGCTTGGTAAACCAAGTCGCACTCGTGTACTAATATTTGGTACATAGTAATGGAACCAATCCTGTTTGAAAATTGCGCCACCTTCCGGAGCTGGCCGTTGCTGATAGAGTGCCGCCCATACTCGTGACCCAACACCTTTTTCAGTTATCTTCGCCCAATCGGCGTCGTAGCCAAGTTCCGGACATAGTGGCTCACCAATCTTGCGGCCAAGAATATCATCATTAGATTCAGCAATTGCTGGTAATCGAATTTCTTCCCACGGATAAGCCTTTTGTCGGAGTAACCGTCCAACCAAATCATCTTGGTTCCAGCGTGTCATGATCACAATACAGCTTGAATTGTCATGCAAACGAGTACTAAACGTTGACTGCCATTCATCCCATACTTTGTCGCGAATCGTTTGTGACTCGGCTTCTTGCGCATTTTTAACCGGATCATCAATAATAAGTAAGTCAGCACCACGACCAGTTGCACCAGATAGAATTGACGTTGAAAACATGCCGCCATCATGACCTTCAATTCCCCATTCAGACGCACTGGAGGTTGATTGGGATATCTGCAGGTTAAACAGTTCCGGTGCGAAACGAGCAAACTTATCACGATTCCGACGCCCAAACTTGTTGTATAAGTCTTCCGAATAGGTTGCCATCATAACTTCCTTGTCCGGATTATTCATAAGGTAGTAGCTTGGAAAAGTCTCGGTAATACTTGCCGATTTACCATGTCGTGGCGGCATTTCAATGATAAGAAAAGCACGCTCACCGTTTATGATCCGCTGCAAAGCGTCACATATCAGTTGAACGTGCTTATATAGATAATATCGATTGTCATGAGCATAACGGAAATAGTACTTATACAGCCGCTTGGCCAAAGTTCTTTCAATTTCATGCTGCATAATTTGTTTAGCTGTCATCGGCATCAGATTCACCCTCCAACCGTTCTAAGTGTCGTTCAAGTTCACCCGTGTCCATTTCGTCAAATGACGTAACCTGCTGACCACCATGATTGTTACCCAACGATTCAATCATCCGTTGCTTTTCGTGTGTAGCCCGTAACAATGAGTTATTAACTGAGGTCAAGGCGTACTCTAACTTTATCAAGTCGTCAACTTTACGATACTCAGTCACCGTACCGCCTGTGCTTATTGGCTTGTTTGAACCTTTTGGTATGATGAAACTGGTGAATTTATTCGATTCAGGCTTGCTGTCTCCTTGCAGTACGTTAATACGTTTTTGTATACGAAATTGACGCACCTTTAGTTCTCTAATCTGCGTATTAATCGTCACCAGCGGGTCGTCCGTAACTTGCTCAAAGATAACCTGTTCTTCCTTGGTTAGTGCACCCATTGTAATAGTTTCATATTGTCCGGTAGTTACCGCATTCTTATTGCCTGACGGTGCACCACCGCCCTTGTTACCCACTGCATACTGGTTACTAGGGGGTGCACCCTTTTTAGATGCACGGGGTGCACCCTTTTTTCGCCATTTATGACGTGTCCGCCATGACTTCACCGTGTTCACACTAACATCATATTTAGTGGCAATATCCTTATACTTCATGCCATTTATATAATCCTGCTCGGCATCGTCAATCCTTGCCATCACACATCAACCTCACCTCCTGCACCAAAGTGTTTGTTTCATAATCATTACTTGATATAATTAAAAATAAAAGGAGTGAGAATCATGTCCATATTTACTTATAAACAATTATCCCATTCAATAGAAACTGGATCAGGTAAAATAGCTGACGGTCGATTCAATTGTCCATTTTGTCAAACTAAAAATGCTGCATACTCAGCATTTCTCCATGCAGAGTTAGATTCTGATGATTCAAATTCAGAAATACGTGTATTGATTAGGGTAACGTGTAGTCTTTGCTCCAAGGAATCCATCTATATTTGTGACATTACGGCTTACCCCTACATACCTGATAGCCCAACAGATGAACTAATAGATTATGATTGGGATAACTCAAGCCTTGTTGATTCACTGATTTATCCACAAGAAACAGACAGTAACATTCCATCCCCCAATACGGATATGCCTGCTAATGTATTAAAAACATACACTGAGGCTTCAATGGTTTTAAAAGACTCTCCCCGAGCGTCAGCCGCCCTATCACGTCTCGCAATTCAACAGTTAGTGGATTGTCTCGTTGACAACGACCATAATCTCAATCAAAAAATTGGTGACCTTGTAGCTGAAGGCCTACCCATTAAAATAAAGGAGATGCTCGACTCAGTTAGAGTAATCGGCAACAATGCCGTTCATCCTGGAGTGATTGATTTTGATAATGTTGAAAACGCAACCTCATTGGCTACTACTCTCTTAACCATGGTCAACTTAATAGTCCAGTATGAAATCACTAATGCTAAAGCATTGGAAGAAACTTATAATCTTCTCACTGATGGTCAAAAAAAGGGTATCCAAGATCGTGACTCTCATTAATACTTTTATGCACTTCTAAAGCGTCCTGCTGATTAGCAAGGCGCTTTTTGTCTTTTATCCACTTATCTAACCGCGCATCAGCCTGAATCCACTCACGGGTCTCGTAACCGTATTTACAATGAATCATCCTAGACATGGCTATCGACTTCTTTGCTACAGTTTACGTACAGTTTTTCCCCAATCTTCAATGACTTCAACTCGATTGGCATCGCTTCTATTTTAATTTTCATAGTGTACCTCCTAATTTTATGTAAAATAAAAACGCCATAATTTAATGACGTTAAACGTAAGTTACTATAGGTTAATCGTATGCTGGAAAAACTCATTATTGACAGACTCACAACGACTAGCTACATACTTGAATAGCTTCCTTTGAGAGCCAATCACATCTGACTTGGTATGAATATTTTTTCCATTTAAAAATCCCAAAAAAAGATCAGCTGGATCATCATTGAATTCAGGAGGAATAGCCGATAAAACAATTAAATCATTCGGCTTAGCACTCGGGTAGTCGTTTTCCTGGAGCCTCCCACTATCATCTAAGAAAAAAGTATATCCATACACAATTTTATGATTTGTTCCCACAATCATAAAATTTGTTTTAGCATCTTTCTCCATAAGTAAACTACTATTTTTTTTAAAGAAATCACGAAAATAGTTCAGCAAACTTTCAATGCTCACAGAATAATCAACAACGGCCAGTTCTTTTTTCACAAACTCAACGACACTTACATTTCCAGTTGCACCTATATAAATTGTATTACCCGGGACAGCTTTAAATTTAAAATACTTTGTATGTCCTCCTTCTCTAGTACCATCACTGTTACTTACTTGACCGTCACTAGCTATACTTATAAATCTTGGTGAAATTACTGCGTTTACAAAACTCAATTTTCCATCCCCAATCTCTAACTACATAAACAATTATGCACCAAATCTGAGGCTCATGTATCAAAAAAGCCCAGCATTCGAAGACTGGACTTTACACTAAGACTAACGCCAACGACCGAGAGGAGCACGTCATCTCCTATTTAATCGCTGGCGGATATTCCTGACTGGATTCGAACCAGTACCCGCACAATTATAAGTTGTGAGCTCTGCGTTGAGCTACAGGAATAATAACCACGGCATTCAGGACGTACCTGCCGACTTAACGGTTGCCGTGGGATTGACATCAAATTAATAGGCAGGCTTGTATTCAATAATTAACCAAGGAGCCGAACAAAATCTGTAAAACTGTATGCCTGCCTAACGTGGCTTGCTGGGCTCGAACCAACGACAATCGGTTTAACAGACCGACGCTCTACCAACTGAGCTAAAACCACAACTGATGATAGGCTTAAAAGCTGGGGTGGCTTACCTATCAATCGATATTACTAATATAAACCCCTTTTTCATGTATTTACCGGAACTAACACGGAAATTTGTCGGAAATTACTCGGAATATTGTCGGAGTAATTTCAGCCTTCGTCATAACGTGCAACAGGCTCAGGCTCATACTTTTTAACAATCAAGTTTTCAACCTTATCTGGATAAATTTCAGCAAAGGTCAATTGGGCTTGCTTTAAATACTTGTTGAAAGTTTTATCCGAGATGTTCAAGCTAACCATGCACTTAGTTTTTGAATAGTGCTTAATGTAAAGTAACGTCAGCAATTTGGAATAGATTTCTGACCCTTCATCTATCGTAATTGCATCAATCACTCTAATAACCAGATTTGCCATAAAATCAGCATTAGATTTATTTACGTGCTTGTCCTCAATTGAATTACCGTAACTAGGACTCTTAGGCATTCCGTCCATAGCAGGGCTCTGCAAATTAAAACTAACTCTCTGCGCCCGTAATCGCCATTTACGATAACTGTTTAAAACCCGATCTGCATTTACAATCGTCCGTTCTTTATCAACACCTTTAAAAATGCTCTCCATCAGTGCCACCCCTTGTTTTGACTGTGCTATAATTAATTTTGTGGAATTAATCATGCGTGGCCTTGGGGCTGCGCTTTTTATTTGCTGTCACCTTACAATTCCGCCTAATCATTCCCAAATAATTCAAACGCTTGCTGACGTATTTCCCAGAAATAACGTTCATGATGAATCGTAGCTTTGATTTCCTTGGTAGCCTCCTTGATCCGCTTCATGTCTTTCTCATAACGCTTCGGATCATGTTCGCTTGCCAACTCATGAATTAGGCCGAGCTGCATATAAATCTGCGTTTGACCGTCAAGACTTAACTCCATTCTGTGTGCCTCCTAGAAAGCGACTGACCAAGCTAGCAATATAACCTTGATAATAAAGATCAATGCCACCACAAGCGCAATGATTATTAGCGACCCTTTACAAATCGTGCCAATGATAGCAATCAGGTCCATAACCGAGTCAGTAAATCTATTCATTCGTGTCACCCACCTTGTATGGCGCGTACGTGTGTTTGATTCGTTTGGCTGCCAAAATATTCTTGCTGTGTTCTGCTGCGTGTAATCGCATGCGACGCCGCTTCTTTTTGATTTCCGACCGCTTTGCATGTTTCCGTTGCTTAGTCATCCTTGACCTCCTCAAGTGCCTTGTCCCAATCAATTGCAAGTTGCTTTTTGCGTGACATCTCGCCAATTTCTTCCATTGTGAACTGTGTTTGAGATCCAAACACATCACTGCCACCTGTGTAGTAACGTTTGTCTTTATTGTTTCGGTTTAAATAAGTACCATCTGTAGTTCTTAAGATGTGTACTCTGTAAAGTTTCGGGTCTCGGTCTTCAACCAATGTCCCAGCAAACTCAGTTGCTAGCATGTAAAGCTCCTGTAGATGTGGGAGTGATTGACTGAAATTGACACCAAGCCCAAATCGAATTTCTCTATCGATGTATCCAATTACGCCACCGTGGTATTGCAGATAAACACTGTTCTTTGTCATACTTACCTTGTAATTATCGTCAAGAGCCTCAAATCGGTGCTTAAATTCACTAGTTTTCATCAACATTCACTCTTTCAACTTGCCAACCATTAACGTTGACTATTTTATTTAAATTCAGCATTCCTTTGACCCGCCACGTTTCTCCGTGCAGGTATTCCTGTATTGCGTAATTTAACGCAATATTTCGATGCCACTCATTTCCGCGGCTAATCGTCACTCTGATTTCATCCACCTACTTGATACTGATAATTTGTTCTGTTCGATAGACATGACAGTTACTAAGCCAACTCCACTTACATTTTTAGAGCTTGCATAACCCTCTTGTCTAATTCATATTCATAATGCTCATGAACGGCGCTTGTGCAGTTAGGACACGCCTGCACAACCACTACGCCGCGCATGATTTCGTTGTGAACAACTTTGGTACCATGACATAATTTACACATTAAAAGTCGACCTCCCGTTTGTCTGGTGTTGCTTCCGTAAACTTGATAATGTGGCCGTTAACGCCTTTATACATCCGTGATAATAACTTCGGATTGTAAATGTCGGCCAATTGATTGCTTTGTAAATTCGTTGTGATGATCGTGCGCCGCCGCTCGTTTAGAATCCCGAACAACACGCGTTGGACGAACTCACTAGCCTCGCTGGTTTGCTTCTTGAACGAAGCCTCTGAACCCAGATCATCTAGTACCAGCAAATCGGCGTTTGCACACAGCTCAATCATGCTCGCTTCGGTGTACTTGCTGTCTGGGTAGCCGAAGCTGCTGCGGATTAATCCCATGAGCTTGTTGACGCTCACGAACAAACACGCCATTGGCACTTGACTATGCTTGTTCACGGCCTTAAGCATGGATAATGCCAAGTGAGACTTACCACGCCCTGGCAAACCGGTAAGCACCGTGTTGTACTTCGTTTTGGGGTCCAGGTATTCGCCAGCAATATGCCGCGCCAGTCCCAAATTGCGCTTAGCTTCTTCGCTATTCGGCTCAAAGTTCTTGAATGTCGCTTGCTTAAGGTCATCATCATCAAGAATTGAGTCCCGCTTCAAAACCTCAATCGTGTGGAAGCGCTCAAAACGAGTTTTCATGCGTTTAGCACGTTCTTCGTCCTTTTTGTCGATGCTCTCACGCGAGCAAACCAAACAAAACGGTTTGTGACCCGCCATGTAAACCATGTTGACGTGGTGCTTTGGGCAAACCTGATCACTTTTTTGTAAACCGTGCAGCGCTTTAAATTGCAACGGATTAGAAGTCATTTCTGACATAGCTTTGAGCCTCCTTTGACATTGGTGTCTGCGAGCCACTAGAATTAGGCTTGTCCGGTGGTGTCATATCGTACTCGTCCATCCAGCCGCGGCCCCGTAACCAACTTGCTAGGTTCTTGGTATAAAACTCTTTAGTACCGTTCAACTTCAGATATGCCTTATACTCATTGATTTTTGAGACAATCTTATCTAGACCGATACCTTCAAGCTTGGCAGAATAATACGCATCATAAGATTTTTGAAAGTCAACTTTTTTTGGATAAATATTCCAAACATTTTCGGTAAATTCCCGGAGAACTTTGTCGCGTGGGTCTGGTTTATCTTTATTTTTGTTTACTTTACTTTCCTTTTCTTTAATTTGTGCATTAATGTCGTCATTAACATCACTTGAAACAAAGTTAATGTCGTCATTAATCCAATACAACGTTGGTTTCTGTGATTTTCTCCTTTTAGTCGCATCTAAATAGGTTTCTTGGATTCGTTGGCTCGTCAATACCTTAGCCGAATTGAACAGTTCCTCACTAAAGGTTCCATAAGCAATCAAGCGGTTAACGATTTGATTAGCTAAATCAGGAGACACGCCCTCAATTCGATTAGCTAACTGCATTTGCTTTAATTTATTCCACTGCAAGTAGTATCCGTTTTGGTACACCGCAGACAGCAGGTAAATCATGAACAAAACACCCTTTGGTCCAAACTCTCCCATAATTGCTTCCGTTTTATCATTCACTGCAAAATCAACGTCGAGTGGAAAGTAATCTAAACCCTTTTTGATTGGACGTGCCATTTAAACGCCCCCTTATATTTGTTAATGGGCCTCACACCCGTTCGGCGGATTCAGTCGCTGCTGCATTCAAGCCAATTCTATTTTCATAAATTAAATCTATTTTTTACTACCATTCACCGCATCAAAGATATCTTGTTGCTCTTGCTTAGTTAATTCAGAATCAAGTTTATCTGACTTTGTGCTAGATTTACCCCCGTCTGCCTCATCATTCGGACTGTCATAGTTGGTAGCATCATCCGTAATATCTAGCCGGTCATCTACTAATTGACCATCATCAGTCAATTCTTGTGGTTGTTCATCCTTGCTAACAGCATTCTGCATCTCGATGGACAAGATACCCCAACGACCTAGCATGCTACGAAGAACGGTCTTGGTGGCCATAGCATCATAGTTATTTAGCCATACACCAGTTAATGCACGCTTATCTTTATCCTTATTATTCGCAATCCGATGTGCTTCTACTTGATCACGTGTCCAATAGACGGTCTTGGTAAACCCATTAAGTAGTTCAAAATAACCTGCATATCCCACCGCTTTATCAGAAGTAGCCTTGCTAAAGTCATACTTAAGCTCCTCAGCTAATGGATTCCATGAAATAAATGCTCCTTCCGGAATCGGTGCAACATTCAACTTACGGTATTGACCTGATCGTTGTGCAAGCTGGATATAGCCCTTATATCCAATAATTAATTGGGCTTTCTTCTCCCACCGATTTGTTTCCTTATTTTTTCCGTTAAAAGGAACGATGTAGGCATACCCAAGATTAGGATCAATGGGTAAATCTAAAGTAGCTGCTACCATGGCACTAGTCATGATGGACATTGGCTGTGCATCAGCCAGATAACCGTTGGTGTTAACGACGTTAAGTACAGAACTCACAAAACCTGATGATTTATCCTTTAAAACATTTTGGAACTTTGCTTGAATCGTAGGTGACTCCAGCAAGACCTTAATTGAAGCATTCTTCGCACTTACCTTTTGCGGTTGTTGATTCAGTGCTTTACTCAAAGTATTATTAGTAGCCATCTTTATTTCTCCTTAATCCGTAATACGCGGTTACCCCGCTTGGTTAGCCGATTAGTAACGACAAAGTGGTTTGACGTGCCAACTTCGGTAGTCAACATTGCCTCTCTGACTTTGTTTTCAGTTGTTTTAATGTCATCAGTATAAGTCTTGAGCCCTTCTTTAAGGTGCTCACGTTCAACGAGAAGTTTGTCCAAATCGTCATTTAGAATAATTGGCTGACCTTCGGTCTTATGATGTAACTGTTTCAACGTGTTAGTGGTTGAATCTGTTCCATCTACTTCTGGGGGGACATCTTGGATAATGTGTTTCTGCCACCAATCAACAAGTTGCTGGCGCATTGTTGCAATCAACTCATCATCACGATCTACTCGCTTAGTGATAAAGCGATGTCCACCAATCAAGGTGGCAAAATAACAATACGGCCGGTCAAGAACCATCATGTAATGCTGAACTTGTAGCAAATAGGCCGGCGGAATCTCATCATCCGTCCATTCGGAAGACTTGAATTCCATTGCTGTTTTAATTTCCAAGAAGCCTTCTTCTCCAACGATGTCACGATCAATATCGGCACGTAAGAAGTCATACTCTGGATCAACAAACGTTTTATTTTGTCGATGCACCTTCTTGCCGGTTTGCTGCTGGAACTCTTTAGCAAGAATGGGTTCCATGATATTGCCCCAGTGGGTGAATTCATTGCCACTATCATCAATTGGTAAGCGACCAGTTTTATCTGCCCACACTTCAAATGGTGAGCGCCAACTGTTAAAACCAAGAATGGCAGATACGTCAGAACCACCAATGCCTTTGCGACGATGTTCCAACCACTGGTGACGATCCATTTTATAGGTCATTTCAATCTTCGGTTGTACTCGTTCCTTAAGCTCGCTCATTATCTAGGCCTCCTAGCTTCGTGTTCAGTACCATCACCATCAAAATAAACAAGGATTGCTTGATAATCATCTTGTAAGACGTGCGAACCATAATCATATTCGCTGGCTTCGTAACCCTCACTATCAAGATAGCCGGCAATTGTGTCAGGGTCATCCATAACATAATCGCCAGAATAACCGTGGTTGACTTTCCAATAATAGGAATCAGGATCTACGTCGTTATCGTTTACGTCCATCGGCAAATACCTATCTGGCTCATAGTCACCAGTCATCAATTGAGCGTCCTCTGAACGGTTCAAGCCATCCAGCATATCAACTAAACTCATACTAGCCACCTCCAAACGAACTTGATATGTTGCACCAAGCTAGGTTTTGGAATAAACTGGATACATAAACTTTTTTCGGAAGTTTGTAACTTGGCCGTGTGAGCACTTGCGATGCTTGCACGGTTTTTTTCATACTTATGAATTGCGCTAGCGGGAACTTTTCTTATCTTCATGTGCATCCTCCTCCTTAAAAATTTCGTGCATTTCTTCCATGGTTACGTTACGATACTTGCGATCAGCTAAGTTAAAAGTAAACATGTTCATTCCTCCTAGATTCCAAATAGTGTTGCTGGTAACTTGACTAGCATGCTGATAGTTGCCGTCCAGCCGTTCTTAGTAGCATAAATAAACGGAGCTGCTAAGGCTAAAATTTCCACAAAAAACAACATTTGATTGCCTCCTCAATCTGATAAACCAACGCCAACAAACGCAATAACTACAAGCAATCCAACATATCCCAAAAGGCTCATGTTCATCCCTCTTTTCGTAATGCAAATGCCTTTATTTGACCATTGAGTCGAATCTGTTGCTTTTCATCTTCAATAGTTTGTTTAAGGTCCTTACCTGCGTTGTCGTCCATAAATCGTTGAATTTCAGTTAATGGTACTGACAAAGAACTCAATTTGAGCGCTTTGATCAAGCCCAAATCAATCAACGCATTAATGTTTTCATAACTAGTCCGCAAAGCTTTGGCTGTATCAGCAATGCTTAACGTGAATCTGATTTGATTTTTTTCATCCATAAAGTAGTTTGAAGCCATTTAAATCACCTCACATTAATTTGTAGCTATTTTGCTTGAGTACCTTTTCTCGCTTAGCAGCGAGATCCTGCATACTGCAACCAAGGTAATTGCTGACTGCAATCAGAAACGGATATAGGTACTTAATTACATCGTAACCTTGATAAAACGCTTCGTAAGGGTCTCGCATGTCAGCAACTGATTCTCGGGGACGTCCTAGCTCATCTGTCGCACTAGTAAATGCTTGAATTGCTTGATTGCATTCTGCAATAACACGATTATCCAGGTTTACTGCATCCATCAACTGGTAGTGATTCGAAACAATAGTTGGAACAATCCCACCAGAAATCTGGTTCAATATATCCAACATCAATTCCTCGTTATGCGATGGTAGCTTGTCTAGCAACTTTTGAATCTGATCAAGTTGCAATCCGCTCTTACCAGTAACAAGCTTTGAAATCATTGCTTGTGTATATCCCAAGTCACTTCCTAGCCCCATTTGCGTTTTACGATTCAGCCGAAGCGTCTTTCCCAATGTTTGTTTAACATTGGCAGACGGATAAATAACAATTTTATCTGCCATATAATTTCACGTCTTTCATAATTTATTGAGTTGTACAACTGCCACAACTGGCACAATTTAAATAATGAAACTTGAAACAATTGTTCTTTGAAAATTAAATATTGATCTTTAACAACTCGAATATCCGACGTGCTTCATCAATATTGCTCTCGTTAATTTGATACACATTTGAAATACCCAGATGAAATCTAATGATGGTTTTGATGGCTGTGTCCAATGAATAAGCCTTTGGATTCTTGCCGTAATTCTTATTTACAAAATTGGAAATGTCATTTTTAAGCCCCAGCCAAGCCGTGTTTAGTAGTGCTATTCGAGCGCAGTCTCGCTTGGTCACTGCCGCCTGGAGTCATATGCCTACAGTAACTGACACTTTACAAAGACAATCAAGAATAATTAGCACAGCAATGAACAATATTCCTGTGGCTGCATATGACATGCCCTCTATAGTTGCAAGACAAAATATCACGGCGTCCAACTTAACCACTCTACATGTACTTGGCGTTCCACCAATACACAAGCAGTCCTTAATCAACTCTGCTATGAAATCGGTTAATCTTCAGAAATCTTTGGCGTTGTCTGTAAACAACGCTTTAAATTTACAAATTCAAAATATTACCGCGTACGATATGAGCCTTGGTACAAAATTCAATAATGTTTCAAATCAGCTTGGCTTAAAACAAATTGAAAAAAGTAATGCTGAGCTTGCTAACTTAATCAAGCTACTTGGTGCGGATCAGATGAATGATGTTTTTGATACTTTGTACCACTCTTCGTCTGAGTTTGAACCATCCAAGCCGTCTAAAGAGCTCGTAGAGTCCGACAAAGAAAACATACCCATAGACCAAGTAAACTACGACAGTCAGAATGCCACCCGTAAAGTAAATCAGACCGTGAAGGGTTTCACTAACCAAATTATTCAACGTTATCAGTCCCTTTCTGAGTCAAAAAAGTTCCTCTTTAATGCCGTGATTGGTGAACTTGTTTCATACGTAATTGGCGTTATGTTTAACAATTTCGGTGTCACTGGAACCGTCATAATATTGTTCTTGCTTATTTCTCCGGGCTACAATAAAAAATGAACCGATTATTCTCTTTATGCGATAATTAGTGTAAGGAGGTGATAAACATGGATGCAAATATTTACTTTGATGAAGGACACGTCTCTGTTAAAGGTCTCAAAACTATTACAATCAACACCATAATTCAGGGTGAGATTTCAACCAAAGTGCTCAGTGTTGAAAACGTTAAAGATGGCCTTACGTTGGAACATTTAAATAGTACGTATGTCTTTACCGGTACTAATACTGTTGCGGTATTAGGAAAAAAGATCCGTTTCATTGACTTTTTTAGTAAAGACTAAGTGTCAATCTGTATAATTCCGTAATGGCTGCAACCATTGCGGAATTTTCATTTTCAATTGCTTGTTTGATCTCCTTAATCAGATATTTATCTAATTCAATCAATTCAGATTTAGTCATCATTTTCTCCTTTGGGAGCTTTTCTAATAACATCAAAGCCATAATGTGAACGGATTTGACCTTTATCATATGGTTCATTTGAACGCTGCACTTCTTCCAAATGGTACTCACCAGTTAATGTTCCAGTTAATAGATCCGCCAATATTTTTTCCATTGACATTAACTTGTATTTTTTCTCGCTCATTCTCCACCACCTTTCATAACAACAACCAACCTATAACCTCAAAGCGCGTGATAATTTCTAATCCACCTATCCACTCCTATGCGATAATTAGCGTAAGGAAGTGAATACCATGAAACTAATCTTACTGACAAGTGGTCTTACCAACTCTAATTTAGTAACCATCGCTTGTGCTATTCTCACAGCATCGGTAACAGTATCATCGGTCTATTTTTCTCATCGTCTAGGACAGCGAAAATACTTTACAGAAATAAAAATTCGTAATAAGTCCGAAAGATATGAGAATTTCTATTTACCGTTGCTGAAAACAATTTATTATGAATCCGACAATACAGGAATCTGGCTGGGCGCCTTTTATAAATACCAACGTCAAAACATTTATTACTCACATAAAAATGATCCTAAAGACCATGAATCTTTCAAATATGCTCCATACAACGATGAAATCGTGGAGTTTATTATGAGTAACCTCAAATATGCCTCGCCGGAGCTACTATCAAAGTGCTTGAGATATTCAAAGGTTTCTGCTTCTATATATTGGTCCGCCCACTATACACTGTATGCAAACCATGCACTGACAAACGAGTCTGACAAATTCAATAAAATCAATACTGAAGTAGAAAAATCCGTCTGGTCTAAGTACAATGACGAAACACTTCAAGCACTTGCAGAGTTTGTACCACTTATTGAACAAATATTAGAAGAAACACAAGCTCTATCAATAGACCTGCAATCAAAAGACCTGACCACACCGCTAAAGCAAAGTTTGAGAGTCGGCCAAGAGAATTCAAATAGACTAATAAAAGCTCTAAAAGAGTCAACAGATTTTGAATTAACGTTGATACGATCATTATCACCACTTAGCTAGCCCCCTTTTTATCTCAAATAATAATCGACACAATTGGTAGTTTCGTAACTTACCCTTTAGTGCATTAGATAAACAACAATGAATGGAATAATGAGAGCTACAACGAAAGGCCAAACAAATTTTGTCAAGATAGGATGACAGTTAGAAAAACTATTAATTTTGACAACAACTTGTGGGTGCCATTTGATTTTCAATTGCTCACCACCTTTCATAACAACCGCTAACCTACAACCAGCCAACGCCTGATAATTTCTAATCCATCTGTTCACTCCTATGCGATAATTAGGTAAAGGAGGTGATATTATGCATCACGTATTTGTACATGTTCAAAACGGCAGTTCTTGGAAAAACATTTCTGTTGATATGAAGAATTTGCCAGATCTAAATGATACATTTGCTATTAACACAAACGGTCCTTGGTACTTAGTTAAACATCGGACATTTGCACCAAAAGGCTCTGAGTACGAAGTCGAACTTTGGACGGTTAAAACTTCTGCTACTGACGTGCTTAAGAATATAATTTAGAAAATACATTTAATTCCACGGGCTCAAGTCGCTGTTTAATCGTCTTGAGCTTTTTTAATCCATTGGATTTTAAATAATCAGATTCCTTATTAGTTACCAACTGCACGCTATTGCTTAAATAATATCCAGACGGCAAATGTGTAATTGATTGAATTTCTGCAACATTTTTATTAGCACGCCGCGTATACCCAACTAATTCATCACTAACCGTAATGTAATCACCTACTGTAAAAAACATCTTCTCGCCACCTTTCATAACAACCACTAATTCATAACTGCAAAAAGCGTGATAATCGATTGTGGAGCTAATCATCTTGTTTTACTTTTTGCAACCCCAGTGAACAAAAAAATAGAATCAATTGGCTTTCCAACACCATCAGATATTTTCTTGGCCATTTTTGGAGATGGCTCTCTACCATTTAGTATCTGGGATAAATATCCGTAAGAAATACCGTGTTTTAAGGAAAACGAGCGAACAGTTTCACCTTTCAGACTAATCAAGCTTCTTAATTCATCGGTATCTTTTACTGGTAAAACAACTGACATTTTCTTGCCCCCTTTCTTTATTACAAGAATAACTATAAACCATCGTTTCACTTTCTGCAACCACTTCGAACAATAACATTTCACTTTTTGCACTTTTTTGTTTCACTTTTTGCTATAATCCAGTCATAGAAAGGAGTTTGACGCAATGAGTTCATCTGACAATTTACGCAATGAAGTTCTAAATTTTGGGCCTAAAATTAAAGAGATCAGAAATGATAAACGATTCACGATTCGTCAAGCTGCTCTTCAAGCCGGAATCTCTTCGTCCTTTTGGTCACAGGTTGAAAATAAGAAGCGAGAGATTCCAAGACCAAATACGCTAAAGAAAATGGCAGCCGGTCTGCGCATTTCAGACAAAGAAATCTTTGAATTGGCCGGAATCACTGCAAATACTAGTGAAGAAGAGCATTCGACTAACAAAGACCATTACTATGATTTAACTGAAAAGGATGAACGTGGCATTGATAAAGAACTAGAAGATATGATGAGCGGACTTGATTCTAAGAACTCCTTATCATTCTTTCAAAATGGTGCAGAACTTTCAGATGACGACAAAGAGTTATTGAAAGCCTCCATGCGTCAGACACTCGAATTATCGAAGCAATTAGCGAAAAGAAAATTCACGCCAAAGAAGTATCGTCACGGTGAGGAATAGTAGGAGCTGGTTATATGGAATGGTGGATTGAAAAAGATATCGACCATTTAACAAATAAGTTTGGGATTCTTAATGCCTTTGAACTTGCCAGTGAATTAAATATTAATGTCCAGTTTAATCATCTCGGCAGTGCTATTTATGGCTACAATAACAACTCGCATAGAATTCCAATGATCGTTATCAATAGTGAGATTGACGAAAAAACGCAGGAAGGTGTTTGTTTCCACGAAATCTTCCACTTGCGCCATCATAAGGGATTTAATACGCAGTTTTTTGCGGTCAACACAAATAGTCTACTGTCAGACAGAAATGAAATTGAAGCTAACAGGTTCATGCTAGCTATGCTTCGTGACGAGTATGGCTGGAGCAAACAGGAGGATGAACTAGACTTTCTAGACTTCTTTAAGTTGCCCCATGAATTAGCCTCATTGATTTAGGAAGATGCGCTAGGACTACAAATAGACGACCTACATGATGTTGGTGAAAGCTATGGTTTGAACTATAAGCGCGTAAAATAATCAATATGACCAGCTAGGAAGTCTTTAAAAGCTAACCTTTGGGGAGAAAATCAGATAAAAGGATGGGGCCTTTTACCTTTGGAGGAAGTTCATATGGATAAGAAGTTTTGCATTAAATGTGGAAAAGAGATTCAGGAAAGCGCAGAATTTTGCCCTTTTTGTGGCACAAAACAAGAAAATGGCGCTAAGAGCGAACAAAGTACAACAGTACACACTCAAATGGAAACTATCGACAAGCCATATAACGAGAGTTCAAATCCAAATCTAATCAGTTCAACAAAATTGTTGTTTAGGGACTCGTTCAAGATAGACAAACGTATGGGTCGCGCTGACTATTGGTGGGCACTGCTTGGAGTAACACTAATCACATTCGTGATAACTTTCGTTTATAGCTTTATTATCGGTGCTATCACGGGTATTGGATCAGAATTACTAGAATTTAATATAGATGGTTCACCGACAGGAACTACTATTGCCCTCTTCGTACTTTTAGCAATAATGTTAATTTATTCAATCTACATCTTTATCATTGGGCTCACTGCTGAATTCCGCAGATTACACGATATCGGTTTAAGTGGTGCGTTTTGGCTAATAAATTTTGTACCAGTTATCGGTAGTTTAGCAGTGTTGATTATGATGCTGCAGCCATCAAGACAAAAAGGAAACAGATATATCAATAAATAATTACTTGGCCCCTAACTCGGGCTTTTATTTAAGAATAAAAAGGATCAAGCAACCGCCCTTTGGAAGGTATCATCAACGCTAATAAGGCAAAGCAGTCTGCTGTCCCCTCTGGCATCGTTGGCGAAATTAGAAAGCGATGCAACTGTTCGATGACGGAATTTTGACCGAAGCTGAGTTCAAAACGAAGAAACGGCAAGTGCTAGGGATATAAATGTAACAATGGATTCATCCCCTAATGAGTGAAACATAGATGACTTTGAAGCAAAGTATTACTAGAATTGTTGGAATTTTAACATATCCACTAAATAAATACAGGAGTGAGCATTCTTGACAGTTGAAGGAAGCCAACAAATCATAGACACACTGAAGAAAAATTATCTTGATGAAATTAAATATATCATGGGTGACTTAAACACCGATTATTCTAGATTTTCGTGGGCAGAAAGTAGGCACATTGCCATCTACTTAATAAGAGCTTATCGAAAATCCATGTCTGAAAGCATTACCACTAGTGTTATGTTCGCCCACAGTAGTGATCAAGACACATTCACATTCATTGACCTGGAAGCCCAAACTCACAATTTTGAGTTTGAACAACTATACAGTACGAAACAGTTTCTTCAATATTTTGCCAATAAAAACTTGGTAGAAAAATCAATTATCAGTAAGACCATCCCAAGTTCCTTATCATTTACTGTTTTGTTTAGAAATTCACCACTAGTCAATCAATTGGACGACTTATCAAAATGGAGCAAAGAATTTGTAGATCACGAATACAATTACTTTCAAACAGAATTGATAAAAAACAATAAAATTGAAAGCTTTCCTTTAACACAAACCCAGTTATTTGTAGATAATTACCACTTCGATGAAATGTTAACTTCGATTAATGATAATCAATTTACCGATGAATTCAATCAGTGTTTATTTGCTTATCAAAATCAAAAATGGTTTCTTTGTGCCGCTGCATTAGGAAGCTGTCTAGAACACCTCATGCTACTTACACTGATAAGCTATCATAAGGAGGGACAATTAGGACGCAATCCCACTGCAAAGGACTATCTCAAAGCATTTACAAGAGAACCCATTAGTCTAGACTCACGACAACAAACCTTCATTGATACACTATTTAGATTGCGAAACTCGGTAGATCATCATAATAGTGGTATTACTTCTAAAAGAATATGTGATATGTTACTAGATGGTTTAAATGTTGTGTACAATGAATATTTTTTGCCATCAATTAAAGGTGCTCAATAGTTTTTCCATATTATTAGCATCAATTGCATCTGCAGTAGAATAAGTAACCTTTCCGTTACCGTCGTAGTCATAATATTTTAAATTTTTATCCCTTGGTAAGTCATCTAGTTGTCTTTCATCACGATAGAATTGCAATGCTCTTACTAGTAAGTTACGCTCTCGATCAGTCATATAGAAGCACCTCTTTTTCCAAAATTATATCACCTTATTTATCAATAATGGCCCTATTAGGGCTTTTATTTAACATATCAAAAGAACATACGTTTGATTTATATAAAATAGGCATTCACAACAATTTAGAAAGGAAGTTTTATCTATGCAGGGACATTTAAGAAAACGCGGTGATAGCTGGTACTACAGCTTTGAAGGTGCAAAGATTAAGGGAAAACGAAAACGTTTCGAAACATACGGTGGTAAAACTCGTGTCCAAGCTGAATCCGCACTACGTAAGGCACTAGATGAATATGAAAATGGCGGTGCACCAATCAAGCTATCAAATATAAGCGTCTCCGATTACTTTGATTACTGGCATAAAAATTTTGTTGTAAAAACTTTAAAATATAACACACAGACCAATTATCGTAATGTCATTGATAAGTATATAAAGCCTGCGCTTGGTATGTATAAAATGAAAGCTGTCTCTGCAGTCAGTATTCAGCAAGCTGTCAATAACTTGCCAACTAACTTAGCGAAGCACACAATCGATATTATTATTTCGGTTATCCGTAAAGGATTTAAAATGGCGGTTTTCCCCTATCAGGTTCTTAATCAAAATCCTGCTGATTATATTATTCCACCAATTAACAAAGATGATCTTGAAAGGACCGTCCAGGAACGTCGTACCGAGCTTAAAATCATCAGTTTATCTCAGTTTAAAGAAATTCTATCAATGGTCCCCGAAGCATCACCATTTTACTTACCATTACAAATCGGATTTAATACCGGTTTGCGCCGTGGGGAAATTTCGGGACTAACTTGGGACAACATCAATTTTGAAGAACAAACGCTGACTGTTAACAAACAAATGATCATGAAGCCTAAATCAGAATTTGCAATTACATCTCCAAAGACGAAGGCCAGCTATCGAACTATTGCGATTGGAAAAACTCTTGTGGAAATCTTAAAACACGCTCGAAAAGAACAACTAGCCAATCACTTGCGGTACGGAAAATTTTATTATGAAAGCAACTTTGTTTGTACCAAAGCAAACGGAAAACCAGTAACACCATCTGTTATTCATTATTATGCCGGAAAAGTTAGTAAAGACGTGGACTTTCCTTTTAATTTCCATTCACTCCGTCATACACACGCAACCATGCTATTGGAACATAATGCCAACTACAAGGAAATCCAACAGCGTCTTGGTCATTCAAGGATTGCAACTACCATGGATACCTACTCTCATGTTACTCAAAAAATGAAACGTGATACTGTTGATATATTTGAGCAAATGTTAGATAACAGTCATTAAATTTTGGTAGGAAGAATGCTATACAGGAGAATTTCTCATAAATTTGGTTGGAAGACAAAAACGGGAAATCTGTCTATTTTTCCTACTTCTAGGTTTCGAGGTAGGAAAATGGTAGGAAAATCAGCAAAATAAAAGAGCTCCGCTTGCGCGGAACCCTATTACGACGGCTTTTCTTCTTCGTCAGTTTTCAAAACAGCCATGAACGCTTCTTGCGGGATCTCAACTCGCCCGACAGCCTTCATCCGTTTCTTCCCAACCTTTTGTTTCTCAAGTAACTTCATCCGTCGAGTTCGGTCGCCACCATACAAGTGCGCGGTCACATCTTTCCGGTATGCCTTGATATTGGTACGGGCAATCACTTTGGCACCAATCGTTGCTTGGACTGGAATTTCGAAGTTTTGCCGTGGAATAATCGTCTTCAGCTTCGACGCGATCTCCCGACCACGTGCCGCGGCAAAGTCGCGGTGCGCAATAAAACTCAACGCATCAACTTTGTCCCCATTTAATAAGATATCGATTTTAACCAAATCACTCGCCCGATAGCCATCCAAATCATAATCAAGGGAGGCATAACCACGGGTGTTCGACTTCAACTTGTCGAAGAAATCAAAGATGATTTCAGACAACGGAATATGGTAAACCACATTGACCCGGTTATTATCCAAGTATTCCATTGTATCGAACTCACCACGCTTACGCTGTGCTAATTCCATGACTGCCCCAACGTATTCATTTGGCACCATGATCTGGGCCTTCACGTACGGTTCACGGATTTCCTTGAGTGATGAGGCTTCCGGCATTTCTGCCGGGTTCTCAACATCCTTTTCAGTGCCATCTGTCATCAGGACATGATAAGTCACAGATGGCGCCGTCGTGATCAAGTCTAGGTTGAATTCACGTTCAAGTCGTTCTTGAATAACATCCATGTGTAACAATCCTAAGAAGCCACAACGGAACCCAAAGCCTAACGCCTGTGAAGATTCAGCCTCGAATTCCAAGGCCGCATCGTTCAACTTGAGCTTCTCTAGCGCTTCACGTAAATCAGTAAACCGGGCATTATCGGTTGGATAGATCCCAGCATAGACCATCGGATTCATTTCACGATAACCAGCTAAGGCTTTTTCAGCCGGACGAGCGGCATTCGTCACCGTATCACCGACACGGGTATCCTGAATATCCTTGATGCTGGCCGTAATATAGCCGACATCACCAGCCATCAAGAAGTCACGCGCAATCGGTTTCGGTGAGTTGACACCAACTTCGGTCACTTCATACTCGCTACCACTATTCATCAATCGAATCTTGTCGCCTGGCCGCACGATGCCTTCATGCACTCGAACGCTCAACACAACCCCGCGGTAGTCATCATAGATTGAATCAAAGACCAAGGCTTTGAGCGGTGCATCGATATCACCAGTTGGTGCTGGTATCTTATGAACGACTTGTTCCAGCAGTTCTTCGATCCCAATACCGGCCTTAGCTGAGGCGAGCACGGCGTCCGAAGCATCGATCCCAATATCATCTTCAATTTCCTGACGAACTTTTTCAGGTTCCGCCGAAGGTAAATCAATTTTATTGATGACTGGGACGATTTCCAAGTCATCATCGATTGCTAAGTACACGTTCGCGAGCGTCTGCGCTTCGACACCTTGTGCCGCATCAACGACCAAGATCGCCCCTTCACAGGCAGCTAAGCTCCGTGAGACCTCATAAGTGAAGTCCACGTGTCCCGGGGTATCGATCAAATGGAAAATATAGGTCTCGCCATCTTTAGCCGTATAATGCAGTTCGACCGCATTCAACTTAATCGTGATGCCACGTTCACGTTCCAAGTCCATTGAATCCAGCACTTGGTCTTGCATCTCACGTTTCGAGATAGTATCCGTCAATTCAAGAATCCGATCCGCCAACGTTGATTTACCGTGATCAATGTGGGCGACGATTGAAAAATTCCGGATATGTTTTTGCCGATCTTGCATTGTCGCTTTATCCATTTATTTTCCTACTTTCTTACTAATTCCTAGTCTAGCCAATTATACCAACTAACCCCGACAATCTCAATTTTTCCGGTAAGTTAACCCCGCTGATATCATAAAAATGACCCCGTCACGACGACAGACGATCGAGTAGGAGGTAATTGATTATTTCAATTACCGACCTCTCACACCACCGTACGTACGGTTCCGTATACGGCGG
>NZ_BJDI01000009.1 GCF_005405065.1 Lactiplantibacillus nangangensis | reverse complement strand
GTATACTAGTTTTTTTCAACACTTTCGAGTGCTTTGGTTTAGTGCGTTCAAAATTCATTTTGTTTCAAATAAAAACCTTCGTACGGGAATACGAAGGTCAAAAGGAGTAGGTCACCATGCAATGGGGAATCACATGGTGAGAACCTAACAAGCGTTTAGTCATATAAGCGGGGGGACGTTCACATGCCGCTTGCTAGGCTTGTCAGAGTTATTCGCTCTGACGGATTTCATTACTTTGGAGGAGTAAATGAAAAGAATGTTAATTGTTATAGTAGCAATCTTGGAGGGAATCCTTAATTGCTATGAGTACAATATAACAACGAAATATGAAGAAAGTGTGTCGTTGATTTTTCAAAAATAAGAAGACTTTCTTAAACTGACTGCATTCGGCAAAAATAAAGTTATTTATTTTGAAAATTTTTTAGTTGAAAATTAAGTAGTGGAAAATATGAATAACGCTGTAATGGTTGTGACTGCGGGCATTCGTTCAAGGTGCGACTTATGGTTAACGTCATTAAGCAATTTGTGCTAAATTAATTTCCTTAAAGTCAGTCGTAGCGGATGACATAGCCTTGAATAAAGCAGTCCCAACGGCTATTGACGTTAATTTAAAATTAATCACTTGGTTGTTGTGAAATTAGAAATAGAAGTAAGGACTATTACCTATACCATAAAAATTATATCTATAAAACAATTCTTAGATAAATGATATTTAAGCAGTCATATTAGTAACTTCATTGATAAAAATAAACTTAATTCTTATTAGAAATTGTCACCCTGGTCGACTATTGCCAGCATTAGCGAGGCAGATTATACTTTAATTGTACACAACCGGAATAGACGTCTGGTTGTTAGTTAATGATCCTAATTGGCACTAAAAAAGATAAGGAGTGTACTGATAAATGAAAAAACTAATAACGAGTTTAACGTTGTGTGGCGTGGCTTTGATGGCAGCCCCGATTAGTGTAAAAGCTGCTGACAGTACAGGCTTCCTAAGCACAGGGAAAACGGAAGCTGAAATTACTTTTACGGCTCCTGACATAAATAAAATTGACCCGATTAATCCTGACAATCCCAATGAAATTGTGACTTCGGGTGTGAACAAGGGGCGTTTGACTCAACAGGATAAGCAGGTAGGTTTTGTCTATGTCACTGATAATCTTGCGTTCGGTGCTGGCAAAGCCACGCTAAGTTTGGGTCAGGAGGGACGGTATCAAGGGAGTGTTCAGCCTAACAAGGGACAGGTAACACCAAATGATATGGACAACACGTCATTTGATTGGGGAAAAAACTTTGTTGTTGAAGTTGCTGATACCCGTTCGGATTTGGCTGGTAATTGGAAAGTGAAGGTTACTGGTGATAAGTTAGCGGTACCTGACTCAAATAATCAGAGTAAGGGAATTCCTCCTATTGATGGAGCGGAAATTATTTGGCCAACTGCTCACAAGAATTCCAACACGAGATTAACTAATAGTGGAAATGGTGAAAATGGGGCTATCCTTGCTGAGCAGAATGTGACTTTAGCATTGGATGGTCAGGGTGCGTCAAATATGATTTTTCAAGCACCTAAGCGGGGTAACGGTGCCGGTGTGACCGCATTAAAGTTTGATCCTAATGATATTACTTTGACCGTGCCAGCCAATAAGGCTCGTACAGAAACTTATTCAACTACGTTAACTTGGACTTTAGAAACTACGCCACCTGCGTAATTTGATTGGTTAGGTGCATGATTGCGCCTAACCTGTACATAAAAGTTTGACAAAATTAGGAGTAATTTGCGTAATGGGGAAACGATGTAATAGATATATTTGGTCGTTAGTCGTGGTGATCATACTGTTGGGAGTATTGTTACCAATTTCGGTTCAAGCTAAAACCACGCCAAATAATAATATCGGTTTTAGCGTGGTAGCACAGTTGCCTGATAATCAGGTTGATATGAAAAATTCGTTCTTTGATTTGAAAATGAGATCAGAACAACAGCAAACTTTAAAGGTGAAAATTTACAATGCAACTAAGCGTGATATTAAAGTGAAAATGGGGATTCACACCGCGTATACCAATAATAATGGTGTGATTGAATATATGACGCCCGCAACCAAATTTGATTCTTCTTTGCGTTATCGACTGGATAAAGTAACACAGATTGAGGGTGATTCGGTTGTGACGGTCCCAGCAAATGACTCAAAGGTTGTCATGGCAAAAGTGCAAATTCCGACGACTAATTTTGAAGGTGTGATGCTGGGTGGCTGGCATTTCCGAAAAGTTGAAGAGAAAGTTACTAGTAATGTGAAAGAGTCGCTGAATATCAAAAACCAATATGCTTACGTAATTGGCATGAAGTATTCGTTTGGCAAGGCACCACAGCCTGAATTAACTTTAACTAACGTGACCTCGGGCTTAGAAAACTATCGGCAAAGTATTTTCGTTAATCTGCGTAATCCATCCGCGGTGATTATTCCAGATGTTAAGTTAACTACGGTAATCACTAATCGTGCGACCAAGAAGCTAGTTAAGGCGGTTAAAAAAAGTGGCGTCCAAATGGCTCCGAATTCTAGTTATCAGTATCCAATTTTGACAGGAAATACTGGTCTAGAAGCCGGAAAGTATCATTTGCGAATGGTTGCCAAGAATAAAGCACATCAATGGGTGTTTGAAAAAGACTTTACTATTACTGCAAAAGAGGCTAAAAAGTATGCACGTGAATCAGTCGACACTAAAGTAATCAGTCCATACTGGTTTGTACTGATTGGTGCGTTCCTCATGTTGATTGTGGGCGGAGTGCTGGTTTGGTTAGTAATTGTTATAAAAAGGCGGAAACAAGCAGATTAGTCGGTTAAAATCTAGACAAAAAGGTGGCAGAAATACAGATGAAGGAGCGACGATGGCAGGTAGCACTGATAATCTGTAGTTTTGGGGTGATGTTGTGGTGTGGGAGGGTTGGACGAGCGGATGAGTCGAAAATAATTTATGACTATGATCAACCGAATTTAAGGACGAGCTTTCATCCGAATCTACGCGTCGCTGGAAAACCAGATAAAAACCAAGCACAATTGATTCAAGGAACATTTTTCCCCTTTCAAAATTTTTCTTTTAAACTAAAATCAATTAGGGCAAATGGGACAAATAATGGCAGAATTACCGCCAAAACCACTAAAATTTCGATTGATATTGAGGTAACCATGAACACTCATGATAAATATTATCGAACATATTTTAAAATGAAAAAGTTTCAATTTCTTGTTATGCATATGAATGGTTCTAAAATTAAAATATTGGGAAGCGGTAGTCCGATGGCTGCGGGTATGGATGTGCTTTCCCTGATGGGGGGAGAGGATAAGCTAAGGGATATTGACGTTAATCTTACCAGTATAAAAGATGCATTACCGTTAAAACTAGGCTTTTACTTTCCTACGGAGAATCCTGATGTTGGGACGATGTACTACGATTTAGGCTATTTTGCAGCTGGTGAACCAATCCTTAAACCAACTATCGATGCAACGCTGACTAAGGATAGCGTAAAGATTACCGGTAAGGGTACGAGTGGCAATTTGGTTACGAATAGTGTAACTACTGATACTGAAACGGTTGGCCGAAATGGGGTCTATCAGTTTGATTTAAAAAAAGGTGAGTTGGCAGACTATTTAGCTCATAACGATCGTGTGACCGTCACTGAGAGCAATGATACGGGTGATACCGGGATTGCTGAATTAAAAAAGTTGAGTATTGCCGCAATTGAACAAGATCCAACATTTGATCTGGAAGATAGTCTAAAGCTTGGCGGGTCTGGTGATGAGCCTGATTTAGATCAAGTCACTAATTTTATTGTTGATCAACTTAAGTTACGTACTGGTGAAGCCACAACGGCTAAGTTTGCCATTGACTATGAGGTGATATCGCAAGCTGAACTTGTCAAAAGTATCAAGGCCTTCAATGATAATCAGCTCGCAGAAATTAAGATTCCAATTTATGCCACTGAGCCGGGGTATATGCAATCGAATACGCTAAATGTCAAGGTAACCCACGATGCCCAAGGACTTGCTTTTGGCCAAACTATGACCACGCTTGATTTTGGTCAACATGAAGTGCCGATGGTCTCCAAGACTTTTTACCCCATTAAAAGTTGGAGTATTATTGTCCACGACCATCGGAAAAACAAGAGTGCTTGGAATATTAAGGCTCGCCTTGGTTCAGTCACGCCAAAGTCAGCAGCTGACAGTTTGGCGGGCTACTTGTGGTATCAGGCACCAAATCAAACCGATAAGATTCGATTGAGTGATACCGACGTTCAAATCTTCCATCAATCCGCTGATACAAAAAGCGCTGATACAGTGATTCCGTTTAAAAGTGAATCGACGGGTCAGACTGCTGACTCCGGACTGCACCAACTATTTGTTCAAGCGGGTCCAACAATCGCTGCGGGTGAGAAAAAGACAACAATTAATTGGACACTAGAAAATGCTCCGTAAATGCATAAACAATTGCTCGTTGAGTTGATCACCCAACTGGTAATTGTTTTTTTTATGGTGCGTTGAATTGTGTCAGTGTCAATCAGACAACTACTCCCCCATTAAAATTGCGTAAGAATTTTTGTTAACGTTTCCATCGACCTAGCATTTTTACCTAGAGCGTGTAAAATTGAAAGTGGTAAAACGTATTCATAATGATAAATAGAGGAGTGTTTGCATGAACGAACAAGCTTGTACAACCATTTTAGTGGGTAAAAAGGCCAGTGTTGATGGCTCTACGATGATTGCCCGGAACGATGATACTTTTATGCCCATCACACCACAAAAGTTTATTGTCCATCCAGCGGTCCACGGTCGTAACGAAACGTTAACTTCTGGTAAGAACGGCTTCACGGCGCCACTACCAGCTGACGGCTATCGCTATCAAGGGGTACCTAACATCGAAGTTGCTGAAAAAGGTGTCTTTGAAGAAAACGGCTTTAACGAAAAGAACGTCGGCATTTCCTCAACTGAAAGCGTCTATGGGAATGAACATACTTTAACATTTGATCCATTTGTTAAAAATGGGTTGGCCGAAGATTCACTCCCAACCATGGTTATTCCATTCATCAACTCCGCTAAAGAAGGGGTCCAATATTTAGGCAAGTTGATTGCTAAATATGGCTCACCTGAAGGTAACGGTGTCTTGTTCAACGACAAGAACGATGTGTGGTACATGGAAATCGTCACTGGTCATCAATGGGTTGCGCAACGGATTCCTGATGACGCCTATGCGGTCGCTGCGAACCAAGTTGCCATCCAATGGGTTGATTTTAATGATCCTGACAACTTCATGTGGTCCGAAAATATCCGTGAATTCGTTGAAGAACATCATTTGAATCCTGACAAGGAAGGTTTCAACTTCCGTCACATTTTCGGAACGGATAATGAAAAAGACCGCCATTACAATACCCCACGGGTTTGGTATGGTCAACATTACTTCAATCCAGAAATCGAACAGGATCCACAATCCAGTGAACTCCCATTCATTTGCCACGCTGCCAAGAAGATTTCGGTCGCAGATGTGGAATATGTCTTAGGTTCACATTACAATGAAACGAAGTACGATCCATTCACTGATTCGCCAGAAGCCAAGAAATTCCGGCCAATCTCAATGAACCGGACCCAAAATTCACACGTCATGCAAATTCGTAACGACGTGCCGGAAGACCAAAGTGCCATCATGTGGATGACTTTCGGGATGCCTTCATTTGCCCCATACTTGCCATTCCATGCGAACGTTTCCGAAACGGATCCTAGTTTCGCTAACACGCCATTAACTTATGACCGGAAGAGCGCTTACTGGTTATACCGGACGGTTTCAATGATCGTGGAATCACATTACGCTGATTTCGTGCAAGAAGACATTGATTACTTGAAGGAATGCCGCATCGAATTAGGTCAATTTGTCGCTGAAACGGATGCCCAAGCGGCTAAATTATCTGGTGAAGAATTGACTAAATTCTTGACGGCACAAGATAAAGTGATGGTTGCCAACATGCGTGACAAGGCTGAAGACTTAATCGGTCGCTTGATCACCAAAGGGTTAACTTTATCGAAGCTAACTTATAACGTTGACATCAACCTTTAAGATTTTTGTTTCACAGGTAAGTGTGTATAATTAAGGTACCAATCCAAAGGGGTGATCTGAAATGGATGAAAATGTCTTATTTAATCCGGGTGACGCAATTTCCGAATCCCATGATTATAGTGCCGCTTTACGCAGCGCGGATATTTATAATGCGCAACAAGGTCGCAAACGCGGAATCTTGATTGCGAAACCGCTTGAAGAAGATCATGGTTATTCGGTCTTTTATGCGGATGATCTCATTTCGGCGGATGGTCCTAAACCAGACGCACGAAAGTATCACATTGAAAAACGGTTATAAACGCTAATAAAAAATGGCTCGTCAATCTTCAGTGATTGGCGGGTCATTTTTTGCAATTTATAAATTACCGGTATTTTTCAAGCGTTTTTCAAGTAAATAAGCATCCATATAGCCAAATGATAATTCGACGACGGAATCGAGTTCGATCAAAGTGCCGACGCGGTTGATTTGGTTGTCATCTTCCACGTTATAGAAAATGAAGTGGCCGTTGGTGACAGTGCCCGGATAGCCAGTCATGTCTGGCAACATCGGATTGTCAGTCGTTAAATGCAAGAGATTATTGAAATTACCAGCTTGACGTAAGATGGCTTCAAACAAATCCGTTGTGCCA
This sequence comes from Lactiplantibacillus nangangensis, assembly GCF_005405065.1. Lineage (GTDB taxonomy): Bacteria > Bacillota > Bacilli > Lactobacillales > Lactobacillaceae > Lactiplantibacillus > Lactiplantibacillus nangangensis. The sequence goes on along the minus strand of NZ_BJDI01000009.1, from coordinate 145,991 downwards.
TCAAAGAGCCGTTCATCGTTTAAAACGGGTTGGACGTTTAATTCATATTGCTGATTCAATTCAATAAAACCGCGCATCGTTTGCAAGTAGTCGGATTGGATCGTGACTGATTCGATCAACGACCGCCGGCATAAGGTGTAACCGCCGAATTGGCCGGTCATGTCGACTAAATTGATGACGACACTGTCGGCGTTCAACGTGTTCACGAAACCAACAAAGAACATGTCGGACCCGTCCGCGGAACGAATTGCAATCAGTTCGTGAGCGGCTTGTGCATGCACTAAGGTGTCGTTGATGGCCTGGTTGCCAGTCGCCTTGACGGAATCAACGTGCTGAAAGTCGGTCTTAACGTAGGCACTTTCTAGTAACAATTCGTTGCCACGAAATTCCACGATATTGACGCTGTCATAGTTGAGGGCTTGCGTGTCTTGGTGACTGTAATTGAACTTATCAAAGGCTTTAAAATCAAATTTTTCTTCAGCTAAATTCTGAACTTGCCCTTCCAAATAGTTGTCATTATTTTCGACCACTAACAGAATGACTTGTTGTTGGGTCAAGGCATTCGCTAAAATCTGTGACAATTCCGCGTGTTCCGCGTTGAAATGGACTGGGGATTGTGGCACGGTGCTTAAACCTTCATCATCGGCGTTTTCGATGCGGAAAGCCATGTTATCTAAGTCTTCACTCATCATTTCCACTTCGTCAATGACGTGATAGCGCATGAAAACTGCGCCATCTTGAAGCCCGGCGTCGTCATAAGTATTCACGACAACGCCATCGGGTGCCAGACTATCAATGTAGCCGGTGTAAACGACATCGCTATTGGCTTGATAGAGATTGATAAGGTGGGCCTGCTGTTCGGCCAATTGTAAATCTTCCATAATTGAACTCATCTGGTAACCCCCTTCATTGTTATCGTTTAATAATAGCACGTTTTGCTAGGGAACCGGTGCTTTTAGTCTGTTTTCGGCTGGTTTAAAAAGTGAATTGGCTTGCAATATATCGAAAAGATATATATACTAGTGACGCTCTAAAAGTTAGGTGGGTAAAGATGTACGAATTATTTATTTTAGGTCAATTAATGGATCGCCCGATGACTGGTTATCAGCTACGAAAAGCGCTAGTCAACGTGGTCGGTCAGGAGTTGACGATTAGTTTTGGGGCCCTCTATCCGCTACTAGATAAGCTGGCGGCGGCCGGAGAGCTTCGCTTAGATTTCAAGACCACCACGAGTAAACGGCCCCAGAAAGAAGCGACCCTCACAGCGAGTGGTCGGCGGCATTTCTGGGCGCTGGTTCTTGCACCGGTCGCGTTAAACAAGCAGACACAGCTGACGTTTCAAATTAAACTGAATTTTTTACATTTGTTAACGTTGGCGCAGCAATTAACGATTTTAATGGATTTTCAAACTTTTGCGCAGGGACAATTGGACCGGCTGGCCGAGCATCAAGCTCGGCTACAGCATAATGAGCACATGGTGCAGGCGGATGTGGTGGACGCGTTATTGGTCAGCGACCTGCAAACGCAACGGGCACAAGCCCAGCTCGATTGGCTCACTGCGCTAATTCAAACAAAGAGGGAAACTAAGTTATGAAGACAGCATCTTTTGCGACTGATCCGCAGATTCAAAAGCGACGCTGGTGGATTTTAATCGCCGTTTGTTTATTCACGTTTATGTCGACACTGGACGGTAGTATCGTCAACATTGCGTTGCCTGTTATGAGTAAGTCCTTGGCAATTCCGATGAACCAAGCCGAATGGGTCGTTTCGATTTATTTAATTATTATTTGTGCGCTATTGCTCTTATTTGGTAAGTTGGGGGATTCTCACGGAAAGATTCGGATCTTCAAAATTGGGTCAGTGCTGTTTACGATTGGCTCGTTATTATGTGGCTTTAATTCTGGCTTAGTGATGTTGTTAGCGGCACGAAGCCTTCAAGCCGTTGGCGCCGCGATGACGATGAGCGCGAACAACGGGATTATTACCGAAGTATTCCCATTTAATGAACGGGGCCGCGCCTTGGGCATGATTGGCTCGTTTGTGGCGCTCGGGAGTATTGCTGGTCCTGGGATTGGTGGCCTAATTTTGGCTCACTTAAGTTGGGGCTACATTTTCTGGATGAACGTGCCAGTGGGAATTCTCGCAATTATTTTAGGACAAGTTATTTTGCCAAAGGATATTACGATGAGCAAGTTGCCGATCGATAAAACGGGGGCCGGTTTGTTTGCGTTAATGATGGTCAGCCTGTTTGCGGGAGTCTTCATTGGTCAAGAGATTGGCTTCACGAAGCCGATTATTTTAGCGAGTTTCGTGGTAGCTATTATTGCGACTGCGATTTTTGTGCGGGTCGAATTGCACCATGATAATCCCATCTTGGCGTTACAACTTTTCAAAAATTCACGCTTTTCGATTAGTATTCTCTGTGCGTTCCTGATCTTTGTGGCAAACTTCTTCTTCAACGTGATTTCACCATTTTATCTGGAAAATGCCCGTGGCTTGGCGGCTAATTATGCGGGTTACGCGTTGATGACGTTCCCCATCGTCCAAGTGATTGTGGCGCCAATTGCCGGGGCCATTTCGGATAAAATTGGCCCAGAATTGCTGACATTCATTGGCTTGGTGCTCATCTCGTTGAGCCAGATCGGGTATATGTTTGCTAGTTTGACCACGCCGCTATGGCTATTCATGTTCTTTATTGGATTAGTTGGTTTGGGAAACGGGATTTTCCAAGCACCAAATAATTCAATTGTCATGAGCTCGGTTGACGTCAAAGATCTCGGTGTGGCTGGCGGCATCAATGCGCTTGCCCGTGAGTTAGGGATGATTATCGGGATCTCGGTAGCGACGACGGTCTTGTTCTCGGCGATGAGTAAATCGGCTGGGTACAAAGTGACGGCCTACTTACCAGCCCATCCCGAAATCTTCATCGATGGGATGCGGGTTGCCTTTATTGTTTCGTTGGTGATCTGTTTAATCGCAACTGTCATCACTGGTGTGCGGCTGTTACGTCGGCATCAGGCTGCTTAGTTAGCGATACCGCTAGCGTTTTAAATTGAGTCAGCTGTTCTGACTTTGCAATTAAGTCTCAAGCGTTGCTGATGTTAGCGGATAGTGCCCTATGAATTTTAAATTGAACAACAAAAAAAGTCCATTCACGATTTTTATCGTGAGTGGACTTTTGACTTTTAGCCACGGAAATAGCCATAACTACCTAAAATGACGAAAACATAACCAGCGGCTAACACTAAAGAGAACAGCATGCTACTGCCTTGCTGTAATCCACGGGCCTTGCAAAACCGTAGACAACCACTGGTTAAAGTGGCGAGAGCGAAGCCGATTAAGACAACGCTCAATGTCCGGCCCCATTTTCCTAATAATAGGGCACAGGCGACGCTGATAATGGTCAACATGACGATCAGAACGACTCGTCGCTTACTTGTCAGCTTTTGTTGCATAAGATCATCCCACCATAATTAGTTGACACGCTAAACGTTATTCTAAGTGAATTTTACCATTTTGCGACTAATTTTGACAAGTGATTTTTGTGAAAAGCCTGATATGACTTGGAATCTTAAGCTGAAATGAATTTCAAAATATAACTGAATTTATTTTACGGCATGAATTAATCATGAATGTGATATGTTATAAAAGGTCACATTCAATTGGCGAAAGTCACTAAATTAACGTATTGATTGGCGTTACTAGTTTAAAAAGGCCCAGAATGTTCAAAAATAGTGAGCGAGCTTTATAATTAATGTTATAATTTCTTACATCAAATGGTACAGATGGGAGTTGGAATTATGAGTGCTGCGAATTCAACGTTCTTAGTTTTATCAAGTATATTGGTATTGTTCATGACCCCCGGTTTAGCGTTCTTTTATGGCGGATTAGTTTCTAAACGTAACGTTGTCAATACGATGTTATCCGTTTTTATGATTTGTGGCTTAGCAATTCTACTCTGGATCTTAGTTGGTTACTCCTTGTCGTTTTCGGGTAACTTAGGCGGCGTCGTAGGCAACCTCAAAGCGGTCTGGCTACATGGTGTCAATCTTGCGGCGCTAACGCCAACGAAGATTCCAACTGGCCTGTATATGATTTTTCAAATGATGTTTGCCATTATCACACCCGCGCTGTTTGTCGGTGCTGTGGTTGGTCGAATCCGGTTTAAGTTCCTATTATCATTTATCGTTTGCTGGTCGATTTTCATCTATTATCCGATGGTGCATATGGTTTGGGATAACGGCTTTTTAGCGCATTTAGGCGTGATTGATTTTGCCGGTGGGACTGTTGTTCACATCAACGCTGGGATTACCGCCTTGGTACTGTCAGCCTTCTTAGGACCACGCTATAACTACGGTAAAGGTGAAACGCAGCATTACAATATTCTCTGGGTCTTATTGGGTACCGCGATTCTTTGGATTGGTTGGTACGGTTTCAACGCTGGGTCAGCGTTAGCGATGAACGGCGTAGCGATTCAAGCGTTCTTAACGACCACGGTAGCGACGGCGACTTCTATGATGACGTGGATGGTCATTGATATGATTACCAAAGGCAAGCCAACACTCGTTGGGGTTTGCACTGGGACTTTGTGTGGCTTGGTTGGGATTACGCCGGCTTGTGGCTATGTCACAACGAGTGGGGCGTTCTGGATTGGGTTGATCGCTACGATGACCAGTTACGCGTTTATCACGTTACTCAAACCGCGGCTAGGCATTGACGATGCGCTAGATGCGTTCGGCTGTCACGGGGTCTCTGGGATTATGGGCAGCATTATGACTGGTTTATTTGCCACCAAGGCGGTTAATGCGTCGGTCACAGCGAATGGGCTATTTTACGGCGGTGGGTTTAAGCTTTTTGGCCTGCAACTACTGGCGACCGCTTTCACGATTATCTTTACAACGGTACTTTGCATTGTGATTATCGTGCTGTTGAAACGCGTGGTTAAAATGCGGGTCGGTGTGGCTGAAGAAAAGCTTGGATTGGACCAAGGTGAACACGGCGAAGTTGCGGATTATACGGTGAAAATGAGCTCTGAACTGCGCGACATTCAAACGCATAGCACTGAATTTCAAGGTCAGTTGGCCAAATTGATGGACAATCGGCAACGGTTCCGTTGAGTCAACAACAACTTACAGCTAATTAACGATTTTAAGCGATCGGCCAGTTGTTTAGTTTTAAGATATGAGTGCTTAACCTTAAATAAGTGAATACAAGCTGTCACAACGCGTTTGACTGCGGGGTGACAGCTTTTTTGTATAAATTTGTTGATGTTTGATAATTAAAAATCGCAGCAGTTAGTGACCAGATAGACCGATGAGCCATAACTATACCTGAATTGGATTAATGAATTATTTTATTAAATCCTTGATCTTTCGGGATTTCGAACAGTTAGTCAAGCTAACGAACGGGGCTTTAAACTGATCGTGACTAGTACAGGCGTGGTAACTTTTGGGTGTCAAGTGAGTTGTGCTAGCTTGGTAAATAAACTGAATGGGGGAGAAAATGATGCGCAAGTTTTGGCGATTTTTATTACTCGCAGTGACTGGCTTAGCGCTGATGGTACTTAGTCCACCCGTGATTGGGCAAGCACGAGAAGTAACGGAAGCAACTGGCTTAGATGTCAATAGTGCGGTTATTAAAGATGCTAGTGGGAAAGTTTATTCTAATAGTGAAGTTTTGCCACCTGGTGACTATCAGGTTAATTATAGTTGGCAAATTCCAGATAGTGCGCGGATCCGGTCAGGCGATACGATGACGTTTCAGTTACCGTCCAATATTTATATTCCTGAACCCGATGATTTCACGTTATATGCGGCCAGTGGTTCTGGGTCAATCGGGACTGCTCACATTGATCAAGGTGCGTCATATGGTGTAATCACCTTAAACAGTAATATGCAATATCGGACGAATCGCCATGGCTGGATCAAGGTTGGTGTGGAGAGCAAAGTTAAAGGTTCCGTCAGCATAACGAAATCGGCGAGCTGGTCTAATCCAGAGACACCAACCGTGATCAATTGGCGAGTCGTCGCGCAACCCAATGATGGGACGACGATGAAGAATCCGGTAATTAAGGATACTTTTAGTAGCAATCAAAAGTATATTGCCGGGAGTGCCGAAGCCACGGATGCCGCCGGTCAAACGATTCCAGTTGCGGTGACGACGAGCTATTTTGGCAATAGCGTCACGTTCAAGTTAACTGGGACCTATACGGGAAATGTTGTGTTGTCCTATCAGACGCAAACCAAGTTACCAACGGGTGCGGATACATTTACTAACAATGCGACCTATTCGGATGACGGTGGGTACACCGATTCGGCGACGGCCTCGATCGATCGTGAAGCCGCGCCGGAAAATCCAGCGCCCGAAGTACCGAATGAGGTGGAGCCGATCGTGATGGACAAGTCAGTTAGTTGGGTTGATCCTAGTGACCAAACCAAATTGAACTGGTCGATCAAGGTTAACGCCAATGGCAACGTGTTAGTTAATCCGCAAATTATTGATCATTTGAGTGACAACCAGACGTATGTTCCAGCGAGTGCTAAGTTGGTCAATGCCTATGGTGAATCCATCATGTTGGCAGTCAGCACAAGCGGGAACAGCATTATTTTCCACGCCGTAGGGTCATTTTCAACGAGTCTACATTTGACGTATCAAACGACGCCAACCAGTTCGAGAGGATTGGAAACGTTTACGAACTCGGCTAACTATACGGACGACAACGATAATTCAGCGGACGCGAACGCGACCATCGATCGCACGGTTGAGCCAACACCTGAGCCAATTAAGATGACCAAGTCGGTGGCTTGGACTGATCCTGAAGATCAATCACGGTTGAACTGGACGTTGGCCGTGGCGGCGAATGGCAACAAGCTCGTCAATCCAACGATTGTCGATAAGATGAGTGGTAATCAGACTTATATTGCGGGTAGCGCTAAGGCGGTTACTGCAACGGGAGTCTCGGTGCCAGTCACAGCCGAGTCAAATGGGACTGAGCTAACGTTTAATCTCAGTGGGACCTATACGGATGACTTGAAACTGACTTATCGAACGCGGAGTGATGAGATTGGCACAGCGGCGACGTTTACCAATGTCGCCGTCTATGACGATGAAGCGAACAATCATGCGTCCGCGGATGCCACGATTGATCGTGAAGCGCGGCCGCCAAGAGATCCGATTAGCATGAGCAAAACGGCAGCTTGGGTTGACCCCAACGATAAAACGTTGATCAAGTGGCAACTCGAAGTTGACGCTAACGAGAATGAATTAGTTAACCCAGTCATTACGGATGAGTTAAGTTCAAATCACACTTATGTTGATGGGAGCGCGGAGGTTCGTGACGTCACTGGTCCATTGCCATTTACGGTAACAGTTGAAGGCTCACGATTGATTTTTAAGATTATGGGTGAGTACGAGAGTGATTTGGAGATCAAGTATCAAACGAGGACGACTACTCCGAGCGGTGCAGCGACGTTCGACAATGCCGCTGTTTATGATGATGAGAACAATAATCATGCGGAAGCCGATCAGTCGATCGACCGTGAAGCCCCACCAGTTGAGCCTGCCAAAGATCCAATTAGTATGGCGAAAACAGTGGCTTGGGTCGATCCAGCTGATAAGACTAAGCTCAATTGGCAACTACAAGTGACAACTAATGGTAACCAATTGCTTAATCCAGTGATTACGGATGATCTGAGTTCGAATCAAACCTTCGTTGCTGATAGTGCTAAAGCCAGCGATGCGACTGGTCAAGCTATTCCGGTAAAGACGACCGTGGCTGGTAACAAGGTCACCTTTAACTTTAGCGGCGTGCTGACGAGCGATTTGACGTTGAGCTATCAAACGACGACTAATACCGCCATGGGTGCGGAGACGTTTGACAATGCGGCCGTTTTGGATGATGAGAACAATAATCATGCGGAAGCTGGGACGTCGATTGATCGTGAAGCGCCGCCTGAGGAACCTGAGCCCATTAATGATCCAATCAAATTGACCAAGACCGCTGCTTGGAGCGATCCTAACGACCAGACGAAGATTAACTGGCAATTGCAAGTGACAACTAACAACAACCAGTTAGTCAATCCAGTTGTTACGGATACCTTGAGTGGCGACCAAAGTTATGTCGCTGACAGTGCCAAAGCGGTCACGACGGATGGGACTGTTATGCCAGTCACAGTTAATGTGGCCGGTAAGACACTCACGTTCAAATTTGATGGTAAGTTTAGCAGTGATTTCACCTTGACTTATCAAACCACGACGGACGCCGCGACTGGCGCAGCGGTTTACGACAACGTAGCGGTTCTGGATGATGAGAACAACAATCACGGCGAAGCTAATTCGTCGATTGATCGTGAAAATCCACCAGTTGAACCGGTTAAGGATCCGATTAAGGTGACTAAGACGGCTGCTTGGTCTGACCCGACTGATCAAACTAAGATCAATTGGCAACTACAAGTGTCCGCTAATGGTAATCAATTAGTCAATCCAGTTATTACCGACATTTTGAGTGATAACCAGACTTATGTCACTGACAGTGTTAAGGCAGTGACCGCCGATGGGACTACGGTGCCTGTCGTTGCAACGGTCACTGGCAATACGCTGACGTTTAAATTGACTGGTCAATGGACCAGCGACTTGACGTTGACCTATCAAAGCACGACGAATTCGGCGACGGGAGCCGCCACATTTGCGAATGCGGCCGTCTATGATGATGAGAATGGTAACCACGGTGATGCGGGTAGCTCGATTGACCGCGAGAATCCACCAGTTGGACCGATTGAAGATCCGGTCACGATGACGAAAGTTGCCGCTTGGACCGATTCGAAAGATCAAACGTTGATTAACTGGACGTTAGCGATTAGAGCGAACGGCAATCAGTTAGTCAATCCAGTGATTACGGATGAACTTAGTGATAATCAAAGTTACGTCGCTGATAGTGCGGAAGCAGTCGACGACAATGGTCAGCAGATCCCATTGACGGTTAGTGTGGTCGGTCATACGATCACCTTTAAGTTAACTGGGACGTTTGCGACGGCCATCAAGTTGACGTATCGGACGAAGACTAATACGGCTACCGGTGCGGATGTCTTTACCAATGCCGCCCTTTATACGGATGACAATGGGAATAACGCGAGTGCCAGCAGCTCAATTGATCGTAAAGATGTCGTCGTTGTGACACCACAGCCACACCCCGAACCAGTGACTCCCGAAACTCCTGGGCCAACTGAACCTACCAAACCAGGTCCAGCCAAACCAGAGATGCAACAGCCTGGAACACAGCAACCAGCCAAGCCTGGTCAGTCAGCACCAACGACGCCAGCGCCAGCTAAGCCTAACACCAAACCAAGTGTCATGCCTAGCCAGCCAGCGCCAACTGCGCCGACTAAAGTGCCAAGTCCTTATAATCCAACGCCGGGACGTTTGCCACAAACTGGTGAACATCGGAATACGACGCTTGATACAATTTTAGGGACGTTAGCCTTATTAGCAGGGTTAGCTTTAGGTTACTTTGATCTACGGCGGCGATTCTAATTTAGAAAGGTGGATTGCCCAATCGCAACCTCAACCCAACACCAGTACGCCAGTTGGTTGTATTGGCATCAAGCCCAATGATTTTGACATTGTTTAGCGATGTTAAGGTCATTGGGTTATTTTTTGTACAGATAGTGTTGTCGGTTGTCAGCGTCGCTCCGTCAGGCAGGTTCGGTGTCCTGTGGCGACCGATTCCAGCCAAAAAGCGGTCTGGAAGCCTCGCCTTAAAGCCGACAGCCCACGTCTTTAAGGACGCCGCAAATTGTAAGCCAGCCTAAAACACTGGCCAACAATTTCGACACGGGACGCCAAACCTGCCTGACTACGCTTGGATTAGCCTCGATTATTGAGTTGGTTAAGCGGCAACGGTGCTGTAGATTTCGGTTTGGTATTGGTGAAGAACAAAAAATCACCACGACCTGTTTTAATTCGTGGTGATGAAAATAGTCTTAATATTGCCAAGGCTGGCCGGGTTGCATGGCCCACATGGTGCGGTGGAAAGGCCCATCTTGGTCGGAATAGTAGCCGGTAATGAGTTGCCCCAATTTCACTGCTGAATTGGGATACTCGGTATATTTCGGGACTAACCCATGCAGGTCGGTCAAGGCGCCGTCCGGCTGCTTGAAATGGTATAGTCGCACAACTTGCTGATCATCGATTTGGGCAAGATAGGTAAATGTCTGATGCCCATTAATAGCCTTTTCGGTCAAAATATAAGTCGTTGGGGCATAGTTGCTGATGCGGTGATAAGTGTACTTAGTGCCCGGATCGTTTTCAATCCCCGCTGGATCGCTGTGAGTCACCGCTAAATAGTACATCGAAATCAGACCGACTTGGTCTTGCTCGGTTAAGTAGCGTTGCTTAGTCGACGGCAGGGTTCGAACAAAGGCAGCGTCGTGAAACGCCCGGGTATGAGTTGTTTCACTGACACTTTCGTTACGTTGACGAGTCGCTGTTCCCGCGTTAGGTTGACTGCTTGAACGGCGATCTTCAGTGGCTGCCGTCGTTTGACTGGTGGTATTGGCAGTTGACGGCGTGGCTTTAGTCTTGGTTGACCAACTCAATTGCCAATGCCACCGCGACCCAAATGGCAACACGCTGGCATTTTGATTCAGCAAGGCTGGCGAAATGGTTTCGGTGACACTTCCAATCGTGAACGTGAGCAATAGGATAACTAAACTAATCATGAGCCCAGCTTGGTGCCGGCCTAAGCGTTGTCCAAGGTGGACGGGGGTCGTGGTTAAGTCGACGTGATCAATCGCAGGGTCGGGGGCAGTAAGCGTATATAACTCACGATTCAACAGCCAACGCATACTACCGGCTAAGCTGACCCCAACTAAAATCAACGTCCAAGTTAGGGTAAACCAAATTTGGTCATCATCACTGAACGAGGGCAGGCCTAATAGTTGGGCGCCAATTAAGACCAGGCCGCCGATCGTGAGCCAGCGGCCAATCTGCATGATCAACTGTCGTTGGCGCATTCGTGCAGATTTACGGACCTCACTCTGGAAAAAGAAACGACGGCTTTTACGAATTTGTAACGGCGTCATCGTACGGTGGTAGCGTTGCTGAAAATCGATTAGTTGGCGCTGATCAAGTTGGTGGCGCACGCCAAAGTAGCCAATGGTTAAACCAAGGCCAATTACGATAATAATGAGCAATTCGGACATTTAAGATTCCAACTTTCTGTGTTCAGTTCGACGTGAATTGGTCGCAGGTCGTAAAAATATCATGATTTAAATTTATCGATATTAAGCTCGGATTGCTTTTTATTATTGCGTAGGTTTAGTACGAACGATTAAAAATTATTTTTCAAATAGGCGCGTCACGATGCCGGTTGCTTCATCACCTAAAATGGCGTTAGTCACTAGGTGGTCGAAATAAGAAGTTTCGACGACACCTGCTAAAGTGGCAAACTCGGTGTTTAACGTTGCTAGCTGGTTATAGCTTGGAAAATGGCAATCAATTAAAAAGTTGCCGTTATCCGTTAAGGTCATGCCGTCACGATTGGCAGCGGTACGGATGCTTGCTTGACCGCCGTGCTCAGTAATGGCGCGCATGACCAGAGCGAGTGCTTTCGGTAAGACTTCCAAAACAAGCGGGGTCTTAGGGTCGAATTGGTCTTGAACTAACCGTGAGCGGACCGTTAATAGCCAGTAGCTGTCGGCCAAAGTCGCAATGATCTTTTCATTGGCGTGAATACCACCTCCACTTTTTAAGGCGGAACCATGCGTATCCATTTGGTCACAGCCGTCAAAGGCGATATCGACACGGTCGCAATATTGTGGGTCGATGACGGTATAGCCGAGCACGGTCGCTAGTTGGCGCGTGGTTGGTGACGGGGTCACGACTTGAATATCGTTGACGTGGTTGGCCGCTTCTTTGACGAGTTCGGCGACGGTCGATCCGCCACCAAAACCGACGACCATTCCGGGTTGAATTAAGGGTAAGGCTTGTTGCACGATTGCTTGTTTAATGGACATTTATGATCACTCCTACGTAGATAATGAGTCGCTCTGGCTGGTGAAAGATTGCTGACCAGCGCTAATTGTTTCCATAATAGCACTAGCTTTCAGAAAGCGCGATTAACTTACGAGCGGTCGACAATTAATTGCCTTATTTTCTGATAAATTGAACCGTAGAATCACACTCGTTCAATAGTCCGTTTTAGAATGACGGTACATTGATGGCTACCTTAATTGTGGTGAAAGAAGGTAACGGCAATGAAGAGAAAGCGAATTCGATTAGGTGTGTTAGTGCTGACAACGACGATTGTTTTGAATGTTGGGGTCGTCGCGGATGCTTCGGCGGCAACGCCGTTTGGGACGAGCCGCTGGCGAGAACCACGGGTCACATACGTGGTCAGTGGGTCATCACATTATCGCAGTGTTTATGCGGCGGCAATTCGAGCGTGGAATTCAACTGGACAATTTAGATTTGTCCAGGGGTCTTCAGCCCATCACCAGGTTACCCTGACGACGAGCAATTCGACTACTGGCCAATTTCACATGTTGGCCGGGATCACGTTTACGACGGCGCCGCGAAATGGCTACTATTCACAAGCAAAGGTCTTGTTGTTAGCTCGGAATTTATCAACGTATCATTACACGACTGCTGATCAGATTCACGTGGCCGAACATGAGCTTGGTCATGTGATGGGGCTGCAACATAGCACTGCGAGAAACAGTGTGATGCTAGCCAATAATCGTTATAACGGCATTAGTCATAATGATGTGACCGCAGTCAGGAAACGGTATCATACGCCAGTTGGTAGACATTCGTAAGCTTAGTTTTTGACCACGGTTGGTGGTTAGCTATCGATTTAATGGGTACGGCGTCGGACCCCACAGCCATTTTTTCACCAGCGCGGTGCCCGTTAGCCTCGGCTAATTTTTGGTCGAGGTTTTTTCGTGTCCGTTGACACCTGTTTAAAAGAATTCTAAACTAAAGTTACGTGTTAGTAAGCGCTGACACCAATCAGGGATTCAACTGATAATTGATGTTTAGAATTTTAAGGGGATGTCGAGATGGCAAAGAAAGTCTATACAGATTATTTTTTTGATGAACCAGCTTACAATACTCATGATGGGGGCTATATTCCGCTAGTGACGCCGAAAATTGCGCCACAACCGTTAGCGGTACCGCCATTGTTGAAGCCGGACAAGCAGACGGCGACGGATGATTATTATACCGTGACGGCGGAAGCTAGCGAGACGCAATTTTTACCGGGCAAGAAGACGAAGACTTGGGGCTATAACGCGAGTTTCTTAGGCCAAACGATTGTCTTTCGCGATGGTAAACACACGCATATCGATTTGAGAAATAAGTTACCGGAATTGACGACGTTCCACTGGCATGGTTTGAATGTGCCAGGGCCAATTACGGATGGTGGTTGCCATGCGCCCGTTTATCCTGGAAAAACCAATCATATTGATTTCGATGTTGATCAACCGGCCGCAACGACTTGGTTACATGCGCATCCCTGCCCATCGACGGCGACCCAAGTCTGGAAAGGCTTGGCAGCGATGGTGCTCATTAAAGATGACGTGGAAGATCAACTCCCATTACCTCGCAATTATGGTGTCGATGATATTCCAATGGTTTTACAAGACCGTGAATTTCATGAAGATAATCAATTCGATTATCGTGTCGATTATGATCCCGATGGGGTTCAAGGGCATACAGCCTTAGTCAATGGGACGGTCAATCCTTATTTCGATGTCACGACGCAACGTGTGCGGTTACGGCTTTTAAATGGGTCAAACCGGCGTGAGTGGCGGCTTCATTTTGACGATGGTCTCGAATTCGCCCAAGTGGCTTCAGACGGGGGTATCATGCCAACGCCAGTTTATCTGACCAAATTGATGGTCACTTGTGCCGAACGTGATGAAATCGTTATTGATTTTGGCAACTATCAACCCGGCGATGAAGTGACTTTAATGACGGATGAGACCCCATTGGTTCATTTCCGCATCAAAGCCTTTGCGCCTGATGACACGCAACTTCCTGAACATTTAGTTGATATTCCTGACGAAACGCCGACCCCTGGCTTACCAGTACGGAAGATCACGATGGATGGGATGGACGAAGAAGTTGCGATGGACGGCAAGAAGTTTGATATGCAACGGATCGATGCCCGTCAAAAAGTGAACGATGTTGCAATTTGGGAAATTACGAATACGAATAGCACTGAAAACGGTATGGTTCACCCCTTCCACGTACATGGGACGCAATTTACGGTCTTAGCACGGAATGACGGTCCAGTTTATCCAAATGAACATGGTTGGAAGGATACGGTTGGCGTCAATCCGGGTGAAACCGTCCGCATTAAAGTTCGGTTCAAATTGACGGGGGTCTACATGTACCATTGTCACATTATTGAACATGAAGATGGCGGGATGATGGCACAGATCGAGGCTTATGATCCAGCGCACCCAAAGACCTATCATTTAATGGATATGGAAACCTTACGGAACGCGTTTGCCGAAGAACAGGGCGTTAAGCCGGAAGATGTTTGGATGCCAGGAATGTAAATTAAGGCTTGATTTTCAGTAAAAAAGTACGCTAAAATAAAGCCAATTAAATAAACTATCGGAAGACATTACAGTTAGATAAGGTACGCTGCGGCGTATCGGAGGGTTACGGCCAGATAAGATGAGCACTAGCAATCTTATCTGGCCGTTTTTTGTCTTCTCAGGGAGGAAATGTCGTGAAAGCAACATCATATTGGAGTCGTAATTTCATTTTAATTTTGATTGGAAATGCGCTATTATTCATGGTCTATAACATGCAAGTGCCAGTCTTGCCATTATTTGGAAAGCAGTTGGGACTGACCCCAGCGCAAATTGGAATTTTTGTTGGCGCCATCATGTTTGCGGCCTTGGTGACGCGGTTATTTGTGCCGTGGTTTTCAGGCAAATTTAGTAAAAAAGTGTTACTGGTTGTGGGGATTTTACTCTATTTGTTAGCGTCGGTCGGGTATCCGCTGTTAGGGAGCTTTGGTCTCCTCGTTTTATTGCGGCTGTTTAATGGGCTCGGCCACGGCATTACGACGACGTACTTTGCGACTTCGGCGGCGGATGAATTGCCCGCTAACAAGATTGGTGAAGGGATGGGCTATTTTGGCATTGGTACGATGATGACTGCCTCGTTGGCGCCATTACTCGCTTTAGCGATTGTGCAACGCGTTTCATTTGCCGCTTTTTTTGTCACTTGTATTGGGATTCTATTTTTAGCGATGCTGGCAATTTTAGGCACGACTCGGTCACCGCGGTCAGCGGCCAAGCCGACGACGAAAGCGCCGGTCTTTGATCGCCAATTTATGCCGCAATGTAGCTTGGTCTTTATTTTAGGGGTCTTGATGAGTGGCGTCATGACATTTACGCCAATTTACGCGCAAGCCCAGCATTTAACCGCTATTTCATGGTTCTTTTTTGTGGCCGCCATTGCCGGTGTCGTGATTCGGCCAATTGTTGGGCGTTCCTTTGATCAGCGTGGGCCGCGGCTAGTTTTGCTAATTAGCACGGTACTCCTGACGGTGGGTCTGGTCATGATTGCGGTAATTAGTAGTAACTGGTTATTGATCACCGCAGGAATTTTTTATGGTGTGGCCGATGGCGCAATCTATCCGACCCTACAGGCGTGGGTTTTCAAAGTAACGACGTTAGAAAATCGCGATACCGCTACCGGGATGTTTTTAAATTCCTATGACTTGGGCATGGGACTTGGCGCCGTGGTGCTTGGTGGGTTAGTAGAACTATTGCAATATCAAGGGATGTTTTGGGTGTTGTCGATTGTTGGGCTATGCTATATCGGTTTAGCGATGGGTTGCAGCCGACGCGTCGCCTAACCCCGTTTGGAAATACTGTTAACTCGGGGGCTAGTCTGTTAGAATGGGAACTGCAAATGAGTGACAGGGGGTCCTTAAGATGCAAATAGCAGCAACAATTATGGCGTGTTTAGTCGCGCTGGAACACTTTTTTATCTTATGGTTAGAGATGTTTAACGCTGATAGTGATATGGCGGCACAGGCTTTTGGTGTCCCGCGGGAGTTATTGAAGACACCCGAAGTGCAGACACTATTTAAGAATCAAGGTTTATACAATGGCTTTTTAGCGGTCGGCTTACTTTTCGCACTATTTATTGTGCCAGCCGTTGCCAGTGCTGGCATCACGATGTTCTTCTTGGCTTGCATCATTGTGGCCGCCATTTACGGCAGCGCCACGGTCAGCAAGTCAATTATTGTGGTGCAAGGCTTACCGGCAATTATCGCATTTATTTTAGTTTATTTAGCTTAGTGAGACTTGCCGCCTCCGGTTGCCGCTGATGACATGCGGTCGAGGGACCGGCCCAAGCCTGAGAAACGTCTTGGGCCTCGCCCGGAACAGTTGCCAAACCCGCAATTGTCCCGACCGGTCCGTGGTGTAAGATCGGCGAAAATCAGCCGATCAAACGCCACCTTCACGGCCGATGCCATCAGTGGTAACCTCCGGCTAGGTAACAGCTCTGGATGATTGATCTGGTTTTGCTTTAAGTAAGTGTTAGAAACGATTTTTTTGATACTGCGGTGTTAAGGGTAGTTGTGGATTTTAGATGATAATGAACAGTCTGTTGTGACTCAACTTGAGTGATGACAGACTTTTTTGTGGTCGAATCGGTGAAAACTGACTGCCGAGAGTGGTTCAGTAGTACGGAATTTATAATTGCAGAAAGAATGGTTATCCTGTATCTCTAAATGAGTTATGACACATCATCATAGAAAGAAGCGGTCTTCAAGAAAGCAAATGTTATCAGAACGATGTCGGCGTTAAGGGTTAGTTGAGGAAGCTTAGCCATGTTTTTCAGAGTATGAGTAGATTTGAATTTTAGGACTCGATTTTAGCCGTGAGGTCGGTTCGTTTAGGGCTCAGCCGTGGCATTTGACTTAGCCGGTGGGCTTTCGCGGTTAGTCAAAAATTGGCTCTTGAGACCGCATTTTGGCTCAAAAACGATTCACAGCGTTCCAGCCCTAAACGAACCGACCGGTAGGCGGCAAATTACTGTTATTTACTAGTCGATAAACGTTGCTCAGAGCGGTATTAATCTACTAATGAAAGCGTTACAATTTAGCTATAGTAACTAACTCGAAGGGGATGTTCAGGATGACATCACGACTAGCAACAGTAGTGAGTTGGCTTTTGATCATAGCGCTCGGTGTGACCGAAGTGGTGGCAACTTGGTTGATGTGGCTTGGTAAGAGCCCGTTCGGTGTTGTTATCCATGGTCTGTTAGGGTTGACAATTGTGGTGCTTGGTTGGTGGGCACTGCATGCAGCTCGCCAGAATCGGATTCTGTCACGGCATCAGCCGTCATTGGTACAGATTTATACGCTGATTTTGACGAATTTAACGATGCTAGAAGTGATTGCTATTCATGATTGCGACCACATGCGACAGGCAATGGGTTGGGGCTATCACTTTACGCTGGCCTTGTTATTAGTCAATATCGTCGTCTATTTTCCAAATTTGATCTCATTAGTCTTGGCGAGTCATGGGAAAATGAGCGGCGTTGTGGCGACATTGATTAGCGGACCGCTGATTGCAGGCGCTTTTTTGAAACTGCATCTCTTGGGCGCGTGGTTACCAGTTTGGGGGCCATGGAATCGGTCGTTCTTTGCCCTCGGTGTTGACTTGATCAGTTGGTGGATTTTGGCAATTACAGCTATTGCCGGTATTTTGGTTGGGTTGATTGCGACTTATATTTTGGGACAACTTTCAACGCATTGAACGCATACAAGCCTGATCAGGCGGACTGATTGGGCTTTTTTAGACCAATCAGATAATGGTTGTGAAATTGAACGTGGTCATTGATGTGGTCAGTTTAGCCCAATCATTATTTTGTAAAGCGCTTACAGAAAAAGGGTAGTATTCTAAGCAGACCAGGTGTAAAGTGTAAACAGTAAACAACTTGAGAGGGTGAAAATAATGGTTAGTATTCGTGATATTGCACGCATGGCGACGGTCTCACCGGCCAGCGTGTCGCGTATCTTAAATAATGATCCAACGTTTAGTATTAATGATAATACGCGCCAACGGGTGATTGAGATCGCCAATCGGATGCACTATTCCAAAGAAGCTAGCAAGAAGGGACCACGTTACAATCATGACAGTATGAGCATCGGCTTGATTTTACGTCACAATCTGGAAACTGAGTTACAAGATCCCTATTTCCATGAGATTCGTCGCGGTATTGAAAAAGAAGCTGCCAAGTGGCGCATTCGCGTCATTAAAGCGTTTGGGATGCGAGATCCAGAAAAAGACTGGGATCAACTGAGTCAATTTGGCGCAGTCGTGATGGTTGGTGAAATGACGCAACCAGCGATTGACAAAATTATGGCTCAAAATAAAAATCTCATTTTGGTGGATAGTTATGCCAAGCATGATGGCGTTGATGTCATTCGGACGGACTTTGCCGAAAAGACTGCCGATATCTTGACGAAACTCTATGATTTTGGTCATCGCCGAATTGCCTTTGTGGGTGGCGAAAGCAGCATTGTGCGTCCAGACGGCAGTGTTGTACGCGACGAAAACGAGATTCGTGCGATGAGCTACCGTAACTGGATGAAACTCCATGACCTACCCGCGCAAACGAAGATTGGGCAGTGGACGCCAGAGTCTGGGATGCAACTGACGCGCCAAATTTTAGCTGGGGACACCCGCCCGACCGCGATTGTGGTTGCCAGTGATCCGATGGCAATGGGGGTTTATAAGGCGATTAATAACGCGGGATTACGGATACCAGACGATATTTCGGTCGTCAGTTTTGATGACGTTGAAATGAATCAGTATTTGGTGCCAGCCTTGTCAAGCGTACGGATGGAAGCGGAGGAAATGGGCCGAACGGCGGTGAAAGTTGCACGTGATCGCATGATTGAACCACACAAGATGGTTTTACACTTAGTTTGTGGGAGCCAGTTGATGCTGCGGGAATCAGTTAAAAAAGAAATTTAAATTTTTTTATTTTTCCTATTGTGTAAACGTTTACTAAACACTTATAGTAGCTTCTGTAAGCGTTTGCAACTAAAAGGTAGGAGTGAGTAAAATGAAAATGTTTGGTTCTGGATTCAAGGAGGGCATGTCCAAAGCGTCGCAATCAATCGGGAGTAACCGATATTTGCTGAGTTTGCGTGATGGGTTCATGGTTGCCTTTCCAGCGACAATGTTTGGGTCGATTATGGTCATTCTCCAAAATCTCCCAACCACGTTTGGTTTTGATAAGATGGTGCCGAAAGGGGTCAACACCTTCTTAACTGATTTCTTTGGTCCCGTCAGCAACGCGACCATGTCGATTACCGCTATTTTTATTGTTTTCGGGATTGCGTACCAGTTAGCTGGTCATTATGGGCAGCAAAAGATTTTCGCTGGGGCAATTGCGTTATCTAGTTTCATTATGTTATTGCCAGTTGGCAACGATGCTAAAGCCGGCGCGTTCTTACCGATTTCAAAATTAGGGGCACAAGGGATGTTCGTTGGGATTTTGGTTGCGATTATTTCGACTGAAATTTATTGCAAGATCAGTGCCGCAAACATTACGATCAAAATGCCAGATTCTGTGCCACCAATGATTGCCGAATCCTTTATTGCGATCATTCCTGGTGCCGCACCATTGTTAATATTCAACATTATTCGTTACGCTTTTACCTTCACTAAATGGGGTAATGCCGTCGACTTCGTTTATGAAATTTTACAACAACCACTGATGGGCTTAGGGAGCACGTTACCAGCTGTCTTGATTGCCGTCTTCTTCACGCAATTGTTCTGGTGGTTTGGGATTCATGGGACTTTGTTAGTTAACTCGATCATTGACCCAATCATGGGTGCTTTAGCCATTCAAAACTATGAAGCATACAAGGCTGGCGCAACTCAATTACCACATATTATTAACACGACTTTCATGGGCGTTTTCGTTAACCAAGGGATGCAATTAGGTTGTGCGATCATGATGGCCTTCTTCCTTGCCAAATCAGTCCGGATGAAGAAGACCATGAAGATGGTCTTTGCACCAGCGATTTTCAACGTTTCAGAACCAATGACTTATGGGTTACCAGTTGTTTTGAACCCAGTCCTCTTTATTCCATGGGTCGTCGCACCATTAGCGTCAACGACCGTCTCATACTTTGCGATTGCGACTGGTTTAGTGCCACGTCCAATTGGTGCGACCGTCGTTTGGACGACGCCAATCTTCTTAGCTGGTTGGTTAGGTACTGGGTCCATTCGTGGCGCGATTCTACAATTGGTAGATGTTGTCATTATGACGTTAATTTGGATTCCATTCTTGAAGGCTTTGGATCGTGAATGGACCAAAGAAGAATTGAACCCAACTAAAGATGATTTGACAGAATAGATTTAGCAGAAGGCAGGTACGGACAATGAGAACTGATACTTTAAGATATAACTATCCTTATCAGGCGAATCGCGCGGCGATCTATCGGGTTTTGGTCCAAGAGCAATTGGCATATTTTCAACGGACGGATCCCGCCATCAAAGCACTGAGCCCAGGAACGACGATCAAGGCTCACTTAGCAACGAAGATGAGTAAAAAACCGACCCGAGACTATATGATGGTCAAAGAGATGATTCCGAACGAGCGTTTTCAGCTGGAGACACAGCAACCAGCTGGGAGTATTATTCAAACGTTCGAGTTTACTAAGAATCGCCGGGACAAAGATGTGCTAGCCTATTCGGAACGCAATGTTTTTGATAATAATCGCAGTCAAGCAAACTTTATGTTATTCGGGTTGCTCTACAAGTTCTTTTATAACCGGGGCGTACGTAAACGGATGACTTATTTAGATCATTTAGCCCAAACCGCGACTAATTAATTTTGATTGAAGAACTCATTACCGATTAGTTTGCGTAACTAATTAGTGTGAGTTCTTTTAGTCATTGTTAAATGACGGCGAGATAGTAGTTGGTTGCCGCCTGCCGGGCCGTCCCAGTTAGGGCTGGAACGTGGTGGGCACGTTTTCGAGCCAAAAAGCGGTCTCGAAAATCGGCCTTTGACTAGGTCGCCGGCAGCTCACCGCCAACCAAGTCAAATTTCACCACTGAGCCCTAACTGGGACGGCCCTCTCGGCTGAAGTGGTGTTCTATTTGAGAACAGCTTGGACGAAGTTTGTGGGTGTGTCCTGACAGAATTTCAACTATTTGGTGCGATGTAGGCATAAACTGGTGAATGAATAAATGCGATCAGGAATGACTATCTGTTGATAGTGTTTATCACTGCTTTTGTTATTAAACGTAGCCATCGATTTTGTAAATAGCATAAGAATTCGACAAGTGACTAGCCGGAAGCAATTTGGGGTCGCTTTGCGGGTTTGGCAAAGTGTCCAGTCGCCCTGGAGAACGCTCTTTGGCTCCAGGTCTGCCTCACAGCAGCACCCTAAATTGCTGGAGGCGACTGGATCTGAACCGAATAACAATCAAACAATCCAAAAACGGCATGAGAAAGTGGGAGAAGTAAGTATGAGCGAAAGTAAAGCGATGATTGAGTTAATTGGTGAGAATGTGTTTCATCTGCATAACGATAAAATCAGTTATGTGATCACCGTCATGGCGAATAGACAATTAGGCCATCTATACTATGGTAAAGCCCTGGGTTATTTGACCGCGGATGAGGTAGCTTATTTACGGACGCAGGAGAGTAAATCAGCGGGGACGGTCAAATATTCGCCAGAATCTGGCAACTTCAATTTGGCTGACCGAGCGCAGGAATATCCCGTTTATGGCTCGTCAGATTTTCGCCGCGGTGCCTTGGATGTTTCTTGCGACAATGATCCTTGGTACTTAGACTTCAGTTATCAGAGTTATACGATCACTGATACGAAGCCGCGGTCATTAGCGCGGCCAGCGACTTACGCGGTGGGGTCACAAGAAGCCCAACAATTGGCGATTACGTTGATTGATGAAGCCCATCAGTTGAAGCTGGTCGAACACTATACGATTTTTAAGTCGCATGGCGTGATTGCGCGCAGCAGTACCCTGACTAATTTAGGAGACAAGCCAGTCATGATTCAAAACATGATGAGTGGCGTGCTGGAACTGCCGGATGACGACTTTGAAATGGTCAATTTGGGCGGCGCTTGGCTGAAAGAACGCCACGTCAAATTTCATAATTTAGAACAAGGTACGGTGTCCGTGGAATCACTGAAAGGCGCGTCCGGCCATCAACACAATCCGTTTGTCGCGCTGATGCGTAGTCACAGTCTGACTGATGGCGACGTGTACGCTAGCAATTTGATCTACTCTGGTAATTTTTTGAGTCAGGTCGAGGTGAATGAATGGCACAAAACACGGTTGATGACGGGGATTAGTCCGGCTTATTTCGGTTGGCAATTGACGCCGGAAGAGTCGTTCAGTACCCCCGAAGCACTGCTTTATTACAGCGCTAGCGGTGTCAACGGGTTAATGGCCGAGACGCAAGCCGTTGCGCAACAACAAATTGCCGATCGCCAATGGCAAAAACGGCCACGACCGATTGTCTTTAACAACTGGGAAGCAACTTACTTCAACTTCGATGAAACGACCCTATTAACGCTGGCACAACGAGCTAAGCAGCTCGGTATGGAGTGTTTCGTGGTCGATGATGGCTGGTTCGGCCACCGTGACAACGATCGGACGTCGCTCGGTGATTGGCGGGTGGATCGCCGCAAGTTTCCAAATGGTATTGGTCACTTTGCGCAACAGATTCATGAGCTGGGCTTACAGATGGGGCTCTGGTTCGAACCAGAAATGGTCTCGCCAGATACGCCGCTCTATCATGACCACCCAGAGTGGGTCGTGCGCCATCCTTATCCGCGGACGTCGATTGGTCGCGGGCAATACGTGCTCGATTTTGCTAATCCAGCCGTGGTTGACGCCATTTATGCACAAATTAAGCCGGTCATTGAAGCCGCAAAGCTCGACTTTATCAAGTGGGATATGAATCGGAACATCACCGAAGCTTACTCGCCATACTTAGCCGAAAACGGTCGCCCGCAGACGGAATTCTTCCATCGCTATATGCTCGGCGTCTATGATTTGTATCAGCGAATCTTGACTGATTTTCCAGACTTACTAATTGAAGGTTGTGCCGGTGGTGGCGGTCGCTTTGATCTTGGCATATTATTTTATAGCCCTCAAATGTGGCCGAGTGATGATAGTGATGCCGTCGAACGGTTGTCCATTTTATCTGGTAGTGCGCTGGCCTATCCACTATCGGCCTTTAGTAATCACGTTTCAGCAGTGCCTAACGACCAAGTTGGCCGTGTGACGCCACTCGCAATGCGGCAAAATGTTTGTGATTTTGGCCCGCTAGGCTATGAATTAGATATTACGGCATTGCCCGCTGACGAAATGGCGGCCATAAAAGCCAATATCGCCTTTTATCGGCAACACCGTGAGTTGCTAGTGAACGGTGAGTTTCGGCAACTGCGGTCCATTGATCCAATGGCTAACACCGTGGCTTGGAGCGTCGCCAATCCGGCAAAGACCGAGTTGTTCGTGGGCTTTTATCGGAAGCTCGCAACACCGAATTCAGCCGTTTTGAATCACATTAAGTTGCCAACGGTTGCTGCGGATCAGAACTACCAGATCGATGATGGCCCCGTTGTCAGTGGGCGTTTATTACAGCAGTTCGGGTTACGAGAACCGTATCAATTCAACGGTGCGAACGCTGATACCGCAGAATTACGCGGTGATTTTCAATCACATGTTTACCATTTAGTCGCAGTTAATTGAGGTGAAACGAGATGACTAATATAGTGCAGGCACCAGGATTCTTACATGGTGGCGATTATAATCCGGACCAGTGGCTCGACCACCCGGAAATTTTAAAACAAGATTTGATCATGATGCAAAAGGCCCACATTAACACGGTCACAGTGGGTGTCTTCGCATGGGCGCTCGAAGAACCAACGGAAGGGGTCTACAACTTTAGCTGGCTGGATCGGGTTTTCGCTGAGATGACGAAAATTCATGGTCATGTGATTTTGGCGACGCCCAGTGGTGCCCGACCGCATTGGTTGAGTCAAAAGTATCCAGAAGTCAATCGCGTCGACGAATACGGTCGGCGGCATACGCATGGCTTTCGGCACAACCACTGTTATTCGTCACCAGTCTATCGCGAAAAGGTACGTGAAATTAACACGCAGCTTGCGAAACGCTATGGTCAGAATCCGACTTTGTTGATGTGGCACATTTCAAATGAATATTCGGGTGACTGTTACTGTGACTTATGTCAGGCGAACTGGCGCAAGTGGCTTCAGCGCAAATATGCCAGCTTAGATGATCTTAATCGGGCTTGGTGTTTGAGTGTCTGGAGCGGCCTATACAGTGACTGGTCACAAGTGTTGCCACCATCGCCATTAGGTGAAACCAAAGTTCATGGCATGGATCTGGATTGGAAACGATTTGTGACCGATATGACGATTGGTTTTTATCAGCACGAGATTCAGCCATTACGGGAGTTGACCCCGAGGATTCCGATGACGACTAACTTTATGGCGGATGGTCCAGCTAATCAGCAGTACACCCCGCTGACTGGATTGGATTACGGCAAGTTTGCGAAAAAAGTCGATGTGGTGAGTTGGGACAGTTATCCAGCTTGGCACAATAACTATGAATCCTTAGCGGAAACGGCGATGAAGACGGCCTATATTCATGATCAATTCTGGTCATTGAAGCAGCAACCATTTTTAGTGATGGAATCGACGCCGAGCTTTGTCAATTGGGCGGATTACAATAAGGCCAAACAACCGGGGATGCACATTCTCAGTTCGATGCAACAGTTGGCCCACGGCTCTGACAGTACGCTCTATTTTCAGATTCGACAGGCGCAAGGTAACTCCGAGAAGTATCATGGCGCCGTTATCGGTCATGATGATTCAACGGATAATCGGGTCTTTCAAGAAGTCGCAAAATATGGCGCTGAACTTGAAAAACTTGCTGAGATCAAAGGTGCGACGAAACGAGTCCGAGTCGCCATCGTCTTTGATTGGGAAAGCAATTGGACACTAAATCGTGGCGGTGGCTTTGGCCGACCGACGCGTTTGGGGATTCAAACGCTACAGAAACACTATGCCATTTTCTGGGGTCAGGATATTCCGTGTGATATTGTGACGAGTGACGCCGACCTAACGAAATATGACTTGGTCATTGCACCGATGCTCTACATGCAACGGCCAGCGACGATGGCGGCTTTACAGGCATATGTTGCCCAAGGTGGGACCTTGGTTTCGAGCTACTTTAGTGGCATGGTCGATGAATTCGACCGCGTTTTGCTAGGTGGTTTTCCCAGCCCATTACGGGACTTATTTGGCATTGAAACGCGTGAACTTGATACGTTGTTGCCGGGTGAACACTACCATGTCCGCTATGAAGGTAAGACTTATCAGACCCATGATTATGACGAAGTTTTGCGTGTAACGACGGCCGATGTTTTAGCGCACTATACCGATAATTTTTATCAGGATACCCCAGCCGTAACGGCACACCCTTATCAACAGGGGATGGCGTATTATCTTGGCACCCGGTTGGATCGTGCGTTTTTAACGGCGTTCTATCAAAAGATTATTGCAAAGTTGCACTTAGCTAACCAGTTCGTGACGGCACCGAGTTATCAAGTTTCGTGTCAGACCCGTTATCAAAATGGCAATCAGTATCATTTCTTGATGAACTTCTCTGAAGGCCCTCAAAACGTGGCAATTCAGCGACCCGCGACTGACTTATTGACTGGTCAGCATGTTGCCCGGCAGTTAACGCTGTCAAAATATGGTGTCATGGTATTACGTGAACCGCTTTAAGTTAAAAATAATTAGCCTCATCAGCCCTAGTGGTTGGATGGGGCTATTTTTGCGCCTTTTTTGAAAAATTGAAGTGATGTTGACCGATGATCAGCCTTTTGTCATTTTAGAAATATTTGATTAGTTAATAACTCAGTCATGATAACCGTTATTCGAAAGTACAAAAAACGAACTCAAATTTTTGGCTTTTAATTTATAGGTATGATTAGGATTGCCGTCATATCAGCAATGTAACCGGTGAACTTTTCAGGTGCGATTGATTGCTTATGAAATGATACTCTGATACATTAACAGTTGAGGTACTTGTCAATTTACTTGGACGCAAGTAAATGCCTAGTTAGATGTACCAGATTAATTATTATTTTAAAGTAACGCGACGGCGCCACAGGGGGAGGCATGCGAAATGCTGGCTGATATTCAGACTAGCCAATATGGATTATTAATTACGCCGGCCAAAACGGTTAGTCCGGGAATTTTTGGCGTGTTGCCACAAACTGGCGAACCCCAGTGGTGGCTGTTGATTAGTTTATTAGGCGTCATAATTTTATTGTTAGTTGCAATTATTTTAACTTGGTGGCGGGGCCATCAGGTTGTGAAAAAGGGGTAAATGATTATGAAAAAAAGTTTAGCTTTAGCAGCAGTTCTAGGCGTCGCAACATTATTGGCAACTCCAGTGGTTGGGAATGCAGCGGAAATAACATCCGGTGGGACTACTACAGCGACAGTTGGATTGGAACAGGATCCAAGTGCACAATTGGCTTTGACGAAGGCACCGACTATTGAATTTGGATCAGAGAAAATTGGGGCTGGTGAGCTGCATCTGAAGGCAACAAGTGTTGATGATGATATTACAGTAGAAAACCCTGGCTTGGCAGATGGTTGGCAGGTTACAGTCGCTGGTACACAGTTTACTTCTAGCAGTTCAAAGACGTTAACCGGTGCTGAACTCAAGTTTGCCGAGGGTACAGTTGCGGCCGTGGGTGAAAATTCAAGCGAAGCACCAGCAAGCAGCGCAGTCACAGTAGCCGGCGATGATTCGACCATCTTTAGTGCAAGTCAAAATGCTGGATTGGGGACTTGGGGCAATAAGCACGAATTGAGTGATGTCACTTTGGATATTCCTGCTGGGAACGTTGCTGGTACTTATACTTCAACCTTAACTTGGACGTTAACTAGTGCTCCTACCGTACCGGCAGCATAACTTAGACCAGAATTAGCATAGGTGGTGTTGACGTTGAAACTCAGCAAATGCGCAGTACTGATTGGTGTTACTGGCGGGCTACTGGGTGGATGGTTAAGCCAACCACGGCCAGTTCAGGCGTTGACGACTCAGGCAACAGTTAAACTGACCCGTAAGACGGAAATTGGACCGGTTGCGCCGGTAGAAAAATTACCGGATGAGATTAACACGACTGGTTCAAAAGGCAATTTAACCATTGATGCGGTTAGCAACCTGAACTACCAGACGCAGGCCATTGACCAAGCCATCACGTTAGAGCCGTCATCCACTGCCGTTGCAGTACAAGTTTCAGATCGGCGGGCACAACCAACGGGCTGGGAGCTAACGGTTCAACCGTCTGGATTGCGTCAAGGCTCACGCGAGTTGCAAAGTCAGCTTGATTGGCCGACCACTGGTGAGTTAAAGACGGTCGCGACCAATGTGAGCCGACCGCCACAACAAGTTAGCCCGGGCCAGTTGCTTAATCAGCGCGCGAATCCGGTACTAGCTGCTAAAGCTGGTCAAGGAATTGAAACTTGGGCGTTAGTCATGGCAACCAAGACGGCGCCGGTAACACTTCAACTACCAGCCCAAAAACTAGTCGCTGGTAGCTATCGCGGCACATTGACTTGGAAATTAGTGAGCGCGCCAACCAATTAAAGAAGTTATTATTGACGGTGGGCGACCACCGTCGTACATAGTTCAGCATGAGAGGGTGACAACATGAAACGTTGGGTTGTTGGAATTTTAGCGGGGATTAGTCTATTAATGGGCGGACTAACTGCTCAAGCGGAGAGTAATCATTTCAGTGCCCAGGCGGTATTGCCAGATAATCAGATTGATAAGAAAGTGACTTATTTTGACTTACTGGTTAAACCGGGAGAAACTCAAAAGGTCACCGTTAAAATTAATAATGGCGATACGAAATCTCATCAATATGATGTCCAAACGCACTTAGCAACGACTTCCGATAATGGGAACGTGGTCTATGATAGTACGGGTAAGCATGCGGATGACTCGCTGCAATTTAATTTAGCGCCAGCAACGAGTACCGTCAAAACGTTGACGGTACCAGCAAAGCAGTCATTACTCGTCAACATGAATGTTAAGATTCCAGCTAAACAATTTCCAGGTGTGGCCTTAGGTGGAATCAATGTGACCCAACATGTTGCTAATGATGGTAAAAAGAAAGGTGTCAGCATTCAAAACCAGTTTGGCTATACGATTGGCTTACAATTACGAGAAGTTAAAACGTTGACGGTTAAGCCGGATTTGAAATTGTTAGCAGCTGGCCCAATTCAAGTGAATTACCGGAATTACATTGCGGCGAAGTTGCAAAATCCGCGCGCGGTGATCATGCGTGATTTTAAGGTTGACGGTTATGTCACCAAAAAAGGCGACGCTAAAAAGATGCTTAAGACCGTTAAGGATAAAATGACCATGGCGCCCAACAGTCACTTTAATTACGCGTTAGGTGATGGGACTAAGCAATTGGAAGCCGGCCATTATGTGATGCATATCAAGGCCAGTGCCGAAAATGGCAAGTATCAGTGGAACTTGAGCAAGCCATTCACGATTACCGCTAAAAAGGCGAGTGATATGAACGGGGCTTCAATTTACAAGCCAGAAAAGACGACTAATTGGACCTTAGTTGCGATCCTCGCAGCAATCATTATTATTTTGATTGGCTTATTGATTTGGGTGATCTTGAAGAATCGTCGTCGTGATGAAGACGAAAAGTAAAAGCTAAACTTAAAGCACCAGCAGTCGACCGTATGAACGGCACTGCTGGTGCTTTGTTTTAGTCATTTTCCGCCGCCAGTCGAATTCGATTAACGACTTGTTTATAAGTGAAAACGATACCTAAGAAGAAGCTCGCGGCTAGCAAGGCTGCTAACGGTAGGTGCTGAAACATGGCTTCCGGTAGGACGAGTGCCAATAGTGGAAACGCATAGGCAGCGGGTAATTTTAACCGCAAGAATGCCAGTAAGATGAAGACTAGTGGTAGGCTAATCAGCGTTGTGAGCAACCACGAGGCGAAAATCAGATGCACGACGACACCAATCGTGGCGGCACCACTCAAAGCTGCCACGTGTTTCAGGGCCATTTTACCGCTGTAAGTGGGCTGCTGGAGAGTTTCAAAGAAGACCACGAGTACCGGTGGGATGGCTGCCATTTGCGGATTGCCGCTTAACCAGACCAGTCCAGTCCACAACACACCCGCCGTCAAAAAAATCAGCATGTGACTGACTTTGAGCGGGTCGCCCGCTGGGATACCACGATGTAATCCACGTAACATGACGCCAGCCATTAAGATCAGCGTAAACGCAAAGATGGCGATGATGAACGACCAGTGAGTGGCGTTCACGATAATTGGCAACAGGCCAGTTGCGAATGATGGGGCTAAAGTCGAGTGTAAGCCGCACAATAAGATCAGAATAAGTAATAAAGTGGCAACGACTTTGGTTGGATAGTTGAGTGGGAGCAGATTGACGATAAAGCCAATCACCGCCGTGCCGGATGGTGCTAAGAAAATCTTAATTGGTTGGCGGACCCAATCGCGTTTGTGGTAGATCCACGTGCCAGTCGTTAATGCGCCGATCTCTGGTAGAATAATTTCGTAATCTTGGTACCAAGTGGCGATGCCGACCATGCTTAAGACCAGTGCAAAGCCGACAAGGTAATCAATCAATTCTTTTCGTTCTAAATGCATGTAAACCAAAATCCTCCTTGATGAGTTCTATATAAAAAAGTTATTTATTTTGTGACAACGTGTATGAGTATAACATAGCTTTTAGTTGATTTCAGGTTTTAAGAATGGCTAAATTGGCATTTTTAAATCATTTTAATAATTATAATATATCTAATTTAATTCGCATAATATATAAAACCGTTACCAATGATTTTGGCAACGGTTTTATAAAATAACTATTTTTTCCCAACGACAACCGTCGTGGCGGTCGCGAGGACGTGACCCGCACTGGCTTTGTAAAAATGATTGAGCCAATAGCCGGGGTCTAATGGTAGTTCGGTATCTAACGCGTAAAGTTTAAAGGTATAATCGTGATCTTCGTCTGGCGGATAAGGCCCAACGTAGTGTTGCGTGATCGCTAAATCAGTCTCACCGGTATAGCCACCAGCGGTCGAATTGTTGCCTTGAACCATCGACACCGCACCAGTTTGGCTGGCGTTTTCAGGAATATCGGTCGTGTTAGCGGGTAAATTCGCCGCAATCCAATGAATCCAAGTGAACCCACCGACTGGAATGGCATCGTCATCGTAGAAAACGAAGGCTAACGTTTTGGCGTCAGCCGGAACGTCTTCAATGTGAACGGGAAACGAAATGATTGGATGCCCTTTACGTTGTAACGCTGGGGCGGCCTGCTTAGAATACTTAGCCGCAAGCGCACCGTTTTCGGTTGGAATTGATACTTTCATTTTGAAATCCCTCCTTACAGTTAACTGTATTATAACGCTAATAATCGCTGACGTAGGGCGGGGTCGACCGCGTACAAATAGAGTCCATAGCGGCCACGTTTCATGAGCACGTTGATGGAATTGAAAATGAGTTGTGACTTTAATGGCGTTAATTGCCCAAGGTCGTCTCGTTTTTTGAACGCTTCTTGGTCTTCGTAGCGTTCTGGGCGGACGATGATTGCATCACTCGCCGCATCGTAGCCAACGGATGGCCCTAAGATAACACCGGCGTAATTCAAATCGAAACCTTGAATTGTATAGATCGAGCCAACCTCATTGAGGGTTTCCGGTCGCAACGCCCATGGGTCATCCGTTAAATTAACTTTATCCCAAGGAATTTTAAGACTCCCGGCTGTCACGTACCAAGTCCCGTGATTGACGACATACGGAAAGTCCGCAGTCGCAATCAGACGTGACAGGGCCACTTGTTGGTCACGTTGCCGGATCAAGTCATACATCGGTTGACCATCGGCAAAAATTCGGAAGTCAAAGTTAGCATCTTGCGGTCGCGGCAAAAGTTGGCCTTGCGTGAACTGGTCGATCCAATTGATGACTGACGCATTGCCTGTGACTCGGAATTGTTCATCCAAGTTAAACGTCTGCTGCGGGTACTTGGCTAAGAACGGTGCGAGGTCACTCGTTTGCCAGTAACTTTTTAATTTCAAGACTTGGCGCGTATCGAAGACGAGCACCACCACACGGCACTGCTTGATGAGTTCGGTCAATTGATTTTGGCCGGTAAATTTATTGTAACGATCCGGTTGCGTCAGTAGGAGATGCGCTTCGTCAATGAAGACAACGTCAGCGGGGGTCGCCGTTTTGGCGAGCCGGTTGATCAGCGGCGTTGGTTTCTGGAAGTCCTTTTTCCGTAAATTTGGATCTTCGCCAGCAAGTCGCTTGTAAATTTTTAACATTTCGTTGTGGTTAACGACGAGATAATTTTCGGTCCCTTGTAAGTCGTTGGGTGTTTGACTCCGGCTCAAAGCTTGCAAACGACTAAAAGCGGCTGCTAAGACAGCACTTTTGCCGGTACCGGCATCGCCGTGAATGACGAATAAGCCAGTTTTTGGTTGTTGACGGTGTTCGCGAATAAAGGTTAGTAAAGTTTGTTCTAATTGTTGTTGGGCAGGCGATAAAGCGGCTTGATCCGCTAGCTTAAAGGTCGCCGCACTGAGTTCTATTGTCATCAAAAGCCCCCTAGGAGGCATTATAACGTAACTTAAATGCTAATTGAAATGATAATAGTTACAGCTGGTGGTAGAATGAAGCTAATCAACTTGATTGCGGGAGGCATATTATGAAGCTTGATTTTTCAGTGGCGGTGCACAGTCTGCTGTATTTAGACGCGCATCGGCCCAACAAAGTTTCCAGTCGTGAACTGGCCCAGTCGTTACATTTGAACCCCGTCATGATTCGAAATATTTTATCAGTTTTACATAAGCAGGGCTATCTGATCGGGACCGTTGGCAAAAATGGCGGTTACCAACTTGAAAAAACGCTGACTGAAATGAATTTGGGGGATTTATACGACCTGACGATTCCACCAACGCTGAGCTATGCCCGATTTATTACGGGTCATTCTGAAACGGATGATGAAGCTGATAGTTCACCGATTGCGGCCAACATTAGCGAGACACTGACTGATCTATTTACAGTCGCTGATCGCCAATATCGGGCTTATTACCATCAATTTACGATGGCGGATCTGAAACAGGATATTCAACACCATGGCACTTTTTTAGCAAAAGAACGTGGTTTAGATTCTTAAATAAAACTCCCGAGTGAGTTGCAAATTAAGGTGTCCGTGATTAAGAACCTTAATTTCAAACGGCTTTTCGGTTTGGGATTGTTAGTCACCACAAATGATGGTATCTTTTATGACATTAAATGTTACCGTCAATTTTCAGAGGGGGACTGGCAATGGAACCACGATTAGTTTTAATTCATGAAGAAGGTCGTTATCGGGAATTGTCCGAACAGCGCTTCTGGCTGGAATCAGCTGATTTCTGGGGCGTTGATGGGCGAGGTGATACCGTCAATGAAGCTGTGGGCAACTTTTTGACCAACTTGGTTCAATATTGTCGTGATTATTATCGGCGTGACTTGTGGCAATTGGATAATCGCCTGTTGCAGTTGGATCACGTGGATGCCGTCTTAGCTTATGCGAATGCCGGTAAATCACCAGCGCCACTCTTCTTATTTAAAGTTGTGACAGCCGCGCGGGGTCTCGCTTCAGCGTAATATTGAGAAATTCTTAACCAAGGCTTCACACTTCCACAACAATCCTGCGATACACTAGGCGTTATAATGATAACCGTAATCTATTGGAGGGTTGTTGGATGGATTTAAATAAGATTTATCAATTAATGGACAAATTTGAACAAAGTAGTTTAACCAATTTTGAGTATCGTGACCAAGAATTTGAAATTCAACTAGGTAAAAAAGGGCACGGCAAACCGGTTGTGTCGACGCAACCAGCACCAATGCCCAATGTCCCTGCTGACAAGGTCACACCAGTGGCACCGAAACTAGAACCAGTTGGGAGCTCGCCAGTGAGTTCCGAGGCGACCCCAACCCCAATGAGCACACCGGCATCAACTGAAACTGAGATTGATCCGGCTGATTGCATCACGGCCCCCGTGGTCGGGATGTTTTATCAGGCGCATTCTTCAGAGGAAACGCCATATGTCAGCGTTGGTGATCATGTCAGTGTGGGTCAGCAAGTTGGCTTGATTCAAGCGATGCAAATGATGCGGCCAGTCGTTGCCAAGCAAGCCGGTCAAGTGAAGACTTTGCTTGTTAAAAATGGTGACGAGGTCAACTTCGGCCAACCATTAATTCAATTAATTCCAGATACACCAAGTGATATTTAAGTTTTGCGAGCTTTCAACAATTAAAGTTGAAGGCTCTTTTTTTTGATGTTTTCAGGGCAAACAAAAACCGCCCCATCAAGTTGATGAGGCGGTCCATGAAAGGCGTTGCCTTAAGGCCTAGTTATGTCGACGATTCAGGACGGCTTTACCAAGTCCGAGGACTAAGCCACCAAGTGCTAAGAGCACAACGCCAGCGGTTGCGGCGCGATTGGTTGACTGTTCATTCGTTTGTGGTAATTGATCCAGAGTAGCATCCGCTTGACCGTTGACTTGTTTAGCAGCAGTCTTCAGGCTAACTTTCTTGGCTGATTTAGCTTGTGAGTTTGCCGGTGTGGTGCCGACTGGCTTAACTACAACGGTATCGCCTTCAGATTGATTAGTGTCGGGTTGCGGTTTGTGACCATTATTAATCGCATCACCGTCGCTATTTTCATCCGTATCAGTGCCGCTACCGTTGTTGTTATTGTTGCCAGCATCGGTATTGCCACCGCCATTATTGTCGGTGTCGCCAGTATCGGTATTACCGTTACCATTGTTGTTGTCACCGGTATCCGTATCGCCACCACCATTGCCGTCGGTGTCCGTACCGCCGTTGCCATTACCGTTGTCGCCATCACCATCGGTATCTTTAGCGGTAACCGTCACGGTGATTACTTTGGTGATACTGTCACCATTCGCATCGGTGTAGCTGTAGCTGACTTTGTAAGTGCCAGCGGTGTTCGGGTCAACGTTACCAGTGACGGTAATTTGGCTGAAGTCGAGTGCATCGCCATTTTCATCCGTCCCACTGACGAAGTTATCGGCTGGCTTCCAGCTATCGCCGGCGGTCAAATTAGAATCATTCACGTTCAGACTAGCTTTGTTAGTCACAACGACTGTAGCACTCGTGGTGTAGCTTTCGCCGGCCCGAGTGACGAAGCTGTAGGTTACGGTGTAAGTCCCAGGTTTCGTCAAGGAAGTGACCGTCTTGCCAGCTTCATCCGTGATAGCGATGGCTAAATCGCTGCCGCCGAGTTCGTTACCAGTGCCATCAGTGGCCTTTTTGACGTTCGTCGTTGGGTCCCAATTGCTGGTCGTTGAGATTTCCTTGTTGGTTTCGTTCAAGGTGATCCCGTAAACCACGACTTTGACGGTCTTCGAGATCGTTGCGCCGGTACTGTCCGTAAACGTGTAAGTGACATTGTAAGTGCCTGGTACGTTGGTGTTGACCGTGTCGCCACCGACCGTCACGTCTTTGAACGCCACGTTGGTCGTGCCATCTGCGTTGACGGCAGCGTTAAAGTTATCTTCGGC
Source organism: Lactiplantibacillus nangangensis (assembly GCF_005405065.1). GTDB lineage: Bacteria > Bacillota > Bacilli > Lactobacillales > Lactobacillaceae > Lactiplantibacillus > Lactiplantibacillus nangangensis. The sequence continues at coordinate 111,283 of NZ_BJDI01000009.1, read as the reverse complement.
GTGCCAAGTGTCACCGAGTTTCAGCGTACTGTCGTTGGCGTCGATATTGGCATTGGTATCACTAACGGTGATTGTAATCGTTTGTGACGTTTCGTTGCCAGCGGCGTCCGTGTACGTGTAGGTGACCTTGTAATCACCTGGCTTGTTCGTGTTGACTGAGCCAGTGACGGTAATTTGGCTAAAGTCGAGGGCATCGCCATTTTCATCCGTCCCGTCGATGAAGTTATCTTTGGCATTCCAAGTCGAACCTGGTTTGACCGTTGAATCGACAACGTTAAGGGTCGCACCATTGGTAATTGTCACAGTAGCAGTCACGCTGTCATCAGCGCTAGTGTAAGTGATCGTATAGACCCCTGGCTTGGTTAAACTCGTGACCGTCTTGCCATCCGCATCCGTCATCGTGACGGTGACTTTAGCATCGGTGCCATCTGCGTTGACGGCTTGCTTGACATTAGTCATTGGATCCCAGTTGTTGGTCGTTGATAAGGTCTTGTCGGTTTCAGTTAACGTAATCCCGTAGACCACAACTTTAACGGTCTTAGAGATTGTTGCGCCAGTGCTATCCGTAAAGCTATAAGTGACGTTGTAAGTTCCTGGTACCTTTGTGTTAACGGTATCGCCACTAACTGTTACATCTTTGAAATCAACATTCGTCGTGCCATCGGCGTTAACTGCGCTGTTGAAGTTATCTTTGGCAGTCCAAGTGCTGCCAACTTTAACGGCACTGTCCGCAGCGTCGATGCTGGCGTTGCTGTCACTAACGGTGATTGTAACCGTTTGTGATGTTGGGTTGCCAGCGGCGTCCGTGTAGCTGTAAGTGACGTCATAGCTACCTGGCTTGTTAGTGTTAACGGTGCCGGAAACGGTGACTTGGCTGAAGTCGAGCGCGTCGCCATTTTCATCCGTCCCGCCGATGAAGTTATCTTTAGCGTTCCAAGTTGACCCTGGTTTGAGCGTTGACCCTTGAACGTCTAAACTAGCTTGACTGGTGACCGTAATAGTTGCCGTCGTCGTATAGCCATCAATGGCATAGGTGACCGTGTACTTGCCAGGTTTGCTTAAGTTTGTGACCGTCTTACCGTCAGCGTCTTGCATGGTGATGGTGACGTCAGCGGTTGTGCCATCGGTATTTACAGCTTGCTTGATATTCGTGGTTGGATCCCAGTTGGCGGTTGTTGAGAGCGTCTTGTCAGTGTCGTTTAAAGTAATCCCGTAAACAATGACTTTAACGGTCTTAGAAACCGTTGCGCCGGTCACATCAGTAAATGAATACGTGACATTGTAAGTGCCGGGAACCTTTGTATCGACAGTATCGCCAGAAATCGTTACCTTGTTAAATTCGATAGCAGTGGTGCCATTAGCATCGACTGCACTATTGAAGTTATCTTCAGCGCTCCAAGTGCCGCCAACTTTGACGCTACTATCTGAGGCATCGAGGCTAGCTTCACTAGCAGAAACCGTGACTGTGATTTTCTTCCAAGTGGCATTACCAGCGTCGTCCGTGTACGTGTAAGTGATGTCATAACTACCCGGTTTGGTCGTGTCAACTGAGCCAGAAACGGTCACTTTGCTAAAGTCGATGGTATCGCCGTTTTCGTCGCTTGCGCCGTTGAAGTTATCTTCGGCACGCCAAGTATTACCTGGTTTAACGGTACTATCACTAACATCTAGGCTAGCTTTGCTGGTAACCGTAACCGTTGCGGTCGTTGTGTAGCCATCAATCGCGTAGGTAACCGTGTAAGTTCCTGGTTTGCCTAAACTTGTGACCGTATTGCCATTGGCATCTTTCATGGTGACTGTGACGTCAGCGGTTGTGCCATCAGCGTTCACAGCTTGCTTGATATTTGTCTTTGGATCCCAGTTGGCGGTTGTTGAGAGCGTCTTGTCAGTGTCGTTTAAAGTAATCCCGTAAACAATGACTTTAACGGTCTTAGAAACCGTTGCGCCGGTCACATCAGTAAATGAATACGTGACATTGTAAGTGCCGGGAACCTTTGTATCGACAGTATCGCCAGAAATCGTTACCTTGTTAAATTCGATAGCAGTGGTGCCATTAGCATCGACTGCACTATTGAAGTTATCTTCAGCGCTCCAAGTGCCGCCAACTTTGACGCTACTATCTGAGGCATCGAGGCTAGCTTCACTAGCAGAAACCGTGACTGTGATTTTCTTCCAAGTGGCATTACCAGCGTCGTCCGTGTACGTGTAAGTGATGTCATAACTACCCGGTTTGGTCGTGTCAACTGAGCCAGAAACGGTCACTTTGCTAAAGTCGATGGTATCGCCGTTTTCGTCGCTTGCGCCGTTGAAGTTATCTTCGGCACGCCAAGTATTACCTGGTTTAACGGTACTATCACTAACATCTAGGCTAGCTTTGCTGGTAACCGTAACCGTTGCGGTTGTTGTGTAACCGTCAATGGTGTAGGTAACTGTGTAGGTTCCTGGCTTGCCCAAATTTGTGACGACTTTGCCATCAGCGTCTTTCATTGTTACCGTGACGTCGGCGGTTGTCCCATCAACATTTACAGCTTGTTTGATGTTCGCCGTTGGATCCCAGTTGGCAGTAGTCGACAATTCTTTTTCAGTTTCAGTCAAAGTAATCCCGTAAACAACGACTTTAACCGTCTTAGAAACTGTGGCCCCAGTCACATCAACAAATGAATATGTGACGTTATAAGTGCCAGGAATCTTGGTATTAACAGTGTCGCCAGAAACGGTTACCTTACTAAAGTCGATAGTAGTAGTGCCGTTTGCGTCAACAGCGCTATCAAAGTTATCTTCTGGGTTCCAACTGTCACCGACTTTGACGCTACTATCTGAAGCATCAAGGCTCGCTTCACTAGCGGAGACTGTGACGGTAATCGTCTTTGAAGTAACATTACCGGCAGCGTCTTTGTAAGTGTAAGTGATGTCGTAGCTGCCCGGTTTCTTGGTGTCAACTGAACCAGCGACTGTGACTTGACTGAAGTCGATTGCGTCGCCGTTTTCATCGGTTGCGCCGTTAAAGTTATCTTCGGCATTCCAAGTATTCCCTGGTTTAACGGTACCGTCGCTAACATCGAGACTCGCTTTGTTGGTAACGGTAACCGTTGCGCTAACCGAGTAAGTTTCAGCGGAGCGAGCACGGCTAGCAAAGGTATAAGTGACGGTATAAGTTCCCGGTTTACCAAGTGAAGTGACAACTTGACCATTTTCATCGGTGATGGTGATGATCAAATCACTACCAGCAAGTTCGTCACCATTGATATTAGTGGCCTTGTTGACGTTGCCAGCTGGTGTCCAGTCACTGGTAGTCGAAATTTCTTTGTTGGTGTTATTTAAGATAATCCCGTAAACAACGACTTGAATCGTCTTAGAAATCAGGTTACCAGCACTATCTTTGAAGCTGTAAGTGACATTGTAAGTGCCTGGAATTTTGGTATTCACGGTATCGCCAGCGACGGTTACGTGACTGAAATCAACGCTTGAACCATCCGTATCAACCCCGGTAAAGTTGGTGGCAGCGTCCCAGTTGTCGCCGAGTTCAACTGTTTTATCGGTCGTTTCGACTGCTGCGGTGCTGGCAGTTACGGTGACGGCAATCGTCTTAGAAATCGTGTTCCCAGTGACGTCGGTGTAGCTGTAAGTGACGTGATAAGTGCCTGGAACTTTGGTATTGACGGTGTCACCAGAGACGGTGACATCGGCAAAGGCTAAGTCGTTGCCGTAGTAGTCCTTAGCACCGGCAAAATTACCTTCAGCGTCCCAAGTAGCGTCTGGGCCAGCAACGAAGGCTGAATCGTTCGCATCCACGGTGGTCCCACTGGTAGCTAATTCACGGATGTAGGTTCCGGCAACGTTGTTAGCTAATAAGTCGCTAGAATTGTAGGTTTTCGTGTCATTGCTAATCCAGTTGCCAGAGTAGGTTGCATCGGCAGTTAAGTCAGGTAAGCCAGTATCACTGGACCATTTATTCTTAGTACCCAAGATGATCTTTTGTAGGTTGGTATTGGTTAACATGTTAGTGGTTGAAGTGACGTTGGACATATCCCAATTTGAGAAATCGAGAACTTTTAAGCTGCTAGTGCCCCAGAACATGAAGCGCATATCAGTCACTTTGCCAGTATTCCACTTTGAAACATCGAGGACAGTTAATGCCGCATCACCGTCAAACATGTCATACATCGTTTCAACGTTGCTGGTGTCCCAACCGGAAACGTCTAATGTCGTCAGACCGAAATCACCGACAAACATGCGACTCATGTTTGTGACGTTCCCAGTGTCCCAATTGCTAGTATTGAGCGTGGTCAAGGCTTCGCAATAAGCAAACATATTTTCCATGGTTGTCACTTTACTGGTATCCCAGTTTGTAACATCTAGCGCACCTAAGACCCAATTGCTATTGAACATAAAGCTCATATCGGTCACGTTGCTAGTATTCCATTTAGAAACATCCAGTGAAACTAATTTGTTATTGCCCCAGAACATATACGCCATGGTAGTAACGTTACTGGTATCCCATCCTGAAACATCTACAGAGGTTAGGCTTATGTCGCCATTAAACATGTTGCTCATGTTAGTGACATTACTTGTTTTCCAGTTGCTAGTATTGAGAGTGGTCAAGGCTTCATCGAAAGCAAACATGTTTTCCATGGTTGTCACTTTACTGGTATCCCAATTTGTGACATCCAATGCGCCCAGTACCCAGTTGCTGACGAACATAAAACTCATATCGGTGACGTTGCTAGTATTCCATTTTGAAACGTCCAAGGTGGTTAATTTATTAGCACCCCAGAACATGTAGCTCATATTAGTGACTTTGCCGGTATTCCAGTTGGAAACGTCGACTGTAACCAAATTGATTGCCCCATCGAACATGCTGTTCATGTCAGTGACTTGACCAGTATCCCATTTAGAAACGTCTAACGTAGTGAGGGCGCTTGCACTGTAGAACATATTGTTCATGTCAGTAACGTTACTAGTATTCCAGTTAGAAACATCTAGTGTTGTTAGCTTGAAATTTGAGTTGAACATCTGTGCCATGTTGGTCACTTTGCTGGTGTTCCAGTTAGAAACATCTAGTTTAGTGATAGCGCTTAGTGAATAAAATAAATAGCTCATGTCAGTGACATTGCCGGTTTGCCATTTGGAAACATCCAATGAAGTTAATGCCCAGTCACTACTAAACATATGGGCCATGTTGGTCACTTTGCTGGTATCCCAGTTTCCAATGGCTAAATTCTTAAGCACGGTTAAATTCATAAATGTTGAATTCATATTAGTGACATTGCTAGTATCCCACTTAGAAACATCGAGGCTGGTCAGTAATGGCATATTTCTAAAAGTAGAAGCTAGGTTGGTCACTTTACTAGTATTCCAGTTAGCGACATCTAGGGCAGTGATGCTGGTCAATCCATAAAATACATAACGCATATTGGTTACATTTGCCGTATCCCAATTGCCAACATTTAACACAGTAATGGCGCTATCACCATAAAACAAATAACTCATATCCGTGACTTGACTAGTTTTCCAATTTGAAACATCCAAAGCACTCAAGGCGCTATCGCCGTAAAATTGGTAACTCATATCAGTAACTTTACTAGTGTTCCAGCCAGAAACGTCTAAGGCTCTGAGCGCACTGTTGCCATAGAACATATAGCTCATTGTTGTAACGTTTCCAGTGTCCCAATTTGAGACGTCCAGTGACGCTAGATTCGTTGCGCCACGAAACATGTTTTTCATGCTAGTCACATTACTAGTATTCCAGCCACTGACATTTAAGCTTGTTAATTTGCTGGCTTTATAGAACATTGAGCCCATATTTTTAACTTTGCTAGTGTTCCATGTGCTGACATCAACTGTTGTTAAAGCCGCATCTTGATCGAACATGGAAGCCATATTGGTTACATTACTAGTATTCCAGCCAGATAAATTAAGTGAAGACAGGGCGGGCATGTTGTAGAAAGTGGCTTGCATGTTGGTAACCTTGCTGGTGTCCCAACTAGAAAGATCCAAGCTAGTTAATGACGTATTGTTGGCAAACATTGAGCGCATGTTAGTTACGCTACTTGTTTTGAAATTGTTTGTATTAGTGACTGATTTGACGTTGCTCATCCCATTAAAGAGGAACGAAGAATCAGCGGCTGCATTAACTTCACCTTCGAATACAATTGAAGTAATTTTATCAGCATAGTCAGACCAAGGATTTTTACCATCAGTATTGACAAAGGTACCTGCACCAATATGTAGGATGCCATTGCTATCGATACGCCACGTACTATCACCAAATGTGTTACTAGCGATATCATCAGTGACGGCTGCTCTTGCCGCCTTTACTTTGACAACTGGCGCAGCAGTTTTATTCTGGGTTGTAGCTGTTTTAGTAGGTGTTTCAGTGATTGTATCGTTAGGAGTAGTTTCATTAACAACCACTGAGTCAACTGAATCGTCATTAGTTGTGTTAGCTACATCTTCAGTTACTGGGTCTAAAGCTTGATGTTCATCGTTATTGGTCGTAGTGTCGGTGGTTGAACTGCTATTGTCATTGACTGTGTTAGTCAAATTGTTGTTTGAGTTTTGATCATCTTGAGTGTCTGCCGTTTGATGACTTTCTTGAGTATTAGTAGTCGTTTCAGTCTGATTAGTCGGTTTGTTGTCAGAATTGTTAACTGACGACGAATTATCCGTTGTTTCAGGTTCAGTAGTAGTTTTGTTAGCAGTTGTGGAGTCTACTGTACTGGCGTCTTGTTTAGTGGTGTCAGTTGTATTGGTAGCAGCAGGTTCATCAGATGAAGCGGTGGTTACTGTGGCTTTTGTGTCATCAGTCGCTGTTGAATCAGTAGTGTTTTTAGTAACTGCTTTATCAGCACCGCTGGTATCGGTTTCATTTTGTGCTACTTCATCAGTGGTCTTCGCAGCGGGCAGGACTGCCGTATGACTAGTCGTATCAACCGCCGAGGCAGTACTGATTTCAGTATTAGGCACAGTGGTCGTATCGGTGGTATCCGCATGCACATTTAGTGTATTAATTTGCCACGTAAAGGCGGCGATTCCGGCGAATACCCAGAAACGCCCCTTCTTATACATCTTGTAATGAACTTTTTTATCAGTTGGTTCTAGCATGATTAACACTCCCCATAAAATGTTTTGACTATTGATTAGTTATAGCAAGCAACTTAACAAACTGACTAAAACAGTTTGCCTAAATAGTTCCAGTCGAAGATTAACCTTGATCAGATTGTGTCAATTGCAATAATCTTTGATGGCGTTTTTTATTGTGGTGCTTAACTATCTATAAATTGTATTTTATAACAATATATTTATTTGTAAACATGCCAAAATAGGCCTAAGAACGTTGATATAAAAGTAATTAGGGAACGATATAAAATTGCCTAATAGGGGCTGACTTTTAAGATGAAACTTAGGCTACTCATGATATTTTAATGTAAAACATAGTTTGGTTTTATAAAATAAATTGTATTTTGAACAATTACTAAACTGCGAGCGTTCGTATAAGGGCTTGACGGAAATGACTAAAAATCAAGTGAAAGCACCTCAATTAAGAATTAATGTCTTAGGAAATAGTTCATATGAAATAACTTTATTAGTATGAATGATAAAATAGCTTATTTTTAATTGAACTAACTAATGATTTGGTTATGTTAATCATTTTGAACGTGAAATTAAAAATTTTACTTTTTTTAAAGATTACTGTTAATAAGACTGACTAACATAGTATGGCTTGGATGCAAATGTGGCTGGAAAGGTTGATGTGGCGGGAAAAGATGAAGTTAAGACGAGGGACTTGCCGATTATTGGTTAAATCAGCAAGTTGTGTCTGGCGATGAGGTAATTCTGACTAAATAATGGCTTGATATTAACTATTTTTTGGAAGGCGTGTCACAGGTTAAATAAAGTATTGAAAATGGATCAAAAATGGGAATGGCATTTTATTCTAGTGGCGTACTTTATGACTATCGTGGGTCATCCGCATGAAACGGACCGCTTTCGGTAAAAATGGCGTTAAATGAAAAGCGATTCAGCTAGCGTAAAAGCTAACTAAATCGCTTCATTCAAATTCAGTGAATTAGCCAATGGCGGCAATGGTCTCTAAGAACCAAGTGTTAAAGGCGCGTGCATCGATGTCGACGCATACTGTGGCGTTGGTTTTACCGTCATGGTAAGCGCCACGTGTATCACCAACGGTTTCGCCGTTAGCAGGGCCTTCGGTTTGAACGTCGATCCACATTTTTTCGGTGGTAAAAGCTTCTGGATGTAATAGGTAGAATAATGTATTAACATCATGCATTGGTAGCCCAGTTTTGTCGCCGTCACCGTAATGATTAAAGAGGGCGTGTAACATGGTTCCGGTGCGACCTAAAGTTGGCAACTTTTGCATGGTTTCCGGGGTCAACAAGGCTTTCATGGTGACATCAAGACCCACCATGGTAATTGGGACACCAGACTGATACATAATTTCCGCGGCATGCGGATCAGTGAACACGTTAAACTCGGCGGCACTAGTCATGTTCCCTTTACCAAGGGTCCCGCCCATCGCAATAATTTCTTTGATGTGGGCTTTGACTTCGGGATAAGTTTTGAATAGGAGCGCAATATTAGTATAAGCTCCCGTTGGCACTAGCGTAATCGGCTGTTCTGACTGCATGATGCGATCACGCAACGCTTCGACCGCCGTTTCTGGTAGTGGGTCCGCTAAATCGGTTGGAAAATCATAACCCGGCATGCCGGAAACGCCATGGATGCGGACGGCATCTTCAAATGGTTTGATCAACGGCTGCGGTGCGCCGCCAGCTACTGGCACCTTACTATTGAAGAAACGCGTTAACTTCAACGCATTTAAAGTCGTTTTATCGACGGTCACGTTACCGGCCACCGTGGTGATGAGTTCGAGGTCAAAATCGGGATGGTTCAAGGCGATGGTAATCGCTGCGGCATCGTCAATCCCTGGATCAGTATCCATAATAATTTTAGTTGGCATCAGAATTCCTCCAATAACAAGTTTAGTGAAAATCAGCACAGTCGAGCTTACGTCTATTTTAGCATATCATCATGCGTGAATCCGATTGCATTTCCGCGATGATTGCCGTAGCATGACATTAGTAAACTGACTTAATGGAGGAAATAAGATGGCAAAACCACGGGTAATCTTAATTACAGGCGCCTCTTCCGGAATTGGTAAAGCGACTGCCCTAAAGTTACAAGCACAAGGCAATATTGTGTACGGTGCCGCACGTCGAATCGAAAAGATGACGGATCTGGCGGCCGCTGGGGTCCACGTGTTAAAAATCGATGTCACGGATGAAAAGACGCTGATTGCGGCCGTTGAAACGATTCAAGCCGAACAACAGCGCTTAGATGTCTTAATCAACAATGCCGGTTATGGCTCATATGGTGCGCTCGAAGATGTCCCATTGGCAGAAGGTGAATATCAATTTAAAGTCAACGTGTTTGGGGTCATGCGGTTAACGCAACTCGTTTTGCCGATTATGCGTGCGCAGCATCGTGGCCGCATCATCAACGTTTCTTCAATTGGCGGTAAGATTTATCAGCCATTGAGTGCTTGGTACATGGGCACGAAACATGCGATTGAAGGGATGAGTGATGCGTTGCGGATGGAAGTGGCCCCCTTTGGCATTGATGTGTCGATCATTGAACCCGGCGGTATTAAAACCGAATGGGCGGGGATTGCCGAGAAAAAGTTGTTAGCAGTTTCTGGTGAGACGCCTTACCATGAACAAGCCGTCAAAGTGGGTGCGATGCTCTCGCTCTTCGATCAATTTGCTTCCAATCCTGGAGTGATTGCGAAGTTAATGGTCCGAGCAGTCAACGATGTTAAGCCGAAGACGCGTTACCACGCTGGTATGGGCGCTGGTCTATCGCTGACTGGCCGCAAATGGTTGTCTGATCGTCAATTCGATTGGGCCATGACAAAAGCGATCGATGGTGCCGCGACCTTATCGCGATTAGAACATCATGGTCAACGCGCTGGCAAGCGTCATTATCGTCATAATTAAATTAATACGCCGTACTTACCGACCGAATCCAGTCAGTAAGTACGGCGTATTTTGTTAGAATTGTTCTGCTAAGACATCAGTGACGCGGTAGCTAGCAAATTTGCTCAAGGCATCTAAAAAGGCTTTTAATTTTTCGCGCGAGGTGAAGGCACCCTCGATTAAATAATTCATTTCGCCGGTGGTTTGGTAGTGGTGCCGGATATCATTGCGATGCTCACGGATGAAAGTGAGGTAGGCGGTTTGCTTCGTTGCCAGGAGTTTCACTTGGATGAAGACTTGTAGCGGGTAACCGATTTGGGTGAGATCCGTTTCAATCGTGTAATTTTTAATGACGCCGGTCGCTTCTAAGTTAGCGATACGGGCGGCGACGGCTGGTGCGGTCAAATGGACCAGTTCGGCTAAATGATTCACTTTGATGCGACAATTCTGATTTAAGGCTTTCAAAATGGCCATGTCGGTTGGATCAATCATCAGGAACACCTTACTTTATAAAGTTTTAGCCCCGAAAGACTTTCTTTTTAAGCTTAACAGATTTTCAGGAAAACGTTAGACTATTTTAGTTGAAACTTTTAAAGTTACACTTATGCCAAAAACAAGAGCCTTTTACTGCGGTTTTGTGATTGGTTATGCTACGATAAAACACATTAAGGAAAGATCCGTGGGAGGTAAAAATGCAGACCTTGATTCAGACATTCATCACGCGTCGGGGCGATTTATTAACGGCGTTATGGCAACATTTGGGGATTTCAATCGCGGCGTTAGTGATTGCGATGGTCATTGCGATTCCGCTAGCGATTTGGGCTGTCCGGCGACCAAAGATGGCAGAAGGGTTATTACAATTGACTAGTGTCTTGCAAACCATTCCATCGCTGGCACTTTTGGGGTTATTGATCCCACTCGTTGGGATTGGAACGGTGCCCGCTGTCATCGCGCTAGTGATTTATGCGCTACTACCGATTTTCCAGAATACGTATTTAGGTATTTCGGAAATTGACGATTCCATTGAAGAAGCCGCAGATGCGTTCGGGATGTCGCGGATGCGCAAGTTGTTCAAAGTTGAAATTCCGATTGCGCTCCCCCAAATTATTTCTGGGATTCGAACCGCGTTAGTCCTAATCATTGGGACCGCCACGTTGGCGGCGCTAATTGGTGCCGGTGGCCTGGGGACGTTTATCATGTTAGGGATCGATCGGAACAACACGCCGCTGCTGCTGATTGGGGCCATTTCGTCAGCGTTGCTAGCGATTGTCTTATCAGCCTTGGTGCGCTGGTTCCAAACGGCCAAGCCAAAACAAGCGTTGACGGTATTTGCGGTCATTGTTGCCTTACTCGGCGGCGGTGGCGCATACAGCCTCTATGCGAGTCGCACGGAGACCATCACGATTGCTGGTAAATTGGGCTCAGAGCCTGAAATCCTCATTAATATGTACAAAGAGTTAATTGAAGCGAGTGACGCACATGTCAAAGTCGCATTGAAGCCTAATTTTGGGAAGACGACGTTCCTCTTCAGTGCACTCAAACACAATCAAATTGATATTTATCCAGAATTTACGGGTTCGGTGTTGGAAACTTTAGTTAAAGGTAACAATCCGAAGTCGATGACCGCTACTGAAACTTACAAATTGGCCAAACAGCGGCTGGCTAAACAAGATGATTTATCATTATTGAAGCCCATGGCCTATAACAATACTTATGCGTTGGCGGTCACAAAGCAGTTCAAACAAGAACATCACTTGAAGACGATTAGTGATTTAACCCAAGTGGATTCCTTGTTGAAACCTGGGATGACGCTCGAATTTATCGACCGTGATGATGGCTTGAAAGGGTTGAAAAAAGCTTACGGCCTTGATGTCACCGCCAAATCGATGGAACCGGCGCTACGCTACGAAGCGATTAGCAAAGGCCGCATCAATTTAGTTGATGCTTATTCGACGGATAGTGAGTTACGCCAATATAATCTGGCTATTTTAAAGGATGACAAACATTTCTTCCCAACTTACCAAGGGGCGCCACTGATGTCGACGAACTTTGCGAATAAGCATCCGCAAGTCGTCAAAGCGTTGAATAAGTTAGCGGGCAAGATTTCAGAAACTGATATGCAAGAAATGAATTATGAAGTGAACGTTAAGAAAGCATCTGCGGCGACCGTGGCGCACAAGTATTTAGTGACCCACGGGTTATTGGAAGGAGGCAATTAGGATGACGACAGCGATTGAATTTAAACACGTTAAAAAAGATTTTCATGGCAATAATGTCATCCCAGACCTCAACCTCAGCGTTAACCAAGGTGAGTTGTTTGTTTTGGTAGGCACTTCGGGTAGTGGTAAAACAACTTCCTTAAAGATGATCAACCGCTTGGAACCGTTGACGGCGGGGCAGATCTTGGTCAATGATCAGGATACGACCACAGTCCCGGTTCGCGACTTGCGTTGGAATATGGGCTATGTCTTGCAACAGATTGCCTTATTTCCAACCATGACAGTCGCGCAAAACATTGCTGTGATTCCTGAAATGAAGGGCACCCCTAAAAAAGAGATTGCCCAAACAATTGATGAGCTATTAGCCGAAGTCGGCTTAGATCCTGAAGTTTATCGCAATCGGATGCCGGATGAGCTGTCTGGCGGGGAACAGCAACGGATCGGAATTCTGCGCGCGATTGCATCGAAACCATCAATCGTCTTAATGGACGAGCCGTTCAGTGCGTTAGACCCTTTATCACGTCAACAGTTACAGGATTTAGTTTTGTCATTACATCAACGTTATGAGAATACGATCGTCTTTGTGACCCATGATATGAGTGAGGCATTGAAGCTGGGTGATCGCATCGGGGTCATGCGGCACGGCGAGTTATTGCAAGTGGCTACGCCGAGTGAAATTGCACAACATCCGGTCAACGACTTTGTCCGGGACTTCTTCAGCGCCAGTCGTGCGAAGAATATATATGATATTTATGTTGGTCGCGTCGGTTTAGTGCAGGGTTATTTAAAACAAAAGCCAGCGGTCGCAGCCGGACGGATTCAAACCTTAGACGCAGAAGCCACGTTACGAACAGCCTTTGAGGCCTTAACAACGCACGATTATTTGGCTGTGACGGATGATCGTGTTGTGCAGGGGTATTTGGACCGGCAAACTGTGATGGGTTATTTGAGTGAACATGAAAATGATGAGAGCGTGAGCTGAGCCGAGCTTAGCAGTGGTCACTTAGCGTAGCAAGCGGAACTCTCAGGCTCAGCGAACGCGTTTCGGGGATCAAGCTAAGGAAAACTACTGACAAAAGTTAGGACGTGTCCTCAGTTTTCCATAGCACACAACAAAAGAATCAGGAGGAATTTCAATCATGTCAAAGCAATATGATGTTATCGTCATTGGCGGTGGCCCCGCAGGAACTGCCATGGCTAGTGGGTTGAAGGCCCAAGGAAAGTCAGCTTTGATTGTGGAATCAGATTTGTGGGGCGGCACTTGTCCAAATCGTGGTTGTGATCCGAAGAAGATTTTGTTGAGTGCGGTCGAAGCGAAACAGGCAGCCACTAATTATCAGGGTCATGGCTTAGCTGGTGTGCCAGCGATTGATTGGCCAGCCCTGATGACGACGAAACGTGGCTATACGGATGGCATCAATGATGGCACTTTAGGTGGCTTGAAGTCGCAACAGATCGATACCTTACACGGTCAAGCTTATTTCCGTGCGGATGGTGAATTGACGGTTGACGGTGACGTCGTGACTGGGACCGATGTTGTGATTGCGACTGGTCAACGGCCGAATATTCTTCCAATTGACGGGCATGAGTATTTTAAAACCAGTACGGACTTTTTAGATTTAGACGCAATGCCTAAACGCGTGACCTTTGTCGGCGGCGGTTACGTTGGTTTTGAACTGGCAACAATTGCGCGGGCCGCTGGGGCAGAAGTTCACCTGATTCATCATAATGACCGTCCACTGAAGAATTTTGATCCGGAACTGGTTAAAGCGCTCATGGCTAATTTGACTGCCCAAGGAATCACGTTTGACTTGAACGTTGATCTTAAACAAATCACTAAAACCGCAGATGGGTTACATTTGACTGATGACCATGATTTTGCGTTAACCACTGATTTGGTCATCTGTTCAGCTGGTCGACTTCCGAATGACGATCAATTGGGTTTGGAAAATGTGGGCGTGGCTTATGGTCGCCACGGGATTAAGGTCAACGATCATTTGCAAACGGCCAATGCGCATATTTATGCCATCGGCGATGTGAGTGATACGCCAGTGCCTAAGTTAACGCCATTAGCTGGGTATGAGGCCCGTTATTTGACTGGTGAACTGGTTAAATCTGGCGCGCCGATTAGTTATCCAGTGACGCCAACCCAAGTCTACGCGTCACCGAAATTAGCGGAAGTCGGTGTCACCACGGCTCAAGCAGCGACGGAACCGGACAAATATCGCGTGACTTCATTAGATATGACCAAGTGGTTTACTTATTATCGTCTCCAAACACGACAGGCTTTGGCCAAAGTCGTGGTTGAGTCGCAAACTGGTCTCATTGTGGGGGCCAGTTGTTTGAGTGAGATTGCGGATGAGATGATCAACTATTTGACGCTCTTGATTCAAAAGCAGATCAGTTTAGCCGAAATGCAAAAGCTAGTAGTGGCCTATCCAACGCCGGCGAGTGACTTACAATATTTATATTAAACTTGTGATTTAAAAGTGGGACTGGTTATCAACAATCGTTGTTGATAGTTAGTCTCACTTTTTAGCCTAAGCCAATAATTTCGGTGTCGTTTTGGGTATAAGTGGACTTCAGAATGGACTTAATAGTGAACCATTCTATAATGGCAGTCGACCAACTAGTTTAATGACGATTAAGTCGGTTCGGGGTAAAATGGTGGATTTTGGTGTTGATGCAGAATCTGATAGTGACTCAAAAGGACAAAATTTTTAGATTGGTGATGGCGGCGATTATGAAAGCTTTAATCAGAGTTAAAAGAAAAAAGCTAACGATTGGCTATCAACAGTTGGCAAAAATCATTTGGCAGGTGCCCATGTCTGATTTTTGGGTTAATCACATGGGTACTGATGAAAGTTTTCATAATGAGAGTTGGTTAAAGATTTGGCTTAATTATTCTGATTTTTTGCCTGAATGGGGTATGGTACCGTTAAGATGGCTAGCAGCACCATTGAGCATTGCTCCAGACGCATCTGAAAAAGATATACTGGTCGTTTACTCTGACCATGTGCATGAGGTGACGGCAACCCAAAAAGGATTTAATAACTTAGCCTACTATTTAGCAAAAGAACTCGATGGTGTCATTAAGGAAAGGAACGCTGATATGTGGGTTGTACCTGAAATATTTAAGCGAGAACATGAGACGATTATGCAGATGCCGTTAAGGGCAGCCATTAAAACGAGTATAACCGAGACTCAGACACTTAAACCTGTTACTGAGGATGATGATCTCTTCTCGTTATAGCCGGCTAGTAAGTAGCTGTGGCAAGCGACGATATTATTGGGATACACGAAATCAAATGGCTTGGTTTTAGACTATTTTAAAAGTGGGACTGGTTATCAACAATCGTTGTTGATAGTTAGTCTCACTTTTTAGCTTAAGCCAATAATCTCAGTGTTATTTTGGGTATAAGTGAGCTTCATAATGGACTTAATAGTGAACCATTCTATAATGGCAATCGACCAACTAGTTTAGTGACGATTAAGTCGATTCAGGGTAAAATGATGGATTTTGGTGTTGATGCAGAATCTGATAGTCATAAAAGACAGATTCGAATAGTGATTAAAAAAGACAAAATTTTTAGATGGGTGATGGAGGCAATTATGGAAGCTTTAATCAGAGTTAAAAGAAAAAAGCTAACGATTGGCTATCAACAACTGGCAAAAATTATTTGGCAGGTGCCCGTGTCTGATTTTTGGGTTAATCACATAGGTACTGATGAGAGTCTTCGGAATGAGAATTGGTTAACACTTTGGATTGATTATTCTGATTTTTTGCCTGAATGGAATATGGTACCGTTAGAATGGCTAGCAGCACCATTGAATATTGCGCCAGACAGATCTGAAAAAAACATATTGGTTATTTATTCAGAAAATGTGCATGAGGTGACGGCAACGCAAAAAGGATTTAATAACTTAGTCTATTATTTAGCGAAAGAACTCGATGGTGTCATTAAGGAAAGAAACGCTGATACGTGGGTTGCGCCCGAAACTTTTAAGCAAAAACATAAGGCGATTATGCAGATGCCGTTGAGAGTAGCCATCAAAAAGAGTATAACTGAGACTCAGACACTTCGACTTATCGATGAGGATGATGATCTCTTCTCGTTATAGCTGGTTTAGTAAGTAGCCATGGCAAGCGGACGATATCATTGGGAGTCACGCAAACAAATTACTTGGTTTTAGACTATTTTAAAAGTGGGACTAGTTATCAACAATCGTTGTTGATAACTAGTCCCACTTTTTAGGTTAAGACAATAATTCAGGTTTAATGCGACGGTCTTTAAAATAAAACTCGCGGTCATGCGCGTTGACTTGTCGCAGGATGTGGCAAGGATTACCGACTGCAACCACATTGTCCGGTAAATTTTTCGTAACGATACTCCCAGCACCGACGACCACATTATTCCCAATCGTGATGCCGGGTAAAACAATCGCGCCCGCACCAAACCAACAGTTTTTCCCAATGTGGATGGGGGCATTGTATTGGTAACCTTGCGCCCGAAGTTCCGGCAAAATCGGATGACCAGCCGTGGCGACCGTGACGTTGGGGCCAAACATAGTCCGACTGCCGACATAAATATGAGTATCGTCGACCAGCGTTAAGTTGAAATTGGCATAAATATGGCTGCCAAAATGAACGTGATGCCCACCGAAGTTACTGTGAAAGGGTGGTTCAATGTAGCAGTCAGCGCCAATTTCAGCAAACATTTTGGCTAACAAGACTTGGCGCTTAGTCATTTCCGTTGGTCGCGTCTGATTATAATCGTAGAGTTGATCTAGATATTGAAATTGTTGTTTTTCAATGGTGGCATCATTTGGCAAGTACAGGTCGCCATTGTGTAATTTTTTATTTTCCATGCGGGATGGGTCCTTTCCGACTTGGTTTGAAGACTGAGGCGACTGCGATTAACGCTAAAATTAACGTGATCCACAACATGACGTTATCCGTAAGCACCCCCGGTCCCCATTGGCCTAGAAGATTCCAGACAAGTGGCGCAAAGAAGGCACTGATAATAGTTGCAATCGTCAAATAACTACTCATTGTGTTGATTTGAGTATCGGCGAGCCCAGAATTACTCGTGAAAACGAGGTAGGGACCGGTGTAGGAGTAGATAAAGTTGAAGAAAATGGCGGCGCCCATGGCAATCGTGGCCTGATTGGTGCCCCAAAGTAATGCGACACTCAATGCGGCACCGGCGTAACCTAACGTTAAAGTATAGCGATGCAGCCGTTTATGCAACCGGCCAAACGTCAGGCCGGCCACTAGCCCACCGAGGTTCATGGCTGCCAGTGTCCAATTTAAGCTACTAGCATTGCCAAAATGGCGGTCGGCAAACAAACTAGGGAGCTTGAGTTGAACACCCCAAATGAGCAGGTAGGTGATAAAGGTTAGCCCGGCTAAGCCCCAGTGCGAGAGCGGTAGCTTAGCATGCCCAAGCTTAGTGGTCGTCGTTTGACGATTAGTTTCTGGCACGAAACGCCATACGAGTACCGCAATCAAGGCTAACACAAGGTAGAGCCAGAAAACCGCTTGCCAACTAATGACGACCAACCAACCTGCCAGTGCCAGCAAGACGGCATTTCCGAGGGCAGATAGGCCAGTTTGATAACCGAGTAAGCGGGCACGGCGCTCACCGTGATAGACGTGGGCAATCAGACTAATGGCGTGAGGTGAGAATAAGCCGATCCCTAGGCCTAAAATACCCCGACTGAGCATAATTAGCGTGAAATTAGTGCTCAGCATCGGGAAAGCGCCCGCCACCGCACTCAATAGCAGCCCGCTGATAACGACTGGTCGGATGCCGAACTTTTGGGTCAGTTGGGGATTGATCAGTAGCGTGATCAGCGCACTCAAATTCGCAATCGTCACGAGCCACTCGATTACAGTCGTCGGGACTTGTGGGAATTGCTTGGTCAATTGCGGAATCAGGCCCGTGATCACGGTTGAAATACCACTAACAGTGGACAAACTGAGAATACTGACCGTTGTCCATTGTGCGGGTTGAGTCGCTGACATAGGCTATGCCTCCAGTGCGTCACGGATGAAGTTGAGGACACCTTGATTCTGGTTACTGTCGGTTGTCCGGTCAGCTGCGGCAGTCACGGCTGGTTGGGCATTTGCCATAGCCACCCCTAGGCCAACTTCGCGCAACATTTCTAGGTCGTTACCCCCATCACCAAAGGCACACATTTCACCGAGCTCAATATGGCGTAAGTCGCCGAGTTCTTTGAGACCAGCAGCTTTATTGAGGCCGGGCTGGATAATGTCAATATCGCCATGCCCACTACTCGTTGGTTCACCAAGGTCTGTCAATTTGTCACGAAGTTCGTTAACGATAGCCAGTGTTTTTTCAGGGGGGCAACTAATCGCGAATTTTAAGATATCGTCGTGGATGCTGGCGAAATCGTCGACCACTGCCAAATGATGATAATACTTGCGCATCTCCGTCACATGCGCCGGATCTTCTGTCCGCAGCGCGTAAGCACTCTTCACACCACAAACGAGAATCTGTAAGTCCGGCATAGTAGTGATGGTTGCCAGAATCTGATCAATTGCCGCTTGTTTGAAAGCGTGCATGGCGTAAATTTGAGTTTCGTCACGAATCAACGCGCCGTTTTCCGCCACGTAAATTGTGTCAGGATAAGCCTTGAAGAAGGATTTGAGCTGGTAATATTGATTACCACTGGCGACGACCCATTGAATGCCATAGCGTTGCATATCTGCGTGTAGCGTTTTAAAAGATGCTTCGTCGTAAGTCATGTCATCGCGTAAAAATGAGCCATCCATATCGGTTGCAATTAGTTTAATCATGTTAAAATCTCCCTCGTTTAAGTTGATGAGGCTAGCTTAGCATGAGAATTTCACCGCCAAGGGACATTTTTAGAGGCAACTGGTATCAATTTTATGATATTTTGAAAAAGCTTGTCGATACTCGGTCGGTGTTAGACCCTTCCAAGCCTTGAAATTGCGATTGAGTGTTTTACGATTGGTGAAGCCACAACTAGTCGCAATGTAATCGATCTTGCGGTCGGTTTCCAGCAGTAAACGGCGAGCGTTCAAGAGCCGCACTTGGCGCAGATAGCGATTGACGGACAATTGTAGATTGGTATTAAATTGTTGATTCAGCGTGGTCAAAGAAACGTGGAAGCGTTCCGCTAGTGTTGTCCCACTGATTGGTTCGGCATAGGCTTGGTTGATGTAATCCATGACAGTATCGGTCAAATTTTGATTAGGATTAACGTCGTTTGCGGCCAGTGGGACGGTGAAAGCGCGTCCTAGTTGCGCAATCAAGGCGTAAAAGTGACTCAGCACTTCGAGTCGGACCAAGTCGGTCGCACCGTTGGCTAAGCCGTCATGAATCGCAATTAGTTGATTACGAATTTCAGCGGCGGCACTTGGATTTTCGAACTCAGCTGCCGGTTGGGTCAACGTGAGCTGCCAATTGGCACTAGAAGGGACTTGTGTTTGCAAAAAGTCATCGTCAATAATGAGCCCAAATTCAGTCCAGTCAGCTTGATCTGAACCAGTGGCACTGTGGACGACACGCCGATTGACAGCCCAAACATCACCGGGGTGAAACTCGGTCGTTTGACCATCCGTAACGAATTTTAACGTTGCGCCACCTTCAAGATAGTTCAGCTCAATCCCTTGGTGCCAATGGGGTGCGACATTGATCGACATCGTCGGGTCATGTTCATAAAATTTAAACGGCAAGTGTGGAATCGTTTGGACTGTTTCATGTAAGATTTTCATTAGTTATCACCTAAATTGTTCAAAATGAGTCATGCGGGTTTCAAAAATCGACCTTGGTTCCAATCGGACTATGCTATATTAAAGCCATAATCAAAAGGCGAAACTGAATGACTGTCGAGCTAAGTATTAGCTGACATAGGTTAATTGTAACCGTATTCGCAATCGAAAGGAACTGTTGATGATGTCAATTAAATTAATTGCTTTAGATATTGATGATACGTTATTGAATTCCGAGGGGAAACTCCTGGATAGTACAAGAGAGGCGGCCCAAAAGGCTTTAGCACAAGGCATTAAGGTCGTTTTGTGCAGTGGTCGACCATTAGCAGGCGTGCAACCATACTTGACGGCGCTAAACATTACCGGTGATGATCAATATGTCATTACTTATAATGGCGCGGTGACGGAGGCCGTTACCGGTGAAGTCATTGCCAAACATTTAGTCGATAATGGCTTGTATCGAAAAATGACAGCGTTTGGTCAAAAACATCACTTGCCGTTTAACGTGCTAGATGAAGATAGTAATATTTACACCGCAGATCGCAATGTCAATTGGGTCACCGTCATTCAAGCTTGGGAAAATAAAGCTGGCTTGTTGATTCGCGACCCCGACGATTTACCGGCTGATTTTCAAATCACCAAGGGCGTCTATGTCGGCGATGCAGACCAACTGGATGAGCTGGAGCCACTTGTAGAAAAGACTTTTGGTGCCGACTGTTATGTCGTGCGGGCTGCTAGTCTCTTCTTGGAAGTGATGAACCCAGTTGTAAATAAAGGAGCCGCCTTACGCGAATTAGCGGGAATTCTGAAATTGGATGCGAGTGAAGTCATGGCTTGCGGTGATGAAAAAAATGATATTACGATGTTTGATTTTGCTGGCACCGCTGTTGCGATGGGGAACGGGAGTGACGAAGCTAAAGCCCATGCCAGTTATGTGACTGGAACGAATGATGACGGTGGCTTGGCGGCGGCAATTCAAAAATTAGCCTTGAACTAAGGGTAACCGAACGACTTTTCAACAGGACTGTGGAAAAGTAAAATTTTAAGTGAGACAAGTCGAAAAAAGTTATCCACGGTGGATAACTTTTTTCGCGACACGAGTTGACAAGCCGTGATAATGAGTTTATGATTGCAAATATTAAAAATAAATGAGAAACAATCGTGATGATCAGGAGAGTAGTAACTTAACCGAGTTCAGCGAGTCGACGGCTGGTGGAAGTCGACCTTGGTAACGTTGTGAAAGTAACCTGTGAACGGCTAATGCGAACAATTGTCAGTATTAGCTGGGGGCACCCATTATCGTGCTAGTGCGTAGCGGGCACAGGTCACTGGCGACAAACACACGTTTCAGAAAATGAAGCAGCTCACTTACCCACAGCCGTACGCGATAAGTGGATAACTGTTGTTGAAAAGTTATCAGATGAGGTGGTACCGCGCGATAGCGTCCTCTGAAAATCCAATTTTGGGTTTTCAGAGGACGCTTTTTTGTTTATTCAGGGAGGTTATCAACATGTGTGTAAAAGCAAGTCATGGTGGGTTGTATCGAGTGCTTGGCTGTTCTTAATTGATCGTCACTCAGGATTTTAAAAGGAGTAAAGCCTATGCAATCAAAAAAGTTATCATTTAAACAATATCTCATTATTGGTTCAATGTTATTCGGCATGTTCTTTGGCGCGGGTAATTTAATCTTTCCGATTCATTTGGGACAACTCGCTGGGGCCCATTGGTTGACCGCGGGATTGGGATTTTTGTTAACGGGGACGTTATTGCCATTATTAGGCATTATTGCAATCAGTGTCACCCGCAGTACTGGAATTTATGATTTAGCGCGGCCAATTGGCAAACGCTATGCAACCTTGTTCATGGTTCTGACTTGTGCGACGTTGGGACCCTTGTTTGCAACGCCACGGACTGCCACGACACCTTTTCAAATTGGGATTGCGGGGCATGTGAGTGCTAGTCAAGCGCCATTATTCTTAGCGGGCTACTCACTGATCTTCTTTGGCATTACTTATTGGGCGTCGCGTCAGCCTTCGGGGATTATGGCCGCAATTGGCAAATTGTTGAATCCCGCCTTTCTAATTTTATTAGCGTTAATCTTTGGCTTTGCGTTTGCTCAACCATTGGGTAAGGCTAATACGGCGAAGGTCACGGCGAGTTATCAGACTGGGGCTTTCTTGAATGGTTTTTTGCAAGGCTACAATACGATGGATGCGTTAGCCGCGTTGTTGTTCGGCATCGTGGTCGTTAATGCGATTCGTGGGTTGGGGCAGCATAACCCAACTGCAATTGCGAAAACGGCGGCCAAATCCAGTTTGCTGAGTATCGCCCTCGAAGCGTTGATCTATCTTGGCTTAATCTGGATTGGGGCGACTTCTTTAACGGCCTTCAAGTTGTCAGTCGATGGTGGCTTAGCTTTTTCACAAATTGCCAACGCATTTTTGGGTATTCCCGGTGAAATTATCTTAGCGATTATGGCAACGTTGACTTGTTTGACGACCGCGGTGGGGTTGTCATCGTCTTTCTCGGAAGCTTTGCATGCCAAATTTCCACGTATCGCCTATCGGACTTGGAATCAGCTGGCGTGTGGTGCGTCATTCTTGATTGCCAATATTGGCTTGGATCAGATTATTGCTTGGTCGACGCCAATGCTGATGTTTCTCTATCCACTGGCGATTACGTTGATTATTTTGTCGATCACGTCGCCACTATTTCGCCGCGATTCGATGGTCTATCGCTGGACGACGGCATTGACGCTGATTCCAGCCTGTTTGGATGCGTTAAACGCAGCCCCTGCCATCATCACTCGGCAAGCTTGGGTTCAAAATTTATTAGCACTAGATGCGAAATACTTACCATTTGCCAAATATGGCATGGATTGGGTCGCACCGGCGCTGATTGGCCTGGCAATTGGCCTGAGTCAGTATGCGATTCGCCGTGCATTAGCGGCCCACGCGATTAAAATGAACCAAGAATAAGGTGTATCATGGAACCTAAGCTTTAATAAAGGATGGCGACTATGAGTTTTTTAGGCACATTATGTATTTTATTGTTAGCAACGACTTTAGCCGGGCACTTTTCCCATCGCATTGGGATTCCGGCCGTCATTGGTGAAATTTTGGTGGGAGTCATCTTAGGTCCAGCAATCTTTAATGTGGTTCACCTGACTAATCTAGTCCAGACATTCTCGGATTTAGGTGTGATCGTCTTAATGTTCATCGGTGGGCTAGAGAGTAATTTGGCTTTATTGAAAAAGTATTTACGGCCAGCCATTGTTGTGGCTGTGATTGGTGTGATTTTCCCTGTCCTGATCATGGGTGGCACGAGTTACTTTTTCCACTTCACCTGGTTTGAATCGTTATTCATTGGCGTGATTTTTTCAGCTACTTCAGTTTCAATCTCGGTCGAGGTGCTAAAAGAATTTAAAGCGTTAGATACGAAGGAAGGCGCGACGATTCTGGGTGCCGCCGTAGCGGATGACATTATTGGGGTCATTTTACTCAGTATTATGATTTCGATGATGGGTGATCAAGGTGGTCATGCGCAGACTGCACTGTGGTTAGTTTTACTGGAGCAGGCCGCTTTCTTTGTTGGTGTGTTCTTATTAACACGCTGGATTGCGCCAGCCTTGATGAGCCTAAGTAATCATTTGTTGATGGCAGTCAGTCCGACGATTATGTCCGTTATTATTTGTTTGGCAATGGCGTGGTTAGCGGAAATAGTCGGCCTGAGTGGGGCGATTGGGGCATTCTTTGCGGGCACCGCGATTGCTCAAACTGATTATCAGCATCAGGTCGACGTTAGCATTGAACCGGTCGGCTATACGATTTTTATTCCGATTTTCTTTGTTAGTGTCGGATTAAATATGACTTTCGATGGGTTCTGGCAATCGTTGCCGTTCGTGGCGGTGATGACCGTGTTGGGCGTCCTGACCAAGTTGATTGGTTGCGGTTTAGGAGCCAAGTTGAATGGGTTTAGTGCGCATAGTAATTATTTAGTCGGCGCGGGGATGATTTCTCGCGGTGAAATGGCCCTGATTACGGCGCAGATCGGGTTCTCGGCGCATTTGTTATCGAGTAACTATTATTCTGATATTATTTTAGTGATAATCTTAGTTACCATGATTGCCCCATTTGTTTTGAAAGATGCAATTCACCGGGCACCATCGACGGCTGAAGCGTAACCTTTAATAAGTTTCAAAAATAGTGACGTCCACTACGAGTTGATGATTGTAGTGGACGTCATTTGAGTTGTGATTATTTCGTTTCTGTTGTGATTGGTTTTTGTTTTAAATGGAATGGGTAATTTAAGTTTGCAGCATATTTTTGAAGTAGACCAGTATCTGGCATTGTATCAAGTGTCTCCACTGCGTTCAGTTCCGCTAATGAGATACCAAGCTGATTGGCAAAGTCTGACTGACTGATTCCTTGACGTTGTCGTTCGACTTGAAGTTCACTCAACGTGTCAATTAGTGACATCTCATGGGGTGTGATATTTTGAATTGTTGACTTGAAGTCTTTCCAGTTCCAAGCAGTCATTGCAAGAACTCCTTTCGTTTTAACCAAACGTCATAGTGACGGATGGCGGTTTTTATCTGACGTGAATTCGTTTTATTTTGACGTTTAGTATAGTGATGTAGCAAAATAATCTGATTGTCGGTAGTAATGGTGTAAAAAATTCTTTCTGGTATCGGCCGCAATTCGTACAGCGAATAGCGCAAGCCCTTAAGCTTTTTAGAATGTGGCATTCCAAGTTGAGGAGCAAGTTCGGCTAACAGATTGAGTTGATGCGTGATTTTACGCATCAATGCCACGTCAGCCTGTTGATGGCTTTGACTAAGTCTGGTGAAAAATAGTGCTATTTCGTCATAATCTGACTGTGCTGAATATGAAGTGATCGCATACATACGGTTATCGTGACCTTTGCTTGGCGTATCACTGTATGCAATATAACAGGTTTAGCAGCAATCTACCAGTTTTTAACATCAGTGAGACAGTAATGAGTGACGGTCGGCGATTGTTTTGGTTGAAATTTAGCCTGGATAATGAGTCAATTTGGCTAATCACCTACTTTCAGTTTCTATTAGTCAATTTCGTAATTTGTTCTAGTGTCATTTATTCTTGGTAAAGATTGTTGTGTTTGTGTAAAGTTGCGCCAATCATCTAAAATGGCGCGTACAATTAGGGTAACAGTTGGCTGACCTCTCAAACATAAGGAGTGACTAAATTGATTTTAACGATGAGTATTCTGATTCGATTAGCATTATTTAGTTTTGCGGCAGTTTTAATTGAACGTAATTTTGGGTTGTCAGAGTTAGTTCGGGGCTATGTTGGCCAAAACGAAACCGCTCAGGCAGACTTTCAAGCCAAATCACCTGTTCGGCAAACGCTGACAGTAATCATTGGTTTAGGGAGTATGATCCTAATGGTTGTTGCCCTAAGTGGCATTCTTGACCTAATTATGCGACCGACCATTGTGGGGACGAATCCATTTGGGTTACGTTTACTACAGCTCGCACTGGGATTAGGGATTGCTGGTGAAGTAGCTCGACAAGTAAAGCATCGATTGAACTAAAAAAGCCCTGAACGACGCCAATTCTAACTAGAATTAGCACGTTCAGGACTTTTTTTAATCAAACACGAACTTGATGTTCAATGGTAAATAGCGTTGGATCTAAATGGGCAATAAGCGGCGAAACGTCGTCGACACTTAAAAGGGTGAGATGGTGCATTGCGCGAGAAGCAATCGTATATAGCAGCCCAACCGATGCGGCATCTGGGTAATTTTTAGCAGAAACATCATAGGCAATAACGGCGTCAAACTCTAACCCTTTGGCGAGATAGATGGGCATCACAATGACACCCTGTGGCATGGTACGGTCACTGTCAGCCATTAAGGTCGCAATTGTTTGGTGTTTCAAATACTGATAGACTTTTTTGCTTTCGGCCAAGTCTTTGGTCAGCACGGCGACCGTTTTGGTGTGTTCTAACTGTTGAGTTACTTCAGTTAGCAGACCCTTTAAGGCGCTATCTTCACCATAACGAATCATGACTTTCGGCAAGTCACCTTCACGAGTAAAGGCTTGAATTTGGTCGCCATCGGGTAACAAGGCTTTGGCAAAATTAGTAATCTGTAACGTTGAACGGTAGCTCTTGTTTAAGGTGATCAAATTAGCTCGGCGAACGTTAAAGGCATCACGCAACCGTTCGAGCAGTTGCTGTGGCCGTTCAATGTCCTTGAACAACGCTTGTTCACTGTCACCTAATAGCGTGAACTTGGCGAGCGGAAAGGCATGTTTGATGTATAGTAACTGAGCTAATGAATAATCTTGCATTTCATCCACGAAAATATACTGCATCCGCCGATTTTGACCACTCCCGGTCAAGCTGTCGCGCAAGAGCAATAATGGGGCACAATCCAACAACGCAATTCGATGATATTCGATCCCAGCTTGGAATTGTTGAATTCGAGCCTGCCACTGAGCAGGGTCGATGGCAGTTGGCCGGTCAAGCTGGTTTAAAAAGTCATTATATTGTTCATAAGTATCTAAAAAGTAACCATTGTAAATGGCATCGTAAACTTGGCGTAAACGCTTAGTGACGATTTGTTTGCCAATGTAAAAGACTTCATCATCTAAGGATTGGAAATCCCCGCGGCGCTTGTCTCCAAGCCAATCGTGATAGTCTTCGTCATTAAGTTGGTCAATGATGTCGTTCACCCAGTCGGCTTGAGCTTCGTGGTCGATGCGGTGTTTAAGTCGTTTGATCAGCGTGTTCTTAATACTCAAGAAACGATCGGCTGGTTGCATGGCCGCGGGTAAGGCCGTCGCGATGGCCGTGATTTCTGCGCGTGAAAAGAAGACCTCACCATTAAACACGATATTTGTAAATCGCATTTGGTCAGCGGGTAATTGATGACAGTAGGCGTCGACTTGTTGCATAAAGTCGGCGCTTTCTTGAAATTGCCGAATGGCTGGCATCTGTGTCATGCTTTGCCGGTCACGTTCATAGCGCTCAAAGAGGCTCTCAACGGTCAACCCTTGGAAGCGCGCGCTGAGAAATTCGGCCAGCGTCACTTGGCGCATATTCCGTTCGCCTAAACTTGGCAACACTTCGGAAATGTAGTGACTGAACAGCCGGTTCGGGGAAAATAGGACCATTTGATCTGCTTCAAGTGAGGCGCGTGAGTGATAGAGCAAGAAGGCAATTCGCTGTAAGATGGCGGATGTTTTGCCGGAGCCAGCGACCCCTTGAACCACTAATAAATCACTGTAAGTATCCCGAATAATGTCGTTTTGTTCCTTTTGAATCGTCGCGACGATGTTTTGCATGTAGGCGTCGTTTTGTTCACCAAGGACGCTTTGCAAAATTTCATCACCCACGGTCTCGTTAGTATCAAACATATTTTTAATTTGACCATGATCGATTTGGAATTGGCGCTTTTTTTGTAATTCAGTTGTTTGTTCACCCATCGGTGTTTGATAGTTGACTTTGCCCAAGGTGCCGTTGTAGTAGACCGACGAAATTGGCGCACGCCAGTCGTAAACGAGAAAGTTTTGCTTTTCGTCGACAAAAGAAGCGGTCCCGATGTACAGCTTTTCGGGTGTTTCGTCTGGACTATCTTGAATATCGATGCGACCGAAATACGGTGAATTACTGAGGTCTTTCAAAACGCCAACTTGGCGATTGAGGATGGCTTCAGATTCAACGGCCCGTTCGACCATTTGCTTTTGTTGTTGTAACTCGGCGTTCGTTTCGATGCGGTCATCGACTTCGAACGTGTTGACGGAGTTATTATCACCGTAGTTTTTTTGAATCACATCGGTTTCGCGGTGGGCCTTGGCAACTAAACGGTCAGTTTCTTTGGCACGGGCCTTGACCTGTTTAATGACGGCGTCCACACGCTGTTGTTCCTGCTGTTGTTCTTGGTCTGATGTTGTCACTGTGATAACAGCCTCCAGTCTTAATCTCGGTAAATTGCTTGAACAATTCTAGGCGGAATTGGCCGGACTGTCAATCAAAGCGCCTGTAGCGTGATAAATAAAAATCAGTGTCCCTTGCAAGGACTATTAGTTTATTCTAAGATGATTTTAATAATTCTAATTGAAAGCCAGTGATGAAATGCAAGTAGCGTTAGCCCAGTTAGATATTCAATTCGGTAATCCCGATGAGAATTATCGGCAAATTGAGACAGCCGTGACGCGGGCGGCTGAACAAGCCGTTGATGTCATTGTGTTACCAGAGATGTGGAACACTGGTTATGCCTTGACCCGCTTGTCGGCTTTAGCGGATTTAAATGGTGAGCGCACGCAGAAGGTACTCAGTCAGCTTGCCAAACGGTTTAAGGTCAATATTGTTGGTGGTTCAGTCGCGGTTGAACGCGATGGCGATTATTATAATGAAATGTTAGTCCTTAATCGGCAAGGTGAACTGTTCAGCCGTTACGACAAAGTTCATCGCTTTGGCTTGATGGCGGAAGATCGTTATATCACCGCTGGTAAAGCCAAAAATGTTTTTCCGATTGATGAGGTGCCGGCGATGGGGGTGATTTGTTATGATATCCGTTTTCCAGAATGGTTACGGATACAAGCGGCCCAAGGACCAGAAGTGATTTTTGTGAGTGCTGAATGGCCGACAGTTCGCTTACCACAATGGCGAATCCTGTTACAAGCGCGGGCTATTGAAAATCAAGCGTTTGTTGTGGCGGTCAATCGCGTGGGGAGTGACCCTGATAATAGTTTCGGTGGGCAATCTTTAGTGATCGATCCATTGGGCCAAATTGTGGCTGAAGCTGAGGATCACCCACAGATCCTGACAGCTCACTTGGATTTAACTCAGGTGACGCAGGTCCGTGGTGAGATTCCCGTATTTGCTGACCGGCGTCCGGAATTGTATCGGTAGAAAGGCGAGGGGTGTTTTAATGAAGTTTTCAGAATCAAAAGTCATGCAACAGTTACCTAAACAATTTTTTGCGAGTTTAGTGCAACGGGTCAATGCCAAAATTGCCAGTGGCGCGGATGTCATCAATGTTGGGCAAGGTAATCCTGACCAGCCGACGCCGGATTTTATTGTTCAAGCCTTAGCAACTGCGGCACAAGACCCAGCAACTCACAAATATGCCCAATTTCGCGGTCAGCCAGCGTTTAAACAAGCTTGTGCGGACTTTTATGAACGTGAATATGGTGTCAAATTGGACCCAGAAACTGAAATTGCGGTTTTAGGTGGCTCGAAAATTGGTTTAGTTGAATTACCGTTTGCCCTCATGAACCCAGGTGAAACGATTTTGATGCCAGATCCTGGCTATCCAGACTACTTTTCGGGGGTTGCCTTAGCGCAAGTTAACTTAGCAACTTATCCTTTGTTAGAAAAGAATGCCTTTTTGCCAGATTATGCAAGCTTTGACCCCGCCGTCGCGGATGCGGCCAAGTTAATGTATTTAAATTATCCGAACAATCCAACCGGGGCGGTCGCTAATCCTGAATTCTACGACGAAACGGTGGCCTATGCTCAAAAACATCAAATTGGGGTCGTCAGTGATTTTGCCTATGGGGCGATTGGATTTGATGGTCAAAAACCAGTTAGCTTCTTACAAAGTGCCGGGGCAAAAGACGTCGGCATTGAGTTTTATTCATTTTCGAAGACCTATAACATGGCAGGGTGGCGCCTCGGTTTCGCGGCCGGTAATGCGGACATGATCGAAGCCATCAACTTGATTCAGGATCACTTGTTTGTCAGTGTTTTTCCCGCAATTCAACGGGCTGGGATGGCCGCCCTTCAAAGTGATCAAAGTGCGGCACGTGAAATTAGTGACCGCTATGAATCGCGACGCAATGCGTTACTGAAGGCTGCAACTAAAATTAATTGGCCAGCTTATCGGCCAGGCGGGGCATTTTACGCTTTAATGAAAGTGCCAGCTGGTCAGACGAGTGAGCAGTTTGCGAATCTGTTGCTAGACCAAGCTAGCGTAGCAGTTGCGCCTTGTAATGGGTTTGGCCCGCATGGCGAAGGCTATGTACGGATTGGGTTACTCGTTTCTGAAGAACGGCTAGTGGAAGCAGTCGAACGAGTTGGTGCTTTGAATTTGTTTTGACAGTGGCGCGCGTAACGCTTACACTGAACATAATTAATCGTTGAAAAAAAGAAGAGTAAGGCGTCCAAAGACAGAGACCTAGCAACCGCTGAAAGCTAGGACGGACAATTGAATTGGCTTTTTGGAGATTTGGTGTGAACCGGGAACCCACCCTTATCGGTGTAATGAGTGGCAGAAAAAATTTTCTGCAATTTAGGTGGTACCACGGTAATGCGTCCTAATTGACTAGTTTGAGTCAATGGGGCGCGTTTTTTGTCAAGAGTGTGAGCCAAGCCGGGTTGCTTCCGAGCATAGCCTAGACAGTCAATTGCTCGGTGGGTTGCCGAGTGGTTGACTGGCGTAGCTAAGCGGAGGACGCAGGCTTGGTGAGCACGTTTCGAATAGAGTGTGAACGAGGGCGGTTAGCTTCTGAGCATTATCGTAGCTAGTCAATTATGCGGTGGTTTGCCGCATGGTTGACTAGCTGGGATAAGCGGAGGACGCTGCCCGAATGAGCACGTTTCGGCAATTAAGCCCAATCCATCAAAAAACTAGTCAAAACTAACAAAGAAAATCGTTAATTATGAAAGGATGTTCTAACTATGACAAAGAAAGTACTATTAACAGGTGATCGGCCAACTGGTCAATTGCATATTGGCCATTACGTCGGGTCGTTGCGTAACCGCGTGGCGTTACAAAATACTGGTGATTATGAGTCTTACATTATGATTGCGGATAATCAGGCGTTGACGGATAACGCGCATGATCCAGAAAAGATTCGCAAGAGTTTGCTTCAAGTTGCGATGGATTATTTGGCGGTTGGGATTGATCCTGAAAAATCGACCATTTTAGTTCAATCACAAATTCCCGCTTTAACGGATATGATGAACCAATTTTTGAACTTGGTGACAGTGGCGCGTTTGAACCGGAACCCCACTGTTAAAACAGAAATTAAACAAAAAGCCTTTGGCGAAAGTGTTCCCGCTGGCTTCTTCGTTTATCCAGTGAGCCAAGCTGCAGATATTACGGCGTTCAAAGCCACCACGGTTCCCGTTGGCGATGACCAAGAACCAATGTTGGAACAAACGCGTGAAATTGTGCGGAGTTTCAATCGGACTTATCAACAAGCTGTCTTGGTTGCACCAGAAGGTTACTTTCCACCAAAGGGCTTAGGCCGAATCCCTGGTTTGGATGGCAACGCTAAAATGAGTAAATCCCTTGGCAATGCCATCTACTTGGCAGATGACGCCGATACAGTTCAAAAGAAGGTCATGTCGATGTACACTGACCCTGACCATATTCACGTGGAAGATCCTGGTAAAATTGAAGGCAACACGGTCTTTACATACTTGGACATTTTCGGTGAAGACAAGGCCAAGATTGCGGACTTAAAAGCTCAATATCAACACGGTGGGTTAGGCGACGTTAAAATCAAGCGTTACTTAATTGACGTCTTGGATGGTGTGTTACGGCCAATCCGTGAACGGCGTGCAATTTACGAAGCTGACCCAGCCCAAGTGATGGCAATTTTAAAGGCTGGTACCGCGAAAGCGAATGTTGTGGCTGACCAAACTTGGCGTGAAATGCAAGCAGCCATTGGGATTAATTATTTCGACAAAAACTAAAGCGTAAATTAAAGTGATCAGCATCCATAGTCAGATGTTGATCACTTTTTCGTTGCTTTGAGGCATTATCGGATTTGATTTTAGAAATAGCTCACGGTGCTACCAAGTTTAAGTGGAATAAAGCCGTATTTGCCATAGCTATCGAGCGTTTTTGCATCAGCTTTTTTAAGTTGTGGCATGATGAAATCGTAAATTGCACGATATTCAGTTGGTAATCCCGCAATTCGATTTTTAATCGTCAGTGATAAGTCAGCTTGTAGTAAAGCCGTTCGTAGCCCAAGCATGATTTTCAGCTCATCGTCACCGTTGCTCAGTTCTTTGGAAAATTGCAGTAGTTGTGTCCTAAAATTGTCAAATTTAGGCTGTTGTCCCTTTAAATAAGCTGCGTCTACCAAATGTGTTAGTTCTTGCCGTTGTGTCATGTTTTCGTCCCCCTCGTTAATCATGTCGTTTTCTTCGGCACAATTAAATTATAACACTCGTTATAATCTTTTATTCGCGGCACTTTTAATGGTCAAGGTATCTGAAGGCCCCCAAAACTCGATTAGATGCTAATTATCGAAATCTAGTGAGCCGATACGTAGCGTAGTTAAAGTCAACAATGCGGTTAGCGAGAGCTGAGGAAAGACTGGCAGTTACCGGCTGAGGCCAATCCCTGCAGCCGACGCGGAATCATGATAAAATTAATAACATTATTTCTACACAGAGGAGCGCTTCAACGTGACAGAATCAACATTTTGGCCGGCAATCGCAGCTAAAGCCCAGGCTGAACAACGGCCATTTTTTACCATGGCACCAATGGAGGCCGTCAGTAATACGGTCTTCCGGCAAGTCGTCGCCAAGGCTGCGGCGCCGGATGCTTTCTTTACGGAATTTGTATATGCTAAAGGAATCACTGATCCAGCCACTAAATTTCCAGT
The DNA here is from genome assembly GCF_005405065.1 of Lactiplantibacillus nangangensis. Lineage (GTDB taxonomy): Bacteria > Bacillota > Bacilli > Lactobacillales > Lactobacillaceae > Lactiplantibacillus > Lactiplantibacillus nangangensis. The sequence continues at coordinate 78,694 of NZ_BJDI01000009.1, read as the reverse complement.
TCACGGGCGGCTTTATGTTGCGCCCGCGGAAAAGAAACGGCCGGTGGTCCAACTATGGGGCAATGAAGCGGCCGATTTTGTGACGGCGGCAGCGGCCTTGAAGACTAAAGGTTTTGAAGCAATTGACATTAACATGGGCTGTCCTGATAGCACGGTCATCAAAAACCATGGTGGTAGTGATTTGATTCGCAACCCACAGTGGGCGATCGACGCGATTGCCGCGGCTAAAACGGCCGGTTTAGCGGTTAGCGTGAAGACACGTTTAGGTTATAGCAAATTAGCTGAGTTTCGGGATTGGATTCCGACGCTTTTACGTCAAAATGTCGATCTCTTAACGATTCATTTACGGACAAAACAGGAAATGAGTAAAGTTGACGCGCACTTTGAAGTCATCGATGAACTGATTCAGATGCGGGATGCCATTGCGCCAGCTACCTTGTTACAGCTCAATGGCGATATTCCAAATTATCAGGCCGGGTTGGCGTTGGCCCAACAACATCCGGGCGTGGATGGCATTATGATCGGACGGGGCGTCTTTGCGAGTCCGTTTGCGTTTGAAGCCAAACCACAATCCCACTCATTGGCGGAATTATTAGACTTATTGCGTGATCAACTGGATTTGTTTGATGATTTTGCCACACGCTACGATGTACCACGCTTTCCATCATTGAAGCGTTTCTTTAAAATTTACGCGCGTCCAGAACTTGGGGCAACAGCCCTGCGTAATGCAATGATGGATGCCAAATCAACGGCTGACGTTCGCAAAATTTTGAATGAGTCACCATTAACTAATTGATCAGTTCGCTCACGGCAAATCTGTCGTGGGATTTTTTGCTCGCATAGCGGCCTTCGTTGCCCAGTTGCTAGGCTTTAATGTTAAAATAAAAGCAACTAACTTCAACGAAAAGCGAGCGTGGTGTTCATGAGAAATTTAGCAATTGTCGATCTCGGGTCAAATTCGGCTCGAATGGCGGTCAGCCGGTTGCATCCTAATGGGACGGCTGATGAAATTAAGCGGGTCAAGGAAGATACGCGGCTGTCTGAAAGTATGGGCGCCGAGCATGTCTTACAACCCGCCGCAATTGACCGGACGATTCGAGCCTTGTTAGATTTCAAAAAGATCTACACGCGGATGCCGAATACGGACGTGATTGGTATCACTACCGCGGCAGTGCGCATGGCTAAAAATCAAGCCGCTTTTCTGGCTCGTGTCAAAAGAGAAGTGGGCTTGGAGTTAAAAGTGCTCTCCGGTGACGATGAAGCCTACTATGATTATCTGGGAGTCGCTAATTCTTTAGTGATCAACGATTGCTTGATTTTGGATACTGGTGGTGCAAGCTGTGAATTGATCCTGGTCAAGGATGGCCGGAAGCAACAATTGATCAGTATCCCATTCGGGGCGGTTACCTTATCGGAACAATTTGAGTTGGATGACCTGGTGCCAGCCGCTAATCTTTTTCGTGCGCAGATGTTTTTGCGTAATCGACTGGCCGATATTTGGTGGTTGACGGAAGCGATGCATTTTCCAATTATTTTACTTGGCGGGGCCAATCGTACGCTCGCCCGGGTGAACCGTCGGCGGCAGCAAAAGTTAAAAGTTGAAGATATTCACGGCTATCGCTTGAAAACGGAGACTGTTTATCAGACCTTTTTAGATTTGCTCACACGGTCGAAAGCTGGCCGCCAAGATATCTCTGGGATGGAATATGACCGCGCCGACATTATTGTGGGTGGCATGTTGCCATTGGTGACGTTACTCCAAATGCAAGATAGTGATCGGGTTATTTTTTCCGAAAGTGGTGTCCGGGAAGGCATTATCTCAGAATACTTAAATTCAGCAAACTGAACAACAAGATTGGACTGATTATATGACGGCTGATTTTCGCCATTTTTATCAAAAATCATGGGCTGAACGGACGGCCATCGTGGCGTCGGCTGCCCAGTTATCGCCTGCCGAAACGGCGTTATTTAAAACGTATTATTATCCGCAACATAGTGAAATTATTGAAAATTATTTAACGGATTATCCGTTGCCGATGGGCTTAGCGGTCAATCTGGTCGTCGACGACAAGCCCGTCGTGGTGCCGATGGTCACAGAGGAGCCTTCTGTGATTGCGGCCGCCAGTAATGGGGCAAAAATCGTCAAACGGGCTGGCGGCTTTACGACGACCTTAACAAAACGCGAAATGGTCGGGCAAATTGTCTTGGAACAATTGTCAGATCCTGAAAAAACTGCGCAACACATTATGGCGCATCAAGCCGAGTTATTAACCGTTGCCGATGAAGCCCATCCGAGTTTGAAAAAACGGGGTGGTGGCGCACGTCAGTTGCGAACCCGCGTGTTGGGTCAAGGCTATCTCTCAATTGATCTATTTGTCGATGTGCAGGCCGCAATGGGTGCCAACATGCTCAATAGTATGTTGGAAGCCGTGGCAAAATCAGTCGGCGTATTGACGAAAACCAATGCCTTAATGAGTATTTTATCGAATTATGCGACGGCGAGTTTGGTCAAGGCCACCTGCCAATTACCAGTTAACTTATTACAAGCTGGCCGTTATTCCGGGCAGTTAGTGGCGCAAAAGATTGCGTCCGCTAGTACGGTGGCTCAGCTTGATCCTTATCGTGCCGCGACACATAACAAAGGGATCATGAATGGTATCGATGCGGTCGCGATTGCAACGGGCAATGATTGGCGTGCCCTTGAAAGTGGCATTCACGCTTATGCTGCTCGCGACGGTCAGTATCGTGGAATCAGCACTTGGACGACAGATGGTCAGACGCTAACGGGAACGATTGAACTGCCCTTACCCGTTGGTGTGGTGGGTGGCTCAATTAAAATTAATGAGTTGGCCCAATTAAATCAACGTCTCTTGGGCATCAAAACAGCCCCAGATTTAGCTGAAATCATGGCCGCGCTTGGCTTAGCTCAAAACTTAGCCGCCTTGCGCGCGTTGGTTACGACTGGTATTCAGCAAGGCCATATGCACTTGCAATTGAAGTCACTAGCCCTTGCTGCTGGGGCGACGACGGCGGAATTGCCGACGATTCTACAACAGCTAGAACAAGCGCCGCAACAAGATCTAGCGACAACGCAACAATTGATTACAAAACTACGACATTCAAAGGAAGAGACCGATGACTGAACCTAAATTAACGCAAACTTTAACTGACTTATTGAGTACAACGAATTCGCTGTATCCGGGCAACGTAACGGTCAGCTTTGGCGAAGAACAAGCCAGTTATGTCCGACATGACCAAGCACATCAAATCATGCATGACGGTGATATTGAGATTCACGTGGCTGATATAACGGCACCAAACTACACTGCCGCGCATGAAATGTTACACCTATTATTGCTATTACAAGGGTTTCCCCAGATCACCTTTAACTTGACCACCCGTAACGATCAATTGGACGAACAGTTGATGGCGATTGCCATGGAACTCTACGATGCGGTTGCACATGTGCTCGTGGTTAAAAAACAACGTGAGCATGACTTGATTGATGATGAGATTGAAGCACTTTACTTCAAGGGGATTTACGCAACGATTGATCCTGAAAATCCAGACAAAGCGGATGCAATGATGACGCTACGGTTGTTGACGTTGACTGATTTGTTAGTCTTCTTTAACGGTGACCTGAGTGCAGAACGGTTAGCTAAAGTCACCGCTGATTTTCCACAAGCTTGGGCGGCCGCACAAAAACTGTATGCCATTATCACTGCGAAACCCGTTGACACGCCATTTGCTATGCGGCGCGCGGTCGTGAAATTATTCAAAGCGTTTGATGAACAGATGGCGTTGTGGGACTTGCCGTTGTTACACGGGAGTGAATTTGTGACGATGCAGTCTGTCTTTAGTGAACATCAACTGCGCTTAGAAGTTCGGCAGTTATTCGATGTTTACCATTCTGATATGTTGGATAAAACGAAAAACACCCGGGCCTATATTGGGCTGAATAAGGGTGATCGGCAAAATGCTTTTGTCGTGCCCGCACCAGCACAAAAGAAAAGCGATGCCTTTTTCAAGGATCTTTACGGCAAAACGGTTAAGGAGCTATTTACCGAATTAGAGTTACCATTTACGTTGCGATAAGTTGATTTAAGGGGGCTTGATCATGGCAACGGCAGCACAACAAGCGATTGAAACCGCGCAACATATCGTTTTTATGACTGGTGCAGGGGTTTCAACGCCATCAGGGATTCCAGATTATCGGTCGAAAAATGGCCTCTACACTGGACATCATCATGCGGAATATTATCTCAGTCATGCCTATTTGATGAGTGATCCTGTCGGTTTTTATCATTATTTAAAAGATAATTTATATTATCCCGACGCTCAACCAAATGTGATCCATCAAAAGATGGCGGCGTTGTCGCAACAAGGTCGAGCCGGTGTCATTACGCAGAATATTGATAATTTATATCAAGTGGCGCAAACACAAAATTTGGTTGAGTTTCATGGCAATCTGTATCAGATCTATTGTACGAAGTGTGGTCAAGCGGTGCCGTTTCAAGATTATTTGACGTCACCGTATCATGCAACTGATCAGGGCTATTTACGGCCTAAAGTGGTGTTGTATGATGAAAGCATTGACCAGACTAACATCGAGCGAGCATTAACCCTGTTACGGGCAGCTGATTTAGTGGTCATCTGTGGCACGTCATTTCGGGTCTACCCCTTTGCCGGTTTGATCGATTATCGGAATTCTGCGGCCAAAGTGATGGCTATCAATGAAGAACCGCTGCAGTTGCCATTTGAGTTTGAAATGGTTCAGCAGAACGCGGTCGACTTTTTCAAAGGGGTGACAGTTTGAGATGATTACAATTGGCTTAACAACTTGGACGGAACATCCCAGCTTATTGGGCGGCACGGACAAATTAACGCTGACGGAATATTCGGGCGTATTACCTGTAGTGGAAGTCGATACGCCTTTCTACGGCATTCCCAAGCCGAGTACGGTCGCTAAGTGGCAAAAAGCAGTTCCGGCCAAGTTTCAGTTTATTTTAAAAGCGAACCAGACGATGACGCTACACGATACTTACGAGGATGGCATTTCCATGGATGCGCTGAAAGCGGCGTATCGGGAGTACCGCGCGATGTTGAAACCATTGACGCAACATGATCAGCTCAAGGCGGTCTTATTCCAGTTTCCACCATTCTTTGAACGGTCAACGCGTAATTTTCATTATTTGCAGCGGATGGTTCAGTGGTTGCCCGGGGTTCCGATTGCGGTCGAATTTCGGAATGAAAGCTGGTATGAACCCGGCGTGAAGGATTCTGTTTTTGATTTTCTGAAGGATCTCGGTCTGGTACACGTGGTCGTGGACGAGCCACATGCAATGAATGACGGGGTGACATTTGAGCCCGTCGTCACGAATCCCAAATTAGCGCTACTGCGGTTACATGGGCGTAACCAAGCTGGTTGGTCTGCAAAAGGTAAAGACTGGCGTGGCAAACGGACTTTGTATCGGTACAACGCGGCAGAATTAGCTGAGTTTAAGACGACGGTCGATGATCTCCAGACGCAAGCGCAAGAAGTCTGTGTAATTTTTAATAATAATTCAGGCGGGGACGCTGCCGATAATGCCTTGGCATTAAAGGCGTTACTGGGAGTTTCCTTCGGTGACCTCGGACCGCAGCAATTGGATTTATTCTAACCGTTTCCTAAGCAACGGTGGAAGTATGATACAATAAAAAAGAATCTAACTAAAAATGTTAATCACAATGTATTTTGCTAGTTGAAATGTTCTTTGCCACTCTGGTTGGACCAGAATCGGCTGGAACGTGGTGGTCACGGTTGTGAGCCAAAGTGCGGTCTCACAAGCCGGGCTTTATCTAAGTCGCAAAACCAGCGACTTAGATAAATAACACCACTGAGCCAATTCTGGTCCGCCCGACGTTAAATAACGGAATGTTAGTCAACAATGATGTGTTATTTAGCCGTGAGGTTGGGGCCTAAAATGCTCAGCCATGAAATTTGTCTTAGTGTGGGTGATTTTCCCGGACTTAGACAAAGGCCAGTTTTGAAGACCGCCTTTTGGCTTCAAAATGGCCCATGGCGTTCCAGCGTTTTAGGCACCAACCGGTAGGCGGAAAACTGAGCTAGCAAGACACGTTAATAGCGACTTAATAACATGTTTGAAGGGAATTAAAGTCATGGCAGACACAAAACCAACTTATTATATTACAACGCCGATTTATTACCCCTCCGGTAAATTACACATCGGTAACTCATATACCACTATTGCGTGTGATACTTTAGCACGTTACAAGCGGGCCATGGGTTACGATGTCTTTTTCTTGACCGGGACGGATGAACACGGCTTAAAAATTGAAGAAAAAGCAGAAAAATTGCACACTGATCCTAAGAGCTATGTTGATGGCATGGCTAAGGATATCAAGGCGCTCTGGAAACTATTGGAAATTTCGAATAACAAGTTTATTCGGACGACCGATGATTATCATGAACATGCCGTGCAAGTGATTTTTGACCGTTTGTTAAAGCAAGGCGACATTTACCTTGGCGATTATGAAGGCTGGTACTCCGTTGATGATGAAGAATACTTCACTGAAACGCAATTAGCTGAAGTTTATCGCGACGAAAACGGTAAAATGATCGGTGGGAAAGCCCCAAGTGGTCATGAAGTTGAACTCGTCAAAGAACAATCTTACTTCTTTAAGATGAGCAAATATGCGGATTGGTTGTTAAACTACTATCAAACGCATCCAAACTTTATTCAACCAGCTAATCGGATGAATGAAATGGTCAATAACTTTATCAAGCCTGGTTTGGAAGACTTAGCGGTCACCCGGACGAGCTTTACTTGGGGCGTGCCGGTTAAGACGGACCCTAAGCATGTCGTTTACGTTTGGCTTGACGCTTTGATGAACTATATCACGGCCTTGGGTTACGCGACCGATGATAATGACCAATTGTTCAAGAAATACTGGCCGGCTAATGTGCAAATGGTTGGGAAAGAAATCGTGCGTTTCCATACGATTTACTGGCCAATCTTTTTGCATGCGTTGGGCTTAGAATTACCAAAAACGGTCTTCGGCCACGGTTGGCTGTTGATGAGCGATGACAAGATGTCGAAATCTAAAGGAAACGTGATTTACCCTGAAACGATCGTTGAACATTATGGCCTTGATGCATTACGGTACTATTTGATCAAAGCAATGCCTTATGGCAACGACGGCTCATTTACGCCCGAAGATTTCATCGCTAAAGTTAATTATGACTTAGCAAATGACTTGGGGAACTTGTTGAACCGGACTGTTGCAATGATCAATAAGTATGAAGGCGGCAAGTTGCCTGAATTCAAAGCCGGTGTGACTGAATTTGACGCTGACTTGGAACAAACGGCCGCTGAAACGATTGCTAATTACAATGATCTGATGGACAAGTTACATTTGTCAGATGCTTTGAGCGAAATCTGGAAGCTGGTTAGTCGGACCAACAAGTACATTGACGAAACTGCGCCTTGGCAATTAGCTAAGAGCGATGATGCTGCCGATGCTGACAAGTTGGCCAGCGTCATGGCACACTTGGCAGCTAGCTTACGCGTAATCGGCAGTTTGATCAGCCCAGTAATGACGCATGCGCCAAAGGAAATCTTTACGCAATTAGGCTTAGATCCTGAAAGCCTGTCATTGACTGATTTGAAACTGAGCGATTTACCAGCTGGCAAGCAAGTCGTTGCTAAGGGGACGCCAATTTTCCCACGTTTAGACATGGAAAAAGAAGTTGATTTCTTGAAGAGTCAGATGACACAGTCAGACAAGAAAAAAGGCCGGGCAGCAATGGCCGCCGCCGCTGCTGCTAAGCATGAAGCTGCCATCGAAGGCGACTGGAATCCAGCTGAAACCGAGTTGAATTTGACGAAGCCAGAAATGGTCTTTGACGACTTTGAAAAAGTTGAACTCAAGGTTGCCGAAGTGGTGACGGTTCAAAAGATGAAGGGTAGCAGCAAGCTATTACAATTCCGGTTGGACGCTGGCGATGCTGATCATCGTCAAATCCTTTCTGGTATTGCCAAGTGGTATCCAGAACCAGAAGTCTTAATTGGTAAGAAAGTTGTCATTGTTGGTAACTTGAAACCACGTAAGATGATGGGACAATTGAGCCAAGGTATGTTGTTGTCCGCAGAACATGGTGATGAAGTTCAATTAATCACGGTGCCTGACAATATTCCTAACGGGTCATTAATTTCATAAGCTATTCAATAAAGTCGTTGTCCAATTGGATGACGACCTTTTTAGTTAAAAAATCGTGAATTGAAAGTAATGGCAAACGATTTTACGTATTTAATAAGTGTCAGCTTAGCTTGTTGGGACGAGTGGCTGTGAAAACAGTCGGATTAAAGTAATAGGCGTAATGTATATAGGGGTGTATACTTACGGCAGCCTCGAAATTTGTCGTGGCTTAGCGGACTAGTTTTAAATGAGGTGAAAAAGGATGGTCTCTACAAAGATTGTTAAATTAGGTAATTCACAGGGAATTAGGCTACAAAAATCACTCTTGAAACAAGTTGGCCTGATTGATCCAATTAATTCGCCGGTTCAAGTCTCTGTTGAAGACGGCAAAATTATTATTGTGCCAGAACAGACTAAATCGAAGTTGATGCAACGCTTTGATGGGTTCGATTTGGAACAGTATTGGCAAGAAAATGACCCCCAAGAATATGATTGGGGTAAACCAGTTGGAAAAGAACTTTTTTAAAGGATAAAGCTGGATGGCTCATCATGAAAGATCAAATAAGGGGGGCGTATCAATGCGACTAGTCTCAATACCACAAGGAACCATTATTAAGCTAAAATTCGGGCCATCATTGGGACACGAACAGACTGGTTATCGGCCGGCAGTGGTCATTTCGAATCCTGATTTTTATCGGGTCTCGCGCATGACACGGATCATGCCAATTTCTAACAGTGCGCATGCCTTTCCACTGCATATTCCGTTGGACGGTCGGACTAAAACGACCGGTAGTATTTTAACCGAGCATCTGCAAACGGTTGATTTAAATGCACGTGAGTTTGATTATATTGAAAAATGTCCCAAGGATAAGGTCGATTTAGCGATTGAACTTCTAACTGAGTCATTGTAATCCTTCTCGGAGTTGATTGGATGCCAAACACCTTTTAGATGAGTCATTTGGTCATCCTTTTTACTGTGGCTAACTTTTGGCCCAACTTGCGCAACATGTTAAAATCAACTATGATTACAACCTGAATGTCAAAATCGAAAAGGGGTCATGGCCGTGCGGATTTTTGATTCTCATACCCATTTAAATGATGAAGCGTTTATTAATGATGTGCCAAAGTACTTAGCGCAAGCCAAGGCTTTGGACGTGGTACGGATGGCGATTGTTGGTTCCAATACGCAATTGAACGCCGATGCCATTAAATTAGCTGAAACTTATCCGGAATTGGTCGCCATTGTTGGCTGGCATCCGGAAGATTCTAAAAACTATGATGCAGCGGCTGAAAAGCTGTTGATTGAACAACTCCAACACCCGAAAGTTGTCGCATTAGGCGAAATTGGACTTGATTATCATTGGGATACGTCGCCACGCGAGACCCAACGCCGTATTTTTGCGCGTCAAGTGGCCATTGCCAAAGACATGCAACTCCCAATTTCAGTGCATAATCGCGATGCTTTTGAGGATACTTATAAAATCTTGAAAGCTGCTGATATTCGTGATACTGGTGGGGTCATGCACAGTTTTAACGGTGACCCAGAATGGTTAAAACGGTTCTTGGATCTCGGTATGCACATCTCATACAGTGGGGTGGCGTCTTTCAAGCATACCGACGACGTCCATGAAGCGGTCAAACAAACGCCAGCTGAAAGCCTGTTAGTTGAAACAGATGCGCCTTATTTAACGCCGGAACCTTATCGTGGCAAACAGAATGAACCTGGGTTCACGCGTTATGTTGTGGAAGCTGTCGCAAAATTACGTGAAACGACACCTGACGAGATTGCGGCACAAACTTATCAAAATGCAGAGGACTTATTTAAGATTGAAGAAAATTAAAGAAGTGATCGTCGTTGAAGGTAAGGACGACACGAAACGGTTGGCCTTAGCGGTAAATGCCGATACGATTGAAACGAATGGTTCGGCCGTCTCAGATGAAACGGTCGCCCACATTAAAGCACTACAAGCGACGCGCGGGGTGATTGTGTTTACGGATCCGGACTTTTCCGGTGAACGGATTCGGCGGATTATTTCAGCCGCCGTGCCGGGTGTCAAGCACGCCTTTTTACCGCGCAAAGCGGGCGTCCCGACTAAAGCCGGTGGCAGTTTAGGCGTTGAACATGCTAGTCCCGAAGCGATTCGAACGGCGTTGGCTCATCTATACACTGAAAATTTGAGTGAACCCCAGACCTTAATCAGTCAGTCTGACTTGATTAAAGCTGGCCTGTTAGCCGGTCCCGCTGCCCGTCAGCGCCGTGAACAACTCGGTGAATTGCTGAAAATTGGTTATGTAAACGGCAAACAATTACCGAAACGGCTCCAACTATTCCAAGTCCAGCCTGACGATTTTTGGCAGGCGGTCGACCAAATCAACCTTGAGGAGACAAAATGAGTAAAGAAATCGATATTGCAAATCCCGCCCGCACCCAGGCGATTATGAATGCCTATGGCTTAAGAGTGAAGAAGAGCCTTGGTCAGAACTTTTTAACAGACCCAAACGTACTCCACAACATCGTTTTTACGGCGGATATTAGCCAGAATGACAACGTGATTGAAATTGGCCCTGGGATTGGGGCGTTGACTGAATATTTAGCCCGCGCCGCGCATCAAGTCTTGGCCTTTGAAATTGATGACCGGTTATTGCCAATTTTAGATGAAACGTTAGCTGACTATGATAATGTTGAAATCATCAATCAAGATATTCTGAAAACGGATTTACCTGCGATGATTGAAGCACACTTAGATGCAGACCATCCCTTGAAGTTAGTAGCTAATTTGCCTTATTACATTACCACACCAATTTTAATGGGTGTTTTGTCTGGGCCAATTAAGTTTGAAAACATTGTTGTCATGATGCAAAAAGAAGTGGCGGATCGATTAGCTGCTGAACCTGGGACGAAAGCTTATGGGGCATTGACGATTGCGGTTCAATACCGGATGGCCGCTGAATTGGCCATGATCGTGCCACGAACCGTTTTTGTGCCCTCACCAAATGTGGATTCGGCGATTGTTAAGTTAACTGCCTTACCACCACGGACCCATGTGCCATTCGACGAACCAGCTTTTTTCAAGGTCGTCAAAGCCGGCTTTGCCCATCGCCGTAAGAATCTGTGGAATAATTTGCAAAGCTTATTTGGCAAAGAACCTGAAACTAAGAATATGATTCAAATGGCCCTCGATGCGGCTGGTATCGATCCTCGAATTCGTGCAGAACGCCTGTCTGTCGATGAATTCATCACCTTGACCGACGCTTTACATGCAGAAAAGCTACTCTAATATCAGTAGACTTATAAAATTGTTGCACATTGGAAAACCTTGTGATATAATATTGACTTTTCTATGAAAAGCTAGTATAGTTGTTTCACATGAGGAGGTTTCTGAATGCCAATTTCACTAGCTGCAATTAAAGATAAGCTTGACGCTCGCATCGGACAACGGATGAAGGTTGTTGCCCAAGCGGGCCGTAAAAAGACCACTGAACGTCATGGTATCTTAAAAGAAACGTACCGTTCTGTATTTGTCGTTGATTTAGACCAACAAGAAAACGCTTTTGAACGGGTCTCATACAGTTACACGGATGTGTTAACGAAAAACGTTCAAATCGCCTTTGAAGACGAAACAACTGAAGCTTAATTCGCCACGCGCGGACTCTCAATATTAAGACCCCCAGCAAGGTCTTTTTATTTTGGCCTTTAATTAGTATAATTATAGTCAAAGTTAAAAAGACCCAAGACATCGCGGTCATAAAAGAGGGTGAGACGCGTGCAGATCGTGGAAAAAGCGCCAGCCAAAATAAACTTAGGGCTGGATACCCTGTTTGAACATCAAAACGGGGATAAAGAGTGGAATATGGTGATGACTTCGGTCGATTTAGCCGACTACGTTCAGATTGAAACGTTGCGGACAAATCGGATCGAAGTGGCGACCGATAGTGGCTTTCTGCCCAACGATCGGCGTAATTTGGCTTTTCAGGCAGTCAGTTTATTAAAGCGGCAATATCATATTCACAGTGGTGTGCGGATTAAAATCAAAAAAGCTATTCCAGTTGCAGCCGGTTTAGGTGGCGGTTCTTCGGATGCTGCCGCGGTCTTACGCGGGCTAAATCGTCTATGGGAACTGAATTTGGATTTAGTGACCTTAGCGAAGTTGGGGCTAAAGATCGATTCGGATGTGCCTTATTGTGTGTATAGTCAAACCGCCCATGTGACCGGTAAAGGTGAATTGGTTCGACCCTTACCCAAGCTGCCGCCGATGTGGATCGTGCTAGCGAAGCCTAAAATCAGTGTTTCCACGCCGAATATTTTGCGACAAGTCGATTATCGGCAGCTGACGGCCCATCCGAATATTGACGGTCTCTTGGCAGGCATTGAAGCTGGTCAACCGAACGAGATCTTTCCCAATATGGGCAACGTGCTCGAAACGATTACGGCGAAACGTTATCCAGAAATTACTCAGATTAAACAACAATTACTGACTTTTGGTGCCGATGCGGCGCAAATGAGTGGCACGGGACCAACTGTTTTTGGTGTTTGTCGAAAACAGTCACGTGCGCAACGGGTTTGCAATTCACTCAAGGGTTTTTGTAAGGAAGTCTATTTAGTCCGGCCAGTTAATTTGGCAGATAAATAGGAGTCAGTTTAGCGTGCCACTATTAAAAATAGTCTCAGAAAAACAGGACCTTGGAATTTTAAAAATTCTGAGGCCCTGTTTTTAGTGGCAGCTGAGTTTATGAGGACTAGCAAGAAAGCCAACTAATCTTTAAGATTAATGGTAAATTATGCACAAGTAAGCGGATTTATGTTTAAATTAAGAGAGAAATGAGGTGGTTACGATGAAATCGACAACTAGAATGGGACTGAAACTAGCAGGTGTCGTTAGCGCGGCAACGACTGCCGGTTCATTGCTCGGTGGCATGGTGGCGTATAATTTTGCGATGCATGTGAGCGATGAACAAAAGCGTCATGGTCAAACGCTATCGCAAGCCGAGAATACGGAAATTGAAAACTTTTGGTATACGAAGCAACCGAAACAGGAGTGGCTCATCCAAACGTTTGATGGCTTGAACCTAGTTGCGACTTATATTCCTAACCCCCATACAATGGGCCGACTAGCGATCTTAGCGCACGGCTTGGGCCATTCGCGTGAGCAAATGATTCCCTACGCGCGGATTTTTATGAGCTTGGGCTACGACGTGTTGATGCCAGATGCCCGGGCGTTCGGTGATAGTGATGGTCATACGATTGGCTATGGCTGGTTAGATCGGCTGGATTATGAACGTTGGATTGCCTTGGCCTTGAACGAATTGGGCGATGATATTGACATTGTGTTGATGGGCATCTCAATGGGGGCGGCGACTGTCATGGCGACGAGTGGTGAGCCCTTGCCAGAAAATGTCAAAGCAATTGTGGAAGATAGCGGCTACGCTGACCTCTATGATGAAGCGAAGTTTCGGCTGACACATAAATATCATTTGCCAGCATATCCAATTATGCCGATGGCGAATCAGATTGCGCGCGGCAGTGCCGGTTACGCGTTTACGGACGGGCGCATCTTACAGCAAGTCGAAGCGAGTGGGTTGCCAATTTTGTTGATCCACGGCGGCCGCGACCAAACAGTACCCGTGCGTAATGCCCATCGATTATATGACCAATTATCGCAACAAAAGGGGCTCTACATTGACCCCGAAGCGCAACATGTTCAAGCGATTCGAACCCACCCAGACCGGTATCAAGCAGTGGTAAATGAATTTTTGACCGAACAGGCTGGCTTAAAATAAGTTAATTGAGGTGTCAGAACATGGCTGATGAAATTAATATTTTGGTCACTTTGAATGCGGGCTATTTGCCGCCGTTGAAGGTGATGTTGTGGTCGTTACATGCTAATAATCCCACGGAGACGTTCAGTATCTGGCTCGTACATGCCAGCATGACCGAGGCACAAGTTGCGGAAGTGCAGCAGTTGACGGATGCTTTTGGCTGGCAGTTGCATAATGAACATGTGACTGCGGCCTTTACGGATCAGACACCACTGATTGAGCGCTATCCCCAAGAGATGTATTTCCGCTTATTGTGTGGGCAAATTTTACCTGCAGATGTGCAACGGGTGATTTATTTAGATCCTGATATTTTAGTGATCAACGCGTTACGGCCACTGTGGGAATTGGATTTTCAAGGAAAAATGTTGGCAGCGGCCGCGCATCGTGGCGTGACTAAGCTCGTCGATAATGTGAATCAGCTACGTTTAGGGACAACAACGAGTTACTTTAATTCTGGCGTCTTAGTCATTGACGTCGCACAAGCTCGTACCAAAATTAAACTGTCGGACATCACGGCCGCGATTGAAAAATACAGTGCGACCCTGATTTTGCCGGATCAAGATATTTTGAATTTCTTGTACGGAAATGATATTTTAGAAATTCCCGAAGAAATTTGGAATTATGACACGCGCAAGTATTTGGTTTACCAAACTCGAACGCTGACTGAACATGATATTCATTGGGTCATGGCCCAGACGGTCATCCTACATTATTGTGGAACCCCGAAACCATGGGACCCGAAGAGTGATGGTAAGTTTACTGGGCTATTTTTAAATTATCAACAACAATTAAACCGCTGGGTGGCTAATTTAGCCCCGGTAACTGAATAAGTTCGTTGACGCGTGCCAATTTTGGAACGCGTTTTTTGCTGGCCTATTGACAAATAAGACATTTCCGGTAAACTAAAATAGTAATCATTACTATTTACTTTATTTGAGAGAGATGGGGGCAGACATATGACGGAACCCTTAATTGCCGTCCAGCATCTGGGAATCAGTTTTCCCAACAATCAGGTTTTCAAGGATTTGAATTTCAAAATTGAACAAGGTGACTTTTTAACGGTCATTGGTGAAAATGGGGTCGGTAAAACGACCTTGATTCGTGCGTTATTGGGCTTAGTCAAGCCATCTGCGGGTGCAATCAACTTTTATCCTAATCGTAAGGCGATTAAAATCGGCTATGTGCCGCAATTCCGCAATTTGGATCAAGAGTATCCGTTAACGGTAGAAGATTTTGTTGGTTTAAACATTCGTGGCTGGCTACCGTGGCTGACGAAGGCGGAACATCGCCAAGTTCAAACAGCGATGGCGGTGACCAATGTGAAAAAAATCAAGCAACGTCAACTGGGAATGGCTTCTGGCGGTGAAAAGCAACGGGCGTATTTAGCCCAAGCCATCGTGCAACAGCCACAATTGTTGATTTTAGATGAATCAACGGCCAGTTTAGATAATGAAATGAAATACGAACTACTAGATTTGGTTCAAAACTTGAACCAGACTAGCAACATTACGGTCTTCTTTGTGACCCATGATTTGCCATTAGCCAAACAGTATGCGAAACATTACTTGGCATTGCGTCCAGGGCAGCAAAGCTTCGGTGAGATGGCCGATATGACCGTCGCTCAGTTGAAGGAGGTCACTAATGTTTAGTTTAGCGTTTATGCAAAATGCGTATTTAGCGGGGACCTTCATTGCCATCATCTGTGGGACAATCGGTGTCTTTGTGATTGCGCGTAATCTTTCTTTCTTGACGCATACGTTGTCAGAAATTGGCTTTGCCGGTGCCGCTTTTGGGATTTTCATGGGCTGGACGGCATTGACCGGGATGTTGATTTTTACGGTGGTCAGTTCCGTGATTGTCGGTCAAATGAGTGTCAAACAGTCGCGGCGTGAGGCTTCGATTTCGGCCATTTCAGCGTTATTTATTGGTTTAGGAATTCTATTCTTGTCCTTATCAAATCAAACGTCGAGTTATGCGACCAGCATTTTGTTTGGGAGTGTGATTGGGATTGCTCATGCGGATGTCATTCGCGTGGCCGTGTTGTCTGGCATCGTGTTACTAGTGATGTTAGGGCTATATCGGCCGTTGAAGTTTGACTCCTTTGATGCGATTGGCGCCAAAGTCAGTGGGTTATGGACGACTGGCATTTCAGTTGTTTTCTTAGTCTTGGTGGCGATGAGTGTCAGTGTGGCGGCGCAAATCGTTGGGTCGTTATTAATCTTTATCCTATTGACCTTACCAGCAGCTGCCGCACGGTACTTTGTCCATACCGTTAGTAAAATGATTGGGTTATCGATTGCATTTGCCCTAGTTGGGGTTTGGTTAGGGTTATATCTGAGCTACGTGACCAATTTACCGGTCAGTTTCTTCATTGCGTCGATCGAATGCCTCTTCTATTTAGCCGCACTTGGGTTTCAACGGCTACGAGTTGGAAGCTAAATTGATATATCAAGCACTAATCAAATTCGATTAGTGCTTTTATTGTTCTCAAATTCCGTGGAATATCAGTGATATTTTCATCATTTGCGCAATATTATTAAGAAATTCCGATTGTTTCGTAAAAATGTACTAAAAGTCTACCTAATTTCCGAACGTTTGTGTTATCATTTTGCATAGACTTTAAAAATGATGATTTAGGTTGAGGTGGAAACATGAAAGTACGTAGAAGCGAACGTTTAATCGATATGACGCGCTATTTATTAGAAAGACCGCACACGTTAGTTTCACTAACGTTTTTTGCGAAGCGCTATGAATCGGCCAAATCTTCCATTAGTGAAGATTTAACGATTTTGAAGCGGACCTTCCAAATGCGGGGAACTGGGATTTTGGAAACGATTCCAGGTGCAGCTGGTGGGGCGCGCTTTATTCCTTATATTTTAAAGGAAGAAGCCCAAGAATTTATCGATGAAATGACGGATAAAGTGGCCGACAAGAGCCGGGTCTTACCTGGGGGCTACATTTATCTTTCAGATATTTTAGGCCAACCAGAGATTTTACGCCAAGTGGGTCGGGTGATTGCCACGCAATACTTGAACCAAAAAATCGATGCAGTGATGACCGTTGCCACGAAGGGGATTCCGATTGCCCAAAGTGTCGCAACTTATTTGAATGTGCCGTTTGTCATTGTCCGCAATGATTCTAAAATTACCGAAGGCTCGACCGTTAGCGTGAATTACGTGTCCGGTTCTTCAGAACGGATCAAGAAAATGGAACTCTCCAAACGTAGTCTGACAGAAGGCGCCAACGTCTTGATTGTCGATGACTTTATGAAGGGTGGCGGCACAATCAACGGGATGAAGACCTTGATTGAAGAATTCGACGCCAACTTGATTGGCATCACCGTCTTTGCGGAAGCTGCCTTTAGTGGTAACCGATTGATTGACGATTATACCTCTCTGTTACGGGTGACCAATGTCAACGATAGCGAGAAAGCGATTAAAGTCGTGCCAGGGAACTATCTAGAAACAGTTTTTGGCGCGGAAGTTTAAGTCGCCATGTTAACCATACCAATTTTTTGGTATGATTAAGTTATCTGAAGACTAAGGAGTAATTTTGTAATGACAACCAAAAACGCAATCATTATGGCCGCTGGTAAAGGGACCCGAATGAAATCCAAGTTAGTCAAAGTACTACATCAAGTTTGTGGCAAATCAATGGTCGACCACGTGTTGACCCAAGTTGAGGCCACTAAAATGGATAATATCGTGACCATTGTGGGCCATGGTGCTAAGGACGTGGAAGCGGCCTTAGGCGACCGGACCAAATATGCGGTCCAAACGGAACAATTAGGGACAGGGCACGCGATTTTACAAGCTGAACCGCTCTTGAAGGATGAAGACGGGATGACGCTGATCGTTAGTGGCGATACGCCATTATTCCGTGCCGAAACGTTCCAAGAATTATTTGAATATCATCAAGCTAAAAAAGCGGCGGGGACGGTCTTAACGTCTGAAGCGCCAGATCCTCAAGGTTACGGCCGGGTGGTTCGTAATCATTTGGGTATCGTTGAAAAAATCGTGGAACAAAAAGATGCCACAAAAGAAGAACAAGACATCCATGAAATTAATACGGGTGTTTATTGCTTCGATAACAAAAAGCTCTTTGCAGCCTTACATCAAGTTACCAATGACAACGCGCAAGGCGAGTATTATTTGACGGATGTCATCCAGATCATGAAGGATCAAGGCGACATTGTGGCTGCTTATCGGATGGCTGACTTTGACGAATCCATGGGGGTAAACACGCGTTCAGCGTTAGCCCAAGCGACTAAAGTCATGCAAAAACGGATCAATGAAGCGCACATGGCGGATGGGGTTTCAATCATTAACCCTGAAGACACATATATTGATGCGGGTGTTAAGATTGGTGCCGATACGATTATCGAACCCGGCGTGTTGATTAAAGGTCACACGACGATTGGTGAAGATTGCTTTATTGGTGCACATTCTGAAATTCATGACATGACGATTGAGGACCGGGTCACGGTCACTTCATCATTCTTGGAAGACTCAATTATGCATTCAGATAGCAATATCGGCCCATACAGCCACTTACGGCCACAAGCTGAAATTGGCAAGCACGTTCACTTAGGTAACTTTGTGGAAGTGAAGAAAGCCCAAATCGGTGACCGGACCAAAGTTGGTCATTTGACCTACGTTGGGGACGCCACCTTGGGTAAAGATATCAACGTTGGTTGTGGGGTCGTTTTCGTCAACTACGATGGTGTGAACAAGCATCATACGAACGTTGGGGACTCAGCCTTTGTTGGTAGCAACTCTAATATCATTGCGCCAGTTGAAGTGTCGGATCATTCCTTCATTGCTGCTGGTTCAACGATTACCGATGATATCAAGTTCCACGAAATGGGGATTGCCAGAGCACGGCAGACTAACAAGCCGGACTTTTGGAAACGCGTTCCTCATGAACCAGAAAACATGTAAGATAAGTTAATTAAAATCCCAATCAGAGCTGTTGAGGCTTCCGATTGGGATTTTTTAGTTACGCTGAGATTTCCGCCTCCGGTTGCCGCGGATGGCATGCGGTCGTGGGACCGGGGTCAGTCTGAGAAGCGGTCTGCCCCCTCGCCCGGAACAGTTGCCAAACCCGCAATTGTCCCGGCCGGTCCGTGGCGTAAGGCCGGCATAAAATCAGCCAGCCAAACGCCACCTTCATGACCGATGCCATCCGCGGCAACCTCCGGCTAATTTGGAGGTTTGGTCAAAGTTGTGAGTGATGACGACGGTAGCAAATTCCTCGAATACCCGTTATTATGCTTGATGCTAGTTGAAATTGCCGCCTGCCGGTTGGTTCCTAAAATGCTGGACCAACCAGAGTGACAAGTTAAATCAACTAGCACCAAACGTCCGTAATTATAATTGGCTACTATTCAGGTGACAGCGAGGCAATCTCCGCCAGACTGGATTCAAGATTTGTTAGGAAAATGGTGATGAAATCTTGTTCATTTTGACTTAATTGGTGCGTGCTGGCGAAAGCGATGAAGTAATTCAGCGACAACAAGCTGGCTGGTAACGGATAGAGATTGTAGGCTTCACCATCTGGCTGAACATAGACACTGTCTGGTAAGAACGTGATGCCGACCCCTTTTTCGGCTAGTTTGGCAATTGTGAAAGTATTGGTGCTTTCAACCACGATTTCTGGGTTCACATGATACTTTTGGAGTAAATAATCAACTTGCCGCCGAATCGAAGAACCGCGTGGCGACAACACCAACTTTTCGTGTAGCAACGCTTCGATGTCGAGGGTACCTGGGTTGATGTAGGCTTGGTGTGGCTGATAAAACTTCGACGTTTGTGGAATAACCGCGTAATAGCCATCTTTACCACGTTCGTGTACCGTCAACCCAGGGGCAACGGTCTCGGGATTCTGACCGATGAGAAAGTCTAACTCGCCATGCAGCAGGCGCTGTTCATTACGTTCCGAGATATCTTCCGTTAAAGCAATTTTGACATCAGGATGCACTTGGGTGTAACTCGGGATGACTAATGGCAATAAATAATATCCCAAGCTAGACAAGATGCCGAGTCGAATCGTCTGGTGCGCCGGAATGGTGAATTGATGTAACTGTTGGCGGAATTGATCCTTTTGATTTTCCAAAGTCGTTAAGTATTGGTAGTAAAGTCGACCAGCAGGCGTGAGTTTTAATGGTGAGGCGTCACGATCGATAATGGTGACGCCTAGTTCTGCTTCAACACTTTTAATGGTCTGTGTGAGATAGGGCTGCGAGATATACAGGTCTTTGGCTGCCCGCGTAAAATTGCCATGTTTCAATAAGACGTCGATAAACTGTAACAAATTCGTTGAGTCCGTTTTGGACATCAGGCTGGACCTCCAATCATGATAGTTATTTTGTTATGAAGTCATAGTTAAATAAATATTTCACAAAGCTCTAATTGTCCCTTAAACTAAACGTTAATCGGATAGTTAGTGTCATTATGGCACAAATACGATCCTATATCATAAGTAAACAATGACGATATTAACAAATAATCACTATCTTGAGAGGATGTTCACTGATGAAATTAGTAGGAATTGTCGGCACGAACGCGACTAACTCGACGAATCGCCAACTATTGCAATACATGCAACAGCACTTTGCGAAGCAAGCGACGATTGAAATCGCAGAAATTGCTGGGTTACCCGCTTTTAACGAACCAGAAGACCGGACGGCACCAGCGCCAGTTCAAGCGTTGTCTGACCAAATTGTGGCGGCAGATGGGGTCATTTTTGCGACACCGGAATATGATCATTCGATTCCCGCAGTTTTAAAGAGTGCAATTGAATGGCTTTCATACACGACCCGACCGTTAATTAGCAAGCCGGTCATGATTGTTGGCGCTTCGAATGGGTCATTAGGGACGTCGCGGGCACAAGCTCATTTACGTCAAATTTTGGAAGCTCCCGAATTAAAAGCATTGGTCATGCCGAACGTCGAATATTTATTAGGCCATTCTCTACAAGCTTTCGACGAAGCTGGCAATTTGAAGGATGCGACTAAAGCGGCCGAATTAGATGACGATTTTACTGCCTTTATGGCATTTGTAGATTTAACGGCTAAAATTACGCCGGCGAATAAGTTTGTTGAGAAAAATCAACAATTTTCGTGGAGCCAAGTTGCGAATGGGAGGGATATCTAATGAAATTTATTGGAATTGCTGGGACAAATGCTAAAAAATCATACAACCGTCAACTATTGACCTTTATGCAAACCCATTTTGCGGACAAAGCTGAAATTGAAATCTTGGACTTAGCCGCGGTTCCGATGTTTGATGAATCGGATGACCAGTCGGAAGGTCCCGTTATTCAAGAATTTGTGCAAAAAATTGAAGCTGCGGATGGCGTTATTATTGCCACTCCTGAGCACAATCATTCTATTCCTTCAGCCTTGAAGAGCATTATCGAATGGTTATCTTTCAAATTACATCCACTAGACGGCAAACCAGTGATGATCGTTGGGGCGTCTTACAGCGTTCAAGGGTCGTCGCGGGCCCAGTTACATTTACGCCAAGTGCTCGACGCACCCGGCGTCAATGCAAGTGTGATGCCTGGTTCTGAATTCTTATTGGGTCGGGCACAGACCGCTTTTGATGCGGATGGTCAGCTCAAGGCAGCCGGCACGATTGATTTCTTGGACAGTTGCTTTGCTAAATTTATGAAATTTACAGACATTGTTAACGCGATGGCTGTCCCAACTGCCGTGAAGTATCAGCCAGGGACTTACGATGTAACGGCAACTGGACATAATGGTGATTTACCGATGTCTGTGACCCTTTCCGACGACCGAATTGAATCGATTAAAATTGATACTTCCGCGGAAACGAAAGGGATTGCGGATGTGGCCTTTAAACGGATCCCACAAGAAATCATTGACGGTCAGACGTTGGCGGTCGATGCGATTTCTGGGGCCTCAATCACGAGTCATGGTGTGATCAACGGGGTGGCTCAAGCCGTTAAACAAGCTGGTGCTAATCCAGATGATTTGAAGAAACGGCGTCAAGCGACGGCAACCCCTCAAACGAGTGTGACGGATATTAGTACGGATGTTGTCGTTGTTGGTGCCGGTGGTGCTGGTTTAACCGCAGCGGCCAAAGTATTGCAAGCTGGTCGTAATGTGCTCGTACTGGAAAAATTCCCAGCAGTTGGGGGTAATACGGTTCGTGCTGGTGGCCCGATGAATGCGGCTGATCCAGATTGGCAGCATCAATTTGACGCTATTCCTGGTGAAAAACACACCTTAAAAGAAATTACAGAAATTGATGAAGAAACGATTGATTCCGACTACTTGCCAGACTTTCGTGCTTTGAAGACGCAGATCAACGCTTATTTAACTGAAAATGCCGATCAACGGGGCTATTTATTTGATTCGACCTTGTTACACCGGATTCAAACTTATTTAGGTGGCAAGCGGACAGATCTGAATGGTCATAAGATTTATGGTCAATATGATTTGGTTAAAGTTTTGACGGATCATGCGTTGGAATCGGTTAAATGGCTTGAAAAAATTGGCGTCGATTTTGATAAATCACAAGTCACGATGCCAGTTGGGGCGATTTGGCGTCGGGGTCACAAACCAATGGGTGATCTTGGATTTGCCTATATCAAAGCGTTACAACCATTTGTGACTAAGCATGGTGGTCGGATCATGACTGAAACAACAGTCAAGTCCTTAACAACGACTGACGGCAAAGTGGATGGTTTAATTGCTGAAGGACCAAAACATGAAAAAGTAGTCGTTCATGCTAAGGCAGTTATTTTAGCTTCTGGTGGTTTTGCGGCCAATACGAAGATGTTACAAAAGTATAATACGTACTGGACGGCCATTGACGATGATATTCAAACGACCAACTCGCCGGCGATGACGGGGGATGGGATTCGTTTGGGGACGAGTGTCGGTGCTGATTTAGTCGGCATGGGCTTCTCACAAATGATGCCAGTCTCTGATCCAGATACCGGTGAACTCTTTAGTGGGTTACAAGTGCCACCACAGAACTATGTGATGGTCAATCAAGCCGGAAAACGGTTTGTGAATGAATACGGTAGCCGTGATGAGTTGACCCAAGCGGCGATCGATAACGGCAGTCTGTTCTATTTGATTGCGGATGATGCCATCAAGGCGACTGCCTACAATACGTCACAAGCTAAGATTGACCAACAAGTCGCGGCCGGGACTTTGTTTAGAGCGGATACGATAGCTGATTTGGCTAAACAGTTAAATATGGATCCAGCAGTCTTGACGAAGACGGTCAATGATTACAATTCTTATGTCGATGCGGGGGAAGATCCTGAATTCCATAAGAATGCGTTTGACTTGAAAGTTGCCGTTGCCCCATTTTATGCAACGCCGCGGAAACCAGCGACACATCATACGATGGGTGGCTTGAAGATCGATACTGGTGCACACGTTCTCAATGACGCGGGTCAGGCGATTGACGGCTTATATGCGGCCGGTGAAGTTGCCGGTGGGATTCATGCCGGGAATCGTTTAGGCGGGAATTCCTTAGCGGATATCTTTACCTTTGGCCGGATCGCAGCAGCGAGTGCTTTAGCAGATGAATTAACAGTGGCTGAATTTTAAACTGTAAATTTAGGATAACGACAAAGAACCAGCGACAGCTTGCCTTGTTTTGCAAACTGTTGCTGGTTCTTTGTTATAGTTGCTTTTTGCCGCCTCCGGTTGCCGCGGATGACATGCGGTCGTGGGACCGGTCCAAGCCTGAGAAACGTCTTGGCCCTCGCCCGGAACAGTTGCCAAGCCGGCAATTGTCCCGGCCGGTCCGTGGCGTAAGGCCGACAAAATTCGTCGACCAAACGCCACCAACACGACCGATGCCATCCACGGCAACCTCCGGCTATTTAGTGTTTCAGTCGATTGAGGCAGTTGTTGCTGAAATGAAGATAACAATCAGGATTGTGCTTAACTGACAGAAACTATTCTGACACTTATTAAGCATAACTATTGTTGAATTTATGGTAGTTAAAGCAGGTCGTTATCAATTAGCGTTAATTTTTTAGTGCCACGCGAAGCCGCAACGTAACGTCTGTTTTGACCAGAATCAGCATCCGTGTAGAAGTCACTTTGCCACCCGGTGATGATGACTTGATCAAATTCTAACCCTTTCGCGACAGTGAGCACCAAAATATTCAGGCCGGGTTGAACGGTTTGGTGATCATTGGCGGTAATCAAGTGTGCACTTGAAAATTGTTTGGCTAATTGACTGGCTTCAGCCGTCGTGGGCGTAATCAAGGCTAAACTTTGCCTCGCTGGCACTGTCAACTCAGATTGTAGGGCTGACCAATCGGTGGTCGATAACCTAGTTGGTGGCGTGCCAAGTGGTTGAACTGCTTGGATCGCAGTTGACCAATCACCAGCAAATTGTGAAAAGTAGCTGGTAATGGCGCCGGTAGCGCGGTAACTTGTCCTTAATTTTAAGTTGATCGTCTGGTTGGCCTTGAAAAAAGTGTCAATTTTTGGACCCACGCCGACCAAACGTTGGTGGTGATCGCCAACAATGGTAAGTTGAGACTTTTTGAAGATGGCAGCGAGTAATAGCCAAACGTCGGCGTCATAATCTTGTGCTTCATCAACGAATAGGGCGGCCGTAGTCGTCTGTGTGTGGCCCGTAATCTGAACCAATAAGTAGAGTTGGTCGTAAGGCGTTAAGGTTGGTAACCCCCAACTTTTAGCGAGTGACGGCCAATCTAACCACTGACTGACATCATCTGGGGTTTGATTGGTAGCTTGTAACCAGCGCCAAGCATGTTGCATCCGGGTGATGAAGTTGGCTTGCTCACTAGTCTGCGCGTAGGCCTGACCATTTAACCCAGCTGGGACGTTTGGCTGTGGTGCTTGAATTAGGTCGGCTAAAGCTGGCAGATGATTGTCAGCGAGCGTGGTGATTTCTAACCCAAATCGGCGTCCTAAAGCTGCGACTAATTTGGGATAAGTGGTACTAAGCGGCTCGGCTTCACCCAGTGCCGGTAACACGCCGCGAATATAACGGCTAAAGGCAATGCTAGGTGTGATAATTAAAATGTCGGCTGGAGTCCAGTCATGACGATGTTGGTACAGTAGGTAGGCAACACGCTGTAAAAGGACTGACGTTTTGCCACTACCTGCGACCCCGTCGACCAGGACAACAGCATGGTCGTTTTCACGAATAATTGCATTTTGTTCTTGCTGGATGGTGGCCGTGATCTCTTGTAAACCGCCACTGCGATTGCTAGCTAAAACAGCAAGCAGCAGTGGATCGCCAATGGCTGCCTGGGCGTCAACAACTTGTTCTAAGTGATCATGGTCGATGACAAACTGTTGGCGTTGGCTGACCGTGACTGGGATGGTGCGGCCATTAGCTTGATAGCTGGTTGCACCATTGCGGTTGGCGTAGTACACGGCGGCGACCGGCGCACGCCAATCGTAAACTAAGTCATTGCCAGCGGCATCCACATAACCGACTTTACCAAGATAAAAGTCTTCCGCGTCGTCACCGTCATAAGCCAAATTGATTTTGGCGAAATAAGCTTGTGGTAAGAGCAATTTCGCATGTGCTAGTCGAGTTGCGGCCGTTTGGGCACGAGCATTAAGGGTGTCGATTTGGCGGTTGTTGGTTTCGATGCTGGCAAAAGTATCTAAGGTCTCACTATAAGTGCCCAAATCTAAATGACCATCGGTGCCCAGCTCACGTTTAACGTTACGGGCCGTTTGTCCAAGGTCGGCCAGTTGCTTAGTAAGTGTGGGAATATCACGACTTAACTGTTGGTAAAGTTGTTGTAAATGTTGCGCTGCTGATTGAGTCATTTGGCCACCTCCGAGCCTCTAGTTTACGCGCTTCTTAGCAAATGACCAGTCTGTTTTTGCTTTGATGAGCATGGTATAATAACTATGAGGAAAGGGTCAGTGACCACTTCCAAACTTAAATAATGACCTAAAAAGCACACTGCCACAGTCGGCAATGTGCTTTATTTTTAGGAAAATTTTGAGTGACAGTATGATCGATTAAACGAGCGTTTTGTGTGGTTCAAAGGTCATGTCCATTGGGCGAATAACCGACCAAGTAGAGTGGATAACTTTCCAATCATTATTTTCCCGTTGATAGACTTCGATACAGTTGTAACGCATCTCATTTAGAGACGTGTCTGCAAATAGTTGGTAGGTCAAAACGGCCATGTCTTCGCTGGCTTGGACGCGAGGGGTTTTGAAGTTATAGTTATCTGCGAACAGCTTGCCTTCAACATTTGCCAAGACGAATTGTTTAATCTGGTTATAATCATCGATCCGTTCTGCCTTAAAGCTGTCGAAGTAAGAAAAGTTGTCTTTTGACCAAATGTCTAGGTAGCCTGAAGTATCTCCCTTGAACCACTTATCCAAGGCCCCTTTTTCCAAATTGATAATTTTTTCAGTTAGTGCGTCATTTTCTGTTTTCATATTAATCTCCTTTGCTTGAATCCAACGTTATGGTTTCACTATAAAGGGTACCGTAACGTTACAGTCAAGAGGGAGAATTGAATCAGACTAAAATGCCCAAGCTTGCATGCCTTGGACCCGGTAAAGGTTCACTGCGGCGTCCACTTGTTCTTCGACGGAACCGCCACTAATATGCATGTTTTGGAACAAGCCGTAAGCACCACTACTACTGTTGCGGACATGCGGTTGCCAGTTGGATTCACGGGTGATGATGTGATTCCAGGTCCCAGCTGAAACACCCGTTCGAGCGGCCATTTGACCAAGAACATAGCTTTGCAAATTGCCACCGGTGTAACTTGACTCATTAGTCGTGGTGGTTGCCGGTGCGGCTGGGGCTGGCGTCGTCGTAGTTGTCGTGCTTGGTGCCGTTGCTGACTGGGTGTTGGTCGATGGCGCAGTAGTTACGGCGCTGGTCGTAGTTGTTTGACTAGTAGATTGATCATTGGTGCCAGGAATTGAAAGTTGTTGCCCAGGCAAGATCAAGTGACCATGAATATGATTGGTTGTTTCAATGGCATCGATGCTACTACCATAATGTTGCGCGATGGCCCAAACACAGTCACCAGCTTTGACCGTATAAGTCGTGGCGGCATCGGCGGTTTCTGCGCCGGCGAATAATAAGCCCATGGTTACGGCTGAGGCGGTTAAGATCGTACGGATAGATTTTTTCAAATTTAGTCACTCCTATAGTGTGCGTTAATCGATTAGTATCAAACGTGTGCCTAAAGTGTCAGTGCCTTCTTAATCAACGCCTCCGAGTCTAACGGATGGCTGTTACAAGTAAATGTCAGTTTCTTTAAAATTTGCCGAGGAAATGACCTGCTTGTTAAAGCATTGAAATAGCTGTAATACTGCGGCTGTCAGATTAAAAATGACTGGTTAGCTGTGAACTGTAAGTTGGTCGTTTCTTAACGGGATGCAAATTGACTAGCTTTTATATTACGGAAAGGGTGGGATAACGCGCGAGAATTTTAGCGAAATTTGGTGGGATAATGACCTGAGTTAATTGTTTCTTGGAACAACATAATGTCGGAGAACGTTGATATTGCGGTGACCTTTCATAATCTGACTGCTGAGACAGTGGTGATTAGCATGGGACGTTGATAAGCTGAACTAACAAAGTTCGCCATGTACAATCAGTCGATCTTTGACCATGAAGTGGGTTGGGCCGGCCAGTGAAACCTGATTTAGTTAGCGCTACCATGTAAAAGCCCGTCAGACCGATATTTCTTACAAATCGACCTCACGAAACTTTAATATTATAGTAATATGCCCGTCAAAAACGCTAAATACCCGCCTCCAGCCTAGTCTGACGCAATTTATAACCGTCGAGGGGGCTTGCTTTTCACCCTCAAAATGCATATTATTTATATGTAATAAATTTCGAATGGAGGAAATTATGTCAGAACAGTATTTTGATCCAAAGTTAAAGATTTTTGCTTTGAATTCAAATAAACCATTGGCAGAAAAGATTGCTGAGGCCGTTGGTGTTAAATTAGGTAAGACATCAGTTGATCGCTTTAGTGATGGCGAAATTCGCATTAACATTGAGGAGAGTATTCGTGGTGACCAAGTGTACATCATTCAATCAACTTCTGCTCCTGTTAATGATAACCTAATGGAATTGTTGATTATGATTGATGCGTTACGGCGAGCTAGTGCTAAGACGATCAACGTGGTCATCCCTTATTATGGGTATGCCCGGCAAGACCGGAAAGCTCGTTCACGGGAACCAATTACCGCTAAGTTAGTTGCTAACATGCTTGAAACAGCCGGTGCAACACGGATTTTGGCGCTTGATTTGCATGCCGCTCAAATTCAAGGTTTCTTCGACATCCCATTGGATCATTTAATGGGCGCGCCACTGTTAGCTGACTACTTCATCACCCATCATTTAGCTGAAAATGCGGTCGTCGTTTCACCAGATCATGGTGGGGTCACACGTGCCCGTAAGTTAGCTGAATTCTTAAAGGCACCAATTGCCATCATCGACAAGCGTCGGCCACGGGCCAATGTTGCGGAAGTCATGAATATTATCGGGGATGTGAAGGGCAAACGTGCCATCATGATCGATGATATGATTGATACTGCCGGGACCATTACCTTGGGCGCACAAGCCTTGATGGATGCTGGGGCAACGGATGTTTATGCAAGCTGTACTCATCCAGTTTTATCTGGTCCAGCCATTGAACGAATCGAAAAGTCACCAATCAAGCAATTGATCGTGACAGATTCCATCGAATTACCAGCTGAAAAGCAAATCGATAAGATCGTGCAAGTTTCAGTTGGGCAATTAATGGGTCAAGCCATTAAGTTCATCCATGAAAACAAACCAGTTAGTCCATTATTCAAGAATCGTTTCCACAACGAAGAAAACTAGACTAACACTAGATTGCCGTCAAGTTGGGTTCAACCAACTTGGCGACTTTTTTTGTTAAACGGGATTTCTGCAACTCGAGGCACTTTTAGGTACAATGAATTAGGAAGTCAAAGAAGGTGGGACACATGAATTGGTTTTATTGGGGTAGTATCGCTTTGGCCATCGCTGTGACACTGCAATGGACGGATCGGCGGCGTTGGTTAACTGGGCATTTTATGATACTGGCCGGAATTGGGCTAGCGTTATCAACTTATCGGCAAGTGAGTGAACAGGCTAGCCCATTATGGCAATTTATCATTGTGGGATTGAAAGTTGTGGCGTATGGGTTGATGCCATTAATTGTGCTCATCGTCGCTATCAGCTTCGTCCGTTATAGCTATCGTTTGATTCATAAGGAAGGCTGGCATCTACACTACAGTTTGTTGGCAATCGTTGGCCTCTTAATGATTGGAATGTTGGGTTTGTCGGCAGCTAATGCCATTTATTGGCAACGACGCTGGTTATGGCAATTGTTAGGGTTAGCTATTTTGTTGACCGCATATTTTGCGTTTAGCTTTTTGGCGTACTTAGTTGCTTGCGTTACGACGCGCTGGGGTCGGCGGGTACCGTTGACGGACATCATCGTGCTTGGTGCGGGTTTAATGCCAGATGGCCGGCCTACTCGAACTTTGAGTTATCGGCTCAAGGCAGCGGCGGCGCTGTATCGAAAGCAGCGCGCTAAAGACCATCATGAAATTACAATTGTGGTTTCTGGGGGTCAAGGGGCCGATGAAGTGATGCCTGAAAGCACGTCGATGCGGCAGTATTTGGTCGCGTTGGGTATCCCACGTGACGTCATTCAGGAAGAAAATCGCTCGACATCGACGATTGAAAATTTAAAATTTTCGCATGGCTTAATCGTGAAACGGCATGTCTTTTATCACGCAGCGATGGTTACGAGTGACTATCATGTGTTACGTGCGAATATTTTTGCACGGCAATTAGGCTTGCCGATTTATGGCACGGGTGCGCGAACGCCGTGGTACTATTTACCATTTGCGATGTTTCGGGAGTATTTGGCGTTGATTTTGCTCTTTCGTTGGTCCAATTTGGCAGTGGTCGTCGGTTTGAGTCTGATTTATGTTGCCAAGTTAGTTAACCTAATTTAAATAAACTGATGGCCCTCGGTTAAATAAGTCGCTTGATGGTGGTTAATGGTATAATGGATGCAGTTTTAAAAGGAGGGATTTGCCGTGAAGCGAGCACAACGTATACCTCTCAGGATGATAGTGGTGATGTTATTCAGTTTGATTACCTTATCGGGTTGTGCGAAATTCACTGGCGGTTCAGTTGGGAGTAGTTCTGCTTCAACGACAGCCACCAGTAGCACTGCGGCGGTTTTGACTAAAGCCGATCAACAAATTTCGCATCAAAAAATCACTGCCGCCATTGAAACATTAGCGACAGTCAAAAATCCGGATGCAAGCGTGACAAACTTAGCAACGGGTTTGGATCATTATCAGAAAGCAGCAGATGCTTTAGCTAAAAATGAATTAAGTTTAGCCAAGCCTTATTTTAATACGCTCGAAAATTATCACGAGACGAACGATGCCAGTTTCCTCAAGGTCCGTTCGACGCTCCAACATCAGTATCAGCAAGTCAAATTGGCAAATAACTACTATAATGCGGCGCGCGATGAATTAAGCGTGCACGAGTTAGCAGCGGCCAAGACTAATATTGATAAGTTAGATCAAATTGATCCGGTGCATCCAGTGATTAAAGCCTTGCAGAAAAAGACGTTGGCAATGAAGCAAGCAATCATGAACTATGAAGCGTCGCAGTCGACGAGTTCGGGTAGTGATAGCTCAACCGTTGTCAGTTCGTCTAGCAGTGCTTCAGTGGCCACGAGTTCAACGAGCAGTAGTAGTGCTTCGTCGTCAGCGAGTGAAAGTAGTTCTAGTGGGACGGCGACGAGTTCGGCAAATAGCTCAACGAGTAGCAGTAGCGCTCAAACGACACAGGATGTTCTCGATGGATTCCAAGCAGCCGCTGGCGTGACCTTTACGAAGACTGATCAGTTTAATATCGTGAAGCAGACCACTGATTATTATCAGATCGATGTTTTGCATAACAGTGATCCGGCCGAAACCGATACAAATTTGACGGATGTTTACCGTTATTATCCGGTGAGTGGTC
Organism: Lactiplantibacillus nangangensis; assembly: GCF_005405065.1. Taxonomy (GTDB): domain Bacteria; phylum Bacillota; class Bacilli; order Lactobacillales; family Lactobacillaceae; genus Lactiplantibacillus; species Lactiplantibacillus nangangensis. The sequence continues at coordinate 47,645 of NZ_BJDI01000009.1, read as the reverse complement.
AGGTGACTAGGCAAGATAGCGTGACTGGTGTGTTTAAATAGCGTACCGTGCAACAATTGAAATTAGATTAAAAACGCGCGCCAATGAACTCGATAAAATGAGTCATTGGCGCGCGTTTTAGTGACTAAAATTGGCTTTTTCCGCCTCCGGTTGCCACTGATTGCATGTGGTCGTGGGACCGGGTCAAGCCTGAAAAGCGTCTTGACCCTCGCCCGGAACAGTTGCCAAACTCGCAATTGTCCCGGACCGTCCGTGGGGTAAGGCCGGCAATAAACCGCCGCCCCAACGCCACCAACACGTCCGATGCAATCAGCGGCAATCTCCGGCTATACAGTTGTCTTGGACGACCAAAGCACCTGTTGATGAAGTCTAATAAAGCGTCGAAACTGTCGTGAAGTTACTAACACCGGTGCTGGTTATGCCCTGAATGGCTTCATGTTGCTCAGCGTTCCCGTTAGTTAGAATCGGTGTGCTATGGGTTCAGTGCAAGCCTCAAGTACGGTCCTGCACGCTAATCCTGATTGGTTTAGCTAAATTTGAACAACTGACTAATTAATGAAAACAGTTGACTAGCTATCGGCAACAACCGGAAGCGGCAATTTTCAACTTACAATTTTAAATAAGCAAAATTATGGCACCCGTCGATTTTAGCAACGGGTGCCATAATTGATGTTTCAGTAATTGTTGAGCTTGTTTAGGCTAAGGCCCAAGTGTTGATGGCGTGAGCGACGCCATCTTCAATGTTGGTCTTAGTTTCATATTTAGCACGTGCTTTAACTTCCGGAATCGCATTGCCCATCGCAACACTGTTAGTGGCGTAGTCAATCATGCTAAGATCGTTGCCTTGATCACCAATCGCCATGACTTCGTCGGGAGTTAAGTTGAGACGTTCCGCGAGAACTTTTAACGTCCGACCTTTGCTGGCTTGTTTGTTCATTAATTCTAAGAAATAGGGTTCCGACTGGACGATGTAATAACGATCATGAAATTCAGCGGGCACTTTTTTGATGGCCGGGCCGAGTACGTCAGGTGTATCAATGAACATACATTTAACGATTGGCAAGTCGGCGGGCATTGCGTTAGGGCTGCGGTAGCGAATCGGCATTTGAACCAAAGCACTTTCACCGACTGTGTAAGGACTGATGTCGGCATTGGCGGTATAGATGTGGTCTTCACTTTCAACATGGCAATGCACACCGAGCTTGCGACTCAAGGCTTCGATATCGATATAGTCGTCATGCGTGATGGTGAGGGTCGTGATGATGCGGCCTTCAACAGTTTGCGCCATCGCGCCGTTAAAGGTAATCACGTATTCATCGTCCCCGGTCAGGCCGAGTTGTTTGATGAATGGGTTGACGCCGTTGAGTGGTCGACCAGTACATAAGACGACTTTGATGCCTTGCGCCTGTGCGGCATGGACAGCTGCAATCGTAGCTGGATTAAGTTCGCTGTGTTCGTTGAGCAACGTGCCATCCATATCAATGGCAATGAGTTTGACTGACATTAGAATTCCTCCAAATAATTAGCTAATTAAACGATCATTTTGAATGTGTTGTTGAAATGCTTGATAAATTGGGTCGAACAAATCGACTTCAGCGGTACGGCTGAGCATTTCTTTCGGGAAGAAGAAGCGGCGATCACCGGAAACTTTCCCGGTAATGGCGCGGACCAGATCGCTGACCGTGGATAATTCGACGAGTGAGCCATCTTCTTGCATGAGTTCAATTTGAGTCCGCGGCTTTTTCATTTTTGGATCATAAGCATCGTAAGGCAAATCGTAGCTATCGTTAATATCCGTATAGTAGTGACTGTTAAAGCCGGCCCGTTCAATTAATTTTTGCAAACTTGGGACTAAGGCCTTGGTTTGTTCATCGATACGCGCGGACTTTAGTGGTCGCCGGTCCAAGAAACGGGTCGCGAGGTCGGCTAGGACTTGATCCTTACTATCGCGCCAATGATTAAAGTACGTATTTAGCACACCGTCATCTAAACGTAGGTAGTCTTGCAACGTAAAGTCATTATTGAAAAATGGTAACAGCATGTGCGGCGTGGCCTCAGCATCCACATCTTGGCTTTGGTAGAGGTCGTTTGCGCGTTCCAATAAGTGATCCAAGATAACTTCCATGGAACGTGAAACTGGATGGAAATAAACTTGCATGTACATTTGAAAGCGGCTAACAATGTAGTCTTCAACGGCATGCATGCCTTCCATGGCGAACGTGATGCCGCCTTGATACGGTTTCATCACCCGCAAGATTCGGGTCAAGTCGAAATTACCATAATTGGTCCCCGTGAAATAAGAATCACGCAGCAAGTAATCCATGCGATCCGCGTCAATTTGACTGGAGATCATCTGCACTACTTGGGGATTTGGATAAGTCTTCTGAATGACAGCGGCTACTTCACCGGGAAATTCTGGCGAAACGCGGCGTAAAACTTGGTTGACTTCCGTTTCTGGTGACGTCAGAATCTGAACAGTGATGGCTTCATGATCGGTATGGAAAATGTGCTCAAATGTGTGTGAATAGGGGCCATGGCCAATATCGTGTAATAGTGCCGCACACAAAGCGACGATGCGTTCATGATCATCCCAACCGCCGTCACCCGGTGTCTTGGTGGGATAATTGCGCTCAAAATTATCACAAATGCGCCGGGTCACTTCATAGACACCTAAACAATGGCCGAAGCGAGAATGTTCAGCGCCATGGAAAGTCAGTGAAGTGGTGCCTAATTGTTTGATACGACGTAAACGTTGAAATTCAGACGTATTGATTAAATCCAAAATGATTTGATGTTGAATATAGACATAGTCATGGACGGGGTCGCGAAAGACCTTTTCCATGGGCAAAAGTTGGTTACGGTATGACAAATGAATTCCTCCGTTCAATCAGTTAATGATTTAGCCGTGCTTGGCGTCGCTGCATTTGACGATAGGCGTGCGCCAAGTGGGCTTGAAATTCGGGTTCTTCGATTAATTTAGGCAGTTGCTGCTGATCAACGTCGCCATGTTGTGCTAAGACGGTATTGAACCGTTCAATGGCTGCGTTGACGGTAATGACCTTGCCCAGTTTCTCGGCGACTGTCGTCATGACGGTCGGATCAACTTGTGGGAAACGGTCGTCAATTTGACCGGCTAAACTGGCCGTATAAAATTGGCGGATGAGCTGACTGCGCTGTGTTTGATTGCCATTAATACTAATGTATAGCATGATGACTAGCGCCGTTTCAGTTCGGCGTTGTGACATACCGGCGATTTTTTGACCGCCAATACTCAAATCGTAATCACCAGGGCAGTAGGACTGACTGATTTCACCAGTGTCAATTTTTAAGCTAGGCCAAGCTGCGCGGACATAATCGGTCATGAGTTGGTAAGCTTCGGTAATTGAGTAGTCGCTACGGTGTGCGGGTAAAAATAAGGAAACGTTCAGCACCCCTAAGTCGGCCACAACCGCCAGACCGCCCGAGTTTCGCAGTAAGGTCTGATAACCGGCCTGTTTTAGGGTCGCTAAACCGCGATCGAGTTGTGGCAAACGTTGGTCGAGTAGGCCCAGGATCACGGTTTGAGGTAGCTGCCAGTAGTGCACGATGGGTTGCTGGCGTTCGCTAGTCAGCCACAACAACGCGTTCATGTAGGCAAAGCTATCGAGCATTTCTTCAGGTTGGTAATGTTGGGTTAAGGTTGCAATCGTTGCTTGCGTCAAATCTTGATCACCTCATAATATCGGTTTCAATCATTAATTATACCCGAAATCCCTTACAGTCACAGCTTAATTGCCGGTTTAGGTGGATTTTTAGGCATTTTTGATGAGATGGCTTATAATTAATACCGAGATAACACAGGTCAGGTTAGTGTTCTATTTCCGCCTTCCGGTCAGCGTGTATTAGGGCTGGAACGTGGTGCGCCGTTTTCGAGCCAAAATGCGGTCTCGAAAGCCGGCGGTTGACTAAGCCGCTGGAAAATCACCACCAGCTAAGTCAAATTTCACCACTGAGCCCTAAAACACGCTGACCTCACGGCTAAATTTGTGACGGATAAAAAAATGATATTCTTGTTTTAGTTATCATTTTTTATGAGGATGGCAGTGTTGGTACTTGTCAGACAGCTGTTTCAGTTCGGTGATTGTGGCTAAGTTTGCTGTTATTAACTTGGTTCGAATTAAATGACTGATATTTTGATTGAGAATTCATAACATTAGAAAGTTAATTATTGGGCTGAGTGAAATTCTGAAGTAATGATGCGTCGAATTGAACAACTATTTTAGCCGAGAGGGTGCCAGCTTTTAGGGCTCAGTGGTAAAATTTTGCTTAGTTGGTGGGTGGGTCTTGCCCAGCAACTTAGTAAAAGACCGGCTTTCGAGACCGAACTATGGCTCGAAAACGTGTCCACCACGTTCCAGCCCTAAAAGCTGGCACCCGGCAGGCGGCAAACTTGAACGCTTGACTTGTGTTAATGATGGATTAATTAGGAGGACTCAAAATTATGGATGATTTAACAACGGGCGTGCCAGTTGCCATTCATTTGGAAACCCAAGCGACCCAAGATGGCGACACCGCTAACTATGCGTTAGACGTGGATGGTCAATTAGTGCAAATGGGCGATGCCTTTTATTTACGATATAAAGAAGTGAGCGATGCCGCGACCGACCCAATTCCCGTGACTATCAAGCTGGCTGCCAACGGCGACGTCGTGTTGACCCGTAGCGCGGAGAATCGGCTGCGTCTACATTTTTCAAATGGCAAACGGATTCAAGCGCGCTATCAGACCCCCATGGGCGTTTTACCCGTTGAGACCGTAACGCCATTGTTACAAGTCCGACTACGGGAACGGCCTTTCTCCGGGGCCGTCAATATTGATTATGAATTATATGCTGGTGATCAACTAATTGGTCAATACAAGTTGCGATTGCAATTCACGGCTTAATTTGGTAAGATGTACTGTAAACTGTGGAAAGGACGTGCACCAGTTTGGAACTAAAACAATTTGATGGACAGAAAAAGTCCGAATTATCTTTAATCGAGGTTGCCCACGCAATCTTGGCGCAACACGGTGATGCCATGGGTTTTGCCGACATTACCAACGCTGTACAGACTTATTTAGGTAAAAGCGACGAAGAAATTCGGGAGCGTTTATCACAATTTTATACCGATTTAAATATCGATGGTAGTTTCATTTCGCTCGGTGACAATATGTGGGGCCTGCGTGCATGGTACCCATTCGAATCCATTGACGAAGCTGTGATTCATACCGATGATGAAGAGGATGAAGATCGGCCTAAGCGTAAAAAGCGGAAGAAGGTTAATGCCTTCTTAGCTGACGCCGGCGATGACGATGATGTTATTGATTACGATGATGATGATCCTGAAGACGACGATAATTATGAAGATGACGACGACAGCAGTGCCGACGATGATGACGATTCAGAAAGCAGTAGCAAGTATGATGAATTATCAGGTGTTGATGACACAGATGATGACGCCGCCGATGAAACGTTACCAGATGGCATCGAAGGTCAATTGTCAGAATTAAATGATGATGACGATGACGACTACGATGATGACGACGAAGACGATAACAAGTAAGACGCATTTGTGATTTAACTTGACGAATGTCAAATGGACTTGTATTATCTTTATTGGGCTCTCTGGTAGTTTTACTAGAGACAAACGAACGAAATCAAGCTCCCTATTCACTGAATAGGGAGTTTTCTTTATTTAGGGCTTCCCCACGAAATAAATCTTTAAGGAGTTATCACATGACCAAATATATTTTTGTAACTGGTGGCGTTGTGTCGTCGATTGGTAAAGGAATTGTCGCAGCATCATTAGGGAGATTACTGAAAAACCGTGGCCTCAAAGTCACTATTCAAAAGTTTGATCCATATATCAACGTTGATCCTGGTACGATGAGTCCTTACCAACATGGTGAAGTGTTTGTCACCGATGATGGGACCGAAACTGACTTGGACCTGGGACATTATGAACGGTTCATCGATATCAATTTGAATAAATATTCAAACGTCACGACCGGTAAGATTTATTCTGAAGTTCTGCAAAAAGAACGGCGGGGCGATTATTTAGGTGCGACAGTCCAAGTGATTCCGCATATTACGAATGCGATCAAGGAAAAAATCATGCGGGCCGGAACGACGACGGACTCTGACATTGTGATCACTGAAATCGGTGGGACGGTCGGCGATATCGAATCCTTACCATTCATCGAAGCATTGCGGCAAATGAAGAGCGACTTAGGTTCCGACAACGTTTTCTACATTCACACGACTTTAATTCCTTATTTAAAAGCCGCTGGCGAAATGAAGACGAAACCAACGCAACATTCTGTTAAGGAACTCCGGAGCTATGGGATTCAACCGAACATGTTAGTTGTTCGGACTGAAAAACCAATTACCCGGGAAATGCGGAATAAGATCGCGTCATTCTGTGACGTTGAACCCGAAGCCGTTATCGAATCCTTAGACGTTAAGACGATTTATTCAATTCCATTGAACGTGAAGAAGCAAAATATGGATTCAATCGTCTTGAACCACTTTGGTATCAAGGCACCAGAAGCTGATATGAGCGAGTGGGAAGAACTTGAACATCACGTGCAACATTTATCACGGACAATCAAGATTGCCTTGGTTGGGAAGTATGTGGCGTTACAAGATGCCTATATCTCTGTGACCGAAGCGTTGAAGCATGCCGGCTATACGGATGATGCTGAGATCGAATTGAACAAGATTTCCGCTGAAGATGTGACTGAAGACAACGTGCAAGACTTATTGGGCGATGCCGATGGTATCTTGGTTCCTGGTGGTTTCGGTGACCGTGGGATCGAAGGTAAGATCACGGCGATCAAATATGCGCGTGAAAACGATGTGCCATTCTTAGGAATCTGTTTAGGGATGCAAATGGCTAGTGTTGAATTTGCCCGCGACGTCTTGAATTTGAAAGATGCTAACTCGGCTGAAATTGATCCTAATACGCCAGATAACATTATTGATTTGATGGCTGATCAAGAAGATGTTGAAGATATGGGTGGCACGCAACGTTTAGGCGCTTACCCTTGCAAGTTGAAGCAAGGGACGGTTGCCGCTGCGGCTTATGGCAATGAAGAAGTTGTCATGGAACGTCATCGTCATCGTTATGAATTCAACAACAAGTACCGTGAAGCCATGAAGGCCAAGGGGTTAGTGTTCTCAGGAACTTCGCCTGACAACCGCTTAGTTGAAATTATTGAATTACCAACGAAACGGTTCTTCGTTGGTTGCCAATATCATCCAGAATTCTTGTCACGGCCAAATCGTCCAGAAGGCTTGTTTAAGGCTTTCATCGACGCTGCCAATGCGACTGGTAAAGCTAAATAAACTTAATTAGTAATTTAAAGTGCTCAAGTGAAATTTACTTGGGTGCTTTTTTTACCTCGTCATAATGTTAAAAAGTTGCAGTTTCTTAATGAAAGCGATTAAATTAGATAAGTTCTCGATTTTCTGGTTCGAAAAGATTACAGTTTCCTGATATTGGTTGTTTTTTCGCATGACATTCTTTATTATGGTTAATGATTGTATTGTACAGTGTGACACTTATTTAGCGAGGAAAGTTATGTTATGAAAAAAATGATTATCCATGGCGGAAAAAGACTTTCTGGGGAGTTAACGATCGGTGGCGCAAAAAATAGTACCGTCGCACTGATTCCTGCTGCGATTCTTGCAGACACGCCGGTCCGATTTGATACGGTTCCTCATATCTTAGACGTTCACAATTTAAAAATTATCCTGGAATCGATGAATGTTCATTCCACTTTTGAAAACGATGTATTAACGATTGATCCAACCCAAATTATTGAATCCGAATTACCAAGTCACGCAATTAAAAGCCTGCGTGCATCTTATTACTTTATGGGCGCGCTACTCGGCCGTTTTAACCGAGCAACGGTGACCTTTCCCGGTGGGGACAACATTGGTCCACGCCCAATCGATCAACATATTAAAGGCTTCAAAGCCTTAGGTGCTAATGTTGTCGAAAAAAACGACTCTGTTTTTATTTCAACTGGTACGGAAGGTCTTCACGGTGCCCGCATCTTTTTGGATGTGGTTTCAGTTGGCGCCACCATTAATATTATTTTGGCAGCCGTCAAAGCACACGGGACGACGACCATTGAGAATGCAGCGAAAGAACCCGAAATTATTGATTTAGCAACCTTTTTGAACAATATGGGTGCCAAAGTTCGTGGCGCTGGGACGGATGTCATCCGGATCGAAGGCGTCTCGTCACTACGCTCACGAGCGACGCATACCATTATTCCTGATCGAATCGAGACAGGCACTTATTTGTCATTGGCGGCGGCGATTGGCGATGGCGTCTTATTAAAGAATGTCATTCCAGAACATATGGAGTCTTTCACAGCTAAGATGATTGAAATGGGTGTCGACTTACAAATTAATGAAGATAGTATTTATGTGCCACGCGTTGGTGAATTAAGTCCAGTCCGGGTCAAAACGATGACTTATCCTGGCTTTGCCACCGACTTACAGCAGCCGATTACGCCGTTATTATTACGGGCGAATGGCAACAGCGTGGTGATTGACACCATTTATCCACAACGAACGCAACACATTGCCCAGTTACGCAAGATGGGTGCGGATATTCATGTGCAAGACAACTTAATCGTGGTCGGTCATTCGGCACATTTACAAGGCGCACATGTCGAGGCCGGAGAAATCCGTTCTGGGGCGGCGTTAATGATTGCCGGTTTAGCGGCTAGTGGCACGACTGAAATTTCACGCGCCGACAATATCCTACGTGGGTACGACCGTGTGATTGATAAGTTACACACGTTAGGCGCAGATGTCGAGATTGCTGCAGATGAACAAGAAAGAGTGTGAGCTGGCACGGGTTGCTGGTGAGCATTATCGTGGTTAAGTCATTACTCGGTGATTTTCCGAGTGGTGGCTTAACCGGGATAAGCGGAGCCCGCAGTGCCAGCGAGCACATTTCAAAAGAGTGTGAGGCAAGCCGGGTTGAGAGTGAGCATAGCCTAGCTGTCGGTATAATGCGGTTTTAGCATTGTGCCGATGGCGTAGCTAAGTGGAGGACGCAGCTGGTGCGAACACGTTTCGACCATCAAATTAAGGACGAAACTCGACCAACTAATCCCATTCTCTAGGAAGTACTCTATCCAAATCCCCAAATAGTAATTCAAAACAACAAAAAGATCATAATTCAAGCTGAGTGCTTGAATGCTTGCCAATCACAAGCTGAGAAAGAGCAGTGATAATGGAAAAAATTTTAACAATGCATGACCTTGAGCAAAAAACACTCAAGGAAATCTATACCTATGCCCGTGATTACAAAATTCAATATTATTCACAAATGAATAAAAAAGAACTCTCGCTGGCAGTTTTACGGGAACAAGACAAAAAGCGTGGCTTTGTCCAAATGGAGGGCGTCCTCGAAATAATTGGACAAGAAGGCTACGGCTTTTTGCGTCCAATTAACTATGGCCCTTCACAAGAAGATATTTATATTTCACAGTCACAGATTCATCGTTTTGGCTTACGAAACGGGGATTATGTGGCTGGTCAAGCACGACCACCAAAGCCAAATGAACGTTATTATGGTCTGATGCGCGTGGGCACAGTCAATGGTAAAGATCCGAATGAGGCGCGACAACGACCGCATTTTCCGGCGTTAACGCCACTTTATCCTCATCGCCAAATCAAACTGTCAACGACGCAACAAACATTATCTACCCGCTTGATCGATACTTTTGTCCCAATTGGCTTTGGCCAACGTGGCTTGATTGTCGCGCCACCTAAAGCGGGGAAGACGACCTTACTCAAGAATATTGCGAATGGCATTATGACGAATTATCCAGATGCCAAGTTAATTATGTTATTAATCGATGAACGGCCCGAAGAAGTCACTGATCTGGAAAGGTCAATCAAGGGTGAAGTTGTTAGTTCAACGTTTGACCAGCAACCTCAAAATCATGTGCGTGTCGCTGAATTAGTTTTGGAACGTGCGCGCCGCTTAGTTGAAGATAAGCAAGATGTTATTATTTTGTTGGACTCGATTACGCGTTTAACACGGGCTTACAATTTAACGATGCCATCGAGTGGTCGGACGTTATCTGGTGGTTTAGATCCAACGGCCTTTTATAAGCCTAAGCGATTCTTCGGGTCTGCCCGTAACATTGAAGAGGGCGGGAGTCTGACAATTTTAGGGACCGCCTTAGTTGATACGGGTAGCCGGATGGATGACATGATCTATGAAGAATTTAAGGGGACTGGGAATTCTGAATTACAATTGTCCCGTGAATTAGCGGAACGGCGTGTCTTCCCAGCCTTAGATTTGAAACAATCCAGTACACGTAAAGAAGAATTACTTCTCAGTAAGGCCGCGTTGGAGCCAGTATGGCAAATTCGCCGATCGATGGGTGGCAATTCACTGGAATATACGGAACAGTTATTACAATTTTTAAAGCATTCCAAGACTAACCAAGCTTTCTTACACGACTTAGGTAGTTTGAAAATTGGCGGCGGTTCGACCGCACGTCGTAAACCGCGCCGATAAGATTGGTGAAAGTTGCCGCCTCTAGTTAGTAGTTAGTTTGTGCTTTTTTTAGTAGCTGGTGCTTGAACTGGAAACTATGACGTTAGCATGTTCCCAGTTCAGTGATTTTTATTGAGAATTATTGATTGTAATTCTCAGTCGTTGATGACGAACTAAGTATTTTCTACTAAGCAATGGTTGTAGATCATGGCTCATTGGTTGTCTAAAACTATTTCAAAAATAGACATTTAACTAGCGTAGGGTGGGCTGGATGACGCTCAGTGGTGAAATTTTTCTTAGTTGGGTGATTTTCCCGACTTAGAAAAAGGCCGGCTTACGAGACCGCCTTTTGGCTCGTAACCGTGCCCACCACGTTCCAGCGTCAGTCCAGCCCACCCGGAGCGGCAAGTAACGCTAACTTAGCTTGATAGTCGAAATGTGTGTGGTGCCGCGCACTCTTGACGAGAACCCCTAGTTCATGCTAAGATACAAAGGTTGATTTAAAACAAATGATAATCTCTGTTTCAGCAAATGATTCAGGGCAAAGGAGCGTAATATTATGCAAAAAGGAATCCATCCAGATTACCACCAAGTTGTTTTCCAAGATTCAACAACTGGTTTCAAGTTCATCTCTGGTTCAACAGCTACTTCAGCAGAAACTGTTGAATGGGAAGACGGTAACACTTACCCATTAATCCGGGTCGAAGTTACTTCAGACTCACATCCATTCTACACTGGTAAACAAAAGTTCACCAAAGCCGATGGTGCGGTCGATCGTTTCAACAAGAAATACGGTCTCAAATAAGCAGTCAATTAATTGGGCGTTCCAGCTTCGGCTGGCGCGTCTTTTTTTGTGTGCAAGGCAAGATGATAGTTGTTGAACCACTATATATGGTACCGTACGTACGGTGGTGTGCGAGGTCGGCAAGCGGAACAAGCAATTCTCTCTTACTCGATTGGTGTAACGTCGTCATGATCAATATGCATAAGATGAAAATAATCATTGATGTAGAGATATATATGGTATATAATTAGCAACGAATGGGAGTGTAAATTTTGCTTGGAGGACAGTAAAATGAAAGCGCTTAAAACTAAAACAGTTTCTGTTTGTTTGTTAAGTATTCTTACCTTTGGCGTAATTGGTGCCAACACAGCATATGCCTCAAATGATAATTGGGGGTTCCGTTTTGGTATTCAATCGAACCAAGCTAACTCAAGGAGTGGTCGCCGGTATCGAGAGACTACTAATGTAAACAATAAGTGGAAAGTGAATATGCAAAGATCTGGGGAAGGGGCTCGCACAGTAACCACTTACTGGCTTGAAAATGCAAAAGGAACTAATGTTTCACCATCCTTACATGTTAAACAAGGGAGTGGCTCGTATTACTCCACTGCATATTCAGATGCATCAAAAAAGTATGTCTACTTAACTGCACAGAATAACAATTATAATGGTAGCCACTACACGGTTTCAGGCTATTGGGATGAAGAAACAAATTAATCGTACTGTAATGACGAACTGTTGATCGTAACTGACACTCACATTCAAATAGCGAGGCTGATTCGATGAAGTATTTTAGAACTCGTTTAGCAATCGATCGACGTTATTGGTTAATGACGGTACTGCTTGTCATTATCACTATCGTCGATTTGCTACTTATTGGTAAACAAAGATTTTCTTTTTCAGGCCAATTCTTAACGTTTTTAGCGGGGAGTTCCCTAGGGCACTATCCGCAAATGGCTTTACTTTGGCTATTGCCAGCGTATTTGATGATTGGTCCTAGTAGATGGTATTTGCAGGATGTTAAGGCTGGTCAGGTTAGTTTGCTCGTAACGCGCATGAAGAGACGTCAATATTTGGGCCGATTGTTATGGATGGCCTTTTGTAGTACCTTTATTAGTATTTTACTGGCACTATTGTTAAATTATGCTCTTGCATTAGTTGTTTTTCGTCATGGTAGTGGTAGTGGCAATCGGATGAGTGATTTTCAAGGTGGCGTCGAACCATTTCTACATTGGCAATTACTACACCCAACGATAACGAATTTGATGACAATCTTGATTGCCGCGGTGCTTATTGGTCTTTTTGCCACTGCCATTATGGCGGTGAGCTTTATTTTTAAGAAGACTAGCTATGTATTTGCGCTCAGTATGGTAGCATGGTTTATTCCAATTTCAACGAACTATTCGATAATGGGTGTGCTCCAACCATTCCAAGAAACGGCTTTGAGGACACAAGTACTGATTCTTGCTATCTATATACTGATTTTACTCGGTATTACATGGATGGGATATCGGAGCGAGGTGAAGCGTGATGAACTTTGACTGGCGCGACAAACGGGCTTTTCCTTGTTCGTTAGCTTTCCTGTTCTTCATCAGCATGTGGTTGATAAAAGAGCTTCAATATATGCTGAATTCGGGTACGCTAGATAGCTATTTAATAATCACTAATAAAAACGCGTTTAATTATTTTGACAATTTAATGTTGTCGAGTATGTATATGCCACTGTACTTGTTGTTTGAATACATGTTATGGCATGAAAATTCCCAAGCGATTATTCGTTTTAGGTCACGAATCCGTTATCTATTTTCACAAACTATAAAGTTATTGATCAGTACAGTATTTTTCTGGGGAATCTTTTTTTTAATTGGCATACTACCATTAGCTTACTTGCGGGGAATGGGAACGGAAACTTTCTTACTGCTATTTATCAGTCAAACAGGTGCGTATTGTCTGATTAGTTTGGAAGTTGGTCTCATTATGTTTTGGCTATTTCAATTGTTACCTAAGTTTCATCTGGTAATCACGTTATCGCTAGCTGTGGGAGTAATCTTTTATTCTGGCTTGCCAATTCAGCCAATGACGCTCTTTCAAAAAATTGATTTACTTAAAAGATTTTATTTTATGCATGACCTAAACGGATTTTCCGTACCAACTTTAATAATATTGGTGACGGTACCGCTGATTACGTTGTGTGCCCGGGTTATTTGGATTCAACATGAGGAGTTCTGGCAATGATGAGACGAATTCGGCAGGTAGCCTTGCTATTAATCGGATTAACACCGGTCATTTTTTATGCGCAGATTTTTGAAGGGCTTAATCACCAAACGGTTTACTTTTATACCGATGGCCTTCCAATAGCAGCTAATCCTTATCTAGTTCGTCTCTGGTTCTATCCAATTATTGCGTTGATGGCCGTTGAGTTTAACTTTGTTCATCGGCGACTACATGGGTCATTTCTTCAGAATGTTGTTCGGTATCAAACGCGGGAGCAAGTTTTTGGTTATCTGTACGCGACCAAGATGATGCGACAGATGGGTGCCCTCATGGGGGGGTTAATTGTCTATTTGCTTGCCCGAGTTACTTTTGGTTACGCTGTATGGCTGCCTAATTTGGCGCGGTTGACTTTATCGCTAGTGACGTTTTTATTATTGTTTTCACTTCAGTTTGTTGGGGAATTGTTTTTTGAACCGTTAATGGTCTATATCGGACTCAACGTATATGTTTTTGTTAGTATTTCGTTGCCGGGCGTGAATGCACAAAGTATCGCCGGTTTTGCCCGTTTTCCCAATGCACTGATGGCAATTCGGATTCAAAACTTGGGACTGTATTATATTATTTTACTCAGCTTGTGCGCGCTGATCATCTTAATTGGAAGGCGCAGATTCAGTAAAATGGATTTGTTATAGGTGAATGTGATGATTGAATTAACCGATGTGACTAAGTCGTTGAACGGACACTATGTCCTGGATCATATTAGTCAGAGCTTTATGGATGGTCAAGTTTATGGCCTGCGGGGGAAGAATGGTGCGGGTAAAACAATGCTTTTACGAGCAATCGCTGGATTAATCAATATTGATTCTGGTCAAATTGTGATTGATGGCAGGAAATTGCACGATGGCATGGATTTTCCACCAAGTCTTGGAATTCTTATTGAAAATAATAATTTGATGCCTGAGTACACCGCCCGCAAAAATCTGCAACTACTAGCTAAAATTAAAAAGGTTGCGAGCGATGCTGATATCGACGCGACAATCACCCGAGTAGGACTAGATCCAAATGATAAACGGACCGTCAAACAATTTTCACTTGGCATGCGTCAAAGATTGGCAATTGCGCAGGCAATTTTCGAGCGGCCTGAGTTAATTTTACTAGATGAACCGACTAATGCCATTGATAGTGATGGGGTCCAACAGGTTCGTACGATCTTACTTGAAGAGAAAAAGCGTGGTGCGACAATCATTATTGCAAGCCATACTGCTGAAGATCTTGTCGTGTTAACAGACGAAATCTATAACATGGCCGAGGGACGAATTTATGAGCAAACGGACGCAGCAAAGTAAGTACTTATTTATTGGGGTCTTCTCCCTATTGTGTGGTATTTTAATTGCCGTGTTTGTTTATCGGTATCGAGTTGATCACAGTGACACTTTGTTACGTGCAACGTCGACGAATACAGCGCGGTCATTTCAATACCATGCGCAGAAGGTCATGCCACCAGATGAGGCGGGTAAGAACTTTCACCCGGGATATTATGATGTTGCAGTTACTAGTGGGACAGTGTATGTCAGCGGATTTATGGGAGCTGGGCAAAGGTTTCAAAATATGCTGTATGCTCGTGGCAACCACCTCAACTTCACCGGAGCTGGCATGATTCGACTAACGCCTGCTAAGTTTAAACCATTGCAGTTTCATTCAGGGCGCGCCGTGCTCATTAATACTTTTGGTAATTATCGGGTGGGTCAGGATATTCCTACTGGCAAATACCGCATTACTTGGTCGACCCAAGCAAAAAGCAAAGCCAATTTACTAGTGAGTATTCTACGGAATGATCAGGTCAAACGTTCAATAAATTTAAAAGAACGTGCGGCTGGAGAATGCCAACTGACTAAGGGTGAGTCGTTGATCATTGATCCGCCGGTTACGATGGCCGTTGGACCGCTGCGACTAATTATCACTAAGGTGTAATTTTAGGCGTTGACTTGGATAGGCAAAAATGTAGCATAATTGACTATTATGAAGTGTAAAAATAGGGGAATATCCTTGCTTTTGTATAGGAGCAACGAAAAAACACGCCAGCTGACGTGTTTTTTTAGGTCGGTTCAATTTTAGTAACGGAGTAGCGCGAGGGCAGCTGTTTCGACAGGCATCCGCTCGGCTGGAATAATACGAATCTGGCCCTGTTTGCTCATCACAACGTCGACAAGATCATCAATCAAGTTATCCGGTAAAGCAATGCCAGTCGCTTGGAGCCCATCGGCAGTCATCGTGCCACTTACTTGCGCATCGGCGGCAATGATTAAAGTCTCAATGCGGCCATGTAACGCAGGCGTAATCATATCAAATGGATCATCGAGTGTGAGCTGGCGTGATTTGGCCGTATCGTAACGTTCAAGTAAAATATCCGCTAATTGTGTGTGCCACTTGGTCTGCACAGGTTCGGTTGCCGTTTGAATTTCGGCGGTAGTTAAGCCATTCGATGACCGGTCGACCATCAAATGCTGTGACAGATAAGGATTCTTGCTGAGTTTACGATACATCGCTTGGTTAACTGGTAGCCCCATTAGAATTAGTGGGCGTTGTGTCGCTTGTGAACACTCGCGAACATATTGATCGACTTGCAAGTAATAGTTACGTTGGTCAACTGCGCGTTCTTCCGCCTTAGCGTTGTGGCCGTGATAGTTCAAGCCATGCGCAGGACTTGAGTTAAAGTTTAAGTCACCGCCACGTTTCTCTTCCCCTAAAGTCTGGGTCATCGTGGCCGGCGCGTCTTCTGGCAAAATGACTTCAACAAAGTCGCCTTGACGTTGATGATAGAGCGCCATTGTCGTTTCGCTGATGGCAAGTAAGTCGAAATCAAATTGATGTTGTCGATCAGCTAAAATTGGCCGAATTGGCGGCATACTATTGACGATGACGTGGTTTTTAGTTGGAATTTGTAAGTCAAAAATTCGGAGCGTCTCCGCGTTCACAATTAAGCCAGTTTGTGGGCCGGTATGTTGCAGCCAGAAACTATTATCGTCAGTCAGGTCGCTCAATTGGGCTTTAAACGGGCCAAAGTCAGTTTTAGGAAAGTGTTGGGCCAACTGGGTCTGGGCTTCGGTCACGAGTTGCTTGAGTTGTAAGCGGCGGTGAGATAAGTCATTTAAAACAGCTTCAGTATTTAGATAGATGGCGATGAATGGTCCAGCATCGCGCTGTTGCATGAGTTGATTGAGATCATTTTTTACCATAATATCCATAGGTCCAACCTACTTTCTTTAGTTAGTATTAACAGGATAACAGGTTTTATTGTGATTATGCAAGTGTTATGCTTATCATAAGATATTAATAATTTACTAAAAAACTCAAGTCCGGTACTTTCTTATTGACGATAATTAAGGTATATTTACCGTATACTGCGATTGTTTGAGTGGTTAAGTTTATGGGGGAGATGGGAAAATGCAGCCGAAGCAACATCCGGTTTTAAAATGGTTAGGCCGCGTCGTCTTTGTCCTCTTGATTGCGTTGTCATTGGCATTGATTTTCAATGAACAAATCAAGAGTTGGTTGGTCAGCTCATATTCGCCAACCGTGACGACCAAGTCCGTTGCTAAAAATAAAAAGAAAGCTGGCAACTTTGATTTTACGAAGGTGAAGTCGCTGGACTTTCAAACGGTTGCTAAAGCGCGATTAAATAAAAGCGCCATTAATGTGATCGGGTCAATTTCAATCCCGTCGGTCGAACTGTATCTGCCGATTGGCAAGGGGGTCAGCAACGAAACGTTGGCCTTGGCTGCCGGGACGATGAAAGCTGATCAAACGATGGGAACGGGGAATTACGCCTTAGCTGGTCATCACATGATCAAACACGGTGCCCTTTTTAGTCCACTGTATTATAAGAGTCAGGTCGGTCAGATGATCTATTTGTCAGATGCTAAAAATATTTATGCCTACCGGACGAGTGAACGCACTTTTATCCAGGCGACAGATGTGCAAGTCATCGACGATGTACCGGGTCAAAAACTCGTTACCCTGATTACTTGTGACAAGACTGGGGCTGGGCGGTTAATGATTCGCGGCAAGTACGTCCAACAATGGTCATTCGACCAAGCCCCGCAAGCAGTTCAGAAGTCGTTTACGAGTCACTTTAATAACAAATATTAAATTTTGACGACTTACTGTGGTTCACTGAGGTTTCACGTTACAATAGAAGCGTACTAGAATATTTGAGGAGGTCCCACTTGATGGTTGGATTAATAATTATTGCGGTGATTTTAATCGTGATCGCAGCCTATGTGATTATCTATAACGGGCTGGTCAAGTCACGGATGTACACGCAAGAAGCTTGGAGCCAGATCGACGTTCAGTTGAAACGGCGAAATGATTTGATTCCTAACTTAGTTAGCACGGTCAAAGGGTACGCCAAGCATGAAAAGAGTACCTTGGAACAAGTTGTGTCACTACGTAACCAAATGACTCAGGTCCCAACTGGTGATCATCAACAAGCGATGGCCATTTCGGATCAATTAACGAATTCATTAAAGAGCATTTTTGCGTTAGCAGAAGCTTATCCAGATTTAAAAGCTAACCAAGAGTTCAGCAAATTAATGGAAGAATTGACCAACACGGAAAACAAGATTGCTTATTCACGGCAACTCTTCAATTCCAGTGCGGCCAGTTACAATATGAAATTACAACAATTTCCATCTAATTTGGTTGCCGGTATTCATCACTTTGAAAAGGTGGAATTCTTGGCAGTACCAGAAGCAGAAAAAGCAGCACCTAAAGTCTCATTCGATGATTAGAGGTTATGCCCATGTTATTTGAGCAAATTGCCCGCAACAAGCGGCACACGGTATACGTGATGGCCGCTTTTGTCGTGTTAGTGGCTGTTATTGGCGCGGCAGTCGGGTATGTCTTTTTTAATAGTAGTGTCGCGGGATTAGTAATGGCCGTCGTGATTGCGTTAGTCTACACCGGAATCATGGTCGGTCAATCCACAGATGTCGTGATGAATATGAACCATGCACGTGAACTGCATTCGGCCGACGATGATCCAGAGCTGTGGCATATTGTGGAAGATATGGCCTTAGTGGCTAAAGTTCCCATGCCACGGGTCTTCATTATTGAGGATGAAAGCCCCAATGCATTTGCGACGGGCAACAATCCTGAACATGCCGCAGTGGCGGTCACGACTGGGATTCAAGCACGGTTGAATCGTGAAGAAATGGAAGGCGTTATCGGTCACGAAATGACGCACGTGCGTAACTATGATATTCGGTTACAGACGATTTCGTTAGCGTTAACGGCCGCAATCAGTCTGCTCGTCAACTGGGGATTGAACTCCTTTTGGTGGGGTGGCGGTCGACGGCGCGATAATGACCGCGAAGGCAATGGTAGCATTCAACTTGTTTTGATGCTCTTGTCAGTGATTGTGATCATCTTGGCGCCACTGGCAGCGAGTTTGGCTCAGATGGCCTTGTCCCGGAACCGCGAATATTTGGCGGATGCGGGTGGGGTTGAATTAACCCGGAATCCTAAAGGCCTGATCGATGCTTTGACTAAGATTGATGACAGTCAACCGATGCAAAAGGCTGATCCTAGTAGTGCGGCCTTATATATTTCGGATCCTTTTAAGGCCAAGAAATCATGGACACATCTGTTTGACACACATCCACCAATGGCTGATCGGATCGCCCGTTTGGAAAAAATGTGACAAAAGTCAGCTATTTGTAAGTGTTCGGCTTATAATATAAATAAATAGGTTTTTGAAAGAGTGAGTCCGTTGCAACGCAGATATATTTACGCCAATTTAGAAAAACTTGATAATTTAGTCTTTGCTTATGGCATCGACCAGAGTGACTTTGTGCACGGCGTGAAACGCTTGCCAGATAACCTTGTCTCACTAGTTGGTATTGATGACGACGTCCATGCGGTCAATGCGCATACTGGCTTGAACGTTATTAATGACGAAAATGAGATTCGGCGTTATTTGTTGCAGAGTCACGATTTGCCGGTCAAATGGCTAGACTACGATGAAGTCGGCGATTTAGACTTTCTGACTGCGACTGAAATTGCTGAGTTACTCTATCTAGGTCATATGGATCGGCCGATTCGGTCACCTTTCAACTACAAACTACGAAATCATTATGTTTTCTTGGAACAACGTAATGGTGGAATTAAACTTTATTTCTATTATATTTCGGCTTTTAGTCATGTGCTGAGTGCGTCAATCGTGCGGCATACATTGGCCGCTTATCGTGGCCGCCGAATGTTTATGCGGTCGTTAAGCGTGCCGAAAGTGCCCGAAACGATTCTCAAACAATTGGTGCGGTTAATGCCAGATGGCTTGTTCATTTATTTTGATCAATCAATGGTGCGTCAACGTCAATTGTTAGTGCCTGTTCACACAGAACTGGAAAACGACGATATTGAAGTCTTTGACCCTGCCCGGACAAGTGAGACCCATCGGACACATAATGTGGCTACTTTACGCTTTAATCTGGTTTCCGGCGAGTGGGGACTACAAATTCATGACAAATTAGCTTTTGAAGACCATCTTTAAAAAAGTATGCGACACAATCAGCGTTCCATGATCAGACCCAGTTCGTTGGGTCACTGACCATGGAACTTTTTTTAGCAAAATGAGATGCTTTTTGGCGAAAAAAGCGTAATTGATAGATGTCAGGGACGAGTTGTTCGTCAGGGGAAAACACGGATCAAGTTTAGTCAAATAAACCTATTTGAACGGTTCATAGTGTCTAGGGACCCAAAGTGGTATAATTTCAAATGCGAGTAGCTAAAATTAATTCAGCTATACGAGAAGTAGATGACACATTAGTCAGTAATTTGGTGACCGTAAGCGGATCACCACGAATGGAGCGTTTAATTCATATGAAGATGCAAGTTACCGAAATTGCAAAAGCGGTTCAAGCCGATAATGCTGAACAAGCTTGGCCCGACGTTAATGTGACTGGGGTGGCTTTTGACAGTCGGCATTTGACCGCTGGCGAGTTATTTATTCCCTTAATCGGTGAAAATGACGGCCACAAATTTGTTCAAAATGCGATCGATAATGGCGCCGTTGCGACCTTATGGGCCAGCGACCATGCGGACAGTGCCCCCACTGCAATTCCAGTTATTTTAGTAGCGGACACGCTCAAGGCGTTACAACAATTAGGCCAATATTATTTACAAAAGATCAATCCCAAAGTCGTTGCAGTGACTGGTAGTAACGGTAAGACCACGACCAAGGATATGATTGCGAGTGTTCTAAGTACGCAGTTCAATGTGACCAAGACACACGCCAACTTTAACAATCAAATTGGCGTGCCAATTACGTTGTTAAGTATGGAACCCAATACCGAAGTCGTTGTGGTCGAAATGGGGATGGATCATTTCGGCGAACTCGACTTTTTGAGTCGTTTAGTCCAACCAGATGTCGCCGTGATCACGATGATTGGGGAAGCTCACATTGAGTTCTTCGGGACGCGTGATAAAATTGCGGATGCCAAAATGGAAATCATTCACGGCTTAAAAGAAGACGGCACCTTTATTTTCAATGGTGATGAACCACTGTTACAGGAACGCAGTGCGAGTGTTGCACAACGCAAACTGACTTTTGGTTTGAATGAGACTAATACCTTGGCTGGTAGCGCCGTCCAAACGAGTCGTGCTAGCACGAGTTTTAAAACGAACCTTTGGCCAGATGAAACTTATACGATTCCGATGATGGGCGCTTATAACGTTAACAATGCGTTGGCAGCGTTATTGGTTGGGAATACATTCCATGTTCGTCCAGCGGCAGCTCAAAAGGCCATTGCCAGTTTTATTCCAACCGAAAATCGGACAGAATGGTTGACTGGGGCCGATGGTGAAGCCATTTTGAGTGACGTCTATAATTCTAATCCGACCGCCGCCAAGCGCGTTTTAGCAGCTTTCTCGGCCGTCCCAACTAATGGCAAACGTATCGCAGTTTTGGGTGATATGTTAGAATTAGGTGAACAGGCGGATGACCTGCATGCTAGTTTGGCTAGTGAGCTTGATCCAAGTTTGATTCAAAGCGTTTATTTGAATGGCTCACACATGGTGGCCTTGGCACAAGCCTTAGCTGACAAGTATCCTGCGTCAGCAATTCATTACTATCCAACTGCGGGACAACCACAGTTGATTGCCGATTTAAAACAGGCGATTGGTGCAGATGATGAAGTCCTGTTAAAAGGCAGCCATGGCATCCATTTGGAAAATGTCTTAGCAGCCTTAGAGGTTTAACTAAATAAAGTTTTTAATGAATTTTCACTGATTGGTTCAATTGACCACTGGTGATTAACTGGGAAGTGGTGACGCTAACAATAATTAGTGAGCTCATTTGTGCCGGTTAATCAGCAGTGGTCTTTCTTGCTAATTTACAATAACCGGTGTATGATAATTCAGTTGTACTATTTGAAAGTCAGGCCGTTGGCTTACATGACAGCGTGTTACGGGGAACGGATTTTTTCCTAGCTATCAGTAATCCCATGGCGTCATCCTTAGGAGGAAACATATTTGAAGTTTACAGAACTAGGCTTATCCGATAGCCTACTTAAAGCAGTTACCCGAGCAGGCTATGAAGAAGCCACCCCTATCCAAGCAGAAACCATTCCAATGGTGCTTGATGGGAAAGACGTGATTGGTCAAGCTCAAACCGGTACCGGTAAAACCGCCGCGTTTGCATTGCCAATCCTACAACGTTTGGATTTTGATAATCCTAACATTCAAGCTCTAGTTATTTCACCAACGCGTGAATTAGCAATCCAAACGCAGGAAGAAATCTTCCGTTTGGGTAAAGACGAACGGGCGAAAGTCCAAGTTGTCTACGGCGGTTCTGACATCCGTCGTCAAATCAGAAACCTGAAGCAACACCCACAAGTGATTGTTGGGACGCCAGGTCGTTTATTGGACCATATTCGTCGCGGCACGGTCAAATTAGACCATGTTAAGATGTTGGTCTTAGATGAAGCCGATGAAATGTTAGACATGGGTTTCTTGGATGATATTGAATCAATTATCAAACAAGTCCCTTCAGAACGGCAAACGATGCTCTTCTCAGCAACGATGCCCCCTGAAATCAAACGTATCGGTGTTCAGTTCATGACTGAACCACACCATGTAAAAATTAAAGCAAAAGAATTGACCGCTGATACAGTTGATCAATATTACGTTAAAGCAAAAGAATTTGAAAAGTTCGATATCATGACCCGTTTATTCGATGTTCAGGCACCTGAATTGACGATCGTCTTTGGTCGGACTAAGCGCCGGGTTGACGAATTGTCAAAAGGCCTTGAAGCTCGTGGCTACAATGCCGCTGGGATTCATGGTGACTTGAGTCAACAACGTCGGACGCAAATTATGCGTCAATTCAAGGCTGGTAAATTGGATATTTTAGTTGCAACCGATGTGGCTGCCCGGGGACTTGATGTTTCTGGTGTGACCCATGTTTACAACTACGATATTCCACAGGATCCAGACAGTTATGTTCATCGTGTTGGCCGTACTGGCCGTGCCGGACATAAAGGGGTCTCATTGACCTTCGTTACGCCTAACGAAATGGAATACTTGCGGGTCATCGAAAAGTTGACCAAGAAGCGCATGTTACCATTGAAGCCACCAACAGATGCAGAAGCTTTTGCCGGCCAAATCGCCGCTGCCGAAGCTAATGTTGATTCATTGGTTGCTAAGACGAAGACTGAAAAGTATGCTGACCAAGCCGCTGAATTATTAGCTAAATATGATGCAACTGACTTAGTCGCTGCTTTACTGAATGACTTAACGAAGGACGACGCAACTGCCGTTCCAGTTAAGATCACCCCAGAACGGCCATTACCTCGCCATAAAGGCGGCGGCGGTGGCAATCGTCGTGGCGGTGGTTATCGTGGTGGTAACCGCAATCGTAACCGTAGTGGTAACGGTGGTAGCCGCGGTGGGAATGACCGTCGAGGCGGGTACTCTCACAATGGTCGGAGCCGCGATGATCATCGTAGCAGCGACCGTCGTAATGGCGGTAGCAACGATCGTAAGAGTGGTGGTTATGGTAGCCGCAGTCGTGAAGACAACCGCAGCAACAACCGTAACCATGATGAAGGCCGTAAGCAAAGTAGCAAGCGGAACTTCACCATCCGGACTAACGATTAAGCTAAACAATTGAAATAACAAACTAATCTGAGCCGTTGGGTTCAATTAGCCGAAAAGTCGAGCGTTTGCTCGGCTTTTTTTGTGCCGTGAAATGCTAAAATTAGGGTGAGCCGCAAAGGTTAGTTTGGATAGCAGGCCGACCAAGAAAACGCCTTTCATGCCTGAATGAAAAAGTTGCACCTGAACAACCCTGTTATGTCGGTGGTAACTGTGGTAAATTGGAAACATCATCATTGAAAGGCGGTCCCACCAATGATTTATGGCACGGGTATTGATTTAACTGAATTATCAAGAATTGCGACGATGCTCAAGGCTGGCTTGAAGTTGCCTGAAAAGGTCCTAACGCCGGCCGAATTAGCTGTATTTAACAGTTATGGGCCGAAACGCCAAGTTGAATTTTTAGCAGGCCGTTTTTCAGCCAAAGAGTCTTACAGTAAAGCTTTTGGGACTGGCATTGGGAGCCAAGTTGGTTTTAAAGAGATTGAAATTTTGGACAATGACCTTGGCAAACCAGAAATCACCCGTCAGCCATTTGATGGGGCCGCTTGGATTTCAATTTCGCACACAGATCAGTTAGTGATGACACAAGTTATATTGGAAAGAGGCAAATCGTGATGGTTGTAATTGGGGAACACCGCCACACACAAGTTAATATTGACTTGCAGGCAATTAAACACAACATTAATGAAGAAATGACACGCAAAGATCCTTTGACGGAGCTTTGGGCCGTCGTCAAGGCCAATGGTTATGGTCATGGGATTATTCAAGTGGCCCAAGCGGCTAAACAAGCCGGGGCCACGGGTTTCTGTGTCGCCATTTTGGACGAAGCGCTGGCCTTGCGTGCAGCTGGGCTGACGGAACCAATTCTTGTTTTAGGCATTACTGAACCAGAATATGCGCCACTGATTGCTGAAAAAGACATTTCGGTCGCTGTTGGATCACAAGCTTGGTTGGATCAAGCACAATCAATTTTGCAGGCCAATCAAGTTAAAACACCGTTGCATGTTCATCTAGCACTAGATACGGGTATGGGTCGGATTGGCTTTCAGACGCCTGCTGAACTAGCAGTTGCCGTGAAATCCTTGACGCAAAGGAAGTCACCATTTGACTTTGAAGGAATCTTTACCCATTTCGCGACGGCTGATCAAGCGGATGACACGTACTTTACGCATCAATTAGCGAATTGGAAAGCTTTGATCGCCGTCGTGCCGGAATTGCCACGTTATGTGCATGTGTCCAATTCAGCGACCAGTTTATGGCATCAAGCTTGCAACGGGAATATGATTCGATTTGGGGTCGCCCTATACGGCTTAAATCCATCAGGAACTGAATTGAGTGCGCCGTATCATTTACAACCAGCGTTGTCATTGACGGCTGAATTGTCGTTTGTGAAAAAATTGGCGCGTGGCAAGTCGATCAGTTATGGCGCCACTTACACTGCTGACCAAGATGAATGGATTGGGACGGTGCCGATTGGGTATGCTGACGGTTATGAACGCCGGTTACAAGGCTTCCATGTTTTAGTGGACGGTCAATTCTGTGAAATCGTGGGCCGTGTCTGCATGGACCAGTTGATGGTCCGTTTACCACATGAGGTGCCAGTTGGTTCAAAGGTCACTTTAGTCGGCCAAGACGGCAATCAGTCGATTTCATTACAATCGGTTGCTGATTATTGTGGCACGATTCATTATGAAATTGCCTGTGGACTCGCAACGCGTTTACCGAGAGTTTATACTGAATAATAACTATTTTTATTGCCTGATAAAAGGATATTTAAGTCCTTTTATCAGGCGTTTTTAGTGCTTTTGACCAAGACTGAGATGGGTTAACAGTTGCTAAAAGTTAAGCGTTCATGCTATTATTAAACTCAAGTATGGTCACAACTGACGAAAGTTTCGGGGTTGCTGGTTGTGACGATTGGCGTCAGTAAAAAGGGAGATGAGGCGATGGCCGCAGCTGACATTAAGCGTGGTGACATTTTTTATGCCGACCTTTCACCGGTCGTTGGTTCTGAACAAGGCGGGATGCGGCCGGTATTAATCGTCCAAAATAACGTCGGTAATCATTACAGTCCAACGGTGATTGTTGCCGCCATTACGGCTAAGGTCCAAAAAGCCAAAATGCCCACGCATGTGAACATCAATGCCGCTCATACGGGGATTGAGAAGAATTCGGTAGTCCTTTTAGAACAAGTTCGAACGATCGATAAACAACGGTTGAAAGACCGCGTCACGCACTTAGATGAACAAACCATGCAACGAGTCGATAATGCGCTACAAGTTAGCATTGGGCTAACTGATCGGGTTAAACGTCGACCACGACGCACCATGCAACATTAGTTAATTGATGGGGATAAGTCATTTACATAAGGTTCGTTTCGGTGCGAGTTACCGAGCGTAGGTTGCGAAACGCCGCAGTCTGATTAGTCACTTTGACTAATCAGACTGCGGCGTTTTTGCTTTGTGGATAAGTTGGCGGACGAGTTTATATTTTAGTGATTAGTCACAATTCAAGCGGACAACTAAGGGGATAAATGGTTAAAAATTTATCGGGGAAAGCCGAAATTTTGAAAGCCTGTGGATAAGGCTAATAATCATTTTAAATTATAAAAGTTATCCACTGATTTTTGGGGTTACTGTGGCTAGTAACTGTGGAAACTATTGAGGCGATTCACAGCGTTCCAGCCCTAACCGAACCGACCGGTAGGCGGCAATCAAGTGCAATTCACTGATCCGTCATCCTGATTTGCGACCGCGCCAGCTGCGTGCTATGATGTAAACCGCTTGTCATTTTCAAAACGTGGTTCGTAACCATCCCACGTTAAAAAAACTAGGAGGATGTTTCAATGACGCAATCAAAAATTCGGCCGTGGATTATTAACGCTTTAGTCGCGGCAATTTATATCGTCTTATCGGTCGGTCCAGCGGCGTTTAATTTAGCTTCAGGCGCGATTCAATTCCGAGTTTCGGAAGGCTTGAACCATTTAGTTGTCTTTAACCGGAAATATATTTGGGGCATCGTGGCCGGGGTCGTACTATTCGACGCCTTTGGTCCCGGGGCGAGTCTCTTAAATGTCGTCTTCGGTGGGGGGCAATCACTACTAGCCTTGTTGCTGGTGAGTTGGATTGGTCCAAAGCTAAAAGCCGTTTGGCAACGAATGGTTTTAAACATCATCTTGTTCACGTTATCGATGTGCATGATTGCGTGGATGCTGATGCTCGTCGGCGGGGCAACCGCCTTTTGGCCAACGTACTTAACGACTGCTTTATCAGAATTAATCATTATGTCTATTACGGCACCAATTATGTACGGCTTGAATCGCGTGTTACGATTCAGCGAACGGATTGGCAAATAACGTTTTAGTCAAAAAAACCACCACAAACGGTAATTTCGTTTGTTGGTGGCTTTTTGCAGCTTATTCAGTTTGTAAGTCTTCAACTTCGATGACTTTAAATTGTTTACGGTTCAAGTTGTCGGTAATGCGCTTGAGTTTTTCGGTGTCGACGTCTTCAGGTAAGGTGAAGAGCGTCCGGTGACCAAGCGTGCCGTTTTGAACGTCCAACGTCAAACAGCCCGCAATCGAGGTGTATTTTGTAATGATCTTAGCCATGGCAGCCAAATCGCCACGTTCTCCAATTGAAACGACCGTCAACACGTAACTGCCGACGTTCACGTTCCAAGATTGTGACAGCATGTCTAACAAACGCGTATGCGTCAAGATACCGTAGAAATAGCCATGTTCGTCTAAAACAGCGATGTATGGCAAATCTTTGATTGAGAAAAAGACGTTAAAGAAAGCTGAATCGACTTGAATCGTCTTAGTGGCATTTTTTAAGAGTGTCGTGACAGGCAAAGACATGTCGCCGCCCCGTGACTTATGCCGATAAATGTGCATTTTATAAATGTTACCACGGAAGATGTGCCCAGTTTCGTCTAAAATCGGCACACAACGGAAGCCAGAATCTTCAAGCACTTGTAAGGCTTCTGCTAAAGTGGCATCGGCGTTCACCGTAGTTAAACGTTCTTTAGGTTTAACGAGAGTTTTTAATAACATATCGAATGATCCCCCAGATTTATTAGTTTGTTTTAATAAATGATACCATAAAAAGCCGACGGAGAGGAACGTTTTATGCGCGGGGTTGCCGCCGTTCTATCAAAAAAGCCAGCAATTCGCTTGGAATTACTGACTTCTTAAATTAAATTTAAATTAGAAAATAACGACTGGCGTGCCAACCGGAATCGCATTATAAACTTTGGCGACTTCAGCAGGTGGGGTATTCACACAACCATGCGAGCCGTGTGACTTATACCAGGTGCCACCGTATTGTTTTTGCCAAGGTGAATCGTGAATGCCCTGGCCAGTATCGTCGAATGGCATCCAGTAGGCAACGGGTTGCGAATAGCTTGAACCGTCATCATTGTCGCCCTTTAAAGTGCTGTTACGCTGCTTGCTCCAGACGCTCCAAACACCGGTTGTCGTGGCGTGCTTACCAGGTGATCCAGTCACAACGTCGGTTGAAACTTTGACCTTACCATTGACGTAGACCCACATGTGTTGAGACTGCTTGTCGACTTCAATGTAAGTGTCGCCGATATCTTTTTGAT
Organism: Lactiplantibacillus nangangensis; assembly: GCF_005405065.1. GTDB lineage: Bacteria > Bacillota > Bacilli > Lactobacillales > Lactobacillaceae > Lactiplantibacillus > Lactiplantibacillus nangangensis. Next base: position 19,336 of record NZ_BJDI01000009.1, on the reverse strand, counting down.
CATTGTGATAACCAGAGCCATTAATGAGCGGTGAACGCTCGAAGTCTTTACCAGCTAGAATCTCTTTAGCTAGTGCCTTAGCTTCGGCGTCGGTCTGGATAGACCAACCGTAAAGGCCACCGCTGATTTTAACCGTGCCGCGTTGTGTACTTTTGAAAGTCCGAGTGGTGTGATAAGTATGATACTTATCATTCAACTGGTTGACGTAAGCTTTGATGGCCGCATCGTCCAATTGAACCTTGCCAGCGGAATCAACTTTAACCCAACTCAAAATAGTATCATGTGGAATCATAAATTTATGCCCATTGATATTATAGCTGGCCTTTTCGGTCGCGTACTTTGCGGCGCTCGCTTGGGCTGTCTTGAGTGACTTACTAGTGCTAGTCACGGTTGGCGTCACGTAAGCTTTTTTTAACGCAATCGTTGATTGGCCGGTCGCGAGTGCTTGACTAACGACGGTTTTCAATTTAGCTTGACTGAGTTCAGTTCCGAGCACTTCTTTTTTGATCTCAACTTGGTCATTTTGATAAACCAGTTTGGCATTCTCAGTGTGTGTCCGCTTGGTTTGATCAGCGGTCTGGGTGATTTGCGCGAGCAGGTGGTTCAAATTTGTTTGACTGATATGCAATTGACCAGTCGTTGTCGTTTCGGCCGCATTCGCCGACTGCATTAAAGTTAACGGCCAGCGCCAATAATTTTGATGGTTAACTAACTGTGTTAGCTCATTTTTAGTGTTAATCGTGATGCCGGCTGACTTGCTATTAAAGGAATAGAGCTTTTTACCATTTTCAATAATGTGATAGTTCCGGTTTTCCAGTGCATGACTAACTTTTGGTGCGGCTTGGGACACGGTCTGACCACTGACATTAACGCCAGCAACTTGCGTGTTTGCTAGAAAGGTTCGTTGTTGCTGCCAAACTAAACTAGTGGCAATGTAACCGACGGCGATTAGACCGACGATGCCCCCAGCAATGCCTAGGCTGCGTTTGTGTTTCATTTTTAATTAACCCCCGAAAATGTGTGTCATGATGGTTTCACCTTATAACACTTCGTTGGTAAGTGCAAATTCCTTGTCGCCTAAGTTAGCATCAACCTAAAAAAGCACTTACCGGTATTCCCAGTAAGTGCCACAAATGATTTAAGCTTGATTACTTGTTTTCCAAAGCAGCTAAACCGTCGTTTAAAACTTTTTTCAAAGTTGCGGCGGAGTCTTGCATTTTTTGTAATTCATCGGCTGAAAGTGGGGATTCAATGATTTGTTTCAAACCACTGGCACCAATTACAGCAGGTGTCCCGATATAAATGTCATTCAAGCCATATTGGCCATCCATGTAGGCACCAATTGGTAAGACCGCATTTTCATCACGTAAGATGGCCTTCGAGATGCGCATTAGCGCAGTCCCGATACCGTAGAAAGTGGCTCCCTTTAAGTTGATGATGTCGTAAGCTTTGTTACGAACGCCATCTTCTAATTGTGCTAAGTCTTCGTCAGAAACGCCTTGTTCCTTGGCGATATCCTTAACTGGGCGTGTCCCAATCGTGGCAGTTGAGTAGGCTGCAAATTCAGAGTCCCCATGTTCGCCCATGATGTAAGCATCAACGGAGCGAGGGTCCACATTAAATTGTTTCCCTAACGCGACCCGTAAACGAGCTGAATCGAGGGAAGTTCCGGAACCGATAACGCGTTCCTTAGGGAAGCCAGAGAACTTCCAAGTGGCATAAGTCAAAATGTCAACGGGGTTAGCGGCAACTAAGAAAATGCCGTTGAAACCGGAGTCGACAACTGGTTTAACGATTGAAGACAGAATGTTTAAGTTCTTGTTCACTAAGTCTAAACGTGATTCACCAGGCTTTTGTGGGGCACCTGCAGTAATCACAACTAAATCAGCGTCTTTACAATCGGCGTATTCGCCAGAGTAAATCTTCTTGGGAGCGGTGAAAGCTTGGGCATCTTCAAGATCTAAGGCATCACCCTTAGTCCGATCTTTAACGACATCGACAATTACAAATTCTTCAGCAATTCCTTGTTGTGCCATGGCGAAAGCGTAACTAGAACCAACGGCGCCGTCTCCAACTAACACAACTTTTTGATGATTTGGCATGCTTGACAAAATAAGTCATCCTCTCATAACGAAAATTTGTTTTTCAACGATTTGAGTATACCATGATTATCCTTGCCAAGTCGCTAAAACGACTGTGCTTTTAATGGAAGTATCATTAAGCTTACCAAGGCTTGAAATGGTCATATTGTTGGACGTAAGCTTACACAATGAAAATTGTTAGATAGTGGGTGGTTATCGCCTACCGGTCACGTTCATTTAGGGCTGGAACGTGGTGGGCCGTTTCCAAGCCAAAAAACGGTCTCGAAGAGTGCTATTAGATAGTGGGTGGTTGCCGCCTACCGGTCACGTTCATTTAGGGCTGGAACGTGGTGGGCCGTTTTCGAGCCAAAAGGCGGTCTCGAAAGCCAACCTTTTACTAACCAGTCGGAAACCCACCGCCTGCTAAGTAAAATTTCACCACTGAGCCCTAAATGAACATGACCTCTCGGCTGTACTAGCTGTTCAATTGTTGGAAAGCTTAAATCACTAATGTCATGAGTGATTGCTGTGTAACCACTCTGAAACTAGTAAGAGCAATAATGGCTTGATTGGTATTGAAGTTTCAAGTGATTGTTTTGTTGCTAATTTTCGTATATTGGCATACTTTGAATAATCTAGTTGATTTGTGTGATTGTTTGGGCTGAATCAAGCAAGTGAGTTGATTTGTCCCGGTATGATTCGGTAAGCATTGATTAGCACCATTGTTTGATTACTACATAGTGGCATTAACACAACTTTCTGCCTTTAATTGTGTTATCAAGATTTAGTGTTTGATGCCAGTTTCAAAATAGTCCAGTTAACATCGCCGTGAGGTCGGGTTGTTTAGGGCTCAGCCGTGGCATTTGACTTAGCGCGGTGGGTTGCCGCGGTTAGTCAAAAATCGGCTTTTGAGACCGCCTTTTGGCTCAAAAACGATTCACAGCGTTCCAGCCCTAAACGAACCGACCGGTAGGCGGCAATTAAGCGCAATCTGCTAGTCCATAAATCGCTTACCAGCAGGCGCTTCAAATAGGTATTGCAGGCCGGTTTGTGGTATACTGATTGAACTAAAAATGTGGTCACCACGCAGGCTAACCGGAGTGGCAAGCAACCGGCCGCATCTAAAACTAAAAATGTTAATTAACCGTGCAAGTAATGCTGCCGAATCAGTTTGAATCTGGTTCGGCCTGTTTTGCATGTCAACGGGACTATGGGAGTTAAAGCTTAAAATGAAAATGATTGTTGGTTTAGGAAATATTGGTCAGAAATATGCGCAAACCCGGCATAATGTCGGTTTTATGGTTGTGGATGAAATTGCCGCAAAGCTCAATGCGGACTTTCAAACTACTAAGTTTGAAGCCGAAGTTGCGACGGCTTTTGTGGCTGGTGAAAAAATCTTGATTGTGAAGCCATCGACTTATATGAATGATTCCGGTCGCGCAGTTGGGCCATTGATGACGTATTACAACATCGATCCAAGCGACTTATTAGTCGTTCATGATGATTTGGACCTCCCACTTGGCAAAGTTCGTCTAAAACAAAAAGGTTCCGCCGGCGGTCATAACGGGATTAAGAGCATTATCGCGCACGTTGGCGATCAACAGTTTAAACGGGTCAAAGTAGGTATCGAACACCCGCAAAAAATGAGTGTGGTCGATTACGTGCTTGGTAAGTTTACGCCGGCCCAATTACCATTGTTTAATGACGCTAAGATTACGGCGGTCGCTGCGATCGAAGCGTGGTTGGCAACGGATGATTTTGCGGCATTGATGAATCAATATAATTGATGGGAGGGAAAAGTCGCTATGGATATTGAAGCGATTGTTGAACAAACGCCGGATTTTCAAACGATCTTAGCGGGCATCAGTCCAGCTAGTCGTCAGTTAATTACGGGGTTAAATGGCTCAGCACGGACAGTTTATGTGAGTGCGTTATTCCATCAACTCACGCATTCATTATTGATCGTGACGGATAACCTCTTTCATGCGAGCCAAATGGTCGATGATTTGAATAGTTTGTTGACTGAAGATCAAGTTTTCTTATTTCCAGCCGAAGAAATGGTCGCGTCTGAAATTGCCACCAGTTCGCCAGAATATCGCGCACAACGGGTACAAGCGTTGAATGCGTTGCTCAGTGACCAACCCGCCATCGTGGTAACGTCGGTATCTGGTGCGCGGCGTTTCTTGCCACCAGTTGACAGTTTTAAAGCTTCACGACTGCCGTTAACGGTTGGGCATGAAGTCGATTTGGAAAAGTTACAAGTGCAGTTGCACGATATGGGTTACGTCAAAGAAAAATTGGTCGCACGGCCAGGGGACTTTGCCGTGCGGGGCTCGATCGTCGATATCTATCCGTTAGATGCCGATTACCCAATTCGTTTGGACCTATTTGACACGGAGATCGATACTCTGAAGTATTTTGATCCCGAGACACAACGTTCTGTGGACAATCTTGAAACGTTCACGGTATTACCGGCGACTGATTTTATTTTAACGAAGGCGATGATGGCTGCCGGGGCAGAACGGTTAACCGAGGCGATGGCAGCTGAAAGTAAAAAGCTGAAAGTGGCCGATCGCCAAACGTTGGCAGACAACTTAGCCCAGCCATTATCAGATATGCAAAAAGGGATCATTGGGAATGATTTACTCCTATATGGCGAATATTTCTATAGTAGTAAAACGAGTCTCTTTGATTACGTTCCAACGGACGGGGTCGTCGTTTTCGACGAGTATTCGCGAATCTTAGATAGTGAACAACAGCTGTTACAAAGTGAAGCTGATTGGATCACGGATCAATTGGCGCATCACAAAGTTTTATCAACGGCTAATTATGGTAATGATATGCGTGATTTGTTGAAGGCGGATGGGCATGCCCAAGTGCTCGTGTCATTATTCCAAAAAGGGATTGGGAATGTGCGGCTCGCCCAAATTACGAATGTGCGCACACGGTCGATGCAAGAATTCTTTGGGCAGTTACCTGCCTTGAAGACCGAGTTGGACCGTTGGCATAAATTAAAACAAACCGTGGTTTTGATGGTTTCAGAAGCAGAGCGGTTAACGAAAGTTAGCAATACATTAGATGATTTCGAAATCGATGCGACCATGACAAAAGCTGAAAATTTACAGCCAGGGGTCGTCCAGATTGTACAGGGCAGTTTACAAAATGGGTTTGAATTTCCCGATGGTCAACTTGTCATTGTGACCGAACAGGAAATGTTCAAAAAGGTTGCAAAGAAGCGTCCCCGCCGCCAAACTTTAGCCAACGCGGAACGTTTGAAGAGCTATACCGATTTGAAGCCCGGCGATTTTGTGGTCCACGTTAATCATGGGATTGGGAAATACGTCGGGATGCAGACGCTGGAAGTAGATGGCGTCCATCAAGATTACATTACGATTGCTTATCAAAATAATGCGAAAATTTTCATCCCCGTCACGCAACTGAATTTAGTTCAGAAATACGTTTCGTCAGAGTCAAAAACACCGCATATTAACAAATTAGGTGGAACTGAATGGACCAAGGCTAAGCGCAAAGTTGCTGCCAAAATTGAAGACATTGCGGACGAACTTGTTGAACTCTATGCGCAACGCGAAGCTGAAAAAGGGTTCCCATTTCCACCGGACGATAGTTATCAGCAAGACTTTGATAACGACTTTCCTTATCCAGAAACGCCAGACCAATTGCGAAGTATCGACGAAATCAAGCATGATATGGAACGGCCTAAACCAATGGATCGCCTCTTAGTTGGTGACGTTGGCTATGGGAAAACGGAGGTCGCGTTACGGGCGGCCTTTAAGGCAATCGAAGCCGGTAAACAAGTTGCTTTCTTAGTGCCGACGACCATTTTGGCGCAACAACATTATGAAACGATGCTGAACCGCTTCGAAGGGTATCCAATCAATGTTGGGATGCTCTCCCGGTTCCGAACCGGGAAAGAAATGAAAGAAACCGTCAAACAATTAAAAGACGGTGATTTAGATATTGTCGTAGGGACGCATCGCCTCTTATCAAAAGATGTGAAATTTGCGGACTTAGGCCTGCTGATTATTGATGAGGAACAACGGTTTGGGGTCAAGCACAAGGAACGGCTAAAGGAAATGAAGGCTAGTGTGGATGTCTTAACCTTAACGGCGACACCTATTCCGCGGACCTTGCATATGTCGATGCTAGGCGTGCGGGATTTGTCCGTGATCGAAACACCACCGACGAACCGCTATCCGATCCAAACCTATGTCATGGAACAAAACTTCGGCATGGTCAAGGAAGGCATCGAACGGGAAATGCAACGTAACGGTCAAGTCTTCTACTTGCATAACCGTGTGCATGATATCGATAAAGTTGTGGCGCAAATCAAAGACTTAGTCCCAGATGCCGCCGTGGCACATATTGATGGTCAGATGCCCGAATCACAACTCGAAGGTGTGCTATACGACTTTATTCGTGGCGAATACGATGTCTTGGTCACGACCACGATTATTGAAACCGGGGTCGATATTCCGAACGTCAATACGCTGTTTGTTGAAAATGCCGACCACATGGGCTTATCACAGTTGTATCAATTACGTGGTCGAATTGGTCGAAGTAGTCGGGTCGCATACGCGTACTTCACGTATCAACAAAATAAAGTGTTGACCGAAGTCGGTGAAAAGCGGCTCCAAGCCATCAAAGACTTCACCGAATTAGGGTCTGGCTTCAAAATTGCGATGCGGGATCTCTCCATTCGTGGGGCCGGAAACTTACTTGGAAAGCAGCAACATGGTTTTATCGACTCCGTTGGGTATGATCTCTATACCCAGATGTTGTCGGAAGCTGTGGCGAAGAAGCGGGGTAAGCAAGCGAAAGTTAAGACGGATGCGACGATTGAATTGGGCATCGAAGCTTACTTGCCATCGACTTATATTGAAGACGAACGGCAAAAAATTGAAATTTACAAACGAATTCGTCAGTTAGAAAATAACGATCAATTCTTGGAAGTCCAAGCCGACTTGATCGATCGTTTCGGCGATTATCCCGCAGCAGTGGCGGGATTGTTGGCAGTTGGTAAGCTAAAACTGTTATCAGATGACGCGCTGATTGAAAAGATCCAACGACTTGATAGCGACTTACATTTAACCTTATCGAAGCAAGGCACCGCTAAGTTAGAGACTAAAGATATCTTTAAGGCTTTGGCAAAAACCAAATTACGAGCGACAGTTGGCATTGATGATGATAAAATGAAGGTTAAATTAGTGATTCAGCCGAAAATGTCCGAGTCAGCTTGGCTAGAACAGCTGACGTTATTCGTACAACAGTTGGGTGCGGTATTGGCCCCAGCCGAAGCGGCGACACCGAATAAGTAAGTCATCGGTAGAAGGGAATAGTTATGCCAAAAGATCACTTGAACACCATGTTCCGGGGGGCCATGATTCTTTCAATTTCGTCCTTAGTGGCGAAAATTCTAAGCGCGGTCTATCGGATTCCATTTCAAAATATGGTGGGCAACACCGGTTTTTACGTTTATCAACAGATTTATCCCATCTATGGGATTGGCATGACCTTTGCACTGAATGGGTTTCCAACTTTCATTTCAAAACTAGTGGCGGAACAGCCGGACGAAACGAGTAAATCATTAGTCACACGGCGCGTGTTCCACATTTTAAGTGTTTTGTCGTTGCTGATCTTTTTGACCTTGCAGTTGGGGGCCAATTGGATTGCGATGCGGATGGGGGATATCAAGTTAGCCCCCATCATCGGCGCCGTCGCGTGGATGTTCGTGTTTATGCCGTGGTTAGCGACTGGCCGTGGGTATTATCAAGGTCAATTCCTAATGGGACCGACAGCAGTTTCACAGTTAATTGAGCAAACGGTGCGGGTTGGCGTCATTCTCATGGCGGCCTACTTTAGCTTGCACCGTGGCTGGGACGACTATCACATGGGTGCTTGGGCCATGAGCTCGGCGGCTATTGCGGCAGTCTGCTCCTCAGTGATTTTTGCCAGCTTTGGGTTGCGACATTTATTGGCGCCAGCTCCAGCAGCGACGCATCCGTTACCAAGTTATCGAAAATTGGCGCATCGCTTTATTGTCGAAGGTGGCACGCTCTGCCTCGTAGCGGCCGTCGTCATCTTATTACAATTAATTGATTCATTTTCAGTCATGCGGGGGCTCGTGCGTCAAGGCCAACCGATTGAGATTGCTAAATCAATCAAAGGAGTCTATGACCGTGGTCAACCACTGGTCCAACTCGGCTTAGTGGTGGCGACGTCATTCTCAGCGACACTCTTGCCAGCTTTGACGAATGCCCTAGCGAAACGGCAATTCATTGAATTTAAACGCCACACCCGCGCGATGGTCCATGTGAGTTTGGCGTTGTCGATGGCGGCCACGGTTGGGTTAGTGGCGCTAATGCCACAGATCAATCGTCTGTTGTTTGGCTCGATGGAAGGCACGACTGCGTTACGCGTGTACGTTTTCAGTATTTTATTTGCGGCGCTCATTACGACTTATACGAGTGTTTTGCAGAGCTTGGATCAATACACGGCGATGATCGTTGGGATTATTGCCGGTTTGGCGACTAAGATCGGCCTGAACTATTTAATGGTCGTGCATTTCGGGATAAATGGGGCCAGTCTGGCGACAGTTGCCAGCTTGGGTGTCATGTTTGCCGTGATGTGGGTCGGTTCACCGGAAGATTTACAACAAGTGTTATTAGAAAGTGGCTATTTAGTCAAATTATTATTTGTCAGCGGTTTGATGGGCGTGGTCGTCTTATTGACGAGCCACGAAATTCAAGCCCTAGTTGGACCAACCATGGCGGCTAATCGTGGCATGACCGGGATTATTACGTTAGTTGGCGTCATTGTTGGGGTCGTGGTGTTTGTCGCGGGAGCGGTCGCGATGCGGTTATTTACGATCCGTGAGTGGTTAGTACTCCCGTATGGCAAGCGTTTAATGAAATCAGTGTTAAAAGGAAAGGAACATCATTCATGAGTATGCGTTTAGATAAGTTTTTGAAAGTATCACGAATTATTAAACGGCGGACAGTCGCTAAAGAAATCGCCGACAAAGGGCGGATTCAGATCAACGGCAAGGTAGCCAAATCGTCTAGTAACGTCAGTGTTGGTGATGAATTGATCATTGGTTTTGGAAATAAGACCTTGACCATCAAGATCAACCAATTGCTGGAAACGACTAAGAAAAATGACGCTGAATTGATGTATGACATCGTGAGCGAAGACTATAAAACAGATTATCGCCAACCATTTAGCGATTAGTTCGCTGACTTAAAAAATCAGATGGTCCATTGAAATGGCTGTAAGCATTGGTCTAATCATCATGATGTCGTTTACACCACCGGTTGAAGTTGTTATAATTTAGTCAACACAATTTGAAAGGACTGGCAGGACATGACAAACGGGTCACGCAATAATGTCAAACAGTTGAATAATGACTATTCACGACAAGTGGCGTCAAACAAACATGGTTATTCGGAACGAGTCAGCCAAGTGCGGCGACGCCGGTTTATCTTGATCGTGGCAATTTTTGGGGCGTTATTATTATTTTTCGGATATCAGTTGATCAACACGCGTGCAAGTTTGAGTCAGGTCAATCGTCAGGTTGCGACAAGTCAGGTTAATTTGAAACAGGAACAGCGGAAAAATGCCAAGCTCGATAGCCAAATCAAACAGCTCAATAATCAGGATTATCTCCAGAAATTATTGCGGTCGAAGTATGATTATACGAAGAGTGGCGAAACGGTTTATAGCTTACCAAATGACAACGCGGCGGATGTAACTGCTAATTAATCACTATTCGTTGCGGTTATTTGAAGGTAGACCATTTTCGATAGGACCCGTGAAAATTTAACTCAACATTTCACAAAGTATGCTATACTAAAACCATTATTTCATAGGAGGAACAACTTTTTTTATGGCAATTGAAGTAGGTACGAAAGTCACTGGTAAAGTTTCTGGGATCACTAATTTTGGTGCGTTCGTGAACCTGGGTAACAATCAAACGGGGCTGGTGCACATCAGTGAAGTTTCCGATGGATTTGTTAAAGACATCCATGATGTTTTGAGTGTTGGCGATGAAGTGACCGTCAAAGTGTTATCAGTTGGTAATGATGGTAAGATTGGTCTTTCGATTCGTAAGGCCGTTGATCATCCGCAAGGTGAACACGAACATCATAACAATAGCCATCAAGGTGGTAACAACCATCAAGGCAATAATCATGGTCGTTCTGAACACAATGAACACCAAAGTAACGGTGGTGGCAACCATCGCTCAAGCAATTTCCATGGTCGTGGTGGTAACGGCGGCGGCCGTTTCCAATCACGGCAACACGAACCTAAGAAGGATGACTTTGATTCATTGATGTCTGGCTTCTTGAAGGATAGTGAAGATCGCTTAGCAACATTGAAACGTAACACTGAAGGCAAGCGTGGTGGCCGTGGCGGTCGTCGCAGCTAAGCACCTTTTGTCTTAGTCAGCGGTTTCAGGCTGAAGCATCATGCTACTCGCCATTTAATTTAGTTAAATTCAAGCACCCGTGCGAGACTTTTGTGGTCTGCACGGGTGTTTTTTTAGTTATCATTTGGCAGGCCAAGACCGACAAGTCAAAACCAGGTAGCCGGTGATTGCCGCCTACCGGTTGGGCATTTTTAAGGCTGGAACGTGGTGGGCGCGGTTGTGAGCCAAAAAGCGGTCTCACAAGCCGGCCTTTGACTAAGTCGCCGGTAAACCACCGCCAACTAAGTCAAATTTCACCACTGAGCCCTAAAAATGCCCAACCTCTCGGCTAAATTGGCTTAAAAAAATATCAGATTAAGTGTTAGTTGAGAATTTAACTGACACTACTTGACGCTGGTTACTGAATGGTTGTACCTTGAAAGCCAGTGTGAAACAGAAGATTCAGGCAGTGTACTTATTATGAAAGGAGTTGTCAGTGATGACGCTGATCCAACAATTTAATCGGGAATTAGCGGCCCAACACTTGTTGACACCGACTAAGACGGTCGTCGTCGCTGTTTCAACTGGCGTGGATTCGATGGTGTTGCTCGATTTGCTGTTACGGGTGCCAGTTCAGCAACGGCCGCAACTTGTTGTGGCGCATGTCAATCATCATTTGCGGGCCCAATCGACTGAAGAAGCTGCCTTTCTCACGGAGTATTGTGCTAGCCGACCCGTCACGCTAAAAGTGGCCGATTGGTTGGCGGCAGATCACCCGGCTACTGGCATTGAAGCGGCGGGCCGTCAATTTCGTTACGACTTCTTTGCGTCCGTGCTGACAGATACTCAGGCAGCGGCCATCTTAACCGCGCACCATGCTAATGATCAGGCGGAGACGTATTTGATGAAACTGGCCCGCGGTGGCGACTTGGCTCAGTTGCGTGGCATTCAGGCGAGTCGGCCATTTGCGACGGGACAATTAGTTCGGCCGTTGCTGCCATTTGCCAAACAACAGTTACGCCAGTATGCGACCGAACGACAATTAACTTACTATGAAGATGTGACTAATTCAGACGTGACGCTGACGCGTAATCGGTTGCGTCAGCGAGTCGTTCCAGAGTTAATGCGCGTGAACCCAGAATTCTTGCCGCATATTGCCGCGTATGAACAACAATTGACAACCTTACTTAACGCTAAGGCGCAAATGGTGGCGACATTGTTGCCTCAGGTTCAGGTGGGGCAACAACTAGTTCTCAAGCGCTTGCTAAAATTGCCCAGTCAGTGGCGGCTGGCCGTGTTCCAGGGTTGGTTGCAGCAGCGGGGACAACAATTGATCAGTGAGACCAAGCTTGGTCCCAGCTTTCATTGGGCGCTTCAGTCAGAATCCAGGACAACCCGCATGCAATTGAACGCCACGCTTGAATTGGTGAAAGTTGCTGGTATGGTTGACGTTTTACCTGTTAAAAAAAGGGTCAAAAAGTTAAGGCCCATTGAAAAAATTATGGTAGACTTAAATCAATGGCAGAAAATTACTGCGACCCAATCAGTGGGTGTTTTTAACACCGCGCCAACGGGAACAAGTCAGCCATTTCCATTACTGACGAGTGACTTACCGTTGTGTTTACGGCCTTGGCAACCCGGCGATGACTTAACGTTAAAAAATGGCGGTCGGCAATTGATTCGCCGGATTTTAATCGATCAAAAGGTGCCAGCCGCTGAGCGCGCGGGGGCAATGGTGTTAGTAACTGCTCACGGAACGGTGTTGTGGTTAGTGGGTCATAAGTTTAGTTACCGCGATCCAAACATGGCGAAGTCGCAAACAGTATTTTTAGCCTTAAAACATACGGAGTTGAAAGGAGTACATCTGAAACGATGAACAACGACATTGAACGAGTACTTTATAGTCGCGAGGATATCCATCAGGTTGCGCAGAAATTGGGTCAGGAATTAACAGCGGAATATGCTGATAAAAATCCATTAATTATTTGTGTACTCAAGGGTGCCGTCTTATTTACCACGGATATTATCCGGGAAATGGATGTTTATGCTGATTTAGATTTTATCAATTTATCCAGTTACGGGAACGAAACCATTTCGAGTGGTGAAGTCCAATTAACGAAGGATCTGGATGATGATGTTGAAGGTCGCGACGTGTTAGTGATCGAAGACATCATTGATACGGGTCGAACTTTGAAATTCATGGTGGATCTTTTGAAGCGGCGGAATGTGAAGTCGGTCAAAGTCTGCACCTTGCTGGACAAACCAGCTGGTCGACTAGTTGATATTAAGGCTGATTATATCGGGTTTGAAGTGCCAAATGAATTTGTGGTCGGCTACGGCTTAGATTATGCAGAACGCTATCGGAACCTTCCTTACGTTGGAATCTTGAAGCCAGCAATTTACGAGCATAAATAATTGGTCAATGATAGTCAAATGTGCTATTATTTAGACTATCGAAGAATAGTACCGTGCTTTTAATAGGTTATAAAAGTTTCGATGAAGGAGGCACATATGAACAACAATCGACGCAATGGACTCTTTCGTAATAGCTTATTTTATATTTTGATCTTTTTAAGCTTAATGGGGATTATTTACTTCTTCTTTGGAAATAATTCCAGCTCACAAACCCAAAATATCCGCTATAGCGAATTTGTCAAACAATTAGACAAGGATAACGTCAAAAACGTTAGCATCCAGCCTAGTGGCGGCGTCTACAAGGTGACTGGTCAATATCGGAAAGCGCAAAAAGTTTCGACAACTAATGCGTTGGGAATCAACAGCTCGTCTAGCAAGACAACGGCTTTCTCAACCACGATGTTGGAAAACAACTCGACGGTCGATCAAGTTTCTAAGTTAGCAGCCAAGAAGAACGTTAAATTAACGGCGAAAGCTGAAGAATCTAGCGGTATCTGGGTCACGTTATTGATGTATATCGCGCCATTGATCTTGTTTGTGTTCCTATTCTATATGATGATGGGACAAGCTGGTCAAGGTGGCGGGAACAACCGGGTCATGAACTTTGGTAAGACGAAGGCTAAACCAGCCGATAGTAAGCAAAACAAAGTTCGTTTCTCAGATGTTGCCGGTGAAGAAGAGGAAAAACAAGAATTGGTCGAAGTTGTCGAATTCTTGAAAGATCCGCGTAAGTTTGTTTCCTTAGGCGCACGGATCCCATCGGGTGTCTTGCTCGAGGGGCCTCCGGGTACTGGTAAAACGTTATTGGCCAAAGCGGTCGCTGGTGAAGCGGGCGTGCCATTCTTCTCAATCTCTGGTTCAGACTTCGTTGAAATGTTCGTCGGGGTCGGGGCTAGTCGTGTTCGGGACTTGTTTGAACAAGCCAAGAAGAATGCCCCATCAATCATCTTTATTGATGAAATTGATGCGGTTGGTCGGCAACGTGGTAACGGCATGGGCGGCGGTCATGATGAACGTGAACAAACCTTAAACCAATTATTGGTTGAAATGGATGGGTTCACGGGTAACGAAGGTGTTATCGTCATGGCGGCTACCAACCGTTCCGATGTTTTGGATCCTGCCTTGTTACGTCCAGGTCGTTTTGACCGGAAGATCTTAGTTGGTCGTCCAGACGTTAAGGGTCGGGAAGCCATTTTGAAAGTCCATGCTAAGAATAAACCTTTAGCAGCGGATGTTGATTTGAAAGAAATTGCCAAGCAAACACCTGGGTTCGTTGGGGCTGATTTGGAAAACTTATTGAACGAAGCGGCCTTACTCGCTGCCCGTCGTAATAAGAAACAAGTCGAAGCTTCGGACTTAGATGAAGCCGAAGACCGGGTTATCGCCGGACCTGCTAAACATGATCGGGTTGTCAGCAAGCATGAACGGGAAACCGTGGCTTACCATGAAGCTGGACATACGATCGTTGGGTTAGTCTTGAATGATGCGCGGGTCGTGCATAAAGTTACGATCGTTCCACGGGGTCGTGCTGGCGGTTACGCCATCATGTTGCCACGTGAAGATCAAATGTTGATGTCAAAACGTGATGCCAAGGAACAGATGGCTGGTTTAATGGGTGGTCGTGCAGCTGAAGAAGTGATCTTCGATGCACAATCGTCTGGTGCTTCTAATGACTTCGAACAAGCAACTCAAATTGCGCGTGCGATGGTCACTCAATATGGGATGAGTGAAAAACTTGGTCCTGTTGAGCTAGAAAACGCCAACCAACAAGCTGCTTATCAACAAGGCATGGGCGCTAGTGCCTTCTCACAACATACGGCTCAATTAATTGATGATGAAGTTCGTCGTTTGGCAGAGGAAGCTCACCAAACTGCGACAGATATTATTCAATCACACCGTGAACAACATAAGTTGATTGCGGAAGCCTTACTGAAGTATGAAACGTTGGATGAAAAGCAAATTCTCAGTTTATTTAATACTGGGAAGATGCCTGAAAAGACAGGAAGCGAATTTCCTAGCGAAAAAGCGGCCTCCTTCGAAGAATCTAAACGTGAACTTGAACGTCGCGAAGCTGAAAAGCAAGCAACTGCTCAAGCTAAAACTACGGATGCAGACAGTGAAACCACTTTCCCAAGTGAATCTGCTGCTGGTTCTGAAGCAACTTCAATCGCAACGAGCGAAGCTGACTCAGCCACAAGTGTGACGAGCGCGGTTAGTGAAGCTGATAGTGCAGCGTCATCTGCGGATGATTCTGACAGTCAAGCTTAATCAGAAATGACTAAAAGAGCTGAGACTTTGTCTCGGCTCTTTTTATGCGTTATGATTAATCGAAAGTAAAACAGAGATAGGAGCATATTGATGGCAGATTATTTAGTTAAAAGTGTGGCGGGCAACGAAATGTTTCGAGCCTACGCTGTGAATGCGACTGGGATTGTGGCGGAAGCCCAACGTCGGCATGATACTTGGAGTGCGGCCTCGGCTGCGCTTGGGCGGAGTTTAGTTGGAACTTTGTTACTGGCTTCTTCAGTGTTAAAAGGGGACGAACAACTCACCGTTAAAATCAATGGTAACGGTCCAGTTGGTGGTATCGTGGTCGATGGTAATGCTAAGGGGACCGTTAAAGGCTATCTACAGAACCCCCATGTGCATTTACCATTGAACGAAAAGCATAAGATCGATGTCAAAGCAGCGGTTGGGACTAATGGCTTTTTAGCAGTCACAAAGTCACAAGGTGTTGGCGATCCTTTCACGGGTCAAGTGCCATTGGTCTCGGGCGAACTTGGCGAAGATTTCACGTATTATTTGGCGCAATCAGAACAGATTCCTTCAGCAGTTGGTTTATCCGTCTTTGTCAATGAAGACAATACCATTGGCGTTGCTGGTGGTTTCTTGGTTCAGGTGCTCCCTAATGCGACGGATGAAGCTATCAGTTCCTTAGAAGGTAAATTGAAAGACTTACCGTTAGTCTCGCAATTATTGCGTGATGGCAAGACTCCTGAAGATATTTTGAACTTGCTATTTGATGGTGATGTCAAAGTGCTCGACAACATGCCGGTTAAATTTGAGTGTGACTGTTCGAAAGAGCGTTTTGCCGAATCTTTAATGGCCTTGCCTAAGCATGAAGTCCAAGCGATGATCGATGAAGACCAAGGTGCGGAAGCAGTTTGCCATTTTTGTGGGAATAAGTATCAATTTACGGTGCCTGAATTACAAGCGGTTTTAAGTCGTTCACATGGCGATGCCTAGTCAGTTAAGTGGCAAGTGGCAAATTGGTGCCGTGACGATTCCAAATCGGGTCGTAGTGGCGCCGATGGCTGGTGTAACTAATGCGGCCTTTCGAGTCATCTGCAAAAATTTTGGTGCTGGCTTAGTGGTCTGTGAGATGATTTCAGACAAGGGAATCATGTATCAGAATCAGAAAACGCTTGATATGCTATTTGTTGATCCACAAGAACATCCGATGAGTGTTCAAATCTACGGGGGTTCTAAAGAGACCTTGGTACAAGCTGCGCGATTTGTGGACCAACAGACGACGGCTGATATTATTGATATTAATATGGGTTGCCCAGTAAATAAGGTGACACGGACGGATGCTGGAGCCAAATGGTTATTAGATCCAGATAAAGTTTATGAGATGGTCGCAGCCGTTACCGCAGCGGTCGCGAAACCAGTCACTGTTAAAATGCGGACTGGCTGGGATCAGGACCATTTGTATGCGGTTGAAAATGCCCGGGCTGCTGAACGAGCTGGTGCGGCGGCAATTGCAATGCATGGTCGGACCCGCCAACAGGGGTATCGCGGCGAGGCTGATTGGGAAATCTTAAAGCGGGTCGCGGACGCTGTGACCATTCCATTGATGGGGAACGGCGATGTGCGGACGCCACAAGATGCGGCGCGCATGCTGACAGAAGTTGGGGCAACTGCTGTGATGATGGGACGTGCGGTTGAAGGCAATCCTTGGCTTCTGACCCAAACGACGCATTATTTGGCGACGGGAGAACTGCTACCATTGCCATCTCCTTTAACTAAGCTAACGATTGCCAAAGAGCATTTAACGCGATTAGTGGCATTGAAAGGTGAACAGCAAGGTAGTCAGGCTTTTCGTGAACAGGTGCCGTACTATTTAAAGGGCATCCCACGGTCTGCGCGGACTAAAGTCGCTTTAATGGAAACAAGGTCGTCAAGTGAGATGATCACGCTAATCGACCAATTCGCGACACAATTGGCAACTTATTTAGCGAGTCGACCGGTAAAGTGAAGAATTCCCTTGCTTTTTTAGGCCCTGATTGTCAAAATTAACATGTAGTGATTGTTTAGTGATATTTCAGAAATGAGATAGGCTAACTGGAAATGGAGGAACACTAGTGGCACGACAAGAACAAACGATGAACGACCAACTTAAGGTTCGTCGTGAAAAGATGAATGAATTACGCGAAGAGGGTATCGATCCTTTTGGCCATCGGTTCGAACGGACTGATTTAGCCGAAGATTTGACCGAGAAATACGGTGAAATGGATAAAGATGACCTAGAAGCAAAGAAAGTTACAGCAACAATTGCTGGCCGGATGTTGGCTAAGCGGGGTAAAGGGAAGGTTTCTTTTGCTGACCTCTGGGACCGTTCAGGCAAGATGCAGTTATATGTTCGTAAAGATGTGGTCGGCGAAGACGTCTATCACGTGTTCAAACGTTCTGATATTGGTGACTTTATTGGGATCACTGGGGAAGTCTTCAAGACTGATTCTGGCGAATTGACGATTAAAGCAACGGATGTCACCTTTTTATCGAAGGCCTTGCGTCCATTACCAGATAAATTCCACGGCTTGCAAAATGTGGAGCAAATCTATCGTCAACGTTATTTGGACTTAATCTCTAACCGGGATAGTTTTGACCGTTTCTTAAAGCGGACGAAGATTATTTCAGCAATTCGGCATCATTTAGATAGTAACGACTTCATCGAAGTTGAAACACCAATGCTGCATAATCAAGCGGGTGGTGCCTCAGCACGGCCATTTATTACACATCACAATGCCTTAAACATCGACCTCTACTTACGGATTGCTTTGGAATTACATTTAAAGCGCCTGATCGTTGGGGGTATGGAAAAGGTTTATGAAATTGGTCGAGTTTTCCGTAATGAAGGGATGGACCGTGAACATAACCCTGAATTTACCATGTTGGAAAGCTATGTTGCTTACTTTGATTTCCATGATGTCATGGCGGAAACTGAAGGTATTTTCAAAGCAGCTGCTAAAGCTGTGACTGATGATGGCATTATCACTTATCATGGTCAAACAGTTGATTTGAATAAGCCATTTAAGCAGATTCACATGGTTGACGCGATCAAGGCCCAGACTGGGATTGATTTCTGGCAACCAATGTCATTAGATGATGCTCGGAAGTTAGCTGATGAACACCATGTTAAATATGAACCATATTGGAAGGTTGGCCATATCATTAATGCGTTCTTCGAAGAATTTGTTGAAGACACCTTAAATGAACCAACGTTTATCTATGGACATCCAGTTGAAATTTCGCCATTAGCTAAGAAGAATGAAAAAGACCCACGCTTCACTGACCGGTTTGAATTGTTCATTCTTGGTAATGAATACGCCAATGCGTTTAGTGAATTGAATGATCCAATCGATCAACGGCAACGGTTTGAAGCCCAGGCTGCTGAACGGACTGCTGGTAACGATGAAGCTGAACATATTGACGAAGACTTCGTGGAAGCTTTGGAATATGGGATGCCGCCTACTGGTGGTTTAGGGATTGGGATTGATCGCTTAGTCATGTTGATGACGGATGCTGATTCAATTCGCGACGTGTTATTGTTCCCAACGATGCGTCCAGAAGAAGATAAATAGTTATTCTAAGACTGATTCAAAATTAGTTTCGACTAATTTTGAATCAGTCTTTTGTTTTAAAGGATGCTAACTGCAGCTGTAGCGACAATTCCAACTTCGAAATCGATGATTTTAGGCTTTTTCTCAAAAAAGTTTAAATCTTTTTAAAACGAACAATTCCCTGTCACAGAATCTAAATTATCCAGTATTATTGACTGTATCAACTTGAAATACGATTGTTTTGGACGTGACAAAGACTGAAAATTACTAACTTCCGTACATTATAAAAATGACAATGTGGACATGACAATATTGACTGGTTCTTTTTGCGATTTAGGGCTTGCAATCTGTCTGGATAATTGGTAAATTAGTATACGTTGTTGAGGCGCACAAAGCGGTTAGCCGCAAGCCTTCAACGAAAATCATTTATAAAAAGTTGTTGACAAGTTGTTATCAACTTGGTATGATGATTAAGTTGCGTTGAGGTAATCAACTCAACAAATTAGACCTTTGAAAACTGAACAAAGTTTCGACAAATCAAATGTGTAGGGTCTAGCAATCTTCGAGATTGT
>NZ_BJDI01000008.1 GCF_005405065.1 Lactiplantibacillus nangangensis | reverse complement strand
TAAATTGACGCCCCCTTTAGTCACAGAATACGTGACCAGAGGGGGCGTTTCAATACGTCATCTTATTTACTGCTTACGAATCACGTTTTTCAACTGATGTCCGGTCGCTGCTACCTAACAATGATTAGTGGCCCAGCGCCGATAAAAAAACACCTAAGCCAAAGGTGACCTAGGTGTGAGTTACAATTAAGATTTGAGCGAACGAACGAAAGCATAACGACTTTCATGGTAATCATAGTCAGGGGTTAAGTACTTGGCAAATGGCTTGAAGGACTCACTCCGTAACCAAACAGCATATTCTGAGTCACTGTGCCAGTTAGTGACAATCACAAAGGCAGCGTCATTTTTGGCTTCTCTTAAAATCCAAAAATGTTTCAGACCGTTTGGTTTTTCAAATTCTGTTCGAAAGGCAGTAAATTTAGAATTGAAGACTTTTTGTTCCTCAATCGGTAAATCCATGAAAATGAAACTAGTCATCCCATGCCAGTCTTCGTTGCCTTTAGCTAATAAGACGTCATATGAAACTGGACTTGAGAAAACTGATTTTTCACCAGATAGGTCGAGTAACATGTATCGGTCTTCAGTTGCATTGGCTTGCATCAATAATAAATCACGATCAGCGTGTTGTTGCTGAAGCATGGTCAAAATTTTGCGGGTGCCAAATGTTGCCGAAATCTTTTCACTCATCAAAAATCACTCCTTAATTATTACACTTATTATTATACGTGTTTTCGAAAATAATTGAAAACAAGTTAGGTTAACGGTTTCAATTTTTCTTGATCCTACGTTAAAATAGACCTAGAAGGGAATGATAACGATGAAATTGACCGTGTTAGGTTATTATGGTAGTTATCCATATGATGGGGTGGGCACAAGCTCATACCTAGTCACTGCTGGAAACTATCAGTTATTATTGGATTGTGGTTCAGGGGCGTTGAATGCTTTGGAGGAAATTTTGGATCCGTTGCAGTTAGATGCTGTTTTATTAACGCATTATCATCACGACCATACAGCTGATGTCGGCGTTTTACAGTATTATTGGCAATTACGTCAAGGCGACCGTAAAACACCAATTCTGCCCATCTATGGCCATACAGAAGACCCCTTGAACTTTGGGGCACTAACTTGGGCTGGTGCAACTGAAGGACGGGCTTATCAACCAGATGCCGTCAATCAAATTGGCCCATTTGACGTGACGTTCTTGCGGACTAAACATCCAGTCCCAGCCTTTGCTGTCAAAATTGTTGAACGCGCAACGGGACAACAATTAACTTTCTCAGCAGATACGGCCTTTATTCCTGAGCTAGCTAAGTTTGCGACCGGTTCACAGTTATTGATGACTGATACTAATTTTGGTGCCGATAAAACTGGTAAGATCTGGCATATGACTTCGGCACAATCTGGCTTAATTGCTAAGGAAGCACATGCTAACCGGTTATTATTAACCCATCTACCTCAGGATGTTGATTTTGAGCAATTAAGAAAAGAAGCCCAAGCAGCCGCTGGTGATGGTGTAAAGGTTACCGTTGCGCAAAAATATTTACAATTAAAATTAGGTTAGTTTGATGACCAAGTCGATACTGGCTTGGTTTTTTTGATCGCTTCGTTGCTTAATTTATTTATTATTTTAATAAGTCAAAACTAAATTGTACGCTAATTAATTAATGACGATTTTTAACAACAAAAATGGATAGTCGTTAGTAATCGGACGAAATAGACGAGACTGTATATAAAAATCACTAGAACTATTTGATTATTTTTATAAAAACTATTCACAAAAAATGATAAAGCATGTATAATAATATTTGTAATAAAGTTTTGTTGTTGGCGATGCAGAAGGAGGAGACTCAATGGTTACCTTATATACTTCACCAAGTTGTACTTCATGTCGAAAAGCCAAAGTTTGGTTGCAAGCACATGAAATTGATTTTACAGAACGGAATCTTTTTGCAGAACCGCTCTCGATTGAAGAGATAAAAGGCATTCTACAAATGACCGAAGATGGCACCGAAGAAATTATTTCGACCCGTTCCAAGGCCTTCCAACGCATGCAGTTGGATATTGATGATCTCTCCTTGAACCAACTTTATGAGCTGATCAGTCGGGACCCAAGCTTGTTACGTCGGCCCATTTTACTGGACGAGAAACGGTTACAAGTTGGATATAACGAAGACGAAATTCGGCGCTTCTTACCACGAAAAATTCGGACGTTGGAATTGCAACGTGCCCAAGCGATTGCGAATAGTTAAACTAAATCGAATTGGCTTGTTAGCCTAGCTAACGAGTCAATTTTTTTAAATTCGGTTTAATTCAGATAGATTACTTTACAAAGCGCTGAAATAAGTTAGAATTGTGATAGTGATTATGGCCCTTGACACTTAGAAAGGGGTGGATCTGTAATGGAGATGGAACGAATCAATGATGATACGATTCGAGTTCTAATCGGCAACGATGATCTCAATGAGCGCGGAATTCGCGTATTAGATTTACTAGGGAATCATAAGCAAATTGAAAGTTTCTTTTATAGTATTTTAGAAGAAGTTGATGTTGATCATCAATTTCAAGATAACGATGCCGTCACTTTCCAAGTTTTGCCAAATCGGAACGGCTTAGAGTTATTTATTAGTAAAAATAGTGAAAACTTGCAGGACACGATTGCAAAGGCGACTCAGTCACCGAATGAATCCAATGACCACGATATGCAAGATGATGTTTCAGACTTTTTGAAACGCAAATTAATGCAAACTGATACTGATAGTACTGATCAACCACAGGGTGTACAACATAATCAAGCTAAAGATACGAATGATTTGGATCCTTATATTGAGGATCCTGATACACCAACGAAAGAGTTTGTGCTGGCTTTCGATAGTTTTGAAGATGTGATTGCACTAGCCCAGATGTTTCGGCCAGATGGGTTAGCTTCAAACTTGTTTAAGTATCGTGACAAGTATTATTTGGAGTTAGTCTTCTTCGTTGATCAATCTTCTACGGGCGTTATCAAAGACGACGTGGCAGTGGCGTTAGAATACGCGAACCAGACTAAGGTGACGGCTGATGTATTATTGGAACATGGTGAAAAAATCATGTCCAATGCCGCTTTAGAAACTGTTCGGCATTATTTTAAATAGGTTTAGCGTTGAGAGTTGGGCAAAATTGCTCAGCTCTTTTTTTCGTCATTTAAGCTTGCTTTTACGTAACTGTGCTTAAAAGAGGATGGTGACCAAAATGCTCATAGCTGAAGATGGAACTGAAAAGTTGGTGACTGCGGCGTTAGCACAACGTGGCAGCAAGTACTGGTGTCCGGGTTGTCATCGCCCAGTGCGCTTAAAACGAGGAGCGGTGATGTGTGCACATTTTGCCCATCAAGCCAATCAAGTTTGTACGACCTTTTCAGAGGGTGAGACGGCGGAACACTTATTAGGCAAGCAGCAATTAGCTGCCTGGTTTGCCGCATCAGGCTATACGGTACGGTTAGAAGCGCGGCTGCCTGAAATTCATCAGCGACCGGACATCTTAGTCCGAAAGGACGGTCAACTGCCGCTAGCACTAGAGTTTCAATGTTCACCGATTTCAGTGGAAAAGTTACGCCAGCGCACACAAGGCTATCGAGATCACGGTTATCGCGTTTTGTGGTTACTAGGATCGCCATATCAACATCAGTTACGCTTGAATGCGAAAGCGTTAAAATTTTTACAACACTATGCACCCTGGGGCTGCTTTTTAGTCTATTGGCTCACGGCAGTCAATGGGGGGGAATTGTTGCTTAATTTGACGACGGTCGATGGCGAACGACTCAATTATCAGGTGCAAGCGTGGCAAGCGGCTCAGGTGCCGGTCTCAGCAATTTTGAATTTAAAGCCACAACTTTCCCCACCCCGTAAAACTGCAACTCAATTTGTTACCTTTCAGCAACGCTTAGTCCTTGGCCGACTACGGCACCAGCCGGCCGTTGTTAGCTTGCAAACGTACTGTTACCAGCATGGTGGGTCCCTTGCCCAGTTACCAAATTGGGTGTTTATGACCACGGCAAAGGTGCCAATTTTAAAAACAGCCTACTTGAGCTGGATGGTCTATCTGTTGATGGCTTTAAGAACCGCACCGGCCAATTTGAGCCAGCAACGCTTACAAACATTAATTTGGCAAACCTTGCTGCCGTGTGTCGCACAGCAACCTTGCTTGCTAGATCCAAACCGCCTGCAGGCCCAGTTAGTGGCCGCGGCTATCAGTGAGTTGCGAGCGGCTAAAGTAATTAGCAGGCAAGGTAGGGATTGGCAAGTTGAGGCAGACCAACTTGCCTGGCGCGCCCATTAAAACAAAACTTATCAGCTAAAATTTAGTAATTTATGTGTTACGCTAGTAGATATTATGGTTATTGGAGGAATTCAGATGGGTGCAACCAAACAACTGCCAACACGCGCAGCAGTACCAACACAATTAACCTGGGATCTGACTCCCATTTATGCGACGACCGCAGCATACGAAGCGGATATTGCACAAGTTAAACAGGAACTAACGACAATGGCGCCATTAAAAGCGCATTTTACCGAATCTGCAGCGACGGTCTTGGCTGGGGTTCAGGGGGTATTAGGCTTGTATCGGCGATTGGAAAAGGTCGCCGTCTATGCAAGTTTAAAACATGATCAGGATACTGGTGACAGTGCTAATCAGGCTCTGGATGACCAGGCGGGGAGCTTGACTGCCCAAGTCTCGGCAGCGACCGCTTGGCTGGAACCCGCAATCTTACAACTGACGCCTGCTCAACTTGATCAATTTTTGGATGAAAATGTGGCGCTTCGTGATTATCGCCATTTTTTGGACACGGTACGGTTACAAAAGGGGCATGTACTCAGTGATAGTGAAGAAGCACTTTTAGCTGGGGCTAGCGATATTTTTGAGTCCTCCGCGAAGACCTTTGACGTTTTAAACAATGCCGACTTTGAGTTTCCCACGGTCCACGATGAACAAGGAAATTCAGTCAAGCTGTCACAGGGGGTCTATGGGGTCTTACTCGAATCAGTTGACCCGGCTGTTCGGCGTGACGCTTTTACGGCACTTTATCGCGTGTATACGCAATTTCGGCGCACTTTGGCTTCAACTTTAGCGGGCCAAGTAAAGGTCCATAATTTTGACGCACAAGTGCATCATTATCCAGATGCACGGACGGCCGCATTAGCTGCCAATCAGATTCCGACATCGGTCTATGACTCATTAGTCTCATCAGTTGATGATCATTTAGACTTGCTCCATCGCTATGTCGCGTTACGTAAGTCAATCTTGGCGGTTGATGAGTTACATATGTATGATTTGTATACGCCACTGACGGGCAAACCGGAATTGACCTATACTTACGAACAAGCTCAGGCGACAGCACTCAAAGCGTTGAAAGTGCTCGGCCCAGACTACTTGAAGCACGTGAAGACGGCGTTTGCGTCCCGCTGGATCGATGTTGTTGAAAATAAAGGCAAACAGAGCGGGGCTTATTCGTCAGGGATGTATGACACGGCGCCCTATATCTTGCTCAACTGGCAAGATAATATTGATAATTTATACACACTGGTGCACGAAATGGGCCACAGTATGCATTCTTATTTGACGACCCATCATCAACCGTACCAATACGGGGATTATTCGATCTTTGTGGCTGAGATTGCTTCAACGACTAATGAAAATTTATTGACAAATTACTTTTTGGCAACCGAAACAGATCCGAAGATTCGGGCTTACGTCCTCAACTACTATTTAGATGGTTTCAAAGGGACTGTTTATCGTCAGACTCAATTTGCTGAATTTGAGCAATGGGTCCACGAACAAGCAGCCGCCGGGGAAGCGTTGACGGCTGATCGGTTATCCAAGCAGTATTTGGCGCTGAACCAACGTTATTATGGCGACGCAGTGGTCAGTGATCCGCAGATTGCGGATGAATGGGCGCGCATTCCACACTTTTATTATAATTATTATGTTTATCAGTACGCAACTGGCTTCGCGGCGGCCTCAACTTTGGCAAACAAGCTGACGAGGAAGCAACCTCGTGCGGTCAAAGACTATCTGGGCTATTTGCAAGCTGGGTCATCGGAGTTCCCAATTGAAGTGATGCGCAATGCGGGGGTTGATATGACTAAGACTGCCTACTTGGATGATGCGTTTGCACTCTTTGAGCAACGTCTGACTGAATTTGAAAGTTTGATTAAAAAATAGGCTGACTCAAAACCTGTTTGCTAGCCAATAAAAAAGTCCGCTACCGTTTTTGGGTAGGGGACTTTTTTGCGTTTGAATAATTGCAATTCCTGAATTATAAAACGTGGAGCTGACTACCATCTAAGGTAGCGCAGTTGGTACGATGGGAAAGTTCATGGAATGGGTCTAACTGACCGTTAACTAAGTCAAATAAAGTCGTGTAGTTAAAATGTTCTAATAAAACGCCATAATCATATTGATCACAATCGAAGACGACTGCTGATGAAGCTTCAGTAATGTTCATTTCTGAAGCTAAACGTTGATCGGCATGAAAGGCTTGTTTTGCTAAGTTGCTATCACGATCTTCCATAAACATATCCAAATCAATGTGGCATTCCGCGGCAACCGTTTTGACCAAATCTTCTGAATAATGTTGCCCAGCTTTAAGCATGGCATCTTGCAACGCAATTAAGAAATTGCGGCCACGCTTCTTGCCTTGAAATAGGGCGGCTTTATAATCGAGAATGACCCGGTAGAGCGTTTGCGATTGTTGATTTTGGGCTTGCCAGTCAGAAGCTTTGAAGCCTTGGCTTTTAAGGGCTTTTTGCACCACATTGATATTCAATAAGGGTACGAATTGAAATTGAATTTGCTTATCCGAATCATTGGCCAGCCGCAACACATTTTGTTCATCGCGTACACATTGTGTCGCCAATGGATTTACAAATAAATACACTTCTAACACGTCATAATTCCTCCACTTTCTCGTTTCGCGTCATAGTGCAGAATACCAAATGAACCTAGGTATTTGCAAGTTTTTAATTTCATATCATCATAATTTTTACGGCCTAAGTCGTAACTTGACTTAAACCTTCGACTGTCATCATGCACCGAATTCCCAGTTTCGTAAAGTAATCTGCTTCACGACTGTGAGTTTGTTAGGTTGCTAATGTCAATTGTTAAACTGGGAAGCCATTGCTTTTTATTCTGCCAAAATATGGTAAAATTTTAAGGTATGGATTTGAAACGGAGGTGCCTTGATGGAAGATTGGAATCATTTTTTGTTACCTTATCAACAGGCCGTTGATGAGTTGAAAGTTAAATTGCGGGGCATGCGTAAGCAATTTCGAGATTTGAGCCAACACGAACCCATCGAGTTTGTGACGGGGCGGGTCAAGCCCGTCGATAGCATCAAAGAAAAAATGGTGCGACGCAAGGTTCAAGCAGATCGGCTAGAGCAAGATATGCAAGACATCGCCGGGCTACGCATCATGTGTCAGTTTGTGGAAGATATTTATCAAGTGGTCGATTTGTTGCGTAAACGGACCGATATGACCATTTTGGAAGAGCGGGATTATATTAGCAATGAAAAGCCTTCGGGATACCGTTCTTATCACATTGTGATTGAATATCCAGTGCAAATGGTTGGCGGTGAAAAGCGCATTTTGGCTGAGATCCAAGTGCGGACGCTCGCAATGAACTTTTGGGCCACCATCGAACATTCACTGAACTATAAATATCAGGGCGACTTTCCTGAAAATTTAAGTCAACGGTTGCAGCGCGCCGCAGAAGCGGCCTTTAGTTTGGATAAAGAAATGTCTGAAATTCGTGAAGAAATTCAAGAGGCTCAGAGTCTCTTTTCCTATGGTAAAGGGCCGCAGAGTGACGCTCAGAATCCGACAAAGGAAGATCAAGAACCATGAAAGTAACCATATTTGCAAATTCTAATCCTAAAACGAAAAAGGTCGCGGCCGAATTACATACGAAGTTAGTCGCGGCTGGTTTTGAAATTGATGATTTTAAGCCTGATGTGGTGCTATCTGTAGGTGGGGATGGCACGCTGCTCTCAGCGTTTCATCACTATAGCGACATGGTTGACCAAGTTCGCTTTGTCGGGGTGCATACGGGGCATTTAGGCTTCTATACGGACTGGCGGGACTACGAGATCGATCAATTGGTCGATGGCCTGTTACACGATAACGGCCAATCGGTCACGTATCCCTTGCTTTCGGTGGAAATTACGTACGCAGACACCGGCGAAACGGATCATTATCTGGCGTTGAATGAATCTACTTTGAAGAAGTTAGGGAGTACCATGGTTGCGGATGTCTTTATTCAAGATGAATTATTTGAACGTTTCCGTGGCGATGGTCTCTGTGTATCAACACCGACTGGTTCAACGGCTTACAATAAGTCTGTTGGGGGCGCGGTAATCCATCCGCGGTTGGACGCCTTACAAATGGCTGAAATTGCTTCCATCAATAACCGGGTGTTCCGGACGTTAGGGTCGCCAGTCATTGTGGCACCGTACGAAACGATCACGATTAAGCCGCAACAGCAGTCACATTTTATTTTTACGGCTGATCAGATGGATACGCAGCCGCGGCCGATTCAGCAGATTCGCTATTCGATCGCTAATCGGCGGATCGCCTTTGCCCAACATCGGCATAACCGTTTCTGGAAACGGGTCGGGACTTCTTTCATCGGTTTGGACGAAGAATGAGGTTTACGTGGACCAATACCGCGACGTCACCCATGAAAGTGAAGACGTTATTGTCTGCACATGGCGTGACGCGCAGTCTATTAAAAAAAGTGAAATATCACGGCGGGGCCATTTTAGTGAACGAGTTGCCAGTGTTAGCGATTCATGTGCTAACGGGCGGTGAAACGGTGACGATGGTCACGCCAGATGAAATTGGAAATGACCATCTGGGCGTTTCCGGTTTACCAATTACGATTTTATATGAGGACCGAGATTATTTGATTGTCAACAAGCCGGCCGGGGTTGCTTCGGTGCCTGCACATCGGTTACCAGATAACACGCTAGCTAATCGCGTGAAGGGGTATTATCGCGCACAGCACTACACGAACGAAGTGGTGCACATTACGACGCGGTTGGACCGTGATACGAGTGGCATCGTGTTATTTGCGAAACACCATTTTGCCCATTCGATCATTGATCATCAGCTCAAAGAACATGCGATGCGCAAAATGTATCTTGCCGTAGTCAGCGGTGTCTTAGCTGAAGATCATGGGTGGTTGGATCAACCAATTGGCCGGGCACCGGAGTCCTTCATCAAACGAACGGTAACTCCCGATGGTCGCGCGTCGTTGACCGAATATTGGGTGGTTAAGCGACTGCCAGGCATGACGGTCGTGCGCGTTCGGTTGCATACGGGGCGGACGCATCAGATTCGAGTACACTTCGCCCACGCCGGTCATCCGTTGATTGGGGATGCGCTATATGGTGGCCCATTGAATCCGGCCATTGACCGGCAGGCACTACACTGTATGCAACTCCAATTTTATGATCCATTTATTGAACAAAATTTAACGACTTTTGCGCCATTACCGGCTGACATTGTCCGGCTGATCGGGGCTGAGCCGATTTAAAAATGGCACTAAAAAAATACTAGCCAACTTTTTCAAGTTGACTAGCATTTTTTTAGTTAATAACGAATAATTTTAGTGCCGTGTGCTTGTTTGACGTTTAACGCAGTCGTGATTGTGTCGACGTTGTCAGCAGTAATCCCGCCGCCAGGTAAAATCTGAATGCGACCAGCTGCTAACTTGATCGTAGCTTGTAATTGTGGCACACAGTCCGCAATTGGGGTCGTTAGCGGGCCACCATGAGTTAAAATGCGGTCAACTTGATGATCAACTAACCAATCGATGGTCGGTGCTTGTTGATCAGCAGCGAGGGCGTCAAACGCCATGTGGAAGACCACACTCATCCCACCAGCCGCGCCAACTAGTAACGCCATGGCCTCGGTATCCAACTGACCATCAGCCGTTAAGGCGCCAAATGTGACGGCGTCGACGCCTAATGCTTGGGCTTGCAACAGATCGGCTTCCATAATTTTCAGCTCGGTATCGTTGTAAACGAAGTTACCGCCACGCGGGCGAATCATGGCAACTAGACTCACACCGTGTTCCTGCGTGTATTTTGCAGCTTCGGCCATGACACCACGACTGACCGTGGTCCCACCAACGGCTAAATTATCGTTTAGTTCGATTCGTTTAGCGCCAGCAGCCACGGCAGCCGGGATATTAGTATAATTTTCCAGTGCAACTTCTTTTAATAGCATTTCTGAGTCATCCTTTATTTCGAGAATAAGACGCAAACGCCTTCTGGAACGGCGACGTCTTTTTGTAATAAGCTCAGTTTACCAGTTTTCAGGTCGCGCGCATACAAAGTGGCATTGTCCGTGTTCTGATTAACGACGACGACGAAGGCTTCCGTTGGGTCTAAATCGAAGTCACGTGGGAAGTCGCCTTCTGTGCTGATTTGTTGGATCAGAGTCAATTTGGCGTCTGCATCAACTGCGAATACAGCTAACGTATTGTAGCCACGATTAGAAACGTACAGGAAGTGCCCGTCGTGGCTTAAACGAATCGCTGCGGCACCATTATGGTCGGTGTAATCGGCAGGAATGGTTGCGATTACGTCGGTCTGAGTGAACGCACCGGTTGCTTGGTCGTAATCTAAGGTCGCTACTTTACTTGAAAGCTCGCCGGCTAATAGGGCATGTTTGCCGTCGGGCGTGAAGACTAAGTGCCGTGGGCCAAAGCCAGCTGCCATGGTCAAAACGGATTGTTCCGTCAATTTGCCATTGTCAGCGACATTATAAACGTAGACCTTATCACTCCCTAGATCGATCGCAACTAAGCGGTTGTCAGGGGTCAAGTCGGTATAGTGGATATGTGACTCATCTTGTTCGGGTCGTGGTCCGTTACCAGTATGTTTAACTTGATCGACGAGTTCGAGTTCGCCATTGGCCGCAATCTTTAAGACACTGGCCGTTCCTTTATGGTAGTTAGCACTGTAAACGAGCTGGCGGGCTTCGTCGACGGCCACGTATGCTGGTGGGGTGCCGGGAGCAATCACAGCGTTGAGCTTGTTGGCATGCTTGCCGTCAAGTTGCCAAGCGGCCACGCCACCTTGGTCGTCTTCTTTATCGACACTGTAAAGCCGATTTTTCGCAGAAAGGGCTAAATAAGTAGGGTTGTTAGTTTTGGCTAGTAAACCGTCATTAGTTAACGTTTTTGCGGTCGTATCCAAGGTCCCTTGATAGATTCCTTGGCTTGTTTTTTTCGTATAAGTTCCAAATAAGATTTTTTCTTGCATCAAAAAAAGCCTCCTCAGTTAATAATTTCAGTATAGCATAATTCGTTTACTTGTAAGCGATGACAAATTGACACTGCGACCGGTGCCTATGCTACAATTGAGCTATTAAAAATAGAATGGAGTTCTGTAAACTATGGCAACGACTGCAACTGTTAAAGCCATCGGGCCACAAGCGTTAGCCCCCGATGAACCGATTTTGATTTTATTTGATGAAACGGCCACGGCCTCATTGCAACAAATCGCCGTGATTCAGCAATTTAAGGAAAAGTTAACCAGTTTACCTTTGACTGCGGGCAGTACGATCAAAATTGATGATCAAGCCTACACTGTCGCCTATGCTGGGCCACTAGTCGAAGCTAATTTGACGACGATTGGTCACGCAACGTTGTATTTCACAGCAGTACCAGCCAAGCCGTTAGCCAATGGCATCTACTTAACGACCACGACATTACCAACGCTTAAAGTTGGGAGCGTCATTACTTACGAACCATAGCAAGGAGGTGGCGGCTGATTGAAAAGTAAACCAGTCAGCACGGGACTCACTAGTTCGAAGACGATTCGGATTTTAGTGATAATTTTACTTGTTTTAGCTTGTTTCTTTCTAGGAAAGCAGGTTGATTGGCTATTAACGCCGGTCCGCCAGCTTTTCAGCATCGTCGGCTTGCCAATTATTTTGGCGGGCGTCTTGTACTACTTAATGAACCCACTGGTGGATTTACTGGAAAATAAGTACCATATTCATCGAACTTTGACCATTGTGGCACTGTTCGTCATTATTTTTGGCCTGATTGTTTGGGGAATCGTGGCAATTATTCCAACGATTCGCACGCAAAGTTTAGCCATCATCAATGATTGGCCGAAATATTGGCAGAATGCCAGTGATGAGATCAATCAATGGCTACGTGATCCGAACCTTTCCGGGATTCGCGATCAATTAGAACAATGGAACACGGATGCCAGCAAGTTGTTGAGTGGTCGGGTGACTAAATATCTCACTGGGACGGTCTCATCGATTACGAGTGTCGTTAGCACAGTCACGACGATTGTGATTGGCTTAATTACGATGCCGTTTATCTTGTTCTATTTGTTAAAAGATGGGCACAAGCTACCAAAATATTTAGCCAAGTTTATTCCAACAAAAGGCCGTGCGAGTTTCTTACAAGTGTTAACTGAGATCAATTCACAGGTCAGCAACTATATTCGTGGTCAGTTGACAGTCGCCTTCTTTGTGGCGGTCATGTTTGCGATTGGGTATTGGGTCATTGGGTTGAAGTTTGCACTGACCTTAGGCATTGCTGCTGGGATTCTAAACTTGATTCCTTATTTGGGGTCATTTTTAGCAATGGTACCATCAGTGGTTATTGCCATGGTTATTTCACCATGGATGTTAGTTAAAGTACTGATCGTTTTTGTGATTGAGCAGACGATTGAAGGGCGGGTCATTTCGCCGCTAGTCTTAGGGAGTAGTCTTGCAATTCATCCAGTTACGATTTTAATTGTGTTATTAGCGGCCGGTAAAATTTTTGGCCTGATGGGTGTGATTTTCGGGATTCCAGGTTATGCCATTTTGAAAGTTTTGATCACGCATCTGTTCGCGTGGTATCAAGCACAGTCGGGACTTTATCAGTCGGATGACTAGTGTTTTGCGGTGTGATTAGGAAATTGCAAAAAGGCTTCAGAAATTTGTAATCAATTTCTGAAGCCCTTTTCATTACTATTTTGATAGCTGAAACGTGTGACAAAAAGCTGCGACCTCCGCTTAGCTACGAAAGCCGGACGATTGAAAGCCCCAATCATCCGGCTTCCTAGGCTATGCTCGGTAGCAACCCGCTTTTTGTCACACTCTGCTAATTACCAGCTAGCTTTCCGGACACCGGGGATCTGACCTTGATGGGCTAATTCTCGGAAATTTAACCGGGACATCCCGAATTTCCGTAAATAAGCATGTGGTCGGCCGTCAAGTGAGTCGCGACGGTGAATCCGAACGGGTGAGGCGTTCCGTGGTAAGGTTGCGAGGCCGGCATAATCGCCAGCCGCTTTCATTTCTGCACGCTTCGCAGCGTAACGGGCAACGGTCGCTTCAATGCGCCGTTCTTTAGCGATTTTGGATTTCTTTGCCATAATTGAAAATGCTCCTTTGCAAGTGAACTTAAAGTGACTTCCGCCGAACATTTTTTAAATGATTTTAGTTGTTTTTTAGAACGCTAATTACAATATCATAGCCAAATCGTAATTGCTACTATTCTGTTTGGGGACAGCTAATTGGTATGGTATGATTAAACTAATTTAGTTAGAGAGTGTGAAAATCGTGAAGAAAATCGATCAAGGGATTGCCTTTGTGCAAGCCAATTTAGGCTTATTTCGTTGCTTAGTTTGTGACCAACCATATGAGGCCATTGATGGCCATAGTCTCAGCTGTCCCAACGGTCATCAGCTGGATTTTTCAAAAAAAGGAACTTTGTATTTTTTGACTCATCAAGTGCAAAGTGAATATGACGCAGCCATGTTAGCTGCTCGGCGTCGCATTTTACAAGCCGGATTCTTTCGGCCAATCGTTGACGCCATTAATGCGCAATTACCAGCCCAGCCACAACGGATTCTGGATATTGGCAGTGGAGAAGGGACGCCATTAGCGGACTTGTTGGCGTTGCATCAGCAGCCTAAAGATATCGGGATTGGCTTTGATATTAGCAAGGCGGGTGTAAACTTAGCCACCCAACTCCCAACGTCTGCGTACTTTTGTGTCGCTGATTTGGCTCAGTTACCGTTTACTGCGAACGCTTTTACGGCCATTATGGATGTCTTTTCACCATCCGCTTATCGTGAATTTGAACGGGTGCTGGCACCGGGTGGTCGGCTATTAAAAGTGGTGCCGAATTCCGACTACTTGATTGAACTACGTCATCTGTTGTTTGAACCCACTGATCGGCAGTATACCTACGATAATGATCGTGTCATTGACCTATTCAAACAACACTATCCAGCGGCTGAACAACAACGAATTCATTATGAATTTGATCTCAGCCGGGTTGATTTCGCGGATTTAATGGTCATGACGCCGCTCCATTGGGGGGCCTCGGCGGCGAGCTTGGCACATGCGCAAGCCACTGGATTGCCTAAAATTACCGTCGATGTCAGTTTGCTCACGATGACCAAGTAAGCGGGCTAGCTTGCATGATTGTTTACTGGGTGTTAAGATAACCTTTGAGAAATCGTTTGGTAGCTAACATCGACTTAGGTCGTTGGTGTCTACCGAGTTGTACTTCATTAACGTAGCTTTTCGCCGTGCCCACACCGAAATACTACGTTTTTTATTTTGCCAAAAAAATGGTCGCGCAGCTCCTGTGATGTCAGGTGTTGTGCGACCGTTTTCGTGTTTTATGAAAATAAGGCCTTTTTGATGAAAATTACGATTGGCGATGAGCTTGCCAGTTTTGGCCGATAAGTCCCAGAATTAGGCCAATCAATGCAGGTACGGTCCATCCCAGTCCGAGTTCAGCTAGCGGTAAGGCCCCATTGACTTGTAAAAGCCAATGACCAATCGCATTTTGTAGCAGGAATTTTGGTAAGGCGACGAGTCCCGCTAAAATAGCTGGAATCAGGGTCCAAGCAGTCGTCATGGCGAAAAGCCAACGCGACTTGCCTAACCAAGGGGATAGAACTGCCAGTAAAATTAAGACAATGGCCAAAGGGTAGAGCAGCATGAGTACGGGGGTTGAATAGCTGATCAGTTGGGTCAAACCAACATTGGCTAAAACGGCCGGAACAATACAGGCGAAGCCGATTAGACCAGCGTAGGGCAATTTTGGAAACATGCTGTGACCGGTATCGCCAAAAGCAGAAGTTAAGCCAATTGAAGTTTTCAAGCAAGCGATGATAACGATCAGGGCTAGCAAGAGATTGCCAAAATCGCCAAAGTAATAATGGGCTAATTGGGCGAGCGTCACACCACCGTTAGCTGCGGCGGAAAACTGCCCCAAGCTTAGGGTGCCCATTACCGCAAGTAAAGCGTAAATAACGGCCATGAGCGTCATGCTAATTAAACCAGCTTTGATCGTATCGGTCGCAATTTGCCCTGGTTCAGTCACGCCGAGATCGCGAATCGCGTCAATGACGACGATGCCGAAAGCTAGCGAGGCCAAAGCGTCCATCGTATTATAGCCTTCCGTGAACCCGGCTAGTATTGGATGGCTGGTGTAGGCGCCTTGCGCGGCAACGTTAAAATTGCCCAGTGGCTTGACCAGGGCGACGACGATCAAACTACCGAGTAAGAGTAGAAAGAGCGGGGTGAGCCATTTGCCAATATAAGTCATGAGCTTACCGGGGTTGCGGGCCAGTAGCCAGGTCACGATAAAGAAAGCTACGGAAAAAGCCAGTAATACACTGGTTTGCTGTGATTTAGCCAGAAAAGGCGCAATCCCGATTTGAAAGGCCGTCGTTGCCAGCCGGGGCATGGCGAAAAGTGGGCCGAGTGTGAGATAGAGCGCGACGGTAAAAATATAGGCGTAGGGCCGGCTGACGGTGGTTGCCAGTTCAAAGACACCCTCACTGCGCGTCAGACCAATGCCGATGACGCCGAGCAGTGGCAGGCCAATCCCAGTGATTAGCAAGCCGACAATGGCACCACCGAGATGTTGGCCAGCTTGTTGGCCTAAATAAATAGGAAAAATTAAATTGCCAGCACCGAAGAACAGCCCAAAGAGCATGGTCCCGATGAAGATCAAATTGCGTTTTGATAAACGAGTTTTCAAAATGGTCACTACTTTCGTCACAAAATTATGATGTGGCCTAGCTTAGCATGCTTTGGTTAGGAGCAGATTAAAAAATCACTCACAAAAGGTTGAAATTTGAAAACAACTGGCCCATTCCACTGTGAAGAATAGTTGCTAATTGACGCTTCCGATTGTTGTTGAGTGCATGCGGCCGAGGGACCAGGTCAAGCCTCAGGAACGTCTTGACCCTCGCCCGGAAACTTTGTGAAAACCGCAAATCTCCCGGTCGGTCCGTGGTGTAAGACCGGAAAATCGCCGGTCAATCGCCACCCACACGGCCGATGCACTCAACAACAACCCACAGCTAGGCAACTGCTTTGAATGATTAGTCAATTGTTTGAACTTAGCGGAGTCGGCCAGACCGGATTCTGACTGAGTGGTGAGCCGTATGAGACCATTTTAGGTATAACTAACGCGAGCATGACTGGATTGACGGCAACTTTGACACTTTCAACCGTTAGATTGCTAATGACTAAAAAAACACTCGGCAAATTTGCCGAGTGTTAAGCGATGATTATTGATTTGCGACGGTAAAACGTTCTTGATGATGTTTAGGTGTTTCGATTTCGGCTAAGACGGTTGCCGCCATGGTGCCAGAAGTGGTTACTGAGGCGCCGGCTGCGTTAGCGAGCAGGTGATCAGTGCCTAAAATGGCAGGGGTCGCATCGCCAGCGTGAAAATCTGCGGCTGGTGAGACGCCGACCCAGTTGACATTGGTAACCGTTTGTAAGAATTGGAGTTCACCCAACTGATTTTGTGGAATGGCTACAAAGTTGGCTGCCTCTGGGCTTTTTTCAATATCATGAACAAGGAGATGGTCGTCGTCACCGGTCTTCAAGCTACCAGCACCTAAAATAAAGACTAAGCGGGGACTGTTGGTGTTACGGAGCATTGCCACTAGTTTAGTGGCTAAGTCCACGTGTAAGTATGCTTGGGCTGGTGGGGTCGCCATGGCATCGATGATGACGTCAAAGTTAACTAATTCGGCTTTGGTCAGTGCGAAGGCGTCCTCAGTGCGGGTTGTCAGGTTAGGATTGGCAGGGAGCTTAGCCAACTTTTCTGCGGAACGGCCTAACGCCGTCACTTCATGGTTATGTGCTAAGGCAGTGGTAGTTAACGCGGAACCAGCCATCCCGGTGGCACCAATAATTAATAATTTCATTTATAT
This sequence comes from Lactiplantibacillus nangangensis, assembly GCF_005405065.1. Taxonomy (GTDB): domain Bacteria; phylum Bacillota; class Bacilli; order Lactobacillales; family Lactobacillaceae; genus Lactiplantibacillus; species Lactiplantibacillus nangangensis. The sequence continues at coordinate 138,311 of NZ_BJDI01000008.1, read as the reverse complement.
GTCGACTCCTTTGAATTGATTGAAACTTGATTAGGTTATTTTGGAACGGATCAGTTGAAAAGTGTTAAATTGCCATTAGCATTTATGTGAGCTGTTGATTAGCCGACTCGCTTATTAGCGTAGAATAGCAATTTCACCTTTTAACTGTAGATCAGTATAAGTAAACTTTGTAAAGTTAGCGAACAATTTGTCTTCGATAGAGAATTGTTAGGCCTTTGGTGATCAATCATGGTATGATAATTAAGATAATGACGGCGATTGACCGATCAAGACTTAATGAAAAAGGAAGATTATTTTGACGAATCATATTGCACTATTTGAACCCTTGATGCCAGCGAACACTGGTAATATTGCCCGGACCTGTGCTGGCACTGATACGGCCTTACACTTAATTGAACCATTAGGCTTTAAAATAGATGATAAGCATTTAAAACGCGCTGGTTTGGACTATTGGGATAGCGTTGATATTACTTATCATGCCGACCTTCAAGACTTTTTAGCCAGCATTCCTGACTTGGATCAGTTATATTTGGTCTCTAAATTTGCTGATCACGACTATTCAGATGTGGATTATAGTGATACTAGCAAGGACCATTACTTCTTGTTCGGAAAGGAAACGACCGGTTTGCCAGAGCCTTTCATGCGTCAGTATCCTGAAAAGGCCATTCGGATTCCACAAGATGATTCACATATTCGTGCGTTGAATTTGTCGAATTCTGCGGCAATCGTTATTTATGAAGCGTTGCGGCAACAAAACTTTTTGAGCTTGGAACGGTCACATCATTATGAAAATGATAAATTAAAATAACCTGGTGATTGCCAGACGTACGTTAACGGTTCAGCGAGCTGTGGTTAACGTGCGTTTTTTTGGCGGTGTGGCGAAAGTTTTTAATTACGAACATTAGTTTGGTACAATGGCAGTAAGACAAAAATGGGAAGGACGATAGTAGCGTGGCACGAAAGCAACGAACAACTAAAAAGCGGCGTACGACTGGATCCAAGCGGTCGACCAAAGCCACGACCCAACGCCAAATGACGGGAAATATCATTGGCTTAGTCGGGGGGCTAGTGACCATCTTTGCGTTATTTAAACTCGGCTTAGTCGGGACCTTTTTTGCGGAATGTTTCCGATTGGTAGCTGGTGATGCTTATGAACTCTTAGCCGTGATTACACTAGTCCTCATGGGGACCCTCATGATTTTTGGCAAATTGCCCAAAATTGGTTGGCGTTGGTGGACGGGTGGGAACTTAGTTTTATACAGTTACCTATTACTGCTAGAAATTCCGATGTTTAATCGATTGGATCGCCATACGGATTTTTGGTCAATTACTTGGAACCTGATAAAGAACGACTTTTCAACGGGTGGTGTTTCGGTCCATCTTGGCGGTGGCTTAGCCGGAGCAGCTGGATATAGCTTGACTTATCCATTGTTAGCTAACTTGGGAACTATTTTAATTGCCATTATTTTAATTATTACGGGGATTTTTGTGGCCTTCAATTTGCCGTTCCATCAGACCCTACTTTATATTCGACACGGTTTGGTGGTGGTTGGCGAACAACTCAAGCAAGCTTATGATGAAGTGGCGCATTACGTGCGAGTGCAGTATGCTCGTTGGCGCGTCCAGCGTCAGGTCAAGGCGAATCAGCAAGTAGCTGAGCAACCGACACCAACGTCAAAACCAGTCACGTCGAGTGCGCCAATTGCGCCCAGTGAAGCGGCACCGGCGCCGGCGAGTGCGACGACTGCGGTCCAGTCGGCGCCAGCCGACGATGTGAATATTCTGGTCGCCAGTGATCAAGCTTCGAAAGCCCCAGCGACGACTGAAGCGAGTGAGTCTAGTGAGGAAGAAACGTTACAAGGCACTGAAACAGTCGATGATTCGGATTATCAATTGCCAACTTCTGACCTGTTAACAAAAATTCCGAAAACGGATCAAAGCGCGGAATATGCAACGATTGAAAGTAACTCTAAAAAGCTCAAGACGACTTTGGAAAGCTTTGGCGTCAAGGTCGAGGTTAAAAATGTGAGCCTAGGGCCATCCGTCACAAAATACGAATTGCATCCGGCGGTCGGGGTCAAGGTCAGTAAGGTGGTCAACTTAGCGGATGACTTGGCCTTAGCGTTGGCGGCGAAAGATTTACGAATTGAAGCGCCGATTCCCGGAAAATCGTTGATTGGGATCGAAGTACCAAATAAGCAAGTTTCTACAGTTTCATTTCGAGATATCGTCGAAGCACAACCAGCCCACCCAACGAAGCCATTGGAAGTGCCGCTGGGACGCGATGTCTCTGGTAATTTAGTGACAGCGGATCTTTCCAAAATGCCTCATCTATTGATTGCCGGCTCGACCGGGAGTGGGAAGTCAGTGGCAATTAACGTGATGATCACGGGTTTGTTGATGACGACGAAACCTAACCAAGTGAAGTTTATGTTGATTGATCCAAAGAAAGTTGAGTTAGGAGTCTATAACGGGATTCCGCATCTACTCACGCCAGTGGTCACGGAACCGAAGAAAGCGGCGCGAGCACTGCACAAAGTGGTGGCTGAAATGGAGCGGCGTTATGAACTATTTGCGGATTCCAAACAACGGAATATGCAAGGCTATAATCAGTTTATTCGCCAACAGAATGCCGCCGATGGTCAAAATCGCCCAGTCTTACCGTATATCGTGGTCATCGTGGATGAATTGGCCGATTTGATGATGGTGACTTCCAGTGAAGTTGAAGATGCGATTATTCGCTTGGGTCAAATGGCACGGGCCGCTGGGATTCATATGATCCTAGCAACGCAACGGCCATCGGTAGATGTTATTACTGGGCTGATCAAAGCGAACGTCCCGTCGCGGATGGCGTTTGCCGTGTCTAGTGGGATCGATTCGCGGACCATTATTGATAGCAATGGCGCGGAAAAGCTCCTCGGTCGTGGCGATATGCTGTATCAACCGATGGGGATGAATAAGCCACTCCGGGTGCAAGGTGCCTACATTTCAGATCACGATGTCGAAGAAGTGGTGAACTTCATCAAACAACAACAATCCGCTGACTACGATGAAAGTATGCTGGTCAAGGATGATGAAACGACCGATGGCGGTGGTGATCCGCGCGATGGTGAGGATGAGTACTATGCGGATGCCGTTGAACTAGTCACGGAACAGCAATCGGCAAGTGTGTCGATGTTGCAACGGCGATTCCGAATCGGTTACAATCGTGCCGCTCGAATCGTCGATGAGATGGAAGAACGTGGTGTGGTCGGTCCCTCTGAGGGGAGCAAGGCCCGGAAAGTTTATCGGCAACCACAAGCCGACGAATCGCCGACTTCGGAAGTTTAGACCATATGGGTTTGAACATGAAAACAATCAAAAAACGCCTGAGACTAATTTCTCAGGCGTTTTTTTAGTTGATGAGTTGTTGTTTAGCTGAAGTTGAGTAAACCTAAGCCAGATAAGGCGCCTAGGACCAGCGAGCCGACAGTTGAAATAATCATCAACCACACGATGACCATCGTGATTTTTTGGAACGTTGATTTCTTTTTCATAAGTTTGATTGCACCACACTTTTCGAGTAATTCTTTCATAGTTTAACGTGGAATCGCAGATATTTCAATTACCAATTAGAAATAGTCGTGGTTTCGTAAGTATTCAATACTAATGACACATAAAATAATCGTACCAAAGGCAATCCAACTAAAGGCATGGGCGAAGCTTGCTCCCGGTAACGTGACGTTCATCCCATAAATGCCACCAATAATGGTTGGAATGGTTAAAATTAAGGTGAGGGAGGTCAGGACTTTCATCACATCATTTAAATTGTTTGAGATGACTGAGCTGACTAATTGACTGTATTGTTGCAAAATTTGATTAGTCGTGTTGGTCATATCGGCCGCTTGCTTATTTTCAATGATGATATCGGTCGTTAGGGCTTGATGACCACTGCCATTAAAATGAGTCGCTGAATGTTCAACTGCTGCTAAGACCGGCGCGTTTTGTGTGAGCGCGGCCTTAAAGCGAATCAGCGACTTCTGGTAAGCCATGATGCGAAAGATTTCTTCATTGCGTGTGGCGCGTGTCAAATGTCGTTCCAAGACGGTCGTTTTGTGATTGATGACTTTCAAGGCAGTGACGTAGGCGTGCGAAATATACCACATGATGGCGAGTACAAAGTTTTCATGATTATCTAAGCTCAGTCGTGAGGACTCAGGATCCATTACGAAATCTTGAATGAAGCTGGCGGGATAATTACTAACCGTTAGCACGACTTTTGGGGTCAAAATGAGTGCAAACGGATAAACTTGATATTCAAGGTAGCCGAGGTCACTAGTCGTTAATTTTGGAAATTGCATGACGATCAGCGCGGCATTGTCAGTTGTTTGCTGATTTAATTGTTCGGTCCGTGAAATTTCGGCGTCATCCAATACGGCCGTTAAATAATCCTTTGGAAAGTTAAATTTCTGAACTAATTGATTGATCTCCGTAGTCGTCGGTCGTTCGATATTAATCCAGTAAGTTTGATCCTGTGGTTGACCGGTGGCTAACTGGCCATCAGCACTCATGGTAAAATATTGCAGCATCAGCGACGCCTCCGTAGTGTGACTTGGATTCTATTATAGGACTGGTGGCAGTGATTGAAAAGTCTGAACAGAATCCCTATAATAAAAAAGAAACGTTGCAGCCATTCCGTTCTTAACCGCATTAATCCGCAGTTTTCACGGTTGTCTGGGGTGCTGAAACGAGTTTACGAAAGATTGCGAGGGAAAGCGGCATGCACGACCTGTTCACCAACTGGCTAGGTCAAATCAGTTTAATTGCGGCCGTTTCGGTCATTATTTTCGGTTTGAAACGACTCTTGAGACGCTTTTGGCCGGCACATTTGTTGATCATTGATTTTTGGCCCCCATTTTTAATTGTGTTCACGCACTTCTTGACCTTACAGGCAACGGACAGTTCAATCGTCCCCTATGAAGTGATCTCCTTAATGATCATGGGCATTGGGTTGACCCTGTTAACGGTAATCCAACAAGGCGAAATCCTGTTTGGCCGCTTTTTTAAGCTTTACTGGCGGGTCACCGACCTCTTAACGATCGTCATCTATTTGCTGGCACTAGGCAGCTTTTTGCTGACAATTTGAGTCACTAAAGGAAAATAAGCCCCACGAGTCCCCACCTAACGAATCAGCGTTGGGTGGGGACTTTTTTGACATTTTGTTAACATTTTCGAAAAGTAACAAAACCATGTGGTAGGAAGTGGGGGGGTGTGGTAGACTTAAGAATGTTTAATGAAAGGGGTTGATTAGCCGTGGCATCCAAGATGTTTTTTGGTGAGTTTGAACACGCGTTGGATGCTAAAGGTCGGTTAATCATTCCCGCTAAATTTCGGGAGTTGTTAGGGGCGTCGTTCGTGATTACGCGCGGAATGGATGGCTGTATTTTTGGCTATCCGGAAGCACGCTGGACGACGCTACAGGATCAATTAGATGATCTACCGCTAACCAAGAAGGACGCGCGGGCATTTGTCCGGTTCTTCTATGCAGCAGCGGCCGAATGTGAATTAGACAAGCAGGGGCGTGTAATGATTCCAGCACCGCTCCGACAATATGCAAAATTAGAAAAACAATGTGTCATCGTTGGTGTTTCGGACCGATTTGAAATTTGGAGCAAGCCGAAGTGGCAGACTTTTGAAACAGAAACAGCTGCCGACTTTGATGACTTAGCAGAGAACTTAATTGACTTTTAAAAAATAATGACTGAACTAGGGAGGCGAAATCAGCGTGGCCGAATTTGAACATACAACTGTATTACTGCATGAAGCCGTGGCCGAATTAGCGGTCAAACCTGATGGGGTGTATGTGGATTGTACCTTGGGTGGCGGTGGTCATTCACGACGGATCTTGGAACAACTTGGGCCAAATGGACACCTATTCAGCTTTGACCAAGACCAAACAGCGATTGACTATAATGAAGAAAACTTGGCAGACTATTTAGCAGCCGGCCAATTAACGTTTATCAAGAGTAATTTCGCCAATCTTAAGACTGAATTGAACGCGCGCGGTATCGAATCAGTCGATGGCATCGTTTATGATTTGGGCGTGTCCTCCCCTCAATTTGACAACGCGGAACGGGGCTTTTCTTATCAACATGATGCCCCGTTGGATATGCGGATGGATCAATCAGCACCATTGACGGCTCAAATTGTTGTGAATACTTGGGATTACGCTGACTTGGTGCGAATTTTTTATCGTTACGGTGAAGAAAAATTCTCGAAACAAGTGGCGCGCGCCATTGAGCGTGAGCGGGAACAGGCACCAATCGAAACCACTGGTCAGTTGGTTGACATTATTAAAGAAGCGATTCCAGCGCGGGCTCGGCGCACGGGTGGTCATCCGGCCAAACGGGTCTTCCAAGCAATCCGCATCGCGGTCAATAATGAGTTGGGCGTCTTAGAAACGTCGTTGGAACAAGCGGTGGCGTTACTTGCGGTTCACGGTCGCGTCAGTGTGATCACCTTTCAATCATTAGAGGATCGCTTAGTTAAAACGATTTTTAAAGAACATAGTTCCTTGCCAGAGTTACCACCTGGCTTACCAGTGATTCCGGCCGAAATGCAGCCAAATTATCGTCTGGTTCATCGCAAACCGATTGTGCCAAGTGAGGCGGAAGTTGCCGCTAATCGCCGTGCGCGCAGTGCCAAGTTACGGGCAATCGAACGTTTAACAATTAAGTAAAAAATTTTAAGGAGTGAAGAACCATGGCCCAAAATGGATTGGCCCGGGAGTTACCGCGTGAGACCCCCCAAGCCCAAAACCCGGTACATAAAACCGTTGTTACGCCAAATCCTGCCATTCAAACACGGCGGGTGCCGTTCTCAGCATTTGAGAAGGTCTTATGTGTGACTTTTGGTTTGGTCGTCTTTGCACTTGCAATCGCTTTAGTTTCCTCAAACATTGCGATTGGTAACGCCCAAACACAATTGCAAACGGTTCAAGCGAAGGTGACGAAGGTCCAAGCTAGCAACACTTCCGCAACGCAACAAATTAGTGAACTTTCAAGCCGGAGTCGCTTAAACAAAGTGGCTAAGAAAAACGGTTTATCGCTCAACAACGGTAACATAAGGAATGTTTACAAATGAATAAGAACAAACAACGAATGACTTCGAAACGGTCACCAAAACAAAATCGACGAATCTTTGGCCAATGGCTATTTTTTGGAGCGATTGTGGTATTTGGTGTTTTGAGCATTCGTTTTTCGTATATTGCGATCGGTAAGCATGTGAACGGGGTTAATTTAGCGGCAGCAACCAAAAAGCTGTACACCGAAGACCAAACAGTGACGGCGAAACGCGGCACGATTTATAGTGCCAATGGGGAGCCTATCGCGGAAGACACTAGCACGTACACGATCTACGCAATTATGTCGAAAAACCAAAAGGACGCTAATGGTCACGACATCTACGTGAAGGACAATGACCAAGCGGCCAAAGTGCTCGCCAAATATTTGCCAATTAGTACCAAAAAAGCCCTCGCAACTTTGGAAAAAGGGCGCGGTAAGTTCCAAATTGAATTTGGGACGGCCGGTAAAAATATTTCATTAATTACGAAAAAGAAAATTGAAGCCCAAAAGGTCACGGGCTTGCATTTCACGCAATCTGAAGCCCGGCTCTATCCCAACGGCACGTTTGCGTCACAGCTGATTGGTCTGACGTCTTCTAAAGATGTCAAAGGGACGGATCGCACGACCTTAGTTGGTTCAATGGGAATTGAGCTGGCCTATAACAAGCAACTTTCCGGAACGGACGGTCACAAGACCGTGACGAAAAGCGGTTATCAAGGAACCACTGACAATGTTAAAAAAGTCACGAATGGGGACAATGTTTATACCACGATCGATAGTAAGTTGCAGACATTGTTGGAAACGAAACTATCTGAAGTGGCTGAGAAGCTGCAACCGAAGACGATGACGGCTACTTTGATGAACGCGAAGACTGGGGCTATTTTGGCGACGAGCCAACGACCAACGTTTAATTCGCAAACGAAAGTCGGTTTATCAAAGATGTGGCGTAACTTGTTAGTCGAAGACACATATGAACCAGGCTCCACGATGAAAGTCTTCACAATGGCGGCGGCCATTAATAGTGGGAACTATAATGCCAATGTGACTGTGCCAACTGGGGAGTACAAGATTGGTGGCAAAACGGTCCCTGACTGGAATACCGCTGGTTGGGGGAACATCACTTATGCCAAAGGATTCGCTTTGTCGAGTAACGTCGCGATGGCGCACTTGGAACAAACGATGGGCGCCAAGACGTGGCTCAACTACATCAAACGCTTTGGTTTGCGTAGCAGCACCAATAGTGGGTTAGCCAACGAGCAAACTGGAACGATTCAATTTACTTATCCAATCGAACAGGCGGACACTTCTTTTGGACAAGGGATTCAAGTTTCCGCAATGCAGATGTTGCGTGGCTTCACGGCGATTGCAAATCATGGTAAGATGTTACAGCCGTACTATGTTTCTAAGATCACAAACCCGAATACCAACAAAACTGTCTACAAAGGCCAGCGTAAGGTTGTTGGGCAACCGGTCACGTCTAAAACGGCGTCGGCAGTTCTGGATCACATGCAAGATGTGGTCTACAAGTCTTACGGGACTGGGTCGGCCTATAAAATTGATGGTTATCGAATTGCTGCCAAATCTGGGACGGCTCAAGTGTCGAATGGCTCGACCTATGAAACGGGCGACGACTCTTACTTGTACTCGGTTGTTGGGATGGCGCCAGCCAAAAATCCGAAATATATCATGTATATTACGATGAAGCAACCGACTTTAAATGGGAGTACCGCTTCGGAAGATATGGCCGAAATCTTCAAGCCGGTCATGCAACGGGCGCTGGATGAACAAAAAGCCAGTGAGACGAAATCTGCCACGATTAAAATGACGGATTTATCTGGTCAGGAAACCAAGACCGCCGAAACAGCGGCTAAGAAGATTGGCGTGACGCCAGTGATTGTCGGTAAAGGGGCGCACATCGTGAAGCAGTCGGTGAACTCCGGCACGATTTTGACGAGCAAGCAACGGGTGATCTTGGTCACTAACGGGCAGATGTATATGCCAAATCTAACTGGTTGGTCAGCAAGTGAAGTTGCTGATTTTGCCGATTTGACTGGGTTGAAATTAGCGACGAATGGTACGGGCTATGTCAGTGCGCAGAGCATATCGGCCGGTAACCCGATTGAAGCTAAGGAAGCGTTAACGGTCAGTTTGAAATAATTAATAATGTGTAGAATGGAGAATTGTTTTGAGTTTAATTGAATGGGTAGCAACGCTATTTAGTGGCTTTATTATTGTCTTTGCCTTGATGCCGTCCTTGATTCGGTATTTCCGGGCGCGTAAAGAAGGCCAAATGATTCGTGAGGAAGGACCTAAATGGCACGAAAAGAAGTCCGGCACCCCGACCATGGGTGGTCTATTGTTTATCATTGCCATCTTGATCACGACGATCTGGGTCGGCTTTTGGCAAGGTCAATTACGGCCAACGACTTGGATTTTGATGTTCATTCTCGTGCTATACGGCGGATTGGGCTTCTGGGATGACAGTATCAAACTTTGGCGCAAGCAAAATGAAGGCTTGAAAGCTTGGCAAAAATTGTTGGGCCAAATCGTTGGTGCAGTCGTATTCACATTAGTTTATCAGCATGAACAGTTGCCAATGGGACTACACGTTCCCGGCATGGGTGATTGGTCATTAGGTCTCTGGTACATCTTGTTTGTCATTATCTGGTTGGTCGGTTTCTCAAATGCGGTCAACTTGACCGATGGGCTAGATGGTTTAGTTGCTGGTCAAGCCACGATTGCGTTTGGTGCGTATGCGTTGATTGCGTTACACCAACATCAATTAGATGTGGCGTTGTTCTGTGTGGCAGTTGTCGGTTCATTATTAGGGTTCTTTGTTTTCAACCACAAGCCAGCTAAAATCTTCATGGGTGACATGGGGTCATTAGCCTTAGGTGGCGCGTTAGCCGCGGTTTCCATTCTGGTTCATCATGAATTATCACTGTTGATCATTGGGATCATCTTTGTGATTGAAACAGCCTCAGTGATTTTACAAGTGGCTTCATTCAAATTGACAGGGAAACGGATCTTCTTAATGAGTCCAATTCACCATCACTTTGAAATGAAGGGCTGGAGCGAATGGAAGATTGATATTGTATTTTGGTCAATCGGGTTGGCTGCCGCAGCCATTAGTGTTGCAACGATTATCTAGTTATTGATTGCCGCCTCCGGTCACCGCTGATGACATGCGGTCGTGGGACCGGAGCGAGCCTGAAAAGCGGTCTCGCTCCTCGCCCGGAACAGTTGCCAAAATCGCAATTGCCCCGGACGGTCCGTGGTGTAAGGCCGGTAAACTGCCGACCAAACGCCACCTTCACGACCGATGCCATCAGCGGTGACCTCCGGCTAGTCAACTGTTCAGTTGATTAGGCAGTGATTAGATCATGATGGAAGCTAATTTTTCTTGGTTGATTTTGCCAGCTGAGTAGCGCAGTATGTCGCATAACTCGGACATTGCTGGTACTGCTATCAATGGCAATTTTAGGCCAATTGATTAGTTAATCACTATGCCATGAAGGGTTTAGGTAGCTTCTACTGTGGGTCTAATGGTATTTTAGCCGAGAGGTTGGGTCACAAAACGCTCAGCCGCCAAATTTTGCTTATTGGCGTGGGTTACGGCAATTAGCAAAAGACCAGTTTTCGAGACCGGTTTTTGGCTCGAAAATGGTCGGCAGCGTTCCAGCGTTTTGTGACCCAACCGGCAGGCGGCAAGCTAACACTAACTTATGAAACAAAAATTAAAGTATTAATAAACAAATTTAGGGAGATCTTGGATGATGAAGTCGGTTGAACAGTATCGTAACCAAAAGGTATTGGTATTAGGGTTAGCCAAAAGTGGGATGAATGCAGCGCGTTTACTGCATAAATTAGGCGCTTTTGTCACAGTTAATGATAAAAAGGATTTTGATAATAACCCCGATGCGCAAGAATTACTCAGTGATGGCATCAAAGTTATCACGGGTGGGCATCCACTGTCGTTATTGGACGAAGATTTCAAAGTCGTCGTTAAAAATCCTGGGATTCCTTATACTAATCCGATTGTCGCTGGTGCATTGAAGAAGCATATTCCAGTGATTACGGAAGTTGAATTGGCTTCACAAATTCTTGAAGGTGAGCTGATTGGCGTTACCGGGACAAATGGGAAGACCACGACAACAACCTTGATTTCGTTGATGCTCAATCATCGAACGAATGCGGGTAAAGCCTATGTGGCTGGTAACATTGGTGTGCCGGCTTCAGCAGTCGCTCAAAAGGCTTTGCCAGAAGATACAATGGTCACGGAACTCTCCAGTTTCATGTTATGTGGGATTCAAACCTTGCATCCGCATATCGCCGTTTTGACCAATATTTATTCAACGCATTTGGATTATCATGGGTCACGGGCTAACTACGTTAAAGCCAAGATGCGGATTACGATGAACCAGACGCCTGACGACTATTTTGTGGTCAACTGGGATAGTGAAGAATGGCGGGAGTTGAGTAAACAGTCGCACGCCCAGGTTGTCCCATTTTCACGGCAAGGTAACTCTGAAGCCGGCGCCTACGAAAAGGATGGTCAGCTCTATTATCAAGATGAGTTGATCATGGCGGCCAAAGATATCAAGATTCCTGGCGACCATAACGTTGAGAATGCGTTGGCTGCGATCGCTGTGGCTAAGTTGCAACAAGTGCCAACTGCTGGTATCGTCCAAGTCTTGAAGACATTCTCTGGTGTACGGCACCGGACACAATACGTGGAAACGGCTGAAGGTCGGTTATTCTACAATGATTCTAAAGCGACGAATATTGTGGCGACTGAAATGGCTTTAAAAGGGTTCAGTCAACCAGTTGTATTGTTAGCTGGCGGGCTGGATCGCGGTAATACCTTTGAAAAGTTAGCCCCAGCCTTGAAAGACCACGTTAAAGCGATGATCGTCTTTGGTGAAACTGCACAAAAAGTGGCGGATGCTGGGAAGCTCGCCGGTATTGAAAAGATTGAATTTAGTGAAAATTGTGAAACAGCGGTTCCCGTTGCTTGGAAATTGAGTGCTCCTGGTGATGTCATCATGTTATCACCAGCCTGTGCCAGTTGGGATCAATATCCAAACTTCGAAATTCGAGGCGACCGTTATATTAAGGCCATTGAAAAAGTAACTGGAAAGGCGGAAGAAAAGTAATGCGATTAATGATATCCGGCGGTGGGACTGGTGGTCACATCTATCCGGCCTTAGCTTTGATTGAAGCGTTAAAAGCCCATGACCCCCAAGCAGAAGTCTTGTATGTGGGAACACATCGTGGCCTTGAAAGCCGCATTGTCCCTGAACGGGGCATCGCGTTCAAGACGATCAAAATCCAAGGGTTTAAACGGTCATTGTCACTGCAAAACTTTAAAACGGTCTGGCTCTTTTTGAAGAGTGTTGGAACGGCGCGTAAGTATATTAAAGCCTTTAAACCAGACGTGGTCGTCGGGACCGGGGGGTATGTGAGTGGCGCAGTTGTGTTTGCAGCGAGTCAAATGCACATTCCAACCGTGATTCATGAACAGAATTCCGTCGTTGGGGTCACCAATAAGTTCTTGAGTCACTTCGTGGACAAAATTGGGATTTCATTTGAAAGTGCCCGGGATCAATTTCCAGCTAAAAAAGTCGTTATGACGGGGAACCCACGGGCCCAACAAGTAGTCAACATCAAGAAGACCGCGGCCTTGAAGGCGTTAGGCCTTGAAGATGATCAACCAACGGTCTTAATTTTTGGGGGCAGTCGTGGGGCGGCCCGCATCAATCAAGCGACGGTTGAGGCAATTCCCGAATTAAATCGGCGTGACTATCAGACCTTGTTTGTAACGGGACAAGTTCACTACGACAAAATTATGGATGGTCTCGGTAAGACAGCTTTAGCACCGAATGTTAAAATTAAACCGTACATCAAAAATATGCCGGCCATTTTACCAGAAATCGACACGATTTTGGGACGGGCGGGTGCCACCAGCATCGCGGAAATTACGGCATTAGGGATTCCATCAATTTTAGTGCCAAGTCCGTATGTCACTAATGATCATCAAACTAAGAATGCCCAGAGTCTAGTTGACGAAGGGGCCGCGGATTTGATTAAAGAAGCGGACTTAACAGGTCAGAGTTTGGTCAAAGCTGTTGATGGCTTGATGCTCGATGCTACTGGCCGTCAAAAGATGGCAGCGAATGCTAAACGGCTAGGGATGCCGGATGCTGCGGATCGGTTGTTGAACGTTTTGAAAGCGGCAATGCAAGCCCATTAGGCTAGTTTTACAGTGAAAGGGTGGTTGTGATGGCCATATTTAAACGCCGGCCAAAAAAGAAAGCCCAGCTTGACCAACTCACCCCCTGGGAAAGATTTCAACGTCAGGCTGATGAAAATCAAAAAGCCGAACGCAAGCGGCACTTTAGCTGGTCCGGTAAACAGATTCGAATTGGTGATAAGCTGCCGAAACTAAAGACGCAACGGCGCAAGTTAATGACGAGACGGGCTGGATTATTAATCGGCCTGTTTTTGTTGGGAATTGCTGGGGCGAGCTACTTCATCTCGCCATTGAGCCACATTGCACAGGTGCGGGTGACGGGGACCGAAAAGTTAACCGCCGCCCAAGTTCGAACTGCGACCCAAGTCAAGGTCGGTCAGTCGGTCTGGGCCGTGATCGGTCAAGATAAAACGACGAGTCGCTTGGCGCGCAAGGCGAATCCGCAAGTCGGTCAAGTTAAGACAACTTTAAGTAATTGGAATCACGTGACTTTGAAAGTTACCGAAATTCGGTTAGCCGGGTACTTAGTGATAGGTGGTCAGTATCGACGAGTCTTAGAAAACGGTCTGATCATGTCAAAATCGCAATCACAGCCTGGTGGTGGCTACCCAATTTATGCCAGTTTTAAGAGTGGGTCACGTTTACAACTGATGATTGCCCAGTATGCCAAATTGCCAGCGGCGGTTAAGCATAATATCTCGGAAATCAAGTTTGATCCGAACAAAGCTAATCCTGAACGGGTTCACTTGTATATGAATGACGGCAATGAAGTTTATGCCACGATTTCGACTTTTGCCAGCAAGATGCAGTACTATTCTGGCATCGTTGCCAAGATGAAAGCACCGGGAATTATCAACTTGGAAGTGGGTGCTTATTCGTATTCGTTTAAAAAGTCATCAAATTGACTGAAAAGCGAGCGAGCCCCTTTTTAAAAGCGCTTAGGATATGGTAAACTAAGGGATAATTGGATATGTTAGCCAAAACTTTGGATATTTATGTATTTATGTAATTACTAGGAGGTTCCTCTATTATGGATAATTCAGGAATTTATGTCGGACTTGATATAGGGACCACCTCAATAAAAGTCATTGTTGCTGAACGTGTGAAGGGACAAATGAACGTTATTGGTGTGGGAAGCGAACGTTCTAATGGTCTGAGTCGTGGCGTAATTGTCGATATTGACAAAGCGGCCACCGCGATTCAATCAGCGGTACGCCAAGCAGAAGAAAAAGCAAGTATCGAAATAAAAAAAGTTATTGCGGGTGTGCCCGCTAACTTGGTAAAAATCGAGCGTTGCCGTGGCATGATCGCGGTCGCCGATGAATCAAAAGAAATTAATAATGAGGACGTCCAAAAAGTCGCAACGGCTGCCTTAGTGCAGAGTATGCCACCAGAACGGGAAGTTCTCGACGTCATTCCCGACGAATTTGTGGTCGACGGTTTTGATGGGATTAAAGATCCGCGTGGCATGGTCGGCGTGCGCTTAGAAATGCACGGCACTTTGTTCACTGGGCCTAAGACCATTATTCATAATACCCGTAAAGCCATTGAAAAGGCGGGGTTGCAAATTGAACAGATCGTGATCGCCCCCTTAGCATTGAGTTCATTAGTACTCAATGATGGTGAACAAGATTTTGGTTCAATCATTGTTGACATGGGCGGTGGTCAAACGACTGCTGCAGTCATCCATGATCATCAATTGAAGTATACTTATGTTGACCAAGAAGGTGGTCAGTATATCACGAAAGACATTTCCGTGGTTTTGAACACCTCGATTGAAAATGCTGAAAAATTGAAGCGCGATTATGGTTATGCGGATGCGCAACAGGCTTCAGATGATGAAGTCTTTCCAGTTGACGTAGTTGGTCAAAGTACCCCAACTCAAATCAGCAGCCAGTATCTTGCGGAAATTATTGAAGCACGTTTGGATCAAGTCTTCGGTAAAGTTAAGCAACATTTGGATGAGATTCAGGCGTTAGAATTACCTGGTGGTATCGTGTTAACTGGTGGCGTTGCGGCGTTACCAGGTATCACTGATTTAGCCAGCGACTTATTTGGGACCAATGTTCGCGTCTTCACTCCGAGCCAAATGGGCTTAAGACATCCGTCATTTGATGAGGCCTTGGCCGTCATCAAATATCAAGCGGCCTTAAGTGAAGTGGCGTTACTCGTCAAGAGTGCGTTAACTGGTGATACTCGGGCAAGTGTTGCCGTCGAATTTGCACCAGAGACCCCGACGAGTCAGCCAATGACTGCGCAGCCGAGTCAACCAATTAAAACAACTAGTAAATCAAAACCTGCCAAGCAGCAGGATCCCGATCGTGAGAGTGGTTTTGAACGGGTCAAAGGTTTCTTCAATCACTTTTTCGATTAAATAGGATAGGAATGACGGAGGAAAAATTATGGAATTTTCTTTAGATGCAACCCAGAATTCAGGGGCGATGATTAAAGTCATCGGTGTCGGTGGCGGTGGTGGTAACGCCGTTAACCGGATGATTGCCGAAGACGTGAAAGGCGTTGAATTTATTGTCGCTAACACGGATGTGCAAGCGTTACAAAGTTCTAATGCCGAAACTAAAATTCAACTCGGACCGAAGTTGACCCGTGGTTTAGGGGCCGGTTCTAATCCGGATGTCGGTGCCAAAGCGGCGCAAGAAAGTGAAGAAGCCATTACCGAAGCCTTAACGGGTGCTGATATGGTCTTCGTTACAGCCGGAATGGGTGGTGGTACCGGGAACGGTGCCGCACCAGAAGTGGCTAAAATTGCGAAAGATTCTGGTGCCTTAACGGTGGGGGTCGTCACTCGACCATTTACCTTTGAAGGACCAAAGCGGGCACGCAATGCCGCTGAAGGCATCGCTCAGATGAAAGACAACGTGGATACGTTGATCATTATTGCCAATAACCGTTTGCTGGAAATCGTTGACAAGAAAACGCCAATGATGGAAGCCTTCCAAGAAGCCGATAATGTGTTACGTCAAGGGGTTCAAGGAATCTCTGACTTGATTACGTCACCTGGTTACGTCAACTTGGACTTTGCGGATGTTAAGACGGTCATGCAAGATCAAGGTTCTGCTTTGATGGGAATCGGGTCAGCTAGCGGTGAAAACCGGACTGCTGATGCGACGAAGCAAGCCATTTCATCACCATTGTTGGAAGTTTCCATCGATGGGGCTGAACAAGTCTTATTAAACATCACGGGTGGTCCTGACATGTCCTTGTATGAAGCACAAGCGGCTTCTGACATCGTTTCACAAGCAGCGACAACGGATGTTAACATCATCTTTGGGACATCGATCGACGAAAGCTTGGGCGATGAAGTTCGAGTGACTGTGATTGCCACTGGGATCGACCAGAAACAAAAAGAAATCAACACGGGTAGTGTCCACACGCGTAGCGAAAAGGCACAACAACGCGGTGGCATGTTTGATACACCAGCGGACAGTCAACCAAAGACTGACAACACCGTAAATGTGAACAACCAAACGACCCAAAATAACGATCCATTTGGTAACTGGGATATTCGCCGCGAACCTAACAGTTCTCGGCCAGCCAGCCAAAACAATGCTGAGTTTAAGAATGTTGAAAAGACGGACTTTGATGTCTTTAATGACAATACTCAGACTGACAAAAATGATGATAGCGATAATGGTGATTCATTAGATACGCCGCCATTCTTCAAACGGCGTCGTAAATAAGTTCGTTGAAGGGAAGCGATGACTATGGCCGGACGTTTTAGTTTTAGTAACTTTTTTGGTGTTGGTGATGAGGCAGACTATGATGAAACTGCTAACGTACCTCAACCGAACCGGACCACGCCGACAACGACTACTGGGACCAACGCAACGTCACCAAAAATCGTGCCAATGCAGGGCGGTAAATCAGTGAACAGCAAAATTGCGTTGTTTGAACCCCGCATTTATTCAGACGTGAAAGAAATTGCCGCTCAATTGTTGAAAAATCAAGCGGTGATTATTAACTTCGATCACGTTGATGATGCGATGGCCCGTCGAATTGTCGATTTCCTGACTGGAACGGTTTATGCCATTAATGGCGAGATCGAACGCATTGGTGATGAGATTTTTCTCTGTATTCCTGAAAACTACGAAGTTTCTGGGAGTACCACCGCGCAAGTAAATCCCAACAGTCTATAAGTTAAGGAGTGATGGCACTGATACTTACAATTATTGATGGCTTGTTTCAACTGTATACCCTAGCGATTATTGTCTTTATTCTAATGTCCTGGTTCCCAGGCGCTTATAATACTGGCCTTGGTCGTTTCTTGGGGCAGATTTGTGACCCATTTCTAAGTGTTTTTCGGCGGTTCATTCCGTCGATTGCTGGGCTAGACTTTTCGCCAATCGTCGCGCTGTTAGTGCTACAATTCGCTGAACGCGGTCTAGTCTACTTATTATCACTAATTAGTTTTTAATTTTAAACAAACGAGGATAGTATCGTGAATGATAATTTAAAACAACATTTTCGCGATAGTGAAGCCCCATTTATTGAACAGGTCACTGGTTGGTTGCGCGAAGCAGCAGATCAGTATCGACCGATTTTAACCGCGTTTTTAAATCCGCGGCAAGTCTACATTGCACAAACTTTAGTGAACCAACTTGATGAAGTCCATATGCGGGCCTCAGGTGGGTATCCGGGGGCGGAATTACAACGGATCTTATTTTATCCGGACTATTACGACCCTCAACCAGCTGATTTCCAAATTACGTTATTCAACATTGTTTATCCTGTAAAGTTTGCGACCCTCAAGCATGGACAAATCCTTGGGACGTTGGCAAATTCGGGTGTCGAACGTGATGTCTTTGGTGATATTGTGTCGGATGGTGAGGATTGGCAGTTTTACTGTGAAAGTGAAATGGCCACTTACTTCAGTGATCAGATAGATCATTTTGGGAAGACCAAGATTCATTTGACCGATGTACCACTGGCAAATGCCATTGATCCAGAGAACGATTGGGAAGCCATGACGACCACTGTCAGCTCACTACGAGCAGATAGTGTGATCAAGGCAGCTTTCAACCTGTCACGGCATCATGCGAAAGAATTGGTCGAAGCGGCCCATGTGCGTTTAAACTGGGCAGATTTACCCAAGGCCGATTACGAGATTGCTTTGTTGGATATGTTGAGTGTGACGCATTATGGTCGAGTCCGGTTGACTGAAATCGGCGGTGAGACTAAAAAGTCGCGGCTACGAATTACTTTAAATATTATTCATAGTAAATAGGTATTGGAGGAAATTTAGTATGGTGTTAAGTCCTGATGACATTCATAACAAAGAGTTTTCCACGAAACTCCGTGGTTACAATATTGACGAGGTAAATGATTTTCTTGAACAAATTATCAAGGATTATCAAATTACCTTGAAGCAAAATAAGGACCTCCAGGAACGTTTAGACGCTAGTGAAGGCAAGCTCAAATACTTCAACGAACTGAAGGATTCTTTGAACCAATCGATCTTAGTTGCTCAAGAAGCCGCTGATAAAGTGAAGACGAATTCAAAGAAAGAAGCAGACATCATTACCCGTGAAGCTCAAAAGCAAGCTTCTGACATTGTCAGTGAAGCCACGGATAAGTCGAACCAAATGATCGATGAAGCTTCACAAAAGGCTAAACGGTTATCCGTTGAAACGGATGATTTGAAGAAACAAACGCGGGTCTTCCGCCAACGCCTCCAAGTGATGTTAGAATCACAATTGGAAGTTGTTAAGAGCAAAGACTGGGACCAACTATTAAGTGAAACTGATACGTCAACTTACTCCGAAATTCAACATGTTTTGAAGGATGATAACCTTGACAACGGGGCTAATGCGAGCGTAAACTCAGAAGCAACCGTTGAAATTACCGACGCAGCCACTGGTGAAACCCCAGTTGCCGACGGCGGTGACCAAGCACAACAGCAAACGGTCGTTATTTTCCCTGATGATGATGTTGACTCTGCGAAGTAAGTCGACTAAAATCAACAGTACAGTTAAATTTTATTAACATTTTGAGGAGAACAGCAAACAACTTAGTGATACGCACAGAGAGCCGGATAAAGTGTGAACCGGTCGTCCCTCACGAAGTTGCAGATCATCTCCGAATGTCGGCCTGAAATCAGTAAGGTCGGCCGGTTCATGACCGTTAACCATGCTATGAGAGAATCTAAACAATTCTAAAATTGGGTGGTACCACGATAACTTCGTCCCTTGCCGGACGGAGTTTTTTTGTATCCAAAATTGTGGAATTGATTTGGTAATTTAAGGCTATTTTGTTTGATTGGTGTTAGATCCAAGATCGTGTCTGATTGCCGCCGACCGGTTGCTCCGGCTGAGGCTGGAACGTGGTGGGCACAACTTTGAGCCGAAAACCACGTCTCAAAGCTTGGCCTTTCACTAGGCGAGGCAACAACCCTCGCCAAGTGAAATTTCACCACTGAGCCTCAGCCGGACCAACCTTACGGCTAAGTGACATCACTTTACTAGAACCTGTTGGGGGACTAATCAACTGAGATTGTGTCAATTAAATAAGCGTCTGGATTATTTCAGCATTAAGACCGATAATTTTAAAATGATATTGGCTGAGAATGCCTGGCAATAATCTAAGACGCAGTTCGAATTTTTAATTGGTCAATCTCAGTTGATTAATCACTTGACGCTCGCTGGTAGAATGGTGATAAATTTATCCGAGAGGTTGGGGTGCGCAAGGCTCAGCCGCCAAATTACCCTTACTGACGTGGGTTACGGCAGTTAGGGTAAGGCCACTTTTCGAGATCGCTTTTTGGCTCGAAAATGGCCGGCAACGTTCCAGCCTTGCGCGCCCCAACCGGCAGGCGGCAATCGATCACCGCATCAAAGTCAATCAACCTAGATAGTCTAAAAAATATTAAGGAGTGGTCAAATGCGCGTTAAAGAAACGCTTAACCTCGGTAAAACCAAGTTTAAAATGCGTGGTAACTTACCAGTTAAAGAACTCGAACGTGAAAACGTTTGGGCGGAAAACAAAGTTTATGAACAACGACAAAAGCTAAATGAAGGGAAACCAACTTTCATTTTGCATGATGGCCCCCCATACGCCAACGGTGATATTCATATGGGTCACGCGTTGAACAAGATTACAAAAGATTTTATCGTTCGTTATAAATCAATGAACGGCTTCCGCGCCCCTTATGTGCCTGGTTGGGATACTCATGGGCTACCAATCGAACAAAAGTTACAACAAGCGGGCTATGACCGTAAAAAGATGAGCACCAATGCGTTCCGTGAACTTTGTCGCGAATATGCCTTGAAGCAGGTTGATCGCCAACGTGATGAATTCAAACGGCTCGGAGTTGCTGGTGAATGGGATAACCCATACTTGACCTTAAAGCCAGAATTCGAAGCTGCTCAAATTCGGGTATTTGGCGCATTTGCCAAACGTCACTTGATCTATCGTGGTAAGAAGCCGGTTTATTGGTCATGGTCTTCCGAATCTGCTTTGGCTGAAGCCGAAGTTGAATATCATGATGTGACGTCACCATCCGCATTTTATGGCGAAAAAGTCATTGATGGTAAGGGTGTCTTGGACGATGACACGTATATGGTCGTCTGGACCACGACGCCTTGGACGATTCCAGCTTCTGAAGGGATCACGATCGATGCTAGTTTCGACTACGCCGTCGTTCAACACAGTGGTGATGATCACAAGTATGTGATCGCAGCCGAATTAGTTGATGAAAATGCTAAGCGTTTCGGTTGGGAAGATGTCAAAGTCGTTAAAACGGTCAAAGGGGCCGATTTAGACCGGGTCATTTGTGAACACCCATTTGATGCCAGTCGGAAATTAGTCACGATGTTAGGCGACTTTGTCACACTCGACGCTGGGACTGGGCTCGTGCATACGGCGCCTGGTTATGGGGAAGATGACTACCGTATCGGGATGAAGTATGACTTACCTGTGTTTGCGCCAGTGAACAACCAAGGGGTCTTGACTGAAGAAGCCGGTCCCGATTTTGCCGGTGTCTTCTATGACGATGCCAACCAAATCGCCTTGGACAAATTAAAGGCAGCTGGCTTGTTATTGGATTACATGCCATACGAACATAGCTATCCATTTGACTGGCGGACTAAGAAACCAATCATCTTCCGGGCAACACCACAATGGTTTGCCTCCGTTGGCGACATGCGGGATGAAATTTTACACGCCATTGATGACGTGCAATTCTTCCCTGATTGGGGTCAAAAACGACTTTACAACATGATTCGTGACCGCGGTGACTGGGTCATTTCACGGCAACGGGTCTGGGGTGTACCGCTACCAATCTTCTACGCCGAAGATGGCACGGCCATCATGGAACCAGAAACGATCGATCATGTCGCGGACTTGATTGGTCAATACGGATCAAATGTTTGGTTTGAACGCGAGGCCAAAGACTTGTTACCAGATGGTTATACAAATGAACACTCACCACATGGCCAATTCACTAAAGAAGAAGACATCATGGATGTGTGGTTCGATTCTGGTTCGTCACATCAAGGCGTCTTGGCTGAACGTGATTACTTGGACTACCCAGCTGACTTATACTTGGAGGGGTCTGACCAATATCGTGGCTGGTTCAACTCAAGTTTGATTACCAGTGTGGCGGTTTCTGGTCATGCCCCATACAAGCAAGTCTTGTCTCAAGGCTTTACCTTGGATAATCAAGGTCGTAAGATGAGTAAATCATTGGGTAACACGATTGCACCAGCTGAAGTCATCAAGCAAATGGGGGCTGAAATCGTCCGCTTGTGGGTCTCTTCAGTGGATACGAGTTCTGATGTGCGTGTTTCAATGGAAAGCTTTAAGCAAGTCGCTGATGGTTACAAGAAGTTCCGGAATACGATGCGTTTCTTGTTAGCCAATACGACGGATTACGATCCAAAAGAAAACCGGGTCGCCTTTGACGACTTGGCCACGGTAGACCAGTACATGGCGGTTCGTTTGAACGATTTTGTCGCCGAAGTCAAAGACCATTATGACCACTATGACTTCTTGGATATTTACAAGAAATTGTTGAACTTCTTGACGGTCGATTTATCGAACTTCTACTTGGATATCGCCAAAGATATCATGTATATCGATGCTGAAGACAGTCATTCACGGCGGTCAATGCAAACGGTCTTCTATGATGTCTTGGTTGCGATGACGAAGCTCTTTACGCCAATGTTGCCACATACGACGGAAGAAATTTGGCCATTCCTGAAGGAACCAGAAGAATTCGTCCAATTGGCTGAAATGCCAACCGTTCAAAATTATGCGAACGCTGACGAGCTCAACGCCAACTGGCACAAGTTTATGGACTTGCGGAGTGATGTTTTGAAGGCGTTAGAAGAAGCCCGGGATGCTAAATTGATTGGGAAATCATTGGAAGCTCACTTGGACTTGTACGTCGATGCGGAAACTAAGTCATTGCTTGACAGTCTGAACACCAACGTTCGTGAAATGTTGATGGTTTCAGCACTTGATTTACATGATTTAGCTGAGGCACCAGCCGATGCGGAAACTTTTGGTGACCATGAAGCGATTAAAGTTAGCCATGCTGACGGTGAAGTTTGTTCCCGTTGTCGGATGACTAAGACGGATGTCGGCAGTGATACTGCTTATCCAATGCTTTGTGCCCGTTGTGCAGATATTGTGCGGACGAACTATCCAGAATCAGTCGCAACTGGTTTGGAAGCTTAAGTTAACGTTAGAAATTTAGACGAGGTGATTGGCAGGAAACTGCTGGTCAACTCGTTTTTTTTGTTTGAAGGCGCCAACATAAATTTTTTGGTTCTTTGGAATTGAAATATCTTGTAAAAGTCAGTATGATGGTGAAGTAACTAAAACCGAGTTGATTAAATAGATAGGATGCTGATGGCAGTGAAAATGATCAAGGTGCATGGTTCCGGTAATGATTTTTACTTATTGGACCAAACGCAATTTCCAGAGCCGCTCACAGATAAGGGCTTAAAGCAGTTGGCAATTAATATTTGTAAGCGTGATGGTGCCGGCTTATACGAAGGCGCTGATGGGGTGCTGGTTGTCGATAAATCGGAACATGCGCATGTCTTGGGCCGGATGCGGGTCATTAACGCAGATGGTACAGAAGCTAGCATGTGTGGGAATGGGTTACGGACCGTTGCCCGCTATCTTGGTACGCAAAATGATGCCGATAATTTCCGGGTCGAAACGATGTATGCTGATTTGAAGGTTCAAGCAGTTGCTGACTTTGCTAAGCAAGTCCCAGCTTACAGCGTTGAAATCTCACCAGTGTCATTTGATGCGAAAACGCTTGGGATGCATGCTAACCATGAGGCCCAAACGATTATCAATGAAACGATTCCTGAACTTAAAAGTGAGTTGAAGTTTTCTGCAGTTGCCGTCCCTAATCCACATTTGATTGCTTTTGTTGACCATGCCACCCTCGTTGGGGATGAATTGGGTCGCATTGGCGAATGGCTGAATGATGGCAAAAATACGATTTTCCCAGATGGCGTCAACGTGAGCTTTGTTGAAGTCTTAGGCCAAAATTCAATTTTTGTCCGGACTTTTGAACGCGGGGTTGGGTTTACCAATGCCTGTGGAACGGCCATGTCGGCTTCTTCATTGATGTACGTTTTGTTACATCAAGAGAGCACTGATTTTAATCAAGAAATTCAGGTCACTAATCCTGGTGGGATGGTCAAAACGGTCGTCCATCAAGGTGCAGATGAAGAATATTGGATGGAATTAATTGGGAATGCCACGTTTGTTAAAATCGTGAGCCTCCCATTAACCGATGCGTTGGCTGCTGACTTTACACAAGCTTCAGCCACCATTACTGGTGAACAAGCGGCGTATGAAGACTTTGTCACGTCGTTAACGACGGCTTAATTGAGATAGACGCTGGGTGAGTCGTGATGACTGCTCAGCGTTTTTTTTGTGACATCGACGCGATGCGGTGGCTTAAGCCTAGCAGTAGTCGAAGGCACGCCGGGCGCTAAAGAATCTCTAAAATTAGCTGGGTGAAAATTGCATTCAGGCTTAAAAATCGGTATCCTTAGTGAGAAAGCAAGTCACAGGGGGTCTTACGATGGACTTTAAAGAACAGGTGCAGACGCGCAAGCTAGTATTCAATGGTGGGCTCGTCAAAGTTGAACGTCAACAAGTCACGTTGCCGGATCAGACGCCAGCAACGCGTGATGTTGTGCGTCATCAACCAGCAATTGCGGTATTGATGGTGACTGCTGCCAATGAATTGATCTTAGTTAAACAGTGGCGGGCTGCAACCGACGGGGTCACGTTAGAGATTCCTGCTGGTAAAGTTGAACCTGGTGAAACGGCGGCTGCGGCTGCGGTTCGTGAATTGAATGAAGAAACGCGGTTAGTGGCGGCCCAGCTGGACCAAGTGGCTGGTTTTTATACGTCACCTGGCTTTACCGACGAATACATGACGCTCTATGTTGCAACGGGGCTCTCACCGGTTGAACAGGCGTTGCCACAAGACGCCGACGAACGGCTACACTTAGAAAAGATGAGTTTGGCAACGGCCCTCGCAGCAATCACTGCCGGCCAGATTGCGGATGCTAAAACGATCATGGCAATCTGGTACTGGCAAAATCATCCGACGTTAGGAGGCACTGCCCATGGCTGATGAAGAAGATCACATGACGCGTCAACGTTATCGTGAACAACAGGCACAACCGGATCCCGCGGATGAGCCGACAGCTGATCCGGACGAAGGTAGTTCGGAGTCGTCACGGCGGGCGTATGCCGCTGAAAATAACCGGGCGCTAGTTGAAGCTAAATCAAAGCGATTAGGTCGCAAACTTAACTGGGTAATTTTAGGGCTGGTTTTAGCAATTATCATTGTTTTTTTAATATTATTTTTAACCCCATAAGAAAGTAGGATTTAAAACTGATGAAATTTGGAATTATTTGTGCAATGGCAGAAGAGCTTAAGACTTTGCGAGAAGCGCTGCAAAATGAAAAAGTGGTGCCGATTAAGGATATTACTTTCTATGATGGCACGATCGACAATCAAGAAGTCGTCCTTGTTCAATCTGGTATTGGTAAAGTTCAAGCTGGGATGACGACCGCGTTAATGATCACTAACTTTGACGTGGATGTGGTCATCAACTCTGGTTCTGCAGGCGGTATCGGTCAAGGCCTAGCTGTCGGTGACGTGGTCGTTGCCACCGCCACTGCCTACCACGATGTCGATGCGACGGCCTTTGACTACGCTTACGGTCAGTTGCCACAACAACCGCTCTACTATGAAACGGATGCCAACTGGGTCAAACAGATCGTGAGTGCGGCAGCTGCTACTGGGTTACATGCCAAGACGGGGCTAATTGTGTCTGGGGATCAATTTATCGCTGGTAAAGCCGCCACTGACAAAATCCTAGCGCATTTTCCCGAGGCGCTTTCGAGTGAAATGGAAGGCGCAGCCATTGGTCAAGCTTGTCACCAATTTAACACGCCATATGTCGTGATTCGGGCCATGTCCGATGTTGGTGATGAAGCGGCTGGCGTCAGCTTTGATGAATTTATCTTAGCAGCCGGCAAACAATCGGCCGCAATGTTGTTAGCACTATTTAAAGCCCAAAATAAGTAATTAAGTCAGATCTTTTAAAAGGAAGTAGTTTAATGAAGCGAGTGTACCTTGATAACGCTGCGACGACGCCGATGGCTGAGTCGGTAGTGTCAGAGATGATGGACAAGATGACCAATACGTTCGGGAACGCGTCGAGCACCCATGCCTTTGGTCGGGCGGCCCGCGAAGTTTTAGATGATAGTCGGCATATTATTGCCCAAAGTATCAACGCGCCGGATGATGATATTATTTTCACGAGTGGTGGGACGGAAGGCGACAACACCGCCATTATGCAAACGGCGATGGCGCGTCAAAGCTTAGGTAAGCATATTATTACCACGGCGGTTGAACATCAAGCGATTTTAAAACCATTAGCTAGCTTGGAAAAGCAAGGCTTCGAGGTCACCTATCTCCCAGTCGATGAAAATGGTGATATCAGTTTGGCTGATTTTAAAGCGGCCTTACGACCAGATACGATCCTAGTTTCAATTATGATGGGAAATAATGAAGTGGGCTCACATATGCCAATTCATGAAATCGGCGAGTTACTCAAGGATCATCAGGCTTGGTTCCATACGGATGCCGTCCAAGCTTATGGGCTATTGGATATTGATGTTGAACGCGATCACATCGATATGCTTTCAACTTCAGCTCACAAGATCAATGGGCCTAAATTTATTGGCTTCCTTTACAAGCGTAATGGGGTCAATTTTCCAAGCTTGATCAAGGGTGGCGAACAAGAAGATAAGCGCCGGGCAGGGACCGAAAACGTGCCGGCTATCGCTGGCTTTGCCACAGCCGTTAAAGAATTGACGACCGCTGAAAAAGCCCATCGTCAGGCCAAGTATCACGATTTTAAAAAATACGTTGTCGATCAACTGACCGCCAATGATGTTGACTTTGAAGTGAATGGTCAATTAGGTGAAGACAATTTACAACATGTCTTGAATTTATGGATCAAAGGGATTTCGACTTATACCTTGCAGACCAATTTGGACTTGGGTGGGGTCGCGGTTTCCGGAGGTTCTGCTTGTACTGCGGGTAGTTTGGAACCGTCACATGTCTTAATTGCCATGTTTGGGGAAGACTCACCACGGGTGGCTGAATCGATTCGGTTAAGTTTTGGCCGGTATACGACCAAAGCTGACTTAGATCAATTTGTCACCGTTTTAACGAAGACCGTTAACCGACTATTAAAAAAATAAGAGGAGGACTTTGACATGGCTTATGCAACAAGTGTGAAACTTGAAGGCGACTCAAAGACTTATCAAATTAGTACGGGGATTAAGAAGTATACGTTGATGGATTTAGGCTTTACGAAGGGCAAGTCTGGCGCATTCATGTGTTCTTGGTCGTTAGACCCGAATACGCCGTATAACGCTGCGTTTCGATTAAAGATGAGCGTCAACGCTGACTTAGACGGGTTTAAGTTGTCGACCGTTACGGGTAACGGGTTACAACGCGCCAACATTTTCAAAAATGACGCGCATCCGGAAGCAGTTGAACAATTACGGTTCATTTTAAAGAACTTTATTGACCGGGATGTCCTGGTTGAAGCATAATGATGAAACGCCTGGCTTGCAGCCGGCGTTTTCTTTGTTATAATGGGTATTACTGGACTTGTACGACCTTCAAATCGTGGATTCTCCAGAATCTTTTGGAAATGATGGTGAAAAAGTATGACAGATCACAGTAACACGCGTGTCGTTGTCGGCATGAGTGGTGGTGTTGATTCATCCGTTGTCGCTTTATTGCTGAAGCAGCAAGGCTATGACGTGGTGGGCGTCTTTATGAAGAACTGGGACGATACCGATGAAAATGGTGTCTGTACCGCAACTGAAGATTATAAGGACGTTGCCAAAGTGGCTGACAAAGTTGGGATTCCTTACTACTCGATCAACTTTGAGAAGGAATATTGGGATCGGGTCTTTACGTATTTCTTAGATGAATACAAAAAAGGCCGGACGCCTAATCCTGACGTCATCTGTAACAAAGAAATTAAGTTTAAGGCGTTCTTAGATTACGCGATGGACTTGGGTGCTGATTATATCGCCACTGGTCACTATGCACGGCTCTCACATGATGAGGACGGCACGATGCACTTATTGCGCGGTGTGGACAGCAACAAGGACCAGACTTATTTCTTAAGCCAATTGGATTCTAAGACACTTTCAAAGGTTATGTTTCCATTAGGTGACATGATCAAGCCAGATGTGCGGAAGTTAGCTTTAAACGCCGGCTTAGCGACGGCTAAGAAGAAGGATTCCGTTGGGATTTGTTTCATCGGCGAAAAGAACTTCAAGGAATTCCTCGGTCATTATTTACCAGCAACGCCTGGTAAGATGATGACGGTGGATGGTGACATTAAGGGCGAGCATGCCGGCTTAATGTACTATACCATTGGTCAGCGTCGTGGCTTAGGCATTGGTGGCGATGGTGAGGATAACGAGCCATGGTTCGTCATTGGCAAAGATCTCAAGCAGAATATTTTGTATGTCGGTAAGGGTTATCACAATCCACACCTCTATGCGACATATTTGGAGGCCTCAGACTTGCACTTTGTCACGAGTGAAGACTTGGGCAATGATTTCCATGTGACGGCGAAGTTCCGTTATCGTCAAAAAGATTCCGGCGTGACGGTACACTTCAACGAAGACCATACGTCGGTTCGTGTGACCTTTGATGATCCAGTCCGGGCCATTACGCCTGGACAAGCCGTTGTCTTCTATCGCGGCGAGGAGTGTCTCGGTTCCGGGATGATCGATGCGGCTTACAATGACGAGCGCATCTTGCAATACGTTTAAATTTAAATGAGTTTCAAGCCACTGGCAATTCACTGTTGAATGCTGGTGGCTTTTTTGTTGTTGAAAGCGGTGAAAACAGCAAACAGGGCTTGCATTTCAATGGGGGGTTGCTTAAGCTAAGAAGAAAGACTGGATTTGGATTGGATAGTTATGCAGAAATTAAAAGAATTTAAATTTTTTGATACTTTATCTAAAAAGATGGTTGCCGGTTTCGTGATTTTGATCGTGATTGGGACCGTCCTGTTAAGTTTACCGATGGCCACCACTCCGGGTAGTCACAGCTCGTTTATAAATATCTTGTTTACAGCGGCTTCAGCGACTTGCATTACTGGACTGACGGTCGTGAATACGGCGACACATTGGACGACATTTGGGCAAGTAGTCATTCTGGCATTGTCGGAAGTCGGTGCTTTGGGGTACATGACTTTTGCGGTACTCTTATTTAATATCATGCGCCGTAATATTGGGCTGTCGACGCAACTGATGGTCAAAGAATCCCTGAATTTAGAAAACTTGAGTGATACGAAGAGTGTCATGCGCTATGTGATCGGCTTGTCCTTGTTATTTCAATTAGGTGGTCTGGGATTGTTGGCACTTGATTTTGTGCCACGATTTGGCTGGCATCGCGGCTTGTACGTGTCGCTCTATCACGCAGTCATGTCATTTTGTAACGCTGGTTTTGATGTCTTTGGCAATAGTTTGATGGACTTTCGGAGTGATTCCTACGTGCTAATCGTGACGATGATCTTGATTGTTGCCGGTGGGTTGGGTTTCTTAGTTTGGCGCGACTTGTTACTCTATCATGAGCGGAAACGTTTATCGTTGAACTCGAAGTTAACGTTATTGACCACGATGAGTCTGTTTGTGATCGGGTTCATTCTGTTATTAATTACGGAACGTGATTTGAAATTATTGCCGGCAGGGACGTCTTGGTTTAATCGGACCGTGAATACGTTATTCTTAAGCGTCACGCCCCGCACGGCTGGGTTGATCACGATGCCGACCGGCAAACTCCAAGCTGGGAGTTTATTTATTCTGATGGTCCTGATGTTTGTTGGTGGGACGCCTGGCTCAACGGCCGGTGGGATCAAAACAACGACCTTTGGCGTCCTGATGTTTCAAAGTATCGCCCAAATACGTGGTAAGCAAGATGTTGAATTTAGCCATCGGCGTTTCAGTCAAGCTAACATTAGTCGGGCATTACTACTCGTGTTTTTGGCCAGTATCGTGATTTCCGTGGCAACCTTGATCTTGACGCAAACGGAGAAGATTCCCCAAGGATTCGGACTGGAGTATGTCGTCTTCGAAGTCCTATCTGCGTTTGGGACCGTTGGACTGAGTTTGGGATTGACACCGCATTTGACGGTCGTTGGAAAAATCGTGATCATGTTGCTCATGTTTATTGGGCGAGTTGGCATCTTCACATCGTTATACGCACTTTCTAAACGCCAAGCGAAGGTCAATTTGATTCGCTATCCGGCTGAAAATATTTTGATTGGTTAAGGGGTCGTAAAGATGAAAAAAAGTTTTGCAGTATTTGGTTTAGGACGCTTTGGTCAAAGCGTGGTGCGCACTTTAGTGGATGCGCATCAGGATGTTTTGGCGGTCGACATCCATGAGGAACCGGTCAATGAACTGATGGAAGTCGCCACCCAAACGCTAATTGCCGATACCCGTGACGAAGCAGTTCTCCGTGAACTGAATATTGATACCTTTGATTATGTCATCGTTGGAATCGGGAATAATATGGAAGCCAGTATTTTGACCACCATGTTGAGTAAAGAGCAAGGGGCTAAAAAAGTGATTGCCAAAGCCGAGACGAGCGATCAAGGTCGGGTCCTAGAACGGGTTGGGGCGGACCAAGTCGTCTTCCCAGAACGTGACATGGGGCACAGCATTGTCCGTAAATTGTTATCAAATCACATTTTGAATTTTATTGATCTCAGTGATGAGTATACACTCGCAGCAATTGAGATTACGGATCCAACTTTTGTGGATCAAAATTTGATTGCGTTGAATCTGCGCGAGAGGTTTGGCTTGACGGTCATCGCCATCAAGCATCATGGTCAAATCAATGTGTCACCGGAGCCCACGGATATGATGGCACTACATGATGTCTTGACCGTTGTTGGACCGATCAAAGGGGTCGAGGGCTTAGATGAAGCCTTGAAAAAGTAAACAAGTTGGCCTGGGAAGGTTCCAGGTCTTTTTTGTACCCAGTTTACGGATTGATTTCAATAAAGTTTACATAATTTTAATTTATCACAGTAGTTAGCGATTTTTGAAAATTAAGCCAATAACTGGCATAATAGAAGTTAAACTGTAAGGTCGTGAACGGCCAAGATGAGGAAGTAATCTTTTGACAAAATTGCTATTTATTCGGCATGGTAAAACGGCTTGGAACCTCGAGGGGCGCTACCAAGGCTCACAAGGAGATTCACCATTATTACCGGCTAGTTATGAAGAAATTCATCAACTGGCAGCAGCATTACAACCGATCCATTTCAGTCACATTTATGCGAGTCCCTTAAAACGCGCACGTGATACGGCGATGACGCTAAAAAATGACTTGGAACAGCCGGACTTGAGTTTGACGATTCTGAGTCGGTTACGCGAGTTCAACTTGGGTAAGATGGAGGGGATGGCGTTTACGGATGTGCAAGCCCAATACCCCCAAGAATTTGACAGCTTTCGGAATCATCCTGATCAATACGATCCAACGGCGATTCATGGCGAAAGCTTTCAACAGTTGATCAAACGGATGCTTCCAGCCATTCAACAAATCGTGGCTGCTAACCCACGTCGGGAAGACAATGTCCTGATCGTCAGTCACGGGGCGGCTTTAAATGCCTTGGTCAACACGATGCTTGGGGCGACACTGGCGACCTTGCGTGATCGTGGTGGCTTATCGAATACAAGTACGACGATTTTAGAAACGCGTGATCGCGGGAAAAGTTATAAATTATTACTTTGGAATGATACGTCCTATTTGTCACGGCAACCAGATCCAACTGATACGATTTAGAAAGAGGCGCGTTTATGACAGAGACAACTGGCCGACCAAGTAAAGCCGAGCAACAGGCTTTGGTCCATCAACTGGTGCAAAAAATCGATACCCAACCTGGTGACTATCAAGCTTATTATGAATTAACTGTCTTGTTGACCGCTGGGCAAGATTATGAACAAGCCGAAGCTTTGGCGATGAAAGCACTAGGACGATTTGAAGCCAATCAAAAAGCTAAAAATTTGCTGACTTATGCGCTAGGTAATGTTTACTATCAAGCCGAAGCCTATGATAAAGCGTTGGCGGCGTATCAAGAAATCACTGATCCAAAGTTGACGGCTGACGCCTATTTAATGATGGGTCAGGCACTGATGGCTAAAAAAGATTATCAGCATGCACTTGTCTGGGCGTTGACCGCCCAAGAGGCGCAACCACAGGCAGTCGACACCAATTTGCTAGTTGCAAATATTCTACTTGCATTGGGCAATAATCAGCAAGCATACGATTACTATCAAAAAGTGATTAAGTTGGATCCAACACAAGGTGCTGCGTATTTCAACGCCGGGTTGACGGCCATGGTCCTTGGTAAACCGTATGCTGACTTGTTTGCACAGGCCAAATCAGTTGATGCAACTTACTTTAAAACGCACCAACAACAATTAAGTGATATCGAAAAAATGCTGGCAGCTCAGTCAGAGTCGTCCAGCAAGTCAACTAAACCATAGTTAGGAGGGACTCCGGTGCCGGCAACTGATCCAAGTTTATTTCCGGATGATTATGCAGGTCAAACGGTCACGCGCTTTATCGTTGGTAAGGTCGCAGCCGTTTTTTTCAGCAGTTCGGATAGTTTTTATAAAGTGTTACTCGTTAAAGTAACCGAACAGAATATTGATTGGTCTGAGGATGAAATCGTCGTGACGGGTAGCTTTGCCGACATTCAAGAAGAGGGCACCTACAAGTTTACGGGGAAAACGGTCCGTCATCCCAAATATGGGACACAATTTCAGGCGGATAATTATCAAAATGAGACGCCGACTTCTCGCAGTGGTCTAATTGCTTACTTGGCGGGAAGTGATTTTCCAGGCTTGGGACGCCGCACCGCTGAGCGAATCGTGGACACGCTTGGTGAGAACGCCATTGATAAAATTTTAGATGATCCTAAGGTTTTGACACCGATTGGGTTACGGGCGTCAGTCCGGGCGACCTTATTAGACACCTTACGGGTGAATAACGGCTTAGAACAAACGATTATTGGTCTGAACGCTTACGGCTTTGGGAGTCGTTTAGCGGCGGCGATTTATGCCAAGTATCAAGGTGATACATTACAAGTTATTCAAGAAGATCCATATCGTTTGGTAGAAGATATCAAAGGGGTCGGGTTCAAAAAGGCGGATCAGATTGCCGCGCAATTAAAAGTTGATCCGCAGTCTGAGAGTCGGCTAAAGGCAGCGTTACTGACGCAAATCAATGACAACTGTGCTCAAAATGGCGATACCTATACGACTGCCAAACCGCTGATTACCGCAACATTACAGTTACTTGAAAACTCGCGCAATGTTGCGATTGATCCGCAAAAGCTGGCGGACCAATTAGTAGCTCTAGCTAAAGAGAATAAAATTGTCGGTGAAGAAAATCGTATTTACTTACGGCCGTTATACGAAGCGGAATGGGGTATCGCTGAACACTTGAAGCGACTCCATGATGCGGATAATGACGGTAGCTTGACCGAGAAAGCTGTTGACCGGGCAATCGGCCATGTGGCTAAGGCCAGCAATTTAACTTATGATGCCTCGCAAACACAGGCGCTTAAATCAGCAATCACGTCGCACTTATTTCTATTGACTGGTGGTCCCGGGACCGGGAAAACGACGATCATTCGTGGCTTAGTCGCGTTGTTTGCGGAATTACACGATGTGTCGTTAGATGTTAATGAGTATAAGGACAAGCCATTTCCAATCTTGTTAGCTGCGCCGACTGGTCGCGCCGCTAAACGGATGGCAGAAACGACCGGCTTGCCAGCGGGGACGATTCATCGGTTACTTGGTTTAACGGGACGGGATGATGATCCTGAAATGCCGACGAAGGATTTGGAAGGCGGTATTTTAATCATTGATGAAATGTCGATGGTGGACACCAATTTGTTCCGGTTATTACTCCAAGCAGTCCCGAGTCACATGCAGGTCATCTTAGTTGGCGATAAAGATCAATTACCATCAGTTGGAGCGGGGCAAGTCTTTCATGATTTGCTGCAAAGCCCTGAGATACCACAGATTGAGTTAAATACGATTTACCGGCAAGATGACGATTCAAGTATTATTCCACTGGCACATGCCATCAAGGATGGTCGCTTGCCGGATGACTTTACCGTTAATCAACCAGACCGGTCCTTCATTGCTTGCAATGCCTTTCAAGTCAATCACATTATTGAACAGGTGGTTTCCAAGGCGAAAGCGAAAGGTTTCACGGCGGATGATGTCCAAATCCTAGCACCGATGTATCGGGGTGCCGCTGGGATCGACCAGTTGAATACGACGGTCCAAAATATTTTTAATCCGGTGAAATCCAAGCGACAAAAACAACTCAGTTACAATAATCAGCAGTATCGCGTTGGCGATAAAGTGTTACAACTCGTGAATGCACCTGAGGACAATGTTTTCAACGGGGATGTGGGGAAGATTGTTGGGATTGATTTGGCCAATGATTCCCACAACAAGTCTAAAAAAGACCAGATCACCGTTGCTTTTGACCAAAACGAAGTGACTTATCAAAAGTCTGATTGGAATCGGCTAACACTAGCCTATAGTATGTCGATCCACAAGTCTCAAGGGAGTCAGTTCAAGATGGTCGTGTTGCCGTTAGTTCCGCAATTTTCACGGATGTTGCAACGAAACTTGCTATACACTGCGGTGACGCGAGCTGAGCAGATCTTAATTTTATTAGGGGACATTCAGTCGTTTGAACGCAGTGTCACCAATGAGTCCGTGAATCGTTTAACGACGTTGACTAAACGATTACAGCAAGTCTTTACTGGTGACGGCGATGCCACCGTGACACAGCCAGTCCCTTCGTCAGACACGGCTGCTAAAGGTGTTTCCGAGTCAACGGTGGAGACTGCTGATTCAACGCCAAATTCAGCATCGTCTGAGACTGAGGACCAAACTGCTGCAGTCGCTACTGAAGGCGGTGAACGCCGTCTGACGCCAACAATCGTGGCACAGGGACAGGTTGATCCAATGATTGGCATGGCTGGGATTAAGCCAACTGATTTCATGGGGCAAGTATCGTCCTCCTAGTTAGTTGCGATTAACAATTAATTGGCACGCTAAGTTGTTTATTTTGGCGCGACCTTTTTTATCTGTTATTCAACTCGGATACTGCTATAATTAACTATATATGTCATGAAACTATTTATCCGGAGGTCGTTATGTCAGTAGATGAATCAAGTGCTAAGCTAAAATTATTTGCTCTAAATTCTAATTTGCCGTTAGCAAAAAAGATTTCAGAACGGGTCGGTATTCCGTTAGGTCAGAGCTCTGTTAAACGATTTAGTGATGGCGAAATTCAAATTAATATTGAAGAAAGTATTCGTGGCGCTGAAGTTTTTGTGATTCAGTCCATTTCTGAACCAGTCAACGATACGATTCTTGAACTTTTGATTATGATCGATGCGTTACGTCGGGCGAGTGCCAGTGAAATTAATGTTGTCATTCCGTACTATGGCTATTCACGCCAGGATCGTAAAGCCCGCTCACGGGAACCAATTACGGCCAAGTTGATTGCAACTTTATTGGAGAAAGATCGGGCCACTCGTATTTTGACCATTGACTTGCATGCTGCTCAAATCCAAGGCTTCTTTGATATTCCAGTTGATCATTTGATGGCTGCGCCAATCTTAGCCGGTTACTTCAAAGACCGTGGGATCACTGATAATCTGGTGGTGGTCTCACCTGATCATGCTGGGGTCTCACGAGCACGTAAGATGGCTGAATTGTTAGGCGCACCGATTGCAATTATTGACAATCGTCATCCTGAAGATGAAATTGTGCCAAGCAGTATTATTGGTGAGGTCAAAGGTCGCATTGCAATCGTGATCGACGATATGATTGATACCGGGACGCGTTTTGAAGTTTCGGCAGCAGCTTTAAAATCAGCCGGAGCCGCTAAAGTGTATGGCTGTGCGACACATGCGATTTTGTCACAAAATGCACCTGAAAAGTTAGAAGCTTCCGCAATGGAAAAAGTGATCGTCACCGATACGATTCAGATTCCAGCAGCTAAACAATTTGGTAAATTGGTCCAGCTTTCTGTTGGGCCACTCTTAGGAGATGCCATTAAATTAGTTCATGAACAACAACCAGTTGATAGTTTATTTGATGCAAAACTGTAATGACTATGCTTGGTGCTAGTTAAAATTTCCGCCTGCCGGTTGGTTCCTAAAATGCTGGAACGCCATGGGCCATTTTGAAGCCAAAAAGCGGTCTTCAAAACTGGCCTTGGCCTAAGTCCGAGCAGACCACTCGCACTAAGGCCAACGACACGGCTGAGCATTTTAGCAACCAACCTCTCGGCTAAATAGCTGAACCAAAAATAATCAATTGTTAATTTTTTAATAGCCGTTAATTAACGTCGGGCGGGACAGAATTGGCTCAGTGGTGTCGTTTATCTTGGTCGGTGATTTTCCGACTTAGACAACCCCCGTCTTGTGGTAGACCGCACTTGGTTTCCAAACGCGGCCAACACGTTCCAGCCGATTCTGGCCCAACCAGAGTGGCAATTTAAACCAACTAGCACCAAACGTAATGACTAAAATTGACGAGCTCGCCACGCGCGAACTCGTTTTTCTTTTGCCAGTTATTTGTCGAATTGGTCTGGTAGGTAGGACCGATTGCTGTGAACGGTTTCGCGACGCAATTTTTAAGTTGGCCTATCAAAGTGTTACGATTCAGAGAATTCGCCTAAACCTTGATTTGACGGCGACTTGTATGGATTCAACACGTACAATTGGTTTTAAAATTAAACGGGCTGTTTTGTAAAAAAATAAGTGATTCTGGTTTGCATTCTCCTGAGATGTGCTACAATAAAGTTATGATTTGTCTAAGGTGTTAAGATTCTATTAAGAAGTCTGTATACCGCAGTTAGTTATCACATTTCAAGTTAGAGAGTTTTAATTTTGCTAAAGGAGTGAAGTTAATGTCACAAGCACATACAACGGGCAAGGTCCTAGCCGGTACGGTTGGTGCCGTTGGTTTATTGCTTGCCACAGGACAAGCTGCCAATGCTGCTTCAGTAACCGTTAAACAAAACGATACGGTCTGGAGCCTCGCTCAGCAACATGGTGTTTCTATTAAGAGTGTCGAAAAGTTAAATGCTCAAGCCCTTAATGGCAACTCCGATTTAATTTATGTCGGTCAAAAGTTACAAATTAGTGGGGAATCCTCATCATCAGCAAAAAAGGGTACATATACCGTTAAAGCTGGAGATACTTTATGGGATTTAGCTGACAAGTATCAAACGTCAGTCCATGCGTTACAACAGCTCAACGGGTTATCAGGTGATTTGATTGTGGTTGGTCAGGATATTCAGGTTCCTGGCGCAACCGCAACGAAGACCACCACTAAGGTTGCCACGTCTGCAGCGACTAGTGAAACCACTAGCACCGCTAGTGAAAGCACCTCAACAGCAACTTCAGCTGCCAGTGCCAGCACGACCAGTACAAGTGCGACGAGTGAAAGTACGGAAGTTCAGGATTCCGTCAGTGCCGCTTCCACGTCAACAAGCACTGCTGCTAGTTCAGTAACGAGTGCCAGCAGCAGTCAAGCGAGTGAAACGTCATCAAGTTCAACGACTTCTGCCGCTTCACAAGCACCAACGGCTGTTTTACAAAAGGTTGCAACTAGTTCATCTAGCGTAACTAGTGCCGCTCAAAGCAGTTCTACGACGTCACAAGCCACGAGTTCGGCAACGACTCCAGCTTCCGCAGCGAGTCAGAGTAGTTCAACGGCTTCACAAGCAACAAGTACGGCTAGTCAGAGCAGTGCAACGAGTACTGCCTCACAAAGCAGCAGTAGTGTTGCCTCACAGGCATCGACGAGTACGGCTTCACAAAGCAGCAGTAGTGTTGCTTCACAAGCTTCAACGAGTACGGCTTCACAAAGCAGCTCATCAGCCGCTCAAAGTAGTAGCACTTCTGCAGCAACGTCGTCTTCATCACAAGCAAGCTCAACGGCTACTAATACCAACAATAGTAGTAGTTCGACAACTAGCAACTCTGATTTAGCGACCGGCTCTGTGACGGGCTTAGCTTTGAAATTGGCCAACGCTAATATCCCTTATGTTTGGGGTGGCGGGTCACTTTCAGGGATGGACTGTTCAGGGTTAGTTTCATACGTTTACTTGCACGCCGCTGGCATTAGCTTGCCACATAACACGGTTTCACAAGAAGCCTATGTCTCAACCCATTCAGTTGCTGATGCCCAACCTGGAGATATTTTATTCTGGGGTTCACGTGGTGCGACCTATCATGATGCCATTTATATTGGGAACAACCAATATGTTGCGGCACCAACTGAAGGTCAAAATGTCCAAGTTCAAACCATCAGTCCATACTTTGCACCAAGCTTTGCAGGGACTGTTAAATAATTAAGTTGATCATTAATGAAACAGCCGGCTTCCTGCACTAGTGGGCTAGCTTGGCTGTTTTTGTGTTGGGGCACTTTTTTAAGTTTTATGATTTATTAATTACTGAGATTGTGTTATATTAATTCTGCTGTTTTTTTTATTAATAGCTTGAAACTCGAGGCAAATCTTGATTTGGTGTCGAGCAGAATGTTTCAGTAAGACTGTAATAGATAATTGTTTTGAGGGAGTGTTTTAAGTGAGTAACAGATTTGAGATCCTGGAAGAATACCAACAGGCGAATACCGAATTAGATCGTTTGAAGGGGTTGGCAGCGCGCCAACGGGATCGCTCACGGGTCGTGACGATTTACCCTCATCTTAAAGAGCGGGTCAGTCATCTTTCCCAAAAATGTGAACAGCTTGATATGCTGCTAGAAGCAATTAATGC
Source organism: Lactiplantibacillus nangangensis (assembly GCF_005405065.1). Classification (GTDB taxonomy): domain Bacteria; phylum Bacillota; class Bacilli; order Lactobacillales; family Lactobacillaceae; genus Lactiplantibacillus; species Lactiplantibacillus nangangensis. The sequence goes on along the minus strand of NZ_BJDI01000008.1, from coordinate 99,514 downwards.
TTCTGAAGACTAAATCAGCTAAAATAAGGCGCTTCAATTCGTTAGTTTCGAATTGAAGCGCCTTTACTCTTTTTAATGATGATCGTGAATACTTGTATCGATCCAAAATGGATAGGGCTGTGTTGAGAGATAGAGATCGTAATTACGATTACCAATCGTTTGCCCGTCCATCTGGCCAATTTCAACCGAGTTGACTAGCAGGTGGAGCTTTTTGCTGCGATAATGGTGGACGAAGCGTGAGTTGAGATGGCGTCCCCCCATCACTAATAGCAAAAATAGCCATAAAATGATCCACCAGTGTGGTTCTTCAATCACGATCAATTCTAGTTGATCATCGTGGAGGTCAGCTTGCGGTAAGATCTTGACACCACCACCAAAGTAAGGATGATTCGAAACCGTACAAAGAAAGGCATGGCGGTAACGATCGCGTTGACGCCCCACGTGGACGGTCAATGGATAGCCTTCTTGCTGTGAATAAGCTTTCAAGGCGTTACTCAGGTAAGCCCAATGTCCCAGTTTGCCCTTTTGTTTACTACGATTCGTATCGTCAACGATTTGGGCATCAAAGCCTAGCCCGACATTGTTAACGAAGTAGCGATGTTCATTTTTAAAGGTTTCGTGATAAGTCCCAATATTTAATGGGCGCGCACGCATGTTATTTAAAATTTGTGCCAAGGCGATGGCTGGATCAGTTGCCATACCCAAACCACGGGCAAAGTCATTGCCGGAACCGCCGGGAATATAAGCCAGTGGCATCGGGTCATCAGTTGGAACCTGCATTAACCCATTGAGAGCTTCATTTAAGGTACCATCTCCACCGATGACTAATAACACTCTGGTGGCAGTGTGCAACGATTGACGCCTTTTTTCCGCGAATTGGGTTGCTAGGCGAGTGGTATGGCCGGCATATTCTGACACCCGGTACTCAAAAACGATTTGGCGTTGTTCGAGCAGGGGCTTAACGATTTCCCAAACCGTCTTGCCATGGCCGGATCCAGCCAACTCATTAATTATAATGTCGTATTCAGTCGTCAAAATTACACCTCACTAAGATCGAATCAGCGTTGAACTGACCCTTACACCACAAAAAGCCGGAACAGGATCGTTCCGGCAGGTGATTAATTCATAATCAGCATCGGTAAAATCATCGGATGCCGTTCAGTTTTCTCGAACAAAAAGCTTTGTAGATCATCAATGATCGCGTTGCGAATCGTGGCTTCACTAGCTTTGTCACTCTTCATCTTACGGCGAATTGTGCGGAAGACATGACGCCGGGCTTCATTGATCAAGTCACCAGATTCACGCATATAGACGAAACCACGTGACAAAATATCTGGACCAGCCTGGATTTCTTTTTTCTTAAGGTCAATGGTGGCGACAACCACGACTAGGCCTTCTTCTGAAAGCACTTGACGGTCACGCAAGACCACGTTACCAATGTCGCCAATCCCAGAGCCGTCGACATAGACGTCACCGGCACCGAAGTGACCAGCAACCCGAGCCGAGTCTTTAGTCAAGGCTAAAACATCGCCATTTTCCAAGATAAAGCTATGGTCTAATGGGACGCCACACTGTTCAGCTAACTCAGTATGAATCTTTAACATCCGGTATTCCCCATGAATTGGCATAAAGAACTTTGGCTTCATCAAACGAAGCATCAGCTTTTGTTCCTCTTGACCACCATGACCAGAAGTATGAATGTTATTGACTTTCCCATGAATGACGTGCGCGCCAGCTTCTTCAAGTTCGTTGATCACGTGGTTAACACTCAAAGTGTTCCCAGGAATTGGTGAACTAGAGAAGATGACGGTGTCGCCAGGTTGTACCGAAATTTGACGGTGAGTCCCGTTGGCAATCCGCGAAAGGGCAGCCATTGGTTCACCTTGTGAGCCGGTACATAAAATCATGACTTTGTTAGCTGGTAAGGACTTGATATCATTGGCGTCAACGATGGCTTCGTCTGGAATGTTTAAGTATCCCAGTTCGCGACCATTAACAATGGCAGCTTCCATACTGCGACCGAAGACCGCAATCTTACGATGGTGTTCCAAAGCAACTTGCGCCGCTTCTTGAATCCGTGAAATATTGGAAGCGAAGGTGGCGAAAATAATCCGACCCTCGACGCCTTCAAAAATATGGCGGATCGATTGTGCAACCCAACGTTCGGACTTCGTAAAGATTGGCCGTTCGGCGTTTGTACTATCAGATAGCAATGCCAGCACGCCTCGTTCACCGAGATGTGCCATCCGTTGCAAGTTCGGTGGCTGATTCGTAATTGGTGTCAGATCGAACTTATAATCCCCGGTTTCCACAATCGTGCCAGGTGGTGTTTGGACGGCGATTCCTAGCGTATCTGGAATTGAGTGGGTCGTTCTAAAGAAGGAGACCCGAGTCTTACGGAATTTCAACACGGTATCTTCGTTGATCTCGTGAAGCTCAGTCGTCTTTAGCAGGCCGTGTTCTTCCAGTTTACCTTTGATCAAGGCTAAGGCTAGGGGACCGGCATAAATTGGCACGTTGATTTGTTGGAGTAGGAATGGAATCCCACCAATATGATCTTCGTGTCCGTGCGTAATCACCAATGCTTTTATTTTTTGCTGATTTGCAACTAGATAAGAATAATCTGGGATGACATAATCAATTCCGAGTAATTCATCTTCGGGGAATTTGATACCAGCATCGATCAGAATAATCTCGTCCTGAAATTGGACACCATAAGTGTTTTTCCCAATTTCTCCCAAACCGCCGACTGCAAAAACAGCGGTTTCGTTATTTTTGACGTTTAACCGTTTCATTTATTAAACTCCGTTAGTTGATACTCTGGATTTTCTTTTTCATAATCCAAGAAGTTACCTTCTAACGGTTCGATAAATTCAATGTTGAATTCAGTGTTATCTTCGACCAAAACGCGGGCGTCAACTTCGGTATCTGCTTCGAGATAGAGGGCCTTCGTTGTTTCGCGTTGTGGGTTCCGTTTTTTGGTTTCTTGGTAGTAGACTTTGTAAATCATTAACAAAACTCCTTATAAAATATTTATTCAGGACCTGAAATCCTAAATAGTAGCAAAAATAAAAGTTTGATCCGTACACCAGGTTGTGTAAACACAACAATTATCTTTCATTTTAGCATAATTCCGCTGAGGTGTATACAATGTTAACTTTCTTCAAAAACTAGGCTTACTTCGGTAAATTTTTTTATTAAACATGCTATGCTGAGAGCATGTTAAGTGTGATTAATTTACTCGTTTTGTGAATAAACGTACAAAAATTGTGAGGGATGCCTAATGGAAAAATGGCTGATAATTTTAGTTGGGTTAATTTTAGCCGTCATTATATATGAAGTCTTGCGTCGCCAAGTTTTAAAACGTGCGGCATTAAAAATCCGGCTGAGAGGCCAACGGACCGTCGATCAAGCGATGAGCCAGATCTTGAAACAGTTGAGTAGTACTGCTGTGGCGCAGCAAGTTGGTGGTGATTTACACTCCGTACCAGTGGCCGATGTGTGGGGCCGGGGGGTCATGGCGTTTGAATATGTGCTTGAAGCACCAGGCATGATCACGACCGACCTACCAGAGATTCGGCGGATTTTAAACAATCATTTACAAGCTTACGCCAGAGATGAACAGTTGCCGGCGTATCAAGCAGCCGGCCCGGCGTTGCGAGTCACGGATGCTTGGCTAAGATCAGGTCAATTACACATTGATGTGGCCTATCTCATGAATGAAGCAACTCTGGAGTATTTGGAAGATCTACGGCGCTTAAATCCAAAAAAGTCATAAAAAAAGCTCGACCACGATGGTCAGAGCTTTTTTTAGCTTATGAAATTAAAACGAGGTCATCTTCGGCTGCAAAAGGATTGTCATTGTTGATATGGTCATAAAATAAAATGCCATGTAAATGATCAATTTCGTGCTGACAAACGATGGCTGGGTAATTTTTAAGGCGAATTTTCTTTTGTTCGCCAGCCATATTATAGTAGCGTAATGTGATCCGATCGTGGCGGATCACGTACCCTGAAACATCGCGGTCAACGGATAAACAGCCTTCACCTTCAGTCAGAGCGCCTGGCTGAACGGAATGACTGATGATGACCGGGTTAATGATGACGTCTTTGAAGATTGGTTCATCACTGTTGTCTTCGGCAGGAACGAGGACGGCGGCCATTTGTTCTGAGACGTCCACTTGTGGTGCGGCTAATCCAACGCCAGCACGCAAACCATATTTTTTAGCCAATTCTGGATCTTGACTATTTTCCAAGTAGCCCATCATGTCGTTGGCCAACTTGCGGTCGTCATCGCTCAATGGAAACTTGACGGCCTTGGCTTCCGCGCGCAACGTGTCGTTACCTTCGCGAATGATATCTTTCATCTTAATCAACCCAAATTACCTCCAAAACTATTCTACGATTCGAACTGCAGGGCAGTTTAATCATCCAAATAAGTTTAGCATAACTAAAATTGAAAATGTAGAATGATTCTCGAAAAAATCATGAAAGTCAAGTCAAGTTACAAATGAAAACATTCACAATCGTTTTTGGCCTAAAAGCTGTTATTTAGCCTTTTGAAAGGGCTTGCAAAAATTGAAAACCAATGGTAAATTAGACTTGTAATTATGAAAACGATTACGAGCCAATGGTTTAGCCGTTGAGTTCGTACGTTCATGAAAGGGATGTGTCATTTATGGACAACGAAAAACCAATTGTCGATTTCAGTGAGATCCGGGATGCGCTTGGAAAGAATTTTGAACCAGTACAAGTGATGGACGGACAAGCTAATGTCGTCAACCAAGCAATTGTCTCTAAATATTCAAATGATCAATTAGTCGACTTTTTAAAGCTAATGATCTGGGAACGGACTTTACACCAACGCTCAAACGCGCTAACCCGTCAAGGTCGACTAGGTTTCTATGCACCAACTGAAGGTCAAGAAGCTAGTGAAATGGGGAGCAACTCCGCGATGAAGTCAACCGACGTTTTAATGCCGGCCTATCGTGATATTCCTCAACTGATCCAACACGGCTTACCCGTTTACAAAGCGTTCCTATGGTCACGTGGACACGTTTTAGGTAACGAATATCCAGAAGATTTACATGCAATGCCACCACAAATTATTATCGGGGCTCAATATATTCAAGCGGCCGGTGTGGCCCTCGGAATCAAGAAGAATGGGACCGAAGATAAAGTTGCTTACAGTTACACTGGTGATGGTGGGACGTCGCAAGGGGACTTCTATGAAGGCATGAACTTTGCTGGCGCATTCCAAGCACCTGCTGTCTTTATCGTTCAAAATAATGGTTATGCCATTTCAGTACCACGGCGTAAGCAAACGGCTGCCCGAACATTGGCTCAAAAAGCCGTTGCCGCTGGGATTCCAAGTGTGCAAGTTGATGGGATGGACTTCTTAGCTGTTCATGAAGTCACCAAGGCTGCCCGGGAATACGCTGCTGCTGGCAATGGCCCAGTGATGATTGAAACGTTGACTTATCGGTTTGGACCACATACGAATGCTGGGGATGATCCTAAGCGTTACCGGACTAAGGAAGAAGAACAACCATGGTTCGACAATGATCCATTGATTCGTTATCGCAAGTACTTAACGGACCAAGGCGTTTGGTCAGAAGACCTTGAAAACGAGTACGTTGAACAAGTTAAAGCTGACATTAAAGCCGCTGTTAAACAAGCGGATGAAGCACCTAAGCAAAAAATGACCGAATTTTTGGAGAATGTCTTTGAAGAACAACCACAAAACATTCAACAACAAATTACGGAATACCAAGCAAAGGAGTCGAAGTAACATGTCAAAGAAAACATATATTCAAGCGATTACCGATGCACTTCGATTAGAATTAGGGTCTGACGAAAAGACGTTAATTTTTGGTGAAGACGTTGGTAAAAACGGTGGGGTTTTCCGGGCAACTGACGGTCTCCAAGCTGAATTTGGCGAGGACCGGGTCTTCGATACACCTTTAGCTGAATCTGGTATTGGTGGCTTATCCATCGGTTTAGCACTCGAAGGCTTCCGCCCAATTCCAGAAATCCAATTCTTAGGGTTCATTTTTGAAACCATGGATTCGATTGCTGGTCAAATGTCACGGGAACGCTTCCGGACTGGTGGCACGCGTCATATGCCAATTACGATTCGGTCACCATATGGTGGTGGGACCCATACTCCAGAAATGCATGCCGATTCATTGGAAGGCTACTTAGCACAAATTCCTGGGCTCCGGGTGGTCACACCATCGAACCCATACGATGCCAAAGGTTTGTTGATTTCCTCAATTCGGAACAATGACCCTGTGTTCTTCCTTGAAAACTTGAAATTGTATCGGTCAATGAAAGCTGACATTCCAGATGAAGCTTATACCGTGCCGTTGGACAAAGCGAATGTTGTCCGTGAAGGGACCGATATTTCACTGATTGCGTACAGTGCTCAAGTTAACCAATCATTGAAGGTCGCCGAAAAGCTTGAAAAAGAAGGCATTTCGGTTGAAGTGGTTGATTTACGGACTTTGTCACCACTCGATGAAGACACGATTTTAAAATCAGTTGAAAAGACTGGTCGCGCGGTTGCGATTCAAGAAGCGCAACGTCAAGCTGGGATTGCTGCCAATGTGGCTTCACTGATTGCTGAAAAGGGTGCTTTATACTTGAGCGCACCAGTCGGTCGGGTCTCAGCGCCTGACACGGTTTATCCATTTGGGCTAGCTGAAGACGACTGGCTCCCTGCTGAAGATGAAATTGAAGCAAAAACCCGCGAGATCTTAAACTACTAAAAAATTTCGCGCATCGAAAACAACCAGATATTGGTTGCAATGAAAGGAAGTTATCCAATGGCTTACGAGTTTAAATTACCAGAGCTTGGCGAAGGCCTAGAAGAAGGCGAAATCGCCACTTGGCTCGTTAAACCTGGCGATCAAGTCAAGGAAGACGATTCTCTAGTTGAGATTCAAAACGATAAATCAGTTGAAGAATTACCATCACCCGTTGATGGGACGATTGTAAAGATTTTGGTACCAGAAGGTGAAACCGCTAAAATTGGAGATGTCATCGTGGAAATCGATGATGGCTCTGGTGCTAGTGCCACACCGGCTGCGGCGCCAGCTGAAAATGCAACCGCTGACAAACCGACACCTGCGCCTGCAGCACCAGAAACAGCTGCCACGGCGGCACCAATCGCCCCTGCAGATCCAAACAAGCGGATCTTAGCGATGCCTTCTGTCCGGCAATATGCTCGCGACAAAGATATCGATATTTCGCAAGTGACTGCAACTGGTGCACATGGCCAGATTACGAAACAAGATATTGATAACTATACTGGGGCTCCAGCTGCAACTGGCTCACAAGCCGCAACAACGGCTACCGCTGCAGCACCAGCTGCTGAAGCTGCGCCGGCACCAGAACCAGTTAAACCATATGTTTCTGATACACCAGAATTAGAAACACGCGAAAAGATGACACCAATTCGGAAAGCCATCTCGAAAGCCATGGTCAACAGTAAGCATACCGCACCACATGTGACGTTATTTGATGAAGTTGAAGTATCTGCTTTGATGGCTCATCGGAAGAAGTACAAGACGATCGCGGCAGATCGTGATATTCATTTGACCTTCTTGCCTTACTTTGTTAAGGCTTTAGTAGCTGTCTTGCAACAATTCCCAGAATTTAACGCGTCAATCGACGATGCCAACAAGGAAATTGTTTACAAGCACTATTACAACATTGGGGTCGCAACAGATACGGATCGCGGCTTGTTAGTACCAAACATCAAGCATGCTGAAGGTAAAGGGTTATTTGCCATTGCCAAGGAAATTACTGACAATACGCAAAAAGCTTATGATGGCAAACTCAAATCGAAAGAAATGAGTGGTGCGTCAATTACCATTAGTAACATTGGTTCAATCGGTGGTGGCTGGTTTACACCAGTAATCAACCAACCAGAAGTGGCAATCCTTGGGGTTGGCCGCATTGGGAAAGAACCTTACGTCAACGAAGATGGTGAAATCGTCGTTGGTAAGATGCAAAAATTGTCCTTAAGCTTTGACCATCGTTTGATCGATGGCGCCACTGCTCAAAAAGCAATGAACTTATTGAAACAATTATTGCATGATCCAGAATTACTTTTGATGGAAGGATGAGGTCAGAATGGTTGTAGGAGATTTTGCTGAAGAACGCGATACAATGATCGTTGGTGCGGGTCCTGGTGGCTACGTCGCCGCGATTCGGGCCGCTGAACTCGGTCAAAAAGTAACTATCATTGAGAAAGAATATATTGGTGGGGTCTGCTTGAACGTTGGCTGTATTCCATCTAAAGCATTGATCAGTGCTGGTCATCGGCTCCAAGAAGTCAAAGATAGTAAAATCTTTGGGATTAAGAACATTCAAGACCCAGTCTTAGACTTCAAGACGACCCAAGATTGGAAAGACCATCAAGTCGTTGATCGCTTAACCGGCGGGGTCAAAATGTTATTAAAGAAACATAAGGTTGAAATCGTTGAAGGGGAAGCTTACATGCACGATAACCATACGTTACGTGTCATGAATGGCGACCACACGGGTCAAACTTATAAATTCAAACATTTAATTATTGCAACCGGATCACGCCCAGTTGAGATCCCTGGCTTCAAGTTCAATGGTCGTGTCGTTGACTCGACCGGTGGCTTGAACTTGCCAGAGGTTCCTAAAGAATTAGTTGTTATTGGTGGCGGTTACATTGGCTCTGAATTAGCTGGTGCTTATGCTAACTTAGGGGCACATGTGACGATCCTCGAAGGAACACCACAAATCTTGCCAAACTTTGAAAAAGATATGGTTAAATTAGTCCTGAAGAGTTTCAAAGATAAGGGTGTCACCGTGGTCACTAATGCGATGGCGAAAAACTCGGAACAAGATGACAGCGGTGTCACTGTGACTTATGAAGTTGATGGCAAGGAACAATCCGTTCGCGCTGACTACTGCATGGTTACGGTTGGTCGTCGGCCAAATACTGACGACATGGGCCTTGAATACACGGATGTTAAGTTGACCGACCGTGGTTTGATCGAAGTTGATCAACAAGGTCGGACAGCTGCGCAAGACATCTTTGCGATTGGGGACATTGTTGCCGGTCCGGCTTTGGCACATAAAGCCTTTGCAGAAGGTAAGGTTGCAGCTGGTGCCATCAGTGGCAAGAAGACTGCGAATGATTATGTTTCCGTGCCAGCAGTTTGTTTCACGGATCCAGAATTAGCGACCGTTGGGATGACTAAAGCTGAAGCTGAAAAGGCTGGCTTGAGTGTCACGACGTCGAAGTTCCCATTTGCTGGGAATGGCCGTGCGATTTCATTGAACTCGATGGAAGGCTTCTTCCGGCTGGTTTCAACGAAGGATGAAGGCACGATCGTTGGGGCACAAATTGCCGGCCCTGGTGCCAGTGATTTGATTTCTGAATTGAGTGTTGCTGTCAATGGTAGCATGAACGTTGAAGACTTAGCTTTGACGATTCATCCACATCCAACCTTGGGCGAAGTTGTTCAAGAAGCTGCGGATGTTGCCATGGGTTATCCAACGCATATTTAAATTCGACAAATTTAACGATTCGATGCAGAAGTTTGAGGCTTAAGGGTCTCAAACTTTTGTTTTGCTCATGAACTGGTCGATCGCCGGATAAGTCAAAAATGCCGCATGATATCAGCGGTGGTGTTATGCTGTTCAAGGTCTGTACGACCGGCGCATGAGCTTACATAAAAAAGTTTAACTTCGTAAACAGTTGGCAATCCTGATTAATGTGACAAAAGGGTAAGGATTTACTTAAACTTTACTTGAATAAGTTGACAGCTCAGGTACAATTATTAGCGAAAGTTGGGAGGAATTTCATGAACAATACAGTTATTATTCGTGGCTTATTTGAATTCGTACAACAACTCATTTTAATTGCAATGGCCAAGGATCTGCCATTGAACTTGATCGTCGCTGCAGCAACCGACGAGACACCGCGTTATCAATCTCTGATTACAGCGAGTGCTGCCTGCCGTCACTTTACTTTGCAGGCACCCGCAAAACCTGATTATTCACAAGCTGATGCGTTAATCATCGGCAATCTAGTCCCTTTGGCCGCCGACCGAGATGTTGAAGCCGATCTACAGGCGACGTTGCCTTTATTTCGTCAATTTATCAATACGGCGATGGCCGCTGGGTTTAATGGCAAATTAGTGCTGACTGGGAGCAATGATGCGGTACTCAGCGTCTTGGCCGCCCGTTTTAGTGGGGTCGATCATCAACGGGTGCTCGGCTTAGGCACGTTACCCCAGAGTCGACTGCTTGAGCGGCTATTACAAGATCAGTTAAATGTTGGGGCGAGTGATGTCCACGCGTTTGTCGTCGGGACTGCTCGCGAGCACTTGATCTCATGGAGCCGTTCTTATATTGGACCCGCACCAGTGCTGACTTATCTGGCCAACCAAGACATTAGCTTCGGCGCCGATGAGATGGGCGCTGACCAGGAACGCATCGACGAACCAGCAATCGTTACCAATCAAACGTTGAGTGTGTTAGCATTAGTACAAGTCTTACGAGCGTTTTACGATCAGGCCCCATTTATTGGGACGGTCACAAATGTTCAAACGATCGCGGATGACCAACTGGTTGGCTTAGCGTCGCCAGTGCTCATTAGTGCTAATGGGATAAAACGTTTGGCAGACATGGTCTTGTCAGATGAAGAACAAAAAGAATATGCGGAAATTGCTGGTCAAGTCCGGCATGATTTAGACCGCGTAGAAGCAGGGGAGTTTGACCAAAATGACGATGAACAGGCCTGAAAATTACCAATATCCATTGAATGACGCCTGGACGACTGACGAAATCATTACTGTGAGTCGTTTCTATGAAAAGATTGAGGCAGCTAACGACAGTACGGTGCCAACAGCTGACTTACTAAGTGCTTATCAGGCGTTTAAAACGATCGTGACCTCAAAGTCTGAAGAAAAACAGCTTTCACGTGCCTTTGAAGCGGCTTCTGGACTCAGCATTTATAAAACGATGCAGGCAGCTCAGACCACAAATAAACAACGTTTTCAATATCGAAGCTAGGTGATAGAGGTGTCAAATACAGCATTACAACAATTAAATCAAGCTGTTCAAGCAGTGATGCGACAAGCCCGCGCACAAGTCTTAGCACAGATGGGCACCCAATTGACAGTCTCTGAAAAGACGAGTCGTAAAGACTTGGTGACCAACGTTGATAAAAGTAATGAACATTTTTTAGTTCATGCGTTACGCCAACTTGATCCTGCAGCCAAAATTCTCGGTGAAGAGGGCTTGGGTGATCCGGTTGAGTCAATGACCGGGCATGTTTGGATCGTGGATCCCATCGACGGGACCATGAACTTTGTCCATCAACGGGATCATTTTGCGATGATGATCGGGTACTATGTTGATGGTGAACCGACCTTGGGCTATATTTACGACGTGATGGGCGACCGGCTCTATGCTGGTGGCCCCGCCTTGGGTGTCACTGTCAATGAACAACCGTTACCGGCACCTGCTGATCGTGGTCTTTCGGCAGGGCTATTTGGCGCGAGTGGCCCGCTACTAATTCATGATAAGTACCAGATGCAAGCAATCGCACATGCCAGTCTGGGGCCGCGAATCATGGGTAGCGCTGGGATTCAAATCAGCCAAGTCTTGGCTGGTGAACTCGTTGGCTATTTGTCTTATTTGCGGCCGTGGGACTTTGCTGCTGGCCGCGTCTTAGCTGAAACCTTAGGACTGGTTGTTTCACAAGTTGACGGCAAGCCCGTAAATATGTTATCATCTGGTGCTGTACTAATAGCGACTAAAAGTGCGCAACGTGCTATTTTGACAATCGTCAGATGAACGGTGTGACTGTGACCCATCCGTCACAGTTTTTTTATGCCAATTGATGAAAGCCGATGAAAACGGCATTACGCGTCAATCAAGGCGCACGTGTCACTTGATAGTGATGCCAGATTGTATTAATATATGTAAGATTTCTGCTATCAATCGGATAGTTAGAATTTTTGAAGGATGAAAGGAAGATCAATTTTGAAATTTAGAGATGATATCCGCAACATTGCCATTATTGCCCACGTTGACCACGGTAAAACAACCTTAGTTAACGAAATGCTTAAACAATCGGATACCTTAGATGAACACGTCCAGATTGATGATCGGGCGATGGACACTAATGCCATTGAAAAGGAACGCGGTATCACGATCCTTTCAAAGAACACGGCCGTACGTTACGGCGACAAACAAATTAATATTTTGGATACACCAGGACATGCTGACTTCGGTGGTGAAGTTGAACGGATCATGCGCATGGTCGATGGGGTCTTATTAGTTGTTGATGCTTTTGAAGGAACGATGCCACAAACCCGTTTCGTTTTGAAAAAGGCCTTGGAACAACATTTGACACCTATCGTGGTTATCAACAAGATTGACCGTCCAGGTGCTCGTCCTGAAGAAGTTGTTGATGAAGTCCTAGACTTATTCATCGAATTAGGTGCGGACGAATCACAATTGGACTTCCCAGTTGTTTACGTTTCAGCATTAAACGGGACGTCAAGTTACGAATCAGATCCTGCTAAACAAGAACATACGATGAAACCAGTCTTTGATACCATTATCAAGACGATTCCAGCCCCAATCGATAACTCTGACGAATCATTACAATTCCAAGTTGCTTTACTTGATTACAATGATTACGTTGGTCGTGTTGGGATTGGCCGGGTCTTCCGTGGAACGATCAAGGTTGGGGACAGCGTTACTGTTATGAAGCTTGATGGTAGCAAGAAGAATTTCCGGGTAACCAAGTTGTTCGGTTTCTTCGGTCTACAACGTTTGGAAATCAACGAAGCCCATGCCGGTGATTTAGTTGCCGTTTCTGGGATGGAAGATATTAACGTTGGTGAAACGGTTGCTGACTCAAGCAATCCAGAAGCTTTACCAATCTTACGGATCGACGAACCAACCTTACAAATGACCTTTGGGACGAACTCATCACCATTTGCCGGTAAAGAAGGTAAATTCGTGACTGCTCGTCAATTGGAATTACGTTTGAAGTCTGAATTGGAAACCGATGTGTCGTTACGTGTTGACGATACTGACGAACCTGGTTCATGGGTCGTTTCTGGTCGTGGAGAATTGCATTTATCAATCTTAATCGAAACGTTACGGCGTGAAGGTTATGAATTACAAGCATCTCGTCCAGAAGTTATTTATCGCGACGTTGACGGCGTTCGGAGCGAACCATTCGAATCTGTTCAGATCGATACGCCTGACGAATATACTGGTGCCATCATTGATACCTTGTCACAACGTAAGGGTGAAATGAAGAACATGGAAAGTACTGGGAACGGTCAAACTCGTTTGACTTTCTTGGCTCCTTCACGTGGGTTGATCGGTTACTCAACTGAATTCTTATCATTAACGCGTGGTTACGGCATCATGAACCATACGTATGCTAAGTATGCGCCAGTTATCAAGAACTGGAACCCTGGTCGTCGGAATGGTGCCTTAGTTTCAATTAACCAAGGTAAGACCACGACATACGCGACGATGGGTATCGAAGAACGTGGGACGATTTTTGTCGACCCAGGTACCGATGTCTATGAAGGGATGATTGTTGGTCAAAATAGCCGTGAAAATGATATTTCAGTTAATATCACTAAAGGTAAGAACATGACCAACGTTCGTTCATCAAACAAGGATTTGACTGCGACAATCAAGACGCCAACTCATTTGACGCTTGAAGAATCATTGGAATTCTTGAATAGTGACGAATATTGTGAAATCACACCAGAACACGTCCGTTTACGTAAGACGATTCTGAATACGAATTCACGTGAAAAAGAAGCTAAGAAACGTAAGATGGCTAAATAAGCGCATCAACGTTTCAACTCAAAGCGACCTCCTCAATGGGGTCGCTTTTTTGTTTAAAAAAGTTTAAAAAGCAACCACAAATTAACAATTTCACAGGTTGCGGTAATTGCGACTATGCTATAATTACTGCAAGCGAACTTTTATAGAATGGTCATGGCGAAACGTTCTATAAACTCAGATTATTTAAGGTGGGATTGACCGTCATGCCAAAAAAAATACGTCACATGGACTATGTCCTTTTTATTCCATACCTCATCTTGTGTGGTATTGGGATCGTCATGGTTTATTCCTCAAGTTCGTACGTTGCAGCAGGTATTGGCTCATCACCAACGAGCTATTTATTTCGTCAGCTCGTCTGGGTCCTGGGGGGCCTAGTGATTACCTTGTTTTGCATGAACTTAAAGATTGATTACTTTAAGCGCACTAAGTTATGGGGAATTTTAGGATTTGCTATGTTGGCTGTCCTCGTTGGGTTGCGATTGTTCGGTCAATCGATCAATGGGGCGGCTGGCTGGATTGTGCTCGGACCGATGTCCATTCAACCGGCCGAGTTTTGTAAGTTTTATTTGATCGTGTACCTTTCAACAATGATTGCGCAGCGTGAACGGCGCCTAGGTGTGGCCAAATTACGGGATTTAAATGCGCAGTTAGCGATGCTCGGGGTCATGATCGTGTTGATCGTGATCCAGCCTGATATTGGGGGCGCCACGATCAACTTGGCGATTGCGGCAGTGATCTTATTTGCCAGCGGGATGTCTTACCTTTATGGGGTCGGTATCTTCGTAACTGCCGCCGTGGGGTTTGAGTGGGTCTTAGTTCCCATGATGAGTCGTCTTCCTCAAAGTGTGTTAGCGAATTCTTATCAATTGCGGCGTTTTCTCGGTTTCTTGAATCCATTTACGACGGCTTCAGGTGCGGGGACACAATTGGTGAATTCATATTATGCCATTTCAAATGGTGGTTTGACCGGTGTTGGGATTGGGAATAGTTTGCAAAAACGCGGCTATTTACCAGAGCCTAATACAGATTTTATTATGTCAATTACTGCGGAAGAACTCGGCTTGCTCGGGGTTCTGTTGGTAATGGGATTATTACTCGTGATCGTTGGTCGGATGATCTACATCGGTGTGCGATCCAACAACACGTTTAATACGTTAGTTTGTTACGGGGTGGCCGCTTATTTGACCATTCAGGCGTTTATTAATGTCGGCGGAATCGTCGGTCTGATCCCGATTACCGGGGTCACGTTCCCGTTCATTAGTTACGGCGGTTCCAGTATGATGGTGCTCACACTATCGTTCGGGTTAGTGCTCAACGTGAGCTCGCTTGAACAAATCGCGCGAGCATCCGCTGTTCGTCAGGAAAGTTAAGTCAATCTAATTTGGAAATGAGGGGTTTCTGGTGAAGAAAGTATTAATTGCTAACCGTGGTGAAATTGCGACGCGGGTGATTCGGGCTTGTCATGAATTAGGCCTGCAGACCGTGGCAATTTACGCCAAAGAAGATGAATTTTCCGTTCACCGTTTTAAGGCTGATGAAGCGTACTTAGTCGGTGAAGGCCTCGCACCAATCGCAGCTTATCTCGATATTGAAGACATTATTCGGATTGCCAAAGAAAACCAAGTCGACGCGATTCATCCCGGCTATGGTTTCTTATCTGAAAATGCAACTTTTGCGCGGCGTTGTGCTGAAGAAGGCTTGACCTTTATCGGCCCGACACCGGAACAATTGGAAATGTTTGGTGACAAGATCACCGCGAAGCAAGTCGCTGCCGATGCTGGCGTCGCAACGATTCCTAGTACGACACATCCGGTAACGAGTTTAAACGAAGCACTCCAATTTACGCAAAAGTATGGTTTCCCAATCATGATCAAGGCCGCGATGGGCGGTGGTGGTCGTGGGATGCGGATCGTTCATGAAGCTTCCGAATTACAAGAAGCTTTTGATCGGGCGCGTTCAGAAGCGATGCAGTCCTTTGGTGACGACGAAATTTACTTAGAAAAATTCATTGCCCACCCAAAGCACATTGAAGTCCAAATTTTAGGGGACTCCCATGGCAATATTTTGCACTTATTCGAACGGGACTGCTCTGTGCAACGTCGTAACCAAAAGGTGATTGAATTTGCGCCAGCGGTTGCGTTGCCAATTGAATTACGGCAAAACATTTGTGATGCTGCTGTTCGTTTAATGAAGCATGTCCATTATCTGAATGCCGCCACGGTTGAATTCTTAGTTGAAGGTGACAAGTTCTACTTCATGGAAGTTAATCCACGGGTTCAAGTTGAACACACCGTGACTGAAATGATCACCGAAATCGATATCGTGCATGCACAATTAAAGATTGCCATGGGCGGTGATTTATTTGAAGATTTACATTTGCCACATCAAGATGCGTTGACTTACAAAGGGGCTGCGATTCAATGCCGGGTCACCACTGAAGATCCAGCGAACGATTTCATGCCGGATACTGGTCGAATTGAAACTTATCGGTCACCAGGTGGTAACGGGGTTCGTTTGGATGCCGGGAATACTTACTCTGGCGCCGTGGTCACACCATACTTTGATTCCTTACTAGTTAAAGCCTGTGTCGTGGCGCGTAATTTCAAGGCCGCTGTGCATAAAATGCGCCGGGTCCTAGTTGAGTTCGATATTCGTGGCGTGAAGACCAATATTCCATTTATGTTGAATGTGATCGACCATCCAACTTTCCAAGCTGGCCAAGCCAATACCCGTTTTATCGACAACACCCCAGAGTTGTTTAACTTCCCAGATGATACACAACAAGAAGATAAAATGTTGAAGTATATTGGGAATACTACGGTCAATGGGTTTGCCGACGTGGCCCAACATTCGAAGAAATACTATCCAGATGTTGAGTTCAAAGATAACTTTGCGCCTATCGATAAAAAGATTGTGACCGCCAAGGACGTCTTGGATGAACAAGGTGTCGCTGGCTTACAAAGTTGGTTATTAGCTAAAAAAGAAGTGTTATTAACTGACACAACGATGCGGGATGCACACCAAAGTTTATTTGCGACCCGGATGCGGACTAAGGATATGTTAGCCGTCGCGGAAGCGTCACAAAAGGCGTTACCAGAGCTATTCTCCTATGAAATGTGGGGCGGCGCGACCTTTGATGTCGCTTTTCGCTTCTTAAATGAAAACCCTTGGGATCGGCTGCGTAAATTGCGGACTGCGATGCCACGGACGTTATTCCAGATGTTATTCCGTGGGAGTAATGCGGTCGGTTACCAGAACTATCCAGATAACGTGATTCGCGAATTTATTTTGGAATCAGCAAAAAGTGGAATCGATGTCTTCCGGATCTTCGATAGTTTGAACTGGGTTCCTCAAATGGAAAAGAGTATTCAAGCAGTCAAAGAAACCGGTAAGATCGCCGAAGGGACGATTTGTTATACTGGCGATATCATGGATCCAAAACGCAAAAAATATTCCTTGGCTTACTACAAACAATTAGCGTTAGATCTACAATCTGCAGGCTCTGATATTATTGCCATCAAGGATATGGCCGGCGTTTTGAAGCCAGAAGCGGCTTATGAACTTGTGGCGACATTGAAAGATGCTTTGGACGTGCCAGTCCACTTGCATACTCACGATACGACTGGGAATGGGATCTTTACCTATGCACGGGCCGTTGAAGCTGGGGTCGATGTTGTGGATGTTGCGGCCAGTGCCTTGTCAGGGACGACGAGTCAACCATCGATGAGTTCTTTATACTATGCCTTAGCGCATAATGATCGCCAACCAGCGGTAGATATCAACAATGTTGAAGCCATTAATCGTTACTGGCAAGGGATTCGGCCTTATTACCAAGACTTCTCAAATGGGATGACGGGTCCACAGACCGATATTTATCAAACTCAAATGCCAGGCGGGCAATATTCGAACTTACAACAACAGGCCAAAGCTTTAGGGCTCGGCGATCGTTGGGAAGAAGTTAAAGAAATGTATGCGACCGTCAATGACATGTTTGGGGATATTATCAAAGTCACGCCAAGTTCCAAAGTTGTTGGTGATATGGCACTCTTCATGATTGAAAATAATTTAACACCCGATGATGTCTACGATCACGGGGAGAAGTTAGACTTCCCTGAATCAGTCATTAATTTCTTCGCTGGAAATATTGGCCAACCGGTCGGCGGCTTCCCAAAGAAGTTGCAAAAGATCGTGTTGAAGAATCGTCAAGGGTTAACGGTACGGCCAGGTTCTTTGGCCAAGCCAGCTGACTTTGAAGCGACGAAGGCTGAGTTAGCACCTAAGATTGGGCATGAACCTTCCAAACAAGAAGTCTTGAGCTATATCTTATATCCAAAAGTCTTCTTGGAATATCAAGCCCAACATAAGCAATACGGGCATGTGTCCTTATTAGATACGCCAACGTTCTTCCAAGGGATGCGTTTAGGCGAAACGGTCAATGTTGAATTGGCTCGTGGTAAGACGATGATCGTCAAGTTGAACCAAGTTAGCGAACCGGATGTCGATGGGATTCGGACCTTATACTTTAGTATCAATGGTCAGAACCAAGAAATCACGGTGAAGGATAATTCAGTTCATCAAACGTCAGCCAGCACCCGGAAAGCCGAACCAACGAACGAAAATGAAGTTGGGGCGACGATGAGCGGTTCTGTCTTGAAATTACTCGTTAAGAAGGGCGAGACAGTCAAGAAGGGTCAACCATTGCTAGTTACTGAAGCGATGAAGATGGAAACGACGATCCAAGCACCAGAAGATGGGATCATTGAACACACCTATGTCAGTGCTGGTGATGTTATTCAGACGGATGATTTATTACTTGAAATCACGCCTAAATAAAGTTGTTTCGCGACGCTTAAATTGGTTATCTTAGACTAATCAAACAAAATGGTCGGTAATTACTAGTTAGCTGCTGGTAATTATCGATCATTTTTTTATTCAAAGGGTAGATTGTGGTTTCCGGATGTCGCTGATGGTGTCTGGTTATTCAGCCCATTGGTATTAGTTGAGACCGGTCTTGGAAGTGACAGTAAATTGTCAGAACGACGCAAAAAGTCTGAAGTCATTAGCACAACCGTCATTGCAGTCTTGTGTCACGACAGTTTATTTAGGTTACTAAAGATGGAAAGTGACTAAACTGTTGTGAATCCAGTGATGCCGACGTTGGTTATGTCCAAATTAGATTCATGCGACTAACTTTATTAACTTTAAACAACGGATTGAGCACTTAGAACGGTTAACAACCGGAAGCGGCAATTCTCATAGCCTGATCACTAATGCAGCAGAATGGGCTAGTAACCTTCACCCTTCACCCTTCATAATGTCAACTGGTGGTACGGGTGCCAGTGCCCTGAGACAAAGTCTTGACGAACCGAGCAATCTAGCCTAACATTTAACCAGATAGAAAGTAAAAGAGGTGGCTATTCGATGGAATTTAAAGTAAAACCACGCCGTTCGGTGATCGTGTATTTACATTCGATGAAACAAATTCGGCAGTTAAAGCGTTTTGGGGTGGTCCAATATCAGTCACGCCAAGAACATTATGTCATTATTTACATGGATGAGGCACAAGTTCAGCCAGCGATGGCCAAACTCAAAAAGTTGAATTTTGTCCGGCGGGTCGAACCTTCTTATCGGCCGGATATTGATATGAATTTCGGTGAACGTGTTGATAAAGGCTTCTTTAAGCCACAGACTGGGGTTCCAGTTGATGATGAAGATTAAAGTTGGTGAAAAATAAATGCGAATCGTAGCTGGAGTTTTTGGCGGCCGACGCTTGAAGGCGGTCCCTGGCATGCAAACACGGCCGACCACGGATAAAATCAAGGAAGCTTTATTTAATATTATTGGCCCTTATTTTGATGGGGGTCGGGCGCTCGATATGTTTGCTGGTAGTGGCGGCTTGAGTATCGAAGCCGTTTCTCGCGGGGTCGATCAGGCGGTTTTAATTGACCGTCAGTATCAGGCCATCAAGACGATTAAAGATAATGTTGCAGTGACTAAAGCCCCTGAACGATTTGAAATTATCAAGGGGGATGCTAAACGCGTCCTGGAACAATTAGCTTTTAAAAATGAGCGCTTTGATTGGGTCTTTTTAGATCCGCCATACGCAAAGCAACAAATCGTTAAGGATATGCTTAAATGTCAGTCGTTGGGACTGCTTAATCCTGGTTGTCATGTCATTTGCGAAACGGATGGCAATGCTGAAATGCCGGATGAGATTACTGGGTTTAAGTTGATTCGACGTCAAAATTATGGCATTACTTATTTGACGATTTATCAAAAAATAGCAGTGGAGGATGACGCCCTATGACCATCGCAGTCTTTCCTGGGAGTTTTGATCCGATTACCCGTGGCCATTTAGATTTAATTGAACGGGCGAGTCACTTATTTGATCAATTGATTGTTGCTGTCATGACGAATACTGGCAAGCAACCCTTATTTACGAAGGCTGAAAAAGTGCAGTTAATTGAAGCTGAAGTAGCGGCCTTGCCAAATGTGAAAGTCCAAGCTGCGGCTGGTTTAACGGTCGATTTTATGGCCGCTCAACACGCGACTGTTTTAGTGCGTGGCTTGCGAAATGAGCAGGATTTTGGTTATGAGCGTGATATTGCGTGGATGAATCAATCTTTAAATGATGAGATTGAAACGGTTTGTTTGTTGGCGCGGCCACCGTATGCGTATTTCTCGTCGAGCTTGATTAAGGAAGTCGCTAAGATGGGGGCAGATGTGCGTGACTATGTCCCAGATTCAGTGGCGGCGCAGCTAGCACAACGATTAAAGGAACGCGGCTAATGACGAAATTCAAACGATTTTTACGTCACTATTGGCTTGCCATCGTGGCGGTCATTGCGATATTAGTTCTATTTTACGTTCCGCTACCGTATTATATTGAGGGGCCGGGCAGTGCTAACAATCTAAAGTCTTTTGTTAAGATCAAAGGGCATCCTGATCAACGTAAGGGTAAATTTATGTTGACCTCAGTGCTACAAGCACCAGCGCGCCCGATTACTTGGTTGTACGCGCAAGTTAATCCACATTATTCGGTCGTCAGTGCCGCTGAAGTTAATGCCGGCCAAGATGACGCAACCTACGATAAGGTGCAGAATTTTTACATGCAAAGTGCGATCAATGAAGCAATCGCGACGGCTTATTCAGCGGCCCATGCGGAATACCATAAGACTTATCGTGGGATTTATGTGTTGACCGTGCAAGCCAACTCAAAGTTTAAGTCAGACGTCAAAGTTGGCGATACGATCACCAAGGTTAACGGGCATCATTTTACGACGGCCCAAGGCTATCAGCGCTATATTGCGAAGCAAGGTGTTGGTAAAAAAGTGACAGTGACGTATCAGCACGACGGCAAGCTCAAACAAGCGACGGCACCATTGATTAAATTAAGCACGCATCGTGCCGGGATTGGGATTGGATTGACAGATAATGTCAAAGTGACCACTAAAATTCCGGTTAAAGTCAATCCAGGTGCTATCGGTGGCCCTTCAGCTGGCCTGATGTTTAGTTTGCAGATCTATCAACAACTGACTGATCAGAATATTCGTCGTGGTCGCAAGATTGCTGGGACTGGGACGATTAATCCTG
Organism: Lactiplantibacillus nangangensis; assembly: GCF_005405065.1. GTDB lineage: Bacteria > Bacillota > Bacilli > Lactobacillales > Lactobacillaceae > Lactiplantibacillus > Lactiplantibacillus nangangensis. The sequence continues at coordinate 78,046 of NZ_BJDI01000008.1, read as the reverse complement.
ACGGGTCGGTTGGCGAAATTGGTGGGATTGATAAGAAAATCATTGCCGCTAAAAAAGCGGGGGCCACGATTTTCTTTGCCCCATATCTCAAACCAACCAAAGCGGTTTTAGCACTTGAAGAAAATCACCAGACCAATTATCAGGTGGCTAAAGCGACTGCCAAGAAATATGCTCCCGAGATGAAGGTTGTGCCTGTAAGTTCATTTAACCAAGCCATAAAATATTTGAAAACACATTAAGTGGTTGTGACAATTGTCACAACCTTTTTTGTGCCTTTTTAAAGGGTTAGGATCATCTTCTACGTAACTACAAAGTGTTAGGGGATGAGAAAAATTGGTCAATGAAATTTTCAGTTGGGTGAAGGCACATCGATTGGTCACGGTCATCATTGGTGGGCTTGGCTGTTTAAGTTTTGGGGGAGTTATTTTGGTGGCGCTATTACGTCCGCCTGTTGCCGCACCACCGATGCCGGATGCGGCCTTGGGGAGTCAAGCAGTTCGGCAGCAGACGAGTTCGGGGTCGTCTAAAGGAAGTGCCAAAGCTGTGGCTAAGGCCAATAGTGGGCCATTGTACGTTGATGTGAAGGGCGCCGTGAAACAACCGGGATTGTATCAGGTTCGGACCGATATGCGCGTCGCGGATGCTTTAACGCTAGCACAGGGCATGTTACCACAAGCGGATCAAGCACAAGTTAATTTGGCAGCCAAAGTGACAGACCAGCAAGTCATCTATGTGCCAGTCAAAGGTGAAAAGCCACCAACCATGCCAGTGCCACCGACTACGGCACCCACTAATGCAGGGACACTCACAACGAGTCAGACCGGGACAAATGCGAAACCGTCGGACACCAAGGCTGTGGTTAATCTAAATACGGCCGATGTAGCAACATTGCAGAAGCTATCAGGAGTTGGTCAAAAGAAGGCTGAAAAAATCATTGCTTATCGTGAGCAACATGGTGGGTTTAAAAGTGTGGCCGACTTAAAAAAGGTTGGTGGGTTTGGCGATAAAACGTTGGCAAAATTTAAAGACCAATTGACGGTCTAGTCGTGTGCCGAACAATTTGGTATACTACTGTCATTGAAAGCGAGGCAAAATAATGAAAGATCAACGAATTCCTTGGGATCAGTATTTTATGATGCAGGCGGTATTATTGTCGACCCGGAGTACTTGCGAACGTTTATCAGTTGGGGCCACAATCGTCCGTGACAAGCGCATTATTGCCGGTGGTTATAATGGTTCAGTTTCTGGCGATGTGCATTGTATCGACGAAGGCTGTTATTTGGTTGATGGGCATTGTGTCCGCACGATTCATGCGGAAATGAATGCAATCTTACAGTGTGCCAAGTTTGGTGCCGCCACGGATGGTGCCGAGATTTACGTCACTGATTTTCCTTGTTTACAGTGTACTAAGATGTTGTTGCAAGCTGGCATTACAAAAATTCATTATTTGCGAAATTATCATAACGACGCGTATGCGATGTCATTGATTGAACGCAAACACGTTGCACTTCAACAAGTGGCTTTTGACCAAACTGACCTTGATAAACTTGGGTTGGCACATATTTTATTAAATCGTAACTAGTTGCGGGCGCTATTCTTTGCCGCTATCAGTGGCGGTCTACTGAGTAGTTGGCTGGTCGGTCAACAGTGGGTAGCCGCCATTTTGTTATTCTTCTGGTTGATTCGCGTCATGTGTCTCAAGCAGCAGCGGGTATTAGTTGTCAACTTGATTTGCGTGATCGGGTTGGCAGGGTGGCTAAGTTTCAAAAATGCGCAGTTTGTTCGAATTCAGCGCGAGAATCCACGCCAGCTTTCACTAACATTAGCGGTCCAACCGGATCAAATTAGTGTTAATGGTGGGCAGTATCAACTGGTGGCAACCAGTCAGTTGGGGCGGGTCATCGTCTATGGGCGCTTGGCGGATGCTGGTGAGCAGCACCGGTTGCAGCAATTACGTCAGCGGACCAGTTGGCGCGTTCAAGGCGAGTGGTCACCAGTCCCGCCACCGACAAATCCAGGACAGTTTAACGCGCCGAATTATTATCGTAGTCAGGGGATCTCTCATCAATTAACTTTGGCGACGGTCCAACAAATTCAAGCCAGGCCACGGTCAGGCTGGTTAGCCGGTTTGGATTTGGTACACAGTTGGCGCAAACAGTTTATGCTTGCCAGCCAGCAACTACCCAAAAGGTTGCAGCTATACGCGACTAGTCTGTTGATTGGAGCACGTCCCGCAACTTTTCGCACGGTAATGACGAGTGTTCAGCAATTAGGGCTACTGTATCTATTTAGTTTGTCCGGCATGCACGTGATCTTGCTGGTCAGTTTTTGTCGTTGGTGGCTGGTTCGTTGTCATTTGAGTCGGCCGACAATTGATCTTTGGTTACTAGGCACCTTGCCGTGGGTGCTAGTGCTGGGCGGCGGTGCGGATAGCCTCAAACGGGCAGTGGTGACGGTCATGCTGTCGATTGGCTGGCAACTTGTTACTGGCAAACCGCAACGGGCCTTGGCTGGTTGGAGTGTGGCATTGCTACTAGGTATCTGGCAAAATCCGTTGGTATTAAGTCAACTAGGGGGCCAGCTCAGTTATGGCTTGGCACTATTTCTAATTTTGCACCCACGGTTACCGGCTTGGCAGTTAGCAGGGTGGATTCAGCTATTGAGCTTACCGGTGATCTTGTTGGCGACAGCGCAGTGGCATTTGTTAACGATTGTGGTGAGCGTGTTGGTGGCACCAATTTTTACTTGGGTCTTATTGCCGTTGACTTTGATTGGTGCGAGCCTGGGATTTTGGTCGGCCAGTGTCGCAGCTTGGTGTGATTGGGGGCTGACCTTGTTTCAGACGAGTCTCGACTGGGTCGCAACACTGCCGGGACTACTCACGATTGGGCAACCGCCAGCGTGGGTAGCCTGGTTGATTGGGCTGATGACGCTCTGGCTATTGCGGCGACCAACTAAGCGGCTCTGGCTAAAATTGGGCTTGGTCTATTTTGGAATGATCGTCAGCAATCATTGGCCGCTGACAGGTGCGGTTCAATTTATTGATATTGGTCAAGGCGATTCGATCTTGATCCGGCAACCATTCAATCGCACTGTTAGTTTGATTGATACCGGTGGCCGGTTGCAGTTTCCACGGCCTAAGTGGCAACAGGGGGTCGCTCCGCGGGCACGGGTCGCAACAATAACGGTGCCATACTTGCATCAACTAGGCATTTCAGCGATTGACACCGTCTATTTATCACACAAAGATGTCGATCATATGGGTGATTTGGGTCAATTATTACAACTTATTCGGGTTCGAAAAATTGTGGTTCCCGCCGGCATGGCAGTCTTACCTAAATTTCGACAATTATTAACGCCTGCCATTGGTCATCCAATCGTCCAAGAAGCTTTAGCAGGCCAGCGGTTTACGGATGGCTTGACGGTGGTGCATCCCTTTGAGCCTGGTAAGGCAGAGAATGCGGATTCTTTAGTTTTGACAGGCGTTTTTGGTGGGCAACGCTTTATGTTTACCGGTGATCTAGATCGTGCTGGGGAGCGGGCCATCGTTGCACATTATCCGAACATGAAAGTGGATGTGTTAAAATTAGGACATCACGGTAGTAAAACGGCCTCAGATCCACAAGTGCTACGACAATTAGGGGTGCAGCGTGGGATCTTATCGGTTGGTCGCCATAATCGTTATGGACATCCCAATCCGGAGACATTAGCGACACTACGAGCCCAGCAAATCCGGACTTATTCGACGGCATTACAAGGGATGGTTACTTATCGGTTTGGCATCGGTCAAACGGGTCAATGGACAACATTTTTGAAGGAAGGTAATTATTATCAACGCACAGCAGGCCATTAAAGAAATCAAGGCGGGCCAACTCGCGTCGATCTACGTTGTGTTGGGCACGGTCGACTATTTAGCTGATCAGCTTAAACAACAATTGTTGCAGCTTATTCCGAGTGAAGAACGAACCATGAACGTGGGGAGTTACGATATGGAGACGACGCCCGTTGCAGTGGCCTTGGATGATGCGATGTCGGCACCATTTTTTGGTGAACGGCGCCTAGTCTTTATTAATCATCCCTATTTTTTAACGGGGGAACATCAAAAAAGTAAAATTGACCATGACTTAGACTCACTACAACATTACTTTGATCAACCAGAACCTGATACGATTCTGGTTCTAATGGCACCTTATGAAAAATTAGATGCCCGGAAAAAGCTGGTCAAGTCGCTTAAAAAGCAAGCGACCATCGTGGAAGTCAATCAAGTTTCCGAGCGCGAAACGCAAGCTTACGTTCAGCAAGCGTTACAGGCCAAAAAAATTTCGATTGAACCAGCTGCCTTTCAAGAATTGTTGAATCGTACGGATGGTCAACTGGGCTTGATCATGGCACAATTGCCTAAATTGATGATCTATGCAGCACAATCGCAACGAATCGATTCGGCCGCTGTCAACGCGTTAGTGACCAAATCATTAACACAAAATGTTTTTGATCTGGTGAATGATGTCTTACGTTATCACACGCAGTCGGCGGTTGAACTCTATCATGAATTGGTGGCGGCTCAAGAAGCCCCACTTAAAATCAATGCAATTTTACTTGGACAGTTCCGACTTTTACTACAAGTCAAAGTCTTAGCCCAAGCCGGTTACAGTCAGGGAAGTTTGGCTAGTACCTTAAAAGTGCATCCATACCGGGTTAAATTGGCGATGCAAGTCGTACGCCAATTTGATCAACCGACGTTACGGGCAGCTTATCTCGGCCTTTTGGAGACGGAAGTTCAGATGAAGACGACGCAACGTGATCCAGAACTCTTATTTGAATTATTTATGGTTCAATTTGTCAATGACCGTCGCGCAGTTGGGGTACGGTAAAGGCGTGATTGAGACTAAAAAGGTCGCTTAAACGGGAATTTCCACGTCTAAGCGACCTTTTTGAAAGCACAAAAAAACTCCTAAGCAGATGCTCGGGAGTTGGAAGTGCACATTACTTAGCGTAACGAGCAGCCATACGTGACTTGTCACGAGAAGCCTTGTTACGTTTGATAAGCCCTTTGGAAGCTGCTTTGTCAACAGCGCTAACGGCTGCTAAGTATAAATCATCGACGTTGTCAGCGCCGGCAGTTTTAGCATTTTCGAATTTTTTAACAGCAGTCCGCATTGCACTCATTTGAGTGGTATTACGGGCATTTGCTTTATTGTTTGTTTTCACGCGTTCAATAGCGGATTTGATAATTGGCATCAGATTCACCTCCATCATTTTTTCAACAAATGCTATTATACATAAGCCCCGGCCTGATTGCAACTGTTATGTGTAAAGTAATTTGGCTTGATATGTTCTAAGGCTTGCTTTTTAGGAGCGACTTTGCTAGACTATATCAAGTGTTCAGCAACCCTTTACTTAGTTTATCGCGCACCACCAGCGACTTACTCAGTTTAGGGCAATTATTCGAAAGGTGGTTGATACACATGGCAATTTCACGCGAAAAAAAGACGGAACTTATTAATAAATATGCCCGTCACGAAGGCGATACTGGTTCAGTTGAAGTCCAAGTTGCAGTTTTAACTGAAGACATCAACGAATTAAACGAACATTTACGTGTTCACAAGAAAGACTTCCACTCACAACGTGGGTTGATGAAGAAGATTGGTCATCGTCGTAACTTATTAGCATACTTGCGTAAGGAAGATGTTAACCGTTACCGTGATTTAATTCAAAATCTTGGTCTTCGTCGTTAATATTGAATTTCAGAAAGACTGCCTACGGGTGGTCTTTTTTTTGTAAACTTTTTTGCGGCATCGTTACAAAAACAATACATAAAATTGACCACCAACCAGTGATCGCTCACTATACTTAGAATTTAAAAGCTGATGTGAGGGCATGGTGATTAATCGTGATCGAGTTAAAACGTAATTTTCGGATTCTTTGGTTGGGAAGCCTGATCACAGAATTAGGCAATGCGATGACTTTACCGTTTATTGTGTTATATATCCAAACGCTGGGTCAGTTTACAACGCAACAACTGACTTGGCTGGGGGCGGCCGCCTTTGCTGTGACGTATGCCAGTAAAGCACTTGTTTCACCACTATGGGGACGTTTAGCCGATCAAAAGGGACGTAAGCTGATGTGCTTGCGAGCGTCTGGGGTCATGACTTTGACGATTATTGGCGTCGGATTAGCACCAAATGTTTGGGTATTGTTAGGCTTACGGGCGCTACAAGGTGCTTTCTCGGGCTATATCAATAATGCCAATGCACTCATTTCGTTAACGGCGCCAGTCGCGACTCGTGGTCAACAGTTGAGTAGATTAGTGACGGGGAGTATTACGGGCAGTTTGTTAGGCCCATTGCTTGGTGGCAGCTTGGCGAGTACGGTCGGCTATCGGGGGGCTTTTTTTGTCACTGGTAGTTTGATGGCGCTTGTTTTTGGGCTAACTTGGTGGGGCGTTACAGAACAAGTCACAGCGATTAGTCGCGCGAAATTAGTGCCATTACGGCCTATTTTACGGGACATCGGGGCACCATTTTTTATCGCCTTATTTTCATCATTATTAGTGATTCAAGCGACGACCAATGCCATCACGCCGATTCTAAGCCTGTTTGTCGGCCAATTGAGTCATCAAGCTAGTCAAGTCGTGATGATGACGGGACTCGTGGCGGCGGCCCCCGGACTGGCGACAATTTTGATGGCTGGGCGAGTTGGTCACTGGCTAGATCATTTTGGGGCCAATCGCTGTCTCGTGATTTTTTTGAGCTTAGCCATCATTAACCTTGCCTTGACCAGTCTGACGACCCAAATTTGGCAGTTGGTCGTCTTACGATTTATTTTGGGCATCGCGGATGCGGCATTGTTGCCAGCCATTCAGATTTTGACAGTTGAACGCGTTCCACGGACGGCATTTGGCCGGGTCTTTAGTCTGAATCAGTCCGCTCAATCGACAGGAAACGTGATTGGACCAGGGCTGGCAGCACTAGTGGCAACGCAATGGGGTTATCAGCCCATTTTTCTAGTGACAGCCGGTTTAGAGTTACTCGTTTTGGGATTATGGTGGGGTTATTTTCGGTCACAACCGCAACATTAAGTCAGGCATGATGGGATGAATGGCCTAGCTATTGCTTTAGTTTAAAATGTGGTAAACTGAAGAGAGTTATTTATTCGGCTCAAGTATAACTATACTTGTAAAATCTTATCGTAAGGAGTTTTAATGCATGAACTTTAAAAATGTTGATTTAATGACTGCCATGGTGACCCCTTTTAATGATCAACAGCAGGTCGATGATGAGCGCTTGAAGAGCTTGATCGAACACTTGTTGGCACATGGGACCCAAGGCTTGTTAGTTGGTGGGACGACGGGTGAAGCACCAACGTTGACCGAGGCTGAAAAATTGGGGCTACTCAAGAAGGCCGCTGAAATCGTTGCTGGTCGAGTGCCAATCATTGCCGGTACGGGGTCAAACAGTACCGCTGCGACGATTGCGTTTACGCAAAAGGTCAGCCAGATCAAGGGTATCGATGCCGCATTGGTCGTTGTGCCATATTATAATAAGCCAGATCAAGCTGGCATGATTGCGCATTTTACTGCCGTTGCCCAGCAGGGTGGTCTACCAGTGATCATCTATAATATTCCTGGACGTGTGATCGTCAAGATGAACGTTGAGACGGTTTTGGAATTGGCTCAAAATCCGAATATTATTGGGATCAAACAGTGTACGTCGATGGAAGAATACGGCGCAATCGTCGAAAATGCGCCAGCTGATTTTCTGGTTTATACCGGTGAAGACTCGCAAAGTTTAGCGGCTAAGGAAATTGGTGGTGCCGGTGTTATTTCGGTTGCTAGTCATATTTATGGTGATGAAATGACGGCCATGTTCCAAGCGGTGGCTAAAGGCGAAATAGCGAAGGCTGCGAAATACCAGCGTGATTTAACGCCAAAGATGGCCGCACTGTTTAGTGCACCATCACCATCGCCAGTTAAGGCAGCTTTAAACCATGTCGGTCAGCCGGTTGGCGAACCACGGTTGCCAATCTTGCCGTTAACTGCTGAACAACAAACTAAATTGTATACAACACTTAATATTAAATGAATCAAGGTGAAATAATTGAGTAGTAAAGTCCAAATTACCCCCTTTGGTGGGGTTCGAGAAAATGGTAAAAACATGTACGCTGTCGAAGTCGATGGTGACATCTATGTGTTAGATTGTGGGTTGAAGTACCCGGAAAATGAATTACTAGGAATCGATATTGTGATTCCAGATTTCAGTTATTTGCGAGAAAACGCTGATCGAATCGTTGGGGTCTTCTTGACGCACGGTCATGCGGACGCAATCGGCGCCTTGCCTTACTTTTTAAATGAATTTAATGTGCCCGTTTTTGGTTCTGAATTGACGATTGAATTGGCAAAAATTCAATTGCAAAAAGATCCTAAGGCGAAGAAATTCAATGATTTCCACATTGTGGATGAAAAGACTGAAATTGATTTTGGCAATGTGACGGCTTCTTTTTTCCGGACGACGCATTCGATTCCGGACTCTATGGGAATCGTGTTACAAACGAGTGAAGGGCAAGTCGTTTATACCGGTGACTTCAAGTTCGATCCAACGGCTACCGTTGGCTATCAGACTGATTTTGCTCGTTTAGCCGAAATTGGCTCAAAAGGGGTTTTAGCGTTACTGAGTGATTCAGCTAATGCTGAGAACTTTGACCAGCCCGTTAGTGAGCATGAAATTGCGTCATACGTGTTGGAAACTTTTAGATATCATAATGGTCGGATTATTGTGGCTTCAGTTGCTTCAAATATTTTGCGGATTCAACAAGTCTTGGATGCTGCTGAAAAGTCTGGTCGCAAAGTCGCTTTAATGCCTGGGGATGTTGAAAGTATTATCAACACTGCCTTGAAGTTGAAGAAGCTCCGAATGCCGGCAGACGTTGTCGTCCCATTGGCAACCGCTGAAAAATTGGATCCATCTAAAGTCGTCATTTTGCAGACTGGCCGGATGGGTGAACCAATCAAGGCGCTACAACGGATGTCCAACAAGCAAGAAGGCAAAGTTAACATTGAAGCTGGCGACTTAGTCTTCATTACAACGACGCCGTCACACTCAATGGAAACGGTCGTCGCCAAGACGCGCGACATGATTTATCGTGCTGGTGCGGATGTCAAAGCCATTGCTGATGAGATGAACTCTTCTGGACATGCCACGAAGCGGGATCTCCAGTTGATGATGAACCTGATGAAGCCTAAATACTTTATGCCAATCCAAGGTGAATATCGGTTGCTCGAATCTCATGCTGAATTTGCTAAGGAAGTCGGGATTCCTGACGACCACATCTTGATTGCGGCCAAAGGTGATCAGTACGTCTATGATGGTGAAGAGATGCACTTAGCCGGCTCAATTGAAGTTGGCGATACGATGATCGATGGTATCGGTGTTGGTGATATTGGGAACATTGTCTTACGGGACCGTAAGATTTTGTCGGAAGATGGGATCTTTGTCGCGGTCGTCACAATTGATCGCAAAAAGAAGAAAATCATCTCAACCCCCAAGATTACCTCGCGTGGGTTCGTGTACGTGAAGACGAGCAAGGACTTGATGCAGGAAAGCGCTGAGTTGGTCAAAGAGACAGTTCAATCAAATTTGGATAATAAAGAGTTTGATTGGGGCCATCTGAAACAGGCGGTTCGTGAGAAGTTGAACCATTATTTATGGGATCAAACGAAACGACATCCTGTGATTTTGCCTGTGATCATGGAAGTTAATCAGCATCATCGGCGTCAGTCTAAAAAGGCAAAGCCGGAAGCTGCTCAAACCGAAGATGAAGCTTAAATTAGTGTTAAAATTAGTCGGGATTTTCCCGACTTTTTTGGTCCACAGAAAGGGGGTAGCGGTTTGAAAACCATTGCGCAACTTATCACTGCCGGTGAAACGGCAGCCACGGCTGGCAAATGGTCGTTGGCGGCGAGTCAGTTTGAAGTTGCCTATCAGCAGGAACAAAGCTATGTGCTTAATTTGAAATTAGTGACAGCGTTATGTCACACAAAAAAATTTATGCAAGCGAGTGAATTGGCGTTGGAGTATGAGGCCGATTACTTGAAAACGGACCAGACGGCGGATGTGTTAATTGACTGTTTGTGTCAAAGCCAGCAGTTTATTCAAGCACGGTTGTCAGCACAGCAACGCGCCAAAATCGCGCCAGCGTGGCTGCAAGCGACGAAAAAACAATTGTCGGTGGCAGAACAATTGGCTGAAACCACAATGCAGCAAACCTTGAAGACGACGATGAAACAGTTTTATCATCTCTCAGATTTGCCGGTAACGGGTCAGATGACGCGATTAGCGGCTGCTAAACATTTAACTTATGCGAAATATCTGACCGCGGCTAAATTTCTGCTAGTGGATCCATTTTTACATCAGCTCTCCAGAGTGGAGGTCTTATATACGTTGAAGGGGTTAGGCGTCGAGTCCCCCGTGACGTTCCAATGGTTGGACGAAACGTCACTGACGGTCGTGCCAAATGCTTTGCCGGCGATGGGCCAAGATCATGTGAGCTTGGCTGTGCAAGCGGCGTTACAGCAACAGCTCGCGCATCAAGATGCGGTGTTGTATGAAAGCCTGCAAGGACTGCTGTCATTACAATTAATGTATTTATATCCCAGCCCTGAAAAAATTGTGACCAGTGCGCAAAGTTGGGTGGCACTCTTAATTGGGAGTCAGACCGGACAACTATCCCCAAAATTAACTGTTTCCGAGCAAAAAATGCTTGACAGTCAGCAAAAAATCCAACAATTAAATTTGGAATTGGCCCAATAATTGAAAGCAATAAGCTTTTTCTTACAAAAATTCAATTTTTTGAATAATATCTGTTTACAAAACAGAGGCTACTATATATAATGTTTAAGGATTCTTAGTGATGGGTGCGTGATTTGGCCTTTTCATTAGGATGTAGTATAATATTAACTAAAGAATTGTCGGGCATTATTTGTACTGACATTATTCTTGCGAAAATCACAGGAGGTTTCATTTAATGGCAAAAGCACATTATGAAAGAACAAAACCCCATGTAAACATTGGTACTATCGGCCACGTTGACCATGGGAAGACTACTTTGACAGCTGCAATCACAAAGGTATTATCTGAAAAGGGCTTAGCAGAAGCTCAAGATTTTGCCTCAATTGATGCCGCTCCCGAAGAACGTGAACGTGGTATTACTATCAACACCGCGCACGTTGAATACGAAACAGAAAAGCGTCACTATGCGCATATTGATGCCCCAGGACATGCTGATTACGTTAAAAACATGATCACTGGTGCCGCTCAAATGGATGGTGCCATCTTAGTTGTTGCCGCAACTGATGGTCCTATGCCACAAACGCGTGAACACATCCTCTTGGCTCGCCAAGTTGGTGTTGACTACATCGTTGTTTTCTTAAACAAGACTGATCTTGTTGATGATGACGAATTAGTTGACTTGGTCGAAATGGAAGTACGTGAATTACTTTCAGAATACGATTTCCCTGGTGACGATATTCCTGTTATCCGTGGTTCAGCTTTGAAAGCTCTCGAAGGCGACCCAGAACAAGAAAAGGTTATCTTACACTTAATGGACGTTGTCGATGAATACATCCCAACACCAGTTCGTGATACTGACAAGCCTTTCTTAATGCCTGTTGAAGATGTCTTCTCAATCACTGGTCGTGGGACTGTTGCTTCTGGTCGTATCGATCGTGGGACTGTTAAAGTCGGTGACGAAGTTGAAATCGTTGGTTTGCATGACGAACCATTGAAGTCAACTGTTACTGGTCTTGAAATGTTCCGTAAGACCCTTGACTTAGGTGAAGCCGGCGATAACGTTGGTGCTTTGTTACGTGGTGTTAACCGCGAACAAGTCGTACGTGGTCAAGTGCTTGCTAAGCCAGGTTCGATCAAGACCCATAAGAACTTCAAGGGCGAAGTTTATATCTTGACTAAAGAAGAAGGTGGCCGTCATACGCCATTCTTCTCAAACTACCGTCCTCAATTCTACTTCCATACCACTGACGTTACTGGTGTTATTGAATTACCAGATGGCGTTGAAATGGTTATGCCTGGAGACAACGTTACATTTACAGTTGAATTAATTTCCCCTGTTGCCATTGAAAAGGGTACTAAGTTCACTGTTCGTGAAGGTGGCCATACTGTTGGTGCCGGTGTTGTTTCTGAAATTGATGACTAATCTCTAGTTGATTTTCATTGATTCATTTAAGAGACTTGGAAGATTCCTTCCAAGTCTCTTTTTTTTAGAAAATTTACAATAAAACGCCAGAATACGCGCTTTTTTAACTGATTTTGTTTACTTTATTGAGTCGATAGGTTAAACTTAACCAGTATGCAATTGACTAGAATTGTAGAAAAACTAAATGTTTCGGAGGGAATACAATGGCTGCAAAGTGGGAAAAGAAAGATGGCAACCAAGGCGAATTAACGTTCGAAATTGGTGCTGACAAGATTAAAGAAGGAATCGATAAGGCCTTCCAACGTACTAAGAAGAACTTAAACGTCCCTGGTTTCCGTAAGGGGAAGGTTCCTCGTCAAATCTTCAATCAAATGTATGGTGAAGAAGCACTCTATCAAGATGCTTTGAACATCGTGCTCCCAGAAGCATATGAACAAGCGATTAAAGAGACTGAAATTGAACCCGTAGACCAACCTAAGATCGATGTTGATAGCATGGAAAAAGGCAAGGCATGGGTCTTAAAAGCGGTTGTAACTGTTCAACCAGAAGTTAAATTAGGCGACTACAAAGAACTTAGTGTTACTCGTCAAAACACACGTGTCTATGCCAAAGACGTTGATGCTGAATTAGAATCACGTCGTGAAAAGCAAGCTGAATTAGTTTTGAAAGAAGACCAACCAGCTGCTAACGGTGACACTGTTGTGATCGACTTCAAAGGTTTCGTCGATGGCGAACCATTTGAAGGCGGCGAATCTGAAAACTACTCCCTTGAATTGGGCTCAAACTCATTCATCCCTGGCTTCGAAGAACAATTAGTTGGTGCCAAAGCCGGCGACGAAAAAGAAGTCAAAGTAACCTTCCCTAAGGATTACCAAGCGGAAGACTTACAAGACAAGGAAGCTACTTTCAAAGTAACCATCCATGAAGTTAAAACTAAGGAACTCCCAGAATTAGACGATGAATTTGCCAAGGATGTTGACGAAGACGTTGACACACTTGAAGAATTAAAGGCTAAGATCAAGGACGAACTTAAAGAACAAAAAGAATCTGCTGCCCATGACGCGATTGAAGATGAAGCTTTAAACCAAGCCGTTGACAATGCTGAAATCGAAGCAATTCCTGATGCCATGAAGGAAGACGATATTCATCGTCAAATGGATCAATACTTGGCTAACATGCAACAACAAGGTATTGACCCTAAGACTTACTACAAGTTAACTGGTACTTCTGAAGATGACTTGCACAAGCAATTTGCTGCGGATGCTGAACGTCGGGTTAAGACTAACTTAGTCTTAGAAGCCGTTGTTGAAGCTGAAAACATCAAACCTTCAAAAGATGAGATTGATGCTGAAGTTAAAGACTTAGCTGGTCAATATAACATGGAAGAAAGCGCTGTTCGCGGTGCTTTAACTGACGACATGTTGTCACATGATATTGCGATTCGCCAAGCGGTTGACTTGATTGCTGATTCAGCCAAGCAAAATGCTAAAGCTGACGACAAAAAAGAAGACAAAGAAGACTAATTAATTAGTCGATCGACTAAAAGGCCTTGAGGGGGTAACTCCTTGAGGCCTTTAGTTTGAACAAAACCGTTTGTAAGTTTATAGACAAATCATTTCAGGTTTTCAAAGACCCATGTTATAGTAATGGACGAAGTGACAAGGCCATAGGTGGTTTTAGGCCTGTTTTTCTGTTATGATTAATCCATGTAAATACATCGATGAGGTGAGAATGAATGTTTGAAAATACCGAGACAAACGGCCCAGTTAACTGTTCATTTTGTGGGAAATCACAAGATCAAGTTAAAAAAATTGTTGCCGGCCCCGGCGTGTATATCTGTAATGAATGTATCGACTTATGTAAAGAAATTATCGATGAAGAATTCAGTGAAGAACAATCACATGAATTGACAGATATTCCAACACCAAAGGAAATTGTTGACGAACTAGACCAATATGTAATCGGTCAAAATGAAGCTAAACGGACTTTATCTGTCGCAGTTTATAATCACTATAAGCGGGTTAAAGCGATGGAGGATAGTGATAAGGACTCCGATGGTCCCGAATTACAAAAGAGTAATATCAGTTTAGTTGGTCCCACTGGCTCTGGGAAGACTTTCTTAGCCCAAAGCTTGGCGCGTATCTTGGACGTGCCATTTGCGATTGCGGATGCCACTACCTTGACTGAAGCGGGTTATGTTGGTGAAGACGTTGAAAACATCTTATTGAAGTTATTGCAAAATGCTGATTACGATGTTGAACGTGCAGAAAAGGGTATCATCTACATTGATGAAATCGATAAGATCGCTAAGAAGAGCGAGAACGTGTCGATTACACGCGATGTTTCTGGTGAAGGGGTCCAACAAGCCCTCTTGAAGATCTTGGAAGGGACCATTGCCAACGTTCCGCCGCAGGGTGGTCGTAAGCACCCACAACAAGAGTTCATTCAAATTGATACCACGAACATCTTATTCATCGTTGGTGGGGCATTTGATGGTATTGAAGAGATCGTTAAACGTCGCCTTGGTGACAAGACGATCGGTTTCGGTAATGATACCGATGGTAAGAACGCGATTTTGGATGATACCAAGAGTATCATGCAACAAGTTGTGCCAGAAGATTTGCTACAATTTGGGTTAATTCCTGAATTTATCGGGCGGTTGCCAATCTTGACGGCCTTAGAACGTTTGACCGAGGACGATTTGGTGCGGATCTTAACTGAACCAAAGAACGCCTTAGTTAAGCAGTATCAACGCTTGATTGCGTTGGACGGTGCTGAGTTAGACTTTGACGATGACGCCTTACGCGCCATCGCACAAGAAGCTTTAGCTCGTAATACTGGTGCCCGGGGGTTACGGTCAATCATTGAAGATACGATGCGGGACATCATGTTTGATATTCCAAGCCGTAAAGACGTGAAGAAGGTCATTATTAATAAAGCGACGGTTGAAGATCATGCCGAACCAGAATTGGTTTTGGAAGATCAAAAAGCGTCATAGGTTCAGTAAAATTTAATTGAAATCGAAGTCAGGACCGCGATGGGCGTTACTTATCGCGGTCCTGACTGCTGTTAATTGTCATTTGAGGCATTCAAACTAGACCAATCGTCGTTGAGAATTGTGTTAGAATGGGTAAAGACTATTTGGTAGAGGAGTTATTTTCGATGGAAGTGCATAACGTAGAACTGGTCATGAGTGCCGTGGCGACCAGCCAATATCCAACCACCGGTTATCCTGAAGTGGCGTTGTCCGGTCGTTCGAATGTTGGTAAGTCGTCTTTGATTAATGTGTTGATCAACCGCAATAGCTATGCGCGGACGTCAAGTCAGCCCGGAAAAACACAGACGTTAAATTTTTATAAGGTCGAAGATCAATTGTACTTTGTCGACGTACCGGGTTATGGTTACGCCAAAGTATCTAAGAAGGATCGCGAGAAATTCGGTCAGATGATTGAAACTTATTTGACGAATCGGAGTACCTTACGTGGGGTCATCATTTTAGTAGACGCGCGCCATGCGCCAACGAAAGACGATGTGACGATGTACGAGTGGATGCATTATTACAAGATGCCATTACTCGTGGTCGCGACTAAGAGCGACAAAATCGCCCGTGGCAAGTGGAACAAACAAGAGAGCTTAATTAAGAAAACTTTGAATTTCCAAGCCGGTGATGATTTTATTCCGTTTTCCGCAAAAACTAAAGCGGGTAAAGAAGCTGTTTGGGACTGGATCGAAGCACATACAGTGGGAGGCAATTAACAGTGGAATTTAATGACTATCAATCTTTGGCCAACCGGACGCTGTATGGCAATGAACAAGTTTTAACGAACTTGTCATTGGGCCTAGCGTCCGAAACGGGTCAGGTCGTCGATTTGGTCAAGAAGTATACTTTCCATGGCGAGAGTTTAAATAAAGACCAATTGACGAAGCAAATGGGCGATGTGCTCTGGTATTTGTCACAAGTCGCTGAATGGGCAGATATTCCTTTCGACGATGTGGCGGAACAAAATATTGCTAAATTAAATCAAAAATATCCGAATGGGAAAACACCCAAATAATGAAAAGCGAGTCCGACGGTTGTCGTGACTCGTTTTTTAGACCGAATACTAATTTTAAGTAAGCACTTTGATTGCATTATAGGATCGTCTGCGGTATATTAGTGATAGTAAAAGAATTGTACACAACTTAATTGTCATAATTGAAAGGGTGTTGAGTGATGAAGATTACGATTAAAGATGATGCACAAGCTTATTTAGCTGATAAGATTCCAGCAGGTAGTCGCGTGATTTTGACGACTGATGACGGGTCAAATAAGTATTCAAGCTTAGGTGGGAGTTGTGCGATCGGCAACAAGTTCCAATTGGTCATCTTAAAGGCTGCTGATCCGACTTACACGGTTCCCTTAGAAAATAATGTTGGTTATGACATGGCTACCGCTCCTGGCGACACGGACTTTTTAGGCAATGGTCTCAATATTGACCGTTGGCACAGTGGGTTAGCCTTGAAGGATGATAGTGGTATTCTGGACGGCGCGCTGTCAGTGGTTGATTGGCGTGACGTTAGTCCTGAGACGGAAGCGGAATTACGTGAAAAGATGGCCACGATTGGCACTAAAATTTGTTAATTAAAAGGCAAAATCACGTTCCCTAAAAATGGGGAACGTGATTTTTTTGGCTATTTTTTAGCGTCTTTTGTTTTTGGTTGATCGGTTTTACGTTTGGCGTGTTCGTCAATAGTTTCTTGGATGGCTTTAGGACTCAATTTTTCCTTGTCATCGGGACCAATCGCGAATTTATCGAATAATTTATCTAAGTTGTCTTGACGTTGGACTTTTAAACTCATGTGATCATTCCTTTCAATGGCCTTTATCATAGCAAATTTTGGCGTCTTTGTCAGTTATTCGTCGTTTATACATTTTAAAGCGGTTAAAAGCTGTATAAAAGGCCTTTTTATGCATAAAATAAAGAAATTATCGAAAATACTTGCATAAATAATCATATGCGTTTATACTTTGTTCTTGTAAAAAGAAAACAAGGAGATTGCTTATGAAAAAAAAATATGGGTTGCTGCTAGCCATGCTAGTTGCCTTGTTCATGTTAGTCGTACCGATGAGTACACAACACGCACAAGCTGCTACGGATGACTCACTAGAAAAGATTCAGAAAAAAGGCGTTTTGGTGATGGGGACTTCACCAGATTATCCACCTTATGAATTCCAAGCGACCGTCAATGGGAAGAGTACCGTTGTCGGGATGGATGTTGAGATTGGGAAAAAGGTTGCCAAAGATCTTGGCGTTAAACTTAAGATCAAGTCCATGTCGTTTGATTCCTTACTAGTTGCGTTACAAACTGGTAAAGTTGATATGGTTATTTCTGGGATGAACCCCACGCCTGCGCGTCGTAAGAACGTGGACTTCACGCATACTTATTACCAAGGCGGCTATGAAATCGTCGTTAATAAAGCTGATAAGGGTAAATACAAGGATAAGGATTCATTTAGCGGTGGCACTCTAGGTGCTCAAACGGGGACGACCCAATATAATGCCGCTAAGAAACAAACTAAGAATACAACTGTTAAAGGGATGACTTCCAACTCCGACTTGATTTTGGCGCTTCAAAGCCATAAAGTCCAAGGGGTTGCAATGGAAAAGCCAACTGCACAAGCTTATGTTTCGAATAACAAACAGTTAGCCGCCTTACCAAGTCATTTTGATATGAGTTCTTCAGCCACAAGTTCAGCGATTGCGTTCCGTAAAGGGTCAACGAGTCTCGTGAACAAGGTCAACAAAACGGTTGATCAAGTTAAGAAGCAAGACTTAGTTAAGAAGAGCTATTTGCCAACTGCTGGGAAATACTTGAAGACTAACACCGTCAATACTTCGATGGGGCATTACTGGAAAGCCTTCCTCACCGGGATTGAATACACGTTGATCATTACTGTTTGCTCTGTCTTCTTTGGGTTCATCATTGGGATCATCTTAGCTTTAGCACGGATGGCCAAAGGTGGCGTCTTAAAGACAGCTTTACGTTGGCTCGCAACGGCCTACGTTGAATTTATTCGGGGCACGCCAATGATGGTTCAAGTCATGTTTGTTTACTTTGGTTTAGGACTTTTCGTCAATTTACCAGCCTTAACCTCTGGGATCATTGCGATTTCCTTGAACTCTGGTGCGTACGTGGCTGAATATATTCGTGGTGGGATTAACTCCGTTGACGACGGCCAAACGGAAGCCGCTCGAAGCCTTGGGATGTCCAATGGCGAAACGATGCGTTACGTGGTCTTACCACAAGCGTTGAAGAACATTTGGCCATCACTTGGGAACGAATTTATCACGTTGATCAAGGATAGTTCGATCGTCTCCATCATTGGGGTCACTGAATTGATCTATCAAAGTAATATTGTCCGTTCCGACACTTACCGTGGGGTTGCCCCAATTGTGGTCATCATGGTCTTATACTTCATCTTGACCTTTACCGCGTCACGGATCTTGAACTACTTCGAAAGGAAGATGCAACATGACTAAACCAGTAATCGAAGTTGAAGCCTTAGCCAAAAGCTTCGGCGACAATGAAGTGTTAAAAGATATTACCGAAAAGGTCGAACCTGGCCAAGTGATCGTTGTGATTGGGCCTTCCGGTGGTGGGAAGAGTACCTTCTTACGGTGCTTAAACTTGTTGGAAACGCCAACGAGTGGTAAAGTTGCCTTTGAGGGTCAAGACTTGACCACGTTGGATACGAAGAGCGTCAATGCCTTACGGGAAAAAATGGGGATGGTCTTCCAAGGCTTTAATTTATTCCCAAACATGACCGTTTTGGAAAACATCAAACTTGCGCCGATGAAAGTGAAAAAGACTGACGATGCAGCTGCAACGAAGCGGGCGCACGAGCTATTGACACGAGTCGGCTTAGATGATCACGCGGATGCCTTTCCAACTAGTTTATCTGGTGGGCAGGCACAACGGGTGGCCATTGCGCGGGCCTTGGCGATGGATCCAAAAGTGATGTTGTTTGATGAACCCACTTCTGCCTTAGATCCAGAAATGGTTGGCGAAGTGTTGAACGTTATGCAAGAATTGGCTAAAGAAGGCATGACGATGGTCGTTGTGACTCACGAAATGGGCTTTGCGAAGTCCGTGGGTGACCGCATCTGGTTTATGGCGGACGGTTATATTCAAGAAAATAACACGCCAGATAATTTCTTTGCCCATCCAGAAACGGATCGGGCTAAAGACTTCTTATCTAAAATTTTAATGTAACGAACTTGGCTGGGAAATGTTTCCCGGCCTTTTTTGTCTCGTGGGCGAATTGCTTGTCGCAACTAGTTGGGGGCGGTATACTAATAACACTGTATTAAAGTCAGGAGGGGTCAAATGGCTTCGGCACACATTGAACACAAACTTTCACTATTGCCCGATTTACCAGGCTGTTATTTAATGAAAAATATTAATAGTCAGATCATTTATGTCGGGAAAGCGAAAAATTTAAAAAACCGGGTCCGGTCATACTTTAAGAGTAGCCACACCGGGAAAACGGCCCGTTTAGTCTCTGAAATCAGAGATTTTGAATTTATCGTGACTTCGACTGATAAGGAAGCTTTCTTATTGGAAATCACGTTGATCCAAAAACACCAACCTTATTTCAACATCAAGCTGAAAAAGGGCACGGGTTATCCGTACATTAAGATTACCAACGAACGTGATCCGCAAATTTTGATTGTCAGTGACGTCCGTAAAGATGGCGGCTATTATTTTGGGCCGTACCCGAACGTTTATGCGGCACAAGAAACGGTCAACTTTATTCAAAAAGTCTACCCATTGCGGCGTTGTCATGGGTTCCAGAAACGGCCGTGCTTGTATTATCACATGGGTCAGTGTCTGGGAGCTTGCTTTAAAACAGTGCCAGTCGCGGAATATGATGCCCAGATCAAGCGTATCAAGTCATTTCTGAACGGTCATGTTGAAACGGTCAAGAAACAATTAAACCAACGCATGGCGAAAGCTGCGGCCAATTTAGAATTTGAACGGGCGGCCGAACTGCGTGATCAATTGACTTATATTGAAATGACGGTCGAAAAGCAAAAAATCATTTCAAACGACAACACCCCGCGCGATCTGTTCAATTTTTATTTGGATAAGGGTTGGTTATCGATCCAAGTGTTCTTCATTCGTCAAGCACGGTTGATGAAACGGGAAAAACGGTTATTCCCAATCGTCTCAACTGCCCCGGAAGAAATGACAAGTTTTATTTTGCAATTTTATAATCGTAAAAACAATGTGTTACCCCGCGAAGTGCTGGTCCCAGCCGGACTAGATAAAGAAGTCCTGAGCGATATTCTTGGGATTCCTGTGCGGACGCCGCAACGCGGCCAAAAGCGGGAATTGTTGGACCTAGCCGAGAAGAATGCGCGCATCGTATTGGAAGAAAAGTTCCGTTTGTTGGAAATGGATGAGCAGAAGACGACCGGTGCGATGAAAGAAATCACGGATGCTTTGGGGTTACCACCTGGTCACAAGATTGAAGCGTTTGACCACTCACACATTCAAGGGTCGGATTTGGTTTCAGCGATGGTCGTCTTTACGGATGGCCAACCGAATAAAAAACTTTATCGAAAATATAAATTGCGAACGGTCGATCATGCGGATGAAGCCGCTTCGACGCGTGAAGTCATCCGACGACGTTATACACGAGTGCTAAAAGAGCACGCAGCCTTGCCTGATTTAATTTTAATGGATGGTGGGGACATTCAGTTGGATGCGGCTAAAGACGTCTTAGAAAACGAATTAGGGCTATCAACGCCAGTAGCGGCGATGGTCAAAAATGATCATCATAAGACGGCGGATCTGTTGGCCTCAGCTGGCGATGCCCATTTAAATCTGGATCCTAAGAGTCAAGGCTTCTACTTGTTACAACGGATTCAAGACGAAGTGCACCGGTTTGCGATTACGTTCCATCGACAAGTGCATACGAAGCACTCTCTAAGCTCACGCCTGGATGAAATTCCAGGGGTAGGGCCCAAGACGCGGAATAAACTCTTACGTAAATTTGGGTCGATGCCTAAAATTGCGGCAGCGCCCATTGAAGAAATTCAGAAGTTGGGGATTTCAAAGCCCGTTGCACAAACGGTCAAGTTTTCATTAGCTGGCGGTGGGGTGACACCGAAACATTATCAGAAGGGTGCTACATAGACCCCGATTTAAACAATCAAAAATCCTTCAGAAATCTAACCAGATTTCTGAAGGATTTTTTTAGGTTAGCGAGTAGCGCCAGACCAACTTAAATTACCATGTAGGTTCTTAGTTCTTAAAATAAATTCTTTCAAGCCAACCGAATTAGGCAGCTGTTCCCAAGCTTTGACTGCGGCAGTTTGCTTTACCGGAGTGCCACGGAACATGGCGATATTCGCTTCACCCATGCCGGTGGCTAACGTTTTGATCTTTTTAGCCGAATAATGGGTCTCATCACGATCTTCATATAGTGAGCTGAGGGCAGCATTATAGCCGGCGGCATAGAGGACGTCATGATCGTACTTCTGATAAGCCTTGACTGCCCGAGTACCTTGATGTTGCTTGATATAGGTGCTGACATTCAGCGGTGTCGCGTGATAGGTAGCTTGACCGGTCTGCTGGTTGAGCTTCAAGGTGCCATAATAATGCTGGCCTAAAATTAACGCCCCGCTGGCAATATCCGTTAATTCTTGACCGTTGACCGTCTTGTGTTTGATACTTTGGGCGTGAATGTGCCCGCTCAGCGTCAGCTTGATGTTGGCTTTGCTAAAGACATTGCGAACTTGATCAGCGTAACCAATCGTGTAGCCCTGGTTGATCATCGTATGGTTCATAATATTGTGATGCAGGACTGGAATTAACGTGGCGTGTTGCTTTTTAGCTTCACGGCCAACTTTGGCGACCCACTCTAAGGTGCCATCCGGCAAGCCACCACCAACAGTCGAGCTGCCTTGTTGGTAATTACTCTTGTAAATAGCGGAGTTCAACATTAAAAACCAAGTTTTCTTACTAGGTTTAACGAGGTAGCTTAAAGAATTGCTGTCATGCGAAACAGCCTCATTATAGCCAGCTTTGGCATAGATTTCTTTGAACTGAGCTGCGTCAATGGCATCGACTTCGTACTGCTTTTTACCCTTGAAGCCACGTGTCATCGGGTTATTTAAATCATGATTACCAGGGATGACGTAAACGTGGATACGTTGTTTAGTGAGTCGCTTAAGCTGTTTAGCGACGTATTCATGGCTGGCTTTTTCGCCGTTGTTCGTAATGTCACCGCTGACAATCACGACATCAGGCTTGGTGGCGAGCACTTTCGCGATAAAAGCCTTGAAAATGGTCGCACTATACTTTAAATCGGCCCCAGCGTCATTGCCGGCGTAAGTGTCAAATGATTGCCCATTGTCGTGCAAGCTTGGCGCAATCACGTGGTCGTCACTGATCACCATGGCGGTCAAGTTGTTTCCGCGGACTGGTGGGAGCGTCTTTGAGTTCTTCTGATGGCAACCGGTTAATAGGAGGGCACTGCTTAGTAGAACTGTTAGCGTCAGTGCTCGTAGTTTGAATTTCAAAAAATCGTCTCGTTTCAATAAATAGATTAATAATCTCATTATACCCGTATCATTGCAGGGTTGGATAGTTATTTGTCCAAATTAGCTTGACTAAAGACTGCAGATGGTGAAACTGTTGTAATCCGTTGAACCCCTCAAATGGACTCATACGGGAGGACGGTGCCAACCAGAGCACAGTCGGACGTAGCCATTGTCAGATACTTACCTCTTCAGCATACCCAATCTGATTGATTCCGCCGAATCTTAATAACCGGTGGATTATTCAAAGCAGTTTACTAGCTGTAGGTTGTTGTTGATGGCATCGGCCGTGTGGGTGGCGTTTGACCGGTGGTTTTCCGGTCTTACACCACGGACCGGCCGGAAGACTTGCGGTTTATGCAAGGCTCCCGGGCGAGGGGCAAGACGTCTCTGAGGCTTGAACCGGTCCCTCGGCCGCATGTCATCAGCAACAACCGGAAGCGGCAATCAGCGACTAACGTTCTAAGTGCTCCCAACAAAAAGTTCCGACCATCAATTGACAGTCGGAACTTAAAAGGTAACTTATTTAAGCTTTTTTAGCAGGCTTCCAAAGACCTAAGACGACTCCGGCAATTACGGCCCCAATGACCGTTGCACCAACGTAACCCCAAATATTAGTAGCGAGTAAGGCAACCCATAACCCACCATGAGGGGCAGGGACGGAAACATGCCATAATTGGGTTAAGCCACCGGCAATGGCAGCACCAAGTACACCAGAACCGATAACGTGCAATGGATCGGCAGTCGCAAATGGAATCGCACCTTCAGTAATGAAGGAAATCCCTAAGATCCAGTTCGAAATCCCGGCTTTACGTTCATCATCAGTGAACTTCTTTGGCCAGAAAGCGGTCGCGATGGCAGTTGCCAATGGTGGCACCATCCCACCGGCCATAACAGCAGCCATCAAATTCCCATCTTGTGTGGCCGTAAAGGCACCAGTAGCGAAGACGTAAGCAGCCTTGTTGAAAGGACCACCCATATCGATCGACATCATCCCACCAAGGATGATCCCTAAGATCACGGCATTCCCAGTACCCATTGAGTTCAAGAAGTGGGTGATAAATTGATTAATAACAGAGAAGATTGGGTTGATAATGAAGAACATCAACGCAGCGACGATCAATAGGCCAATAATTGGGTAGATCAGCATTGGCTTCATGCCTTCAAGTGATTGTGGCATGTGCTTCGTCCACTTCTTCATCCAAACGGTGACATAACCAGCTAAGAACCCAGCGGCGATCCCACCTAAGAACCCGGCTGGACTCTTGGCATGTGCTGATAAGGAAGCGACATAGACGCCACCGTATGCACCACTATAAACGGTCGCCATGAAACCACCAACGAACCCGGGCATTAACGCAGGACGATCACCAATTGATTCGGCGATGTAACCGGCTAAGACTGGCACCATGAAGGCAAAGGCCATATTCCCAGCTTGGTTGAAGAAGGTAAAGGCTAAACTCTTGTCACCGGCAAATTGTTCGATGACGAAGGAGAGGGCCATTAAAATCCCACCACCAACGACGAATGGTAACATATGTGAAATTCCGTTCATTAAATCTTTGTAGATTTCACTCCAAACGCCGCCGTTACTGCTTTCAGCATCATCGCTGTCAGCAGCACCACCATCAGCATCGTGATAGACTGGCGCTTTGCCTTCTAAGACTTCGTTGATGAGTTCTTCTGATTTGTTGATCCCATCAGTGACTGGGCGGTTAACCAGTGGCTTACCATCAAAACGCGCCATCTTAACTTTTTTATCAGCGGCAATGATGACCCCTTTAGCACGGGCAATTTCATCGGCAGTCAACAAATGTTTGACCCCTTCAGAACCGTTCGTTTCGATCTTAATGTCAACGTTCATGGCTTCCGCTTGCTTGATTAATGCGGCTTCAGCCATGTAAGTATGGGCAATCCCATTAGGACAAGCGGTGACCCCAACGATGTAAGGGCGTTGTTCGTCAGCAGCTGCACTTGAGGCATCGGCTGCTTTGCGTGCTTTAGCAGCCGCGTCTTTAGCTTCTTTTAATTCTTTAGCAGCTTGCGCATCACCGAAGAGTTGTTGAACTTCTTCAGGCGTGGTTGCTTTTTTCAGTTTACCAACTAACTCGGGGTCAATTAACAAGCTGGACAGAGCAGCCAAGGCGGCCAAATGAGTATTGTTGGCTCCTTCAGGCGCAGCAATCATGAAGAACAAATGAACAGGTTGGCCATCTAAAGCATTAAAGTCAACACCGGCGGCACTTTTAGCAAATAGCACTGTGGCGCGTTGAACCGCTTTGTCTTTGGCATGTGGCATGGCAATACCATCACCAATCCCAGTGGTCGATTCAGCTTCACGTTTGATAATGTCCTTTTTGTAGAGGGCTTCATCATTGATGACACCTTGTTCGGCATATTTATGAACTAACTCATCAATTGCCTCGTCTTTGGTCGTGGCGTGCATGTCCATGATCATGACATTTTTTAATAATAAGTCGCGAATATCCATGTGTGTGTAACAGTCCTTTCTAAAGCAACTACTTAGTTACAGTTTCAATTTTGATTAATGGTAAGATTTCGTCGATCTTAGCGCGGGTCGCGATATCTTCAGAGAAGGCGGTCGCGGAACCACAGGCTAAGCCGTAACGAAAGCTTTCAACAGCGTCGTGTGTCTTTGCAAAAGTCCCCACGAAGCCACCAATCATTGAATCACCAGCCCCAACGGAATTGATGACGTGACCCTTAGGTGCGGGGCTGAAGTAAACGTGATCAGGGGTGATCAGCAGGCCACCATCGCCAGCCATTGAAATCAACACATGTTGGGCGCCTTCTTTCAGCATCCGTTTCCCAGCGGCAATGATGTCGGCTTGGCTGTTGAAAGTGGTGTGATAATAATCAGCTAATTCATGATTATTTGGTTTGACCACTAATGGTTGGCTTGGCAAGGTCTTCTTCAACGCCTCACCAGTCGTATCGATGACGAAGTTGGCACCGGCCGCTTTGGCTTTTTGAATG
The DNA here is from genome assembly GCF_005405065.1 of Lactiplantibacillus nangangensis. GTDB lineage: Bacteria > Bacillota > Bacilli > Lactobacillales > Lactobacillaceae > Lactiplantibacillus > Lactiplantibacillus nangangensis. The sequence goes on along the minus strand of NZ_BJDI01000008.1, from coordinate 52,253 downwards.
ATATCGTAATAGAACGTATCTGGCAGGCTAGGTGCTAAGCTCCCAGACATGACCACCACGTCATCGGCGGTTAAATGCGACAATTCTTCATAGAACTGGTCAACTTCAAGACTCGTAATGTCCGGACCAGCCCCGTTCAATTCCGTTTCTTCATCGGCGTGAATTTTAACGTTGATGCGAGTGTCATCAGCAATCTTGGTGAAGTGACAATCAAGACCCTTGGCTTTCAATGCTTCACTGATAAAGGTGCCAGTAAAGCCACCAATGAAACCAAGTGCGCGATTAGGTTGATTGAGATCATTTAAAATTTGTGAAACATTGATGCCTTTGCCACCAGGTAATTTGGCGGTGTGGGCCAGGCGGTTAACGCTGCCGAGTGTCATGTGTGGTAGTTGAACCACGTAGTCGATCGACGGGTTAACAGTAATGGTGTAAATCATGATTTGACCTCCTGGATAGTGGTTAATGGTTGGTACTGTTCAGCCAACTTTGGCATCAGTTGGTCGGTAATGATCGTCGCACTGGCGAGATCACCGACACGTGCAAAGGAAACATGGTCGAACTTAGTATTGTCAACCAGAATGAAGGCTTCTTCACTCTGGGCGATTGCGGTTTTTTTAACGATTGCTTCGTCGGGATCGGGGGTCGTCAAGCCAAACTTCAGGTGGACGCCGTTGATTCCGAGAAAGACCTTATTGAATCGGTATTCTTGTAACGATTTGACGGCTTCAGGACCGATGACGGCTTTAGTGATGCCTTTGAGGTTACCACCAAGCAAGTAGGTCTTGATGCCCATGTCCGCCAAGGCGGAAGCATGGACGACCCCGTTCGTCACGACGCGCAAGTTATAACTGGGATTTAAATGATGAATCATCGCGAGCGTCGAAGTTCCGGCGTCCAAATAAATCACATCATCAACCTGAATATTAGCCACAGCTTGCTGGGCAATGCGGTCTTTAGCGTCCACATTACGTGAAACCTTATCGTTCATGGCCGGTTCTTCTTGGAGCGAGTTCATATATTTAGCGCCACCATGGACGCGCAATAAGTCACCCTGTTCTTCCAGTTGTTGGAGATCCCGGCGAGCCGTGGATTCGGAACAATTGGTTTCTGAACAAATGTCCTTGATTTTAATAATGCCTTTGAAACGGATCGTATTTAAAATGTATTGTTGACGTTCTTCTGTAAGCACTTTCAAATCCCTCCAACGACTAATATACACGCTCACCTATCAAAACACAACAAAAACCTTCAAAAAACGTCAAAATAATTCACAACCCGTCATTGACCAGTCATTTTACGGTGAACAACCGCTATGGAAAGGGGTCGACCACTGTTTGAGTTGTGGGAGAGAGTGCTGAAAAGATGGCTTTTCCGGAAGTCTCATAAGTTATAGTGGTCAATCATCGTCGTAAAAGGACGAATTTCTGCGATCTGATGATTGAAACCGCTTAAGCCGTCGCTAAACTGTGGCCGTCAGTGGTGGCAGAAAAACGGGAATCGCCAACCGCTAAATTTTGAATCCGACCAACTAACGCGGATACTTTGACGGCGGGCGCGAACATTTGTATACTAGGTCAGGTATCTAATTTCGCACGGAGTCATTTCGTAGATAAATAATATAGAAGAAACAGGAGAAAAACATGTTTGTAGATCAAGTCAAGGTAGATGTAAAAGCCGGTAACGGTGGTAACGGCATGGTCGCATTTCGGCGCGAAAAATTTGTGCCCAATGGTGGCCCAGCTGGTGGTGATGGTGGCCGCGGTGGGAGTGTGATCGTGGAAGCAGATGAAGGTTTGCGGACGTTAATGGATTTTCGTTATACGCGTAAATTCAAGGCGGACAATGGCGGCAATGGGATGATCAAGCAAATGACTGGTCGTTCTGCCAGCAATACGATTATCAAAGTCCCACTTGGCACCGTCGTGACCGATTTCAATACCGGCAAGATTATTGGTGATATTGTCGATAAGGATCAGAAACTCGTCATTGCTAAAGGCGGCCGTGGCGGTCGTGGCAATATTCACTTTGCCAGTCCTAAAAATCCGGCGCCAGAAATTGCTGAAAACGGTGAACCTGGGGACGAATTGACGATTCGAATGGAATTAAAAGTTTTGGCGGATGTTGGCTTAGTTGGGTTCCCATCCGTGGGTAAGTCAACTTTGCTGTCAGTCGTTACGAGTGCTAAGCCTAAGATCGCGGCGTATCACTTTACGACTTTGGTCCCTAATCTTGGGATGGTGCGGCTGGATGACGGCCGTGATTTCGTCATGGCGGATTTGCCGGGATTAATTGAAGGCGCTGCGAACGGGGTTGGCTTGGGAATTCAATTCTTGCGCCATATTGAGCGGACGCGGGTTATCTTGCATCTGATTGATATGAGTGGTGTTGAAGAAAATGATCCGTTTGAAGATTATTTGAAGATCAACCATGAATTGACAAGCTATGATCCAGAACTGTTGAAACGGCCCCAGATCGTCGTTGCAACTAAGATGGACATGCCGGATGCTGCCGATAATTTAGCGAAGTTTGAAGCGAAATTAAAGACGGATCACACATTGGCAGAGGTACCAGCCATCTATCCAATCTCATCGATTACGCAACAAGGAATCAAGGCCTTGCTTGCGCAAACGGCGAACTTGCTCGATACGACACCACAATTCCCAGTTAAGGGTGTTGATGACGTTGAACATCGTGACTACAATAGTGACGTGACGCAAGACTTCACGGTCGACAATCCAGAACCAGGGTTGTTCGTCTTGTCTGGTGAAAAGTTGGAACGCTTATTTAAGATGACCAACTTGGAGCACGAAGAAAGTGTCATGCGCTTTGCTCGTCAATTACGTGGGATGGGGATCGATGATGCGTTACGTGCCGCCGGTGCTAAGAACGACGATACGATTCAAATCTTAGATTATCAATTCCAGTTCATGGATTAAGCGAACTGGTTTAAAAAGTTTCATTGAAGCTAAAAGGGCCTGTAATTGCGTCAGTAATTACAGGCCCTTTTATGGGCGCTGGGATAAGTGATTAGCCCAGTAGCAGTTGGCCATCACTGAGTCGGTAGCCAAACAATGGGACGACACCGTCACCGGTGAGGACAAATAGCTCAGTGGGGCCATTGACTTGCCGTGTGCGGGCAGAAAATTGGTCTAAGGTCATTGGTTTGGTATTCGCTTTGAGTGTGAGGACCAAGCGCTGTTGTGTGAGGGTCAACGCAATAATCGGTAGCCGGTCATGATCGTGTTCCCAAAAGAGTGGCAACTGTCGGTCAAGGTCGGCGGTTGAGAGGTTGAAATCAATGAGTCGCATAGGGAGGCCTCCAATAATTCGTTATCGTTATTACTGCTTGAAATGATACAATAGTGTGAGTGCAAAAACAAAGACTAATCGTTGTTAATTATCATTATCTTCGGTAAAATAATTAGCAGACTGTACAGATAAGGACGAACATAACATGCAATTAGAATTTCTAGGTACCGGTGCCGGTTCGCCGGGTAAATTTCGAAATGTGACTAGCACGGCATTGCGTTTGCTAGATGAACGTAATGAAGTCTGGCTCTTTGATGTGGGCGAAGGGACCCAACATCAAATCTTGCGGACGACCTTAAAGCCACGCAAAATCACTAAAATTTTTATCACCCATCTCCATGGTGATCATATTTTTGGGTTGCCGGGCTTTTTGAGTTCGCGATCGTTTCAAGGTGGCGAAGAACCACTGACCATTTATGGTCCCGTTGGGGTGAAGGATTTTGTGAAGACCTCATTACGGGTGTCTGGGACGCGACTATCGTATCCACTCAACTTTGTTGAACTCGGTGACGATGGGGTGATTTTTGAAGATGCGACATTCAAGGTTTCATTTCAACATCTTGAGCATCGGATCGAGTGTGTCGGCTATCGGGTCGAGGAAGCGGCCCATCCCGGTGAACTCCAAGTGGCCAAGCTCAAAGCCATGCAGATTCCAAGTGGGCCAGTTTATGGTCAGTTAAAAGCCGGTCAGACAGTGACCTTGCCAGATGGTCGCACAATCAATGGGCAAGACTTCATTGCGGCACCGCAACCCGGTCGCATCGTCACAATTCTTGGCGACACCCGGCAGACGCCTAATGCGGTCAGCTTGGCTCAAAATGCGACGGTGCTAGTGCATGAAAGTACCTTTGGTAAAGATGAGGGCAAACTGGCACATAATTATTATCATTCAACGAGTACGCAAGCGGCCCAAGTGGCGAAAAAAGCCGGCGTGCATCAATTACTATTGACGCATATTTCGGCGCGTTATACGGGTAAGTTATCAAAAGAATTGCAAAAACAAGCGCAACAAGTTTTTAAAAAGACCAAGGTCGTTCGTGACTTTGATTTGATTGAGGTCCCATTAACTGAGAAAGCTTAGGTGATTGAAATGGGTGATTTGACTGGGCAAACGGTTCTAGTGACTGGCGCATCCAGTGGCCTAGGTGAGCAGCTGGCTTATGCCGCAGCGGCGCGAGGGGCCAACTTGGTTTTAGCGGCACGACGACAAGCTCAACTTAGCAGCGTCGCCGATCAGTGTCGTTTGTTATCTAAAGCTCAAGCCGTGGCGATTCGCTGCGACCTCGGCCGAGTGAGTGAAATTGATGGGTTGTTCGCGCAAATTGATGCCTTATTCGGTCGGCTAGATCTAGTGATCAATGCCGCGGGCTTCGGTTATTTAGCCCCGGCGGTCGAGATCGATGTTGCGACGATGGCAAAAATGCTGCGGGTTAATAGTTTAGGTGTGATGGTCGTGAGTCAGTTGGCCGCGCAACGGATGCTAACAGCGAAACATGGGGAAATCGTCAACATTGCCTCAATCGCGGGTAAGATTGCGACCCCTAAGTCGGCGGTGTATGCCGCAACCAAGGCTGCGTTGATTGCCTACGACAATGCCTTACGGTTGGAACTCAAACCGGCTGGTATCAATGTGATGACGGTCAATCCCGGCCCAATTGAAACGGCGTTCTTTAAAACGGCCGATCCAACCGGGCACTATTTGGACTCAGTTCGCTGGTTAGCACTGAATCCTGTTAAATTTGCTGAAGTGATCATGAGTAAGGTGGGTCACCATCATCGTGAGCTTAATCGGCCACGATTGATGGCGGCGGCCAATCTAGGCTATCAAGTTGCCCCCAAATTAGGCGATTGGTTAGCTGGGACAGTTTTTAATTTTAAATAAAAGGGGGCCGTTGAAATGAAAAATCAATGGCGGTTAGTGAGTGCGTTAGTAATTGTGTTAATTATTGTGGTCTTTGCCATCTTGAATGTCGATTCAGTGGCAGTTAACTTTGGGGTCGCAACGGTACAGTGGCCATTGATTTTGGTCATTGTCATTACGCTGATCCTAGGGGTCGCGATTGCGGCTTTGATGGCAACCTTCAATTCTGTCAAAACGGCGAACGCTCATAAAGAAGCCATGGCAGCTGCGCAAGCAAAAATCGACAAGTTAACGGCTGAAAACAAAAGTTTAACGTTACGTTTGAATAATAAAGGCAAGCAAACGCGTGGTAAAGCAGTCGAACCGACCACTACTAAATAAATCTGAGTTTAAGAAAGGAAGGATGCCATGTTAGCGGCCAAGAAAAAATGGGTGACACGTCCTGCAACGGAACCCTCAGCTGCGACGGTTGAAACCTTAGCAACAGCGTTATCAGTCCCAACTTTAGTGGCAAAGTTGTTAGTTGAACGTGGACTCACGACGACCGCTGCTGCGGAGGCCTTTTTACATGCGGATCAGCAGCCATTGAATGATCCGTTAGCGATGCATGATATGGCACGGGCTGTTGAACGGATTCAAGCGGCGGTCATGGCCGGGGATCAAATTACCGTCTATGGGGATTATGATGCCGATGGCTTGACCAGTACCGCCATTATGTATGAGACTTTGGACCAGATTGGTGCGCAGGTCAACTACTATATTCCAGATCGGTTTAAGGATGGTTATGGCCCAAACCAGGCCGCTTTTGACCGTTTGATTGCAGCTGGCACCAAGCTTTTTGTGACGGTTGATAACGGGGTCGCCGGGAATGCGGTCATTGACGCCGTTCAGGCACAAGGTGTGGACGTGGTCGTAACTGACCATCATGAGCTACCGGCAGTGTTACCGAAAGCTTATGCGATCGTGCATCCGCGTCACCCAGAAGGCCATTATCCTTTCGGCGACTTGTCTGGTGCAGGCGTGGCTTTTAAAGTCGCCACTGCGCTCCTTGAAGAAGTTCCAGAAGATTTAATGGACTTGGCCGCGATTGGGACTGTTGCTGATTTGGTCAGTTTAACGGCCGAAAATCGGACCATTGTCACGTTAGGTTTAACGGTTTTACGTCAAACGGCGCGACCGGGTTTAGCTGCGTTGATCAAAGCAGCGGGGTTAGATGCTGACAAATTGGATGAAACGAGTATCGGTTTTGGAATTGCCCCACGTTTAAATGCGTTGGGACGTCTGCAATCCGCTCAGAGTGGTGTCGAATTGTTGACGACCTTTGACGATGAACGGGCGACTGAACTAGCAACACAGGTCAATCAGTTGAACGAAAAACGGCAAGGCTTAGTGCGGGATATTGCGACAAGTGCTTTGCAACAAGCCCAAAATGCTGATAATCAGAGCCGTCAAACTTTGGTCATTACGGGCCATGATTGGCATGAAGGGGTCTTAGGGATTGTTGCAAGTCGCATTGTTGAAAGTACAGGTAAGCCGACGTTGGTCTTAAACGAAGATACAGATGGTCGGTTAAAGGGCAGTGGCCGTAGTGTCGAAGCTTATAACCTCTTTGCGGCCATCGATCCGGTTCGTGAGTCATTAGTGGCTTTCGGAGGACATCACATGGCGGTTGGCTTAACCGTGATGGCTGATCAATTGCCGACCTTGAAAGCGGCCCTTGAGACAGTGGCGAGCACGCAGCATCTCGCTGAGCACGCACAACCAGCCCTGACAATTGACGGGGCGTTGGCGATTAAAGATGCGAGTCTGGACACCTTGGCGGCGATTCAACAATTGGCGCCATTTGGGACTGATAATCCGGCACCGTTGTTTGAACTCAAGCCCACTAATGTGCCACAAGTGCGGGCGATTGGGAGTGACCACCAACATTTAAAGTTGCAACTGACGGATGGTCAAACGCAATTAGATGCGATCGCCTTTTCAATGGGGGCAGCTGCACCCGCGATTGAAGCCAGTCCTGCTGATGTTGCAGTCGTTGGTGAACTGAGCTCGAATACTTGGCAGGGGCGGACGAAGCCTCAGATCATGGTGAAAGATTTGGCCGTGACTGGCACGCAGGTAATCGATGCGCGAACGCATCATTTGACAGCCCAGCAATTTCGAACTGCCGGCGTCTATCTGTTCTTCCATCAAAAGCTGATGAAACAGTTGGCTGATTTTATGGGGTCACAGACCCAAGCTATTCTGGTCACGGATCAAACAACGGATCTAAGCGCCATCAGTGCTGATCAGCCAGTGTTTGTCGTTGACTGTCCAGATACGTTAGCTGACTTTACACAAGTGTTGACGGCCTTGCCACTCAATCAGCTCACCTTATATTTGTACCGACGTGATTCAATCTACATGGCAGGCATGCCCAGCCGTGATCAATTTGCGAAATTGTACAAGTTCACGCTGAGCCAACATGATGTTGATATTCATCATCAACTGGCGTTGGTCGCTGGTCACTTGCATTTAGACCGAAATCTACTTATTTTTATGATACAGGTGTTTTTTGAGGTCGGATTTGTTAAAATAAATGATGGTGTCATGAATGGCGTTTCGAATCCGCCGAAAGCGGATCTCCATCACGCCCCAAGTTATCAGCTACGCGAGCAACAACTCGTCGCTGAAGAAACGCTTTTGTATAGTAAATCTGCAGCGCTTCAAATCTGGGTCAAAGACCAGGCTGCAGTTAAGAATTAAAGGAGCTGTTAATAAGCAATGGCATTAGATTTAAAAAAATATATTGCTAGTATTCCGGATTATCCAGAACCTGGCATTATCTTTCGGGATATTTCACCATTGATGGCGGACGGCGAAGCTTACCGTGAAGCTACGGATCAAATCGTCAAATTTGCGCGCGACAAGCAAGTGGATATGATTGTTGGTCCTGAAGCCCGCGGATTTATCGTCGGTTGTCCGGTGGCCTATGAATTAGGCGTTGGATTTGCACCTGCTCGTAAGAAGGGTAAGTTGCCACGGGCGACCGTTAAAGCCACTTATGACTTGGAATATGGTCAATCAGCCCTTTATCTCCACAAGGATGCCATCAAGCCTGGCCAGAAAGTTTTGGTGACGGATGATTTATTGGCAACCGGTGGGACGATTTCAGCAACCATTCAACTCGTTGAAGAATTGGGTGGAATTGTGGTTGGAACGGCCTTCTTGGTTGAACTCAAGGATCTCCATGGCAGTGACAAACTCAAGGGTTATGATAAATTGAGTTTAATGGAATTTTAAAACAAAAAAGTACGCAAAATCAGCACAAGTGATTTTGCGTACTTTTTGTTTACCATGATTTAATTAAAAGATGCAGTGGGGCCCGATGCTCTGGGTCAGGATCGTTTTTTTCAGCATCAGCCATGAGCTTTAAGATGGCTTGTCGCAGTTCATAGCGTCCTTTGGCTGAAAGCTGGTAATCGGCATTCGCTAGCATAATGGTCGACTCGTCAGGATTAGTAACAGGCTCTTCTTTAAAGTCGTGCGTCAGACTAGTTAAAAATTGTTGGTCTAAATAAAGTAACCAGCGGGTCATCTCATCAAAATGCGCGGTTGTCCAATTGGGAGCAATATCCGTGATATCCGGATAGTCAGCCATGAGCGCGCGTTCATTAGTTGGCTGTTCAGTGAGTAAGTAACTTGAATAGTAATACTCGTCTAAATTTTTAACTTTGGTTTGTTTCACGACAGTCAGTAGGTCGGCTGCTAGCATTTTTTTGATTGTGTAGTACAACTGGTTAGTTGGTAATTGTGTGGCCTTAGCAATTTGCTTAGGTGTTAGGCCAGTGGGCGCCTTGGTGGCATTGATAATGGCGGTCACTTTTTCATCGGCCATTAGTTGAGCTAACTTTGACACGGTCAATTTTGGCATGTTTTTCACCTCTTCTTCAGAATAACCGATTGACAAAATAAAATCAATCGGTTATATTTTATTCATCGTTATAAAATATTCAAACGATAGATAAAAATTATACGAGGCGATTAAAATGACTCAATTAGTAAAAAATCGCGCGTTCATGACATTGACGGGGGCCGACGTGTTTGAAACGGTTGGGATGAGCTTGTTTAATATTGCGTTACTCATGTATGCGAAAACATTTCAGCAGGCGTCCTTACTTGTCAGTATCGTTTCCGTGGCCACTGTGTTACCGGCGCCACTTGGGATTGTGACCGGTCGTTTGGCAGATTTGACCGGACACAAACGGGACTGGCTGATTGGGACTAAGTTTGTCCAAGCTGGCCTGTACCTTGTCTTAGCCCAAGTCATTGATCAGCGTAGTTTAGTCGTTTTCGGCATTGTGATTGGGATCAATATGTGTTCGGATGTGTTGGGACTCTTCAGTAGTAGTTTACGGTTGCCGATCATTCAGGCAAAAGTCGCACGTGATGACCAAGAACAGGCGACGGGACTCAATCAAGGGGTAATGGTCTTGATGGAAACCGTGGGTCAGGCGCTCGGCGTCAGTTTGCTGGCACTGACGCATGACTATCAACTAACTGGATTAGTGAATGCGGGAACATTTTTGCTGGCGGGCCTGATTCTTTTAAGCGGTCGCCGTCAGTTGTCAGTGGTAGTTGCGCCAGCGTCACATCAGTCATTCTGGGTGCTGATCAAACAAGTTAAACAGGTCTTAGCACAAAGCGCAGGAATCAACGTGGTGGGGCTACTATTGAGTATGGGGTTCATTAATGCCGTTGGGGCCAGTATTGATGCAGTGTTAAATTTGTTTTTGCTCCAAAAAGCGACGCAGCTGCCATTATCATTTAGTCTGGGAGTATGGGTTTTAAATACAGTATTTGTGATTGGGACGATTGGCGGCAACTTGTGTCATACCGGCTGGTTTCAGCGGTTTTCATTTCGAGCGGTTGAACTGATGACTTTGGCGGTGCTAGGATCAATCTATCTCGACTTACTCACGTTTCAAAATTATTGGGTGATTGTCGTCGGGATGGGCGTTGCTGGTTTTGGGATGGGACAGATGAATCCCCAATTATATGCCAATTTGATGAAGATTGCGGCCGCTGACGAGCTTGGCAGTATCAATGGGGTTTTAAGTGCACTCGCGACGATCTCAATTCCGGTTGGTAGTGTTGGGATCGTCTTGATTTATAACGCTATTTCACCAATCGCGGCTTACGGGGTATCACTGGGACTGTTGGGGCTTTCGGCTGTCAGTTTGTTCTTACCAATGTCGCATGAGCGGGGACTTGACTAGGACTAACTCGTTGAACAAATTAGTGTCGTTTTTATGACTGCTGTGATATTATTTAACACAACAAAAGGGTAGAAAAGTGGTGATAAAAATGGCGAATACACAGTTGAGTGATGCGACGCACATCATGGCGTATGTCGCATTACATGCTAATGACAATTTGAAGAGTGATCGGATTGCTAGTAGCTTGAATACTGATCCGACCATGGTCCGCCGATTGATGAGCAAATTGCGCAAGGCTGGGCTATTATTATCGACTAAAGGGGTTGCCCGGCCAACACTTGCTTGTGCGCCGGAAGATATTAATTTGAGACAGATTTATTTAGCCGTTAGTACGCGACCGGAGTTATTATCAGTTGATCATGATACATCGCAGGACTGTCCGGTTGGCAGCGTGGTCCCCAAAGTGATGGCCGGTTATTATCGGGAAATTCAAAGTAGTGCCGAGGGGCGAATGGCACGCATTACCTTACAGGACGTGATGAATGACATTGAAAATTATCAACACAGTTAATCACTGAAGCCAAATCGTTGACAGGCAACAGTGATTGTTTTACCCTTTACATGTGCTTAAAAAGTACACAACAAATCTGGGAGGATTACATATGACAAAAATGACAGCAGGCCAAGCGTTGGCCAAGGTTTTGGAAGATTGGAAAATTGATCATTTGTACGGCATCACCGCGGATTCCATCAATAATACGGTCGATGGTTTGTACCAAGAACGGGACCAAATTAAGTATATTCAAGTTCGCCATGAAGAGGTCGGGGCCTTAGCGGCGGCGGCCGATGCCAAGTTAACCGGTAAGATTGGGGTTAGTTTTGGGTCAGCCGGCCCTGGTGCAGTCCATTTGTTGAATGGTCTGTATGATGCAAAGATGGATCATGTTCCAGTTTTGGCCTTAGTGGGTCAATCTGCAACGGGCATCATGAATACGAACTTTTTCCAAGAAATGAATCAAGATCCAATGTTTGCTGATGTGGCTGAATTTCATAAACAGGTCACTAATGCTGAGCAAATTCCTTATGTCGTTGATGAAGCCATTCGTTCCGCCTATGCGAGTCGTTCGGTTTCGGTCGTGATTTTACCAGATGATTTATCCGGACAGACGATTGATTTTGACGGTTTCAAGACCGCGCCACTCGCAACGGTGCCACAAAAGCCAGTATTAGACTCAGCAACGGTCAACGATGTGGCTGAACAGCTCAAAGCGGCTAAACATCCGATTATGTACGTCGGCAAAGGGGCTCGGCATGCACGCGAAGCTGTGATCAAGGTGGCTGAACAGTTTAACTTGCCAACATTGAGTACGGCGCCTGCTACTGGGGCGATGCCTACCGACCATCCTTTATTTATGGGGTCACGGGGGCGGTTAGGAACGAAGCCTGGATTTGAAGTTTCACAAGCCGCCGATTTGGTGCTTTTCGTCGGGACCAACTTCCCATTTGCACGCTACTTCCCAGCAAATATTAAGTTTATTCAAGTTAATAATAATTTGGCTGACTTGGGCAAGCAACGCGACGCAGATACGACGGTTTTGGCGGATGCTGGTGAATTCTTGACCAACTTAGCCGCAACTGGTGTTACTCGGCCAGAAACGGCCTTTGTTAAAGCTGCGAAGCAAGACAAAGCCAACTGGGATGCTTGGTTGACCAAACTAGCTGAGGATGATAAGGACGGGCTAGCGGCTGAAGGCGTTATGGCGGCAATCAAAGCTGCTGCGACCGATGATGCGGTCTTTGGCCTCGATGTCGGTAACAACACTGAATGGGCGATTCGCCAATTGCCATTTAACCATGATCAACGTTTTGCGATGTCAGGTTGGTATGGCACGATGGGCTTTGGGTTACCAGCTGGGTTAGCTGGCCAATTGAGTTTTCCAGATCAACAAGTTTGGAGTGTTTCTGGTGACGGTGGTTACGCGATGGTTATGCCAGATATTTTGACCGAAGTGAAGTATCAATTGCCAGTGGTCAATGTGGTGCTTGAAAACAAAGTGCTTGGATTTATCGCTCATGAAAAGATCACGGCTGGTCAAGCGCCATATGGGATTGACTTGTTAGGTGCTGACTGGGCTGGGATGGCCGACAATATGGGCGCCATTGGGTTACGTGCCACTAATTTGGCAGAACTAAAGACTGCTATGGCTAAAATTAAGTCGTTGCAAGCGGCTGGTAACAAGCGGCCAATTGTATTGGATGCTAAGATCAAAAATGTTGATCCCATCGATACAAGTTTTGTCCCCGTTGACCCTGACAATTTTGATGCTAAAACGATTGCGGGTTATCGGCAACAATATGCGGTCGATGAAGCGACACAACCAGCATTTTCAACCTTATTAAAACAAGTTAAAGCTTAATTAAATTAAGTCAGCACGCGGCACTGCGTTTGGAAGAACTTTCTTTCAAATGTGGTGCTTTTTTTGGTTGCAATTGTGTCCGTGACATGATAATGTACTAGTTGAAATAGAACACACCACACACAGATTGAAACGAGGTGGCAAAATGGCATTTGCAACGACTGGTGCGCCGTATTATGAACAGTTGTTGATGCAGATCAAGCAACAGATTGTGGATGGGAGTCTACGACCAGGAGATAAATTACCGTCGATTCGGGCAATGGCCATGGAGATGCATTTGAACCCGAATACTGTCAGTAAAACGTATCAATTATTAGAAAGTCAACAAGCAGTCTATACCGTGAAGGGACGGGGAACTTTTGTGAACACACCAACGAAAACGATGATCAATCCGATTGCGGTGGCGGAAATGCAAACGAAGTTAGAAACCGTATTAACAGAAGCACGATTCTTGGGCGTGACGGAGGAGCAAGTCCAAGCTTGGGTCACTAAAGCTTATCGAACGGGGGAACAGGCGGATGAGCATCAAAGTTGAAGGACTAAGTAAGACAATCGGCCGGCAGCCGATTTTAACGGCGCTGAATTTTGAGTGGCCAGCGGGCCGAATTGTGGGGTTAGTTGGGCGCAATGGTGCCGGCAAGACCACCTTGTTTCGGACGTTAGCAGATCATTATTTACCAGATGCTGGGACGATTATGATTGATGAGCAAGATGTTGTCAAAAATCCAATTATGCGGCAACAGTTATTTTATGTGGATACGCAGCATAATTTCTTTGGCACATTAACCTTGGGGCAAATCGCAGCCATTTATGCCCAAGGTTATCCGAATTTTGACCGTGATCGATTTGAACAACTGCTGACAACGGAACAATTGTCAGCCAAGCGTCATTATCGCCAATTATCAAAAGGTCAACGGATGCTCAGCCAGATTTTGCTTGCACTTGCAAGTGGGACGCCCTATGTGATTTTGGATGAACCGTTCGATGGCTTGGATATTTTGGTTCGAGAACGGATCGTCGCTCGCATTGTGAGTGATGCGGTTGACCGCCAGACCAGCTTCTTGATTTCATCACATAATCTGGAAGAGTTAGATGGGTTATGTGATCAGGCTTTGTTTTTGAAAGATCATCGGCTGGTCGCAAACTATGATTTAGAACTGTTACGGCAACGGGCTAAAAAACTACAATTGGTTTTCAAAACCAAGGCAGTTCCGGCAGTGGTCAAAACGTCTGGTCAACTAATTAAGGTTTATGGCCGAGTCCTCGAGGTTTATTTTGATGATTATACGACTGAAATTGACACGGCCCTCAAAGCAGCTGATCCGGTGATGATGACCGTTTGTCCACTCACGATCACGGATGTTTTCCGAGTGAAATTAGGTGACACGCGTGCTGTTTTAGGTGGTGATTAGATGACGTTCAAACAAGTCAATCGGCTTTGGTGGGCACAAAGTTGGCACTGGTTGCTAGGCTTTATGGCGATTATGTTGCTCATTGGCCTTGGAACGGCCGTCAAAACCACCCAACAGCACGTCCAGAATACGCACCAATCAGCGACAATGCACGCACAAGAAGTTGAAGAATACCGGAAACATCCCGAAGACTTTCAACTGGATGGGCATCAGGTTAGCTTGTCGGCTTATAATTCTGAGCAAAATCAGATTTTTCCAAAGAATCAGTTTAAATTGCACAGTTACATGCTCCGGGCGGAAGTGCCATCAAACAATTGGCTCTATTTAGTGATGGCCGTCGCGGGACTGATTTTAGCGTTTTGGGGTCGGCGAACACACTACACCGAATTGATGCTAAGTTTTGGGGTAACGCGGACTCAGCTATTTTTGGTGCAGTTGCTGCAAGGCTTGGCATTGGCCGCAACCGTGGCAGTGGCACAACTATTGCATTGGACTTGGATCATCATGGTTGTGCCAAAAAATTATCAAATTTATCGTGACCTACCTGGTTTATTTGGCAATAATGTTGCCATCGTGACGATCAGTTTTGGGCTGTTAGCGCTTGGTTGGCTGATGGGGCAATTGACGGACCGCTTTTGGTTGGCCGGGCTACTAGCAGCGTTAAGTTGGCGGTTTATGAACGGTGTTGCTTCCAGCTATGGCTACGCCGCGTTTTTCTTCGGTCAATCGGTGATTCCGCCAGAGTTTTGGTTTTACGCGCACTCTTACGTGGCCAGCGCCGTCAGTGCGGGGTTAGCGCTGATTGCGATTGGACTCATTTGGCGATTAAGTGTGACGTGGAGTGCCGATCAACCGGCGTTTACACGTCAAAGCGGTTTGAAAAAGTGGGCCATGATCGCCGTAATGACGATTGCAGGTGGTGCTTTAGTCGGGGATGTCTTGTTTCAGCCGTTTGCGAAGAGTGGCTTGCCATGGTTCGAATTACTAGGAATGGCGGTCCTTTGTGGCGGACTGTTAGGCGGCTTAACTTATCAGCAGCACCGCTCAAAGGAGGCTCACTATGACGCATCATAACTTACAAAACTTAATTTGGCGGCAACATTGGCCGATACTTTTAGTTGTCGTGCTCGGGTTATTCGGCTTAGGCGCATCCCAAGGGGTGTCGGGTAGCCGGGCCTGGTCGTATCAAAGTGCGCCAAATTTGATTGAAGCGCAGGTGCATTATCAGAAATGGACCAAGAGTTATGTCGATGCAACTGGTCGGCATTATCCTTCCAAAGCTGCGTTTATGAAAGCCTATCGCGCTGATCATTTGCAACTGTATCGTCAGCACCCAAGTAAAAGTACGGGGTCCACCCGTGGCCGCTTTGGGACTGGAATTAACCAGAATTATTTTTTTCTCAGCTTGTTGGTTGGGTCGGTGATGATTTGGATGTCACGGCGGCGCTTTTTGAATGAGTTTTTACAATCGTTAGGGTATCGACGGGCGGCAATTTATCGCCAACAGAGTTTTAATTACGTGGGGGCCGTCGCAGTCGGCGTTATCGCCGGTAGTATGGCAAATTTAGCCCTGATGTGGCTGCGAATTCCAGCCGCTTACTTCCATTATTTTAGTTGGTGGCTTTGGCTGAAAGATTTAACGAGTGATGTGTTGGTGGCGAGCTGCCTAGTGATACTAGCTAGTTTGGGCACGATTGTGGTGAACAACATTCTCATCGTCTGGGCATTTGGGCTGGTTGGCTACTTGTGGTGGTGGATGCCACTGGTAGTCATTAAAAATGCGACAACTCGTCTTGGGGCCGATTACTTGTCTCGTCATTGGGTCATTGGCTTCGGGTTAACGCTTGTCTTGATGGGCTTGGCCTGGGGGCTGGCACAGTGGTGTGCGACACGCTATTCTGCTGAACAGTACTCACAAACGGTCCTTTTTAACTGGTGTCGGCTACCACTAGTGGTACTTTTGAGTATTCCGCTGAGTGTTGGTTTGAGCCGGTTGTTCACGGGCTTTATTCCAGGCGAAAACGGCTGGCCAGGGTTATTACTCGGTTGGTTGCTGGGGTTAGTTGGTTTGATTGGCTGGTTTTATCGACCAAAATGGTGCCAGCGATTATGGCAACTGGTGGCACAATTACGATAAGCGTCTCTAAATTGAAGCAATTGCTGAAACTTGGTGATTGCTTTTTTGCGTTCAACTTTGAAGCAAAAGCTGAGTCGTAACTTTTTAGAACTAAGCCCTTGACCTGGGACGCGTTTCACAAGTTATTCTAACAGTGTAAGCAAATGTGATGGGAGGTTTTATAAAATGCGATTATTTAAACGGATGAGTACTAGTGATCGTTTATCATTGCCAGTTAGTGGGCAATCACTTTCACTTGCTAATGAACCTGCTAAATGTCGACTAGCAATCAAGCCAGCGAATATGGCCGTATATGCCCCAGTTAATGGTGAAGTTCGTGAAATCACCGCAACCGGGCTAACTTTGATGTCGATTAATGGTAGGCAGTACTGGTTAGGGCTACATGTTCAGGATGATCAATCGGCTGGACATTTTGACTGGCAAGTACGGGTCGGGGATTCAGTTTCACCGTTGACGTTACTAGGGACGCTCAGCTCAGCTGCAATGATGGCGACGGTCGTCGTTTACGATGAATTAATAACCGCTCCCGTAACAACTGTGCGCAGTGACCATTCCAGACTACGGGCGCTCTTTGGCTAGCAGTTGACTGGTCATTTAGCTGTAAAAATGAGTCTATTTTTCGCCAACTTCAAGTGGAATTGTTTTGAATAATTATTTGTTCTCAACAAAAATTATGCTATACTATTTAGGTACCACATGGAGAGTTGGCAGAGTGGTAATGCACCGGACTCGAAATCCGGCGAACCGGCTAATACCGGCGCGCAGGTTCAAATCCTGTACTCTCCTTAAATTGAACAGCTAGAACTATTCAGAACCCCGCTAATCGTTGAGATAGCGGGGTTCTTTGTTACTCGTAAAACGTTGTAAAACGGCATAAATAGATATCTTGGTGCACTTTTTGGTGCATTCGTACATAAAAGTGAGCAATTTGACCATTTGAAGTGATTTAAAAGTGCACCATTTTTTAATTTTGAAATTGTTGTACTCCTTTGATACCAACTGATACAGCCGATATTTGGAGTGCACAAATCGTACTTTTTAATTGATCTTTCTAAGTGCATTAATGGTTCTGGAGTCTTCTTGTGCTTGGTCTTCCTGCATCAAGTGTGCGTATACGTTTCGAGTTATGGAACTGTTTTTATGCCCCAACCTCTTGGAAATGTATTCCATTTTCACACCACAATAGAGTAGGTAGCTAGCATGAGTATGACGGAGGCCGTGGAAACTAATACGCTTAATACCTAGTGTATCGTGATACTTCTTTAGCAAATTGTCACAGGCACCTGGAGTAGGAATGCGTCCACGATTATTTAAGAAGACAAGATGATCGGAATTTTCAAGACCAGCACCAATCTGTAAGGCATGTAGTTGTTTTAGATGGTTCAATAATTCGTCGATGACTGTGATTGTACGGATGCTCGACTCAGTCTTAGTCTTCTTGAATTTTTTACCATAAACATAGTCCCATGATTTATCAACATGGATAGTCTTTTTTTGCCGATCAATATCTGGCCAAGTAAGAGCGGATACCTCGGCGACGCGCATTCCAGTCATGAGTCCGGTAAAAATCATTGACTTACTAGTAGAAGTTAGCTTGATGTTCTGATTGACTTCCGTAGCAAGTTTTTGCATATCGGCTGCATCCAAGTATTTGAGCTGTGCGGCTTTTCCACTGTGCCTGCCTAGTTCGACGTGAAAGCAGAAATCAGAATGGATAATTTGATCTGCAACAGCGTCCACGATTGTGGCATGGATATGACCGTGTAACTTCTCAACTGAGGCTTTGCTATGATATGGCTCAGTAGCATCGCACAAAAATGGACGTTTATGAAAATTCCTGACTATTTCAACGTGTTAGAGAAGACCATTATGCCGGATCAAAAGAAGCTATTCAGAAATTTTCAATCTTTTTGTTTGGAATTGTCAGCTTGGAAGAAATGGTTAGATAATTGTCCGTTTATAGATGGTCTATTGATAGCGTAAATGAGTGGGTGCTCGAAAGTCACCCGCACGTTTTTTCTCCAAATATTAATACAGACGTACGGTGTTGCCGTGGCTAATTGATAAGTCACAATGTGATGCGGGTTCGAGTCCTGCCGGCGGTATAGATGTAATTTTCTTCATTTCTAACATCATTTAATACATCTAGTGATAAGTTAAGACTTTTGTTATGCTTATATCTGGAAGGCAGGACAGAAATGAGAAAAAAAGATATTAAAGAAATGAATAGTAGATTAAAGGCTGCAATGAAAGAAAACTCTCAACTGACCAATTCTGAGAAACAAGATTTATTGGAAGAAGCAGAAAGCATGCTGGGGAAAACAAAAAGAACACAAAAAAGTATTGACATAATCAGTATGGTATCTGAAAAAATGATGTTATATTTGACGGTGCCCGTTGGAGTAGTTTTTTCTTTTTGGGGAGGACTGTTCCTCTTTCAAAATAATAAAAGTGTGATACTTTTAAATGATAACAAAGCTTCATATTTAGGAATACTTGGAATGGGTATTGGAGTATTTTTGCTAGGTATTTCATATTTTTTAGACTTAAATAGTCTTATACGGGCAACAGATGCTTTCATAACTTTCACTTCTATTGTTGCTTTTGCAATTTCATTTGTTGGTATTTCTTTTATGTGGTTAAGCCCGACACTTTGGATAAGCCTAATAATTTATTCAATAGTGATTTGTTTGATTCAATTTATAAAGGCTGGAATTGCTGCACTTCATAAATCAGTAAAAGACCCTAAGGACAGGCTTACAATTATTGTAGCAATTATTGGTTCCTTGATTGCGTTGATAGCATTATTTAAATAAGTTATCATGATTTTTTAATTGATATATTTTCTTCAAACTAACTCTCGCTTAATGGTGGGAGTTTTTGTATAGTTATAGTTTGGAGGAACAAATTATGAAGTATTACAGTCAATCTCTAGAGTTTTCAAGTTATCCTGACAGAAAAGATTATTGGGGTGTTAGTTACAATGAAATTAGATTAATCCTTGATGAGCTTTGTCAATTCATTATGTCCGACGGTCTGGATGCGTCTTTCACAAAGAAACAGTTGCGAGTTATTAGTCCATATCATTGTGCTATGGGGGCTAATAAGAATACCGTTATTGTGGCTATTTCAAATAGTATGGCGTTGAGGGGAAATACAATACTCTCAACGTTTGCAAAAGATCAAGATATAAGCGATGATCAATTAAAGCTATCTTTGGGCGAAATGACAATGAATCAAATTGGGTATTCCAACAATATATTTACTAGTTTTCCTAAGGACTTTTTTCTGAATCCGTATTTAAAAAGTATTTTGAATAAAGCAGGCGACTCATTGAGTTTTGTTGACGCTTTTAATAAATTGGTGAAAGAGACAAATCAAGAGTCTGAGGAAAGCCAACAAATTCTTGGTGATTTGATGTCTCAAGGACAATCAACAATTGAAATCGAGACAGCAACAAAACGGCTTGAAAAAATTTCTAATACACAAACTGGAATTTCTGAAATCATTAACATAATTAGAAAAGCTGCTGCGGAGTTTATCAAAAACGTTAAACAGGAGGAGCATAAGATGGAATTCAATCCAATTTTTAAGGCAAGGGATCTTGTCGTTGATGACACACTTATATTTGTAGCGTTACCATTTTCTAAAGATAGGTTGGAAATCTTGGATGATGTAGTTAAGCCGGCATTGGAACGAGATGAAAATATGTCGGTTTTACGTTCTGGAAACATGTTTGACGCAAATTTGGATATTATGGAGAACATTTGGACGTATCTCAATAAGGCACGGATTGTGATTGTAGATATTAGCGAAAAAAATCCGAATGTTTTTTATGAGCTTGGTATCTGCAACACCATTGGCAAACCAGTGATTACAATTTGTGATGAAGAAAGCTACCACAAGGATTATTTTGATAAGCTTCCTTTTGACATAATTGGAAAGAATGTTATTTTTTATCGCAATCATGGCAATGGTATGCAGGAGCTGGTAGACTCCCTTGAAAAGACAATTGATTCAGTAATCAAAGGATCTCCAGTTATTGATTCATCATTAAAATCATAAATATTCAAGGTGCCTATAACGCTTTGTACTAGTAATTTATGTATAGTTATCACTTGGAGGGTCACAATTATGAATGCATTTTTAGATTTTATTAATTTCGAGTATACCAGAGAAGAATTAATTGAACGAGTTCAAGACTATTTAGGCTATTATGTTGAGGCTGATAAGTTGCTCAATGAAAAAGGGCCAAATAGCGCGGTCAAGTACATTCGACCAATTCGTCAGCAAATTGATAATGAATATAGTAATTATTCGCGACCAACTGTTCAAAAAATTGTCAGCAAGAACGAGGGCATGCGCAGTTATTATGACTGGTTACAAGCGGTCTCAACGAAGACGATTGGACCAGTCACGTCTAAAAATATTGAGTCATTTTTAGACAATATGAAAGCTTATGCCCACTTTTATTTTCCAGATGCCATTAACTAATTGGTTACAAAGAAACTCTCGCTTAACGGTGAGAGTTTTTATATGGCGCGATTTAATATCGAACAGTATAGTTACTTCAAGCTGATTGTTGTCGGCACATCAACGGTAGCGTGGTTACCGCTGTCTTTAGTCAGCTCCGCGGAGACTAAGCGATATTTTGAGAGCTGATTAATGTCGTTCTTCTGAGCGACCGCTTGTAAAATGCCATTTTTTTTGTGATCAGATAGTAGCTTTTCGTCAACCAGACCGTCAATGGCACCGCGATTTGACAGTTGCTGAGTCCCTTGGGGCGTAATCAATTCAACGCCATTTGATGTGACGCGTTGATGGCTATTGTTTTGTAGTGTATATTCCAGTTGATACTCGTAGTAAGTGGCTGAGAGCGTTTTGCCAAAATTGTTGGCGTCAGCTTCACGTTGCGAGGGCTTGGTGGTTTCAATTTTAAGTAATTTTGCGTCTTTAAAATAATATGTTGCTGATTTGGTCTTAACGGATCGGTGGTGGTAATTTTTAATCGCGAGTAATGTAATCTTCCCGGAGTCATGGTCCTTCGTGTAAGTGCCAACTTTTTTCAGCGGCCCGGAGACTTGCTTCGTTGCCGGTGTACTAGTATCAGTAGCTTTCGAACAACCAGCCATGACTGAACCTGTTAATAATGTGGCACCGAGGATTAGGACTTTGTTAAAGGTCATTGAAATTGAGACTCCCTTGATAAAATGATTTATCAATAATTATAAGTGAATCATTTTACCCTGCAAAGCTGACTAGTGATGAGACTCATTTCAAACTGGTCACTTGCCGAATCAGGCCGAGTTAAGTACACTTAGGCATAGAAGTTTAAGAGGTGACTCGGATGGATTTTATTGATCTAAAGCCGATTGATTTGCAACATACGCCACTGGGCACGCATATCAAAAATCCCAATCGCCACGAGTGGCAGCTTGATTGGGAACGGTTGGCATGGCTAATACACGACAATCAAGATGTGATCGCCATGGTCCAAGCTGGCCTAGCTGAAGACTGGTTAAATACGCATGGGACAATTTGGGATGACAAGTGGGGCTATTACCGCTACCCCAACGATTATCGTGAATTTGATGATACGGTCTTTTGGGCCGCGTCAACTTGGGAGACCCCCGCAATTTTGGTAACCTTTCATAATGAACTAGCCAAGTCATTTGCGTGCTACAAACATGGCGCTGACCCGGACTTTCACTATCTGGGGCGGGACCATGACTGAAACTAATTGGGACTAACAAATTGGAGGAATTGTGTTGAAAGTTGGGATAGATAAGCTACATTTTGCCAGTTCACATTTATATGTCGACATGGCCGAACTAGCGACTGCGCGCAAAGAAGCGCCAGACAAATATTTAATTGGTATCGGTCAATCTAAGATGGCCGTGATTCCGCCTAGTCAAGATGCGGTCACACTGGCCGCAAATGCTGCGGCGCCAATGTTAACAGCTGAGGATATTGCTGCAATTGATCTTTTAATTGTGGCGACTGAATCTGGCGTGGATAACTCTAAGGCTGCCGCTATCTATGTAGCGCAGTTATTGGGCCTTGACCGGCGTGTTCGTACCGTTGAGATGAAGGAAGCCTGTTATGCGGCGACCGCTGGGGTGAAGTTGGCCCAGGACCATGTCCGGGTTCATCCAGCCAAAAAGGCCCTAGTTATTGGGACTGATATTGCGCGCTATGGGCTACATACGCCGGGAGAACCGACCCAAGGTGGTGGTGCGATGGCAATGTTGATCAGTGCTGAACCACAGGTGTTGGCTCTAGCAGATGATTCGGTGTTGCTCAGTCAAGATGTCATGGACTTTTGGCGGCCATTGTATCATACGACAGCCTTAGTTGACGGCAAATATTCGTCAAACATTTATATTGATTATTTTCAAGATGTCTTCAAAACTTATCTCAATGAGCAGCAGGCTAATATCGCAGATTTTAAAGCATTGACGTTCCATTTGCCATATACAAAAATGGGCTTGAAGGCATTACAGAGTGTATTACCACTAGCTTCAGAAACACAACAAGCCGCTTTATTAGCTCACTTTGAACACGCCCGTCAGCTAAATCGACAGGTGGGCAATCTTTACACCGGATCATTATATTTAAGCCTGTTGTCATTGTTATTGACCGATGCCAGTTTAGCCGCCGATGATTTGATTGGGCTCTTTAGTTATGGGTCTGGCGCTGAAGGCGAGTTTTATACTGGTCGATTACAACCTAATTATCAATTGGGCTTGGACCAAGGCTTACCGCAACGGTTAGCTCGTCGTCGGCGTGTCAGTGTCGCTGAATATGAACAATTATTTAATGGTCAGCTTGCCTTGACGGCGGCAGATCAAACCATCGACATTGCTGATGATCCCCATCGATTCGTGTTGGTTGGCCAACAAAATGAACAACGCCAGTATCGAGATCAATGGTTGTAAAAAAACTCGTTGTCAGTAACAAGAAGGCGTTACGACAACGAGTCTTTTATTTGAAGTTAGACGTTACGACGGCACCGTCTTTGACACTTAATAGCGTCGTGTTGGGGGTGCTTGGGTCTAGCAAACGAACTGTGTAGCCCTTGGCAAGATGCTTCTTAATGGAAGTTGAGAGTGATTCAAAGTTTTGCGTAATCGTGGTGATGGCTTTTTCATTCTGGTCAGGATATTTTTTAACTGTTTTTAGTGATTTGACGTATTTTTTATCGGTTGGGGTAACGGTAAATGTTTTGGTAGAATCATCAAAACTGACGGTTCCCATCGATCGATAGTTTGCTTTTAGCTGTTTGAGAATACTTTCTTCTTTTAACTTAGTGGTCGCGGCCGCTTTTTTCTCGTTTGCTTCATTAAAGACGACCTGCGAAGATCCAATTTTAGCACTCTTTGCCGCGGCGCTACTGCTACTTGCGGTCGCGGTCGTTTTAGTGGCTTTGGCAGCGTGCGTTTGGTTATAGGGCCAGTATGGCAATTTGATAATTGCAAAAATCGTTAGCAAAGCACTCAGAGTCGCAACTGTGGCTAAGAATTTCCAACCGCCACCATTTTGACGGGCAGATAGGACTGAAAAAAAGGCAAGTAGAAAGATAAGTAAGCCAATAATGGCTAAGAATAACATGTCATCAACTCCTGAGTTTTAAATTAGTGTCACTATTATACCATTGACTGCTTAGCTCTCGCGGCCAAATTGACAAAATCAAAAGGAGGTTATTAAAATGCCACCCTTATTTTTACCGACACATCCAGAAAACCAAGCGGCAATGGCCGCGTACATGCGAAACCAATTTCCTTTTTTAGGCGTCAAGACCACTGAACGACGTCAATTAGCCCGGCCAATTGTTCAGGCGAGTCGTCAATTGCCCCTTGTCCAGTTACAAAACTGGTTGGCGGGTTATTATCAGCAACCAGAACGTGAATATCAGTATGTTGCGATTGATTTGGCACTCGCCAATGTTAAGCGACTGACACCAGCGACATTTGCCTGGTGTCAGAACCAAATTCCAGTCAAGGCTTGGTGGGATAGTGTTGATGCTTGGCGTAAACTGATGACGGTCTATTTAGATCAACAGGGTGACTTAACGACCAAAGGCAAAGCTTTCATTGGCGTTGAGAACTACTGGCTCCGGCGCGTTGGGATTACTTTACAGTTAAGTCTAAAAGCGCGCACGAATCAAGCCTTTTTAGTTACCGCCATTGAAGGGTCACAAGCTGATCCACAATTTTTCATTCAAAAAGCGATTGGTTGGGCATTACGCGACTATAGCAAAACGGATCCCAGTTGGGTCACTGACTTTATCAAGCAACATGATCTGTCAAACTTAGCCGCGCGGGAAGGTCTCAAATTTCTGACACAAAAAAAGTAATCACCAGTGGCGATTACTTTTAGATAAATTTAGTAGAGCATGTCACGATAGAGACCAACAACTTTTCCTAACACGGAAACATTAGTTAGGATGATTGGCGCCATCGTGTCATTTTCAGGTTGTAAGCGATAATGATCGGCTTCTTTGAAGAATCGTTTGCAGGTTGCTTCATTTTCATCGGTCATTGCGATGATGATGTCACCATTGTCGGCGGAGCTTTGCCGCCGAACAATCACTTGATCACCATTTAAGATGCCGATGTTGATCATACTTTCACCACGGATGGTTAGCATGAACAAGTCACCGCCGAAAGTTTCGAGATCTTTTGGAATCGGGAAGTAATCAGTGGCTTCTTGCACGGCTAAGATTGGTTGTCCAGCTGCAACAGTCCCTAAAATTGGGATTTGATGGGGTGTGGTTTCAACACCGAGGGCATCGTAGCCGGCAGGAGTGACTTCGATTGCCCGTGGTTTAGTTGGGTCTTTTTGGATTAAGCCCTTTTTTTCAAGTCTAGCAATGTGACCGTGAACCGTTGAAGTCGAAGATAAGTCAACGGCTTCACCAATCTCACGGACGGTTGGCGGATAACCTTTTTCATTGACGCGTTCATAAATAAAACGTAGAACGGCCATTTGTTTGCTTTCAGATGTTTTACTCATCTTGGCACCTCATTTTAATTTTCTTTAGTTGTTAGAATCATTGTAGCATAGCTTTTTCACGCTTTCAAACAAATGTTCGGTTGACAAATACTTTTAATTGATTTAAGGTCAAAAATCGAGTATTCTATTCATGCTTTTGAAAGGAGTGAGTTGATTGATTTCAAAAGAACTATTGAGCCGTATCAACGAATTGGCACACAAGGCCAAGGCGGAAGGGCTGACTGAGTTAGAAGAGCTCGAACGCAAGGATTTGCGTCAAAAATACTTAAAAGAATTTCGGGCCGGTTTCCGGCAACAAGTCGAAATGTTACAAGTGTACGATAAAGATGGTAAGGAAGTTACGCCAGAAAAGGTTCGTCAAGTTCAGCGTGACCGTGGCCTGCGTGACGATTAGCGCTTACATGGAAGATTTGTCAATTGACAAATTTTCCTTTTCTTTTAGCCTTAATTTGTGTAGACTAGTTTAATGAAGTCTATAAAAAGGGAGGGGAATGACTGTGTCTACTGGTATTTGGATCTTAATCGTGTTGATTGGCGTGTTAGTTGGTCTGACCGGTGGTTTCTTTGGTGCTCGGCACTACATGCAAAACTACTTGAAGCAAAATCCACCAATTAGTGAAGAAATGTTGCGCAGCATGATGATGCAAATGGGTCAACGCCCATCCGAAAAGAAGTTGCATCAGATGTTAAATTCTATGAAAGCTGCGTCTAAAAACGACAGCAAGTAATGGCAAATAAAAAACACGCCTTAATTGGCGTGTTTTTTTTCGGCTGGATCAATATAATGGAAGCTAGGATCGATTTGTTGATCTAGCTCATCAAAAGCGGTGAGCATTTGGGTTTCGATTTGTTTCTGACCAGCAACATCGAGCTTTAACTTACGGTCGATGTAGATTGGCTTGCCAAAACGAACAGTGACCCGCTTACGACTGAATAGCCGCTTAAAGGTGAGTGGCCCTTGATAGACGGTTGGCACCAGTGGTACGCCTGCCATTTTAGCAATGACGGTTGCGCCACCTTTGAGTTCTTGTGAGTGCCGAGTGCCTGAAGGAAACATAATCAGAGAATATTGGCCCTTACGTAAAAATTTCACGGGTGTCTTAATTGCTGATGGTCCTGGGTGCTTGCGGTCAACCGGAAAGGCATTGGCATGGGTCAAAATATAACGTAATACTGGATTTTTGAAAAGTTCTTGTTTGGCCATGAAACTAAATTGCATCGGGCTCCCCGCTAAGGCAAATAACAGCGGATCAAACCACGTGCGATGCGGCCCGACGAGAATATAAGCACTGTCTGGTAAATTTTCGCGACCTTGGTAGTGGGTATTACCATTAATTATGGCAACAATGACCCGCACCAATCCGCGCATAAATGAGTAGAACATCGCAAACTTCCTTTCGATAACTGACTGCCATCAGTATGACGAAATTTGCCGATTTCTGCAAGTGAATTATGTTAAGCTGAGGACGAGTTTTTTATGAAAGTAGGAAGCATATGACACGAGTAACGTTGAAGGCCGATGAACGGATCGACCAATTGTATAGTCAAACAATTCAAATTATTCAAAGCCCGACCGTTTTTTCTTTCTCATTAGATGCGGTATTATTGGGGGCATTCGCCCAAGTGCCATTGGCCGCCAAAACTCAGACGGTCGATCTATGTGCGGGCAATGGGGCCGTGGGGTTATTTGTCAGCGCGAAGACGCGTGGTCACATCACGGCAGTGGAATTACAGCCACGTTTGGCCGATATGGCCGCTAGAAGTGTCATTCTGAATGACCTGACTGATCAAATCACCATTTTAAATGAAGACTTATTGACGGTCACCAAAACGATTAAGAAGGATTCGATCGACGTCGTCCTGTGTAACCCACCGTATTTTAAGGATCAAGCGACGAGTAAAAAAAATCCCAATCCACATTTGGCGATTGCGCGTCATGAAATTACCGCGAATCTTGATCAAATCATGACGGTGACGAGCGACTTATTGAAGACAAACGGAAAAGCCTACTTTGTGCATCGTCCTGAACGGTTGGATGACTTGTTCATGACGATGCGGGCACATCATCTGGCCCCGAAGCGCCTCCGATTTGTCCATCCTAAGGCTGACCGTGAAGCAAACATGGTTTTAATTGAAATGATCAAGTCAGGTCGCCCAAATGGGGTCCGAATCTTGCCGCCGGTCATTGTTTATGATACAGACGGTAGTTATGGGGAAGAGGTGCACCAATTACTCTATGGCAACTAAACCGTATTACTTTTATGTGTTACTCTGTGCGGATCAAACATTATATGGTGGCTTTACGGATGATTTGGCTCGCCGACTAGCCACCCACAACGCTGGTAAGGGGGCCAAATATACGCGCCCACAAACTCGGCGGCCTTTAAAAATGATCTATCATGAAACTTTTGACACGAAATCAGCCGCCCTTAAAGCCGAATATGCTTTCAAACATCAGCCAAGAAGTGCGAAGCTGCGGTATTTAGCTACCCATGGCGTGAAAGTTTCGCAAAGTTTTCATAAATAGTCATTCTTTTTCTGACATTTACTGTTATAATATTTAATGTATCAATATATAGGAGGAATTTTTGTAATGAAAATTATTGCTTATGCTGTACGTGATGACGAACGTCCATTCTTCAAGACATGGATGGAAGAACATCCCGATGTTGAAGTTAAGTTAGTTCCAGAACTACTTGACGAAAAGACGGCCGAATTGGCTAAAGGTTTTGACGGTGCCGATGTATACCAACAAAAGGATTACACCGCTGCTGTTTTGAACAAGTTGGCTGACGAAGGTGTTAAGAACATTTCACTACGTAACGTTGGTGTCGACAATGTTGACGTCCCAACTGTTAAGGAACGTGGATTAAAGATTTCTAACGTACCTGCATACTCACCAAATGCGATTGCTGAATTATCAGTAACCCAATTGATGCAATTGTTACGTCAAACCCCAATGTTCAACAAGAAGTTGGCTAAACAAGACTTCCGTTGGGCACCAAACATTGCCAAAGAATTAAACACTATGACTGTTGGTGTTGTTGGTACTGGTCGGATTGGCCGCGCTGCTATCGATATCTTCAAAGGTTTCGGTGCCAAAGTTATCGGTTACGATGTTTACCGTAACGCTGAACTTGACAAAGAAGGTATGTACGTTGATACGTTGGACGAATTATTCGCTCAATCAGACGTTATTACCTTGCATGTTCCTGCTTTGAAGGACAACTATCACATGTTAAATGCTGATGCCTTCAGCAAGATGAAAGATGGTGCCTACATCTTGAACTTTGCCCGTGGGACGCTCATCGATTCAGAAGACTTGATCAAGGCCTTAGACAGCGGCAAAGTTGCCGGTGCTGCCCTTGACACTTATGAATACGAAACTAAGATCTTCAACAAAGATCTTGAAGGTCAAACGATTGATGACAAGGTCTTCATGAACTTGTTCAACCGTGACAACGTTTTGATTACACCACATACTGCGTTCTATACTGAACCAGCTGTTCACAACATGGTGCACATCTCAATGGACAACAACAAACAATTCATCGAAACTGGTAAAGCTGACACGCAAGTTAAGTTTGACTAATTTCTCCTGAATTAATTAAGGGCACGCGAATCTTCGGATTCACGTGCTTTTTTTGGTTCTAAATCGCAAATGAGGACGATAAGTAGATTATTTTACTGGTATTGTAGATAAAATATTGAAATATTCATTTATTAATTGTGAAGTGCTGAGAATTCAGGTACGCTAAAGGGAGCTAAGCTTAAGGGAGTGATTGACAATGAAGGTGTTGATGCCGTATTTTAAACGCTATCGTGTTGACGTCAGTGTCGCGTTGCTGTCGGTGATTGTGCTAGTATTTGCAACGTTGTGGCAACCGAGACTATTACAGGTCGTGATGACGGCAATTATCAAGGATGATCAGCAAACGGTGATGCGTGAGGGACTATTATTGCTCGGGCTAGCAGTGCTCGGCATTGCTGGTGGCGTGATCAATACTATTTATTCGGCACGGGTTGCACTGGGCGTTGCGACAGATTTGCGATCGGACTTGTATGCGAAAATCCAGTCATTTGCTTATGCAGATGTGGAAACTTTTTCAGCGTCTAATTTAGTGGTTCGGATGACTAATGACATTAATCAGGTTCAACAGATCGTGATGGCCGGGTTTCAACAAATTACGCGGATCCCGTTGTTGTTCATTGGGGCATTGGTTTTGGCAATTGTGACGATGCCTGAACAATGGTGGGTAATTGTTGTGATGATGGCGATTATCTTGTTTGCTTCTTGGATTGCGGTTGGTCGCATGACCAAGTATTTTGGCCAAACGCAACAAGATATTGAGAATGTGAATACGGTGACCCGTGAAAATTTGATGGGAATTCGCGTGGTTAAATCGTTTGTCCAAGAAACGAACGAAATTAAAAAGTTCTCACATGCTTCCGATGAACTAACAGCGGTAACCGCCAAAATTGGCTATTGGTTCTCGATTTTGATGCCAATTTTCTTTTTGACAGCTAATTTAGCCGTTGGTGTGGCAGTGTATCTGGTTGGTCAAAATATTACTGTCCATCCGAGTTATTTGGCGGCAATTACGAGTTTTATTTCTTATTTGATGCAAATCTTATACGCGGTTATTAATGGTGGCTTTTTAATGACGTTTGCTTCTCGAGCAGTGATTTCACTGGGACGGATCAATGAGGTGCTGGCGACACAACCTAGCATGAGTTACGTGGAAGGTGATGATGCCACGCCATTAGTCGGTGACATAAGTTTTGAACACGTTACATTCACTTATCCAGGTGATGACCAGCCGACTTTAACGGATGTCAGTTTTCACATTGCTGCGGGGGCGATGTTAGGAATTGTCGGCGCTACTGGTTCCGGCAAGACAACGTTGGCGCAGTTGATTGCGCGTTTGTATGATCCCGATAGTGGTCGGATTACGATTGGCGGGGTTGATGTCCGCCAAATTCCAGAAAAGGCGTTGCGAGCGACTGTCGCATACGTTCTACAGCGGTCGACACTCTTTTCAGGGACGATTGCGGCCAATTTAAAACAGGTCCGGCCAGATGCTGAACTAAGTCATATGCGTTGGGCAGCCAATGTGGCTCAAGCTTCCGAATTTATTGAGCGGTTACCAGAACGTTATGAAGCACCAGTCGAAGAACGGTCACAAAATTTCTCTGGTGGTCAAAAGCAACGGTTAGCAATTACGCGGGGCATCATTGCCAATCCGGAAGTGTTAATTTTAGATGATGCGACTTCTGCGCTCGATGCAAAGTCCGAAAAGCTCGTTCAAGAAGCGATGGATCGTGATTTGACTGCGACAACAACGGTGGTCATTGCTGAAAAGATTGCCTCAATCATTCGGGCTGATCAAGTTTTGGTGTTGGATCACGGCCGAGTCAGTGGCATTGGGACACATCAAGACTTATTACAAACCAATTCAATTTATCAAAAAATTTATCAAACGCAAAAAGCACGTGAGGAGGCGGCCAAATGAGTGATTTACGAAATGCTGGTCGCTATTACTGGCACTATCTCAAAAAATATTGGCGGGGCTTCATTATCAGCACATTACTGATTGCTTTTTCAACTTGGTGTATTGTGGTTGCACCGACTTATTTGGGCCGTGCGGTTGAACAATTGACGACATACCTTGGTCAGTGGACAAATCCAGCGACACGCGCACAGGCGAGTCTCAGCCCATTTAATCACACGTTAGTGATATATGTGTTGTTGTATGTCGGTGATGCTACGACCATCTTTATTGCCAGTCTAATTTTGGCACGAGTAACGGCTTATTCAACTGGGACGATGCGAGTGGGTTTGTTCCGTAAAATGCAACGAATGCAAGTGAAGTATTTTGATACCCACAGTGATGGCGATATTTTAGCGCGGTTTACGTCAGATTTAGATAACATTTTTAATGCGATGAATCAAGCATTACTGGAAGTCTTACTGGCGGTCGCACAGTTTGTGGGGTTACTGATTGTGATGTTCAATCAAAATGTGACGATGGCTTGGGTGACGATGGCGTCAACGCCGGTTGCACTCGTGATTGCGGCGCTCGTTATGCGCAAAGCAGGAACTGCCGTCAACCAACAACAAGATGATATTGGTCGCTTGAATGGTTATATCAACGAGCAGATTACTGGGCAAAAGGTCTTAATTACGAACGGTTTGCAACAGGACTCATTCCGTGGCTTTGAAACGTATAATAATCAAGTTCGAAAGTCAGCCCTAACTGGACAGATTTGGTCAGGTATTTTAAATCCATTGATGCAAGGCATGTCGCTATTGAACACGGCAATTGTGATCTTTTTTGGGTCGTGGTTAGCGTTAAATGGCAGTCTGTCAAAAGGGGCAGCATTGGCCTTGGTGGTTGTATTTGTGAATTATGCGCAACAGTATTATCAGCCGATCATGTCGTTAACGAGTTTATACGGCATGATTCAACTGGCAATCACAGGGGCTCGGCGCATTGATGAAGTGCGTAATCAGCCCGATGAGGTCAATCCAGTTGCAGGCAGTCATCCGGACGGCATTCAGCATGAGCTGAAAATCGATCAGGTTCATTTTAGTTATCTCCCGGGTAAGGAAATCTTGCACGGTGTGACGATTGACGTTCAACGTGGCGAGATGGTGGCGTTGGTGGGGCCGACTGGTTCTGGGAAAACCACTGTGATGAATTTACTGAATCGTTTTTACGATGTTGATCAGGGTCAAATCAGTTTTGATGGCACGGATATTCGGACCTTTGATCTAAACGCCTTACGTCAAAATGTGGGAATCGTTTTACAGGAACCACAGCTGTTTACTGGCACCATTGCGGATAACATTCGCTATGGCGATCCGGCGGCTAGTATGGACCGGGTGATTGATGCGGCTAAACAGGCCAATATCCATGACTTTATTGAAAGTTTGCCGGATCGCTATTTGACGCGGGTTTCTGATGAACAAAGCATTTTCTCGGCGGGCCAGAAACAATTGATGTCGATTGCGCGGACCATCTTGACCAATCCACGGTTATTGATTTTGGATGAAGCCACTTCCAACGTTGATACCGTGACTGAAGCCAAGATTCAAGCGGCGATGGATAATGTGATTCAAGGGCGAACCAGCTTTGTGATTGCGCATCGTTTGAAAACAATTTTAAATGCTGATAAGATTGTCGTCTTGAAGTCTGGTAGGATCATCGAACAGGGGACCCATGCGGAGCTTCTGGCCGAAAATGGGTTTTATGCGGAACTTTATCGTAATCAGATGGTCTTTGACTGATTGGAATTTAGAATGGTGAAATTAAAACAAGCGTCTAGGAAAAAATCCTAGACGCTTGTTCATTAGTATGAATAGATTAAGCGCTGGCTGCTTGAATGAGTGCTAATAATAACTCACGTAGCTCAGCGGGAGTTTCAATAATCTGATCGGGAATGACCGTGGGTTGGCCTTGTGGTATTTGGCGATGATTGAACCAAAACGTTTGCCAACCAGCGTGTTTGGCGCTAGTCATATCCAACAAAGCGTTATCGCCAACGTATGCGGCTTGATTAGCTTTGATTCCCGCCTGATGGGCCCAAGTGGTGAAAATCGATGGGTCTGGTTTGGCGAGTGCTAATTCGTCGGAAATAAAAATATCATCAGGATGAACATAACGTTCAATTTGCAATTGATGGAGCTTTTGACGCTGAATCTTGGCAGGACCATTGGTGATGATGCCAATTTTAAAACAATGGCTCAGCTTTTCAAGCACCGGCCCGAGTTCCGGAAAAAGCGTAATTTGGGTGAGGGCTTGATGATAAGCAATTTCAAATTGGATTGCCCAATTGGTGGTGATTTCTTGTGTTCCTAAACC
Organism: Lactiplantibacillus nangangensis; assembly: GCF_005405065.1. Classification (GTDB taxonomy): domain Bacteria; phylum Bacillota; class Bacilli; order Lactobacillales; family Lactobacillaceae; genus Lactiplantibacillus; species Lactiplantibacillus nangangensis. The sequence goes on along the minus strand of NZ_BJDI01000008.1, from coordinate 19,036 downwards.
AGTCAAGGCATGTCGTAAACGGGCAGTTTGCCAAGCTTCCAGACTGAGTTCATTGGCAGTGACTTGATGAAAGGTCCGGTCGGTAAAATCACGAAAACGGTTAAAAACGTCAGCCAATTCAGTCGCCGTCAAACGCCACTGGGTCGTTTGAGTCAAGGCCGTACTGAATGGTGATTTTTGATCGTAGAGGGTATCGTCTACATCAAAAATGATGGCTTTGATCATTGTAATTGAGCCTCCTATGCAAGATAGTATCTTAACACACTTTGTGAAATTCACAAATTCCTGATGAAAATTCTTGCAAGCGAGGCCAATTTTCGGTATACTAATTTTCGGTGTTAAAACCAATTCACACTCGTCGGGATGACATTGGTAGTGCTCGGGAGAGTTCCAATGTCAGTTGAGCGGCGGGGAGGATAAAAACAAATTTTTTGGAGGCACATTTATTATGGCTGTTATTTCTATGAAACAATTGCTTGAAGCCGGTGTCCATTTCGGTCACCAAACTCGTCGTTGGAATCCAAAGATGAAACCATACATCTTTACGGAACGTAACGGAATCTACATCATTGACTTACAAAAGACGGTTAAGATGATCGATTCAGCTTACAACTTCGTTAAGGATGCTGCGGCTGATGACGGTGTGATCTTGTTCGTTGGGACTAAGAAACAAGCTCAAGACTCAATCGAAGAAGAAGCGACCCGTGCTGGTCAATACTACGTTAACCATCGTTGGTTAGGTGGGACTTTGACTAACTGGAACACCATCCAAACTCGGATCAAACGTCTTAAAGATTTAAAGAAGATGGAAGAAGACGGGACTTTCGACCGTTTGCCTAAGAAGGAAGTTTCATTATTAATGAAACAACGGGCAAAGCTTGAAAAGTTCTTGGGCGGTATCGAAGATATGCCTCGGATTCCAGATGTTGTCTTTATCGTTGACCCTCGTAAGGAACAAATCGCGGTTAAGGAAGCTCAAAAGTTGAACATTCCGATCGTTGCGATGGTTGATACCAACACTGATCCTGATGATATCGACGTCATCATCCCATCAAACGACGATGCCATCCGTGCCGTTCGTTTGATTACTTCTAAGATGGCTGACGCTGTCATTGAAGGCCGTCAAGGTGAAGATGAAGACGTTACAGAAGACTCATTCAAGGGTGACAAGGACGCTAAGAAGTCCGCTGACTCTTTGGAAGACATCGTTGAAGCCGTTGAAGGCGACAATGACAAGAAGTCTGACAATAAATAATTGAAATAATTAGGCTGTCTAAAAAATCGCGGACCTCATCGGCCTGGTTTTGTGGGCAGCCTTTTATAAAAAAATTAACCGGACTCAAAGGAGAGTAACATTATGGCAAAGATTTCTGCAGCACAAGTTAAAGAACTTCGTGATAAAACCGGCGTTGGTATGATGGATGCTAAAAAAGCCTTAGTTGAAGCAGAAGGCGACATGGCAAAAGCCGTTGACGTTTTGCGTGAAAAGGGCGTTGCTAAAGCTGAAAAGAAGAGTGGCCGTGTGGCTGCTGAAGGGATGGCAGCCGTTGCAATTCATGGCGACCATGCTGCAATCGTGGAAGTTAACTCTGAAACTGATTTCGTTGCTTCTAGTGACCCATTCAAAGATTTGATTGCTAAAATTTCAGATCAAATCGCTTTGGAAGCCCCTAAAGACCTCGAAGCTGCTTTGGCTTTGAAGACTGAAAAAGGCACGATCAACGATGATATTATTGAAACCACTCAAGTAACTGGTGAAAAAGTTAGCTTACGTCGTTTCAAGGTTATCGAAAAGCAAGCTGACCAGAACTTTGGTGCTTACATTCATAATGGTGGCCAAATTGGTGCCTTGGTTGTCTTAGACGGTGCTGATGAAGCGACTGCTAAAGACGTTGCCATGCACGTTGCTGCCATCAACCCAGAATACGTTTCTCGCGACCAAGTTCCTGCTGAAACTTTGGCTCACGAAAAAGACGTCTTGGTTAAGGAAGCCTTAAATGAAGGCAAGCCTGAAAAAATCGTTGAAAAGATGGTTGAAGGCCGCTTGAACAAGTGGTTGGCCGAAATCAGCTTGGATGATCAAGAATTCGTTAAGGATTCTGACCAAACGGTTGCACACTACGTTGAATCTAAAGGCGGCAAGGTTAACACCTTTGTTCGTTTTGAAGTCGGCGAAGGCATTGAAAAACAAACTGGTAATTTCGTAGACGAAATTATGAGTCAAATCAAAAACTAATTAACGCTTTCTGAAAGCTAATTTGGGGATTGCGACAAACTTTGTTTTGTGGTGATTCCCTTTTTTTGCGAAAAAATCGTGATTTCAGTGGTGATTTAAGGCTTTGCTATAATGGCTATTGATAATATGGTAGAATGGTTACAGATAATCTCGAGGAGGACGAAACGATGTCGGAAGTAAAATATAAGCGTGTGATCCTAAAGTTGAGCGGTGAGGCCCTGGCTGGTAAAAAAGGTTTTGGGATTAACCCACCTGTGATTAAAACTGTCGCAGAAGAATTGAAGGATGTTTATGAAATGGGCGTCCAGATTGCCATCGTCGTTGGCGGTGGGAACATGTGGCGTGGTGAAGCTGGTGCACAAATGGGTATGGAACGTGCGCAGGCCGATTATATCGGGATGTTAGCCACCATCATGAACGCCTTGGCACTCCAAGACAACTTGGAATCCATTGGGGTCCCAACCCGGGTTCAAACCTCAATCGAAATGCGCCAAATCGCTGAACCTTACATCCGGCGGAAGGCCATGCGCCATCTTGAGAAGCGCCGCATTGTGATTTTTGCTGGTGGGACGGGTAGTCCATACTTTTCAACCGACACGACGGCCGCTTTACGCGCTGCAGAAATTAACGCTGATGCCATTTTAATGGCGAAAAACGGCGTTGATGGTGTTTACTCAGCTGATCCAAATAAGGATGCCACTGCGGTTAAATACGATACATTGACTCATCTTGATATTATCAACAAAGGCTTACAAGTGATGGACACCACGGCTAGTTCATTATCGATGGATAACGATATTCCCGTAGTGGTCTTCAACTTGAATGAACCAGGAAATATTCGCAAAGTTGTCGCCGGTGAACACATCGGGACAACAGTCAGGGGGAAATAACATGGCTGTTACAGAACCAATCTTAAAAGATGCACAAGCTAAAATGAAAAAAGCGGAAACCGCTTTGCAACGTGAATTAGGTAATATTCGGGCTGGCCGGGCCAACGCTTCTCTGTTGAACCGAATCTCTGCCGATTACTATGGCACCCAAACGCCACTTAATCAAATGGCTTCAATTACGATTCCAGAACCACGGGTCTTAATGGTGACACCATTTGATAAGAGTGCCTTGAAAGAAATTGAAAAGGCCATTTTGGCATCAGACTTGGGCATTAGTCCAGCAAATGATGGGACGGCAATTCGGTTAGTCATTCCACAATTGACTGAAGAACGTCGTAAAGAATTGGCCAAAGATGTCAAAGCTGAAGGCGAGCGCGCTAAGGTTGCCGTTCGAAACGTGCGTCGTGATGCGATGGACGATTTGAAGAAGGGAAACAAGGCTGGGAACTTTACTGATGACCAGTTACATGACTTGGAAGACCAAGCCCAAAAGTTAACGGATGCTGCCGGTAAATCGGTCGATGCAATCGTGGCTGATAAAGAAAAGGAAATTCTTGAAGGCTAAGGCTGTGCCACAATTTGTTAAGGCTTGAAGAAATTCAAGCCTTTTTTTGTTGACGAATAGTTTAATGTGGTTTTTTTTGGTAAAATAGGGCTTGGTTAAGCTATTTTTGGAGGTGCAACTTGTTCGCTTTTTTAAATAAGAAAGATCCAGCAGAAACAACTGATTTAGAATTAGATCCAAAGCGGATTCCGGCCCACATCGCTATTATCATGGATGGTAACGGCCGCTGGGCTAAAGCACGCCATTTGCCACGGATTGCCGGTCACAAGGAAGGCATGAATACCGTCAAGAAGGTCACGATTGCTGCCAGTGATCTCGGGGTTAAAGTGCTCACCTTGTATGCCTTTTCAACAGAAAACTGGAAGCGTCCCACTGACGAAGTCAATTATTTGATGCAGCTACCGGTAAGCTTTTTTGATACCTTTGTTCCGGACTTGATTAAGAACAATGTGCGGGTGCAAGTCATGGGTTATACGGATAGGTTACCGGCTAGTACCCAAAAGGCAGTCGAGGACGCGATTGCTGACACCAAGGACTGTGATGGGATGGTGTTAAACTTTGCGTTAAACTATGGCTCACGAGCTGAAATCGTTACCGGTATTCAAGCGATTGCGCAACAAGTTGTCGATGGTCAGCTTGACGTTGCCGATATTGATACGGACACGGTCGACCGAGCCTTGATGACGGCGCCGTTAGCACCATATCATGATCCAGACCTGTTGATTCGTACGAGCGGTGAAGAACGCATTTCGAACTTCTTACTTTGGCAAATTGCCTATAGTGAGTTAGAATTCACAGATGTTAAATGGCCGGATTTCACTGCGGCGACTTTGCAAGCCTGCATTGCAGACTATCAGAGCCGTGATCGTCGTTTTGGCGGTTTATCGGCAAAAAAATAAAAAGGAGTTTTTGATATGAAACAACGGGTCATAACAGCGGTCGTTGCGCTGGCCTTGTTCATCCCAGTAATTTTTAAGGGTGGGCTGATCTTAGATATTGTGGCCATGCTATTAGGCGCGATCGCGATGAGTGAACTGTTGATTATGCGTAAAAAGTTACTCATTTCTTTTGAAGCAATTGTCAGCATGTTGGCAGTCATGATTCAAATTGCACCAAGCAAGTGGTTTAACGGCTTACCAGATCAATTGAATAAAGGCTACGTCGTTTACTTCTTAATTATTTTAATGTTATTACACACGGTTTGGTCGAAAAACCGGTTCTCATTTGACGATGCTGGGGTCTTGACCTTGGGTATCTTCTACATTGGGATGGGCTTTAACTACTTTACGGCTGCCCGTGGCATCAATGTTGAAACATTACTTTATCTCATGTTTATCGTTTGGGCGACGGATAGTGGTGCTTATATGGTTGGCCGGAAATTGGGCCGCCATAAGGTTACGCCAATCAGCCCCAACAAGACTTGGGAAGGTTGTATTGGTGGGAGTTTGATTGGGGTCGTTATCGCGACTGCCTTTGCCCTCTGGTTCAGCGTTGGGTATCAAAACTGGTTCAGTATGCTTTTGATCACAATTGCGTTATCGATTGTCGGTCAATTTGGTGATTTAGTAGAATCTGCTTTGAAACGCTACTACGGTGTTAAGGATTCTGGTAAAGTTTTACCTGGTCATGGTGGGATTCTTGACCGCTTTGACAGTATGTTACTCGTTTTCCCAATCGCCCATTTATTCGGATTGTTTTAACGTCGCTGCCGCTCACCGGAGCTGAAAGAAAGGAACGTTGATTTGATAGTTACTATAATTACGTTCATTATCGTTTTTGGTATATTGGTCATCGTCCACGAATTTGGTCATTTTTACTTTGCCAAACGGTCAGGCATCCTCGTGCGTGAATTTTCCGTCGGGATGGGGCCAAAAGCAGTGGCCTTCCGCCATAACGCGACGACTTACACCTTACGTTTCCTGCCAATTGGGGGCTACGTACGGATGGCGGGGGTTGCGGATGACGAAGATGACGAACTCAAACCCGGCACGCCGGTCAGTTTGCAAATTGGTGACGACGGTTTAGTTCAGTCGATTAATGCCAGCAAGAAAACCACGCTATTCAACGGTATTCCATTGTCAGTCACAGCGACCGACCTAGAGCAGGACTTATGGATCGAAGGCTATGAAAATGGCGATGAATCTGAGTTAAAACGTTATCGAGTCCATCATGATGCGACGATCGTTGAAAGTGATGGGACTGAAGTTCAGATTGCACCCGTTGATGTGCAATTTCAGTCCGCAAAACTTTGGCAGCGGATGCTGACCAACTTTGCGGGGCCAATGAATAATTTCATTTTGGCCATTATCACCTTTGCGATTCTGGCATTTATGCAAGGTGGCGTGACCTCGGTCACCACGAAAGTGCAATCGACGACGGCTAACTCGGTCGCTCGTCAAGCGGGGATTAAAGCCGGCGACGAGATTGTTGCGGTCAACGGCAAACGAAATACCAGTGCGCAGTCGATCTCATTGCTGATTCAAGATAGTCCGAATAAGACGGTTGATCTGACAGTCAAACGAGCTGGTCAAACGCGGCAGATTGCGGTTAAACCAGCGGCAAAAACTGTTTCTGGTAACCGCGTCGGTCAGATTGGCGTCCGTTGGGCTACCTCGACGGATACAAGTCTAGGTGCTAAACTAGCTTATGGTTTTACTGGTTCTTGGAATATTACCAAACAGATTTTCCAAGTTTTAGGTCGGATGGTCACCCATGGCTTCAGTTTGAACGACTTGGGTGGACCAGTTGCCATCTTTGCGACGACTTCGCAAGCAGCTAAATCTGGGTTACGCCAAGTGATCTATTTGTTAGCGGTCTTATCGATCAACTTAGGTATCGTGAACTTATTACCGATTCCAGCCTTGGATGGCGGGAAACTGTTACTGAACGTGGTTGAAGGGATTCGTGGCAAACCACTGCGAGTCGAAACTGAAAGTGTCATCACGTTGATTGGCTTTGGCCTCTTAATGCTCTTGATGGTTTTAGTGACTTGGAATGATATTCACCGCTATTTCTTTTAAACGTCAGATTAAATTGGAACAATTAAGGAGAAGATTTTTAGATGAAACAATCGAAATTGTTAATTCCAACATTGAAAGAAGTGCCTAATGACGCCGAAGCGCTTAGTCATCAAATGATGCTACGGGCTGGCTACATTCGGCAGATTTCTGCTGGGATGTACGCGTATTTGCCATTGGCTTACCGCGTGTTAACACACATTGAAACCATTATTCGCGAGGAAATGGAAAAGATCGATGCTGCTGAAATGTTAGTACCAGCAGTGATTCCAGCCGAATTATGGCAAGCTACCGGTCGTTATGAGACCTATGGCCCAGAATTATTTAAGCTGAAGAACCGGCATGATCGCAAATTCATCTTAGGTCCGACCCACGAAGAAACGTTCACTTCGATCATTCGTGACGAAGTGAAGTCGTATAAAAAATTACCATTGACGTTGTATCAGATTCAAGCAAAATATCGTGATGAAGACCGTCCTCGTTATGGGTTGTTACGTGGTCGCGAATTTATTATGAAGGATGCCTACTCATTCCATGCGGATGAAGGCTCATTGGATGAAACGTTCCAAGATATGGCCCAAGCTTATCAAAACATCTTCGAACGTTGTGGCTTGAAATTCCGCTCGATCATCGGTGACGGTGGTGCGATGGGTGGGAAAGACTCCCGTGAATACTCTGCCATTGCGCCCGTTGGGGAAGATACGATTGTCTATTCAGATGCCAGCGACTATGCCGCAAACCTTGAAATGGCACGCAGTTTGTATGTGCCAAAGAAATCGCATGCCTCACTCAAAGACATGGCCAAGATCGACACCCCCGGCGTGGGCACGATCGATGAATTGGCGGACTTCTTAAAGGTTGGCGCTGACCAACTAGTGAAGAGTATCTTATTTATGGCCGATGACGAACCGGTCTTAGCTTTAGTCCGTGGCGACCATGAAGTTAACGACATTAAGTTGAAGAACTACTTGGGTGCCGACTTCTTAGAAATGGCGACGCCAGAACAAGCTAAGCAATATTTAGGTGCTGGTTTTGGGTCACTCGGTCCGGTCAATGTTTCTGACGAAGTCAAGATTATTGCTGACGTTTACGTTAAAGACATGGTCAACATTACAGTTGGGGCCAATGAAGACGGACACCACTTTACGAATGTGAATCCAGAACGTGATTTCCACGCCGCTGACTATGTCGACATTCGTTTTGCTCAAGAAGGCGAATTGTCACCAGATGGTGCGGGCGTGTTGAAATTTACTAAAGGGATTGAAATTGGCCACATTTTCAAACTAGGTACTCGTTATTCGAAAGACTTGCATGCCGAAGTCTTGGATCAAAATGGGCGTAACATTCCCGTTATTATGGGTTGTTATGGGATTGGGGTCTCACGGCTCTTGTCTGCGATTGCGGAACAACGTGCGGATGAAAACGGTCTGGTTTGGCCGAAAGACATTGCGCCATTTGACGTGCATGTCATCCCAGTTAACCCTAAGAAGGCGGAACAAGTCGAAGTTGCAGATCAAATTGAAGCGACTTTGGAAGCTGCTGGTTACAAAGTGCTCTATGATGATCGTAAAGAACGGCCCGGCGTCAAATTTGCTGATTCTGACTTGATGGGGATTCCAGCCCGCATCACGATCGGTAAAAAGGCGAGCGAAGGGATCGTTGAAATCAAATTGCGTCAAACTGGTGAAACGCTTGAAGTTAAGCAAGAAGAAGTTGCGAATAACTTGGCAGTTTTACTTAAAAATATTGACTAAACAACGCGACTTGAACGTTGCAAGTTAATTAAAAAATGCGTACACTTAACTCATTGTGTCGCAGAAAGTCACCTAGTTTCGGCAGCCTAGAAACTAGGTGATTTTAGTTAGATAGGACTTTTTAGTCTACAAAGGAGGAGCAAGCGTGAGCTTAAATCAGCAAGAAATGTTTGAGAAATTGCTCGAACAAATTGAGATGCCGATGGGGGACCCGTTTCAGGGTGCTGCCATCGAAAAGCTGACCGTTCATCAAGCCTCAAAAGTTTGGGAGTTTCATCTCCATTTTCAACATGTCTTACCATTTTCAACTTTTATGACTTTTCAAAATAAGTTACAACTGGCGTTTCATGAGGTTGCCGGGATTGAGTTAGCCTTGACCACTGATGATACCGAAGTCGAGCCGCGCGCTTTAGCTGACTATTGGGAATGGATCGTACAACACAGTGGTATCTCGTCGCCATTAGTTCAATCACTTTGCAACAGCAACGTACCATCTTATGAAGATGGCCGGGTGATCTTGCTTGCCGAAAATGAAGTGATTCAAAACTTTTTGACGAATCAAGCACTGGGACCAATTGAAGCGACCTATCGCCAATTAGGTTTTCCTAAATTTTCTGTGCACACGCTGATCGATGAGACGGCGTCACAAGAAAAAATCAAGGCCTTCCACGCGCAAAAAGCGAAGTCGGATCAAGCTTTAGCACAAAAAGCGGAAGCCGCCATTAAAAAGGCTAACGAAAAGCGTGCCCAACAAGCGGATTCACCGGCCCCAATCGATGGTCCAGTCCAACTTGGGAAGCAGATCAATCCGCAAGAGCCTGCCAAGCAGATGGTGCAGATTACGGAAGAGGAACGCTCGGTCGTGGTTGAAGGCTATGTGTTCGATATGGAAGTTCGGACGTTACGTTCTCAACGGCAATTATTGATCTTGAAAGTGACCGATTATAGTTCGTCAATGGTCATCAAAAAGTTCTCACGGAACAGTGATGATGAAGCCCAGTTTGCGGCGCTCAAGCAAGGCATGTGGGTACGTGCGCGTGGGTCAGTCCAAGAAGATAGCTTCATGCGTGATTTAACGATCAATGCTTATGATATCAATGAGATTTCGCACGCATCGCGGCAGGATAAAGCCCCTACGGATGAAAAACGGGTCGAATTACACTTACATTCCAATATGAGTACGATGGATGCGACTAATAGTGTGTCTGATTTTGTTGCGCAAGCAGCTAAATGGGGTCAGCCGGCAATTGCGATCACCGATCATTCGGGTGCGCAGGCCTTCCCTGAAGCTTTCGCGGCTGGTCAGAAAAATAAAATCAAAGTTTTATATGGCGTTGAAGCGAACATGGTCGATGATGGTGAACCAATTGCTTTCAATGATGCACATGTTGACCTAAAAGAAGCCACTTATGTGATTTTTGATACTGAAACGACAGGGCTGTCAGCGATCTATGATAAGGTCATCGAACTGTCGGCCGTCAAAATGGTTAAAGGCAACGTGGTGGCACAATTTGAAGAGTTCATTGATCCCGGGTTCCATTTATCTGAAACGACGACGAACTTGACGAGTATTACCGATGACATGGTTCGAGGGTCCAAATCTGAGGAAGAAGTTTTTAAACTTTTCCGCGACTTTTGTGATGATGCAATCGTGGTCGGTCATAATGTCACTTTCGATATGGGCTTCATGAATACTGGATACGCCCGTCACAACATGGGACAGATTGAGAATCCGATTATCGATACCTTAACATTGGCGCACTGGTTGTATCCCGAACTTAAACGGTTCACTTTGAACACCTTAGCGAAAAAATTTGGCGTTAACTTGGAACATCATCACCGGGCCATTTATGATGCGGAATCGACGGGCCATTTGAATCATATTTTCTTAAAAGACGCGGAAGAACGCTACGGTGTCCAATTCCACGATCAATTAAACGATCATATGAACGAAAATGCTGCTTATCGACGGGCCCGGCCATTCCATGCGACCCTATATGCCCAAACGCAAGCTGGCTTGAAAAACTTATTCCGAATTATTTCGATGTCAAACGTGGATTACTACTACCGGGTGCCACGAGTGCCCCGCAGTATTTTAAACAAATATCGTGATGGGATTATTGTTGGTTCAGCTTGTTCACGGGGGGAAGTCTTTACCTCGATGATGCAAAAAGGGCAAGCGGAAGCCCGTGAAAAGGCGAAATATTACGACTTCTTGGAAGTGCAACCTAAAGCAGCTTATGCCCCCTTGATTGAAAGTGGGTTAATTGCGGACAATGACCATCTGGAAGATATCATTAAAAACATGGTCAATTTGGGTCATGAACTAAATATTCCAGTGGCTGCCACCGGTGATGTGCACTATTTGAATCCCGAGGATAAGATCTACCGGAAAATTTTGATTCATTCACAAGGTGGGGCCAATCCGCTGAACCGGACTGAACGACCCGATGTTCATTTCCGGACGACCGATGAAATGTTGCAAGCCTTTAGCTTTTTAGGTGATGATGTTGCTCACGAGATCGTCGTAGACACGCCACGGCAAATTGCGGATAGTTTTGAAGTTGTTCGACCAGTGAAAGATAAACTGTATACACCACGGATGGCGGGTGCCGAAGCCGAAATCAAGCAATTGACGATGGACCGGGCACATGCCTGGTATGGCGATCCGTTACCGGAGATCGTGCAGAAACGGGTCGACAAAGAGCTAAAGAGTATTATTGGGAATGGGTTCTCCGTGATTTATTTGATTGCGCAACGACTGGTTTTCAAGAGTAACAAAGATGGTTACTTGGTTGGGTCACGGGGTTCCGTTGGTTCGAGCTTGGTGGCGACACTGTCTGGGATCACGGAAGTTAATCCAATGCCACCGCATTACCGTTGTCCAAATTGCCAGTATTCACATTTTTATACGAATAATGAATACGGTTCTGGCTATGATTTACCACCGAAGGATTGCCCTAAATGTGGGACCAACATGGTTCGTGACGGCCACAACATTCCGTTCGAAACTTTCTTGGGCTTTTATGGGAATAAAGTGCCCGATATTGATTTGAACTTCTCTGGCGATTACCAGCCAATCGCGCATAATTATACGAAAGTCTTGTTCGGTGAGAAGAACGTCTACCGGGCCGGGACGATTGGGACGGTTGCTGATAAAACGGGTTACGGTTACGCGAAAGCTTACGAGCGTGATACCAATCAGACGTTGCGAACAGCCGAAATTGACCGGCTCGCTAAGGGAATCACCGGGGTTAAGCGTTCAACTGGACAACATCCGGCCGGAATCATTGTTGTGCCAGACTATATGGACATTTATGACTTTACACCAGTCCAATATCCAGCTGATGATCAGACTGCCGCTTGGCAAACGACTCATTTTGATTTCCATTCGATCCATGATAATATTTTAAAAATCGATATTCTGGGACATGATGATCCGACGATGATTCGGATGTTACAAGACTTGTCCGGGATCAAACCAGAAAGCATTCCGCCGGTCGATCCTAATGTCATGAAGATCTTCTCTAGTCCGGAAGTCTTAGGCGTCACGGAAGATCAAATCTTTTCGAAAACGGGGACCCTTGGGATTCCTGAATTTGGGACGCGGTTTGTCCGTGGAATGCTAGAGGAAACGCATCCGTCAACCTTTAACGAATTACTTCAAATTTCTGGCCTTTCTCATGGGACGGACGTGTGGTTAGGAAATGCCGAAGAGTTGATCAAGGACGGGACGGTTACCTTGGCGGAAGTTATTGGTTGTCGGGATAACATCATGACCGACTTGATTCACTACGGTATGGAATCGGACATGTCTTTCCAGATTATGGAACATGTTCGTAAAGGCCGTGGGATTCCGGATGACTGGCAACAAGCGATGAAAGATTCAAACGTGCCAGATTGGTACATTGAATCTTGCCTTAAGATTAAGTACATGTTTCCACGAGCCCATGCGGCGGCTTATATTTTGATGGCGTTGCGAGTGGCTTACTTTAAAGTTTATTTCCCAATGATCTATTACACGGCGTACTTCTCAGTGCGGGCTGATGACTTTGACTTAGTGGCGATGGCACATGGTAAAGAAGCCGTTAAAGCCTCAATGAAGGCCATCACCGACAAAGGGATGGATGCGTCGACTAAGGAAAAGAACTTATTGACGGTCTTGGAACTCGCCAACGAAATGTTGGAACGCGGCTTCAATTTCTCAATGGTCGACTTGGATAAATCAGACGCGGCGGATTGGTTGATCGATGGTAAAACGTTGATCGCGCCATTCCGAGCAATCCCTGGTTTGGGACTCAACGTGGCTAAACAGATCGTGGCGGCACGGGCCGACAAGCCGTTCTTGTCAAAGGAAGACTTATCGAAACGTGGGAAGGTCTCGAAGACGTTGATCGACTTTATGACGACCAACGGGGTTTTGGAAGGCTTACCTGACGAAAACCAACTTTCACTCTTTTAAAAAAAGGGGCCAAGTCGCGTCGAGTTGCGGATTGTGACCGTTTATGATAATATATGAGTGTAATTTAAAACTCGTTAACGAGTGAGCAGCGATGCTCACTCTTTTTATTGGACTAATCTGGATAGGAGGCGCAAACGTGAGCAATAATGTTGTTGAGACTATTCAGCCGTTGGCACAAGCCATTGTGGCGGCCCACCAGTTTGAATTGGTTGATGTTGAATTTGTGCGTGAGGGTCAGAGTTGGTATTTACGACTCTATATCGACAAGCCAGGGGGCATTAATATTGAAGAATGTGCCATGGTCAGCGATGAATTAAGTGAAAAATTAGATGGAATGGATCCTGATCCAATTCCACAAGCCTATTTTTTGGAAGTTTCTTCGCCCGGTGCTGAACGGCCCCTTAAAAAAGAGGCTGATTATCAGCAAGCGATTGGCAAGTATGTCCATGTTGGGCTATATCAAAAAGTTGATGGTAAAAAAGTTTTCGAAGGGGACCTTGCCGCTGTGACCCCCGAGACTTTAACAATTAATTACTTAGATAAAACGCGGCACAAGACCGTGACGATCGACCGTGAACAGATTTCACAAGCACGGTTGGCAGTGAAGTTTTAGTTAGCAAAGGAGTTTACACATGAGTAAGGAATTATTAGGGGCGTTAGACACCCTTGAATCAGAAAAAGGCATCAAAAAAGAAGTTGTGATCGATGCCTTGGAAGCAGCGTTAGTTTCTGCTTATAAGCGTAATTACGGCCAAGCCCAAAACGTGGAAGTTGACTTTGACCAAGTTAAGGGTAATATTCATGTTTATGCCGTTAAAGAAGTCGTTGAAGATGTCTTTGATTCACGGCTAGAAGTTAGCTTACAAGACGCTTTAGCCATTAACCGGGCCTATGAAGTTGGCGATGATATCCGGTTCGAAGTGACACCTAAAAACTTTGGTCGGATTGCTGCTCAAACCGCTAAACAAGTCATTATGCAACGGGTCCGTGAAGCAGAACGTGGGATTATTTTTGACGAATACAGCCAATACGAAAATGAAATCGTGACTGGTGAAGTTGAACGTCAAGATAACCGTTTTGTCTACGTGAGCTTAGGTAAAGTTGAAGCCGTGATGGGTCGTTCAGATCAATTGCCTGGTGAAACTTATCGGATCCATGATAAAATCAAAGTCTATGTTTCAAAGGTTGAGAATGCCACCAAGGGTCCCCAAGTTTTTGTTTCTCGGACTGCGCCTGATTTGTTGAAACGGTTGTTTGAACAAGAAGTTCCTGAAATTTTTGACGGCATCGTTGAAATTGTCTCAATTGCGCGTGAAGCGGGCGATCGGGCCAAGGTAGCGGTGCGGTCAAACAATCCAAACGTTGACCCAGTCGGGACCTGTGTGGGACCTAAAGGCCAACGGGTGCAAACCATCGTCAACGAATTACATGGTGAAAACATGGATATCGTTGAATGGACCGATGATACGGCCGTCTTCATTGCGAACGCTTTGAACCCAGCTGAAGTCTTAGATGTGATTTTTGATCCTGAAAATGAACGTGGCTGTACCGTTGTGGTTCCTGATTACCAATTGTCATTGGCCATCGGTAAACGTGGTCAAAATGCCCGTTTAGCTGCAAAATTAACTGGATTTAAGATTGATATTAAATCAGAAACTGAAGCATCTGATATAATGGATGAGAACCCCACGGATGTTGCAGCGGCTGAAACGGCTACTGAGACTGAAACTGAGGATGCAACGGCCGATCAAAACGAAGATAGTGCTGTTGCCGCTGAACCAACATCAACCATTGATGACGAAGCTTCGACTGATACGCCCGTCGCATCAGCCGATGATAGTGAAGCATCAGCGAGTGATGCTGAGTAACTAGAGGAGGTCTGGGAGTTGAAAAAAAGAAAAGTGCCGTTACGTAAAGATATTGTAACGGGTGAAATGCATCCCAAGAAAGAACTCGTACGTGTAGTCAAAAACAAGCAAGATGAAGTTTCCGTTGACCCAACTGGCAAAAAGCCAGGTCGCGGGGCTTACATTGCCTTAGACGTTGCGGTGGCTGAACAAGCTAAGGCGCAAAAGACTTTTGATAAAGCCTTTGGTGTCAAGGTTGATGCGGCTTTCTACGATGACTTAGTGGCTTACGTTGATCACCAACAAGCCCGAAAGGAATTATTCGGTGATGACGCCTAAACAAGCTTGTTTAAACTTACTGGGCCTTTCACGGCGTGCCAAACAACAGATTGCCGGTGAAAATTTAACGTTGACGGCAATTCGTAATCAATCAGCGAAGCTCGTTTTTATCGCGAGTGATGCTGGTCCCTCGACAGCCAAAAAATTTCATGATAAGGCCCAATCTTATGATGTACCAGTGATCGATACTTTAACGCGTGCCGAACTAACGGCGGCAAATGGTAAACCACGAACTGTGATTGCCATTACCGACGCCGGTTTTGCCAAGAAAATGGTGTCGATCATGACAAAGTAAGGAGGGTGAAGATATGGGGAAAAAGCGAATTTATGAATTAGCGAAGGAGCTACATGTCCCAAGTAAACAGTTGATCGCGCAAGCGCAACAGTTGGGATTCTCCGTCAAAAATCATATGTCGACACTCGGTGACAATGAAGCCCGTCAGTTAACTGGCGCGCCCGTGGCACCCCATCCTAAATCTCAAACGACTGGGGAAACCAGTCCAGCTTCGAAGTCGGAAGCTAAAAATGTGACACGAACTGCTAATCAGCAGCAATCCAACTCGCGTCATCAACAGAGTGGTGATTCTTTGAATAATAATCGAAATAATAATAATCAAAGTCAAAATAATCGTAATAGTAACAGTAGTAGCAATGGTAGCCGTGCTAACCAGGCGGGGTCACGTTCAACGACTTCACGGTCGTCAAACAGCAGTACTCGGAATAACAGTAGCAACGGGACGCGGACGAACAGTGCCAACCGTTCATCTAGCAGCCAAAACCGGAACAGTAGCCAGAATCGGTCAAATAATTCATCAGCTAACCGGAGCAACAATAGTAACCGGACTAGCAATGGCAACAGTTCTCGGCCAAATAGTAATGGCAACCGGACGACTAGCAGCGCTAACCGTTCTAACAGTAGCCAGAATCGGTCGAATAACAGTCAGAACCGGTCATCAAATGGTCAAAACCGGTCTAACAGTTCACAAAACCGTTCGAACAACTCAACGAACCGGAGCAGTAATAGCAGCACCGGCAGTAACAACAGTAGCCGTAACGGGAGCGGTCGCTTTGGCGGCAGCTTAAATAACAATAACGGCGGTGGTGGCCGTTATCGTGGCGGAAACAATAATAACCGTCGTCGTAACAACCGTAAGCAAAGCCGGAAGAATCAACGGATTCGGCAAGTAAGTAACAAGCCAGTCTCAGTTCGGAAGGATAAGCCGTTACCAGAAACGTTGGTCTACACGGTCGGCATGAATGCCCAAGATTTGGGTAAGATTTTGCACCGTGAACCAGCCGAAATTATCAAGAAGTTATTTATGTTAGGTGTGGCGGTCAACCAAAACCAATCCCTAGATAAAGACACGATTGAAGTTTTAGCTGCTGATTATGGGATCAACGCTGAAGAAAAGGTCGAAGTTGATGTGACTGACTTGGACAAGTTCTTTGATGAAGAAAACCAGAACATGGAAAACGCCGTTACTCGGGCCCCAGTGGTCACTGTAATGGGACACGTTGACCATGGTAAGACGACCTTGTTGGATAAACTTCGGCATACACACGTTACCGCTGGTGAAGCTGGTGGGATCACTCAAGCAATCGGTGCTTACCAAGTGAAGCATGATGGCAAGACGATCACCTTCTTGGATACCCCAGGACATGCGGCCTTTACCGAAATGCGGGCCCGTGGTGCTGACATTACTGATATTACAGTCTTAGTGGTTGCTGCTGATGATGGCGTGATGCCACAAACCATCGAAGCCATCAACCATGCCAAGGCTGCCAAGGTACCAATTATTGTCGCAGTCAACAAGATCGATAAGCCGGGTGCTAATCCGAACCATGTGATGGAACAATTGACCGAATACGGTTTGATTCCTGAATCATGGGGTGGCGAAACGATCTTCGTTGAAATTTCAGCTAAATTCGGTAAGAATTTGGATGAATTATTAGACATGATCTTATTGCAAGCTGAAGTGCTTGAATTGAAGGCTAACCCTGATCAAAACGCCGCTGGTTCTGTTTTGGAAGCTAGTTTGGATCGTGGGAAAGGCTCAACCGCAACCTTGTTAGTTCAACAAGGGACGATGCATGTGGGGGACCCAATCGTTGTTGGGAATACCTATGGGCGTGTTCGGACGATGACTAATGATAGTGGTCGTCGAATCAAAGAAGCCATTCCTTCAACCCCAATCGAAATCACTGGTTTAAGTGATGTGCCTGAAGCTGGGGATCGTTTCGTCGTCTTTGATGATGAGAAGACCGCTCGTGAAGCCGGTGAAGAACGGGCTAAACAAGCTTTGATGGATGAACGGAAACAAACGAACCATGTCACTTTGGATAACTTGTTTGATTCAATGAAGCAAGGTGAAATCAAAGAAGTTGACGTGATTATTAAGGCGGATGTTCAAGGCTCCGTTGAAGCCTTAGCAGGTAGTTTGAAGAAGATCGAAGTCGAAGGTGTGCGGGTTAACATTATCCATACAGCGGTTGGGGCTATCAACGAAAGTGATGTCGCTTTAGCGGAAGCAAGTAACGCCATCATTATCGGGTTCAACGTGCGGCCAACGCCACAAGCGAAGTCCCAAGCTGACACTGACGATGTTGATATTCGTTTGCATCAAGTCATCTACAACGCGATCGACGAAATCGAAAGCGCGATGAAAGGGATGCTCGAACCTAAGTATGAAGAAAAAGTCACTGGTCAAGCCGAAATCCGTGAAATCTATAAGGTTTCTAAGGTTGGGACGATCGGTGGTGGGATGGTTACCGACGGGGTCATTCATCGTGATTCTGGTGTCCGGGTCATCCGTGATAGTGTCGTTATCTACGATGGTAAGCTTGCTAGCTTACGTCGTTTCAAGGATGACGTCAAAGAAGTTAAACAAGGCTTCGAATTAGGACTTCGGATTGAAGACTACAATGATATTCGTGTGAACGATGTTATTGAAGCCTATATCATGAAGGAAGTTCCAATCGAATAAGCAATCCCTCAAGGAGGTGCACGCAATGGCACAACATTATCGGGTTGGTCGGCTTGAACAAGAAATTCAAAAAGAAGTCGATGATATTCTTTTGAAGCGGGTGCGTGATCCCCGGGTTGCTGGATTAACCATTACCGGTGTGACGGTAACTGGGGATCTCCAACAAGCCACGATTTTCTACAGTATCCTATCAGATAAAGCTTCTGATGGTGAGAAGACAGCTAAAGGGCTTGAAAAAGCTAAAGGGTTGATTCGTAGTGAATTGGGTTCACGTCTCAGTATTTATAAGACGCCTGAACTTACTTTTGAACGGGATACATCTGTTCAATATGGGAGTCGTATCGATCAATTGATCAACAACTTAAAACGCCAAGATTAATCATTAGGCTTGGTTATATTAAGACCGTTTCGGGTTCGCTCGAAACGGTCTTTTTTTTCGCCCTTTTTCGGTTAGGTCGTAAGCAGTAAATAAGATGACGTATTGAAACGCCCCCTCTGGTCACGTATTCTGTGACTAAAGGGGGCGTTGATTTATTAAATGCAGTTTGTCTGTACCTGTTCGGTCCATGGCAAATAGGCCTTCAGTTGCTCTTGATTATTGATCATTGGTAACTGAGGAATCTTATTGAGAAGATATTCGATATATTTAGAAGGGTTAAGTCCATTCATTTTTGCAGTTTCAATTAGGCTTAAAAACAAAGTATTGGCGTGGGCACCAGCTTGGCTAGTGCTGAATAGCCAGTTTTTACGTCCCATCACTGCTATTTTGATATGCCTTTCGGCTGTATTATTACTTAACTCAATTTTTGGATCATCCAAGAAATGCATCAAGTACGCTTGTTGCCCTAGGGCGTATCCAACAGCCTTACCAAGTCCCGACTTTTCTATTACGGGCGTCTTATTGAGCCAATCGAAGAATTCATCCACGATTGGTTTACTTTC
>NZ_BJDI01000007.1 GCF_005405065.1 Lactiplantibacillus nangangensis | reverse complement strand
CAAGCCATTTCATAAAACAGACAAGACAAACAAATTTTATATTATTTCAAGTGTCAACTTGACAGGGTACAGTGCACATGAATCCTGTTTTGATGATTCCATTTATCTTCAATGGAGTTGTTGGTCCAGTGATTGGATACATTTCGGTTATGATTGGTTTTGTTGCACGGCCATTTGCCGAAGTTCCATGGGCAACGCCAGCACCAATTTCTGGTGTCCTAATAACTGGTGATTGGAAAATTTTGATTGTGCAAGCATTGGTACTAGCAATTGGAATGATTACCTATTACCCATTTATTAAGATGGATATTGCTAATTCAGAAAAAGCGGCTGCTAAAGCAGATTTATAGAAAGAATACGTTAGATGAAATTTAATAGTATCATGCATGTTTCCTTTTTTACTGATAATCTGGATGAGATTCGAATGTTTTACGAAAACAAATTAGGATTAAAACCAAAAATGATTGTTCGATACAGAGCCTACAAAAATTCTAATAATCTCTTTTTTAGCAAAAAAGCACTGACGAATCCGGATGATATTTGCATTATCTATATTGAAATTTCTTCTGGACAATTTGTTGAATTTTTCCCTAAAGTTGAAGGACAACAAGCACATTCAGAATGGAATGAGAATCTAGGATATTCCCATTTTGCCTTATTAGTAGATGATATTTTTCAGACAAAACATGAGCTGAAAATGGCAGGTGTTGAAATTGACAATGATATTTCTAAAGGACCGTCACACACGTATCAATTTTGGATTCATGATCCTGACGGGAATAAAATTGAGATTATGCAATATACTGAAAATTCAGTCCAAGTAGAGGGAAACTGTTAATGGCTAATGATATACGGTAATAGTTATTAGCAGTGGATTTGTAGTAATCTGATTAAACAATGATAAAGAAGTCCAGCACCCTAAGCTTCTGGTGCTGGACTTCTTTTTTGTTCAAATCTTCGATGTGATGATAGTTAAAGCGTCTCGCCATTGGTAGCAATCACTTTTTGGTACCAATAAAAACTATCTTTTCGGATACGTTTCATGGAACCTGCACCAGTATCATCTTGATCCACATAGATAAAGCCATAGCGCTTAGACATTTGACCAGTTCCTGCAGAGACCAAATCAATACAGCCCCAACTAGTATAGCCAATTAAGTTTACACCATTATTTAAGGCAGTTTTCATTGCCAGAATATGCTTTTTCATGTAGTCAATTCGATAATTATCGTGAATTTTTTCATCCTTGGTTACAACATCGTTAGCACCTAATCCGTTTTCGACAATCATCATCGGTAGTTTGTAGCGATCATAAATGACCTCTAAATAATATTGTAGTCCCATTGGATCATCTGCCCATTGCCATTGTGAGTACTTTAAATATGGATTTTTTGCACCCATGGAGAAGTTACCACCAACCATATTGTCAGTGTCGTGAGTGGTGCTAATACTCGACATATAATATGAGAATGTGTACAGATCGACCGTACCTTTTTTCAGTTCATTCAAATCGGATGCAGTTATATCCAAAGTAACATTGTGTTCATGCCAAAGTCGCTTAGCAAAGGTTGGATACTCGCCTAAGCATTGTACATCACCACTGTAGAAAATGTTTTGTTCCCAAGCGTAACGGTCTTTTAAAATGTCTTTGGGATCAGGAGTCAAAGGGTAAGATACAATACCACAAATCATACAGCCGATTATGAAATCATTGTTAATGTGGTGTCCGATTTGAACGGCTTTTGCACTGGCAACTAACTGATAATGTAGCTGTTGATAGGCGTCTTGATAGGAGTTGTCATCTGTCTTACCAGAACGAATTGCTAAAAACATGACGGTCGTATTAATTTCATTGAATGTCAACCAATATCTAACCTCATGCTGGTATTCAGTGAGAACCGTCTGTGCAAAATGGACATAATAATCAATTAATTTCCGATTGCTCCAACCACCGTAGCGTTCTTCTAGATATAGGGGAAGTTCAAAATGCGAGATTGTAACTAGTGGTTCAATATCATATTTTTTTAGTTCGTCAAAGACGCTGTGGTAGAAATCTAAACCGGCTTGATTGGGTTCTTCTTCATTACCATTTGGGAAAATACGTGACCATGATAGTGACAATCTAAACATTTTGAAGCCCATTTCTGCAAAAAGTGCAATATCTTCTTTGTAGTGATGATAAAAATCAATACCTTCATGGTTAGGATAGTACTCATCTTCAAATATTTTTCCATGTGCACCTTTAGGCAATACTAGTCCTCGACCAGGTGTCCCGTCAGTATTTTCGTAGGTTATTGTACGTCGCTTCTTTAAGGATCCTGCGGTCATTACATCTCTAACTGAAAGGCCACGACCGGCCACGTTATAAGCACCTTCGATTTGATTGGCGGCAGTCGCTCCGCCCCACATGAATGTTTTTGGAAAGCCCATAGTATTCTCCTATTCTTCAGTCTCAACAGTAAGTGTTTTTGTATTTTTGATAGCTTCAGCCTCAGCAACTTCTTGCTCTTTTTGAATTAATTGCTTTTCGTAAACTTTAAAGAAGGGGTACCAGATTAAGGTTGATGGAATTATCATGAGGTAATCCCCCAAGGCATTACGCCAACTTAAAGTGCTTAAATAACTGCCAAATCCCATTGGTAGTAATGCGGTAATAACAATCCAGCTTGGGACAAAGAAACCAATTTTGAAGAGGAGTAATGCACATAGCATTACAACAGGAACGTTTAAAATGTAAGGAATACTCATGATTGGGTTATACATGATTGGAATACCAAATGTCATTGGTTCATTAATACGAAACCAGCCTGGAATTGCAGAAATTTTTCCGACAGCACTTAATTGTTTGGATTTTGAACGGAGTGATAATAATGCTAACGGTAACGTATTACCTGCACCTCCGACTATAGCCATGTATGGAAATAACATAATTGGATAAAAGACACCAGGTTGACCTGCTGCATGTAGCGCTGCGTTAGAGGTGATGGCTTGAATCAACAGTGGCATGACAATTGGGATCAGAATCATAGTACCGTGAATACCAAAGGTCCAAAGAATTGCACCAAAAATACATAAAATGAAAATACCGACAGTTGAAGTCAGTGCACTTAAAGGCGCCGATAATAATGCCATAAATCCGGATGTAATAGTGTATTTTCCGGCACTCATAATGTCAACCAAGTAAGAAGCACTTAAGAAGATTAGTGCATTGAAAAATAAAGGTAGAATTGATGAGAAACCGTCCTGTAAAAATTGTGGTACGACATCAGGCATCTTAATACGGATGTCCTTAGCTAAGCAAAATTTTTCAATGCGAACTGAGATAAAGACTACAACGAAGCCAATAAACATTCCTTGGGCACCTAAATAAGTCATATTGATTGAGGTTCCTGTTTTTGAGAAAATCAGTGTTCCTGCTACAAGAAAAAAGGCAAATAGGGCGTTGATGGCATTCATTATTGGAACTTGCATCTTTAAGTTTTTCGCATAGTGAAAGGCTAAGAATAGAACAACCCAAATTGAGAGGGTTTGCATTGAAAACTGATAAGGAATGTTCAAATACTCAAAAATTGTACTGTCGGCTTTTAAGACACCAAGCATGGTTGGTCCTAATACTGACATTAGGATTTGAAAGATAGCGCCGACCATTAAAATGCCCATGAGGGACATCATTGCGGCTTGTAGTGCAGTCACAAATTTGTTTGATCCTAGTTTTTGTCCAAACTTTTGTAAGCCAGACATGAAACTGCTATTAAAAAATCGTTCCATTACGCTTCCTCCTAGTAAAAAACATGGTTAGTCAAACTTGGATTAGTTTTGATTAACTCAGGATGTCCTCAGCTAATTTGAAAATACTCTCACTATTGCCTACTGCATAATCTAGCGGTGGGATTGAAGCGGTCGGTAAGTTAGTTGTTTTCTGAACTTCCTCCATACGATAAGAAACTTGAGGACCTAATAGCACGACGTCAAAGTCTTGGTAGACATCTTCATAGACGGATAGACCTACCGCTTTAATTTGATCATTTATTCCTCGACTGTCACTGTAGGCCTGAAGCTTTTTCATTAGAATACTAGTAGACATACCACCAGCACACACTAGTAAAATATTCATTTGTTTCATATTTTAGTTCCCTCCGTTCTGATTTTTGGACATACGTATCATTTCTTTAATTAATTCACCGGCCAGCATACTTGTCATAAAGTGGTCTTGCGAGTGTATCAATAAAATACTAAATGGAGTTTGCTCGCCGTTAGCTTCTGCTACTAGTAATTCTGTTTGCACATCATGTGCTTGACCAATTGCAACTTCTGATTCTTTCAATAGTTTTTGTGCTTCGATGAAATTCCCAGCTTGTGCGGCATTCAACGCTTGAAAGGCGAGTGTTCGTCCCTCACCAGAGTATGCAATAATTTGCATTGCAATATTTTGTGCTTCCGAGTTGTATTCTTCCATGACCATTTTCCACCTGCTTTCTTATTTGTCCGTTTCGCAAATTCTATACTAGCGATAAAGATTCTATTTATCAAAAGCGCTTTCATTGCTTTGTGTATGAATTTTAGAGTGTTATCTGTGATCCTAGGTGGTGTAATTAAAATGGTGGTAATCTATTTAGTCCAAATAGTACTTAGCGTATTAAAAAAAATATGAAAAAGTCTATTGTGTATAATGCCCAATGAATTGAGTATCAGTATCCGCGAATTTGTCGTTATTTAGTCACAGTGTTTTACAAGCTTTTCTGTACCGATGTTCGTATAATTGAGGCATGAAAATTGTTAGAACACTGGATATTGCTGTGCTTGATTTTTATGATTATCTAGAAAAACAATTGATTACTGAGATTTATGAAAATACCCATCGGAGAATATCGGCCAATGAAATTAAGAAAGGGCTTAGGTATCGTAAGCGTAATATTAAGGCCAAGGCGGATGTATTGATCATAATCGAGGACTATCAACGCGGCAAAGTATATCAAGTGACCACAAAAACACCACTTGAAACGATTACTGTAAGCTACCAAACAGCAAGTATCGGTCCTAAGCAGGTTAGAGTTACACTATTGGAAAATATCTTAAGTTATGAGCCACAAAAGCATACAAAGTTATTATGTTGGTGGAGCCAAGCAATCATGCTAGGACAAATGTCAAAAACAGTTTTGGAATTAGAAGAAAAAATCAAAAAATGGAAAGATATAACGATGTTATAGTTTCGAACTGCATGCAAATATATTTTATTGAGAATTAAATAAACTAAGGAATCATAATTGTTTAATAATCGTAACGATAGTAGTGATTTCTTCATCAGGAATAATGATGTGAAAAGTTTGTTCCAATCTTTTTAGTATGCTAGCTATCTTTTTATAATCACTGGAAAATTCATTGTTAATTTTTTGCTTTTTGTACAGAACTAATTCATCGCCTCGTTGAATACGTTCAATGAGACTGCCTAGATGAACGAATAGACCAATTTGTTGTTCTTTTGATAGCGTATAAATGACAGTTAAATCATCTATAATTTCAGGTAATACACGTTTTAATTTTGAGATTGAAGCATACTTAAATTGCTCTTCAAAATAAGCATAGATTTGATCGTAGGCAAATTGCTGTGACAGTATTGGTTGGAACATTAATAGGTTGTCCAAGTCAATTTGAGAATGTTCAAAGACTTTGTTAATTGGAATAAATGGTATACCAAAGAGGTTGGGGTCATAGGTGCCAACCAATGCGTGAATGTGATAAATTTTTTGAATATCTTGGATGCTTTTAATTAATTTTGTCTTGTCAGAAACTGCCAGTGCTGTAACTGGAATAGCGAGCTTTGAATATTGATCAATGTAATTTTTTAGTTGCTTTGCACCACCTTCGCCAGTATGGCAAAGGGTAATAATTATTTGGGGTTTCCGTTGTTTATCTTTGATGACTTGGTTAATTTCGGTCGTTACGAGATGGAATACGTTGTCAATGTTTGTGTCTAAAGAGCATTTACGCGCGGTGTCAATGCCAATTAATGTAATGGGAATCTGAACAGCTCGGATAGGCACTTTGATTTCATTACTAATCATATCAAGCATGATCTTGATTGAACCCATATCGTAAATAACAATTACACCAGGCCCTTGATTAATTTTGTTAATCAATGTCTTAATTTCTTGAAGAGCAGTCTTTGTATCCTTGTTGAGGTCCATATCATAACCGGTTGCATAATGTGTTTGATTTAAAACATTGGTTGTTTCAGCTAGTGATTTAGCCGCACCGGTTCCGTGCAGGATGTATAACAACACGGGTCGTCCTTGTTTGACCGGATGGTTTGAAGAAATCAGAAACATAATTATTAAAGCGCTTTCTTCATGCGGCAATTTAATATTCAACTGTGTATCCAGTATTTGTATTAATTTAACTGTTGCCTGATATTCATCAGGATATTCTTGAATTAGTTTTTTTACCTGATTAGGGTTGATACTGTTCTGTTTAATACGTGTTGTTAGCAATGAGTTGATATGCAGACACAAACCGTAATATACGCTATTCTCAAACGTTTTATCCAATTGTCTTTGGCAATCATGTAGCCATTCTTGGATAATCGAGATAATCTTTGGGTTTACTAACTTTGCTAATCTTTGGTATCCCTCTATGGTATCTAATGAATCATGATAATTAAAAGAGTTTAAGATTTTTTGCATATGCTCGCTAGCTAAATCTTTTAGGTGATTTGGACTGATTCCTTTTTTTACGAGTAAAGCGTACTGAAAATTGATGTAGTCATATAAGTCTTCAGTGACTAGCGTTGGCTGGATACCGTTAGCAGACCCATCTACATCATAAATGATTTTTTCAACACCACCGAATAAGTTATCTAAGTCTAGGGAGTTGTGGCGTGTATTTAACAGTGATTCTTGAACTTTTGAAGTAAGATCATCTAAGCAAATAGTCATTGTAGACTTATTCTCAGTTATCACTCGCACATAGGCATTGGCACAAGCTACTCTGACGGTAGATAATAATTCTTTGACATTATGCTTGTATGACGATAATAATAGGGCTTTCAAAACTAGAGTTGGTACTTTGATGGTGCAGTGTGAGATATGACCTTCCATGCTAAAAAAATGATTGATTAATGATAGCTTTTCTAGTAATGGCCGTTCTTTCAAATTCGGCAATTGAATCGTAATAGGAAACTTATCGTCAATAGTAGTACTTTCCGGTAATGTACATGCCAATATGATTAACGGCTTTTGAAACTTATTTACCTTTAAATATTGTGATAAGGTGCCTTGTGGATCTAACAAATTATTTAATCTTGTTTTTTGTTCTATAGTCAAGCACTCGTAGTGCTCAATTAAAATAACGCCACCATAAGCTTTATGAAAGCATGTATTTATTGAGCTTTTGGTAGTACCGAAAAGAATTTCGTCTAACTCAAGGTTACTATTAAGATATTTTTGACAATCGACTACGATTTTAGGGCTGTTACTTTTGATAACTTGGTTTTGCTTTGCAAAATTGATTATTTCTTTTGTAAATACTGACATACCAGTACCTGCTTCTGCCAGTATTTTAATGTTTAAGCAGCCGGCTGGATAAAGAACTGCAGCTTTCGCTTGTTTGATTTGATCCTGAAGACTTCCCCCATATCCAATTAAATTTTCAAAGGTATTCATTGTTGTTAAGCCTTCAGCCAAGCTGTATTGGACTGGACGTGTTGTTGTTTTTACAAGTTTACCTTCGTTGACTAACCGATTAAGAATCGTACTGACGTTTGGACGTTGCATGTCGAGTGCATCTGCAATTGTTTTTGTTGTCAAAATATTTTTTTGCTGATTTTCGTTATATGCCCGTTTTTTTATATAGTCGAATATTCTATTCTGGTTTGACTGACCCATTAGTATTTCCCCCTGTGTGAAAAATATAAATCTAACTCATCGGGATTATTTTACCAGTTAACTAACGATGTATCTTGAGTTTATAATTATAACTTTTGAAAGATGTTTTAGCTTAAGGTGTTTAACATGAAAGATACTAAAATTAGCACAATAAACCCTCTTTGGATTTATTGTGCTAATTTTTAGTATCTTCAGGATGATCTTACAGACTCACCAAGTTGAAGGCTATGTTGTCCATCTTTATGAGGGATACTGACTTGTTTGTATTCTTGATTTTAACGTGGTGGTTGCATTTGATGCCGGACAGCGCGATTCGTCAAGGTAATGTCCGTGGCAGGAATCGTGAAGAGTGGCGTGGTTTCTTCCAAAACGTCACTGAATTCGAGACCATACCAAATAGCGGGGGACGGGGTGATATTTTGCAATAGGACACGTCCGCCAATCAAAAGGCGGTCGAGCTGGCGCATGGTTGGATAACTGGCGAGGTCCATGATCTGCTGATTCTGAACGACGAACTTAAAGTCGCCCACTTCGCGATTCTTTTCGGTTCCAAAGTGGGGGTGCTGCGGATCAATAATGCGATTGGCAATTAGATTAGTCACGATCTCACGTAAATAAATCGTGACATGTTGGGACTTTTTGAAACCTAAGTTAAGTTGTACTTCGACGATATTGCGTGTGCCAAGCATGTCGACCGTGTAGTTGCAATCGTACGGCTGGTTAGTCTCGTTGATTGTGATGAACCAGTAAACTTTGGCACGTTTAGGGCGCTTATCCAAAATGGAATATAAAATGGTTCGTTTCAGGCGATAATGCGCATCGACCTTGGCTAAATAAACCAAGTTAGTCGCAAAAAGCGGCAGGCAATCATCGTGGCTGAGCTGGGTTAACTGTTGGCGATAGTCCAGCAGACTCACCAATTCATTATCCTGGTTATAATGTAGTCGCCGACGATTGCCAAAGTACCACGCCACCATGACTAAGAAGATGAGTAGTGTTAAGCCAAGGGTCAGGTAGCCGCCGTGAATAAATTTCGTTAGGCTAGCCGTGAGAAAAATGACTTCAAGCGTTCCGAAGCTGAGGCCAAGAGTTGTGGCCCAGCCACGATGGCCCTTAGTTAGGACCCACTGAGTGAGCAAGACGGTCGTCATCAGCATGGTAATTGTGATGGCGAGCCCATAAGCCGCTTCCATGTGGGCAGAGGTCTGAAATAGCCAGACGATAATTAGCGTGACCCCACAGAGTAACCAGTTAATGGCACCGATATAAATTTGGCTACGAACTTGGCTAGGATGTTTAATGATCATGCGTGGTAAAAATTTTAACCCGATTGCTTCATCTACTAACGTGTAAGAGCCGGTAATCAAGGCTTGCGAGGCAATAATGGCGGCAACCGTGGCGAGCACGATGGCCGCAATCCGCAGTTCGGCGGGAATCATTTCGTAGAATGGGTTAAGGTTGCTGGCGTTGCGGAACGCACTGCCTTGGTAATGCCGTATGATCCAAGCACCCTGACCAAGATAGTTCAGGATTAGCGCTAAGTAAACGATTGGCCAAGTGGCATCAATGTTGGCTTTGCCAACGTGACCCATGTCGGAATACAGGGCTTCAGCGCCCGTAGTTGCGAGGAAGACACTACCGAGAATGAAAATCCCCATTTTGTTGGTTGGACTGAATAGGACCTGTATCACATAAATTGGTGAAAAGGCTTTGAGAATCGCTGGCGCTTGTAAAATATTGACAGCGCCCATCACGCCGATTCCGGTGAACCAGAGCAGCATGAGTGGGCCAAAGGATTTACCGATGATGGCCGTCCCGAAGCCTTGAATCATGAACAAAAATAACAGAATACCGGTGACCGTTAGTGGTACGAGCCACGGATGCTGGCTGAAGCTCGCCATGGCTGGTAAGCCGCGTAACCCTTCGACCGCTGAAGTGACCGTTACCGCTGGGGTCAGCGTACCATCCGCCAAGAGTGCTGCGCCGCCAATCAAAGCCACTAGGATCAACCATTTGGCACGATGGCGCACGAGTGCGTAGAGTGCAAAGATGCCGCCTTCATGGTGGTTATCGGCGCGCAAGGCAATCAAAACGTACTTGATCGTTGTAATCAGCATGAGTGTCCAAAAAATAAGCGAAACACAGCCAATCACGTACGCTGGCGTGGCATGTTTCAACGTGCCGGCATCGTTAATAATTGCGTTCATCACATAAAGTGGGGACGTCCCGATATCACCGTAGACGACCCCTAATGTAATCAACATCCCAAATAATGTTCGTGATTGAACCTGTTGCTTTTCCATCGTGACAGCCCCCCAATGATCCCAATCTAATTGGTGCCTCATACTATACTAGTTTTCAATCAAGACAGATAAAGTTATGGGCCAAAATAAAATAAATTATGGCTTTTAGGCGGGTGGTTGTGTTAAGTGACTGTCATTTCTCAACTAAAAAACGGCTACCAAAATCGGTAGCCGTTGATGGTGCTATTTCTCAGCTTTGGTTTTTGCTAATTGTGCTGGGCTCAATTTTGAATGCTTGATCGAGTAGGTAAAGTAAACCACCATGCCGATAGCTAACCAGATGATGAACCGTAACCAAGTGACCGGCTTCAAGTTGATCAGCAGGAAGATACAGCTAATGATGGACATGATTGGGACAAATGGGACCCACGGTGTACGGAAAGGCCGCCGTAAGTTTGGCTGGGTTTTTCGAAGTCGTAGGATTGAGAATGAGACGAGCAAGAACGCAGTCAATGTCCCAATGTTAACCAATTCAGCGAGGTCAGCTAATGGAATGAAGCCGCCGATAACCGCGGCAATTACCCCGAATAAGACGGTTGAGGCCACTGGCGCACCACTCTTTTTGCTGATACGGCTGAATAATGGTGAGATCAAGCCATCGCGTGACATGGAGAACGAAATCCGCGTTTGACCATACAGGCAGACCAACATGACGGTGGTCATGCCCAGAATCGCACCCAAGTCGACCACGCCGGCCATCCAATTTTGACCAGATAGGACAAGGACGGCTGAGATGGGATGATCGATATATTTCGCAAACATCCGGAAAGGTACGACGCCAGTCATAATAGCGGAAACGGCCACGTAGAGAATCGTGCAAATGCCGAGTGAGAGGAGCATTGAACGTGGCAAGGTCTTCGATGGTTCCAGCGTTTCCTCAACACTAGAAGAAATGGCATCAAAGCCAATGAAAGCAAAGAAGACACTCGACGCGGCCCCGAACACTCCTTTCATCCCATAAGGCAATAATGGCGTCCAGTTAGCGGGTTTAACGAAGCGAATCGCCGTGAAGATAAAGAGTAAGACGACGGCAATCTTGATGATAACCATGATATTGTTGACGCGCTTAGTCTCTTTGACACCTAATGATAATAGGCAGGTAATGAGTAAAATAATGGCGAAGGCGGGTAAGTTGAAATAGCTGGTGACGCCAGGAGTTGATCCCGGTGCGGCGGTTAAAATCGTTGGAAGCTTTAAGCCGAACCCAGCGAGGAAAGATTGAAAATAGCCGGACCAGCCAGCAGAAACGGTTGAAACAGCGAAGAGATATTCTAGCATCAGGTCCCAACCAATGATGAAGGCGACGATTTCGCCCAAGGTTGTGTAAGAATACGTGTAGGCGGACCCACTTTCTGGAACCATTGCGGCAAATTCGGCGTAACAGAGCGACGCGAATAAGCAAGCGATGGCGGCTAAAACGAATGAGATCATTAAGCCTGGCCCAGCAGTCAAAGCCCCGGTCCCGGTTAAAACGAAAATCCCGGTCCCAATGATGGCCCCAATGCCTAACATGGTCAGATCAAAAGTTTTGAGTTCTTTTTTCAACGGACTGTGATAATTGGCTAACATTTCCCCAATATCCTTTTTTCTTAACAAATGCGTGTGTGTAAGATCCATTAAAATCGCCCCATTTCGATTTAGTGGCTCTTATTCTAATCAGTTATTAAAATAATGATGTGGTCGTTTTGACCTAAATAAAATTTTCGATTAGCTATAATCAACAATTTGACTATTTTGGCTTGATTTAGGGCACAATGGCTGGCTTATGCGGTTAGGTTCTCACCATTTCTGACTAATTTGATTGCGGGCTAAAGTGAGGTTTAATCAAGGCTTATGGGTACTCGGTTCAAGCTCAGTTTTCGTAAGCTTAACTTTAGTGCTGTTAGATGAATATTTGGATTTTTATGGTCAAACTATTAATTAATCGTTGAAAATAAAAAAAGCGCTGAGTAATCTCAACACTTTCAGCGCAGCTTATGATTGATGACGCTTGTAATAACGATAGGCGACGACCAATAAAATAATAATGAGTAAGATACCAATGGCACCTTTAGGCCCAGCCAAACGTTCGGTTAGATGGAACATCCGAATCGGTCCGAGCCCGTGAATTCCTAACATTGCTAACATGGATGAATCCTCCTGACGAGATTATTACTTTTTTATTGAAAAAATGCAACAATTATAATCGTAATGGTTATTATCCCATCATCATCTGCGGTAAAATAAAATTATCATTAAAATAGGTGGGTGCCTCAATTGCAATATATTTTGCCAATCTTCAATGTCATCATCGTCATTAACGCGGTGGCAGCGGTCATTACGGTCTTTCGGGATCGGCGTGATATTGCGGCAACTTGGGCATGGTTGTTAGTTTTGATCATGATTCCGGTCGCCGGCTTTATTGCTTATGCGTTTATTGGCCGGAAATTGCCGAAGAACCGGTTATTCCGATTGAAAAAGGAAACACAGATACGGCTTGATCAGATGATCCAGCGTCAACGAGATGAACTTGGGTCCGAATTAATGCCTGCCGATGCGGTTACAAGCTCGGTGCGTGGCATGGTCAGTTTATTTCTCAACTCGGATGGCGCCTTGCTAAGTCGTAAGAATCGCGTAAAGATTTATACGGATGGTCACAAAAAGTTTCATGATATGTTCCAGGATATCGAAGCGGCCAAGCAACATATTCATATCGAATACTATACATTTTATAATGATAAAATTGGTAACGAGTTGTTACATTTGTTGGAACGTAAGGCTGCCCAGGGTGTCGATGTGCGCGTGCTGTACGATCCATGGGGGTCGATGGGGACGTTCCGAAGCTTCTTCAAGCATTTGGAGGAACTCGGTGGGCATGCCCGGCCATTCTTGGGTGCCCGTTCAGCAGTCCTAGACTTCCGACTCAATTTCCGTGATCACCGTAAAATTGTCGTCACGGATGGTCGCGTGGGTTACGTCGGCGGTTTTAACGTTGGCGATCAGTATTTAGGTCGTGATAAAAAGTTCGGCTATTGGCGGGATACGCATTTGCGCATCGTCGGTTCTGGGGTCTTCGAATTACAAGAACGGTTCATTCGAGACTGGAATGCCACGGATACTGAACATCGCATCATCCCATCGGCGGAAATGTTTCCAGTCATCAAGGTCAAGGGGAATACGTCACTCCAAATTGTGTCGAGTGGTCCTGACAATGATGGCCAACAAATCAAGATGGGTTATATTAAAATGATTATGACGGCGCAGGATCATCTCTGGATTCAATCACCATACTTAATTCCAGATGATTCGGTTTTAGATGCGATTCGGATTGCGGCGATGTCGGGGGTGGATGTTCGAATCATGGTTCCCGATAAGCCGGACCATGCTTTTGTTTATCGCGCCACGCAATATTATGCTCGTGAATTAGCCGAAGCCGGGGTGAAGATTTATTACTACAATAATGGATTTATTCATTCTAAGACGATGGTCATTGATGGCCAGGTGGCGTCGGTTGGCTCGGCCAACATGGACTTCCGCAGCTTCAAGCTAAATTTCGAAGTTAATGCCTTCTTGTATGATACGGTGTTAGCGCAAGAACTTGAAGCGGCCTTCTTGGAAGACCAGGCGTTGAGTAGTTTGATTACCGTGCAAGACTTTAAGGACCAATCTTTCTGGTTGAAATTTAAGCAGACGTTCTCACGGCTGTTATCACCAATTTTATAGTCAAAAATCACTGATTTAGGTTTCGATTAACTAAATCAGTGATTTTTTAGTTTAAATAACGAATTTCTGTTCTAAAATGGCTAATTGTCTCTAAAATCCGATTGACCTGGTTGCGATGATAAACTGTTTATCAGAATTATAAAGTCGGACGTAAAACAATCTCATTAATATCAACATTATCTGGCTGTTCAATGGCAAAGACGACGGAAGCTGCAATGTCTTCAGGCCGCAATTTAGGAACGCGTTTTAAGTTAGCGTTTCGCTGGTCTTCAAAGAACCCGGTTTTAACAAACGCTGGTGAAACCATCATGGTTCGGATATGTGACTTGGCTTCTTCTGCGCGGACACCATCCATAATGGCACGGACACTAAACTTTGTACTAGCGTAGACCGTATTATTTTGACCAACTTGATGGCCGGCAGTTGAGTCAGTCGCGATAATCTGACCGCTTTGTTGTTTTTCCATCACAGGAATGGTCGCAGCTAGACCATACAAAACGCCTTTAACGTTGATGTCAATCATCTTTTCCCATTCATCAACTCGGACTTCATTTAGCGGGGCAAAGCTCATCACACCAGCGTTTAAGTCTAAAACGTCGATACGGCCATACTCATCTAGAGCGAAATCGATTAACGCCTGAACTTCAGCCTTGTTACTAACGTCGGTTGGCTTGAAAACAGTCGTACCACCGGCTTGCCGAATCCTTTCAGCCGTGGCTTTGAGGTCAGCTTCTTTACGTGCTGCTAAAACAATTTGGTGCCCATGGCTGGCCGCTAATAACGCGGTTGCCTTACCGATACCGCTAGTTGCACCGGTAATAATGATCGTCTTTACTTGTTGCAAAAGTAGTCGCCTCATTCATTTTAATAAGTTCATTAATTTTATCCGGACTTGAGAATAGCCCTTAAAAGCTGTCAGTACAAATTGCTTGTTCGACATGAGAACTGGTTTAATCCAAATATAGTCGTTTTAACGTGTTAATATCGGCAACGCTCAACCCAATTACTTCACGTAAGTAGCCCAGGCCACCGCCATATAGATCGTCAAAGACGCGGAAGACCATCTTTAAATTGTCAGCTTGAACGTCTAAGGCTGAGTTGAAGTGGCTTGCCAGGTCGCCGTTATTGGCTTCCGTGATGATGGTGTCGTTGTCGAGTTGGTCGGCAGCCATGAAGACGGCGTTCGTCAATAAATAGTCCTTGAGAATCGTTTCGCGGGGGACATCCAATGCGGTCATGATCAGCGTGGCAGCCACGCCAGTCCGGTCTTTACCCGCGGCACAGTGGAAGAGGACGGATTGATCAGGTTGGTCGTTGGCTAGTAAGGTGGCGAAAAGGTTTTGCCAAACTTTAATTGGATGGCTGTCGGTCACCATTTGCGCATAGGTCTGTGCATTGAAACTATCGTCGACGATGAGTCGCTTGATCAAGCGCTTTAGGCGGCGGTCAAAACGGCGGTTATCCGCAAATGGGTAGACCGAAGTGTTCATATATTTCGTGTGTTTTGGAAGTCGGTCTGGCGACATTTCAGTTTCATTAGCTTGTCGTAAGTCGATATCGTAACGCAGGCCGTAATCAGCCAAATAGGCGAGGTCATGTTTACTTAATAGCGACATACCGCCACAGCGTAATAGCTTTTGCCATTTGATGGTTTGTCCGCCGGTCGTCTCATAGCCGCCGAGTTCGCGAAAATTGATGCCATGTTCTAATCGTAAAATGCGATTGTGTTCCATTTAAAATTACCTCGATTAATCGTTTACTTTAGTATAACCGCTTTCATTGCCGATGTCGCACCCAAGAGTGGGACAAAAGGCGGTCTGCTACCGAGCATAGCCTAGGAAACCGGATGATTGGGGCTTTCAATCGTTCGGTTTCCGTAGCTAAGCGGAGGTCGCAGCCTTTTGTTCCACGTTTCGGCTATAACTATTTGGCGCTAAAAAAAGAGTCTGGCTTTCCAGACTCTTTTGATTAATCACCGTTATAAATGGAATTTTTGACGACCACGTAGTCACATTTGGTAATGGCCTTGAGGTCGCGGCCACCGGCATATGAAATCGATGATTGAAGATCTTCTTGCATCTCATTCAAGGTGTCGGCCAAATGCCCCCGATATGGGACTAACATTTGTTTGCCTTCCACGTTTTTATGTTCACCTTTTTGCGTTTCACTGGCGGAACCATAATATTGTTTATAAGTTTTGCCGTCGATTTTGAGAATGTTGCCAGGGGATTCTTGATGTCCGGCGAGCATTGAGCCAATCATGACCATGGTGGCGCCAAAACGAATCGACTTGGCGATGTCACCATTTGTTCGTACGCCACCGTCAGCGATAATTGGTTTCCGAGCAGCCTTTGCACACCAGCGTACGGCTGCTAATTGCCAGCCACCAGTCCCAAAGCCAGTTTTAACTTTGGTGATGCAAGCTTTACCAGGACCCACGCCAACTTTGGTCGCATCGGCACCGGCATTTTCCAAGTCGCGGACCGCTGCTGGGGTCGCGACATTGCCGGCAATCACGAAACTAGCCGGCAAGACCTGTTTGATGTGCTTGATCATTTCGATCACACTGTCGGCGTGACCGTGGGCAATATCAATCGTAATGTATTCGGGTACAATTTTAGCCGTGGCAAGTTCATCGATAAAATCATGTTCGCTAGGCTTGACGCCAACCGAAATTGAAGCGAATAACTTGTCAGCATGCATCGTTTCGATGAAAGCTCGGCGTGTTTTTGGGGCGAAACGGTGCATGATGTAGAAGTAGTCATTGCTGGCGAGCCACTTGGCTAAATCGTCGTTGATGACGGTCGCCATGTTGGCAGGCACAACGGGAATCTTGAACCGACGACCACCGAGCTCAACGGTCGTATCCGCTTCCGAGCGGCTGTTAATGACACATTTGTTCGGAATTAATTGAATATCTTCGTAATCAAAAATCTCCATGGTCAGCACTCCTTTAACTTAAGCCCAGATGTTGTGGTTGATGACGTTGGTTTGATCACGGTCTGGACCAACAGAGAAGGTAGCAAGTTTAACACCAACGAGTTCTTCAATGCGTTTCAAGTAGTTTTGAGCATTAACTGGCAAGTCTTCTAATTTTTTAACGCCAGTGATATCTTCATCCCAACCTGGTAATTCATCGTAGATTGGTTTGCAAGCTTCAAGTTCTTTCAAGCTGGCAGGGTAATGATAGATGGTTTCACCATTTAAATCATAAGCGGTACAAATTTTGATGGTCTTCAAGCCGGTCAAAATATCCAAGCAGTTTAAGCTTAAGTGAGTCAGGCCAGAGACCCGTTTGGCATGCCGTAAAACAACACTGTCAAACCAGCCGATACGCCGTGGCCGCTTAGTAACAGTCCCGTATTCATGGGCAGTTTCGCGGATAAAGTTTCCAACTTCGTCAAAGAGTTCAGTTGGGAAAGGCCCATCACCGACTCGTGACGTGTAGGCTTTTAAGACGCCGACACAGTTGTCGATCTTCGAAGGCCCCACGCCACTCCCGATAGTAACGCCCCCGGCAACCGGGTTTGAAGAAGTGACATAAGGATAGGTTCCTTGGTCAATATCGAGCATGACCCCTTGCGCACCTTCAAATAGAACCCGTTTGCCATCATCGAGTGCGTCGTTGATGACCACGGAAGTATCGGTGACAAATGGCTTTAATTGTTGCCCATAGTTATAGTAGTCTTCGAAAATATCTTCAAATTTAAGAGGTTCCAAATCGTACAACTTAGTAATGATTTGGTTCTTTTCTTTTAAGTTACGTTTTAATAATTCGGCAAAAGTGTCTTTATCGAGCAAATCAGCGACCCGAATCCCAATCCGTTCAGCCTTGTCCATGTAAGCCGGGCCGATACCCTTGTTAGTTGTCCCAATCTTGCCACCGGCTTTGGATTTTTCTTGCGCGCCATCTAAAACGATATGGTATGGCAAGATGACGTGTGCCCGGTTAGAGATTCGTAAGTTATCTGGTTGAACCCCATTGTCACGGAGATATTGAAGTTCTTCGACTAATGACTTCGGATTTAAGACCACGCCGTTACCGATGATGCTAAGCTTATCATGGAAGAAAATGCCAGATGGCACCAAGCGTAATTTGAAAGTTTTACCATTAAATACGATGGTGTGGCCAGCGTTATCGCCGCCTTGGTAACGTGATACCACATCTGCTTCCTGACTTAAAAAGTCCGTGATCTTTCCTTTACCTTCATCGCCCCATTGGCTACCTACTACTACGACTGATGCCATGTTTTCCACCTCATTAAATTAGTTTAATTATGAATGATTAATAGCACTGAGTGACAAAACGTTCATCACTCCAACAGGAATGAGTATAGCAATTTTCAACGTTGAACGCAAGACTAAAACCGAATGTTCTTGTTTTAAGAACGATTAAACGTTCATGATTGTTCGATTAATATCGTTATATCATGACATAATCATGAAAACTTATGAAAAATAAGTAAACTTTTTCATTGTTCGGTCCTATGATTCAGTTGGTGGGTATGATATAATAATGTTCGTGTTTTGTTGGTAAATCAGTAAATAGAAATGAGGATTAGCAATGATTGATCGTTATACGCGGCCCGAGATGGGCAAAGTGTGGTCCCTGGAAAACCAGTACCAAGCTTGGTTGGAAGTTGAAATCGCTGCCGATGAAGCCTGGGCTGAATTAGGCAAGATTCCAGCAAGTGATGTCGCTAAGATTCGTGAAAATGCTAAGTTTGATGTTGACCGGATTGCGGAGATTGAAGCCGTAACCCATCATGATGTGGTTGCTTTTACCCGGGATGTTTCCGAGTCACTTGGGGACGAACGTAAATGGGTCCATTATGGGTTGACCAGTACTGATGTCGTTGATACTGCGCAAGGCTACCGCTTAAAGCAGGCCAATGCGATTATTCGCCAAGATTTACAAGATTTACGAGCAACGTTAGCGCAACAAGCTAAAAAATATAAATATACCGTTGAAATGGGGCGGACACATGGGGTCCACGCCGAACCAACGACCTTTGGGTTGAAATTGGCGCGGTGGTATTCTGAAATCAATCGGGATATCGAACGGTTTGAACATGCCGCTGCTGGCGTTGAAGCGGGCAAGATTAGTGGGGCCGTTGGGACTTTCGCCAACATTCCACCATTTGTTGAACAATTTGTCTGCGATAAGTTGGGGATTCGAGCCCAAGAAATTTCGACGCAAGTGTTACCACGAGACTTACACGCCGAATATATTGCGACGATGGCCTTAATTGCCACTAGTGTTGAAGTCTTCGCCACTGAAATTCGTGGTTTACAAAAATCTGAAACGCATGAAGTGGAAGAATTCTTCAATAAAGGTCAAAAGGGCTCTTCAGCGATGCCACATAAGCGGAATCCAATTGGTTCTGAAAATGTCACTGGCTTGGCGCGAGTTATTCGTGGTCATATGATGACGGCTTATGAAGATGTGCCATTATGGCATGAACGTGATATCTCGCATTCTTCCGCCGAACGAATTATTTTACCGGATACGACGATCTTAACGGATTACATCTTGACTCGTATTAATAAGATTATCGGGACACTCACCGTTTTCCCTGAACGGATGAAGGAAAACATGGGCGACACTTACGGTTTGATTTACAGTCAACGGGTCTTGTTGAAGCTGATCGATACCGGCATGTCGCGTGAAAGTGCCTATGATTTGGTCCAACCATTGACGGCCAAGTCATGGGACGAGCAGTTACAATTCAAACCATTGATTGAAGGTAACGCTGAGATCCGACAACATTTGGATCAGGCGGCGATCGATGATGCCTTTGATTACCATTATCATTTACGGCATGTCGATGATATCTTTAAGCGGTTAGGGTTAGACGATTAATTCAAAATCGAGGAATATTTCAACGAGCTATACTTGTTGGAATATTCCTTTTTTTAATCACTAGTTCTGAAATTTAGCTGTAGTAGATTCGAAATTAGCAATTAGCAAAGTTGGTCAATGCCTGTGGTACAATTTAAATTAATGGCTACTGTGGCTTCAGGGAGGTTGTTATGCTTTTTCGAGAACGGTTGATTAATGTTCAATATAAATTGTCGGATACTGAAGATTCATTAGCAGATTATATTCGCCGTAATTCTGATACAGTCGCACAGCTTTCAGTCACAAAGTTGGCTCAAAATTGCTATACTGTTCCGAATACCATTACTCGTTTGTGTAAGAAACTTGGCTACAGTGGTTATGCAGAATTAAAAGTAGAACTTCAGCATGCCAATATTGCACCCAGTATCGATGAAAATCAAGCTGATGAACGTAACTTAATTAGTAAAACATTTCAATTAATTAATCCAGAACGTGAACAACAGGTTGTGAGCCAACTTAGCAAAGCTAGCAAGGTTGTCTTATTTGCCGTGGGTGAAACAGCCTATCCGGTGGAAGATTTTACTAGTACAATGAATGCTTTTAATCATAAAACACTCTTTTTTACGTATGAAAATCAGATGATTTATGAGCTCGAACACACTAAGAACTTAGTGGTAATCTTGGTGAGTTTATCTGGTGAAAATGGACAAGTCTTAAAAATGGCTCAAGTTGCTAAAGCACACAAACAATTTATTGTGAGCTTGACACATTTGAGTGAGAATTCTTTGATGCAATTTGCAACGATTCCACTTTACTGCTATTCACCTAAGCGTTGGCGTGATGGTGTCAACTTAACAGACAAGGTTCCTTTATATATTATTCTTAACTCTTTGCAGAATCGTTATTTAGAGATGTTTGTGTAATTTTACACGGATACTTGCTTCTTAGCTGGAGGCAAGTATATTTTTTTGCAAAAATGAATGCGCTTTCTGAAGGGCCTTATAGTGTAAGTAACAAAGGAATTTCATAGGAGGTAGCGTGTGATGGATTTAACGAAAGCAACATCCTTAGATTTAATTTCCCTTGATCAGGATTTAGCGACCAAGGCGGATGTATTCCAATTCTTAACGCATAAGCTATTTGTCGCAGGAAAAATTAAATCAGAGGCAGACTTCTTAGACGCCATTTATCAACGTGAAGCAGAATCAGTAACCGGTTTTGAGAACGGGTTAGCCATCCCACATGGCAAATCAGCCACTGTGTCGGAGGCTAGTTTTACCGTCGTGAGGACAAAAACACCAGTGACAGACTATGAAAGTCTGAATCCGGATAATCAGGTTCGGTTAATCTTCTTACTGGCGATTCCGGCAGATGATCAAGGTGCTGAACACTTGGATATGTTGGCCCAACTATCAACACGGTTAGCCGATACGGATTATCGTAATCGCTTGATGAAAGCTGATTCAGCTCAAGCCATGTTAGATTTATTGGGTGAAAATCAAGCTGAGACAGTAACTCAATCCGCATCAGTAGAAGGTCAAGGTAAGCTAATTCTAGCCATTACAGCTTGTGCTGCTGGTATTGCACATACCTATATGGCTGCAGCGGCTTTAAAAAAGATTGCCACCAAAAAAGGTCTCCGGATTCAAGTTGAAGAGCAGGGTGCAAAAGGGATTGAAGATCGAATCTCAATGCAACAAGTTAATGAAGCAAGTGCAATTATTTATGCTCATGATGTGGCTTTAAAAGAAACTGACCGCTTTAAGGGTTTACCGGTCGTTGATGTGCCGGTGGCGGAACCATTGAAACATGCTGATCAAGTGATGCAAAAGGCATTGGATAAATCAGCCGATTATATTCCTGGTTCGATGACGCAAGCTAATACCGGTGAAGATGAACCTGATCATAAATCTATCGGAACTGAAATTAAGGATTCCGTATTAACTGGTATTTCTTATATTATTCCAATTATTATCGCTGGTGGGATGATTGGTGCGATTGCGGTCATGATGACGCAGCTCTTCGGGTTACAAACTTTAGCGGCTCATGATGGTAGTTGGCTATTCCTATTGAAGGCATTAGGTAGCAATATGTTGGGAACCCTAATGGTACCGGTGCTTTCGGCATATATGGCTTATTCGATTGCTGATAAACCAGCTTTGGGACCGGGTTTTGCAGGTGGCTTAGCTGCCACAATGATTAATAGTGGTTTCTTAGGTGGGATGTTAGCAGGGCTGTTAGCGGGTTATCTCATCAAATGGATGAAGAATCATATCAAGAGTGAGGGTGTCTTTTCGGGATTTATCACTTTTTGGGTATATCCCGTGATTGGTTCTTTGATTGTTGGTGTATTGATGCTTTTCGTTGTCGGGAAACCTGTCGCACTGATCAATACCGGTCTGGTCAATCTATTGAACGGCATGGCTGGAACAAGTGCCATTTTATTGGGAGCAATTTTAGGCCTAATGGTTTCATTTGACTTAGGCGGTCCGGTTAACAAGGCCGCGTATGCGTTCTGTTTAGGTGCGATGGCAAATGGTAATTTTGTGCCTTACTGTATTTTTGCCTCAGTTAAAATGGTTTCTGCCTTCTCAGTTTCCGCTGCTTGTTACTTACGGAAAGATTTGTTCTCTAAAGAGGAACGTGAAATTGGTAATCAAACTTGGATTCTGGGATTAGCTGGAATTACAGAAGGTGCGATTCCGTTTGCGATGGCTGATCCAATTCGGGTCATTGGTTCATTTATTGGCGGCTCGATTGTCACTGGTGGGATTGTAGCATTCTTCCAGATTGGTTTGAATGTGCCCGGTGCTGGGATTTTCTCCATGTTTCTGTTACAGAACGGGGTTGGCTCAGTCGTTAATGCCTTGATTTGGCTTGGTGCCGCATTACTTGGGGCCTTAATTTCAACCGGTTTACTGATTGTGACACGAAAACAAAAACTAGCAAAATAAGCATAAATTGGGAGAGGATTTTGAATCATGAAAGTCACAGAAATATTTGTTGTTCCCCACATGCATTGGGATCGGGAATGGTATTTTTCAACAGAAGAATCACAAATTTTGTTACTTAATAACATGCCAGAAATTATGACGATGTTGGAAACACATCCAGACTATCCAAGTTATGTCTTGGACGGCCAGTCAGTTATTATCGAAGATTATCTTTCAGCTCATCCGGAAGGTGCAGATCGATTTAAAGCACTTGTTAAACAAGGGCGATTGATTGTTGGACCGTGGTATACGCAAACGGATGAAATGGCTGTTGGTGCCGAATCGATTACTCGTAATCTTCTGTATGGCATTGCTGATAGTAAACAGTATGGTCAACCGATGAAAGTTGGTTATGTGCCAGATTCATTTGGCCAAAGTGCGCAAATGCCGATGATTTTAAATCAGTTTGGGATTAAAAGATCTATCTTTTGGCGTGGCTTATCAGAACGGAAAGGTACGACTTCTAATCAATTTAAGTGGCAGTCCACTGATGGATCAACAGTTTCGGTCAATCAGTTGCCAGCTGGTTATGCGACGGGAAAGTATTTACCAACGAATCCGGAAGAATTAAAAGAGCGTTTAGATCCATTGTTGGCTAAGTTTGATCACTATTCATCAACGGGACAGGCCGTCTTACCAAATGGTCATGATCAAATGCCAATTCAACGTAATATTGAAGCAGTTATTAAGACATTGAATCAAGTTTATCCGGACCGTCATTTTCAACTGGGGAGTTATGATGATGTCTTTTCGACAATTGAACAGGCCACAAATCTAGATGTTGTGAGTGGTGAATTTCTGGATGGCAAAAATGAACGGGTTCATCGGAGTATTCAAAGTACCCGGATGGATTTAAAAGTGATGAATACGCGCATTGAAAATAAGTTAACCAATACATTAGAACCGTTGGCGACAATCGCGACTAAGCTTGGATTTCAATATGAGCATGGTCTGATTGAATTGATTTGGAAAGAAATTATGAAGAATCATGCGCATGATAGTATGGGTGCTTGTTGCTCAGACATCGTCAATGAAGAAATCCTAGCACGTTACCGGCGCGCAGAAGAACGTACGGATCGGTTGATTCAATACTATCAGCGGAAAATTACTGAGGCAGTCACAATTAAAGGTGCCGATGAAAAGTTAGCAATTTTTAATTTAGTGCCACAAGCCTGTGAACGCGTTGTGACGGCTAAAATTGTGACGAAGTTGCCGGAATTTCAATTGTGCGATAGCAATGGCAAACTATTAGCATTTGAAATCGTTGCGAAGAAAGAGATTGATCCAGGATTGATTGACCGCCAAATTGTGGCACACGGCAATTATGAACCATTTTATGAATATGAGCTTCAATTTAGTCGCCAATTACCAGCGATGGGATATGAAGTCTTGGGGGTTAAGTCAACGACGCAATCGCTACCTGGACTCGTTCAATCGACACTTGATCGGACCATTGAGACTAATGATTATCAAGTTGTTGCCCGTGACAATGGGACTGTGACCATTTTAGATAAGCGGACACAAACGACTTACAATAATGTTTTGGATTTAGAGATTCAGGCGGACGATGGTGATGAGTATGACTTTTCACCGTTAGGTGATAATCGTAAGCTATTTGCAAGCCAGCTTGTTAAAAACTTAAAAGTAGATTCATTAATTGCTAAAAACAGCAGTCAATTAGTCCTTAGTTATCAAGTATCAGTTCCTCAGAATCTTGATGCGTGGAAGACGGCTGATTTGAAATTGACAAGTTTCTTAAAAGTCTCGTTAGTGTTAACTCTCACGGCTGACCAACCTGTGATTGGGCTGAAAGTGACAATTGAGAATCAAGCCGATGATTTACGCGTACGGTTACTTATTCCAACCAAATTAAGTTCGAAACTAGTAACTAGTGATAATCAATTCGGGGTTATTCAACGTCCAGTGGTTGATGAAACTGCTTTAAAAATTTGGCAATCAGAAAAATGGGATGAGCGACCAGATGCAATTTTCCCATTTCTATCACATGTTGGTGTTAGCGATGATGAACGGCAAGTTGGGGTGATTACGGCTGCTTCACGTGAATATGAAGCATTAGACGAGGATAATGTGACGTTGGCGATTACTTTGTTCAGAGGAGTAGGCGTTTTGGGCAAGGCTAATTTGGTTCGGCGACCAGGTCGACCTTCCGGAATCAATGCCCCTACACCAGATTCGCAGTGTCATGGTACGTTCAGTTTAACATATGGCTTGGTATTCAATCAGAGTCATGGGACCCCATTGAGTGCCTTGGCAGAGGGTTTCTTAACGCCAGTTGTGACCTATAATCAGATTCCAAACGTTGCGATGCATATGAACTTGCCAACACAGGAGTTGCCAGCAACGTACAGCTTATTTGCTTTGGTGGATTATGGACTGACACTCAGCACGGTCAAGTTCGCTGAACACCGAAATGCTATTATCGTACGGGTTTACAATCAAACTGCCAAGGACTGTCAATTGGAAGTGACAGGAATGAAGGTTAAGCAAGTCCTTGATTTGAACGAGGATCCGGTTGACCTTGGGCTAACAGTTAAACCAAATTCTGTTAGAACTGTTGAAATTGCAAATTAGTATTTTGATGAAGTGAGTGTAGTATGGGCCTTAATTAAACGGTAAAACCGTGAATTAAGGCCTTTTTGTCATATTAATTTATTTAAATATCACTTATCATATACTTGTGGCTACAGGGGGAAGTAACCAGATGCAACGAAATTCAACTAAATTTAGCCTGCTAGTGGGACTGTTACTATTATTGGGGGGTCTAGCTGCGTGTGACCAGCGTAATCCCGAAGTCTTAAAAAGTGCGCACTGGCAATTGCTGGTGACGACACCAAAGCGGATGACGGTGGGGCAAGCCAAGTTTAC
Source organism: Lactiplantibacillus nangangensis (assembly GCF_005405065.1). Lineage (GTDB taxonomy): Bacteria > Bacillota > Bacilli > Lactobacillales > Lactobacillaceae > Lactiplantibacillus > Lactiplantibacillus nangangensis. The sequence goes on along the minus strand of NZ_BJDI01000007.1, from coordinate 170,737 downwards.
CAAGCAAAAATTAGTCGTTAAGACGTGCAATGGCAGTGTTGAAAGTTGGCCTTATGACTTTAATTCAGATGATGATTTGGTCATTCAAACCGGGCGTTATGCAGGTACTTACGCGTTAGCCAATCAAGGCAAAAATTTCCAACTGGTTCCGATTACTGGGACAACACAAACCTTGGAAATTCAACGACAGAAAAAATGAGAAGGTGTTCCAATGAAAGCATTAATCGCAATTGATTCATTTAAAAACTCAATGACGAGTATTCAAGCTAATCAACTGGTCGCGAAAGCACTGGCTAAGCATGGCATCAGTGCCAAACAAGTTGCCATTGCGGATGGTGGCGAAGGGACGGTAGCGGCATTTCTAGCCAATCAGCCTGGCGGTGAACGCGTGACTGTCTCGACCGTTGATATTTACCAGCGACCGATTCAAGCTAATTATGGTTATTTTGCCGCAAAAAAATTAGCCGTGATTGAAGTAGCGGCCGCTTCTGGCATTCAATTTATCAGCGACGGTCAAACACCGGCCGCAGCGAATACTTATGGGACGGGACTATTGATTAAGGCCGCCATTGAACATGGTGCGCGACAAATTATCATCGGTCTAGGTGGTAGTGGCACGGTGGATGGCGGTGCCGGGATTTTACGGGCGCTCGGGTATCGATTCTATGACGATCAGAATCAGGCCTTAGCTATGGTTGGCGCGGACTTAGGGCACGTTGCTCGGGTCGACACGACTGCGGTATTACCAAACTTAGCTGAAGTGACGTTTATCAACGCGTCGGATGTTACGAATCCTTTAACGGGTGACGAAGGCGCGGCTGCGATTTTTGGCCCACAAAAAGGACTGGCACAGGCGGATGTGCCCGCCTACGATCAGGCGATGCAGCACTATATGACGGTTACAACTGGTCAGGTGAGTGCGCATGTCGGTGATGGCGCTGCTGGTGGTATTGGCTTTGCATTGCGTTATTTTCTGAATGCCCAAGTGAAGTCGGGCTTCAAACTAATTGCCGAGTTAAGTCAACTTGCTGCCAGTGTTGAACAAGTTGATTTTGCCATCTCGGGTGAGGGACAGGTCGATGATCAGAGCTTCATGGGAAAAGTTCCGATTCAGATTAGTGAACTGGCCCAGGCGGCTCATAAAAATTGTTATTTATTGGTAGGTAATCAAAAGGGCGATAATCAGGCTTTTGCGGCGCATGGGGTGACAGCAGTGTTGCCGATTGTCGATCATGTTTCGACTTTAGCCGAAGCGATGCAACAAGGCCCAGCGAATCTAGCCAAAATGGCTGATCGTTTAGCCCGGATATTAGTGGCTAACCACTAAAAAATCGTTATTTTCAGGTTGAATTAACTTGAAAATAACGATTTTTTTAATCAGACAAGACACGTTTTAAGAAAGCAGAAACGTGTTTTTCATAGGCTGCTGGGTCAATCCAGAAACTTTCGGCATGGGTGGCATTCGGTACTTGCCACATTTCTTTGTGACCGCCGGCAGCTTGATAATTCTTTTTGAGCATCCAGCTAGGGACATAAACATCCTTTTCGCCGTGAATGAAGAAAATTGGGAGTTTGTTGTGGCGTAACTGTTCCACAGAACTGACGTCGCTCAAAAAGTAGCCCATGCGATGCCGATTGATAAAACTAACGATCGGGACGAAGGGATATTTTGGCAAATGAAATTGTCGTTTGAGCAAGTAGGCAAGTTCCTCTTCAATGCTGGTATAGCCACAATCTGCGATGATGGCTTTGACTTGTGGTGGTAACGTTTCACCGCTCATCATTTCAACCGTGGCACCGCCCATGCTGACACCAAAGAGGACGATTTCAGTTTGCGAACCCGTTTGATCAATGACTTGGTTGACCCATTCCAAATAGTCGCGGCGGTCTTGCCAACCGAAGCTGATGTACTTGCCGGAACTTTTACCGTGGCCACGGTCATCGGGCAACAAAACGTTATATCCCATGTTATGGAACATATAAGCATAGTTCGCCATCGTTTCACCGTCACCTTTATAACCATGGGAAATAATGACCGTTCGGCGGCTGGTATTTTTGGCTGGCACATATTTTGCCACCAAGTGACTGGTCCCGTCATCGAGAGTCAGCTGCCAATCCTGAACAGGTTGACGATGTAGCCAGTCCACGTATGACCAATAAGCATCTGCGTACTTTTGCTTATCCGCAGAAGTTTCTGGCACGTAATCGACCCGTTTGAAAGCAAAGTTATATAACTTTTCACTAGCGATTAATGTGGCTGAAAATAAGGCGAGGGGGGTGCCTAAAGCCGCGACCCAACTCCGCTTTTTCATAGTATCAACTCCTTAATTTCTTACTAGGTCATGATACTACGTTGGGATTTGTGATTGCAACTTTTCTGAAAATAACTAGGTGAAATTATTATTTTTGCAAATAAAAAAACCATCGCTTTACGCGACGGCAAAAGGAGTAGTTCATTTCGCTAGGTTGGAGTGCCCAACGAGATTATTTTCATTAACTTTGGAGGAGTAAATGAAAAAGATATGGTGTTTGAGTGACAAGTTCAATCACCATGCCATTAGTATACCCGTTTGATAGTTAAAAGGTAAGTATCGTGACTGCGACTTGAGCGATTTATTGAAATTCTTGGGAAATGGTTCGGTCATTGATTAATTAACGTTGGAGTGTGGGGCTTATTTAAATAGTCGAAACGTGTTCGGCAAAGCTGAGGACTCCGCTTGCTACGCATCATCAACCACTCGGAAATCCACCGAGTAATTGATGATACTAGGCAATGCTCATCCTCAACCCGCTTTACCTCACACTCTTGCCGATAAAAAACCACCGTATCGGGGAATACGGTGGAAAAAGGAGTAGGGTAGACATGTGATGGGGAGTCACATGCCACTATGAATTTCATTACTTTGGAGGAGTAAATGAAAAATTTTAGGTTGTGTTATAGCTCGTTGAGGTGTTCCTCAATTGCTATGATGCCATCATAACCAGACCGTGTGAAGAATATGTGACTGAATCCGTTCAATGCCATGAAGAATTCACTAAGCCTTTGTTAAGACCTTAATCATCATCACGATTGCCGCCAAATAATAGCACTAATCGGAGTAGTTGTAAGAAGGTCGAAAGTGCTGCAGCCACGTAGGTTAAGGCAGCTGCCACTAAGACTTTTCGGACCATGGGAACTTCGTCACGTGTTAAGACTTGCCCGTCTGACAAGATTTTCAGTGCGCGACGAGAGGCGTTGAATTCCACTGGCAGGGTCACTAATTGAAAGAGTAACGCCAGTGAAAAGAGCAGAATCCCGAGATGGATCAAGACTTGATTGTAACTCAAGAGTACGCCGACGATGATAATCGGTAACGATGCTGTTGAGCCTAAATTAGCGGCAGGGACTAGAGCCGTCCGTAAACGCATCGGCCAATAATTGACGTGATCTTGTACCGCATGCCCGCATTCGTGCGCCGCAACACCAATGGCCGCGACTGAGGTTGAATTAGCGGTTGATTCAGATAAGCTTAAGATTTTCGTTTGGCCGTTATAGTTGTCCGTTAAATCCCCGCTGATTCCTTGGACGCCGACGTCGTTGATGCCAGACTGCGATAAGATAAAGCGTGCCGCATCACTACCAGTGGTGTTGGACTGACTACGATAACTATCGTAATGGCGGAATGTCCGATTAACATAGCCGGAAGCTGCCATGGAAATCACTAGACCAATGATGACCAGTAAATAAGTTGGATCAAAAAATGAATAGAACAAATAGGAACACTCCTTAAAAGTTTAATTGTTATGGGGTATTTTACCAGAGTTAGGACAGTTTGCGAAATAAGCTTGGCATTCAAGTCAATTAGTACAATAAAAACCACCGTATCGGGGAAAATACGGTGGCGAAAAGGAAAAGTAAATTAAGTTAGGTTGTGTTTTTAGATTCATTACTTGGAGTGGTAAATGAATTAAGTTAGTTGTCACCGTGGAATGGGAAGTTCCTTAATGACTATGAACACAGTATAACGGGGATTTTTGAAGAAAGTATGACGCTCAAAAGCTAAATTTGTGATGATGACTTGAATAATTTAGTGCCGGGAACAGTGGGCTTGGGTAAGTGGCGGTTCTATCTAGATAGTCGAAACGTGCTTGAAACTACTGCGGGCTCCGCTTATCCCGGTTAGCCAACTACTCGGAAGATCGCCGAGTAATTGGTTAACCACGATAATGCTCACCAGCAACCCGTAGTTTCAAACACTCTTGCAATCAAAAACCACCGTATCAAGGAATACGGTGGAAAAAGGGAAGAAATTAAGTTTTACACACATGAATTCATTACTTTAGGGGGGAGTAATTGAATTTTAAGTTGGGAGTCGTTCGGGAACGGGGATTCCTTAATTGACTATGAACATAGTATAGCGGCGGTTAGTGAAGAAAATATGATGTGAACAGGCTAAAACCGTGATTTTGGTTTGAAGAATAGTCGTGATTGGTTGGTTTTTTACAAAGTTTATAACCGATTTTGATAAGGTGATTTGTTATGATAGCTCCTAAACGTTGCTGTATCAAGCTTCTAGCTGGACTGCTAGTATCGCCATGCTATAATTGCTGGCAAAACAACTTGAAAGTGTGATTTCAAATGACCATCAAAATTGTAACAGATTCTTCGGTTCAGCTGACCGCTGACGAAATTGAACAATATGATATCCAAATCGTGCCATTATTAGTCGGCTTTGGTGGTGAACTGACTCCAGATAACACCCTGTCACGGGCGGACTTTGATCGTCAAATGGCGAACAGTGAGCTGTTACCAACCACGAGTCAGCCGCCAATTGGGTCTTTCGTGACTTTATACGATCAGTTAACGGCCGATGGAAGTCAGGTTTTGTCGATACATATTACGGAAACGCTGAGTGGGACTGTCAACGCCGCACGTCAAGCGGCTCAACTGGCGAGCGGTGATGTCACAGTTGTTGATTCTAAGTCGGCCGATCGTGGCATGTCGTTTCAAGTGCTGACGGCTGCTCGGATGGCGCATGCTGGGGCTGATTTAGCTACGATTTTGGCTAAAATTGAAGTTATTCGGCAACAAACGCATGTCTATTTGTTTGTCGATACCCTCGACAACCTGGTTAAAGGAGGCCGTGTCCCGAAAATTGCGGGCGTGGTGACCAATTTGATCAAATTAAAGTTTGTCTTTGAATTGGTTGATGGCAGGTTGAAACTTTATACGCGTGGTCGCGGGAAAAAAGCCTTGATCAAGGCCCAAACTCAAATCTTAAACGATTTGGCGGATGTGACTCGGGTCGAAGCGGCTGGTATCTCATATGTCGGTGATGATGACGTGGCAACTGCGCCACGTGACTTAATGATGAAAGTCGCGCCCCAAACGGATTTGCTCGTCGAACGAACGAGTCCTATTATTGCCACGCATACAGGAATTGGGGCGTACGCTTTGATGCTTTATGTCGTGGATTGAAAACTTATTGAACAAAATACTATCATTTTGTCCTTTAGCTTGCTATAATTAAAACATAATATTTTTAGAGCCGTGTTGGCGCACTGTTCTGAGCCTAACCACCATTTTAATGATGACTAGACCCGGATGGGTGCGCTATTTTTTTGACACTTTTTCCCTCAAAAGAAAGTAGGAAATTTTTTGGCATATCTTCTCAATAATCCATTTTTTGGTATCGGGCTAACCGTGCTAGTTTATGGGATTGGCGAGTATTTGTATCATAAGACGAATCGTTTTGTATTATTCCAACCATTATTTTTTGGAATGCTGCTCGGGATTGGTTTGCTGGTATTGATTGCGTCGGCCCTGCAAGCACCGTTGCACAAAGTTTATGAAGCGTACCAGATTGGCGGCGATTGGCTGTTCTGGTTCGTGGCCCCCGCGACCGTTTCCTTTGCGGTCCCATTATACAAACGTAATGATATTTTCAAAAAACATTGGGATGTCATTTTAGTAGCGCTATTTTTGGGCCTGTTATTATCACTATTCGGAATCTATGGTGTGTCCCAATTGATGGGCTTAACGGATGCCGCCCTCGGTGCGATGCTCGTTCAAGCCGCTACCACGGCAATCGCGTTGCCCGTTGCAGAATCAGTTGGTGGTGATCAAGCTATTGCCGCCTTTGCCGTTATTTTAAATTCAGTGTTAATTTATGCCTTGGGCGATCATTTTATTCGTTGGTTCAAGTTACACAAGAATCCTTTAGGCGCAGGGTTAGGTTTCGGTATCGCCGGGAATGCCGTTGGCGCTACTAAGGCGATTGAAGTCAGTGAGGCTGCTGGTGCCACTGGCGCGATTGCGTTTGTGATTGCCGGAATCTTAGTGAATTTCATGGTTCCAAGTTTCGCTCATTTAGTTGGTTTAGGTTAGGAGGCGCATATGAAAAAAGCAAAATTTATTAAACAAATTATGATCTATGGTGTGATTTTACTTGTCAGTAGTTTGATTTCAGAATTGGTTAATCAGATTTGGCCAGGTTTTCCAATGCCGCCCGCGCTGATTGGGATGATTCTGTTATATCTCTTACTGACATTGAAAATTGTGAAGCTGGAACAGGTGGAAGGTGTTAGCAACTTCTTTGTTCAGATTATTAGTTTGATTTTTATTCCGTCAGGTGTGGCGTTGGTCACAAAGTTGGATGTATTAAAGGCAGAGGGCGTCCAGATTATTTTAGTCGTCGTAGTCTCAACGTTGATGTTATTGCTTTTCACGGCTGGGATTGCCTGGGTGCTTGTTCAAATTAAGGAATGGGTTCTCACGCGACGTCAACGTGATGGTATTGAGATTGAAGAGGATTAAGTCCTAGTTGTTAGGTCCGGGTGGTGTTGGATTTACCTTGAGGGTAGATCGAGCACCAGTCGGATTTAATCGTATTGATAGCCGAAACGTGTTCGGTGTCACTGCGGGCTCCGCTTATCCCGGGTAAGCAACCACTCGGAAAGGTCGCCGAGTAATTACTTACCCACGATAATGCTTACCAGCAACCCGTGACGCCTCGCACTCTTGCCGAAACGTGTTCGGTGTCACTGCGGGCTCCGCTTATCCCGGGTAAGCAACCACTCGGAAAGGTCGCCGAGTAATTGTTTACCCACGATAATGCTCACCAGCAACCCGTGACGCCTCACAGGCTTGCCGAAACGTGCTCGGCCAACCTGAGTGTTCCGCTTGCTACGCCTAGCCAACAACTCGGAAATGCACCGAGTAATTGCCTAGGCTAGGCAATGCTCACACTCAACCCGGTTGTCCTCACACTCTGCACAAAAAAAGCCACCACATCATGGATGCAGTGGTCAAGGAGTAGGAAACATCAAAGTGGGGGCTTTGATGAACCCCATTCATAAGACTTGGGGGAGTCTATGAATGAAAGTGATCGTTCATCGGCATTATGGCAGCAACGCCGATAACAATCTAAAAACTAAAGAATATTAATGACCGATAGTCAGTTAGTCACTTTCTATCAATCTGCGACTATTATAATTGCAAACGCTACCGGCTGCAACTAATTGCGCTGGGAGATTAGACTAATTTGATCCGTGGTTGGAAGTCTTCAGCGAATAATCCCATGCTGTACAAGTCGTAACGTTCCCCGTCACGCTTGACCGCAAGCTTGTTCGTCCCTTCGAATTCAAAGCCACTATTTTGATAAACTGAGATGGCGGCGTGGTTAGTTGCGATGACGTCCAAACACACTTTATACAAGTTCAGTTCGTTGAAACCGTAATTTAACATCAAATTTAAAGCTTCAGTCCCGTAACCGTGTCCGCGGTCTGCAGGGTCACCAATGGCAATCGCTAGTTGGGCGATTTGGTTGGTCCATTCAATATTGTAGAGCGTGACGAATCCAATTAATCGATCATCGGCCTGAGTCCGAATGTGGAAATAGAACTCCGTTTGACGATCAAGATTGCGGTAAGTCTGTTCCAATTCTTCGCCAGAAAGTGGGCGTGCTGGTGCGGTATCTAAATTGCGTAAGAAGCTGCCCTCGGTATACCACTCACTAATTTCATCAAAATCTTCAGGCTGTGGTACGACCAAGTTAAGCTGTGGCCCGGCTAAAATGTTTTTCAAAATAATTCCCTCACTTGTTAAACGATTACCTTAATCATAGCTCACTCAGCAAAAAAGCACTACACACTAAATGTTTACATTTATTTTACAGATTAGCTTGTCTAAAATTTACGTCCAATCAGTATGCTAGGGTTAACCATTTGGTGAATATTAGTGTAAAGAAGTGATAGGATGCAACGGTTGCATATAATTCAGATTTCGGACACGCATTTGACGCCCCATGGTCAACTGCCTGCCCATCATCAAAACATTGATCCCTGGATGAAATTGACGGCCATCATTCAGGATATTCGGTCTTTACCATATCAACCAGATTTAATCGTCTTTACCGGTGATCTGATTCATAGCGGGGCTGCGGATGATTATCAACGACTACATGGCGTTGTGCACATGATGAAAGATGAGTTTAATTGTCATGTGCGTGTTATCTTAGGTAACCACGATACGCGTTCAGCTTTTTATGAAGGCTATCTGCCAGCTGATCCCGGGCCGTATTACGCGAATCGGATGCGAATCGGCAATAACGATTTTTATTTTTTGGATTCTAAAATTGATGGTTATGAAGCTGGGTGGTTGCCAACCGCACAGCTCCAATGGTTAGGCAAACATTTACGACAAGCTCCAACCAAACGGGCCTTTCTATTCTTGCACCATCCGTTAGATGGTGCTCCAATGGAGAATATGCATTACGCAATTTTACAAAACACACCCGAATTATTGTCCGTTTTACGCGGACACAATGTCGGTGGGGTCTTCTCTGGCCATGTCCATTTTCCAGCCAGCTATTTAAACGGTGATAATATCCTAAACGTGGTAGCAAGTTCAGCGTCATTTGATATTGATTGTACAGATCCACAATTACATGAAATTCGTGAAAGTAGTAGCTATCAAATTATTACGGTTGATCACGGCCAGGTCGGAATTACCGTGCGCCAATTATTACAGCAACCAACGGTCATCGATAGCTTACAAATTCCAGCAACCCGATTTTTAACGAAACGACCTGCAAATTTATAATACTGTTAGCGTTTACATTTTTAGCCGCGTATAATAAAGGCAAACGAAGAAGGGGGCTTTTGAAATGTTAAAACATTGTCACTTGCACCATGAACGGCGGCCTAAATTATCGCGGCGGGTTCGGCAACAAATTGCACCATTTGCAGCGTTTGAATTTGTGGCATCCAGTATTGCGATTACAGATATTATCCGTGCCAAGTCGCTTCGGCGCGGACATAAAATTGGTTGGTTATTGCTAGCCTTTGTTCAACCGATTGGGCCATGGCTCTACTTTATGTTTGGGCAATCCCGTGATTAAATCTTTCAATAATAATGAGCTGCCAGTTGCTGGCAGCTTTTTTTGGCGTACTTTTATATAAAAAATGATTAAAACTTGATATATAAAAGTGATATGATTAACTAGTAAGGTGAAATGGAGGCTACATTTATGACAGTGAAGATTGGAATTATCCTAGGTACGACTCGTACGCCATCATTAGGCTCACGGATTTTCGCGTATTTGAAGACGGTGTTACCGGCAACCTCAGTTGATTTAACTTGGATAGACTTAAAGGATTATCCGTTACCATTTTATGATCACGCTGAGACACCGTTATCAGCAACGATTCAGAACTTAACCCCCGTTGAACAACGTTGGTTGACGGATTTGAAAGCACAGGACGGTTATCTCATCTTGAGTCCTGAATATGACCATGCGATGCCCGGTAGTTTGAAGAATGCCTTGGACTTTGTTGGGCCAGAAGTTGATCATAAACCAGTTCAAATCGTGACTTATTCGCATTATAGTGATGGTGGGATGCTAGCAGCGGCTTCGATGGTTGGGATATTACAAATGTTGAAGATGTTAGTGTTACCAACACCGGTCTTATTGTGGGATGCTGATCAAAACTTCACTGCTCAAGGTGATTTGTTGCCAGCGGTTCAAAATAGTGATCATTTTGCGACGCGGTTACAAGCTGCTTTTGATGAATTAGTGCACTATGCAACGGTCGGTAAGCAACAGCCTTATCAGCCAAAATAAAAAGTCGGCCAGCGATGGTCGACTTTTTGTATTATTCAGCATGACTTAAATTCAAACGTTGTAAATCGGTTTTATGCGTAACGCCTAGTTTGGCTTGGCATTCAGGACAGAGCCCATAAACTTCCATATTGTGACCAGTAACTAAATAACCAGAAAGTCTGGCGGCGGTCGTTTCGATGCCACTCAAATCTGGTTCAAAAACATCGGTAATCTTACCACAGTTTTCACAGACAACGTGATAGTGGGGCCGACCAAAGAAGTCGTAGTGCGTGCCAGCATCACCGTTTTGTAACTCAATCACGATGCCCAAATCAACGAATAGCTTTAAGGTATTATAAACCGTCGCCAAACTTAAATTGGGCAGTTGAGATTCTAGTGCCTGATAAATAGTTTCTACTGAAGGATGGTTATGGTGAGTAACGAGGTAAGTCAGAATAATCTGACGCTGCGGGGTTACCCGAATTTTGTGATCCTTTAATTGTTGCAAGGCTTGCGTTAACATATCTTCTGCCACGACGCGGTTCCTCCTTTGCTAAGATTCACCCCTATTAAACCACACTTATTGGTGGGATTCCAATTTAGAAACGTTATTAACAAAAATTTTTGATAAAGTTAATCGCTTTAAGCCAAAAATAAAGCCAGTCCCTTTTTTTAGGCCTGGCAATTAAGATTCTTCAGAACTGATTGGTTCACTAACAACTGCTGATTGTGACCAAACAAGGAGTTGGGCTTGGATATTTTCTAAAATCTTCATGCCAAGCTGGTAATCCCGTTCGGAACCGATACTATTAAAACTCAGTGTGCAGGTGCCGGCAAAGGTACTAGCTGCGATCTCCATGGTGGGCGTGGTCCGAAAGGCGCCGGAAAAGACACAATTGACCACGGTTAAGCCATGAAATTGCAACCGTTGCTGGTCGACAACCCCAAAGTTAGTGTAAGTCAAGGGTTGTTGCGCGAGCCAACGATTGGTCAACTTACGCATCAGACTGACTGGCATTGTGTGATTCATCTTTTGCAGATTAGTCAGCCGGTACAGGAAAGCGGCGTGCGTCCGTTCAGTCGTCAGCAGATCATGCACGTGCTGGACGAGCGCGGAGAATGGTGCGTCTACATCAACTTTGACGTTAAGATAAACTAAGCCGGTCAAGTTGGCGATTCTAGTCGTATTGGGCTCATCCTCGGCAAAATGGCGAAAGTTGATAGGACAAGGCAGCGTGATTGTGGTGTGCCCCGTTAGAACTTGCAAGGCTTTCGCATATGCGGCGAGGATAGCTTCACTAATTCCAACATCTTGAGACTTAGCGACGCGCCGAATTCGCATGAATTGTTTGCTTGTGAGCATAATATGCCCAACATGTCGTAAATTCATCCCTTGATAATGAGGTAACTTGACGGTGTTTAACGGTAATTCAGGATGACGATTAGGACGCTGAAATTGGCGCTGTAATTGGGTCATTACTGGCCGTAAGCGGCGCTCATTAGTTAACGCGGAGAGATCGTCATGATTGTAGGCTTGTGCTAATAAGTATAAGTATTCCTTGAAACCGACACTATCGGTCAAAAGGTGACTCATGAAGGCTTGCAGGACATCGTATTGATCATGATGAATGATAAATAAGCGTAGTTGTGGTCCGGTTTCGAAATTGAAATCAAAGTTTTCGGGACTGTACGGGCTTTGCGCTTCAATAACGATATCATTAACTTGTTGGTTGGTGACCTCAAAGCGATTGTGATCTGCCTGATAGTGGGCAAAAACCTCGGGGACGATTTGCGCAGTCGACAGGACGGCAGCTTTGAGGTGTTCAACATCGATTTTACTAGAAAAGACTAGCCGCGACCGCATTAAAGGCGCAGTGGCATCTGTGAGTAACATATTGACAAAATCTAGTACTTCACCACGATAATACACAGTAAAACCCCCGATCAAATTCTCTAATAAACAGTATAACAGACTGGGTATGCGGGGGATGGGTGGGATGCTTTGTTTTGAAAAAAGTTAATAAACGGTTGGTTGTTTTTTGATTTGCGGTTTCAAACCCGTAGTTCAAACCTGTAGTTCAGACCCAGTTTGTGGGTAATTGCCGCCTTCCGGTTAGCGCTATTTAGGGCTGGAACGTGATGGGCACGTTTCCGAGCCACAAAGCGGTCTCGTAAGCCGGCCTTTATCTAAGCCAGAAGCAACCCACTTCTGACTAAGATAAATTTCATCACTGAGCCCTAAATAGCCCTAACCTCACGGCTAAATCAATGCAATCTACTTCTATAAGCTAAAATCTGCGAAATACTTGTCAAACAACTAAAAATTGAAAGTGCCAAGTATCTAATAATGCCGGTATTGTTGATAGCCCAAATGACTGCATATAACTTATCACTCCGTCAGTATAAACAACCGACTATCTTTTATCGTCAAATTATTTAAAGGGTGAAAGTGTCAGAATTGTCGTGACTGATACTGGTGTTGGTAATACCTAATGTGGTCTCATACGGGGTCGTCACTCTGTCATGCAGAATCCAGCTTTTTGCCTCGACGCTATGCTAGCTAACCCTGCTGACACAGGATACCGATTCTGAATAATTCGCTAAATCTAAATTACTGGCTAATCATTTGGAGTAGTGGACTAGCTGTAGGTTGTTGTTGATAGCATCGGCCGTGAAGGTGGCGTTTGACCGGCGTTTTTCCGGTCTTACACCACGGACCGGCCGGGAGATTTGCGGTTTAGGCAAAGTTTCCGGGCGAGGGGCAAGACGTTCTTCAGGCTTGCCCTGGTCCCGCGGCCGCATGTTATCAACAACGACCGGAAGCGGCAATTATCAACTATCTTTCATAGCCTGATTAGGAATTACAGTGGGATAGATTAGCGCTTTTCAACTTTCAACCTTTAGTTACTAATGAAGTGGTAAGTTACGATACGTGGTTTTCACCCAGAATGTTTTTGACTGAATACCCGAGTTAGTGCAATATTTTACAAATTTTATGAAAATACTTGAAACCGGTTCCGCCCGTAGCACTAAAAAGGGGTATACTTAAGATAACCAAAGCTTAAAGGAGTGTTCAGAACATGAAAATTGTTGCGCTTGTTGGTAGCATTCGCCATGCCTCATACAACCGAAAGTTAGCTGAATTTGTGAAAAAGCAGTATGCTGAACAGATGGATGTGGCCATCCCAGCATTACAAGAGTTACCGTATTATGATCAAGATATTGAGTTAGAAGCACCCGATAATGTTAAGGCTTTCAAAAAAGCCGTGCTCGACGCGGACGGCGTCATTTTTGTCACCCCAGAATATAACCATAGTATTTCAGGGGTGCTTGAGAATGCCATTGATTGGCTATCACGTGTTGAACATCCTTTAAAGGGAAAGCCAGTTATGATTCTGGGCGCCACCATGGGACCATTAGGCACGGTGCGGGCTCAAGGTCATTTACGTCAAATCTTGGACTCACCTGGTGTCGCTGCATTAACGATGCCCGGCGATGAATTTTTGATGGGCACCGTCCAAAATAAGTTTGACAATGCGGGTCATTTGACCGATCAAGCCAGCATCGATTGGTTGGATCACTGTATGCAAGACTATCTCAAATTTGTGCATCAAGTTAATCTGACGAAAGTCACTGACTAAGAACCAAAAATAAGAGTTGAGGGGTAATTTCAGATGAACAGAGAACGTAAGTTGATTTATGTCATTTTAAATGATGAAGATGTTGAATATGATTTGGAAGAATTGCCAGATGAATATGTTGTTTATATTCGCCAGCAAGCCGGAGATCCACGCGACTTACCGTTAGTAAATACTGAAGTTCAAAACTTGTTTAAGGATGCCGGCTTGGACTTTGCTGAAAAAGTCAAACCAGCCAATCATAAGGCTGACATTGTTTTAACCGTTAAGCGGACTAGTGTTACTGACGACTAGTGATTAGAACCGTTGACTGTCATTTATGGGCAGTTTCAATTATCATGAAACTTAAATCGAGCGCTTGGAAGAATTTTCCGGGCGCTTTTTTATATTGGAGGAAAAAGCATGACGATCGATGAACTTTATCACTTAATGTTGACCACGATGGGTCCTCAGCATTGGTTGGAATCAGGTGTCGCGCCAGCAGAGACCCCCTGGGAAATTTTATGGGGCGGTGTCTTAGTCCAAAATACGAATTGGCGCAACGTCGACTATGCGCTTGAAAATCTAAAACAGGCCACGCAGTTTGAGCCGCAACGCTTACTTGAATTGTCGTCAGCGGAATTAACGACTTTGGTTAAACCCGCGGGCTTCTACACGCGCAAAGTCCCAACGTTACAAGGCTTGGCGAACTGGAGTAGCCAGTACGACTTTGATTTAGCCAGAATTCGCGCCTTGCCAGCGCCACAAATTCGCCGTGAATTGAAGGCACTCAAAGGAATTGGCGATGAAACGGCTGACTATTTTACGATGTATGTTTTTAACAAGCCAACGATTATTGTGGATACCTATTTGCGGCGTCTTTTTGGTTGGCTAGGATTAGCCTTACCGAGTTCGTATGTTAAAGCGCAAGCCCTGATTGCTGCTAATTGGGATTATGATTTTCCGATGGCACGAGAATTTCATGCGCTGATCGTTGAATTTGGCAAGCAAGTTAAGGCAGTACCTGCATTTCAGCAGTCTTTCCTCGCTGACCAGCAATTGCACTTGCATTAGAAAGTAAGTTAACTAATAAAGTCGTTCGTTCAAATGACATATAATCGAACAAATCATCGGATTATATTTGACCATCCAGTTTGAGGTGGTTATGATAAGTACAAGTAAATGAAAGCGGTTTCTTTTTTAACCGGTTTTTATTTAAATCTGAGTTAGGTTTGGAGGGGATATTGGTGCGCTTTTCACAGAAAGTGATTTATCAAATCTATCCCAAGTCGTTTTATGACAGTAATGGTGATGGGATTGGCGATTTACGGGGAATCATTGCCAAAGTGCCGTATCTGTCACGATTAAATATCGATATGATTTGGTTCAATCCATTCTTTGTTTCGCCGCAACGCGATAATGGTTACGATATTGAAGACTATTATCAAATCGATCCCTTATTTGGGACGATGGCGGATTTTGATGAGTTGGTTCAAGACTTAAAAGCAGTGGGTATCGATGTCATGTTGGATATGGTTTTCAACCATACTTCGACGCAACACGAATGGTTCCAGAAAGCCTTGGCGGGTGATCCTGAGTTTCAGCAATATTATTATATCCGACCGGCAAAGGCTGATGGTACACCACCAACGAATTGGCAATCCAAGTTTGGCGGCTCTGCCTGGGCGCCTTTTGGTGAGACGGGTCAATATTATTTACATTTATATGACCAGTCTCAAGCTGATTTAGATTGGCATTGTCCCGCTGTTCGTCAAGCTTGTGCCAATATCATTAATTACTGGCAAAGCAAAGGTGTACGTGGATTTCGCTTTGATGTGATCAATGTCATCGGTAAAGATGTCGAACTGTTAGATGCACCACCGGCCATGAGCAGTAAGGTCTTGTATACGGACCGGCCAATCGTGCATGATTACTTGCAGGAATTAAATGCTGCCAGTTTTGGTCGCCATCCGCATGACATTACGGTTGGTGAGCTCTCGTCTGCAACATTAGCCAACAGTATCGCCTATACTCAGCCAGATCGGCATGAGCTGTCAATGGTGTTTAATTTCCACCATCTCAAAGTGGATTACGACCACGGTAATAAGTGGACGGACCGCCAATTTGATTTCATGGCGCTCAAAAAGATCATCAATGACTGGGCACAAGGGATGGCTGCCGCCGGTGGTTGGCAAGCCCTATTTTGGAACAACCATGATCAGCCACGGGCGGTGAATCGATTTGGTGATGTCGTGCATTACCGTGAAAAATCTGCCGAAATGCTCGCCACTGTGATGCATTTATTACGCGGTACGCCGTTTATTTATATGGGTGAAGAAATTGGGATGACGGATCCGCAATATCATCAGATTGAAGATTATGTTGATATTGAGAGTCACAACGCTTATCGCCAATTACGTGCCCAAGGTCATGGCGATCGCGCGGCATTTCATTTAGTTCATGTGAAGTCGCGAGACAATGCGCGTACGCCGATGCAATGGGATGAGTCGCCGAAGACGGCCGGGTTTACGACCGGGACGCCGTGGCTGAAGCCGACGAATCAAGCAACGATCAACGTGACGGATGAGCTAGCGCATGGGGAAATATTTAGCTACTATCAACGGTTAATTCAGTTAAGGAAACAGCTTACAGTTATTTCAGATGGGGATTATCAGCCATTATTCTTAGATCATCCTCAAGTGTTGGCCTATCTGCGAACCACATCACAACAGCAGGTGGCCGTTTTGAATAATTTCTTTGGCCGCAAAACGACCGTTGAATTGCCACCTGAATTTGTGGGGGCGACCGTTTTAATTTCGAATTATGGGACGACGGTCGCTGGCAATGCGGTGATTTTGCAACCATATGAATCAATTGCCTTATTACGCGATTTAAACAAAGGGGGAGACTCGCGATGAAACAAGTGCAATTATTATCACCAATCACGGGGCAGCTGATGCCTTTAAGTGACGTTAAAGATCCGGTATTTTCACAAGGTATGATGGGTGAAGGCTTCGGTATCGAACCAACTTCGGGCCAAGTCGTCGCGCCCGTTAGCGGGAAAATTACGATGGTGGCCTCAACATTACATGCCATTGGCTTTGCTGCTGATAATGGGTTGGAAGTTTTGGTCCATTTGGGGATTGATACCGTTGAATTGAAGGATAATCCACCATTCAAATTAAACATTAACGTTGCCGATGAAGTTAAAGCCGGTGACAAGATTGGGACGATGGATTTAGCAGCGGTCAAGGCAGCTGGCAAACAGACCACTGTGATCTTAGCCGTGACTAACACTGCGGATAAAGTTGCCAAATTAGTGCCAAATATAGGCCAAGTTAAAGCTGGTGCAGTCGGTGCTCAAGTTGAATTGCAAGCGGCATCCGCAGCAAGCACAACCTCAGCGCCAGCCAAAGGTAATGGCGGCAAGTATGATGAGTTGGCGAGCCAGATCATCACTAATATCGGTGGTGCTGAGAACGTCAAGAGCGTCATTCATTGTATTACCCGAGTTCGGTTTTATTTAAAGGATGAAGGCATTGCTAACGATGATGTCATTCGTAATCTAAAGGGTGTCATTGACGTGGCAAAGGCTGGCGGGCAATATCAAGTTGTCATCGGCCCCGCAGTCAACGACGTCTACGATGCAGTTGTCGCGCAACTTGGCCCCGGCTTTGGCGATGACGATGCATCCGCTTTAGCCAGTGAAAAAGAAGCTAACAAGGCCGCATGGAAAAAGATGACGCCTTGGCAAAAAGTTAAGCACAGTTTTAGCGCTTTAATTGGGGTTATTACGGGTTCCATGATTCCGGTTATCGGTTTGTTGGCGGCATCCGGTATCTTAAAAGGGGTCTTGGCGTTACTGACTTCCTTCAAGATCGTTTCCGCCACCACGTCGACTTATGTGATTATCAATGCCATGGGCGACTCAGTCTTCTACTTCCTACCAATTTTCGTTGGGTTTACGGCCGCCAAGAAGTTAGGCTCTGACCCAGTTATCATGGGAATCATTGGTGGGGTGCTGACTTATCCAACGATTGTGGCAATTGCCAGCACCGGTAAAGTCACTAGTCATTTATTAGGAATGGGCATCAACGCTGACTTCTTTGGATTACCAGTTCACGTTGCTTCATACAGTTATTCCATCTTCCCAATGATTGCCGGCGCTTGGTTAGCTAGCAAATTGGAACCATGGCTCAAGCGTGTGATTCCAACGGTCTTACGGATGATTTTTGTCCCATTACTTGAAGTTATTATTATCTCAGGGGCCATTATCTTATTCCTCGGCCCAATCATTACCGCCTTCTCAGGTGCTTTAGCTGCCGGGATCGTGAAGATTTACGAACTCAGTCCAGCAATTTCAGGATTGATTATTGGTGGGTTCTATCAAGTCTTGGTTATCTTCGGTTTACACTGGGCGATTATTCCAATTGTGGCCAACGATATTGCCACGACTGGTCACAGTTACTTGAACGCGATCGTTTCTGCAACGATGGTCGCTCAAGGTGGCGCGGTCTTAGCCATTGCCATGAAATCAAAGGTTGCAAGCATTAAAGAATTAGCATGGCCCGCAACGATTTCAGCATTCTCTGGTGTCACTGAACCCGCAATGTACGGGATTAACTTGAAATATGGTCGGGCCTTCGTCACTGCCAGCATTGGTGGGGCCGTTGGTGGGTTCTTAACCGGCTTGATGCATGTTAATATGTGGGGCTTCGCTGGTTCCTTAATTGGGTTCACTTCCTTCGTTAACCCGAAAGGCTTGGACTTCAGTTTCTGGGGCTTCTGGATTGCTTCCATCGCTGACATCATCGTGGCCTTCACGTTGACTTACATGTTTGGTTTCTCAGATGCAGATGTTAAGAATGTTAAAACGGCACCTAAGAAGAAGCATTTAGGTGAACAAGCCGCTTAGTTAACCCCTCAATTAGGCTTTAAAAGTCGATCACGTCTTAAAAGTTCGTTGCAGATGAATGCAGCGGACTTTTTATTTGGCTGCTGAGTTGCCGCCTCCGGTTGCCACTGATGACATGCGGTCGTGGGACCGGGGCCAGCCTGAGGAGCGGTCTGCCCCCTCGCCCGGAACAGTTGCTAAGCCCGCAATTGTCCCGGCCGGTCCGTGGCGTAAGATCGGCGAAAATCAGCCGACCAAACGCCACCATCACGACCGATGCCATCAGTGGCAACCTCCGGCTATATTCGGGTGATTTTAAAGCTGAACTCGGCGGATGTGGAATAGTATTATAAGTCGAATTGACGCTAATTCGTGAATTTGAGTGAATGATTCGGTTTAAGTATGACCTGTTTTTTGAGTGACTAGATTTGAAATGAGTCAATTCAAGTTCCGGCTGGTTCTACGTGCTGAGTTCAAAAACTGTAAAAACAGGCAGTCGATGACGTCGGGTTAGGTTTGTGTTGATACAGTAATAAGTACTAGCTTTTGAAGTTTAGCGAAGATTCTCAAAATAGGAAGAACTTCAGGTTTTAGGACCTGATCTAGCCGTGAGGTCGGTTCGTTTAGGGCTCAGCCGTGGCATTTGACTTAGCGCGGTGGGCTGCCGCGGTTAGTCAAAAACCGACTTTTGAGACCGCACTTTGGCTCAAAATCGGTTCACAGCGTTCCAGCCCTAAACGAACCGACCGGTAGGCGGCAATGAAGCACAAATCTGATGCAACTAGTTGACACTTTTAACAAAAGCTGGTTTAATGTAACTAATAAAGTTACAGGGAAGTAGGAAATTTAAAATGAAAATCACAATTACGGGCGCAACTGGCCATTTAGGCACTCAAATTGTCAAGGCGTTGCACAAATTAGTCCCAGCGACAGAACTGAATTTGGGCGTGCATACTGTTAGCAAGGCGGCGGATTTTGCCGCGCAAGGAATGACGGTAACCGCGATGGATTATCACGATGTTGAAAGCTTGAAACCAGTGTTGGCAGGCAGTGACGTCTTTATTTATGTGCCTAGTAAGAGCCATGATAGTTATTCGCGCGTGAGTGAGTTTGAAAATGTCATTCAGGCCGCGGAAGCTAGTCAGGTGAAGCACATGTTGGTCATGGGCTTTATTGCGGATCAAGTGAATAACCCCTTTGCATTGTCGGCATTTTATGGGTATGTGCCCCGGCGGTTAGCGGCTTCTAGCCTACAATATACGATTATTCGTAATAGCTTGTACGCTGATCCATTGGTACCTTATTTACCAGAACTTATTGAGCGAAAAAATGTGATTTATCCAATGGCTGACCAAGCTTTGAGCTTTATTAGCCAGGCTGATAGCGCGGCGGCATTTGCAAAAGTGGCGACGACGCCAGCAATGTTGGTTTCTGGCCGAATCTATACTTTGACGCAAGAGAAGTCATACACCATGCCAGCTTTAGCTGAAGTGCTAAGCCAAGTTTCTGGGCAACCGATTGGCTATCAACCAGTGACGTTGCAACAGTTTGCCACGATGTATAACCAAGGTAACGAGGGCCATATGTTGGCGTCAATGTATGCCGGTGGGGCAAAAGGGTTACTGGGAGAAGTTAGTTCGGATTATGCCACGATTATGGGCCGCCCCGCACAAACACTGCTTGATTTCTTACAAACAACTTATCAGTCCGCACCGAAAAAGCTTTAAAATTCATGGCTCGTACGCTAGCGATGCCATTTTCCATGCTATAATTTAGGTTGACGAAAGCATATGGAAAGGGGGGCACTAGCATGGCTACGGGGATGACATCGGATTTTCGGGAAATGTTTCATCGGGGACAATTGACGATCGGTATCAGTGAGCTAAGCAAAATGACTGGTGTCTCGCCACGCCAGCTGCGTTATTGGCAAAAAAAGGGGTACATTATTCCTAAAAATGAGGATGAACCGGGGCGCGCGCGGATTTACACCATGAAAATGGTCATTAAAGCCGCCGCCATGAGCAATTTGTTGCAGACCGGTTATACTTTGAAAGCGGCCGCCGCCCAAGTGGATGAACGTATGCGGCCCGCTCAAACGATGTATCACGTTTTATTTGATCGGTATCAAGGCTTTGAAGTGGCGGAAGACGGCCAGTTATTGGTTGACTTAGGGACATTTGATCCAGATCCAACCCAAGAACTTTTTGCGAAGTTAGTGGATGAACGACCAAAGTTTATTTTAAAACCAAAAGAATAGTGTCGTTTAAAAAGGTCCTTGTCCATGGGTCGCCGAATGTTGGCGGCCAATGTGACAAGGGCTTTTTTGTTAAATTGAAGGCTTGAAAACGGTTTAATTACGTTACAATGGTTTTAGTTGATATTTATGAAACTAAGGAGGAGTAATACAATGACTAAACCAAAACTGATTTTAAGCGATATTGATGGGACGCTTTTAACTGATGCTGCTGAAATCTTGCCGGCAACCGTGACTGGGGTCAAGCAAGCAGTCGCACAAGGGGCCACGATGGTCTTGGCGTCAGCACGTTCCCCCAAAGGCATGTTTGGGTTAGCGCAGCAATTGGGGATTACGTCCACTATGATTGCTTACAATGGCGCACTGACCGCCAAAATGACCGCGACGAGTTTGACGGTACTTGAAGAGCGACCGATTGCGTCAGCAGTGGCGGCGAAAGTTGAACAACTAGTACGTGAGAATTGGCCGCAAGCGTCATTCAATATTTATGCGGCTAATCAATGGTTGGTGCGTGAATTGGGCCCGTGGGAGCAGCAAGAAGCGGCTGGCATCGGGTATCAACCAGAAGTTGTGGTGCCGGCGACGTGGTTGGCCAAACCAACGCAGGCTATTTCAGCTTATCGTTCGAAACCGACTTATTTGGAAATTGTCGCGACCGGCGTTTCTAAGGCGGCCGCACTGGAAACATTGATCGCGGATGAACAGATATCCCCAGCACAAGCGATTGCTTTTGGGGATAACTTTAATGATTTAGACTTATTAAAGTTAGTCGGCATCGGGGTTGCGATGGGCAATGCACCGGCCGCCGTAAAACAAGGTGCTAATTTAGTGACGACTGATAATAATCATAACGGGATTCAACAAGTTTTAGCGCAATATTTTGAGTAATCAAAAAAGACCAGCCAACGCTGGTCTTTTTGTTAACAACTATTTTGTAAATTCCGTTAAGAGCGACTGGGTCGCAGCGCCGCTAAACTGGTTCGTTTGCAGGCGGGTGTAGATTTCTTGCATGATCTGGCGTAATTGCGCGTCCGTCAGACCTTGGTCAGCCAATGTATTGATGACGACTTGTAAGAGGTCCAATGGCAAAATGGGACGTTTGTCAGGATGGGCCGTGAAATATTCTTGCACCGCCTGATCATGAAGCTGCCAATAAACGGGATTCTTCACATCGTCAAAAATCGTTTTAAGCTGTTCTAAGGCCGGTGACAGCGGAATGTTTTTCGCAATCATGGTCGTCAACATGCCCTCACGTTCCGGAATGCGGACGTCGGCAATATAATCTTTTAATAATAAGAAATGGGTCTTAAACGGTGGCCGCAAGCTAAAGGTCATCGTTAAAGTAATTTGACTATCAGATTCTGCCATAAGCAAAAACTCCCTTACTGATTATTACCGCTTGGTGAAACGGACCACCGCTTCGCAACGGGCAGTTTGTGGAAACATATCAATCGATTGAATGTAATCGACTTGATAACCGCGTGTTAATTGACGTAAATCTTGGGCTAACGTCGATGGATTACATGAAATATAGACTAATTTTTCAGGTGCACTTTGTAAAATGGCGTCGATTAAGACATCATCAAGGCCGGTACGTGGTGGATCGACCACGATAGCGTCGGGTGCGAAACCGCTGGCTAACCATTGTGGTAACAACGTTTCAGCTTCGCCAATTTCGTACTTAGCGTTGGTGATACCATTGCGTTTGGCATTTTCATTGGCGTCCGCAACGGCGGCTGGAATGGTATCCATCCCGCGAACTTCTTGGGCAACGTCGGCCAATGACAAGCCAATCGTCCCAACCCCAGAATAAGCATCGACCAAGGTCTCGTGTGGCGCTAAGTCTAACGCGGTCCGAGCCAGTTGATAGAGTTTCTTAGTCTGTTCAGGATTCAATTGGAAGAAAGCCCGCGCTGACAAATCAAAGGCCAGTCCATCGAGTTCTTCAGTGATGGTTGGTTTCCCAGCTAATAAAGTCGTTTGGTCGCCCCAAATTAGAGAAGTTTTACCGATATTGACATTTTGCATCACGGAAACGACCATTGGTAACTTGTCGGCAATTTTCATGAGCAATTGATGTTTCTTAGGGAACTTTGGCGTATTGGTGACAAAGACAAGTTGAACTTCACCCGTTGCCGCCGCGGCCCGAACGACCACGGTTTTGACGATGCCAGAATTGTGTTCCTCATCATAGATTGGCACAGCCAATTCTTCCAGCCAACCGACTACCGCGCGCATGACAGTCATCGTGACCGGCATTTGAACGGAACAAGTCGGGAGGTCGACCAGGTCGTGACTATTTTCCTTATAAAGTCCTGCTGCGACGTGGCCATCGATCATCCGAACTTGGAATTGGGCCTTGTTACGGTATTCATAAGGATCGTCCATGCCAATGGTTGGGCGGATGTCATATTGCCGGAAGCCTGCTGGTTGGTATTTTTCTAAAGCTTGGCGAATTAAATCTTGTTTGAATCTTAATTGAGCCGGGTAGTCTAAATGTTCGAGTTCGAAGCCACCGACTTCATCAGCGTACTCGTCACGGGGATCGACCCGATCTGGACTGATTTTACGCAACTTACGAATTTTTGCTTCTAAGTAGCGTGGATGAACAACCGTGACTTCAGCGACAATGACTTCACCCGGTAAGGCCCCTTTGACGAAAGTAATGACATGCTTATAGTAGCCAATACCTTCACCATTAATTCCTAGGCGTTTGATGGTCAATGGGAAGCGCTGACCTAGTGTGACGTCGGTTTGGACTTTTTCAGTTGGCTGGCGGCGGGCTTGTGAAGGCCGGGCTGGCCGCCGATTTGGATAATGATTCGATTGTGTCATATTAGTTTTAACTAACCTCGTTTTCTGTTAACTGCGTTCAAATCATTATAGCATGCTGGCTGGCGGTACGGGGCGGCTTAGGATTTTAAGGCTGAATTGTTTCGCCGCCGACTAATTTGGTTAGCTAAATTAAGAAGCATCATTAGCTATCTGAAGTGGTCATCTTCCAGCGCTTAATAGGTCTAAAGTGTAAACGGTTTATGCTAAACTTAGGCCAACTAGAATTTGGGGTGGAGGGATGTTTCATGACGGCTTTAATGAGTTTGCAGAATGTTAATTATCAGGTCAAAGATAAGTTGATTTTGCAGGAGATCAACTTAACGGTTCCGGCTGGTGCGAACTATACAATTACTGGGCCATCAGGGAGTGGTAAGAGTATGTTACTCAGATTGATGGCGGCAATGATTTCAAAAACGAGTGGTGAGTTGATTTTTGCTGGTAAACCTATTGAAAGTTATGATCCAATCATGTATCGGCGAGAAGTTTCCTACTGCTTTCAACAACCAACGCTATTTGGTACGACGGTTGCGGACAATTTAGCGTTTCCGTATCAAATTCGAAAACAGGTGATCGATCTGCCACACGTCACAGCCGCTTTGGAATACGTCGGGTTGTCAGCTAAAATGTTGAACCAGAAAATTGAAGACTTGTCCGGTGGTGAACGTCAGCGTGTCGCGCTGATTCGCAATATACTGTTTTTGCCGAAAATATTACTTTTAGATGAAGTAACGGCGGGGCTGGATACGGCGAACAAGGACATTATTCATGAGTGGTTACGTCATTTAAATGAAGATCGACACGTGACAACGCTGATGATTACGCACGACACGACGGAGATTGCTTCGGCGGATCAACTGTTGCGGGTCGTTGATGGTCGTTTGGAGGTGGGGGCATGAATTTAGTGGTCAATAATACCTCATTGTTTTTAGCGGCAATGCTAGTTCTAGTCGCGCTAGCTATTAGTTTGTGGCAAAAATTAGGGCTGGATAAGGATATTATCATTGGGGTCGTCCGCGCGGTGATTCAATTGTTTATTGTGGGTTATTTATTGAAATATATCTTCCGCGTGAATAATTTCTGGTTAACGACGGCGATGATTTTATTCATTATTTTTAATGCGGCGTGGAATGCGCAAAAACGGGGAGCGGGGATTGCACATGCGTTGCCAATTTCATTTTTAGCTATTTTCATCAGTACAGGTGTGACACTAGGCGTCCTAGTTTTAGCGGGTGCGATTAAATTTATTCCGTCACAAATGATTCCGATTTCTGGGATGATTGCGTCGAACTCAATGGTGGCGATTGGGCTGGCTTATCGCAGCTTGAATAGCCAATTCCATGATCAGCGACAAAGGGTGCTAGAACGGTTAGCGCTCGGTGCCGGACTCATGGATGCCTCGATTGCAATTGTCCGCGAAGCCATCCGCACGGGAATGTCACCGACCATTGATTCGGCAAAAACGGTGGGATTAGTTAGTTTGCCCGGCATGATGTCTGGGTTGATTTTCGCGGGCGTCGATCCGGTTCGCGCGATTAAATACCAAATTATGGTGACTTTTATGTTGTTGTCAGCGACAAGTTTGGGCTCGATTATTGCTTGTTATTTAGCTTATCGAAACTTTTATAATGAACAAAAACAATTGAAATAATTATGGTACGTCGTGGCTAGGCTGTGCCGTTTTAGTTATGCTATGATAGATGAGATTTTGTAGGGGGTGTGCGTAATTAGTGACACGAGTGTTTGGTTACCAGTACCAGCTGAATTTTATTGGTCATGGTTGATTCCACTGGTTTTAGGCCTGTTTTTCAGCTGGCAGTATCGTCGGGATAAGGTGCGTTTGAGCAATGGTATTTGGTTTTCGCTATTTTTCTATTCATTTTTGATCGTCTTGGCGATTACGATTCTAGGGACGAATAATCATCCTTTGATTATCGTTTGTGGGACGATTTTTGTGGGCTTTATTTTATTACTTGGCGTGTTGTTCTTTTTACAAGCGTTCTTATTATTATGGAATGCCTGGATCGTGTGGCGCCATGAAAGTCACACGCTGGCCAATATGCTGACCTTGTTTTTAGGGTTAGCGATTCTAATTTTGCCGTTTATCAGCAGTGCCATTAGTAATCGGGTGCCACAGCCCGTGAATACGTTTATGACGGTTTTCTCGGGGCTACTGATTTTTTACGTGGCTTTTTGGTTTTATAACTATTTGACGATGCTCGTCATCTATCAGTTCAACCGGCCACGCTTGCGCCAAGACTATATTATTGTGCTCGGGGCTGGTTTGTTAAACGGTGATGAAGTTTCGCCACTACTGGGTCAACGAATTAAACGCGGGTTAGCTTTTTATCAAAAACAGCAACGTCGCACGAAACATCCAGCCGTAATGATTTTCTCTGGTGGTCAAGGCGCGGATGAAACGGTGCCAGAAGGTCAGGCGATGCTAGATTACGCCATTGCGCAGGGGTTACCGGCAGCGGATGGGCTAGCCGAGACCAAGTCGACAACTACTTTGGAAAATATGCAGTTTAGTAAGCGTTTGATCGACCAAGGTGGTGTTCAAAATCCGCAAACGATTTTTGTCACGAACAACTATCACACGTTTCGAGCTGGGATGTTTGCGAAGCAAGCTGGTTTGAAAGCGGATGGCATTGGCGCGCGTACGGCGCATTTCTTTTTACCGGATGCGATTATCCGAGAATATATTGCGATTTTTGCTCGCCATAAATGGTGGCATGCGGCCGCCGCAGTGGGAATGTTGTTATTATCGTTAGCGATGGTCTTGCTAGATTTGTATAATGGTCAATTTTAAGCTGGCTGACGCAAAAAAGTTAACGGTAACATTTGCTTAAAACAAGTTGAATATTGCTTATTCTAAAGCCCGGTTAACGGGCTTTTTATGTGGCAAGTAACCGAAAAAGTCGCGTCATTAGCTTATTGTAAGGGCAAAATAGTTTGCGTCAGGTGCTAACGATTAAAGGCACTTCATGGTATCATCTAGTAAGACAATTGATTTGAACATAATAGTTAGGGGTGATTAAGGTGCGATTAGACCAATTGGTTCAGATGATTAATGTTGATTTTTTTAATATTAATACGGTGATCATTGCCCTAATTACCATCGGCTTGATTACCCTGATGACTATTTTGACCTATTTTCTTGAGCAACGGGCGCTACGGTTACGGCAGCGTCGGTTTACGATCCTAGCACATGGTTATGAAGCGGCTAGTTTAGTCGTTAGTATGATTTTATTACGGTCGATTTGTGTCACGATTGATCCGGAAAACATGTTGAGTTGGTCATATGCCACCGCGCAATTGACAGTTTTACTATTCGGCCTATACACCATGCGAAATTTGGCAGTCGAAATTATTAATATTTTGATGCCGATTTTTTTCTATGGTCAGGGGATGTACCTTGGGAAAGGCGCCCATTTTGTGGCGACGTTTATTATTATGACGGTCTTGCTTTCTGGGACAATCATTTACTTTTCACGACATCGTTCTAGTGTCATGGGGTCACAGTGGCGCTATCTGGCGCTACAGTTAGTGTATGGTGGAACTTGGTGGTTTATTATTTGGTCGGTCCATCGCTTCAATTTGGCTTATACGATCAACGTTTTAATTATTTTTATTGTGTATATGTGGATCATCCGTTTCTTTGTCACGCGGATCAGTGCTTTAATTACGAAATTTACGCAATTGGATCAGCGTGTCAATTACGATGAGTTAACGGGCGTACGTAATCGTGCCAATTTTGATACGATTAAAAATGAGGTCTTTGACGCTTATAAAAAACGGCCGAATGCGGCAGTGACGATGGCGATGTTTGATATCGATCATTTTAAAAAATTTAACGATACTTATGGGCACATGACTGGGGATGCCGTATTGAAACATGTGGCCACTCATTTTGAGACGGCGCTTTTCAAACAGACCACGCATGGTCAGCTGTTTCGATATGGTGGCGAGGAATTTGTCGTGATTTTCCGTGGGATTCCGGCCGAACAAGCCCGTACAACTATTACAGCGATTCGCGATGACCTTCAAAAAGAAACCGTTGACTTCAATGGTCAAAAATTGCGAGTGACGGTCTCATTTGGGATTTCACAATTACAGCCGAGTGACGTGACATTCGATGACTGGTTTAATCGCGTCGACCATTATCTTTATTTATCAAAGGAAGCTGGGCGTAATCGGATCACAGTAGAAGGGACAACGCTAGTATTGAGTTAGTTGATAAAAGAACGTCCTCGGCAATTCTTAATTGGAATTGCCGAGGACGTTCTTTTATTAGCGGTATTTTTGTGTTAAAGCTGGTCGTCCTTTTGATAAGCTAATAAGTCACCAGGCTGGCAATCCAAAACACGACAGATCGCGGCTAGAGTCGAAAAACGGACCGCTTTGGCCTTGCCATTTTTGAGGATTGATAGGTTGGCCATTGTGATCCCAACGGCTTGGGAGAGTTCGGTCAGACTCATTTTACGTTTGGCGAGCATGATATCGAGGTTTATTGTAATCATATCGTCAACTCGTTTTCTTTTTTGAGCTGAATAGCACTGGTTAATAATTGGGTTAAAATATTAGCGAATAGGCCGATGACGAAAGCAATACCCGTTAAAATTGAGGCTAATAGGAGTAAGCCAGGCGCATCTTCAGCCTGGACCCACACGTAAAAAATTGGCAGTAGGGCGGCAAAGATGACGGTCACACTATAAGCCGCTCGCTTGATCCAAGTCAGCGCTGTAACGGATGGCGTTGTAAAAACTTTCCGTTGGTCGATTAGGGTGAGTAACTGCCATGACTGAAAGACGGCTAGGAACACTAGGGCGATCATGGCGTAGAGGCCGATTCCCAGTGGCCAAACTAGGCCATCTAAATCGGCGTGAGTGTTCCGGAGAATTGTTGGTACGACAATCACTGCGGCTAAAATCATCATTAGGCTGATGACGATCAAGGCTACTTTGAGTAATAGTGTCTGTTTTTTCATGACTAACACCTCAACTTTTTAAGTTAATTATACGCATTGTTTATCGATAATCAATAAATAGTTAATGATTATCAATAAAATAAAACCGAGCCCATTAAATTGGACTCGGTGGTCATTACGAAGCAGTAACGGTAATATCACCGTCAGTTGTCGTCAGTTGATATTGTTGATTGGCTTTTGGTTGATACTGATAGCTCTTTTGATTATCATGGTGCCAGCTGAAAACGGTGAGATCACCATCATCGGTGTGGGCGTTGATCCCACTACTTGGTGCGGTAGTAACGTGGATATCGCCGTCAGTTGTTTTAACTGCCAACTGTTGGGCTAGCTGATTATCTAATAAGCTGATATCACTATCGCTACCATTGATTTGGCCGCTCCTCAATTTGGTTTGACGAATGGTCACATCGTCGTTGCCTGTAATCGAAGAGGTCGATTTCTCAAACTGGCTATGGTCAATAGTGATATCGCCAGTACTTTTAAGTGTCAGACTGGGGGCAGTGACCTTATTGAAACGGGTATTGTAG
Organism: Lactiplantibacillus nangangensis; assembly: GCF_005405065.1. GTDB lineage: Bacteria > Bacillota > Bacilli > Lactobacillales > Lactobacillaceae > Lactiplantibacillus > Lactiplantibacillus nangangensis. Next base: position 141,541 of record NZ_BJDI01000007.1, on the reverse strand, counting down.
GCAGTGATATCAGTCAACGGCTGGGTCACGTTAACTTCACGTAAGGTCAAATCGCCTTGGGGCTGAGCAGTGAGTTTCCCAATGTTGAGACTATTTAGGCTAACGTCACCATTTTGTGCACGTCCAGCGGTCAATTGATCTAGTTTAGTTCCCTTGGCAACGGTAATGACTGTGGCTTCGTTGACGGGAGTCGTGAATTGAAAGTTAAAAGATTGATAGCTTTTAACGGATGAGGTCACGGTAATGCGACCATCATTGTCGGTGATTTGTGGCTGGTCAATCGAACTAGTGACGCGGATACTGTTATGGTCACCGGAACGCACGATCACATTACTGCCAGTTTTAAGCGTGATGCTTTTGATTTTGGTTGGCTGAGCTGACGCTGTATAGCGTTTGGCAATATGAAAGCCGTCATGCCAGTAAATTGTTTTAATACCGTTATTGGCGATACCTAGAATGGCCAAAATAAGCCCTAAAATTAATAATAGAAAGCCGATTTTAACGGTTTTTTTCATGATGACGACCTCCTCTCTCAGCGCGATTCTTTTTAACGAAACGATGGTATAAGCGTTGTACAATCGTTGAAACACCTTGGATAATTAGACCGATAAACCACAAGAAGAGTGGTAACACGAGTAATTCGACCCCAATCGCGGCGAGCCCGCTACCGATGTAGAAACACGCGGTCCATAGCGATTGTGTGAAGACCCCGACCCCTGCGGTAATCATGGAAAGGCTGAGGAATGTCAGCCCGACCACGATTGCGACGATGGCAACTGCCACGGCAAAGACGATGGCGGCCAAAGCAAAGAGTACAGCCAAGATGACGATCAACGCCGGAATGGTAATAGGTGTTGAAAGCAAGGCCAGCACGATCAGCCAAATGGTGCGCACGCCAGCGCGGCCTTTTTGGCGCTTCGTTGAGTTGCCAGTGAGATTTTCATTGAAACGAATGGAATAGTCTGCCAAAATTTTCCGGGCGAGCTGTTTGGGCGTTCCGAGTTCTGCCACACAGTCGTCATAGTCTTGAATATTGGCATCGAGTAAATATTCGCGGTAAAACTCGAGTACTTCGTCGCGTTCGTCATCATTCAGCTGGATGAGTAATGCTGCGAATTTGTCTAAGTAGTCCGTCATGATGCCGCTGCCCCCTTTAATAAGTTACTAATTGCATTTTGATAAGTGTCCCAATCCTTTTGAATCAGTGTTAGTTGTTGTTGGCCCGCCGCAGTAATTTGATAGTAGCGGCGATTACGTCCTTGAAAGGCTTGGTCGTAAGTTGTGACCCAACTGTTTTTCTTTAAACGGCGTAAAACCGGGTATAAGGTTGACTCCGAAACGGCAACGGAAGCTTGCAACCGCTGCGTTAAGGCATAACCGTAATAATCTTCGGTGCTCAATAAGGCTAAGACACAGCCATCGAGGAGTTCCGAACTAATTTGAATCGCCATCACTAGTCCTCCTATCATATTATACGTCGTATAGTATTACTCGACTAACAGTATAACTAGAATTATAATATCCGTCAATAAAAATAATGATATTAAGAAAATTGATGTTGGTTGCTCATTGCCGCCTTCGGTCGCCGCTGATGACATGCGGTCGTGGGACCGGGCCGAGCCTGAAAAACGGTCTCGGCCCTCGCCCGGAACAGTTGCCAAAGTCGCAACTGCCCCGGACGGTCCGTGGCATAAGGCCGACAAGCCCCGTCGACCAAACGCCACCAACACGCCCGATGCCATCAGCGACCACCTCCGGCTAGCTCGTGGGTATACGTGAGTAGGATACTTGTTTTTTAATCGATGGCGGAGGATGAGTGAAGAGAGCGTCACGTTTTATCTCAAGAACTAAAGATTGAAAGTAGCAATGTCGTAGACTCCATAATACTCGTATTGATTAAATGGCCGCATGTAGATTATCGCTTCAGCAGTCAGGGTCTGTGTGTTATTGGGTGACTGTGCCAGCTAAGGTACGGTCTTATAGCTTATTTTCAAGCCAGAGAGCGGTATCTTTGAATTGATTTTCTAAATCAAACCAACTGACTAAGTATTCAGAACAGTTGGCTAGCTGTAGGTTTTTGTTGCGTGCATCGGCCGTGTGGGTGGCGTTTGACCGGCGGCTTTTCCGGTCTTACACCACGGACCGTCCGGGAGATTTGCGGTTTAGGCAAAGCTTCCGGGCGAGGGGCAAGACGTTTTTCAGGCTTGACCTGGTCCCTCGGCCGCATGTACTCAACAACGACCGGAAGCGGCAATTATCTTGAATCCTTTAACTAAGCTATTCCTGAATTTGCGCAACAAAAAAGCCCGACAAAAACTGTCAGGCTTAGTTAAGACTATTGATTGGCTTTATCTGAAATTGCTGTAAACGTCATGGCGGCTAAGAAGTCCGCAATCCGTTGCGTAGGTTGCTTGAAGAATTCGGCGGGGGTGCCATCGAATAAGATCTTCCCGTTTTCAACGAATAGAATCTTGTCGGCGACAGCGCGCGCAAATTCCAAGTTATGGGTGACGATGATCATCGAATCTTTTTCTTCAGCGAGTTCCAATAAGACACGCAAGACGCCGGCTTCAAGCTCGGGGTCAAGGGCGCTAGTTGGTTCATCGAGTAAGATAAATTCTGGATTCATCGCTAATGACCGCGCAATGGCGACCCGTTGTTGCTGACCACCAGAGAGTTGGCTGGGATAGGCGTCGGCTTTATCTGCTAAGCCAACTTTGGCGAGTAAATCTAGGGCCGTTTTTTTAGCGTCGGCGTTAGATTGCTTCAAGACTTGAACGGGACCTTCCATCACGTTTTTAACGACTGTCAAATGTGGAAAGAGGTTGTAGCCTTGAAAGACCATCCCAGTTTTGCGACGCAACGTTAAAATCGTTTTGTTGTTGAGTGGCTTGGCAAAATCAATGGCTAAATCGTTGAAATGATATTGGCCAGATTCTGGGCGTTCCAATAAGTTTAATGAGCGTAATAGCGTTGACTTCCCTGAACCAGAAGGGCCAACGATGACAGTTGTTTGATGTTCTTTAAATCCAGTATTGATGTCGATCAACGCTGGATGGTCACCGAACGTTTTATTGACGTGTTCAAATTTAATCAAAGTTGTTCCTCCTAATTAATTGGGCTAATGTAACGCGAGGTCCGTTTTTCAAGGTAACCTTGCAACCAACTTAAAATCGAGCAAAGGACCGCATACAGTGCGGCGACCAACGAATACATCACGAGTGGTTGGTAATTCTCCGCAGCGATTTGTTGGCTCACTTCGAACATTTCAATAATCGTGATCGAAGCGGCTAAAGAAGTATCTTTGACTAAACTAATGAAGCTGTTGGAAAGGGGTGGCAACGAAACCCGTGCGGCTTGTGGCAAAATGATACGCCGTAACACTTGGGGTTTGGTCATCCCAATCGAATAGGCGGCTTCCCATTGACCCTCTGGAATCGACAAAATTGAAGCGCGGATCGTTTCGGCACAGTAGGCACCGGTGTTCAGTGAGAACGTCGCAATCCCAGCTGTCCAAGGATCAAGTTGAATCCCATTGGGCCAAATGCCCTTAACTTTGAGATAGGGCAGGCCAAAGTAAACGATGAATAATTGGACTAGTAACGGGGTACTCCGGAACAACCACACGTAAAAGTAGGCGATTGCCTTCACAATCGAGAACCAGCCGTGGCGTGGGGAAAGCTTGGTCAAAGCCGTTAAAACGGCCAGAATTAACCCGATAATAAATGAAATAATTGCAATTGGAATTGTATATTTAAGTCCGGCTGCGACAATTTGTGGGGTCGCGGTCACGATAATGTGCCAAATGGCTGCCATGAAAATCCTCCTGTAAAGCTAAAATTGTGGCGCTATGTAAAAGTCGCCAGTGATCTGGCGACTCGTTGGGCAGCGACTACTTGTTAGTCACATCTGCACCAAAATATTTCTTGGAAAGTTTCGTTAAGGTGCCATCCTTGCGTAATTCCTGAATGGCCTTGTTAACTTGTTTTTGTAATTTTGTGTGTTTCTTAGTAAAGATTGCGCCGATCTTTTGTGCCGCAATCGCATCACCAGCATCAATCAAACGAATATTGGCGTTAGGTTGTTGCTTCAGATAGGAGTAGAAAGATTCACCGGAATTGATCGTCCCATCAACGCGACCTTGTGAAACCAAGTCGATTGATTGTTGAAAGCCATCGACTGGTGTAATCGTGGCACCGAGACGTTTGGCATCGGCAGCGTTATTACTGGTCGTGGTTTCGGCGACTTTCTTACCCTTGATATCGGTAATCGATTTGATCGACTTGTTGTTCTTTTTAACGGCTAACTTAGACTTCGAATAAATATACGGTGTTGAGAAGAGGTACTTCTGTTTCCGTTCCTTATTTTCAGCCATGTTGTTAATGACCACGTCAAATTTGTTTGTATCTAAGCCAGCCACTAATGAGTTGAACTTGGTTGGCACAAACTTAACTTTGACGCCCATCTTCTTAGCGATATCCCGCGCTAAGTCAACTTCGAAGCCGGTCAATTTGCCATCTTTACGATAACTGTATGGTTTGAAAGTGCCTTCCAAACCAACCGTTAACGTGCCGGATTGTTGTAACCCTAAGTCAGAACCGGCGGCGCTGGATTTGCTCGAACTGCTGTTACCACAAGCAGTTAAGGTCACTGCTAAGGCAATCCCGAAGACCGCGAGACCGAGCTTTTTCATGAATCGTTTCATAAGTCTAAAAACACTCCTTAATTTTTTTGACACTATTTCATCATAGTTGAAAGTGAAACAACTGACAAAAAATAAGTACCGTGTTTTCATTATAGCGAAGGAAGCCGATTCATGGTAGTTATAAACGCTTCGGCGCAATTATTTTTTAGTGACGTCGCCACCGAAATACTTTTTGGAAAGTTTAGTGAGGGTGCCGTCTTGACGAAGTTCCTGGATGGCTTTGGAAACTTGCTTCTGTAACTTAGCGTGCTTTTTCGTGAAAATAGCCCCAATCTTGGAAGTGGCAATTGAACTGCCCGCATCGATTAAGCGGATATCGCTGTGTTTGTTTTGCTTAAAGAAAGCGTAGAAAGCTTCCCGAGAATTGATCGTCCCGGCAACGCGGCCTTGTGAGACTAAGTCAATGGATTGTTGGAACCCGTCCGTTGGGGTCACGGTGGCGCCTAAGCGTTTCGCATCCGCTGCATTGTTGCTGGTCGTTGTTTGCGCAATCTTAGCGCCTTTGATCTCAGTGATTTTTTTAATTGATGAAGACTTCTTAACGGCAAGCTGTGATTTCGAATAAATATACGGCGTCGAGAAGAGGTACTTGTTTTCACGAGCAGGTGTTTCAGCGATATCATTAATCACGACATCATATTTATTCACGTCCAAACCGGCAATCAAGGAATCGAACTTGGTTGGAACGAATTTTGCCTTAACCCCTAATTTCTTAGCCACTGCTTTGCCAAGGTCCACTTCAAAACCAGTCAAGTTACCATTCTCACGATAACTGTAAGGCTTGAACGTGCCTTCGAGGCCAATCGTCAGCGTTCCAGATTTTTGCAAGCCTAAGCTTGAACTGGCGGCACTCGATGCACTGCTGGTTTTGTTTGAAGATTGCCCACAAGCCGTTAAAGTCACTGCCAACGCTACCCCTAAGACTGCTACACCTAATTTTTTAAGCCACTTTTTCATTTTTCGTCCACTCCCATGTCTTAAATTTTGCCAATAAAAAAGCATTCATCCTCAGTAAAAAGGACGAATGCAATCGCGGTACCACCTTTGTTTCTGAACCATTCACATAATTCAGCTCCAGGAGTTAAGTTAACTCCAGTACGGTAACGGGTACTGGGCGTTTACGGCTGACACTTGAGCTCACCGTAACCATTTAGAGACCATCTTCATCGTATTTCCAGATTGCCTTGCACCCGTACTAGCAACTCTCTTAGCTGAAAACTCGGACTACTCATCTCATCCGGACGTTTCATTTATTTAGAGCTAGTTTAGCGCGTAAATTAGCAGCTGTCAAATCGTTTTGCCATAATTAACTCATGATATTGTTATTTTTATCAGTTTTAATTAATTTTTTAAACTAGTCTGAGCTGGTTGTAGCTAGTGGCAAAAAAACGACGCCAGACTTTGCGGTCGGGCGTCGTTGCAGGTAGTTAGAATTGGATTGCGGGCATTAATGCCTTAGCTGGGACCGCTGCAGTACTAGTTTGTAAGATGTTCCCTAGGCGTTTGATCCCGGTCGTAATCGTTTCCGGAGTCAAGCTCGTGAAGTTTAGCCGGAAGGCATTTTTAACTTGGCGACTAGCAAACTGGCAGGAAGCTGGCACATAAGCAACATGGGCTTGTGGTAAGACGACGTCGTTTAAGAGTTGCTTGGCATCAATGCCAGCGGGAAGCGTGACCCAGATGAAGAAACCGCCAGCCGGTCGGGTGTATTGGACGTTTGCCGGCATGTAGCGGTCGAGCGCTTTGAGCATGGCGTCGCGTTTGATCCGATAAGCTTGGTTGATCGTGGCAATGTGGTCGTCAATGTCATGGGTATCCAAGTAGGCATTGATGGCGGCTAATGTAATGTTTGGTGATTGTACGTCGATGGCTGATTTTAGCCCAATCAATTCGTGCATGACGTCATCATCGGCCACGATCCAACCAGTCCGTAAAGCGGGGGAGAGAATCTTCGAGAAACTGGAAATGAAGATGACTCGACCCTCGGTATCGTAGTGTTTGATGGCTGGAATTGCCTTGCCACTGTAACGGAGGTCCCGGTAAGGGCTGTCTTCCAAAATCATGACATCGTATTGATTTGCCAAGGCGACCATGGCTTGCCGACGTTTTGCCGACAAGGTCGTCCCAGTTGGGTTATGAAAATCAGGAACGGTGTAGATTAATTTGATTTCAGGATGAGCTTGTAAGGTTTGACGTAGTTGATTAATGTTCATCCCATGATCATCAACTGGAATTTCGTAATAAGTTGGTTCGTAAGTGTCAAACGCTGCAAGCGCGCCCATGTAAGTTGGGCCTTCAACGACCATTGAATCCCCCCGATTCAATAGTAGTTTTGCTACTAAGTCGATGGCTTGTTGGCCACCTTGCGTTAACATCACGTTGTCAGCGGTCGTCATAACGCCCGCGTGGCTAGCCATTCGTTGGGCTAATTTTTGCCGGAGTGCGGGTAGACCTTGAGTTGATGAATATTGAAAAATAGCTGGGCCATCTTGATCAATGGCGGTCTGGTAAGCGTGTTTTAAGTCGGTGTCTGGGAATAAGGCGACATCTGGAAAGCCACCAGCAAAAGAAATATTAGCTGGATTAGCACTATTTTTGAAAATGTTATCAAGGTCAGAATTATCGTTGTTTAAGACGCGGTTCGCAAATAGATTTTTCATGATGATTCCCCCACTTAATTTTTTCTAACTCGTTATTAATTTATTGATTGTTAGTATGATAAAATGGGAGAGTAATTTAGTAAAGCTCAACTTTTTCAATTATAAATGAAATTCATTCATCTAAGGAGCAAAACACACCATGGCGAATTTTTCATACGAAGTTTTTGCGACGGTCGTGGCCCAGAAAACCTTTTATCAAGCGGCTGCGACCCTGAATGTCACCCCAAGTGCAGTCAGTCATTCTGTTAACCAGTTGGAGAAAGAACTGGGCTTTCCGCTGTTCATCCGCAACCGTTCGGGCGTTGAACTTACCAGTGATGGTCGGCAAGTCTTGCCATATGTGCAAGAAATTTTGAATACCGAAAGTAATCTGCGCCAAGTCGCGGATAATATTCAAGGGCTCCATTCCGGTTCGGTTCGAATCGGGGGATTTAGTAGTGTTTGTATCAATTGGTTACCACGGATTATTCGTCGTTTCAATCACGCTTATCCAGATATCGAGATTTCGGTCGTGCAAGGTGATTTTAATGAAATTACTAAATGGGCCAAGATTGGCACGATTGATATTGGGTTCACGTCGATGCCAGTCAATGATAATTTATTGGTTCATGCGCTCGTCAATGATCCAATTTACTGTGTGACGCCCGCTGGCTTCGTGCCGGAAAATGGGAAATACATGACAACGGATGACGTGGCTGACCAGAATTTTATTTTGCAACAAAGTGACTACGATCGAGATACGAAACTCGCGTTGGATCACTACCATGTTACAAATAACTTCTTGCGGTTCTCAATTGATGACCAGTCGATTATTTCAATGGTTGAGTCTGGCTTAGGAATGGGGATTTTGCCACAATTGGCTTTGAAAAAATTAACTGGGGATGTGAACACGTATCCCTTCGCGGAACCCTACAACCGTGAAATTGCGTTAGTTGCGAACAAAACGCAAGCGACAGCGCCGTCCACCGTGATGATGATTCGTGCCATCAAACAATTTTTGACGGATGAGTATGCGGAGCGGATGCTCTGGAAATAATATTTTGGAGGTGAGACCATGGAAGTAATGACTTTAACGCAAGCTAATGCGGAACAGATCGTACAGTGGCACTATCCCGCTGAATATGCTTTCTACGATACGGATGCTGATCCAGATGATTGTGCAGAATTGTTGTCACCGAGTCGCCGCGCCAACCGATTTTATCAAGTGATTGAGGATAATCATTTGCTAGGATATTTCTGTACAGAAAATACGGCTCAGACTGGCGTCATTGAGATTGGATTGGGGTTAGCTCCCGACTGGACTGGCAAGGGCTATGGCTTAAGCTTTGTTCGGTTGTTGGTTGCTCATGTGATCGAGGTGGAACACCCTCGGAAACTGTTGATGAATGTGGCTCAATTCAATCGACGAGCCCAAAAGGTTTATCAACGATCCGGATTTGAAATTGTGAAGACCTACGAGCAGGTTGATGATATGGGTAAGCGGTATCCGTTTGTTTGGATGGCAAAAACGATTGACTGACAGTGAGCGTCTAAAAGCTGTTTACTTTCCTTTAACTCAAAAACCAGTGATTATCCCAAGCCGGAATGATCACTGGTTTTTACACTTATAGCGTTACAAACTATTTGTGACATTATTTATTGTTTTTAGTTAATGAAATTCTGAATAAGGTTCGCAAGCTTCCAGCTGTCGTACATGCCGGTATGACTAGCACGCCACGTATTTAGAACGGCTTGCTGGTAGTCCTTGACGATTGGACGGTAAATGGTTTGACCAGCGAGGGCACTTTGGATGGGAACCACGCCGTCGCCATTGGATTGACCTTTAGCTTGGCCGGCAATGAGCATCACCCGGATTTTCGTTTTAATGTTGAGCTGCTTGGCGATTAGGCTTTCTAAGCCGTTAGTTTGATTGGCCCGTTTGACTGGCGTGGTCTCATTATTATTAAGTCGAAGACTAGTCCCGTTAAATGGTGTCGCAATAGCGACTAAGTGTTTCGGTTGGGGGGCACCAGTTGGTTCTTCAAGGTAAGTTGTCGCAACTAGCCCGCCAGTTCCATAACTGACCAGATTGAACTGTTTAAATTTCAACGCTTTTTGAGCCTGTTCTAAGCCTTTTTTAAGCCAAACCGCCTGTTGTTTAAGGCTAGCTGTTTTGGTCGGCAGGATCAGTTGTAAGCAGGGCCGAGTATCATAGTCCTTAAATTGACCACTAAAACTGACGTGACCGTGAGTCGTGACTTTGGCATTGAGAATGGATTGACTCCCATTATTACGTTGTAGTCCCGCTGCGAATTGACGGCGTTGCTCAGATGTGGTTTTAGCATCCAATAAAAGTACCGTTGGTAGGCGCGTGGTTGAGCCAACTGTGATTGCCGCAATTGGTTGCTTTGGTCGTCGAACCTGGCGTTGCCAGAGTAGGGCGCCACCAATAACACCAAATAGTGTGAGTAGCCAAGCTGCAGCCACTAAGCCTTGTTTTGTCGTTGTTTTCATCCAGTTCCCGCCATCCTTATCAGTTCGCTACTAAACTTAGCGTAAATGGTCATGAGTTGCAACTGGTTTTCAGTTAGCCAGTGATCAGTCGCTTTAAGACAGCAAAAGACCCAGCCAATGATTTGACTGGGTCTCCTTAAATGCAATCAGTTCAGTGCACCCTTTAGTGCAGAGACTGATGCTTTAAGATTTCGATTGGTACTCAAAAAGCATCACCCCCTTTCGATTTATTGCTTGTAGTCTACGTCGATTGGTCGTCTGGGTCAAATAATTAGTTCGCTCAGGTGCCAAACACGGTATAATAAAGTTCCTTGGCAGGGGCCGAAGTTTAACGACTTCGAGCTTGATTATTTTTCGACGACTTAACTTTTATTGGTTAGGTCGCTTTTTTTGTTTATTTCCACTTTTTTCACTTAAGAATTCCTTAAAATATGCCTATCATAAATGTTATTAAAATGGTAAATTAATAAAGGAACTTTTTTTGGTCACTTATTGGATTGTCAACATTTATAGGGAAGAGGGATTATTCACATGGTCTTTAACTTGGTGGTTAATATTATTGGGATTGTGGTGTTCATCGCGATCGCCTACTTATTCTCCAAGCAAAAGCACGCCATTCATTGGCGTTCAGTTGGTATCATGCTGGTCTTAGAAATCTTATTAGCATGGTTCTTGACAGGTTCACAAGTCGGTGTCGACGCAGTTAAGGCTGCTGCCGATGGATTCACTTGGCTCGTTGATGTCTCATATGATGGGATTGCCTTCGCGTTAGCCAGCTGGGTCAATGTTAAACAAATGGACTTCGTTACAAGTTCATTATTACCAATTTTATTGATTGTGCCATTATTTGATATTTTGACATATATCGGCGTTTTACCATGGATTATCAAATGGGTCGGCCGGGGCTTAGCTTACATTACCGGTCAACCAAAGTTCGAATCATTCTTTGTTGTTGAAATGATGTTTTTAGGTAATACTGAAGCGCTCGCCGTTTCACAATTACAATTAAAACAAATGAATGCCCGGCGTAACTTAACCATCGCGATGATGTCGATGAGTTGTGTCACGGCTTCAATCTTAGGGGCTTATATTCAAATGATGCCCGGTCAATTTATTTTGACCGCGGTCCCAATGAACGTCTTAAATGCGGCGATCATTGCAGCCATTTTGAACCCTGTGGAAGTTTCACCTGAAGAAGATACGATTGCCAAAGTTAGCGGTAGCGCAGCGGTTGAAGAAACCACTGAAACGACCGAAACTAGTGGCTCAGAAGATTTAGCAGATGCACAAGTTAAAGCTGCTAAACCAACTCGCGAACCATTCTTCTCATTCTTGGGCGATTCAATTTTAGGTGCTGGTAAGCTGATCTTGATCATTGCTGCCAACGTTATTGCCTTTGTGGCGTTAGCTAAGTTGATCGATAAGCTGTTAGGCTTGATCAATTCTAACTTGTCACTTGAAAATATCTTTGGGATTATCATGTTCCCATTTGCTTGGTTACTTGGTTTCAACCCACACGATGCGTTCCAAATGGCATCATACATGGGGACCAAGTTAGTGACTAACGAATTTGTTGTCATGGGTGAAGTGACTAGCAAGGTTGATACCTTCGCACCCCATTTCAAAGCCGTCTTGACGGTGTTCTTAACTTCCTTCGCGAACTTCTCAACGGTCGGTATGATCATTGGGGCGTTCAAAGGGATTGTTAACCGTGAAAAGAACGATGTGATTTCACGGAACGTTGGCTACATGTTGTTATCTGGGATTTTAGTTTCCCTCTTATCAGCTGGGGTCGTCGGTTTATTCGTTTGGTAAATCTGATTTAAATTGAAATTATTGAAACGATCTTTTGGCTGATTGGCTGAAAGGTCGTTTTTTCGGTTGTATAGTAGGTGGTTGCTTGCCGCCTGCCGGTTGGAAAAGTTTAGCGCTGGAACGTGGTGGCCCGTTTCCGAGCCAAAGGGCGGTCTCGAAAGCCGCGCTTTGACTAAGCCGTCGGAAAAACACCGCCAGCTAAGTGAGCGTGGGCAGTCAAAATAGCCTAATTAAAAAGTTGTGGTTAGTTTGTGTGTCGCCTGTTTGCGCGTATAGTTAGGATGATTTTAAAAAGACTCGCAATGATTTTAGTGAAGTTAAAATTGTCGTTGATTAACATTGACAGGAGCAAAACTAATGAAAAAAATATTGACGCCAAAAATTAGCGAGATTTTGGAAGCGGAGTTTATGATTCCTTTGAACCTCTCTGCTGATACGTTAGCAAAAAATAGTCATCTTTCGCTTGCAACTGTTCAAGCCATTTTAAATGATCATCAGCCAATTACTCCAGATATCGCTAATAAGTTGGGGCGATTCTTTGGTGTATCTGATCGTTATTTTATGAATTTACAGATAGATATTGATTTTCGTAATACCGCAAGGAAAATTGATGATGATCAAATACGCCGATACCAAAGTTAGAATGCGGTGTTTGTCGGGTACTAATGTTAATTGACCTAACAATCATTATTGCCGTAAGCAGTTATATTTATAACGATAAAAATCATATACGTTGCTAATGTTGTATTTACATGGTATCCAGTTTGTTTTGAGGTCATAAACCGGAATTTCTAGATTGTTAGAACAAGGCATCAGCACTTGTCGTAAATTGGTTGAAAACTTGCTAACTTTTTGCTGAAAACAGTCACGACCATAAACGACGCAAAACAGCTTATTAACAAGGCTTCTCACCAGACAATTATCCAAACCGGAGCATTGATTTTAGCTAGAATTTAAGTTAAAGTTATGAGGTGACGTGAAACATTCAAGTTGTTTCACAACTGTAAGGGTAATGCGACCTTAATTAAGGAGTTCATTCATGAATCCAACTGAATTTAAACAAGCTTTGGCGAAACATGGCATCGAACTTGATGACCATCAAATGGCCCAATTTGCAACTTACTATCAATTGCTAGTTGAGACGAACCGCCAATTTAACTTAACAACGATCACCGACGAGCCGGAAGTGTATTTGAAGCATTTCTATGATTCATTGACCCCGGCTTTTTATGTGGCGGCGTTACGCGACCAACCGTTGACATTATGTGATGTGGGGGCGGGCGCCGGGTTTCCGTCGATTCCGCTTAAGATTGCTTTTCCACAACTGCAAGTTACGATCGTGGATTCGTTAAACAAGCGCATCAACTTTTTGCAAGAGTTGATTTCAGCGCTTGGTCTAACTGGCGTCCAAACTTTCCACGACCGTGCCGAAACGTTTGCTGGTAAAAAGTCACCACATCGTGAAAGCTACGATTTAGTGACTGCCAGAGCGGTCGCCCGTTTATCCGTGTTGAGTGAATTTTGCTTGCCATTGGTTAAAATTGGTGGTCAAATGGTGGCTCTCAAAGCCTCGAATGCACGAACGGAAACGGCTGAAGGGGATTATGCTGTGAAGCAGCTTGGCGGCCAATTGGTCACTGATGAAGCCTTTAAGTTACCTGAAACTGGTGACCCTCGGCACATTATCGTGATCGATAAGAAGCGGCCAACGCCGAAGCGGTATCCCCGCAAACCCGGGACACCAGCAAAGCAGCCGTTAACGGCACCTGAATAAGGTTGGGAGGTAATTAGATGGCATTTTCTTTATTTGGGTCTAATCGTGATAAAGATAAAAATAAAGAGTCACCGGCGGATCACACGCAGCAAATCGTGCGTATCCCGGTGACAGCAATCATTCCGAACCGTTTCCAACCACGTCAGGTGTTTGATGAAGCTGGGATTGACGAATTAGCGGCAACGATTGCGGAACATGGCCTGTTACAACCGATCGTTTTGCGGGAGTACGAGCCGAAAAAATACGAAATTATTGCCGGTGAACGCCGATTTCGTGCCATTACGTCCTTACATTGGGCGGATGCGCCGGCGATCATCCAGAAAATGGATGATGGTGAGACGGCGTCGATGGCGCTCATTGAAAACTTGCAGCGTCAAGATTTGACGGTCATTGAAGAAGCGACTGCTTATCAAGAATTGATGAAGCTCAATTCCTTAACGCAGGCGGCTTTGGCGAAAGAACTCGGTAAGAGCCAGTCCTTTGTCGCCAATAAGTTGCGGCTATTGAAGCTCGCGCAGCCGGTGCAAACCGCGTTGCTCAAACGTCAGATCAGTGAGCGGCATGGACGGGCGTTACTAAATGTCCCAACTGACCAGCAAGCCGCGATTTTAGTCAAAGTGCTGGATCAACAGTTGACGGTCAAAGAGACTGAAAAGTTGGTTCAACAAGCCACTTTGCCGCCTAAACCGAAAAAGAAACGGCCACGCGGGCTATCTGGTGATACCCGCATCGCGGTCAATACGATTAAACAATCAATAAAAATGGTGACCGATGCCGGCCTGCCCGTAAAAACCCATGAGGAACAAACGGCAGACAGCTATCGGATCACGATTGAAATTCCAAAAAATCAACCAAGGAGTGGTCAATAATTATGGGATCCGTAATTGCACTCGCTAACCAAAAAGGTGGCGTTGGCAAGACGACGACTAGTATTAATTTAGGTGCCAGTCTCGTCGCTCAAGGTCAAAAAGTACTATTAATTGATACGGACGCTCAAGGAAATGCCACGAGCGGGTTGGGGATTCAAAAATCAGCGATTGAAAATGAAATTTATGATGTTTTGATCAATGATACCCCGATTAAAGAAACAATTATTCCGACAAGTCACAAAGGGTTAGATATCGTGCCAGCCACGATTCAACTCTCAGGGGCAGAAATCGAATTAACTCCGATGATGGCGCGGGAAACCCGGTTACGGGATGCCATCGATGACGTGCGTGAGGATTACGATTTTATTCTGATCGATTGTCCGCCTTCGCTTGGTCTTTTGACCATCAATGCCTTCACGGCATGTGATTCGATCTTGATTCCTGTGCAGAGTGAATATTATGCGTTGGAAGGCTTGAGCCAATTATTAAATACGATCAAGTTAGTTCAAAAGCATTTTAATAAAGAATTGAAAATTGAAGGGGTCTTGTTAACGATGTATGACGCCAGAACCAATCTGGGTCAACAAGTTAACGAAGAAGTTCGCAAGTATTTCAAGGATGCTGTTTATACCACAATTATTCCACGAAATGTGCGGCTGTCGGAAGCCCCTAGTCATGGTCTGTCAATTATCGATTACGACGCCCGTTCCAAGGGTGCACAAGTCTACTTAGCATTAGCAAAGGAAGTGTTGGCTGCTCATGGCAAGTAAAAAAGATCAAAATAAAGCGTTGGGGCGTGGCATTGGGGCTTTATTTGCCGATGTTGATGAACCAGCCAGTGAAGAAGCCGTTGTGGATTTAGCGTTAACGGATGTGCGCGCGAACCCGTATCAACCACGGCGTAAGTTTGACCAAGTCGCCTTGAAAGAATTGGCCAGCTCAATTGAAAAATCCGGTGTTTTTCAGCCGATTATTGTGCGGCAGCCGGATGCCGAAGTTAAAAAGTATGAAATTATCGCTGGTGAACGGCGTTTTCGGGCTTCAAAGCTCGCTAAACAAACGACGATTCCAGCCATTGTCCGTGATGTGACCGAAGAACAGATGATGGAAGTTGCCGTGTTGGAAAACTTGCAACGCGAAGACTTGACCGCCTTAGAAGAAGCCGAAGCCTACGACTCTTTGATGAAGAAGTTGAAGCTAACTCAAGCCGAAGTTTCCAAGCGCCTCGGCAAGAGTCGGCCGTATATCGCGAACTATTTACGCCTATTGGGTTTACCAACAGCCGTTAAAACGATGATTCAAAAAGGCCAACTGTCAATGGGACAAGCCCGGACACTGCTATCTTTGAAAGATAAAACCAAGTTGGCACCATTAGCCAAACGGGCAGTTAAGGATAACTTGACGGTGCGCCAATTGGAACAAATTGTGGCACGAATCAATGGCGACGCAAAGCAACCAGTGAAGAAAGCTGTCAAGAAGTCACCTTATATTCGGGCGAGCGAAGAACAGTTGCAAGAGAAATTTGGCACCCAAGTGTCGATTTCAGCGAAAGCCAACAAAAAAGATGCCGGCAAGATTGAAATTCCTTATTTATCGAATGACGACCTTAGCCGCATCCTTGAAATTTTAAACATTAATTTAGACTAATTTGAGAAGGAGCGTTGCGCATGTATGATTTAGGTGATATTGTCGAAATGAAGAAAGCGCATCCGTGTGGGGTCAATCGTTGGGAGATTACTCGGATGGGTGCGGACATTAAGATCAAATGTACCGGCTGCGACCACATCGTCATGCTGCCGCGTCGTGAATTCAATAAAAAGATGAAAAAGATTTTGGAAAAGAAAGCCGATCAAGCTTAATTATTTAAAAGGAAGAGTGAATAACCGATATGGCACTTACAGCAGGTATCGTTGGGTTACCAAACGTTGGTAAATCCACATTGTTTAACGCAATTACGAAGGCGGGCGCCGAAATGGCCAATTATCCATTTGCGACGATCGATCCAAACGTTGGGATGGTTGAAGTCCCTGACAAGCGTTTAGACCGGATTCAAGAATTGATTCCCGCTAAAAAAGTCGTGTCAACGACGTTCGAATTTACTGATATTGCCGGGATCGTTAAGGGCGCTAGCAAGGGTGAAGGACTTGGCAACAAGTTCTTGGAAAACATTCGCCAAGTTGACGCAATTGTACACGTTGTCCGGGCCTTTGATGACGACAACATCACCCATGTGACTGGTAAAGTTGACCCTCAAGATGATATCGAAACCATTAATTTGGAATTGGTCTTATCCGACTTGGAAGCTGTCGACAAGCGTTTGGCGAAGGTCCAACGGGCAGCTAAAGGGAGCGATAAGGAAGCTAAAGCTGAATTAGCAGTCTTGGAAAAGATCAAGCCAGCTTTGGAAGCCGGCCAACCAGTACGTTCATTGACATTCAACGAGGATGACCAAGCTATCGTTCGGGGACTTTTCTTACTCACCTCGAAACCAGTCCTTTACGTGGCCAATATTGCGGAAGATGATATGGCGGATCCTGAAAATTCGAAATATTATCAAATCGTTGCCGACTACGCGAAAAAGGAAGGCGCCCAAGCCATTGGGGTCGCTGCTGAAACCGAAGAAGAAATTGCAGAACTCGACGATGCTGATAAAGCCGATTTCTTGGCTGCGGAAGGCGTTGAAGAACCCGGCTTGAATAAGCTTATTCGGGCTTCTTACAAGCTATTAGGGCTTGAAACGTTCTTTACAGCTGGTGGTAAGGAAACCCGTGCCTGGACGTTTAAACGCGGCACTAAGGCACCTCAAGCAGCCGGAATCATTCACTCTGACTTTGAACGTGGGTTCATTCGGGCTGAAGTCATGTCATATGCGGACTTGGATGCGGCTGGTAGTGAAGCCAAGGTTAAGGAAAACGGTAAATTACGACTCGAAGGTAAAGACTACGTCATGCAAGATGGCGATATCGTTGAATTCCGATTCAACGTCTAATTAAAAAAGGGGGAACTGCTCATGAGTGAAGGGCCAAACAAGCCACGCAATGCGCAAGCGGGCGCAAAGCAGATTCAGGCGTCGGAAAAGCCATTACGTGATGATACCGAACTAACGAAGCGTAATGATGAATACATGCGCCAAATGCGTAAGTCATTAAATGCAACAGCTTTATCGGGCGAAAAGAAAAAAGCAGCTCTCGATGAAATGACTGCGACGTTGTTAGCAGAACAACATAAAGGGACGACTGCACGCCAATTGTATGGTACGGTTCAAGAACGGACCCAAGCCATCATCGAAGGTCCCAAGAAATCACCACGGGAACAAGCCCAAGCGAACTATTGGGTCACGTCATTGGATAACGGTTTAATGTTATTCATGATCTTTTGCTTGATGTATGGGGTCATGGGTTTCATTTCCAAGGCCTCACAAAATTCACAAGGCGCCAATGGGATTACCGCAATCTTGCTGACTTCCATCGTCGGTGGTCTTGGGGTCGCTAAGTTATTCGAATATTTAGCACCAGACAAGAATAAGCCTAAGGTGCCAATGTGGCGTAAAATTCTATGGTCAATTTTAGCCGTGGTCGTTTGGATGTTAATCTTTACGACGGCCGCAATGTTGCCATCAGCCTTGAATCCAGCCTTGCCAGCAGCGGCTTACTTAGTCATTGCTGCCATTGTCTTCTTTGCACGGTTATGGCTCAAACGTAAATTTAATATTACTTCTAGCATGTTTTAGTGTTAAAAAAAGAAATCTAGGCTTGAGCTTAGGTTTCTTTTTTACAAGCATATGAAAGATAGTTGGTAATTGCCGCTTCCGGTTGTTGTTGAGTGCATGCGGCCGAGGGACCTGAGCAAGCCTTAGGAACGTCTTGCTCCTCGCCCGGAAGCCTTGCCTAAACCGCAAGTCTCCCGGCCGGTCCGTGGTGTAAGACCGGAAAATCGCCGGTCAAACGCCACCATCACGGCCGATGCCATCAACAACAACCTACAGCTAGTTAACTGTTTTGAATGATTAGTTAAGTGGTTAGATTTAACAATATCAGTCAGAATCGGTATGTTGCGTCAGCAAGGCCGTACTTGGCTTGCACTACTCTTATAGGCTTACGCACACAGCGGGTTCCATCGCTGGCGGAACGGCGTAGCAACTGCCAACCGCTCACGACTGACTGAGCCGATTACAATCAAGTGGTCTAGTTTCTTTAGGAAATGGCTTAAATGAAAAGTCACTGAAAATTCGTCGGATGCCTTGCATTTATCACGATGTTTTGTTACCTTTACAGATAAAATAAAATCATAAGGAGCTAACGTTCTATGTCTAATTGGGAATCAAAGTTTGGAAAAAAAGGTTACACGTTTGACGATGTCCTATTAATTCCAGCTGAAAGTCATGTATTACCGAATGAAGTTGATTTAGGTGTGCAACTCGCCGATAATTTGAAGCTAAATATTCCGATTATCAGTGCCGGGATGGATACCGTTTCCGAATCTGCCATGGGGATCGCAATGGCGAACCAAGGCGGGTTAGCAGTTATTCATAAGAACCTTAGCATTAAAGCCCAAGCTGAAGAAGTCAGCAAGGTCAAAGCTGTTGAAAAAGATGCCGATCATCCACACGCTGCTGTTGACGCGAACAACCATTTGTTAGCTGTCGCTGCCGTTGGGGTCACGAGTGATACCTTTGAACGTGCCGAAGCCCTCTTTGCTGCTGGTGCCGATGCCATTGTCATTGATACCGCGCATGGCCATTCAGCGGGTGTTTTACGGAAAGTTAAAGAAATCCGCGAACACTTCCCTAAGCAAACGTTGATTGCTGGGAACGTTGCAACCGCTGGCGGGACGCGAGCCTTATTCGATGCTGGTGTTGATGTTGTTAAAGTCGGCATTGGCCCTGGTTCAATCTGTACGACTCGGATTGTTGCCGGTGTTGGAGTCCCTCAATTAACCGCTGTTTATGATTCAGCTGAAGTTGCTCGTGAATACGGCAAGCCAATCATCGCCGATGGTGGAATCAAGTATTCGGGTGATATCGTCAAGGCCTTAGCTGCTGGTGGGAACGCCGTTATGCTTGGGAGTATGTTAGCTGGGACGACTGAAGCACCTGGTGAAACGGTCTTTGACGATGGTCGTCAATACAAGTTCTACCGTGGCATGGGTTCAGTTGGCGCAATGTCACAAGCCCATGGCTCATCTGACCGTTACTTCCAAGGTGGCGTTAATGAAGCCAACAAGTTAGTGCCAGAAGGTGTTGAAGGCCGCGTGCCATTTAAGGGGAGTGTCGATGACATTATCTTCCAAATGCTCGGTGGTTTACGCTCTGGGATGGGCTACGTTGGCGCCAAGGATATCCATGCCTTGATCGAAGACGCTCAATTCGTTGAAATTTCTGGTGCTGGGTTAAAGGAATCGCATCCACATGAAATTCAAATCACTAAAAATGCGCCTAACTACTCTGTTAACGGGTAATTAGCTGTTATGAAGGGGACTGCGAAACTAAATTTGTTTCGCAGTCCTTTTTTAGGCCAAATTTGAGACGATTAGACACAGATTTCACTAAGGCGCTCACGTGACTAATCTTCGTAGAATCGACATTGTTTTAAGCACCAAGTAAATTCTTTGCGTTTTCCCTAAAAAAAGCCGTTGACCGCCATTAATGGCGTGCTTTTTGGTAGAATGTAATCAGAATTACTTAAGGAGAAAATTTAATATGAAAATTTTAGTAGTCGACGACGACAAAGAAATTGCCCAATTATTAGAAATTTATATCAAAAACGAAGGCTACGAACCAATTAGTGCTTATAATGGTAAAGAAGCCTTAACAAAATTAAATACGAATCCAGACATTGCTTTGATGATTTTGGACATCATGATGCCTGAAATGGATGGGATCGAAGTCATCAAGGAAGTTCGGAAAGATTCCCAATTGCCAATCTTAGTCTTATCAGCGAAAACTGGCGATATGGACAAGATTCAAGGCTTGATTACAGGGGCCGACGACTATGTTACGAAGCCTTTCAATCCATTAGAAATTATGGCGCGCGTGAAGTCTTTATTACGACGCTCAGAAAACAATGTGACGACCACGGAACCAGATATTTTGGATATCGGACCATTGACCATCAATAAGGATTCACATGAAGTTAAGACGTTGACGGGTAAGGATATCCAGTTGACGGCTTTGGAATTTGGCATCCTTTATTTGTTGGCAAGTCATCCTAACCGAGTCTTTTCCGCAGACGATATTTTTGAACGTGTTTGGCAACAAGAAAGCATTGTTTCCGCTAAGACGGTCATGGTGCATGTGAGTCATTTACGGGATAAAATCGAAGAAGCTACTGATGGCGAAAAAGTGATCCAAACGGTTTGGGGCGTCGGCTATAAGATCGAAGCACGTTAATAGCGAGGTCAGCTTTTGAAATTAACAGGACGCGAAAAAAGTGAATTATTTTTTGAAGGAGTAGTAACCGTTATTTTGCTACTCCTTTTAAACTTGTCGATCGTGGTTTTGATCAACAGTGCGATTGCGCACAACCCAGGACTGCAAAGCGGGATCTTTCAAATTAAACGGTCGATTAAAATTGGGCCGAATAATTACCAGCTGTGGAGTTATGAAAATCTCTTCATTGCGCTAATGGTCGTTGCAGATGGGTTTGTGTTGTATTGGCGCTTAATTCGTCGTTACAAACAGATGCAATTGCGCCATATTATTAGTGAGCTCCATTATATTGCGGCGGGTCATTTTGACCATCGAATCAATTTTAATTTGACCGGGGATACGCAACGGGTTGTCGAAAGTGTCAATGCATTAGTTGATTCAGCCATTCACTCAATGGACGAGGAACGCGAAATTGAGCATTCTAAGGATGCCCTGATCACTAATGTGAGCCACGACATCCGAACGCCACTGACGTCAATTATTGGCTATCTAGGTCTAATTGAGAATCAACAGTACCAGTCCGAAGAAGATTTGGTGAAGTATGCTCACATTGCTTATTTGAAAGCGACCCAGATGAAGTCGCTGGTTGAAGATTTATTCGAGTATACTAAGGTTCGGCAGACGGAAACGCCGCTGGATATCAATCGCTTGAATTTAACCGCGATGCTCGAACAGTTAGCGGCTAGTTTTGAATTGGAAGCGAATAAGAAGCATCTCTCGTTGGAAGTCGAAAGTGGAACTAAGCCGATTTATTTAGAGGCGGACGCTGAAAAATTAGGTCGGGTCTTCAATAATTTGATTACGAACGCCTTTAAATATGGAACGGGTGCTCACAAAGTGATTCTGCAGGCTGAACAACAAGGTGATGAGGTCGTCATCCATGTGACTAATGATGGCCAACGGATTCCGGCCGATTCGTTAGGCATGTTGTTTGAACGTTTTTACCGTGTGGAAGAGTCGCGTTCTAAAGCTACTGGTGGCTCCGGGTTGGGGCTCGCGATTGCGCAAAGTATTGTCCAGCATCATGGCGGCTACATTTACGCGCAGAGTGATGATGCGCTCACTAGCTTTGTGATTCATTTGCCAGTTAAGCATGACCATCCACTGACGAAAAATAAACAAAAAGTTTTAAATTAGCTTGTGTCACGGTTGGTTATTAATTAAACTTAGATTTAGCATTCAGGAAAGGGATAATTGAGAAATGAGAGTTGCGGGAAAGTTAAAGAAAGTTATGATCAGTCTGGTCGCAGCAGTGACGTTTACGACAGCTGGTTTAGGCATTGCGGGGGCCGGTATTACGGCGCAAGCCGCGTCTGCGCCATCAATTTCGGCGAAGGCTGCGATTGCGGTCGATGCGGGAACTGGTCAGATTTTATATGACAAAAATAGTACCAAGCCAATGGCGATTGCGTCAATGACCAAGATGCTGAGTACCTATTTAGTGCTGCAGGCAATTCATCAAGGTAAATTGTCTTGGGACCAAAAGATCAGCGTCAGCAAGGCTGTTGCCAAGATGAGTCAAAATCGGGATTACGCCAATGTGCCATTACTATCAACGAAGACTTATTCTGTGAAGGAATTGTACAACGCTACTGAAATTTATTCAGCGAATGCGGCCATTACCGCGTTGGGAGATGCGGTTGCCGGCACGCCACATAAATTCGTAGAAAAGATGCGTGCGACGGCCAAGTCGTTTGGCATTACCGATGCGACGATCATCAATGCTTCTGGGCTGACGAACAAAGAAGTTGGGAGCGAAATTGGCTACAGCGATGAAGCTGCTTCTGCCGAAAACGAAATGTCAGCGCAAGACGTTGCCACCGTTGCTCAAAAATTATTAGCCAAATATCCAGAAGTATTGGAGACTTCCAGCATCGCGCATGCCTGGTTTGAAAAGGGCACGAGTTCTGCGACTAAGATGGATAACCGGAACTACATGTTGAAAGGCTTAGTCAAGCATTATTCAGCTTTACCTGTTGATGGGCTGAAGACTGGGACCTCAACTAAGGCTGGGAATGCCTTCACTGGGACGGTTAAGTTTAGCAATGGTAATCGGATTATCACGGTTGTTATGCATGCCGGTTCCGCGAACGACAATGGAACGGAGCGTTTCACGCAAACGGCCCAGATCATGTCGTACGTCTACCATAACTTCACGACGACCAATGTGACTAAGAACAACGCCGTTAATGGTGTCAAAACGGTCAATGTGCAAGATGGGAAAGTTTTGACGTCTGGTTTAGTTTCAAATACTGCGACAACGAAAGTTTACTTGCCAACTGGCACGGATGCGTCACAACTCAAAGGGACGGTCAGCTTGAATAAAGCAGCGATGACTGCCGGTAAGTTGCAAGCACCAGTTAAGCATGGTAAAACCGTTGGGACGGCTAGCTTGAAGCTCAATAAGACTGCGGTTAGCGTCGTTGATGGGACTAAGAGCAAGCAAATGACGGTTAATGTCACGCCTAAGAAGTCAATTGAAAAGGCAAATATCTTCGTCCGGATGTGGCGTGGAATTAAGAGCTGGTTCAATTAAATCGTTAAATTTTGAAGCATCTGAGACTACGGTCTTGGGTGCTTTTTTTGCGCAATTAGTAGTTTGTCAGAAAAAGTGACATCAAAAAGAAATATCGGTTTGGGCAATTAATTGTATAATAAGAAAGGGCTTTTATATAAAAATGGAGGCGTCATAGTCATGGGGATAACATTACGGACAGCGACCATGTCAGATTTACCAATTATTGTAGATATTTATAACCAAGTCATTCCCGGCCATCAAGTGACGGCGGATTTGAAGCCAGTAACTGTTGATCAGCGGCGGGATTGGTTTTTAGCCCATTCAGCGGATCATTATCCATTATGGGTCATCGTTAACGGCGATTTGATTGTTGGCTGGTTAAGCTTTTCAGCCTTTTACGGTCGGGCCGCGTATGCGAAAACGGCTGAAATTTCGATCTATTTAGATCGGAGCGTTCAGGGGCAGGGCATTGGGAGCCAAGTTTTAGAAATGGTGCCAACGAAAGTGACTTTAGCAGGGTTAAAAGTGTTACTAGCGTATGTCTTTTCGAGCAATCTCCCAAGTATTAAATTATTTAAGAAATTTGGTTATGACCAGTGGGGTTTTTTGCCAGCTGTCGCTGAATTGGATCAACGACCGAATGATTTGGTGATTCTCGGCAAGCATTTCGACTAAAATGCGTTGATGTAAGCGATATCAAGTGGTGAATAAGCGAACAATCTAACGTTAGAGGTAGGATTGACAGGTGAAACATGTTAAAATTAAACCCGAATGTCTAAACAAATAGACATCAGACAATGTTGCTAGAATTCTTTACTGGTAAGGTACTGGAGGCATTCTTGGTGAAAAAGAACGAGCCAAATTGGTTAGTGGTATTACGGACTGTGATGCCACTTGGGCTTAGCTATATTCCCATTGGTCTTGCTTGTGGGGTTTTATTGCATGCGGCCGGGTTCAACCATTTACTGACGGCGTTAATTTCAGTGATGGTCTTTTCCGGTGGCGCCCAATTTTTGATTGCATCGATGTTGACTATCAATGCACCAATGACAACAATTATTTTGATGATGTTTTTCTTGGAACTACGCTATGCATTACTTGGATCTAGTTTGTCTCGTTATTTAAAGGGACAGCGGTTGCCATTTATCTTATTTTTCGCGTTCTCAATGAACGACGAAAATTATGCCGTGAACTATTTGAAGTTTGCGACGGACAAGCACTGGAAACCGAGTCAGGCAATGTTAGTTGAACACTATTCGTTACTATTTTGGACTGTCAGCAACATTATTGGTAGTCTAATTGGGAGCGCGTTGACCATTAATTTAAGCGTCGTCGATTTTGCGTTAACTGCTCTGTTTATTTATATGGCAATTATGCAAACGAAGAGTCGTTTAACCATTTTAGTCTGTGCTTTATCTGGGGTTTTAACAATCTTCTTCTTGGTATTGATGAAGAGTACGTTAGGGTTAGTTGTGGCAACGTTGTTAGCATCGTTGACTGGCTACTTTATCGAACGCCATTTATTAGCACACAAGCCAGAAAGTCATTTACTGTATAAAGTCCATGATCCAACCGGTCAAACGGCTATGGAAGAGGATACCGACAAGTAGGGCACAGAGAGGTTTTAATTATGCAATCAGTCAGTTCAATGAGTAGTTTGGACCACTTTTGGTTGGTCATCTTTTGTGCCATCGTGGCGTTTATTCCACGTTTTTTTCCACTATTATTCTTTACGAAGCGCAAAATTCCAGAATGGTTCAACGAATGGATGCGATTTGTGCCGGTATCGTTATTCACGGCGCTAGTCGTTAAGAGCGTTTTTATTGATAGCAAATATCAAATTATGACCTCAGGAAATTTAGGGATGATTATTTCAGCAATCATTGTTGGGGTAATTGCCTTTCGAACCCGTTCAATGACGTTATCCGTGGTCATTGGGTTAGTGTCGGTCATGATATTTGTGTTAGTGCTGCATATTTGAAAATTGAAGTTAACGATGGAACTAGCGGATGCTGGTTCTTTTTTTGTAGAGTGGTCAGGCCAACGGGTTGCCACTGAGCATTGCCTAGCTAAAGCCATAATGCGGTTTTGGCATTCTGGCTTTAGCGTAGCAAGCGGAAGTGGCAGTTGGTCTGAGCACGTTTCAGCAATCAAGGTAGCAGGTGTTTTTCCGAGTTGTTGTCTAGCCGGGATAAGCGGAGCCCGCAGTGCCATCGAGCACGTTTCAGCAATCAAGGTAGCATCAGTCCCATCAACCTGATTTCAAAGGAGTTTTAAAATTGACGTGGTTACTCGTAATTTTACCCGGCTTCCTAGCTGGCTTAGTTCAAGGCTTAACTGGCTTTGGCGCAGCCATTATCATGATGATTTTT
Source organism: Lactiplantibacillus nangangensis (assembly GCF_005405065.1). Classification (GTDB taxonomy): domain Bacteria; phylum Bacillota; class Bacilli; order Lactobacillales; family Lactobacillaceae; genus Lactiplantibacillus; species Lactiplantibacillus nangangensis. Next base: position 115,908 of record NZ_BJDI01000007.1, on the reverse strand, counting down.
CTGCCGCAATTACTACCGATTGCGCAAAGTGCTGGTGTGGCTGGCATGATTATGGCGGCTAGTGTGCTAACGATGGTCATTCGTTATCGGCGACATATTCAGTTAAAACGGATTATTATGCCATTTATCATTTATGCCAGTGTGGCGGCTTGGTCAGTTCATCTGGGTAAGGTATTGGATGTACAGTTGCTCAGAATGTTACTCGGTGGGCTATTGATTGGCTTGGCAATCTATTTCACCGTTTCTAAACAAGCGGGGACGCAACGCTACCCATTTTATATTGCTGGCGCGTTCATGATTATTTCCGGCTTCTTTAACGGCCTGTTCGGAATTGGTGGCCCGCTGATGGCACTATATTTCTTATCACTGTCCAAAGAAACTGAAGACTATATTGCAAATTTACAGGCCTTTTTCCTAATCGATGTGATTTATATCACGACCATACGAGTCGCAAATGGTATTTTGACTTCAGCTGATATTCCAATCGTTTTAGTTGGGATGGTGGGGGCAATCCTTGGGACCGCTTTGGCTGGACGGATTTTGCCACATATGAATATGTTGATGGTGCGGCGATGTATCTATGCCTTTATTGGGCTGAGTGGCATTTATTACTTATTTTTTTAACGAAAAAAAGCATCCACGACCAATGAATGGTGGTAGATGCTTTTAGTTGGCTGCGGTAATTGTCCCTAAGCCATATTGATAGAGTAATTCGTCGGTTTTATTTAAATCGAAACGCTGCACTAAGGCAAAGATAACTAAGGCGTCCCATTCGTCTTTAGCATATAGGGGCGCATAGCCAGTGCGTTTTAGCATGGTGTTCATCTCTGGCAATGTTAGTTGAAAGCCCCAACCTAAGGCAATCATTCTTGACCTGCTCGGACGCCGCTTGCCATCAAAGTATTGGTAGCCCGTGGTCGGCGTTAGATTAGCTTGTCGGATCACGGAACTTTTAGTTTGTGCTTTGATGTGCAATAATTCAACCAAATATTCGGCAGGCTCAAAATGGACAAAATTGGCTTCAATATTAGTCATGAACTGATCTGCCCCCTTAGCATGGGTGATTTCATTAAGCAGTTCTTCGGTCTTCTGTTCCACGGTGAGCACCTCGCAAGCTTTTTAATGATTTAAGTGTATCAGAAATCATTGCAACTTGACGGTTAAATGTCGATTAGAAAGTGCATTAGGTGTGTAGATTAGCTCAACCGACCCATTTTGTTTGGCTTGCCCGATTAAGTCACCCGTAACTTTACCATTGGCGGATAATTCGCCATTATCTAAAGTATTGCGGTCATCCGTGTTGATTTCATCTAAATCGGTTCGATTACCGGCTGATTTGATTTTGAAATCATACTGATTGTAATCTTGCTTTGATTTACCGGTATTCTGAAGCGTGATATTAATTGTATAATATTGATTACCAGTTTTTGGCTTACTGAGACCATCATCGAAGTTAGTTGCGGTCTTAACACTGTTAACGGTTAAGTTAAGATGATCGAACTTTGCCGTTTCACCGACTTTAAAAACTTGGGTTGTGGTTCGCGCCGGTTTGGCAGCAGTCTGGGTCGTTTTCTTCGTTGGTTTAGTCGTGGGTGAAAAGAGGCCTGCGACTAAGAAGATTCCAAGGACAATCAAGACCCAGAGCCACCACTTCTGGTACCAGGGTTTCACAGCGACAAAAGTTTTGCCGTTGGCCGTGATGGTTTTCTTTGCCATAGTTGGGCCTACTTTCTGAGGGCTAAGCCGCCAGAAATCATAATTAACAAGCCGCTTAAAATACCAAAGTAACTGACAAAGACAAAGTTTAAAATTCCACAGGCAATAATCAGCCAGCCCATGAGTTTGTGGTTCTTATTAATGAGTGCGGCGAAGACAATCGAGAGTGCTGAAACGGCGATACATGCGCCACCTAGGCCGCCAATGCTACTACTGCCACTGGCGCCTAAAGCACCGCCAATGCCCCCGATTCCCATAGCGATGATTCCAGCCAGCATCCCAAAGATTCCGCCAATAATTCCTAAGACGAGCTCAGCTGTCCGCGATCGGGCAGGGTTACTTTCGGTTTGTTGCACGTACTTTTGACCATTTTCATCGGTAATTGTTTGTTTTGACATTATAGTTCCTCCAAAGTTTTAGTGATAAGTAAGAATTGAAATCTGATTAGAAAGGGCGTTACAATATGCACCCAATTGTCCAAGCGATGCAGTTGCTAACGACGCATCATTACATCCTATTGGGGCCATTAGTAACTGGTCGTGAGTTTCCATTATTGGTCCAGCATCAGCAGGTCGTTTATGTGGCCAAAATTGTTGCTCCCACTGAAGTTAAGGTTATCAGGCAACTAGCAGAGCAGCCGACGCCACTAATGCCCGTAATTTTTCGAATCTTGCAGCAGGATGATTGTTTTGTCAGTATTGAAACGTTAGTCAATGGACCCTCACTCGCTTCAGAGTTAACCGTGCAAGGGCCATTTAGTTCCGAAGTCGTTAAACAAGTTGCCAGCGACCTCATTAAAAGCATGCAGCATTTAGAAAAGTTAGGTATCGTCCATCGTGATATCAAGTTAAGCAATATTATGGTATTTGAAAAACATTATTACTTAATTGATGTCAGTGCGGCACGGCAGCATCAGCGCAATCAGAGTAGTGATACACGTTTGCTCGGGACAAGCGGATTTGCGGCACCAGAAAATTATGGCTTTGCACAAACTGATGTCCGGAGTGATATCTATTCGCTAGGAATTGTGCTTAATTGTTTGTTAACTGGTCAGGTTCCGACCAGTCGACAAGCTTCACAGCGCCAATTAACGACAATTAAATTTTGGCAACCGATCATAGAGAAGATGACCGCGTTGGATCCCCAGCAACGGTACCAAGACACGACGGCCTTGTTGGCAGCAATTTTTCCGGTTACTCAACCAGCAACTCAGCCGCATTTAGTTCGGCGCGGGTTTCAACGTTATTGGCCCAAGTTTCAAAAGGGTCTCTGGTGGTTGTATGCCGGTGGCTGGGTGATGCTATTGTTAGCCAGTCTGACCGAGTCTAATTGGGTTAATCGACTGATCTTTTTAAGCGCAATTTTCATTTTTGCGGGTCTGCCAGTTTTAATGCATTTCTTTAATCGCTGGCTGTATCACCGATTTACCGCAATCAGTTGGGCTAAATATCGCGGTTGGCTGCGCGCCGCCGAAACCGTGATAATTTTGTTACTGATTAGTTATATCGGCCAGTTCATGTGATTCCTCACCTGAGAACAATATCTAGCATAGTTTGTTTGATTGGAAAAGGCTTATGCTGTGTGCATAATTTAGCTGAAAATACAAAAACAGCGCTGAAATCAGGGTCAATCCTGATTTCAGCGCTGTTTTAAATGTGAGTTAAGCTTTAACGGTATTATCTTCGTACATGTATTCGCGTGTCATTGGGAGATTCCGTGAAGAAGCGCCTTTTGAAACGAGATATTGCATGACGTCAATGTTCCCTGATTGGAAGGAAGCGGCACAGGCTTGGAGATAAAGATCCCACATCCGCGTAAAGCGGGTCCCCATTTTGGCTTCGATTTCAGTCCGTTTAGCATTGAAGTTTTCGTCCCACAATTCAGTGGTCCGTTGGTAATGACGACGTAACGTTTCAACGTCATCGACTTGTAACCCACAATCAACGATGTGTTGTAAGTTTTCAGTCATACCGGGCACATAACCACCTGGGAAGATGTATTTATCTAACCAGCCGTTAGTTGCGCCACCTTGTTGCCGGGTGATTCCGTGTAACAAAGCAACCCCATCGTCTTTAAGATACTTTTTAACGTCTTGGAAATACATTGCCAAGTTATCTTTACCGACGTGTTCGAACATCCCAACACTGGTGATGTAGTCGTATTGTTCGTCGCCAAGTTCACGGTAATCTTCCAACCGGACTTCAGCAACGTCACTCAAACCTTCGTCTTGGATGCGTTTTGCAACGAGGTTGTATTGTTCTTGAGACAACGTAATGCCGACAACCTTTAAATCATACTCTTTAGCGGCGGTCAACATCAAGGTGCCCCAACCACAACCGATATCGAGCAAAGTTTTGCCAGGTTGTGGATTGAGTTTTTGAATGATGTGATGAACTTTGTTAACTTGAGCAGTTTCCAAGCTGTCATCTTCATTTTGAAAATAAGCACAAGAGTACGTCAAAGTTGGATCAAGCCACATTTGGTAAAAATCATTACCAACGTCATAGTGACTTTGAATGTCTTCTTGACTCTTCTTTTCAGAATGAGATTGCTTCGGCATGAATTTCTTGAGCTTAGAGTCATTGAAGAAACTTTCAGCGGATTCGTAAGCTGATTCAATTAACTTTTGGATACTACCATCAATTTCAATGATACCGTCCATGTAAGCTTCACCTAGTGCAATTGAAGCATTTTTAGTGATTTCGCGAACTGGAATCGCCTTTTTAAAAGTCACAGTTACTTCAGGGGTGCCTTCACCATAAGTTTCGCTGCTACCATCCCAGTAATTTACTTTAACTGGGATATTGAATGAGCGGCTTAAAAAGGTGTGATAAAAAGTCTTTTCTAGCATTAGAATAAGGATCCTTTCTCCATAAAAAATACATTCATCATTATACGCCTATGAAAACTGTTTTGTAAGCACAATGCATCACGGCAATTCTAGCAAAAATGGTATAATAGAGCAATCAATGAATGGGGGGCGTCATTTATGAAAAAATGGTTATGGGTGTTAGTCGTTTCCGTAGTGGCCCTAGGAGTCGGCGGTTATTCGTACTCACGTCATCAGATACAAGAGCGCTCCTATGCTGCAGATATGCAAACCGGTCGACAAGCAATTAAGGCTAAAAAGTATACGCAAGCTGAAAATGCCTTTACCCGCGCCACGCGGACGAAAGCCAGCGATACCGTTGCACAACGTTACTTATCGCAAACGCAGACTTATGTGGCTGGGACTAAGGCGATCTCATCGCGGCAATTTACCGCGGCGAGTGATGATTTCAATACGGTGATTTCGGTGAAAAAGGGGTCGGATGTGCTGGTTACGCGTGCGAAAACGTCACTGAGTCTTGTTAAGACCATCGTGGCTAATCGGAAGACTGATAATAAGAATTATCAAAAAGCATTAGAACTGAATCAAGCAAATGAATTTACGGATTCAAATGGCGTCTTAACCGTTATGTTCCAGAGTAAGACCTTTAGTCAAAGCTATTACAAGGATATTTATCGTAAGGCCAAGGGGTTACAAAAGGAAAACAATGCCGCACTCAAGTCTTTAACGGGTTCGACACCAATTACCGATGATGCGACTGAAAGTGCTACGACAGGCGCTACTAGCACTAGTGAGAGCAGTAGCAGTGATGCTTCGACGTCTAGCCAACAAGCCAGTCAGTCGGCATCTAACAGTCAGTCAACGACGACTGGGACAACAGCCGCCAGCTCAAGTACGAGTGATCACGCTAGCGCGACGAGTGGGACTGTGGATGCAGCTGGGATTCAAGCGACGCGAGAAGAATTAAATGAAGCAGGTTTAAATGCCGCCAATTACACGGATGCGCAGATTCAAGCGATTATGCAAAAAGCAGCCGCTGAACACACTTCACCAGTTCAAGCAGCATTACACTCGCAACAATGACCCTAATTTATTAAGAATTTAATATCGGTATGGAAGCATACTTTACAATCACCGAGAAAACGCTTGAAATTAAGTGTGAATCGGTGATTTTTTTATAAAAACTGTTATAAATAAAGGTGTAAGAACAGATTGGTTTCTGGACTTACTTGGTATTTGAACCATGGGGGCGGTCAGATTTATATCACTTTGGGGCATTTTTTTACAACTTTAATGTCAAAATGGGTATAAAAATGACTATTTTGTGTACTATTTCAGTTTGATGCTTTAGAATATTAACAAGATTAGGGGGTTAAGGTGTCAGCAGAGTGGTTGGATGCATGGCAGCGCCAACTTGTTTTAAGTAAATGTCAAGTTTGGTCATTAAAGGTTATCCAATCAGGTCGCTTGAACACCGAAATTTAGTATGATTATTAATAAACATGTCATGCGTAGTACGAACGAAAAGCAAGTCCTTCAACAAGTTATTAACGAAGGTCCCATTAGTCGTAGTCAAATTTCCCGTAACTTAAGTCTGAATAAAGTTACCGTTTCTGATATTTACAATCAATTGCTCCGGGCGCAGTTTATCAAGGAGATTGGTTGTGGTGTCAGCACCAAAAATGGTGGTCGGAAGCCAGTGATGGCGGAACTCAACGTGAACTATGGGTTTGTTGCTAGCATCGATCTTTCCGAAACGGCTGTGAAGCTCATGTATTCACGGCTTAATGGTAAAATTTTACATTTCCAAAGCTTCAAGACGACCGATATGACGTTAACGGATGTCATCGATCTGATTGAAGACCAGTTACGGAATGTTGACGATTATGGTACTGTCCATGGCTTGATGGGGGTCGCAATTGCTTTAGACGGTATTATCTACGAAAACAAGATTTTGAAGACACCAATTAAATGTTTAGCGCACTTTGATTTAGCAAAGTACTTGCGTGATAAGCTCAGAATCCCAGTAATGCTGGAAAAGAAAGCTAACTTAACGGCCGTATTCGAACGCGATTTCCACAATAATGAAATCTTTGACAACGTGGTTTCAATTGTTGTTCGTGATGAGATTCATGCCGGAATCGTTGCGGATTCCCGCTTGTACTCAGGTCATGAAGGTGAAGCTGGCGAAGTTGGGACAGCGTTACTTGAAGATCGGACTGCTGAAAATCATATGGAATCAGCCAATGATTATGCGTCCGAAAAGGCCTTGTGGGCAAAATTGAAAGCGATTAAACATGTCGACCGATTGGATTTGACCGCGGTTAAGCATGATTATATTAACCATGATCCAGAAGTGACCAAAGTCTTTGATGATTTTGTTTACTACTTGTCAAAGGTCGTTTCTAATGTTTCAACGGCCTTTGCACCAGATGTCGTTGTCTTGAACACCAGCGTTTTGGAAATCTTGCCACAATTATTAACGGATCTCCGGAACACAACGGCGAAGATGTCTTCACCAACGCGCCAGGTGCCAATTATTGCGACTAAGAATGTTCAATCGGCCGCCTTACTTGGTGGGGCTTCCGAGATCATTCACCAAGCTTTAGGACTCGAAAGTCTTAAGATGCATTTCTCCTAAAAGTTAATCAATTGTAACTAAACGTGTAAAGCGGAATTTGGCTTTACACGTTTTTTGCGTAATCATGACGGACTTTTCATGTTTATTGCGATCGTTTTCAGTTAGAATGGAAGTAAGGATAGTAGAGGGAGTGGATGTTACTTGGAATTTTGGTCACGGTTTGTCCACAACGTACGGTTACGGCGAACTGGCGTATTAGTCTTGATTTGTCTCGGATTATATTTGGCGTCCAGCATGCTGAGTATTATTTTGCTAACGTTTATTTTCACGTTTTTGGTGACGCGGTTGGTTCGTTTCGCCCAACGCTGGCTGAAAATTCCGAGTGCGGTCATTGTGATCACGGTCTATGCGTTAGTGGTGCTGGGGTTGTACTTTGCGGTGACGACTTATTTACCCCAATTGATCAAACAAACCTTTTTAACGTTTGAATCGGTTTACCGATTCTATCAAGATCCGTCGCACGACACGAACGAATTTTTGTCGTGGGTCACGAACTATTTTCAGGAATCTGAGATTTTAAAACAAGTTAAAACAGGAATTTCGGTCGTCTTTAAGTATATTACGAATATTGGAAACATGGGCCTGACGTTCTTCTTGTCGTTCATCCTCAGTTTCTTCTTCACCGTGGAAGAGCGCCAGATGAAACGTTTTTCAAAACGCTTTTTGACAAGTACCTTCGGCTGGTTCTTCCAAGATGTGTACTACTTTGCGAAGAAGTTCGTGAATAGCTTTGGGGTCGTGTTAGAAGCCCAATTCTTGATTGCCATCGTGAATACGGTCATCACCGTGATTTTCATGGCCATTTTAAATATGCCACAACTGATCAGTCTCGGCCTGATGATTTTCTTACTGAGCTTGATTCCAGTCGCCGGGGTCATTATTTCATTGGTCCCGCTGAGTTTGATTGCGTATTCAGTCGGCGGGTTCCGTTATGTGATTTATATGGTTATTATGATTGCGGTCGTGCATACGTTGGAAGCGTACGTGTTAAATCCAAAGTTTATGGCGAGTCGGACCGAACTGCCCGTTTTTTACACTTTTGTCGTCTTACTTGTGAGTGAACGACTATTTGGAGTCTGGGGATTGATCGTCGGGGTCCCGATTTTTAACTTTATTTTGGATATCATCGGCGTGAAACCGGTTCACGGGCTGAAACCGAAAATTCATTTGAAAAAAAGTTTAAATTCTGACCATGATTCGGAAAATAACCCCGGATAATATTTTGATTTTTCGGCGTTTCAGTGTAAAATAAGTGAAGTAAATAATAAATGAAAGAGGTCATTAACTGCTATGGCAAAATTAGTATTGATTCGTCACGGTCAAAGTGAATGGAACCTGTCAAACCAATTTACGGGTTGGGTTGACGTTGATTTAAGTGAAAAGGGTGTTGAAGAAGCTAAAGCTGCTGGTAAGAAAGTTGCCGAAGCTGGCTTGAAGTTTGATTATGCCTTTACTTCAGTTTTGACTCGTGCCATCAAGACATTGCACTACGTTTTGGAAGAATCTGATCAACTTTGGATTCCTGAAACCAAGACTTGGCGCTTAAACGAACGTCATTATGGCGCATTACAAGGTTTGAACAAGAAGGAAACCGCTGAAAAATACGGTGACGACCAAGTTCATATCTGGCGTCGTTCATATGACGTTTTACCTCCATTATTGAGTGCTGATGATGAAGGTTCAGCTGTTAACGATCGTCGTTATGCTGACTTAGACCCTAACATCGTCCCTGGTGGCGAAAACTTGAAGGTTACTTTGGAACGGGTTATGCCTTTCTGGGAAGACCAGATTGCTCCAAAGTTGCTTGATGGCAAGAACGTCATCATCGCAGCCCATGGTAACTCATTACGTGCCTTAAGCAAGTACATCGAAAACATCTCTGATGATGATATCATGAACTTGGAAATGGCTACTGGTGAACCAGTTGTTTATGACTTTGATGAAAAATTAAATGTCTTAGGCAAGGAAAAGTTAGGCAAATAATCGGCCGGTTATTTACTAGATTTTCAAGAAGCGCCCGCTTAGTGGGGGGCGCTTTTTTATGGCTTTAAATTCAGCTAAGTTGAGATAACTTAAGATGAATTTGGCAATTTATGACAACAAACGGACGCTAGTGGACGCTAAATGGACACTGCCACTTTCAAGTTAGGTGAGCTATTTTCTGAAAGCTGAGGAGGGTTTTACATGTATGATGAAGCAGAATTATTAGAAGCCAAACGGCAAATTGATTCGACTTTGCATAAGATTCATGAAGTTGTGAAGACCTTTGAAGCTAAGGAAGATCCATCACGGTATAAGTCACAGCTGACTTTGGCTAAACGACGCTTGAAAGCATTTGGCATCGCTAACCAGTTGATTGAGGACAAGTTAGCGGAGCTGAAGTCAGGCAGTCACTAGTAATTAAGATTCAGGGACGCACGGAGCTGACTGAAATAGGTGCCCGTGAGCCCCGTAGCCCCCGCGGGAGTGCGACGCATAAGAGATTGATTAAGAAGACAAGAATTGATAAGGGGTATTTGAATAAATGAGTGAAACAGCAGCAAACGAAGTCACACAACGCGAAATGATCCGAATTATTGGATTGTTCCGTAAGAATGGTTTTAAGGGCGAATACGTCAGTTTCCAACACGTCGTTGACGAAGGAGCTAGTTATTTCGTCGTGATGTCAGATGAAAACAACGGGACGCAGGGCTTGTTTAAAGCCGACTTGTTAGCTGGGACGATTGAATTTCAGTATATGCTTGATGAAAATCATGCAGTGGCTAAGTAAATAGAATTGATTTGGAAGGGATGGGCAATGCCATCTCTTTTTTGATATGCAGAAAGGGAACGTAGTATAGTCTAGAGGACAAGACGGGTGACTGACCTGAGACAAATAGATGCTTTTTTAAAATTTGATATATTTGATGTATGTTTAAATTAAAAAGAAAGGTCAGGATATGAGTTATGGGTGAAAAAGATAGTTTGAAATCATCTTCAAAGAACAGAAAAGATAATCAAAGCTCAGATTCTGCTAGCTTAAAAAATAAAGATGCACTATCCAGCTTATCAGTGTCGACTAAAAGAAATGCCGGACTAGTCCCAAGTTTGAACGAGGAAGTTGAGCTTAGTGCGGATACAGTACAAGTACCTAGTTTAGCAAAGCCGATAATTAGTACTGGAATAATATCAAATTTGAGTGAGAGAGTTAAGCTTAGTGCGGATACAGTACAAGTACCTAGTTTAGCAAAGCCGATAATTAGTACTGGAATAATATCAAATTTAAGCGAAAGAGTTAAGCTTAGTACTGATATAGTACAAACATCTGATTTAGCAAAGCCGGTAATTAATGCTGAAACAATGTCAAGCTTAAACGAAGGAGTAAAACTTAATACTGATACGGTACAGATACCTGGTTTAGCAAAGTCGACAGTTAATATTGGAACAATATCAAACTTAAGCGAAGGAGTTAAGCTGGGTACTGATATAGCACAAATACCTAGTTTAGCAGCACCTATTATTAATACTAGCGCCGGATTAGTAGCTTCTTTGTCAGGAATGGCGACCAGAATAGATAGTGCACAAATAATGGGTCTATCAGGCTCAGAAAATTCAATTGTAAAAAAATGGTCGAAAAACAATACAGTTTATACTGGCGGATTAGAGGACATAGCAGTATTGAATGGGGGCAATTACAGCCTATCTACAGATAGTACTCTTGAAAAGTTAAATGATTCTTTAATAGAATACTCTTTTAGGAAGAACTTTGATTCTAATTTTTTAAGATCAGGAGTTCCCAGAGAAAATGCTGATACCATTACACCTGCCTGGATAGAAGTATTAGGAAGTCAAAACTTAGGATACAGTCATGCATATACTAGAGCTCAAAATGCAATAGTTAAACATCGGAATGACGATGACCAAGATTCGGTTTCGACCGTGAAAAGAACAGTTGGTTTAGATGTTGCGACTGATTTCATTAGTACTTCAAATAATCTTAAGCTAAGTAAGGATGAACTAGAAGATTTTCAATCATTTTTATCTGAAACAAGCATGCTAGGGGCTACGCACCCAGTTGGGAAAAAGATTTTTGAACACTTTTCTAAAGTTGAAGGAGTTTATACAAATATTGACTTTGCGCTATATCATGGAAGAAAACAAAAGGGTCGTAATTTACGTAAATCTGAACTAGGACCAGCTACGTTTGGGATCCCCGGTGCAGGCCGTTTCAATAGTGCTAATCAAGGATATTACTATACCTCTAATGATATCCGAAGTATTCCTAATGAATTGAAATTGGATACAGGGGATGTATGTAATGTTCTTGAATTTTATTTGAATCATGACATAAGGGTTTTTGACTTAACAAAAGAGGATGATATTTTAATTGATTTATGCCTTCAATCTGTTTCCAGTCCGGAGTACAGTGTTCCATTAGAATATCAGTTACCGGCATATATTGCGGAGTGTTTATATCTTAATTCTAATGTTCAAGCTATTAAGGTTGGTAGTGCATTATTTGATGATGTGACGAATTACATTTTATTTAGTTTTTCAACGCAAGATTATGAAAAGTCGGTTGAACATACGATATCACAAGTTAAAACGAAATAGTTGGGCATGGCTAATTTACAGTTGAAGTTCGGAAGTAATTGAATAGAAGAGTCTAAAGCGAATAAAGATGACTTAATTCCCAAGAAAGGTGATTTTTACTCGCCATGAACTAGGATCATTTTACTATAAATGAACGAAAGAGCTTTTTAGAGCTTTCAGCTAGAGCATTATTCATTTTCGATGTGGTCTTTAATAGTCTGTCTCTTGACTATTCGCCGTCAAGAACACAATGCAATATCGGATTGCACCTTTTTACCGGTACATGTCCTTGATCTTATCAATTGCCGCTAAATACCCAGTTTGCAAGGACTTAGGCGCTAAAATTTGAACATTGGTTCCGAGGGATAGTAAATATTGAATCATGTAGTCATATTCATCTTGGTTGTAGCCACCATACAAATAGTCTTGACCGTCAATGCATTCAAGCTGCATGTTTGCATAGTGGTTACGCTGCACGATTTCACGGCCATGCGGGGTGAGTTTGCACCGATACGCAATATTGTGATGCTGTTGGTCATAAGTCGTTTGGCGCTGCTTGAGAGCTTCATAGCTGAGCTGGGCCGGTTGATTAGTTTCGGTGAGGGCAGTCACTGTATCGCAGCGAATGATTTCCCAGTGTTGAGTCGTGAGATTGACGCCACTGACGAACCAAACACCGTTACGGAAAAGCAGGTCGAATAGCTGGAATCGTTGCGGTGTTTCAGAGGCCTTTAGTTGCAGCGCGACTACCGTTTCATTCAAAATGGCGTTTAACAGTGGCCGCAAAAGTTTGGGCCCGTCGAGATTAGGAATCGTATAGTAATTGACGACTTCCTGCAACCGGGTCACTTTTTGTTGCTCTGCCACGGGTAAGGTGGCCATGAGCTTTTGATAAATCGTGGTGTAGGATTTTTCGAAGGGAGTCGCTGATAATAGACTTAGTGCTTTGATGGCAAAAAAGAGCGCGTTGATCTCTTGAATATTTAATAATACGGGAACCCATAGTTGGCGTTTGGTCAGCTTATAGCCGCCGTAACGGCCGGGTTCAACGTAAAAGGTAAGCCCTAATTGCTCTAATGATTGGATATCACGCAAGGCGGTGCGTTTGGAAATGTCAAAAGCGGCCATTAAGTCGTTGACGTGGAACTCATTTTTGTAGCTTAAGAAAATCAACTCTTGGTTTAAACGTTCAGAACGGTCCATTTAAAAATTCCTCCACAAAAAGTTTTTAATGGTGACGGCGATTGGCACCTTTGACGCTTAGTATAGACCTTGTTGAAAGATAAAAGAAATGAGGACTAACTAATGATGAAAACTTTATTGATTAATGCGCACCCTGATTTTCGCAATGCCGCCCACTACTCTGTTCAACTGGCCCAAGACTTTTTGGCCCAGTTTCGAGCCACTTTTCCAAACGAGACCGTCGATGTTTTAAACCTCTATGACACTGAAATTCCGCAAGCTACAGTGGCAGAATTGTTAGGTGTGTGGGAAAAGCAAGCAGCGCATGTTAGCTTGAGTGCTGCAGAACAACATATTTATGAGGTTAATCAGCGGTTACTGGCCCAGTTTAAATCACATCACCGCATCGTCATCGCAACGCCGCTGCATAACTTTAACGTGACGTCGAAGCTAAAAGATTATATGGATAATGTTTTAGTAGCACGCGAGACGTTTCGGTATACGGAAGCTGGTTCAGTCGGTTTGATGACGGATGATTACAAAGTCATGTTGTTACAGGCCAGCGGCTCAATTTATACTCAGAATGACCGTTATACGCCGATGGAATTTTCACGGCTGTATTTGGATAAAATGTTTACTGAAATTATGGGTTTTGACACCTTTTACATGGTCCGGGTTCAAGGTACCCAGACACAGGGCGTCGATATTCACCAGGCAGTTAAAGCTGGACACGCTGAATTGACGGCGGCTTTTCCTAAGTTTTATCAACAATAATGGTGATGGTTTAATTAAATTACTAGCATACTGACACAAGGTTTGCTTGTGGCCGACTTGTTAGCTTAGACGATTGAATTCCGGTATCTGTTGGCGTATCCAAAATTATTTTTCAGTAAATGTATTGAACCATCTAGTAAATAAAGATGTCGGGAGAATAGAAGTATGTCGTGTTGCGCTCACTAGTAGTGTACACAACTTTTCGGCAAGCTATCTTGATCAGTTGTTGATTATGTCAGCCATTTCGGGCCTTAGCTTAATTGCGGCGCAGTAGCGAGCAACGGCAATAAAGGACGCCACATTTTGTTGGGATGTCTGATGAAAGCAACAGTATTTAGCGTTAACTTGTTGGCTGAAAAGTAGAACTAATTTTTGTACGGGAGATGGCCAGTTGCTGTCTCTTTTTTGCTCGCTCCTTGACGACATTGCTGGCGTAACACCAGTTAGCTAATCGTGTTAACATTAATATGTCGTTTTTATTCGACGAAGTCAGGGAGTGGGGAAATTGAATCACATGAAAAAGACAAATGTTTTGGCAGTTACCATCGCCATCTACGTCGCTACTTTTATTAGCGCGGTCGAAGGTACCGTTGTTTCAACGGCTTTACCGACCATCGTTGGGGATCTCCATGGGGTTAGCTTAATGAACTGGGTCTTTTCAATCTACTTATTAACGACTGCGATGGTCACGCCGATTTATGGAAAATTAGCCGATTTGATTGGTCGGAAGCCGGTCATGCAAGCTGGACTAGGTATTTTTATTATTGGCTCAACGATGAGTGGACTCGCTAATACGATGCCCGTCTTGATTTTCTGGCGCGCGATTCAGGGTATCGGTGCCGGTGCGTTATTGCCAGTTTCGATGACAATTATTGCGGATATTTATTCTTATGAAAAACGCGCTCAAGTTCTGGGTATTAATAATTCAGCTTGGGGCATTGCCGCGGTATTGGCGCCTTTAATCGGTGGGGTGATTATTGATAAACTCAGTTGGCACTGGATCTTCTTTATTAATGTGCCAATCGGTCTCATTACCATGATCTTATTTCAGCTATTTTTACATGAACCTAAGCACGCACAGCATGAACAGATTGATTATTGGGGCAGCTTTTGGCTGATGCTTAGTTTGTTGAGCTTGATGCTCAGTTTTCAGAGTTTAGGTGGGAATCCAATCAAGTGGGTTGTGGTTCTTTCTGAATGGCTTGTGAGTGGTATCAGTCTTTGGTTGTTCATTCGTCAAGAAGGTCGCGCTGCTGATCCGGTTATTTCACTGGACCTATTTAAAAATCGCCCGTTCATTGGCCAAAATTTAATTGCAGGACTGATCAATGGGTATTTAATGGCGATCAGCGTTTATGTTCCAACTTGGGCGCAAGGCCTGTTAGGTGTTTCAGCATCATATGCTGGTTTTGCCTTGACACCGAATTCCGTACTTTGGGTTATCGGGTCAGTGGTGACGAGCTATTTATTAGTCAAATGGACCCCACGTTGGATACTGTATTTTAGTTTGAGCTTTATTTTGGTTGCTGGTGTCTGGTTTGCACTACTGCCAATGACGACCAGCTTTGGCTGGTTCTTTATGATTACGGCAATCGGTGGTTTTGGCTTCGGAATGACGATGACGACGACCACGGTAACGTCACAACATTTGGTGTCCGAAGAGGCTGTTGGGGTCGCGACATCATTTAATACGTTGAGCCGGACGATTGGTCAAACTTTGATGGTATCGATTTTTGGAATTGTTTTGAATGTTGGCATGCAAAACGGGTTAAGCCAACATGCTGGTGTTACGATGAGTATGATGAATAAATTGATCAATCCGAAGACAGCAAATCAATTACCCGCAAAGCTATTACCGACTTTGCGGCAAGTCTTATATAACGGCTTACACTGGGTCTATGTGATTGGAATTATCTTTGTATTACTGGCTTTATTGATTAATTATTTAGATCACCATAATTGGCAACTTGTTAGAGGTTGATTTTTAGGAAGTTTAGCTTAATCAGGCGTGTAGTTCATAAAGTCGATTGTATTTACAAAACTTAAAGAAGCTACGTTAAAACAGTCGTTACTGACAATCAAGCGAATACTTGGTTATTGGCAACGGCTGTTTTTGTATACCGTGATCTTACGGCTAACTTTTTCTCATGAAAACTAACCTAAATTAATCTCAAAAATGTGCTTGCCTTAGACCCTGTCTAAGCTAGTAGACTGAACTTGTTGAGGCGTTAATTGAATTAGGCACTGCCTTGGTAATCATGGGCTGTTTCATAAATGGTTGGCGCGCAGGCCGTGACATCGGTGAGGGGTTCACCTTTTAGCGTCGCTTGCTTTTTAATTGCTAGGCATTTTTCGGTGAATTTTAGATTATTAATTTCAGCTTCTAAACGGGCTTTGGCGGCATCAAGCATCGTGACAAATTCGGCTAAAGATAGGTCAGCTTCAATAATGCGGCTGATCTCTTTAACCGAGAGTCCCGCGCGTCGGTAACATTGAATCCAACGCAGTCGATTTAAGTCGGATTCGTCGAAATTACGGACGCCATGCGTATCACGATTAACTTGCAGCAAGCCTTTTTTCTCATAAAATCGAATGGTGTAGGCACTAATCTCAGTAAGAGCAGCGACTTCTTTAATTTGCATAAGGTCCCCCAGAATTAAAAGGTCTCGGTAAAGTGTTTGTCAGAGCACACACTTTCCAGTTGTGTATTAAGAACATTATAGCATGACAATAAATTGTATCAAAAGGCAAAATCAAATTGAAATGGTGGCGAGCAAGATGTGTGGTTTAGCAGGATGTTTAACGGATATTAGCCAGTCTGATCGGACGGCTTATGACAAAGTAGTGCGTGAAATGACGGGAATGATGGTTCATCGTGGCCCTGATGATGAAGGCTATTTTTCAGATGAGCAGATCACTATGGGGTTTCGACGACTGAGCATTATCGATTTAGAAGGCGGACACCAGCCGTTGTCGTATGACCAGGAACGCTATTGGCTGACCTTTAACGGTGAAATTTATAATTATGTTGAGTTGCGGGAAGAACTGATTCGTGATGGTTATCGATTTCAAACAGACTCTGATTCTGAAGTTATTTTAGGACTGTAGGCGAAGTATAAAAGTCATTTAACGCACTATTTGCGTGGGATGTTTGCCTTTGTGATTTGGGACAAACAGGAACAAACACTGTTCGCGGCACGAGATCACTTTGGCATTAAGCCGTTTTATTATGCGGTTAAGGGTCATGATTTCTTCTACGCTTCTGAGAGTAAGGCAATTTATCAAGTCTTGAAGGATAAAAAGTTCGATCAAGCGGCCTTACAAGATTACATGACTTTTCAGTACGTTCCTGAAACCGAGACGTTAACGAAAGAAATCAAAGTGTTGGCACCAGGTTGTACACTGACTAAAAAAATTGGTGAAGAATTACGTGTTGAACGTTATTTTCATCGAGAATTTCATCCAGTTGAACGGTCGAAACAGGTCTACACACAACAAGTTAAACAGGCCTTGATTGACTCAGTTAAGCTGCATATGCGTTCAGACGTGCCGGTCGGAGCCTTCTTGTCGGGCGGAATTGATTCTTCGATTGTCGTCGCGATTGCGCGGCAGTTCAATCCTAATTTGCAGACCTTCTCAGTAGGATTTGCGCGTGAGGGCTATAGTGAATTGGATTTGGCACAAGCAACGGCGCAACAGTTAGGTGTTCAGAACTTCAGTAAAGTGATTACGCCCGAAGAATTCATGCAAGCTTTTCCGCGATTTGTTTGGCACATGGATGAACCGCTCGCTGATCCGGCAGCAATCCCACAGTACTTTTTGACGCGTGAAGCAGCCAAAAAAGTGAAAGTGGCGCTAACAGGTGAAGGTGCTGATGAACTTTTCGGTGGGTATCCGATTTATCACGAGCCAAAATCATTACAACTATTTCAATATACACAGCCGATTAACGGAGCGTTGCAAAAATTGGCGGCGATGATGCCGGCAGGAGTACGCGGCAAGTCATGGTTACAGCGGGGGACAACCCCATTGGCTGAGCGCTATGTCGGTAATGCCTTCATTTTTAACGAGGCTGAAAAACAGACCTTTTTTAAGCATTACGATGCGAACCATCCATTCCAGACGGTAACGCGGCCATTTTATGATGAAAGTAAACAATATGAGCCGATTAGCCAGATGCAGTTTGTTGATATGCATACTTGGCTTAACGGCGACTTGTTACATAACGCTGACCGAACGGCGCTAGCACATAGTCTGGAGTTACGAACCCCGTTTGTGGATCGCGAAGTCTTTCAATTAGCGTCAGAAATTCCGGCTGATTTTGAAATCAGTCACGGGACGACTAAGGCGATTCTGCGCCAAGCAGCGGCTGACTTAGTTCCAGCCGCAGTCCTTAACCGGAAAAAGCTCGGTTTTCCAGTGCCGATTCGTTTTTGGCTCAAAAATGAGATGTACGACTGGGCGCAGCAGATTATTAACGACTCACAGACGGATGAGTACTTTGATAAGCGTTATTTCTTAACATTATTGGCAGAACATCGACGGGGTCAAAAAGATTGGTCACGGCAATTATGGACGATACTCACATTTATGATGTGGCACAAGCTTTACGTGGAGTCAGCCGGTTTAGCTGAGAAGTAAGCCAATTGGGCCCAAATTATGGCAATAACTAATGTTTAGCTTCCAAACGGTCCACGGTCATGGTACTATTAGCAACGTAGGCGTTTGCCCATGGTCGGGTACGTTCGAAAATCCTGACAATTGCGTTGTGAGGTGATTAGCTCTCGGATTGTAAAATTCGAGGGCTTTTTTTTGCGATGAATTGGTATCGTTAGTCGTATTGTTGAGCTGAACAAAGAATTACGGAGCTAGAGCCCAAATTGTAGCACTGAATCAATGAATCGGTACACCTATTACACAACTAGACACAAACAAACACGGTCCGTCCCTTATCAGGATGAACCGTGTTTTTGGCTACAATCGTTTCAAAGAAACCAGTCGCGCAACCGGTCTGTAATGCTGTTACGAAAATTGCTGTACCAGGTTGGATTGGCAGTACTGATTTCGTCATACAGGCTGTCGTTCATTTTTGTCAAAATAGTAGCCAACTGATCTAACTCGGTGTCACTCAATCCCTTTAAGTAGGCTGGGACTTTTGCCGATTCTTTGCCGGCACTTTTTCGACCGGCGTCGGTCAGGCGAATGATTGTCTTGCGGCGATCAGTTGTCGATTTTTCCTTAGTCACTAAATGCTTTTTGACCAGTTTATTCACAAATTCGGCGGTGGACTGCGCCGTTAGGTTCAAGCTAGTCGCGAGATCCTTTTGTGAGAGCCCGTCGGTTTGGGAGAGCGCCAACAGAATTTTACCTTGGCCTTGAAATAGCGATTGGTGTTCACCCTTGTCCGCGTGCGTGCGGTGATAGATTTCATCGGCGGTGTGTTTGACCATATTGAATTCGATCAATTTACCAGCCGCGTTTTTTTGTTTAACTAAATTAGGCATCAGAATCGCCTCCATACAGCCATTATACCTGACAATGTTTTGAAATGGCATCTAGAATTTTGCCGAAGTTGTTGACAAATTAGTCAGGGGACCTTATGATATATTTTGTTCAGGGGGACCTGATTAAAAATAAAGCGCAAGAGGGCATTACTATGACAACAATGAAAGCAATTGAAGTGAGTCATTTAACTAAAAAATTTGGCAATAAGACGGTCGTTGATGATATTTCGTTTGAGGTACAACCGGGTGAAGTCTTCGGTCTCTTGGGTCCCAACGGTGCAGGTAAAACGACGACGCTACGGATGATAACGACGTTACTGAAGGCCGATGCGGGCCAAGTTAAAATCTTCGGTCACGATACGGTCAAGGAAGGGCGATTGGCGCGGTCAATGTTTGGGCTGACGGGCCAATACGCCTCCGTAGATGAAGGGCTTTCGGCGCGGCAGAATTTGATGATTTTCGCCCGTCTAAATGGGCTTTCACGTCAGGCGGCCAAGCAACGGACAACCGAATTACTGACCGAATTTTCATTAGAACATTCGGCGGACAAAGCCTTGAAGAACTTCTCAGGTGGGATGCGGCGTCGGCTGGATTTAGCCGTTAGCTTGATTACCCGGCCGGCCCTCATTTTTCTAGATGAACCAACGACTGGCCTAGATCCACGGACGCGCACGCAGATGTGGACCACGATTCGCCAGTTGGTCCAGCAAGGGTCAACGGTGGTGCTAACCACGCAATATCTTGACGAGGCGGATGCCTTAGCGGATCGACTGGCCGTCATCGATCACGGTAAAGTGGTGAAAATGGGGACACCAGCGGAACTGAAGCAACAAGTTGGCGGGACAAAGTTAGCCTTTACGGTTAATGAGCAGACGGAAGTGGCTGCAGCAGTGAAACTATTGGCCGCGCAAGTGTCTGGGGCCGTTCAGCAAACTGGTCAGCAATTGCGGGTTAGTTTGAAACAGCTCGCCCAACTGACCCCAATTTTGACGGCGCTAACTCAAGCTAAGATTGCGATCAGTCAATTATCGGTGCAAGAACCGTCACTAGATGATGTCTTTATGGCGTTGACTGTCGGCAAGAATTAAGAAAGAGGTCTGTAAAATGGAAATTCAAACACACAGTGGCAATGTCTTCATGAATACGACCACGATGGCTTATCGTAACTTATTGAAAACTGTCCACAATCCTGATCAATTTATGGATGTGATCGTGCAACCGGTCATGTTTATGTTAATGTTTGGCTACTTATTTGGCGGCGCGATTGCTGGCGGGGTACACGCGTATCTACCAACGATTGTTCCAGGAATTTTGATTCAAACGATGTTGTCAGCGTCTTCTGGTTCCGGGTCACAAATTAGAGAGGATCTTGATTCAGGCGTTTTCGACCGCTTCAAATCTTTACCGATGGCGCACATTGCCCCACTCGCAGGTCAGCTCTTTGGTGATATTTTACGGTTGATCATCGCGACTATCACGTCTTTGACGACTGGCTATCTCATGGGGTGGCGGCCAAACGTTGATTTTGGTTGGATTATCGTCATTGGTTTGTTAGCGATTCTGACCGGCTGGGCGCTGTCATGGCTATTTGCCTTGGTTGGCTTATTGGCTAAGAGTGCGGGTGCTGTTCAAAGCTTTTCACTGATTACGATGTTAGTCTTATCCTTTATGTCGAACGCGTTCGTGCCATTGAAGTCGTTAACGAAGCCATTACAGGTGATTGCTCATCTGAATCCAGTGACTTATGTGATTACGGCGATTCGCCAAATTTTGGCAACTGGGAGTTGGACGCACGAAGCGTTACTAGTATTAGGATTTGATATTTTAATTGTCGCTATCTTTGCGCCTTTGACTGTTTGGGCGTACGATCGAAATTAGGATTGTAACCAACGTGATGAGTGAAAAATTGCTAGGGGGAAAACTGGCTGATGACTACGATTCGGTTCGATGACTTTTTAAAAGAACAGTTGCAAGATCCAAACTTTAAGGCCGGATTTGAGGTTGAATGCGCTAAGCTATCAATCGCGGTTGCAGTTATGCAAGCACGAGAACACGCTGGTCTGACACGTGCTGGACTTGCCGAAAAGGCTGGGGTGCCGTTGAGGACGATAACTAGAATTGAGGCTGGCACCAATTCTAGTATTGAGACGTTTTCGAAGCTTGCATCTGCCATGGACACTAAACTTAAAGTTAGCCTGAGCGATCAGTGATTGGTTAAGATGGGGTTATGGGCTAAATGAAATTCAAATCAGCAGCAGCTATCTTAGTCATCGATTGACGGATAACTGCTGTTTTTTCGTGAGAAAATCTGATTAGACCGGCCGTTTTTGAGTAATAGTCTCGACCAAATTAAAAAAATTGCAAAAAAAATAAACTTTTTTTATAAACTTGCTTATAACGACATAAGGTGTCATATCGGTTTGCTACAATGATGGCTGTGAATGTAAACGCGTTCAACTGTCCAGTAGACTGATGACAAGAAAAGCTGAATTCTTAGAGTAGGAATACTTAGGAGGAACCACGTATGTCAAAGAAAAAAATTGCGACCCTCGCGACTGTTACGGCGGCTGCTGGAACGATCGGACTGATGGGGAATCAAGCCTTAACTGTCCAAGCTGCGACTACTGATGCGGCAACTAAAACCACGGTCGAGACAACGATGACCGATGGCCAACAAGCCGTTAGTCAAGCTGCCACCAAGACGACCATTGCTAAACAAGCTGTCAGTGAGGCCACGTCCACTGTGACGTCAGCCCAAGCTGCCGCTAACGATGCGGGTGCAGCCAAAGCTACTGCCCAAAAGACCTTGAATTCGGCTAGTTCGAGTGTTCAAACGGCTAGTGATGCTCAAAAACAGGCAGTTGCCATTAAAGCAACTGCAACGCCTGAAAATATTACCAACGCACAACAGGCTGTTTCTGATGCGTCGACGGTTCAAAGCCAAGCTCAGTCACAAGCCAGCAGCACCGCTACTACGGTAAGCCAAGCCCAAGCTGATGTTAACGCCAAAAGTAGTGCTGTAACAACGGCGCAACAAGATCTAACACAAGCTCAAAATAAAGTTAAGCAACTAGATACGACCGCGGCCCAAACGGCTGTTAACCAAGATAAGGCCAGTGTTGCCACCCAAACTAAGACGGTTGCGACTGCTCAAAACGTTCAAAATCAAGCTAATAATACCGTGACGAACGCACAAACTACGGTCAAGACTGCTCAAGCGGCTGTTGATGCGACTAACGCGAAAATCAAAAATGCTGACAGCACTGTTGAAGTTGGTGGCTTTGTGATGCCTGCTGGCTATAAAGAGGCTTATGCCGCGCCTGATAAAGCGTTTGATGCTGTGTATAATGAAGATAAAGATAATTGGGATGAAGCCGACGCTGCTAGAAATAGAGCATACGATCAGCTCGGAAAACTAGAGAAAAAGACTAAAGAAATCGCCTACCAGCCAACTACTGCAGACAAAAATGAAGTGATTGATGACGTCAGCAATTTGACGGAAGCGCAAGTTCGCGAGTTGTCTAACTTTACAGCATCGATTATCAATGATGTTCGAAAACAATTTGGATTTAAGCCAGTTAAAGTGTCAGATGGTTCTGCCAAGCTGGGCTACTTAATGATAAACAAGAAGGCAGGTGATGGTGAAACCTTTGGCGTAAATGGTGGTAACCAACCTCTGTTAAAAGTGGGCACTAGTGATAAAGTGGGAATCCCTGCCGAAAAACTTACAGATAAACTGGAGGGGACAGTTACCAGAATCCAAGACTTTGGTGAATGGTCCTGGACACTTTACCGAACTAACAATCATACCATGGCAGATTTAAAGGACGGTATTTTGGATTATATTTATGGTCATTTATCTACTGATAGTAATACTGTTGTTGAGGGTTACAACGCGTCATGGGGATCTATTTTGGATATCATGGCGACAGAAGTAGGGAATGTTTATGATGAGGAAAACTATAAGTCGCATGATCTATATTTAGCAACGACCTTTGACTCTAAGGGTACTATTCGCTTAATCGTGATTACCAATGATGACAATGAGATTCCTAAGGGTTCTAAGTTCTTCAAAAATACAACGACGCCAGCCCCATTGAGCCATGTTGCGGTTAAGGACAATACTTTACAAGCAACACTCAAGGCACAGACTAAGACTTTAACTACTGCCAAGGCTGCCCTAACCACGGCGCAGAATAACTTGAAGTCGGCAAAGCGTGCAACGGCCGTTGCGACTGATAAGTTAGCTAATTTGAAACAACAGTTAGAAACCGATGAAGTAACGCTCAAGCAAGCTCAAAGTAATGCGGCAACGCCAGAAGAATTGGCTAGCGCAAAAGCGGCGGTTGTGACAGCGAAAGCCAATGTAGCTGTGGCCACTGCTGAATTAACGACAGCTAAGCAGGCGCTCGCAACGGCTAAGGCCGCGGATGCTAAGGCCCAGACTGCCGTTAAAGCAGCGACGGACAAAGTTGCCAAGGCTAAGGCTTACTTATCAAGTCTTGAAAATGCCGATACAAATTTGGCAACGGCTAACGATGACTTAGCGCAAGCACAGGCCGCTTACGAAGCAGCTCAAGCCGATTATGACGAAAAAGTCGCAGCGGCTGACACGACGAGTGCGGCTTTGGCAACGGCTAAAGAAGCTTTAGCGACTGCCAAGGCTAACTTAGCTCAGGCTACTGCTCGTGAGCAAGCGCTTAAAGCAGTTGAAACGGCAGCCCAAGCCGATTTGATTACTACTGGTCAACCAAAGGTCCAAAACTTGGCCACGACTACCAAGCCATCCGCAACTAGTGCAGCACATGTCACTAAGACGGCCGCAATTGTTGGGACGACTGAGGGCAATGCTACCAAGTCGCTCAAAGCTAAGGCTGGTGCAGCTGCTTTGCCACAAACAGATGAACAAAGTACCAGTTTCTTGAGTTTACTTGGCATGATGCTATTAGGCTTATTCGGTTTTGCCGGTGTCGGTCTGAAACGTAAACGCAACTAAGTTAGATCAATTATCAAATTTATCTTTTTATTGCTCGCTATGAGTTGGATTAGCGGTTCTTTGTCAACTGTTGTTGGTAATCAGTTATCTTTTAGTGCCTAGCCGCCTTATGGCTAGGCACTTTTTGCACACTAAACATCAAGCGAATTCGTAATCTGAAGTTTACGAAGCTTCTAAAACCATATGCAACTCGTTTAAGCACCTTGAGTTTGTTATTGGTTCCTTCAAGCGGTCCATTCGAATAGTTATATTTTAAGGCGTTCTCAATAGATTCCTGATTATCCCTGAGAGAAGCTAGGTGTTTCTCCATTTCTTCTGGATATGCTTGTTCTGGGTTAAGAACATTCAATAGTCGATCCTCATCGCGTAGCCTTACTGCACTCATAATTGCTTGTAATGCTTCATAAGCGTGATTAAGCTCTTTATCGAAACCCAATAGGGTTTCGACCAAGTTGTTTTCAGTAGTCTGGTCAGAGACATACGTGAACTTGCGATAATTAATAAAGTCTAATTCACCATTAGGCTTTAAAAGGAGTTTCCAGTATCGCTTCAATGCCTTGTACTCTTGGCTAGAATGGGCAAACTGTTTCATCACCCGGATACGAGTTTGATTGAAACCTACAACAACATTATTCACGACGTGGAAGCGATCTGTTACGACAATCGCATTTGGGAAAACTTCTTCTACCAATTTGGGATAAGTGTAGTTCATGTCAGTGACGATAATTTGAACTCGGTCACGACTGGCTTTGCTATAACGGTTGAAATACTTGGTTAAATCACGAATTGTACGAGATTCGAGGATATCAATAAATTCTTTCTTCATTCCATCCATGAATACAAAACTCATGGCTCCTTTGGCATTCTTAGTTGACTTGATTTCGTCCATATTCATTACCGCTGGCAACCAGTCGTAATGAGTTTTGATATCTCGTTCATACGAGTGCAAGAAACGAAGAATCGTTGTAGATGAAATACTTAATTCATTGGCAATGTGCCGCATTGAAACTGCTTCAGTGAGTTTTTCAAGACAAGAGAATTGAGTATTACGTGAAATTGTATGATTTTTTGCGGTTAATGGCGTTTGAGCTAGAAAATAACTTGTACATTCCCGACATTTAAAATAACGCTTTTTCAAGTGTAAGATCACATCTTGCTCACTGATACGTGGGAGTTTTACGTTGGTCGAGCGCCAACCGTATTTAATGACTTTATGATCATTTTTAATGCCACACTTTGGGCAAGCTTTTGGACGATAGTCCAAAACCGCCTCGGCGATGATTTGATGCTTTTCTTTGATAATATGAATCTTTTTGATGTTTTGGTCTTCAATTCCGAGCAATACTCTAGTATCATTATCCATGGATATAGTCGCTTTCTTTCTTCTTGAAATGTGGTAGTGGATAGACAAAAGCCTTGTGACTATGTCTATTTTTTTGCACTCATTTTAGTTTACACTATATAACACTTAAAAGAGCATAAAAAATACCTGTTGCCAGTAATCAAGATTTTTCTTAATTACCAACAACAGATATTTTAGAACCGGATTAGCCAACCATAGCGAGTTTTTTATGCCGAAAATTGATGGAGAAACTTGACTGTAACCAAACGGGATAGTTTATGATTAGACTTGTAGCAACGATGATTAACTGAATCAATGACGGTTTGCTTTGAAAGTTCAGCTAATTAAGCTAAGCTTGAAAGTAGCACAAACCAACAGCAATTAGCGTAACTGCGCTGAGCTGAGTGTCGTAGAAGGGTGGTTCATTTATGGCGACTAGTGTGCAACAACAGGAACATATCAGCGTTCGCGGTGGGAATGTTCATAACTTAAAAAATATTAATGTCGATATTCCCTTGAATCAATTTGTGGCGATTTCGGGGCCTTCAGGGTCTGGAAAGAGTTCGTTAGCGATGGGAATTCTATACGCGGAAGGATCACGCCGTTATTTAGAGGCGTTATCGACGTATACCAGACGTCGAATCAGTCAGAGCAAACGGTCACAAGTCCAAGAAGTTCGGCATATCCCATCGGCCATCGCGTTGCGGCAACGGCCCAATGTGCCGTCAGAACGGTCGACGGTCGGCTCGATGAGTGAATTATTTAACGTTGTTCGTCTGATTTTTTCACGGTTAGGCTCGACCGTTTGTCCAAATGGACATCGAATTGGTCCAAGTTTGAAGATTGCACAATCGATGGACTTGCCAGGTGGCCCTGATAGCAAGATGGGATACATCACCTGTCCAGAATGTGGCGTTGAATTTATGGCTAAGTCGGCGGAAGATTTCGCCTTTAATTCAGGCGGTGCTTGTCCTGAATGTCACGGGACTGGGAAAGTTCGCGAATTGGATGAGAGCAAGCTAATTGGTGATGAAAATCTGAGTTTGGCCGAGGGGGTCGTGGCGTCATGGCATTTGCCTGGTCGAAACTTTATGCCGACCGTCGCTGAAACGCTAGGGGTTCGTACCGATGTGCCATACAAAGATTTAACCGATGCTGAAAAGGAGATCGTGCTCCACGGTGAGAAGAAGCAGTATCCGGTTGATTTTCGAACTTCGACGGGCCGGGTCTTTCATACTGACAAGACACTCTATGAAAATGCGTTTGCGGCGGTCTACGATTCGCTCAAAACGGTCAAAAGTGATCGGGCCATCAACCAAGTGAATCAATTTTTCCATTTCTCAGTTTGCCCAACTTGTCATGGGACGCGGCTGAACCCGGAATTGTTAACGCAATTAGTTGGCGGCAGAAACATTGCTGAAGTCTCGGACTTATCGTTAGGAAAATTGACTGATTGGGAGACTCAAGCTAAGCAAGGCTTACCAGCTGCGATGCAAGCGATGGCTAAAGTGTTGTTCAAGAACCTGACGGATACGTTACGGCCACTCCTTGAACTTGGTTTAGATTACTTAACACTAGCTCGAAATGGGAATACTTTATCAACCGGCGAGCTACAACGGCTACAATTGGCGAAGACGATTCGAACGGAAACGACCGGCGTGTTGTACGTGCTTGATGAGCCATCGATTGGCCTACATCCAGACAACGTGCAAGGCTTGATCCATGTCTTTCGGCAGTTGATTGCGCAAGGCAATTCACTCGTGGTCGTTGATCATGAAGTCGACATTATCGAAGCCGCCGACTGGGTGATTGAAATTGGACCTGGGTCGGGGGACGCCGGTGGGAACATCATTGCCCAAGGCACGCCACAAGACTTAGTTGGTAATCCACAATCCTTGATTGGGCCGTATATTTCTGGGAAAGCGGCAATCATGCATCCCAAAGTATCAGCAACCAAAAAAGCGAGCGAGTTGACCACTGAATTTGAAGTGAAAAATTACTTTAATTTAAAAGATGTCGCGGTATCGATTCCGGGCAACCAGATTACCGCCGTGACTGGGTTCTCTGGCGCTGGGAAGACCAGTCTGATTTTGGATAGTCTCGTGCCAGCCATCAAAGCACTCAATGCGAAGGCGGCCTTACCAAAACAAGTCGCTAACCTGAAAACGCATCTGACAGATGTGGTGTCGGTGGATGCCAAACCAATCGGGAAAAATTCTCGTTCCACTATCGCCACTTACACGACGATTATGGATAATTTGCGGCGGATTTTTGCCAGCCAACCCGCTGCCAAAGCAAAAAAATTCGGTCCGGCTTACTTTTCATATAATAATAAGCAAGGTGCGTGTGAACATTGTGGCGGTCTGGGCATGATTACGTTGGACATTCAATATTTGCCAGACATGGAAGAAGTCTGTCCCTACTGTCACGGTGCGCGTTATAAGGATGAGATTCAGCAGATTCGCTGGCAGGGGCACAATATTGTGGAGTTGTTAGACTTATCTGTCAGTGACGCGTTAGCCGTTTTCGAGTCGGTACCGAAGATTGAGAAACAGTTAAAATTATTGGATGAGATGGGATTGGGCTATTTACATTTGGGCGAAAGCACGCCAAGTTTATCTGGTGGCGAAGCGCAACGTTTAAAGCTCATGAGCCATTTAAATAAACGCCAGAGTAGGACGCTATTTATTTTTGACGAACCTTCCGTTGGCTTACACCCGCAAGACGTGCAAACGTTGCTAGGTGTCATCAACAGCTTGAAGGCCAAGGGCGCCACGATTATCATCATCACGCATGACCTTGATTTGATGACGAATGCGGATTACTTGATCGACTTAGGGCCTAAAGGTGGCCAAGCCGGCGGTCAATTGATGGCCAGTGGGGAACCCAAAGCCTTGATCAAAAATGCCACTAGTTTGACGCTTAAATATTTAAAGACACATTTTCAGAAATTTCAGTTAGCTTAAAAGTTAAACAACCAGCCTGGCTAATTGGGCGGAGGAGAAATCAAGCCATTTTTGGATTGGTTTCTTTTTTTAGGCTGAGGGTATTTTAGTGACATTTTCAAGAATAGGACTTTAACAGCTAAGAGATGGCTTACTTGAAAATAGGTGTAGATAATATTGGTAACAGTGTTAAACAAATGATATATTCTGAGTGACGTTAATGACATTGTGAAAATGAAAAAGAGGTAGGCGCATGTTACATTCAGAAGATTCCCAGCCTTTTCCAGTGGAAGATGAAGTAACTGAGTATAAAGAAAGCTTTAATGAAAAGTGTAAAAAAGAAATTGCGGCTTTCCTAAACGGTAATAATACGGCCTATATTTATTTGGGTGTGGCTGATAAAAGTCGACGAGTCACACATACGTATACGGAAATGGAATTACATAATATTGAAGAACAGCTGGGACGTTGGCTGTCTAGCTCGATTTACTATCCGAGTCCAGTTGGGTTAGTCCAAATATATTATAACCATGGTCTGTTATGCCTTGAAATACGACCGGGAAAATTCAAACCATACTTTTTGGATGACAAAGCCTATGTTAGAAATGGCTCTGAGTCAATTAAAGCATCTCCAGAACGTGTGACTAAAATGATAGCTAGTCAAAGCTTGGGTACATTTGATGTTTCTGAGTCACCCATTCAGAATGTTAGTTTTGATAGTGTCAGGTTGCGATTTAAAAAACAAAATTTACTTTTCAAACCCAAGTCTTTAGGCTTTTATGATTCACGTGCAAAATTTACAAATGCCGCATTGCTAATGAGTGACCAGAACCCTTTTTTGGTAAAAATCGCAGTTTTTGATGGATTGACAGTAGAACAGTTTAAAAACCGACGGCAATTGTCAGGTAGCTTGCTAAGCCAAATTGATGATGCTTTAACTTTCATTGATTTGAATAATCCGTTGGCGGCACAGATTACTGGAAGTCCCCAAAGAACTGAGCAAAGAAGTTATCCAAATGTGGCTGTTCGAGAAGCGGTGGTTAATGCAATTGTCCATCGTTCTTACTTTAGTCAGTCGCCAGTGCAAATTGAAGTTTTTGATGACAGGCTCACGATTTTGTCGCCTGGACCACTGCCTGGGGGAATGCAACTTGAAGCTGTTTTAGATGGGCAGACCTTACCGAGAAATCCACAAATTGTCAAAACACTTAATAAATTAAAATATGTTGAGGATTACGGAACTGGAATTAGAAGAATTTTAAGCAGTTATGCTAGCACCGGAAGAAAGCCGATATTTGTTGCGAAGGAAGACTATGTCAAGGTGACATTGCCTAACCTTAATTATCAAGAGAGCCTATCGGGTCCAGAAGACATCAATGGGCTTGAAACTGCTGGGGTTGCGATCTTTTTTGAAAGTCGGGAAAAAATTGTTGCCTATTTGAAGAGTCACGTTTCTATTACGAGATCTACGACAGAAGTATTGTTAAATATAAGTGGAACGCAGGCTAATAGGTATTTGAAAAGGTTAGTGGCCGAAAATGTTTTGGAAAAGATTGGTGCAGGCCCAGCTACGAAGTATGTATTGGGCTCGTGAATGGGGAGATAAGGGGAGATGATGGGGAGATAAGGGGAGATAGGGGAGATAAATTAAAGTGTCAATCCTTGTTGTTAGTTGACAATTTTTAGCAGCTGAAAAGGCCTATAATTACGGAGCTTTTTTATCGTAGGTATAGGTCTTTTTAATTTGAAAGCAATCATAGCTGTAAACTGTGATTAACTGGCACTTTGCTCATCTGTTATCAAATTACAGAATGGATTATTAAGTAACCTAACATACTGATTTAATGGTATTATTATAAAATCAAGCCTGAAAAGGTTAGGAAATACCTTTGAACTTTGTGCATGGTTGAACTACAATGAAGTCGTAAAAAGAAACCGCTTTATCTTTGGTTTGTCTGATTAAATTTGAGATTGAAAGTTTCAAGGAGGTAATATTATGAGTAGTCGCGATACAGCAAATGTTTTATGGTTTAATGAATTACATCGTGAAGATGTTAGCTTAGTTGGTGGGAAATCGTCCTCATTGGGAGAAATGACTTCCTCAATGGATGTGCCGGTACCATATGGTTTCGCCACAACTGCCCGAGCTTATCGCTACTTTATGGATAAGACCGGATTAAACGATAAAGTTAACACGTTGCTTAACGGTATTGTGGACTACGAAGATTCGGACGAATTGCACAAGACTTGTGAGCAAATTCGTAACTTGATCGTTGGCGCAACCATGCCAACTGATTTGGCGAATGATATTCAAAAGGCTTACGTTGATCTTGCTGACAAGATGGGTCAATCTGATCCATTTGTTGCGATTCGTTCCTCTGCGACTGCAGAAGATCTTCCTAATGCTTCGTTTGCCGGTCAACAGGAATCTTACTTAAATATCAAGGGTGCTGCTGACGTTGTTAACCGGGTTCAACAATGCTATTCATCATTGTTCACGGATCGGGCGACTTATTATCGGCACAAGCAACAGTTCCCATACGAAAAAGTCGCCTTATCAGCAGCGGTCCAAATGATGGTCTTCTCAAAGGCCTCAGGGATTATGTTCTCCGTCAACGTTGCTAATGGTGATGATTCCAAGATTGTCATCGACGGGATTCGGGGCTTAGGCGAATATATCGTCTTAGGCAAAGTTACCCCTAACCACTTCGTTGTGGATAAGGAAACCTTGAAGATCGTTGAAAGAAATGTCATTAAGCAGCCGGTTGAGTTGATGCGGGTTGCCAATGGTGGGACGAAGGAACAAAATGTGCCTGCCGACTTACAAGATAAACAAGTTTTAACGGATAGTCAGGTCGTTGAATTGGCTGGCTATGCTAAAGAAATCGAAAAGCACTATGGCTGTTACATGGATATGGAATATGCCTTAGACGTTAATACTGACCGGCTTTGGATCGTCCAAGCGCGTCCAGAAACCGTTTGGTCACAACGTAATAAAGGAAAAACAAGTGATGCTGGAGATGATAACGTGGTTTCAGAAGCAGATGCTAAAGTAGTTGTTCGTGGGTTACCTGCAAGTCCAGGTTTAGCAACTGGCGTCGTTCACGTTATTGATAATCCAAAAGACATCGATAAATTCAAGCAAGGTGAAATTTTGGTCACCTTGATGACTTCACCTGACTGGGTACCAGCGATGAAGAAGGCTGCGGCCATTGTCACTAATAATGGTGGGATGACTTGCCACGCTGCGATCGTTTCACGAGAAATGGAAATTCCATGTATCGTCGGGACTGAAAGTAAGCACGTGGCTGCCACCAGTGTGCTCAAGACTGGTGATGTGGTTACAGTTGATGCCAAGAATGGGGTCGTTTACCAAGGTAAGATCGATAGCATGTTGAAGAAAGCCGCTCCGGCAGCCCAAGTTGCTGGTCAAGTTGTTGCCGCCGAAACCTTCGCCCCAACCGCAACTGGTGTCATGATGAACTTAGGTGACCCAGAGTTAGCTGAAAAGTATTCATCATTACCAGCTGATGGGATCGGGTTGATGCGTGAAGAGTTCCTCTGGACGACTTATATCCACGAACATCCACTCTACTTGATTGAAGAAGGCCATCCTGAAAAGGTCGTCGACATGTTAGCGGACGGTATTTCTAAGGTTGCTCGGGCCATGTCACCACGGCCAGTGGTCTTACGGCTCTCCGACTTCAAGTCGAGTGAATATCGTAAGCTTAAGGGTGGCGAGAAGTTTGAACCACATGAACCAGCTGATTTGTTAGGCTGGCGTGGGGCTTCACGTTATTATGATCCGAAGTATATCAATGCGTTCAAGCTTGAATTAGCTGCCGTTAAGAAAGTTCGGAACGAGTTTGGCTTGAAGAACTTGAATGTCATGATTCCATTCGTTCGGACGCTTGATGAAGCTAAGAAAGTTACAGACATCATGGCTGGTGAAGGCTTGGTTCGTAATGCCGACTTCAAAGTTTACATGATGGCTGAAATTCCATCAAACATCATTTTGGCTGATAAATTCAACGAATATGTTGATGGGTACTCCATTGGGTCTAACGACTTAACCATGTTGTTGCTCGGTTGTGACCGGAATAACGATACCGTTGCGAGTCTCTTTGATGAACGTAACTTAGCAGTTAAACGCGCCATTCGTCATTTGATCACTGCGGCACACAAAGATGGCAAGACTGTTTCCATTTGCGGTCAAGCACCGTCTGAATTCCCTGACTTCACGAACTTCTTGATTCAAAATGGGATCGACTATGTTTCCGTCAACCCAGATATGGTCAAGGAAACGAAGCGGAATGTGGCTCACTTTGAACAACGCATCATGTTGGATAAAGCAACTGGCCGCGGTTTGCAAGACCCAACGGATTATGATTGGAAATAACCCGTTGATTGAACGGTAAAAGGTTTGAAGGAACCGTAACGTCTAACTTAACTTAGGCGTTGCGGTTCCTTTTTTTAGGATGATTCTGGAATGTGCTATGATAATTAAGAAGTCAAAAATTAGGATGGTAAATTTAAAGATGAATTCAGAGTTGAAAAAGCAGTTAGCAACGTTATCGATGTATGAACGAGCAATTCTCATGTTCTGCTTACGTGCCTACTTTAATAGTGGCAACTACACGAATCAGTTACCACTAGGCGAGATGTTACCAGATGTGGCGGCAATCTTTGACGTTAATCCAGAAGTGAACGTTTTTGCCAAATTGACGAACTTACAAATGGCGGCTGCTAGCGGTCCCAAGCTACCTGTAAAGGTATTCAAGTCGATGACCTACCAAAAAGACGGCCAACAGTTAGTGACGGTTTTAAACAAGCAAGCCGATTTGAACGCCTTGCTGAAAGTCGTTGATAACTAAGACTTGCTGACAAAATGGATTTATTAGTTCGTTCAATAGTAGACATATTAGCCATGGCTTTGCTAGACTGGTAACAATTATGTTGGTTGCAACCGTTTACGGAGGAAGTTAATGAAGCCAGTTTTAGCTAGTGGTTTTCTATTTGTTGGTGGGGCAATCATGATGACCGTGTCGCGATTCAGTTTTGTCCCGATAATTGGTGGGGCTTGTGCAGCGATTGGTGCAGGCTGGTTATTGTATGAGTTATTTATCGAAGAGTCTGATAAGAAGTGAAACAAGCAGCTACCCGCTGCGATTAGTTTACTGATTGCACTAGGATATGTTGAAGATGAACCACGGCAGACGATTCACTCTGAAATGAAAATTAATGTTTCAAAACGGGAACCGAGTCAGGTCGAAAATGAAATTTCCGTTGGTAAAAATAATTCGACATTCTTTGCCAGTTAGTAATTGAGTGTGATAGATATGAAAAATTTTCGAAAACGTCCGATTAGGGGCGTTTTTTATTTTCTAAGAGCAGTTACTAATTAAATTAATTAATCCAAAATTCAGCCCAAATTAGCGCGATAATGGAAGTATAAATTAATTTACTGTAAGAAAGTGTAATTATTCATGAAAACTAAGTTATATACCAAAGATGTCAAACTAGTTCTAGCGGCTAGCTTCTTCTTCCTGATGAACCCAATGCTGATCAATCCGGTGATTGCGGGCTTTGCAAGCAGCGTCGGAGCTAACAGTTTGTTAGCGGGTGTCGTTGCCGGCGCGACGAATTTAACGTCATTATTGTTACGGCCGGTTGCCGGCAACTTGACTGACCGCGTGTCCAAATATCATTTGACCACAGTTGGTGGCGTGCTATTTGTGTTAGCCAGCGTCGGCTACAGTCTAACGACTAATCTCACACTGATCATTATTTGTCGAATTATTACCGGGATTGGTTATACGCTCTGTTCCGTTTGCATGGCAACTTGGATGGCGAGCTTACTGCCAGCTGATCGAATCGGTTCTGGCATGGGCATCTATGGTCTCGCCAACGCGATGGGGATGGCGGTTGGGCCGGCGTTAGCGGTCTATTTATACAGTCATTTTAGTTATCAAACTGTTTTCTGGACGTCCGCTGGTTGTAGTTTACTGATGCTGTTTTTGATTCAATTTGTCGGCAGTCGCGGGATTCCCCAGCCGGTCCAAGCGACGACTCATGCCAAACGTTTTCACTTGGTTCAACCGAAAGTGGTGCCAGTGGCGTTGATTCTGATGCTCTTTTCATTGCCGTATTTTGCCACGCAGACTTACCTTGTCAGCTACATTGAACAACGCCATTTTTCAGTATCAGCCGGGGCGTTTTTCCCAGTATATGCGATTATTTTATTGGGTCTAAGATTAGGTTTACGAGATCTCTTTGACCGAGTGCCCTTTCGAAAGTTTTTCTGGATTTGCTTAGGATGTAATTTTATCGGTGTTTTAGCGTTAGTACGGTTGAGCAATTGGTTCATGTTAGTCATTGCGGCGCTGGGATTAGCGGCAGGGTATGGGCTCATGTACTCAATCTGTCAGGCCAAAGCATTGACCTTAGTGCCAAGGGCCGACCGCGGGCTAGCCAACAGTACCTTTTATATTGGCATCGATTTAGGTATGACGCTGGGACCCATGTTTGGGGGACTCATCAGTAGTTTATTGCCGTGGACGTGGTTTTACCCCGTCATGTTTGTGACCTTACCATTGGTCGTGTTGGTCTATTGGTGGGATCGCCGCGGCTTAGCTTAAATGAGACGGCTTGCAACTAAAAATAGGATTTCAGAAATCTTAAACTGACTTCTGAAATCCTATTTTTTAGGCCGTAATTGTTAAAGTTGCAACAACTTGTTGGTCATTGAGCTGAGTCGTGACTTGCAGTTGGTCATCAGCCAGTGATTGCTGGTCTGGTAGACTGGCTGACCACTGACTGGTTGTTTCAGATACGGTATAGCTGACTTGTAGCTGGACGACTTCTCTTGGCAAAGCTTGGATCGTCAGTGTAACTGGCTGATCAGTTTGTGCGGCGTTGTCGATTGCGGTATCTAACAAGTTACCGAGCAGGCGGCCCACTTTAATGGGGTGGTCGGCTTTGATGATGATTGGTTGCGTCAGGTTAAGCTGCAGCTGGACACCACGTGATGCGGCCGTTTCGACCTTCGCATAAATCAAACCACGCAATTCTGGGTTATTTAACTGATTGAGTGTCGTGATTGTCGTCGTTGTCAGTGGTGAGGCTGCCGGTGCGCCCGCCAGTTTTTGATAATAAGCTTTCAGACCGGCGACGTCGTTATTACGAATATAGTGATTGAGATTCAGCAAGGTGTTGCGATAGTCATCGTGAAATGATTCCAATTGTGTCTGATGTTGAACGAGTTGCTCATTGGTAGTTGTCACCTGTGCTAGCAGCTGATTGTCGGTCAGGCGGTTGTTATTGTTAATCACAAGATACGCGGTGGTCGTGCCGAAAACTAGCGTGGCAACGACGGCAATGTAAGTCTGAGTCACGACGGGTTGTTCGAGGGCATAGCAATAAGCCAGTACATACGCGGCGTATTCGAGAAAAACGAGCCAATAATCACTCGTGGCGACTTTGACCTGCTGAAAAAAGGCTAGCACGTTTGTACGACTGACAAAGTGATGTGCCAGCAAGCCAATTAAAATAATGATTGGCAAGCCTAACGCGGCGGCACCAATTAAATTGATACTCGCAGTTAAATCACCCAACCCAATGGCCTGTCGGAGTCGCATGGGGTCGTCGGCCGATAGTGCAAATTTTAAAAAGGTCCCGCCGATACCGCCAATTAACCGTTTCAACGCATTTAGCGACAGGATAATGGGTAACACGATGAGCCAGTGTGTGTTCAGTAGCCGCGTTGCCA
The DNA here is from genome assembly GCF_005405065.1 of Lactiplantibacillus nangangensis. GTDB lineage: Bacteria > Bacillota > Bacilli > Lactobacillales > Lactobacillaceae > Lactiplantibacillus > Lactiplantibacillus nangangensis. The sequence continues at coordinate 79,638 of NZ_BJDI01000007.1, read as the reverse complement.
TGATCGTGTCGACAATCGTTAGGGGCACAATCCAAATCAAGGCTAGCGGTAGTTGTGACCACCAGGCGGTTGCGGCTTGCTGCAGAAATTGCAAGGCAAGAATGATGCCCAACCAGCTCAAGCTGAAGCGCCAAGTCAGGCGTTCACGAAAGGCTAATCCAATAATCACCATTTCGTAGCAGCTAGAAATTAGCGACAATGTGTAGAGTAAATAAGTCAATGCAGGTTCCCCTTAGAATAAATTAAGTGTGTCGTTTAGTGATGATTCCGTTGACGAAATGTTAAATTAAGTTAATTATATATCACAATAAACTTATTAATTAAACTTTTTGAAATTTTGTCATTGATAGCCGTTTTGGTCCACATGATAATGTGCTGAAAAGCAAAAAACGACCCTGACAACATGCTGATTTCACATGTCGTCAGGGCCATTTTGAGGCGTTTGTTCAATTTAGCGATGTCCGTGTCGGCGTCCGAGCCAGTACGCGAGTCCAATAACGACTAAAGCTAAACTGCCGGCGAGGGCGAACCAGTACCAAGCGGTCGTGGCCGTCCCTTTGACGGGTTTAGTGCGTGTATTATGTTCTTGAGTCCGCGTTTTTGATAGCGTGAAGTCTTGGGTAAAACGCCAATGACGATCACCGCTGGCTAACTGCATTTTTAAGGTGTATTTGCCAGGTGTCAGGGGCTTATCGCCGAGGCCAATCTCAGCGTTGAACCAACTATTGGGGGCCATGGCGCGATTCTTCAAGGTCTGTGAAACGACCTCGTGACCAGTGGCCTTTTCAAAAATTTGAGTCTTGATCTCGAGTTCGCCAAAAGCAATGGGGGCTAAGTTACGGAGCTTAGCGACGACGACTGGTGCGGTGCTGGCATCGTTGGTGATCACTTTCGTACTTGCTAATTGAACCTTGGCAGGTACGGCTTGATTTGGCTGACACCAGAGCGCAACGGCGGTCGTTACCGCATAGCGGTTAGCCAGTTGGAAATTTTGGGCGGTCCGTTTCGTGCTTGCTTTGCTGGTTTTAGGATTGGTAACGAAGAGGCCACCTAAGATCTCGCCAGTAAAGCCATCCTTAGGAATCTTGGTTGCAAACGAGACGGTCTTTCCTTGGTGTGGTGCTAAATCAACGGTCACGGCTGACGAGGTCATTTTTGTAAAAGTCGTTTTCGCGGATGGATCGGTGCGGTTGGACGGAATGTAAACAATCGTGCCGGAATCCGCAGTCGTGGCATTGACCGGAATGATCTGTAGCTCGCGTCGAGTTGTCCCCGGATTGGTCACTGACAGTTTTAACGTTTGGGTACTTCCCGGCGTGACCTTAAGATTGAAGTAGCCATCCTTCGTTGATAATTGATTCTTAGGAAATAAAGGGGTGACCACAAAGTTGGCGGTCGGTGTTTGAGCTGCTTGAACTGGCAGCGGGAATCCGAATGCTTGTCCGCCGAGTAGGCCTAAAGCTAATAGGCCCCAAATTAGTTTGCGTAACGACATTCTACCCATCTCCAGTCATGCTAAGCGTTTCAGTTGAGTTAACTTGCTGGTTTGACCGATACCGGTGCGCTGTCGAGTGCCCAGTACAAAGTTGCAGTGTAGGTACCAGCTGAAATCAAAGGTTGTTTGCTAATCAATAAGCTACTGCTCGTTGCCGTCGTCGCGGTGTTATTCCCTTCACCGGTGTTGGTGTCTGCATTCCACAAGTTTTCGGGATTGCTGATCCAGCCGCTAGTAACGGTGCCTTGGGACAACAGCAGGTTAACTGGTGCGGCCGTGGCGGTGTTATCTAACGTACCGGCCGTTTCATTCAGCGTTAATTTAGCGTCAGTAACGGTATTGGTGCCGGAAGTGAATGGCCCCATGCCGACCGATAACGACCAACCAGCGTGATTGCCACGATAGTCGCTGACGCTTAAGGTGCCAGAATTGTTACCGTCATAGCTTGTGCCACCAGTGGTAGTGCCACTGACAACTGGTAAAGTCGTGTCAGCGGTTGCAATACTCTTGACACCAGCACTACCTAATGAAATATTTGGGACTTGATTTAGGGTCAAACTACCTGGTGAGACGGTGAATTCGGCATTCGAAGCCGCTTCAGCAGAACCAGTCGTATCAGCAACATAGCCGCTGGAAACCGTGGTCAAGTTACTCGTCGTGGTCCCGGGACCAGCCGCCATGGCAGCTAAGGGACTCAATGATAGTAATGCCAGCGTGACGGTACTACTCAGGCCGGCCATAATTTTTAATGAACGCATGATAATTCCTCCATTCTAATTTTTGTTTGTAGATGACTTAAGACTAAGCATCGTTATCGTTCTGTCAGTAACCAAACAATACCATCATTGTACAAAAAGGTGCTATTAGAAATTTTGTTCGGCAACTTTGCATACTAGGCTGGTTTCGTTGAAGTGCTAAAATGTTAAGCTTGAAAAATTATGATTGGTATAATTTTTGTCCATTATTGGATGCTTGTGTGGCGTATAGGCTACATCAAATTGACTTGTACCATAGTAATGACTGTTCAAATACTTTTTATCATGGCAATTATGAATATCTGTATGTCTCATTTTAGAACCGATTTATTTGGATGTTGTTCTCACTTTTGACCTGTCAGTTCAGTTTTTGTCGGCGGACTCCATTAAATTGATGTGAGTCTTTAGACTTTTATTATTTAGTTATGAAGTGATCTAACACCTAGATTGCACCCATTATAGTAGCTGCTGTTTTGCTTTGGCTAATTATTAGGGTTGGGTTCCCGGTGTTGATACGTAAAGTGTACGCTAATGATGAGACTCTGAATTCGGCTTTGTAGTATTGAAAGTTTACATAGGTTCCATGATAATTGACGTTATTACCTTAGGTCCATGTGTAATTTTCTATTTACACATAATTGTTTCAAGGCCCAAAATCCAATTTTAAATCCAAGTAGTAATAGTATATTTGCGACGTTTCATTGTATAATTATTAAATGATTACTAGGAAATCAACGTGTAATGTCTGGAGATGAAAGAATTGAAAACATTGATATTGGCAATGCTGAGGGTATTTTCAAGATGTACATAAATGGTGTTAAAAGATATCAATTTGACTATATATATTCATAAGGATATATCATTAAGTGGGTTATCCATTCTTATTGTTACGATTGGTGTAGTTAATATATTTTTTAGATAGACTTTGTAGTAGCTTATTCAATATTTGAACTACGAGTCCCCCTTCTTAAAAGATTAAATGATTAATGCTTTGTAAATTTCTACAGCTATGGATATTTGGCATTATATGATAAAAAGGAGAAGAGTTAAGTTGGATAAAAGAAATGTACGAATTTGGCTCTTGGAGCACATGCCAAGTACGTTGTATGTACGATTGGTTTCAGGAGTAAAGGGTGTTACAATTCCCAGAAATACTAATAAGAAGTCTTCATATGCGGTTACCAATATGCAACTTTTACAACCTAAGAATATTGGTAAGCTCGATTTGTTTTTTAGTAAAGTATCTGAAAGTATTTCTAAAAATGGCAAAGAGTCTGAGTCGGAAAATTTACAATGGAATAAGATTGTTAAAAGCTATGTCCTAGGTGACTATGATAAAGCTACAAGTCTTATTGAGACATTTAGCGAAAGAGTTTCAAAAGAAGTTCCCCAGAAATTAGCGGACATACGTCCTAATTCACTCGAAAGCAAAAGCTTGAATAATTCGATTATAAAAAAATTGAAGCAGCAAATAGAGAACAGAGACAATAATATAAAAGAATTGAAAGCTGAAATAAAATCAAAAGATTCCAAAATCTCTGATTTAAAAAAGGTTTGTCAGGATCTTCGGAGTGCTAATTTACGATTTGAGGGTGAAGTGGAGAATAAAAAGAAGCAACTTAGCGCGACTGTGAATAGAATGAAAACGGAAAAAGAATATTCTATAAAGTTGATTCAAGAAACTAAGACCATGAAAAAGGAAATTAAAGATAGAAATGATACTATTAGTCATTTAAATGAAAAAAATTTAGAACAATCGGGAAAATTAGCAGATTTACTCAGTAAGGCAGAGTCAATAGAGCGGTCAGAATCGCCAAAAGATTCCTCAAATATGAGTATTTCAGATTTAGACCAAAAGACGGTACTGCAAATCGGATTTCCAAATAAAATAAAAAATAAACAGATTATTGCTAAATTGAACGTTTCAGAGGTATTTGCTACCAATAGGGTGACTCAGACTCGTGTATATAATTTTAGATTTCAGATATTTGAAGAAATCTCAGATCTAGAAAAACAAGTTTCACAAGTTCAAGATTCGATAAAGTATATAAATATATATTCAGGTGCGCTTAACAATAATGAAAAATATAGAATTGAAAAAATGGCTAAAGGTCTTAACTTAAAGGCCTATTTGCAAAATTCAATAGAGGAGTTTGAAACATCATGGCTATGAAAAAGAAATATGGACAAGCATATATTGGTGAGTGGAATCAGATAGATCAAAACGGTGATGTGAGTACCACTGGCGGTATATTGATTGATAGGAACAATGACCTAATGTTTAAATTACGGCTTTTGAATAGTAGTAGTACATATGCTGGTGAAGAAATTAATGCATATGATTCTGAAATATCGCACTTAGATTTTGAAGACGATCGGGAGTTAACAAAGGAAGAACGTAAGAACAATTTTGCTGACTGGGCAAAAGGTCATTTATTCATATTTCAAATTTGGGAAGAGGAAAGTTATACACGTTATGATAAGAGTTATGGTCCAAACTATGTTGCAAAGAATTTAGCAGCCGTACAAAAAAATGATGACTTTTCTTCAAATCTTTCCTATGAGCTGATACCAATTATTGGAGAAAAAAGTGATTTGCCTAATAGAGAAAAATTTGAAAATTCTTTGAATACTGGTAGGGCAATCCCTATTGATAATACAGACTTGTTTGGGAAAAATACGGATGATATTAGTAGCTTTGCGATATTTCACGAAGAAGCTGGGCTGAATTATTCAGGTGAACTAGGATATCTATATGAAAATTTAGACTTATCTGACATAGCCCCAGAATATTTGCGGTATGTAACACCTGCCAAAAATTCGAATGTAAATGTTAGAAAAATTAAAACATCCGAATGGATGAAGTTTATCTATTTCAACATTCCCGGGTATGATGATGTTTCGTTTGTACCAACCACACAATTAATGGTTACACAATTAGATCTGAATACAAACTACGATAGTGTGTTATCGGGTGATAATAATGATAAGTCGAGTAGTGATGTTTCTGACACGCAAGATAAAGATATTGAATCAAATTTAATTAAAGATGACATTCATGAGATTCAATTAATATCTAATTTTAGAAAAATGGTTAAATCAAAAAAGTATAATCTGACATTGAATGATAACGATTTGGTAAGCTTTTATCTCTCATTAAAAACAAGTACTTTGACAGTTTTGGCTGGCTTGAGTGGAACTGGAAAATCCAAAATAATAACAGCTTTTGCCGATGCATTAGGTGTGTTGGGAACAAATCAATTTAAAATGATTTCAGTTCGTCCGTCATGGCAAGATGATTCTGATCTTTTGGGGTATGCAGATACTATGCACAATGTGTATCGGCCATCTGATTCTGGGCTAGTAGAAATGTTAGTCGATGCAGCCGCTGATCCAAACCATATGTATATTGTTGTATTGGATGAAATGAATTTAGCGAGAATAGAGCACTACTTTTCTCAATTCATTTCAGTCTTGGAAAGAAATAATTCTGAGAGGGAAATAAGACTGTACAATAGTAACATCGTACATTTATTTAATAGTGATCGATACCCTAGTACTATTAAGATAGGCTCAAATATCAGATTTGTTGGAACTGTAAATATTGATGAATCGACCTTCAGCTTTTCAGATAAATTAATGGATCGGGCAAATATCATTGAACTACAAATGGTGCCGTTCAATAAACGTAATAATCCTGCTGAAGTTATAGATGATGGTCTACCAAAAGATGGTAAAAAGGAGTTTGAAGAATATCAAGCGTTCTTAGCAACATCTATGAATACTATTGCTACGAATAAAGAGAAAAATGGGTTAACAAAAAATGAGTTAGATTTCTTCTGGAAACTTGATGAGCTATTTTTGAATGATATACCAGACGGAGGATTTGGATGGAGAACTTTAAACAGTATTGAAGGCTTTTTGGCATCAATTTCTGAAAAAATGGACTTTAACCGCCAGGATGCACTGGACTATCAAGTCGCACAGAGAATACTTCCAAAATTGAGAGGTACAAGCGATACATTTAATGGTCTTTTGGAGATAAACGATTCAAAACTCGAAGGGAAGTTACTAGATTTATTAGACGAAGAATCTAGTTTGTCTGATTTTGTTCTTTCACGTGCCGTTCTTTTAAAGAAGGCTAAAGAATTGCAGGTGACTGGTTTTGTCAGTTGATGCGTACATGGTCAGTAAGGGAACTAAGCAAAGATTAAAATTCAGCAGCCATGAAATTGAAACGCAGGAATATCGTGATATTTTAACATTGGACTATGTTAAAGAGTGTGTGGAAAACACACAATGTAAATTAGCCTTTTTTGGAAATGAAAATGCCAAAATTTATATTGACGATACTAAAGGCAACGGCAATTTTTTGAATCATACGGAAGATGTGCAACAGAAATACTTTAATCCTAATAGTAATAATGTTGAGTTTGATAAAGCTACTTTTTTTTATATTTATAAAAATCAAACTAGTGATGCACCACAAATTAAACAAAACATGTTGAATTATGGCCCTGGAATATACAGAATTATGGTAATAGAACCTGGTGAAAAAAGATACTTTTCGTATTTTTATGTTAAACCAAAGTTTTTAAATGAAGATGAATTAATGGCTATGCGAGATGATGTAGAATCAATGGTCTCTGGACTATCTAGATCTTTTGAAGCCATTAATAATGGGGTGTTATCATCTGAAACAAAGGAGTTCTCTGCTGACGATTTAAAGAAAATTGAAATATTGCATAACAATATACATCAATTTGAAAACTCTATATATTCTATTGAGGGAAATCCACGCTTGCTAATTGCAAAAAAGTATAATTGGACTAGTGATAAAGCAGAAAATATTGACGAGTATAGTAATAAAGTTATGACAATGAGGCCAGATTTAGAAGGAATGTACTCATTTAAACGCTTTGTTAACCTTGACTTACGGGATAACCGTGTAATTAAGTACAAAATGATTCAATTAAAAAGTATTATTAATAAATTGGTCCATCAATTGAGCAAAAAAATTTCGTTTATAAATCACAAGAATAATCTAATGGACTTAACTAGCTTGAAGAATGACAAAAAAATTCTTTTGAGATATGGAATGGATATTAATTCTTTTTTGTCATCAGCATCATTTAATGAGATTAAGAGTGTTAATGGTAAATTGTCGAAGTCGGCAATGCTGAATAATAGTTATAGATATATATATTGTCTTGTTAATAGCTTAGTGAAGAAAGATAGCACAAGAAATATTATGGTGCGACAATACGTTTATGATTGGATTCGAACCCAAGATTTATATGAGATATGGGGATTTGTTAGAACCATAAAAGAAATGATAGAAATAGGCTTGGTCCCTGTAGGTGGATGGATTTTTAGTGATGATTATAATGTGCAAAGCGTGTTAGAACATGGAACCAGTGTAGAGTTTGAGTTCCAAGTTAGTGGAAATGCTTTACTAAAGCTTACTGTTATGTACAACAAAAGCTTGAGTAGGGAGCCTAATAATGAATTATTATGGACTAATTCGTCTCACAATAAGCCAGATATCTTGATCACTATACAAGATTCAGAAGGGACTTTGCTCAATGTTTTAGTAATGGATACTAAATATAGAAATTTGAAATTTGTCTATAATGATAAGCGCGCACAGTTATTGGGATATGTGGACAGTATTAAAAGTAAAATGTATTTTAAATCTGATTCATATGCGGCATTTAGGCATTTAGGATTTTCAGATAAGTCCCCAGTTCTTCAAGTGGCAATACTGTATCCGAAAATATTATTAGGAAGTGAAGGTGTTCAAGAAAAAGCAAGTTCTTTCAACATAAGTTCTATCGAGCTACGGCCTAATATCGGGTCTGATAAGCTGAGAATATTTATTGAAAAAGGAATCAAGAATGCACGTAGTTTGCTAAAAAGTGCCAATACAGTTGACGATTGACATAATAAATTTATAGATACATAATGTGTGCCTATGAATTTTATTATGTCTAAGATATATTGGTATATTATCTGGGATTCACGGTTGACTTTTTAGGTCAATAGATTTTAACTAATAGAGATATTAATTTACTTATTGACGAGGAAGGCAAGTTAAATATGACCTGGAGCCATTGGCAAGTGCCACCATTTATTACTAGCGTTTTCTTTGTTTTAGGCATGCTCACATTATATTGGGTTACCTATAACTGGTTAACGACTTGGGTACATCATCATCGCCGGATAAAATTGACCGATAGTCAGCTCAATACTTGGTATGCAGTCATTTATATGGCCGTCTTTGTTTTTTGTATCCAAACAATCGTTGTCGGTAGCTGTGAGGCGTGGCAGTTTATGAACTTCCAACTGATTGCCATTATCTTCTGCGGCTATTTTTTGCAAGGGCATGTGCCATCACCATTCTTCATTGGTATTCTGATTGCGTTTATTATTTACGATGGTTCATTGGCCTCCTGGCAATCGTGGGGGCATGCGCTGACGTTAATCGCTTTTTTCTGGGTGCTCAATCAATTACGCGTCAAAGTTCGGACTTTTCCTTGGGCACCGTTGAGTTACTTAGCTGCTGGAATTGTCTTTGGGGGCATCCTGTGGGTTTGGATGACGTTCAAATATAATTTGACTTGGCACATATTTGGTGAAGAATGGCTATACTTGGTCATTTTTGAAATTTTACTCTATGTTTATGTCACGATGTTGACACACGATAGCGAATTGAAAGTTCATTTGGCACAGTATGCTAACCATGATGCGCTAACACAAGCTGAAAATTTTGCAGCTTACACGGAAGCAAGTCAAAGGTTATTTGAAAACAGCCACGAGACTCAGCAGCCGGTTAGTATGATGATGTTTGATATCGATCACTTTAAGCAGGTCAACGATACTTATGGTCACATTGTTGGTGATCACGTGTTGCAACACGTCACGACCACGGTTCAAGCGGTCTTGGATGCAAATGATCCAGACGTAAAATTATATCGAACCGGTGGCGAAGAGTTTAATATTCTTTTTCCTAATAAAGATTTAGCTGCAACTGAAACAATTGTGGCCCAGATTTTCGATGCACTTAATCATCTGACGCTATCAACAGCGAGTGGTCGACTGAATATTTCAATTTCAGTCGGGGTTTCAACGCTATCGGCTAATGATAATTCGCCAATCGATTTTTATAATCGGGTTGACCAAAATTTGTATCATTCTAAACGTAATGGACGAATGCAAATTACTAGTGTGTAACTAAAGATACTTGATGATTGCCGCTTCCGGTTGTTGCTGATGGCATGCGGCCGAGGGACCGGGTCAAGCCTGAGGGACGTCTTGATCCTCGCCCGGAAGACTTGCTTAAACCGCAAGTCTTTCGGCCGGTCCGTGGTGTAAGACCGGAAATTCGCCGGTCAAACGCCACCTGCACGGCCGATGCTATCAGCAACAACCTACAGCTAATTAACATTTTGGGATGATTGATGAAGAGCTGAATTTGTACAAGCGTATTTTAAATATGGGCATTGTCACTATCGCTGTATTTACGATAGTGTTTTGCACCTTCAATGGACTAAAATTTAAAACTAAGCCAGCTTTATAATTTAAAGTTAGCTTAGTTTTTTTGTGCTTTTCAGCAATAAACTGTCCTCTTTAGGGCAATAGTTGATGGTGTTAATAAAAATATTTATATAAAAAGTCACCGGTCGACATAGTCGAAACACCGTCATAATTGGTATTGACCAATTTTAAAATTCTTTGGTATAAAATTCTAAATATAGAAGCGCTTTCAAATCTGATATGCTATCATATTTGTGGGCACAAGTTTTATAGGAGCCTACCAATTACATGTGAAAGGAGGAATTCTCATGTATCGAGCAATTGCGCAAGATATTATTAAATCGATAATTGCTAATGACTACGAAACGAAATTACCGACTGAAAAAGTGCTGATGGCCCGTTTTAATGCGAGCCGCAATACCATTCGAAAAGCTATCGATGTGGTCTTTCGACACGGCTTATTACGCCGGGTCCAAGGTAGCGGCAACTTTATTATTAAACAGCCGGATGAGTCAGCCACTGTTTTGAACTTATCAATTGGTTTTGACCGCGCGGCCATGGTCGAAGGGGGACCATTGGTATCTAAGATTGTCACCTTTGATAAGATCAAGGCGGATGAAAAGCTGGCGAAACAAGGCAATATTTCAGTTGGCGATGAGCTTTACCGGGTCATTCGGTTGCGATATCTCAAGGATTGTTTATATGACTTGGAGGAGTCTTATTTTCCAAGAGCAATCGTGCCGTTTTTATCGGAAGAAAGTGTCCAACAGTCGATCTTTACCTTTTTACGTGACGCTTATGGCATCACTGGGAGTACCACGGAAAATTACGTGCATCAAGTCAGACTGACTGCGGAACGCGCACAGCTCGTAGGCCTGCCGGAAGGCGATAAAACACTGTGTTTGGACGGGATCAACTATTTAGCGAATGGTGACGTGTTCAACTTTTCTAAAACGTTCTTCGTTTATGAAGACTTGGAGCTGTACTACCATACCGAAAATATCGATCTCGAAAATTAGTACGGGAAGCGCCTCAGGGGGGAATCTGAGGCGGCCAACGTGAAAAACATTAGGAGTGAGGCAGAATCATGAATTCATTTATCGAATGGCTAAATAAACATTTAGTCCCAGTCGCAGCGAAAATCAGCGGGGTCCGTTGGTTAGTCGCTTTACGTGACGCATTTATTGCAATTATGCCGGCGATGATGGCCGGGTCTATCGCCACCGTGTTAAACGCCTTAGTACGAGATATTCCAACGAAATTTGGTTGGCTCGGCTTCGTTAATTCGATGCAGTGGTTGATTGGGATCAACGGAATGGTTTGGACCGGGACCTTAGCAATTTTAGGCTTGATCTTCTCATTTACCTTTGGTTATCAATTATCTGTTCAATATAAAGTTGAACCAATTACTGGTGGGATCGTGACACTCGGGACATTCATCATGAGCTTGCCACAAAACTTTACCGGGACCTTAACAAAATCCTTAAGTGCTGGTGCAACCAAGGTCTTAACTGATTCTGGGATGGCCGTTGCTGGTAAAAAGGTCACTGCTTGGGGTTACTTTAACTTTAATACGTACTTTGGCTCATACGGGTTCTTTACCGTTATGATCTTAGGGGCCATTGCCAGCACTTGTTACATCTATTTAATGAAAAAACACATTACGATTAAAATGCCAGATACAGTGCCACCCGCAGTTGCGAACGCCTTTACTGGGATTATCCCAGCCGCAGCCGCATTCTACACGGTCGGTGTTATCAACTGGTTATTCAGCAACTTTGGTCAAACAACTGTGATCGAATGGATCGCAAAAGTGATTCAAGAACCACTTTTGAACATGAGTCAAGGCTATGGGGCCGTTTTACTGATGACCTTATTAGTTCAAATCTTCTGGTTCTTTGGGATTCACGGTTCCAACGTGTTAGCTCCAGTCTTGGATGGGATTTGGTTAACGGCGCAATTAGCGAACGTTAATGCCTTCCAAGCACACAAAGCAATCCCTTACCTCTGGACTCGGAACTGTTTTGACTTATACGCTTGGATCGGTGGGGCCGGCTCGACCTTACTACTGCTCATTGCCATCTTGATGTTCAGTAAACGGGACGATCAACGCTCAGTCGCTAAATTAGCTATTGGACCAGGTTTCTTCAACATTAACGAACCAGTGATGTTTGGGTTACCAATCGTCTTAGATCCAATCTACTTTATCCCATTTATCTTGGCACCAGTTGTAACCGTCTCCATTGCCTATGCCGCGATTACAGCCGGGTGGGTTGCGCCAATCACTAATAATATTGTTTGGTCAATGCCACCAATTATGAATGCCTTGGTTGCCACAATGGACTGGCGCTCAGTCGTCTTGCAAGTCGTCAATGGTTTGATTGCCTTTGCGATTTACGTGCCATTTGTCAAAGCAGCGAATAAAATTAAACCTACTGAAATTGGAGACTAATTAACTCATGAAAACCTTGAAGCAGTGTTTACTCATCGGGATGAACCTCGCATTATTAGCAGTTGTTCTGAGTCCCCTGGCCGGTAGCGTTGGTCAGTGGGTAACGCTCGGACTAGGGCTAATCATCAGTGCTGCGCTATTTATCCTTTACCGTCACGTCGGTCAGCTTGAAAGGAGTCAAAAACATGCAAATTAAGATGACGTTGACAGCCCCCGTGGACTATCTGTATCAACAATTGATCAACTCGGCTCAAGCTGATATTCAACAACAAACTGGTCGACCAGCGCCTAAGCAAAGTTTGCAAGGGTTTCAATATGAAAAGAAATGGCAAAACGGTCTGACAGGTTCACTAAAAGTGACCCATGCCGAACCGGGTGTGCGATACGCTTACGAGTTGGAAACACCTAATGACCATTATCTCGTTGATTATCAGTTTACGCGGGACGGTGATAACGAAGCCGGTTTAACCTATGCCGAAACTTTCTTGGGTAAAGATAAGAAAACTGCCGCAAACAATCGCGTTGTTGGAACACTGTTAGGGTGGTTCCGCAAACGCCGCTTTAAGAAAATGATGAGTCAAATGGCCGCCACTTATTATCAATGAGTTCAAAAGTGTCGTCGCAATCTTAAATTGGTTGCGACGACGCTTGCGTACACCAACCGAAGCATCGGCAAGTCGATTGCTTTGGTCTACATAGAAATTTAGCTTTTATTTGCCACATAATTGGCTTATGATATAACCAGTCGTGTGTTTTATTGAATAACTTATTAGAACATACAACTATATTTATCAAATAAGCAAATTGGGTACAATTAAAATGACGTCGAATTGGCTAATAAGTAACGCTAGTCAATGTCGACAATGTAAGCTTAAAAATCGTAAGTCTTTTTTATAAACGTAACCATTATAAATGGAGAAGGTTAATCAATGACATGGTTAAATTGGCAAGTCCCACCATTCGTTACCAGTGTTTTCTTTGTGCTTGGGGTGTTAGCGCTATATCAACTTTCTATTAATTGGATCACAGTTTTAGTCCATGAGTGGCATCTGCCAATCACCGATAACCGGGTACGGACCTGGTACGGCATCATTTATATGTTGGTGTTTATATTTGGTATTCAGACCATTATCGTTGGCACAAACTACTCGTGGCAGTTTATGAATTTTCAAATCATTGGGCTGATCTTTTGCGCGTACTTTTTAGATATTCACGTGCGATATTATGCATTTGTGCCAATAGCGTTTGTGTTCATGGTCTTCAATGGTTCGCTAGACAATTGGGAATCTTGGTGTCACGCAATTACGTTGATATTCTTTTTTTGGTCCTTGAATCTTTTTCGGGATCGGTACCAGGAACGTCGTGGTGCACCCTTTATTTACATGATCATTTCGGTCTCATTTGGGGGATTGTTATGGTTTTGGATGAAATTGAAATTCAATTTTAGCTGGATCACCTTTGGTCAAGAATGGCTGTACTTAGTCATTTTCGAAGTACTATTGTACGTGTATGTAAATATGCTGACGCGGGATACTGAGTTTAAGCAGCAACTGGCCCAATTTGCGAGTCATGATGCGTTGACTGGTACGGAAAATTATGCGGCTTATAGTGGTAGTATGCAGTATTTATTCAATGAGAGCCAGCAACATAAGCTACCACTATCGATGATGATGTTTGATATCGATCATTTTAAAAAAATTAACGATACTTATGGTCATACCGCGGGTGACCGAGTGTTACAGGCGGTGACGCAAACCGTTCAGGCCGTGCTGGGTGCCAACGATACCCGGATCAAGCTATATCGTACGGGTGGCGAGGAATTTAACGTTGTTTTCCCGGGGTATGACACGGCGACTGCAGAACCAATTGTCCGCCAGGCTTTTGCGGCGGTGAATCATCTCAAAGTTCAGGTCGGGGAGCAGCAGATCGAATTGTCGATTTCGGTTGGCCTTTGTGCGATGATTAGTGACGATCAGACCCCAATTGATTTTTATCAACGGGTCGATCAGAATCTCTATTATTCGAAACAACATGGGCGAATGCAAATCACAATCGACTGAGGAGGTTTTCTCGGATGACTACTATCAACTTAACCGACGACTTTATGGCCTTATTGGCACGGAAACAGTTAACCACAAAAAATTTGATTTTAATCACGGATGACGGTGGTGGCAAGTATTCCTTGCACGGTGGGGCTTGCAGCATTGGCACTAAATTTACATTAATTGTTTCAGACCAGCCAGATGCCGATTATCCATTGGCATTGACTAATGTTCAGGACGTCAAATTGTGGACTTCAAAATACGATTTGATGTTTTTGAACACTGGTGTCACGCTGGATTACGGTCAAGGTCGGATTTCAATCAAAGATGACGCGCATATTTTAGACGGTGCTGTTCAAATTGCGGACGGCCAGGCGGTTCTGACTGCATTTGAACAGGGTGTCATGCCAGACAGTAAAACTTGTTAGGATTAATCGTGAAATAATTAAAGGTCGGGCAACGGGATTTTGACATAAATCCTGTTGCCTGACCTTTTGAGTTGGTGTTATGGCGCTGCGGTTAGAATCCAAGTGATGGTGCTACGATAGCTGCCAAGACTGGCTCGCGGATTACGCGTTAAAGTCAGTTGGCTGTCGCATAAGTGGACGGACAAGTCCGCATTTGGATCATTGGGATTGGTCATCTGAGTTACTTGGCCGTTAGTCGTGAGCGTTTGATGGAAGTGATCTTTCTCTGATTTTAAAAACAAGTTACCAGTGAGTTTCTCAGTTTTCCGAGCCGTTTGCATTTGAAAGGCCGTCATCTTCGCCGAGAGTTGCCAAGGTCGTTGCTTGGTTTGGTGATTAATCACGACCAATTGGTGATGATCACTGTTGTTAGTCATGGTGGCTGGATGGCTAAGCAAACTAGGTGCTGGTTGTGATGCCGACAGCTGGGCTAAGCTAATCGACCCAAAGTCAAAATTGGGCACGGTTGCCAGGCGCAAAGCAGTCGTCTTGGTGACCTTCAGTTGAGCGGTATTGGTATTGCTAGTTTTGAGCTGTCCTCCCTTATCCGTATAGGTCAGCGTTGCAAAAAACGAGCTGTCATTATCTAGATGGGTCGGGAAAAACGTATAACTCTTGTTAACAATATTGGTATTGGATTTCTGACGCGTGACGCGATGCCAGGCTTGAACGTGGACGTCCGCTGGTAAATTAGTAATTGAGAAAGTCGCAGCATCGCCTTCGTTGACCTGAACATCTTGCAAAATGCCAACTTGAATCGTCGCCGTAGCACTATGACCGTTGGCACTGCCTTTGATATGCACTAAACCATGATCTTTTTTAGACTGTGCTAAATCGACATTTGCCGCACAGGCTGTGACGAGACCAGTTTCGTCGACGGTTGCTAGCGCCGGGTTATCGCTTTCCCACCTGACTCGATCAGTGGCGTTCTTGGGGGTCAGTGTGGCGGTCATTTTAGTAGTGCCACCATTCGCCAGCAGCGGTTCCTCAGCTTTGATGTGGATCCCTTTAGCTGGAACTTTCTTCTGCGTGACGGTGACGGTTGCCACCCGTGACCAATAAGTACGGTTGCCAATATCACATTGCACTTGAAACTTGATTGTTGGCCGATTTGCTTGATACTTAGGTTTAAAAGAATAGCTCTTAGTATGCGGGGTGTTGATGCGAGAAAATTGATGCCCACCGTCAACAGACTGCCACCAAGTATAATGTGGTTGAATATCCCGATTACTATTTGCGACTGAAACTGATAATGTGACCTTTTTATCGGCGAGACCATGCATGTCCGCAGGCTGTTGATTGAAACCGTCACGCCAGACAAGCCACCAAAACCAGACAACTGCTGAACTGCTAACGGGTTGTGCTGGTTGTGACTGACTTTCAGAATGAGTGACCGGAATTGGCTGTGCATGAATCGTCATGATCGGCCAGATTAGTCCAAATAGTAGTAGACTGATAAAAATTTTTGTGAATTTTAGCCACCAGTGCTTAAACGGGGCTCTATTTAGCATGGGTTTCATGAGTGTGCTTGTCGCCGTCCTAACCAATAAGCGCCGATTAATAAACTAACGGTTGTGCCACTAATCAATAGCCAGCGTCCCCATGGTCGAGCAGGGGTCGCTTTTTTTAGGCTAATGTTGTGTTGTTTAACTTGTTGTTTTGAAAGTTGAAATGGGGCTTCAAAGTGCCAGTCACGTTTGCCACTAGTCAGGTCAAGTTTCAAGATGTAATGACCCGCAGCTAAAGTCTGCTTGCCCAGCGTGATTGGGTGATTAAACCAGCTGTTGGGAGCCATTGCTAGTTGGTCAGTCGTCTGTGTTGCAACGATTTTACCGGTTGCTTTTTCGGCCACTTTGGCTTGGATTTTTAATTGGCCAAAAGCCGCCGGAGTCAAATTACGCAATTTAGCAGTCAGCGTCGGTACAGTCGGTTGAGGATTGAC
Source organism: Lactiplantibacillus nangangensis (assembly GCF_005405065.1). Classification (GTDB taxonomy): domain Bacteria; phylum Bacillota; class Bacilli; order Lactobacillales; family Lactobacillaceae; genus Lactiplantibacillus; species Lactiplantibacillus nangangensis. The sequence continues at coordinate 62,949 of NZ_BJDI01000007.1, read as the reverse complement.
TGTGACCTGTGCTAATTTCAAATTAGTCCGCAGTTTTTGATCGATGTTGCAACGAAGTATCACGGGAGTCACTTCGGCAAAGCGATTGTTCAAATGAAACTGGGTAGAATTCGATTGCTGGTTTGACTGACTGGGAGTTAGGTCCGCAACAAATAAGCCACCGCGAATCTCACCCTGAAACCCGTTTGCTGGAATTTTAGTCTTTAAGGTTACCGTTTTTTGCTGCCGTGGTGCTAGTTGGACAGTCACTGCCACCGAGGTCATTTTAGTGAAAGTTGTTTCGGCAGACTCGTCTTGACGATTTGAAGGCACGTAAGCGATTGTGCCGGAATCAGCAGTCGTCGCGTTGACTGGGGTGACTTTGACCGTCTTGGTCTGATCACTGGGATTCGTAATCGAAAGTGTTAGTGACTGTTCACTTCCTGGAATAACTTTTAAATTATAGTAGCTGGCGCCGGGGATAAGCTGATTTTTCGGCAATTGCGGCTGTGTGCTAAAATTTTTGCTTGTCGCTTGACTAGGTAACCCCCAAAAGTTAAGTCCGACTAAGCATAAAACGAGCGTTAAAAGGTACCGGCAATAATACTGGTGCCTTATCATTGGGCTGTATCCACCTTTGTTATTGGCGCTAAGGTCCACTTTAGATCAGCTGTATATGTGCCTGCAGAAATGTCGTATTGTTTTGGAATAGTGATGGTGGTGTTAGTGAAGCTAAGCTGAGTATTGCCTTCTCCAGAATTTTCTGCGACGTTTAGGACCGGTTGTGTAGTAGTGGGTGTTAAGCGTATATTTTTGTTAGGCGCCAGTTTTTGACTATCAGCAGTTGATAGTGTGGGATTGAGTGTGAGGGTAGGTTGCTTGATAGTTCGCCCACTGTCTTTTTCAGTCACATTACTCATGGTAGCAGACAGTGTCCACCCCTCATGTGTGCCGCGATAATCTTGAATTGCTAGTGTATGTTCTTTGTCAATTGAGTGAAGCGTAACTTCATGATTAATGATGTTTTCCGCTTTATCAGATTCAAACTTAAAGTCAGAAAAACTGCTAAATTGTAGATTACTACCAATAATTTCGAATCCAGTCGTTGATTTTTGGGGGTCAATTGGTTTATCTGAAGTATCTGCTGCAAGTGTCGTTAGTGGCGTGCCAATGAGTAATAGAAAACTCAACAGGCCACTGAGTTGTTGTGATTTTGTCATGTTCTTCTCCTTATAGTTGTCTTAGTTCTGTAATTTAATAGTCTAGGCTTAACAATCAATCGTAGTACGATAACCATAGTTTACCATGTGTGTACACGAAAATGTTATCGTTTAAGACGAAAAATTGAGTTGATTTCATGTGCGAAAGTTAAGTATTTTTAGGCTAATTGTGAGGATTTAAGCAGTTGATATTTAATAAAAGCTATATGAATACAATAGAATGGTTCTAAGGATATTTTTACGATTGAAGTTATGATAAAACGTCTAAAAATTAATCAATAATTGCTCGATTATTAGGCGGAATGATTTGGTGTGCACTGATTGTTACAGCGAGTGATGGGAGCTCGGTAAATTAATATTGTGTTGCTCGGTCGCTGAACTAAAAATGGCTACGATTTAATCGATATAAAATTGATTGTTTGAGATTTATTAGACCATCGCTAATTATTACTGAGCCGGAGTTAGTGTGTGTTTAGTTGCCCCAGATAAGTAAATTTATTCGAATCTTTTTTGAAACTTGGTTTTAAGGATACAGGTCAGCAACCCTTTTAAGATTGTGGCTATCTATCTAAAGGCTAAAAGTGTCAGTCCCGGCGTGAATACAGGAATACTGGGTTGGGCATGTCCAGAACGGTCACTTGCGGTTCATCGTTCCGTCAGTCTAAACTACTGACCAATCATTAAAAACAGTTGACTAGCTGTAGGTTGTTGTTGATAGCATCGGCCGTGTGGGTGGCGTTTGACCGGCGATTTTCCGGTCTTACACCACGGACCGGCCGGGAGATTTGCGGTTTAGGCAAAGCCTCCGGGCGAGGGCAAGACGTTTTTGGCTTGCCCTGGTCCCTCGGCCACATGTTATCGACAACAACCGGAAGCGGCAATTGACGTCTATCTTTCATTACCTGATCGCGGTTTAAATCTGAAAACCAATATTTTTTTATTTATTTTTCGCCATCAATCCAGAATGTAAACCAATTATTACACCGCTTACATTTTTCCTTACACACCAATCATTAAAACCGGTTCGATTAATCCCAGACCACCAGTCAATCTGATATAACGATTGTTTTAAAACCCATCTAGACCAATGAAAAGTGATTGAAAAAGCGCTTTCTTTACTGTAAGCTTAGCTTCGAAATAAGATTACAGCAGTTATTCATTTTTTCTAGGGGGAAAGCACATGAAAGCATATTTACAACGCATGGGTCGTTCATTGCAACTACCTGTGGCGGTTCTACCAGCCGCTGCGTTGCTAGTTGGGATTGGGAACTGGTGGGCTTCTTATAGCTCAGATGTCGTTGCCCATTTCTTACAAGCTGGTGGGAATGCGGTTTTAGGCCAATTACCACTACTGTTCGCGGTCGGGTTAGCATTAGGGATGTCCAAGGATAAGGACGGTGCGGCCGCAATGGCTGGACTGGTTGCCTTTGAAATGCCAACCAACGTTTTGAAGCCAGAATCCGTGGCCACTTTGTTGAATCTCAAAGTAACGGCCGTTGATCCATCGTTCGCACAAATTGGTAATGTCTTTATCGGGATCTTATCCGGGCTGATTGCTGCGGCACTCTACAATCGGTTCCATGAAACCAAGTTACCAATGGCGTTATCCTTCTTTAGTGGGAAGCGATTAGTCCCAATCTTAGCAGCGCTCGTAATGTTAGTTGTCAGTGTGCTGTTATTACTCGTTTGGCCACCAGTTTATAACGTTTTGGTCGCTTTCAGTAAGTTCATTTTAGGCTTAGGCGCGGTTGGGGCTGGACTCTACGGTTTCTTCAACCGGTTACTGATTCCAACTGGGTTACACCAAGCCTTGAACTCTGTTTTCTGGTTTGATGTTGCTGGGATTAATGATATTGGTAAGTTCTTGGCTTCTAAAGGGGTCAAAGGGGTTACCGGGATGTATCAAGCTGGGTTCTTCCCAGTTATGATGTTCGGATTACCAGCTGGGGCCTATGCCATTTACCGTAATGCTTTGCCAGAACGCAAAGTTGAAACGGCGTCATTAATGATGGCCGGGGCCTTTGCGTCATTCTTTACCGGGGTCACCGAACCATTGGAATTCTCCTTCATGTTTGTGGCATGGCCATTATATGTGTTACACGCAATCTTCACTGGGCTATCATTAGCTTTTGCTGCCTTTATGCATTGGACGGCGGGCTTCGCCTTCAGTGCTGGGTTAGTCGACTTTGTTTTGAGCTTAAAGAACCCAATTGCGAACCACCCATTGATGTTGGTTCTCCAAGGATTAGTCATGGCCGCCATTTACTACTTTGGTTTCGACTTTGCCATTAAGAAATTCAATTTGATGACACCTGGCCGCGAACCATTGACGGCTGCGGATGAAGCCGATGCGATTGATGTTCCTGAAGATAGTACGGATGATAAATACACGATTCAAGCTAAAAAGATTTATGCCGCTTTAGGCGGTTCTGAAAACTTGCAAGTTGTCGACAATTGTACGACCCGTTTGCGGTTGCAACTTGAAGATACGGATAAGATTGATGAGGCCGCAATCAAGCGGACAGGCGTTCCAGGAATTAATAAGATAGATAAGCATAATTTGCAAATCATCGTTGGGACCGAAGTTCAATTCGTGGCGGATGCGTTGTCACAATTGAAAGCGACGAATGCGCCAATTTCAACAACGACCACTACTGCCGCTCCCGCGGAAACGGCCCCAGTTAGTGACGCTAAGTCTGGCTTGACCGCTGATTTCTACAGCGTGGCGGACGGGACTTATCTGGATATTGAGCAAGTGCCAGATGATACCTTTGCGCAGAAGATGTTGGGTGATGGCTTTGCCGTTGAACCAACTACTGGGACCATTACCGCGCCAGTTGACGGGACGGTTACAACGGTGTTCCCAACCAAACATGCCATTGGTTTCAAGACAGAATCTGGGCTAGAAGTCTTACTGCATATGGGGATTGATACGGTTGAATTGAAGGGTGCGCCATTTGACGTGCAAGTGACTGATGGTCAAACGGTCAAACATGGCGATGTGGTCGCCAAGGTTGATTTGGATGCCATCAAAGCTGCCGGCAAGCAAACGCCGATGATCGTCATCATTACGAATATGGCAACAGTTGGACTATTGAAGTTCAAGATTATGTCCAATGAAGTTGAGACAAGCTCTAAGATTTTAACGGCAACAACTAAATAAGTGCCATTAAGCCCAGTCAATCAGTTAGTCGGTTGATTGGGCTTTTTTTATAAATAAATCAGTCGCCATAAACTAATAAATTGACAGATGATGATAATTATCGTAATTTGAAAGCGTAAACAAATACACTTAACTAATTAGGAGGTTGGTTTTATGGCAGCAATTACGATTTTTGGTAAGGGAAACATGGGTCAAGCAATTGGTGATGTATTCAAGCAAGGTGGCAATGACGTCACATACTTGGGCAATGGTGATCCAGTGAAAGACTTAGGTGACATCGTCGTCTTGGCTGTGCCGTATCCAGCCGCAATCAGTATCGCTAAAACCAACTTAGCTGCTTTAATTGGAAAAATTGTTGTCGATATTACGAATCCTTTAAACTTCGACACTTGGGATGACTTAGTGGTCCCTTCAGACAGTTCTGCTGCTGAAGAAATCCAGCGGCTATTGATGGACTCGACAGTGGTCAAGGTCTTCAATACGACTTTTGCTGCAACGTTAAAGAGTCGTAAAGTTGGTGGCCAACAGACCACTGTTATGGCCGCCAGTGATTCCAATGATGCCAAAGAAGCTTTAGCGGCAGCCTTGAAGGATAGTGGTGTTGCCTTTGTTGACGCCGGTGCTTTGAAGCGGGCCCGTGAATTAGAAAGCTTTGGTTTCTTGCAGATGACTCTAGCGGCCAAAGAAACCATTGGCTGGACCGGTGGTTTTGCGGTCGAAAAGTAAAAATGAGCTCAAAAAACCGTCATCCGATTTGGGTGGCGGTTTTTAAATTAAAATTTTTTGTTGTCGATCATTGCAGCGTTATACTCGCTCCAAGTCGAAATGTGATGGCGCTTTTTGTAAGCTTTCCAAGTTGCCTTCGTGATCCAGACCTTTTCAATCTTATTATCGACCGGTGACACAAGGACTTGGCCATTGAATTCGGTGTAGAGCACGTAAATTAAGATGACCAGAATTGGGGCGAATAAGACTTTCATGATGAAAATTGAAAGTAGAAAGACAACGACGAAAACAATGTCGGCAGTGGAATGCCGCCGATAGTATTTACTATCATCATTTAAAATTTGTTTAGCCATGAATTACACTCCTTATGTATACTTTTTTAAAGTATAACATATACACAACTAAGATGTGAAAACGCCACCAATAAAAACCGTTACTCAAAAATTGGGTAGCGGTTTTAAGTCGTTTTAGTCGATCGTGATGAGGGCTTTAATGGCTTCGCGCTTGGTCATTGCTTGATAAGCGTCATCAATTTCATCAAGTGTGAAGCGTTTAGTAAAGACTTTCCCAGGTTGAATATCACCATCTAAAACAGCCTTTAGGAGTAATTGTTTGTCGTAAGTCGTGACGGAAGCTGGGCCACCAGCGATAATCGTGTTGTTGTAGAAAGAAGCGGTCATATCCATCTTTGGTTCATGAGGTAAACCGACCCGGCCAACGATTGCCCCAGGACGAGCGGCTTTCATTGCGGTTTCGTTGGACAATTCAGTCCCGACACATTCTAAAACTGCATCGGCGCCAGCTTGGTTCGTTAAAGCCATGACTTTTTCGATGGCCTCATCACCACGTTCAGCGATAATATCGGTCGCGCCAAAGTCACGGGCCAATGCTTGCCGGTCTGCATGGCGACTCATCGCGATAATGCGTTTAGCACCACGGAGTTTAGCAGCAATGACCCCACAAAGCCCAACGGCACCGTCACCGACAACGACGACCGTATCGCCAGTTTTCACATTAGCAACCCGAGCGGCATGATAACCAGTTGCCATAACGTCTGCCAAACTGAGCAAAGAGTTCAGCATGGCATCGCTGTAATCGGCAGGTTGACCGGGAACCTTAACGAGAGCCCAGTCACCATGTTGGAAACGGATATATTCGGCTTGAACGCCATTGCTAAAGTTATCTTGATGATTTTGGCAATCACCGTCAAAGCCAGCTAAGCAGGCGGCGCAGTGACCACAACCATGAGTGAATGGGGCGATGACAAAGTCACCTGGTTGCACGGTCGTGATGGCTGAGCCAACACTTTCGACGATCCCGATGGCTTCATGGCCGGAGTTTTCGGAATGGGCAGCTTTGTCTTCAAGGCCGCGATATGCCCAGAGATCTGACCCACAGACACAAGTTCGGACCACGTGAATGATCACATCGTCATCAGCTTGAACGGTTGGTTTAGCGATGTCTTCAATGGTGACTTTACCTGGTTGCATAAATACCGCACTTTTCATAATTATTAAAAACTCCCTTAGTATTCAGAATTATTTAACCCACTCAATTATAGAAATAACGGGTGAGAATAACCAGTGCTTATTTCGAATAGTTAGTGATACAAATTGGGTATGGCATCCAGCTGAATTTTATCGTTGACAACTGTAAACAATGAGGGTAAGATAATTTTTGTGGTTTACAAATGTAATCGGTAAACAATCAGCTTTTGAGAGAGGAAGTTGTCTGATGACAAAATTAATCGTTTTAGGCGTTGGCCTAGCTATTATCGGCTTTATTTTATGGTGGTTCTTTGGCAAGCATCAGGTGACCAGTACCGCCGCAGCCGTGACCAATGACCGCCAGTCGGTCGATATTGAGGTGAGTGGCGGTTACTCACCAGAAAATGTTGTCTTAAAGCAAGGGGTACCAGCTGTGTTGAATTTCACGCGAAAAGACGCTTCAACTTGTTTGGACCGCGTTGTATTCAGTGATTTTGGCATCAACCAAGAGTTACCGAAGAATCAAGCGAAAGCCATTGAAATTGACACCAGCAAGCCAGGCGAATATGAGTGGGCTTGCGGGATGGATATGTTCCATGGCAAATTGATCATTAAATAGGAGGAATTAACGATGACTGAAAAACAAAACGTAAACATTACCGTTGCCAGGGGTTATCAACCGCAAGTGGTCAATTTAAAACAAGGTGTGCCAGCGGAATTAACTTTTACCCGGACGAATGCGCAAGGGTGTTTAGACGTGGTTCAATCTAAAACGTTGGCTTTTGAGACGGATTTACCACTCAATGATCCTCAGACGGTTGCGGTTCCCACGGACCAAGCAGGCGAATTTGTGTTTAGTTGTGGGATGGACATGTTTCGAGGAAAAGTGGTGATCTCCTAATGAGCGTGACAAAACGGTTCTGGATTTCGTTAATTTTATCATTACCAATGTTAGCTAATATGATCTTGATGCCGTTTGGTTGGATGCTGCCAGGTGGCAATTGGACACAGCTAGCTTTAACCACGGTCATCATGCTAGTTTCAGCGGGGCCTTTTGCGCAAAGTGCGTGGGCGTCGTTTAAGAAACACCATTCCAATATGGATACGCTCGTCGCAATTGGGACGATGACCGCATACTTATACAGTATTTACGCGATGTTCACTAATCAGGCCGTTTTCTTCGAAAGTGCGGCGTTTGTCACAACGTTTGTGTTATTAGGGCAGGTCTTCGAAGAGCGGATGCGCAACAATGCGTCTGACGCGGTGGAAAAGTTAGCGAACTTGCAAGCGAAGGATGCGGAAGTCTTGCGCAATGGTGACTACGTCAAATTACCGTTAGCTGAGGTTGTTTTAAACGATATCGTGCGCGTTAAGCCGGGCGAAAAAGTACCGGTGGACGGCGTCATCGTTGAGGGTAGTTCGAGTGTGGATGAATCGATGGTGACCGGTGAAAGTATGCCGGTCGAGAAAACAATCGATGATCATGTGATTGGCGCCACGATGAATAGCACGGGGACGTTCTTGCTCAAAGCAGACAAAGTTGGCGAACAGACAATGCTGTCTCAAATCGTTGACCTCGTCAAAAAAGCGCAGAATAGTCATGCACCAATTCAAAAATTGACGGATAAAGTGTCGGATATCTTTGTGCCGGTCGTCCTGATTTTAGCCATTTTGACGTTCTTAACTTGGTACGTCTTCTTGGATGCAAGTGTGGCGCGGGCGCTGATTTTTGCGGTGTCGGTTGTCGTGATTGCTTGTCCTTGTGCGCTTGGCCTCGCAACGCCGACTGCGTTAATGGTCGGTACTGGTCGGGGCGCCAAGATGGGTATCTTGATTAAAAATGGTGAAGTTTTAGAAGCGGTCAACGATGTCAAAACGGTCATTTTTGATAAGACGGGGACGATCACCGTTGGCAAGCCACAAGTGACAGACGTTGTCGGTGACGAGGCACAAGTTTTGCAGGTTGCTGCCAGTTTGGAAGACGCATCAGAACACCCATTAGCGGCTGCCATCCTCGCTCGCGCGAAAACGGCCCAAATCAAGGCGACGGCGGTTGAACAGTTCCGAGCGATTGAAGGCAAAGGCGTTGCCGCTGTGATCAACGGTCAAACTGGGTTTGTTGGTAACGATAAGCTATTGACGGATTTCAAGTTAGATCAAGCGTTGACTGCTCGCGCAAGTCAATTACAAAATGAAGCTAAAACAGTGGTTTACGTTGGATTGGCGGATCGAATCATTGGCATGATTGCGATTCAAGATGTGCCTAAAGCTACATCGAAAACGGCCATTGCTGAGTTGAAAGCACGTGGGTTGAAGACGGTGATGTTGACCGGTGATAACCAACGTGTCGCTGAAGCGGTGGCGGCAGAAGTCGGCATCGATGAAGTGATTGCGGATGTCTTGCCAGGCGATAAAGCGGACCACGTCCAAGCCTTTCAACAAACCGGTAAAGTAGCTTTTGTCGGTGATGGTATCAATGATGCACCGGCCTTAACGACCGCGGACGTTGGCATTGCGATGGGGTCAGGTACTGATATTGCCATCGATGCTGGTGGGATTGTGCTTGTTAAGAATGATTTGCGGGATGTGGATAAGGCATTGGCTTTGAGTCGGAAAACATTTAATCGGATTAAACTCAATTTATTCTGGGCATTCATCTACAATATCTTGGGAATCCCAGTTGCTGCCGGCATTTTCTTCGCGATTGGGTTGACCCTAAGTCCAGAATTGGCGGGGTTAGCGATGGCGTTTAGTTCATTGTCAGTTGTGACGAGTTCGGTTTTATTGAATCGTGCCAAGATCAGTTCAAAAGTTCAAACAGCATAGTTTTTTGTGAAGAAGGCTAACCTTTAATTAGGTGACCTTTTTTGATTGTGATGGTGGTATACTCAGGTTAAATTAACTTGTGGTGATGATTTGGAGGGGACTGTAATGGGAGAAATTATTAGCTTGATTGGGGACATTATTGCGGCATACGCCAGTGGCTTATTGGCTAAAATGCGGTCAGTTGGGCATAAAGACTAGGGTGTTATTGGTTGGGTAAACTAAAGGTTGAAAGTTGAAATTTACTGGTCCATCCCAAGACTATGAAAAATAGTTAATAATTGTCGCTTCCGGTTGTTGCTGATAACATGCGGGCGAGGGACCGGGGCAAGCCTGAGAGACGTCTTCCCCCTCGGCTGGAAGCTTTGCCAAAATCGCAAATCTCCCGGCCAGTCCGTGGTGTAAGACCGTAAAAACGCCGGTCAAACGCCACCCACACGCCCGATGCTATCAGCAACAACCTACAGCTAGTCAACTGTTTTGAGTGATTGGTCAGTTATTTAGATTTAGCGGAGTCAGTCAGAATTGAGGTGCAAGACCTCCATAGCTCACCGATGCTGACTGATGGAGTGTTGTGCCATATGAACTCATTTTAGGCATCACAAACGCCAGTTTTAATGGGTTCATGGCTTTTTTGACACTTTCAACCGTTGAATGAAATTTAAAGTAGTACAAAATCTTGCGGCGTGTTAACCGCAAGATTTTTTTGCTTTCAGGCAATCTCAATTGCTGTGCGTCGGTATTTGTGTGAAAAATTAAGCGCTGAGCCTAAACACTGATAGTTACGAACAAATTAGTTTGTAATTATTAATTACTGCTTCAAATTCCTTTAAACACGAATAATTAAGAGTGGAAGCAAAACAAAGTTCACAAATTTCATAAAAATCCCTATTATTTATCGTGGAGGTCTGCTATAGTATTCATGAAATAGTTAACATTTATTTGTTTTGAAATTATATTGTTCGTATTTTGAGGAGGAATTGATTTTGGATAAGTTTTTCAAGCTCAAGGAATCAGGCACAACTGTTGGGACTGAAATTGGTGCAGGGGTCACGACCTTCTTCGCCATGTCGTATATTTTATTTGTGAATCCGCAGATTTTAGGTCAAACGGGAATGCCACAGCAAGCGGTCTTTTTAGCCACAATTATTGCGTCCGTCGCTGGGACTTTAGTGATGGGGCTGTTTGCAAATGTGCCATATGCGTTAGCGCCAGGGATGGGCTTGAACGCTTTCTTCACTTATACCGTTGTCATGAGTTTAGGCTTCTCGTGGCAAGAAGGATTAGCACTGGTTTTCTTCTGCGGGATTATCAACATTGTCATCACCGCCACGAAAATTCGGAAAATGTTGATCTCAGCCATTCCAATTAATTTACAATTGGCGATTAGTGGTGGGATTGGCGCGTTCATTGCTTATGCCGGTTTGAAAAACGCGAACTTTCTCAATTTTACGACGGATGCATCGAGCATTACGTCGATCAATAGCAAAGTTTACAATGCGGCCCAAACGACATTCCAACACGGGGTTAGTACCGTTGTTTCTAATGGGAGTGTGACGCCGGCGCTGCAAATGTTCAATTCACCAGCGCTTGTTTTAGCCTTAATTGGGTTAATTTTAACCGTCATTTTAAAGGTCAAAAAAGTGCCTGGTGCGCTATTAATTGGGATCTTAGCGACTACGGTGATTGGGATTCCGATGGGGGTCACTAATTTACACGTTGCTAGCGACTATTCCATCGGCGCCTCTTTCCATCAATTAGGCACGACTTTCTTAGCGGCCTTTTCGTCCAAAGGGATGGGATCGCTATTTTCCTCACAAAATCGATTGATTTTAGTATTGATGACCATCTTATCGTTCAGTTTGTCGGATACCTTTGATTCACTTGGAACCTTCATTGGGACTGGTCGTCAAACGGGGATTTTCTCTGGCGAGAAGGAATTAGCACTTGAAAAAGCGCCTGGGTTTAAGTCAAAATTGGATAAAGCACTGTTTGCTGACTCGGTTGCGACTGGCGTTGGGTCAATCTTCGGGACTTCTAACATCACGACTTACGTTGAAAGTTCTGCTGGGATTGGTGCTGGTGGCCGGACTGGTTTAACGAGTGTGGTTGTGGCCATCTTGTTCTTATTGAGTTCATTAGCGTCACCACTGTTATCGATTATTCCGACTGCAGCGATTGCGCCATCCTTGATTCTAGTTGGGATCATGATGATGAGCTCATTCAGTCAGATTCCATGGTCTGATTTAAATGAAGCCATTCCAGCTTTCATGACCGCCTTTATTATGGCCTTCGCCTTTAACATCACCTATGGGATTGCGGCCGGGTTCATCTTCTATTGCATCATCAGAACCGTTAATGGCAAAGCTCGGACTGTTCACCCACTGATTTGGGGCGTTTCGGCATTGTTCGTGATTAACTTCTTAGTCTTAGCGTTAGTTTAGATTGTGATAGAAAACGGGACCAGCAAGTCGAAAGTGGCTTGCTGGTCCCGCTTTTTTGCTACCTTAATTGTTTTAAAAGTAATAAATAGCACAATAAGCATCGAAGACTAGTGATACGTAAGTGAACACAATAATTGCAATTTCAAAAGCGACAAACCATTGAATAAGATGCGATTTAGCTTGTAAAAGTAATTTGTGCTGGCGATAAGTTTGACGCACTTGGTACTGGCTAGTAAGACTGAAGTAACTGACAATTGCCATGGCAAACGCTAAAACTGCCAGCAAAATCAACATTCCAGTGGTTGTGCCAAAGTTTGGTAGCAATAGTAGCCAAAAACTTGGTACGATGATGGCGATGGAAAAGGTGATTTTGAGCATCAGGAACCAGTGTTGGTAACGTTCGAATTGCCGTTTGGCAGCTGGGTGACTTTGATTAAATTGGTCGAGCTGAATAAGTCGCTGAGCTTGCGCGGTCAGACCAATTGTTTTCCCCATAGTAAAACGATGTGCCATGATGGTGTAAGTAAAGGTTATGACAACTAAAATTAAGGCGGAAATCCCTAAAATTGCTAAGATGATGAACATAAAAATCCCTCCCAACGGGTGCTGATTAGTATTATAGTCCTAATTGGTTAGACAGCTGGAAACGTGTCAATCATTTGTTTGATCAGTGGGCGGACTTGGGGACTTTCTTTGGTCAAATAGGTGGCATAAATAGCCATTTGAGCACTTGCGTCGGTAATTGGCAGCGTGACACGGCTGTCGTCATGAACCAATGGCTGCTGGTAAGCTGAATCTAGCGGCTCAATGTTCGTGCTGAAAAAAGGAAAATCAGAATAATGGGTAATTTCAGAAAAAGCATCACGTTGTTCCTGATAGAAAAAGTGGGCCGTCGGAATCGCTTGCTGAATAATTTGGCGCCAAGGGCCAATGTCACCCATGACGATGAAACTAAGGTCCTTGAGTTCGGCAAAAGTAATGCTGGCTTGGTTGGCCTGATACATAAATTTATTGAGATGGACGGACAGGCGTTCTGTACCAATTAATTGAGAGCTGATGACGTCGCTGTTCAAGTTTTGATCAGAAAAAATGATAGTATCCCGGTGAGTTTCAAGGGCAGCGACGATGTCATCAGTGGCTAAAAGCTGTGGTTCAATATGAAGCTGGTCGGATTTAGGCTGTTTGGCCAATAAGACTAACGGCCCCGGGATCGTTGTGCCCAGTTTGAGAACATGCTGGGTTTTGTCAAAATTACGGACCGCTGTTACTAAATCATGATTGTGCTGAAGCAATTTGGCCGCTTTTTTGGCGGCGAGTTGGCCAGTTGTCGTTAACGTGAGTCGGTTGGGTTGGCGATTGAAGAGTGCCACGCCGAAGTCGGCTTCCAATTTTTGTAAGCCACGCGTCACGGTTGGCTGAGTGACGTTGAGTGACTCGGCAGTTTTTGCCAAGGTCCCAGTATCAGCAAAGGTCACAAGTTCTTGTAATAAATAGTTATCTAGCATTTGATTTCACCTCAGTATACGTTACTTGTATACTAGCATGCTTAATAAGCAATTTTCAAACATCATGATTGCGACTATGCTAGTGACAACAATTTAAAGGAAGCCGGATGACTAAATGACAACTATTCCAACTGTAAAATTAACTAACGGTATTGAAATGCCACAACTGGGTTTCGGTGTTTTCCAAGTCCCAGACTTAGCAACCTGTGAGACGGCTGTGACTGAAGCCTTAGCTGCTGGCTATCGCCTGATCGATACTGCCACCGCTTATCAAAACGAAGCGGCCGTGGGTCGTGCGATTAAGAAAAGCGGCCTCAAGCGTGAAGACTTATTCATTACATCTAAACTATGGGTCTCTGATTTCACCTACGACCGTGCTAAAAAAGGCATCGATGCCTCGCTCGAACGACTAGGCTTAGATTATTTAGACTTGTATTTGTTACACCAACCATACGGGGATGTTATGGGCGCTTGGCGAGCTTTGGAAGAGGCTTATCATGCTGGCAAGATTCGTGCGATTGGGGTTTCCAATTTTTATGCGGACCAATTAAAAAATTTGGAATTAACGATGACTGTCAAACCAGTCATTAATCAAATCGAAGTCAATCCTTGGTATCAACAATCAACTGAAGTGGCGTTTAATCAGCGTGAAGACGTTCGAGTTGAAGCGTGGGCGCCATTCGCAGAAGGCAAACATGGCATTTTCACTGACCCAACGATTACTAAAATTGCTCAAGCTCACGATAAAAGTGTTGGTCAAGTGATTTTGCGTTGGTTATTGCAACGCGGCATTACTGTGATTCCTAAGTCGGTCCATCCAGCGCGAATGGCCGAAAATATGGCTGTCTTTGATTTTGAACTGAGTGACGCTGAAATGACGCTGATGGGTAACCTGGATCGTCACGAAAGTCAATTCTTTGATCATCGTGATCCCGTGACGATTGAACAAATTTTTGGCTCAAGTCTTAAAAAGTTAAGGGAGTAACCAAGATGACACCAACAATTAGGTTAAATGATGGCAATGAGATTCCAGCAATCGGATTTGGCACGTTCCAAATCCCGAACGATGGGTCAACTTATGCTGCCGTTAGCGAAGCCTTGAAACTTGGCTATCGGCATATTGATACTGCCGTAGCTTACTTTAATGAAGCGGAAGTCGGCCAAGCGATTAAGGCCAGTGGGATTCCACGCGACCAAGTTTGGGTGACGAGTAAATTATGGTTACAAGATTTTGGCTTTGACGCTGCCACTAAAGCGATTGATAGTTCCTTAACAAAATTAGGCTTAGACTATCTGGATCTCTATTTGATCCATCAACCTTATGGCGATGTTCCAGGTGCTTGGCGCGCAATGGAAGCGGCCAAGCAAGCCGGTAAGCTCAAGTCCATCGGGGTGTCGAATATGACGCCGAAGATTTGGCAAAAGTTTGTGCCAGAGTTTGCTAGCAAGCCAGCAGTTAACCAGGTAGAATTTAACCCGTATTTTCAACAAAAACCATTGCGGGAGTTATTAGCTGCGGATGATGTGAAGCTAGAAGCCTGGGCACCTTTAGGTCAAGGCAATCAAGCCTTGTTAAACGACCCAGTGATTACGGCACTGGCTAAAAAGTATGGCAAAGATGTTGGTCAGATTATTTTGCGCTTTGAAAATCAAAGTGGTGTGATCGTCTTTCCTAAGTCCGTTCATGTGGCCCGGATTAAGAGTAATTTGGATATTTTTGATTTCAAACTTGAGCCAGCTGAAATGAGTGCCATCGAACAATTAGATACGGGTAAAGGTCAACATGATCCAGACGCTGACGGTGTGAAAGAAATGCTGTTAGACGCGTTTGATGTCCATGCCAATGATTAAGTGAATCGATTAAATTTAGGTCAACTCGACTACTGGGTTGGCCTTTTTTGTCGGAAAATGCATAAGCGTTTATCAATGCTAACATAACGTGTTAAAATAGTTGATGGGGTCAATAATAATTTTGATTAATACATATTAATTGATTAGTTAGTTTTACAAATTAGCCAGTAGGGGGGCGACTATCATGGGGCGAATAGCTAAGATAATTGAGTTAAGTGTTGTCACAGTGCTGGCTGGGGTATTAGTTGGTCCAGCGCAACTAAAAGTAGCCGCTGCGACTGAAATCAGTACGGCGGAACAGACCAAGCTTCAAAGTGACGCGGCTAAGTTGTCTGCAAGTAGTACGAGCGGCATGAGTTTAGCGAATTCTGCCGTAACAACTAGTAAGAGTTCCGAGACAACCGCGTCCACTAAAAGCGCTGCTAGCTCAGTTAGACCGAACCGTCAAGCTTTAACTAAAGCTGCAACTGCGACTAGTGGTGTATTGGGCACCGTTACTTGGAAACTTAATGGTAGTGAATTGGATTTAAGTGGTGGTAATTTTGGAACGTCATTGGCAGCTTACGACATGGTTTCGCCATGGGACGCAATTGCTACGTCGATTAAAAAAATTGTGATTGAAGGTCCAATCGTAGCTGATCCTGGGGCTAGTTACAGATATCTTTTTTATAGTTTAACTAATTTAACTAGTATAGAAAATCTTGATAAAATGGATTTTTCTAACGTTGTCGATACGACTGCAATGTTTTATATGGATGGGAGATTGACCACGTTAGATTTGGCTCAAGCAGATTTTAGTCATTTGAAACTAATGAACAGTATGTTTTACAGCTGTTATTCGCTTGAAAGCCTTGATGTTAGCCGGTGGAATCTTAGCCAAGTCACTCAGATGGGTGGCCTATTTATGACTTGTAGTAAGTTAAAAACGTTGGATGTCTCAAATTGGAATGTCAGTCATGTGGAAATGTTCAGTAATATGTTTTCTGGGACAGCGTTAACTTCACTAGATTTGTCAGGCTGGCAGATGTTAGCTGACGCCAAAACCGCTAGCATGTTTACTTACACGCGTACGTTGAGTCATTTAAAACTTGGCAAACAAACTAAAATTAGTGGCACATCGTTACCAGAACCAACGGCACCTGCGACTAAATGGGTTAGAGCGGGGACCACGGAGACATACACTTCTGCCGACTTAATGGCGAAGTACGCCGGGTCAACCATGGCTGGCGATTATTATTGGGATACGACGCCATTAGTGATGGTCAATTTTGTGGATGAAGATGGGCATCAACTTGCAGATTCACAGTTGATGGCTGGCACGATTGGGACAACCTATACGACCACGGCCCCAACTGTTAGTGGTTACACTTTGCAAAATAAGCCAACTAATGCGACTGGCACCTATACGACTGGTACAACGACGGTGACTTATGTGTACACCGGTGACCTATTTTTCAAATCGGTTCCAACTAGTATCGACTTCGGTCAACATATGATCACTGCCGGAACAGCGACTTATCCGGTGACCAGTCGTACTGGCGACTTAACGATTCAAAATAATGGCAAGCTGCAATCTTATTGGCAGCTATCGGCGAAATTAGCCGCGACTGGTTTTGTTGGTAACGGTAAAGGTGCAAGTTTGGCAGCAACCTTGAGTTACCAATCGAGTAACGGTCAGTTAGTCACCTTGCAACCGGGGACACCGGCAATTATTGAGACTCAGCAGACCACTAGTCATGAACCCATCAATCTTTCTGATAGTTGGACTAATGCCGAAACGGGATTACAACTTAAAGTCCCAGCGGGCACTGCTCGTCAGGATAATTATCAAGCAACCTTGACTTGGACGTTAGCTAAAACCGTCGCTAATAATTAAAAAAGAAACAGCCGATCGTGCTGTTTCTTTTTTATCGTGTCAACTAAGCTAATGTTAACGTCATAATTTGCTATAATTAGCTTTATGAAATGAACAGAACACGCGGAGGATTTAATGAAAAAGCAGGATTATCAACTTACCATCCCGGCAGAAATTGGGGAACATTTTCAACTAAAAGACCAGGACTCGGCCAAGCTTGTGGTCAAACGCGGTCGGCTGGTCGTTCAGTTTGAAGACTCGCGCTTGAGCATTTTTCAAAAACGCGTCTGGGTTTGGCCAGTGATGATGGCCATTCTCGCCAGTGTTGGTTATTACGTTTATTGTTTAACACAGCATATTAAATACGTTCAATTGAGTGGCGACAATTCATTGGCAACGGCAATTATTTTAATTGGGGTCGTCATGGGAATCATCTTATTTGCGGGCTTCTTTATTCATGACCGTAATAACCCGCATAACCATTTTATTAAAAATATTTATTGGCGAAACTTTCCGGTGATTGTGTTGTCCTTTGCCTTAATTTTGGCATTGGTCTTGATTGGGGCGATGTGGTTATTGGGCGTGATTTTCAACGGGGCGACCTTTGACTTCTTTACCGCTAGTATAATTTTATTTGTCTTTGGACTGGTCACGAACTTTGCGATGGTGTATTTATCATTGATTGTGGATGCCAGTCTACTTTCAACGGTGCTCACACTGGTGATTATTAGTGGGGTCGCGATTTCGATGGCGGTGAATAACCAACGCTATTGGTGGCAACACAATTTAAGCTTTTTAGGCACGAAAAATGCGTCCAGTGGCTGGGGCTTTAATGCCACTTTGATTTTTGCGGCACTATTGATGATTGCATTAGTCGATTACTTATTTGTTAGTCTGCATAGCTCATTTCCACGATCACGACGGTTGTTTGTTTTGCGAGTTTTGTTGACGGTGACCGCGGTTGATCTGGGCCTAGTAGGCGTTTTTCCTAACAATGCTTGGTCGCATGATGTGCATGACCAATTTGCGATTACGTTAGTTTATTTGATTATTGCGCTAATTGTCGGGATTCGCTGGCTACTGCCAAATGTCTCCAAGGACTTTCTATATTTATCTTATGGTGTCGGTGGGGCGTTAGTTGTCGCTGAAATTCTCTTTCAAGGGATTGGCTATTTCTCGCTAACAGCTTTCGAAGTGATTGGTTTCTTGATGGCGTTTGGCTGGTTATTGATGCTATTAGATCGCATTGAAGCCTTGATCGATACTGGAATTGAAAGTACGATTACTAAAAAATAAGTACTAGCCGCGATCTGAGTTATGGGGTCGCGGCTTTTTATGTGACTAGTCATTCATGGAAGAAAAGTTTCTTTTTCATAAACCAACGATTTTAACTGTGCCAATTTGTCATACAATAATTAATTTTCCAACTTCTAAATTGGCCTAGTCCGCGTGCTGACGATGTTTGTTGCTTGTGACTTTAGAGTGAGACTTGAAAGCGCAAATAAAATCCTTGCAATCGTTTTCGCGCGCCGTTATACTAAATAACTGTAAATAAGGATTGTTACCGCTAACACGTTAGTGGGCAAAACCTGATGATTTTGAATACCGGTGATATACTAGTAACTATCACTGGTCACAAAATTGTTGGGTTTTTAATTTTGGGCCAAGAGTCGAGGGGCGTGAGGCATGCGAATCAAGAAAGTTTTTAACAACAATGTGCTGCTTGCTGAACAGCAGGATCACGAAGTGGTTTTAATCGGCAAGGGTCTCGGTTTTCAAAAGAAAACTGGGGATCCGGTTGATGAAAGCCTAGTGACTAAAACCTATACACCGACTGCCGACAATTGGCTGGCGAACTTCCAGTCGTTGATGAGCGATATTGAGCCTGAATACTTCGAACTAACGTCTGAAATTATTGATTTAGCGGAGCAGCAGCTCAAAACGAAATTTAACGGCTACTTGTTGATTTCCTTGACTGATCATATTCATTTTGCGGTCTATCGGCATCAACGTCAGATGGACATCAAAAATGAGATCTTGTGGGAAATCAAACGGATCTATCACCAGGAATACGAGGTTGGTCGGCAAGCTTTAACGCTAATTGCGAACCGGTTCGCGGTGCAGTTACCTGAAGATGAAGCTGGGTTTATCGCGATGAAATTCGTCGAAAATAGCATGGCACATTCAACGGGCGACCAAACGCTGGCAATGACCAAGTTGATCAATGATGTTTTGAATATTGTGAAATATCAATTATCGTTGACGATGAGCGAAGATAGCCTGAGGTTGCAACGGTTCTTAGTCCATTTACGGTTCTTTGCCGAGCGGTTGACGTTGAAGCAAGCGGATAAGTCGGCCGGAGCAGAAGACGAATTCTTATTTGAACACGTGTCACAAAAATATTCACGCGCCTTTGCTTGTGTGGCTAAAATTGTGACGTTCATTCAGAAAACGACGGCACAACCGGTGTCGATGAATGAACAAATTTATTTAACGATTCACATTCAACGGATGTTGAACGAAGCAGAATAATATCGGGATTGTAACTATTAGATTAGGCAAAACCCAAGTGAGTCACTAGTCGTCTGTCCAGGCGTCTAGTGGGTGACTTGGGTTTTTAGTTTTTTAAGGAGTGAAAAATATGGATTATAAAGCACTTGCCCAACAGATTTTAACGAATATCGGTGGCAAAGAAAACATTGTCAAAGCGTGGCACTGTGCGACGCGGTTGCGCTTTAACTTGAAAGCGGTTGACCAAGCCGATACGGATGCAATTAATAATTTAGATGGCGTCATTACGGTCGTTCAAAGTGCCGGTCAATATCAAGTCGTGATCGGTAACTCTGTTGCTAAGGTCTACGACGCTTTGGCTGATTTAGCCGGTTTAGCTAACGAGGATGCTCAAGCGGCACCAGTTGAAGAAGCCGGTGAAAAGCAGAGTATTGTGAACCGGTTTATTGGATTTATCTCCGGAATCTTTACGCCATTCCTAGGTGCCTTAGCAGGTGCCGGGATTTTGAAAGGGTTATTGGCGCTAGTTGTTGCTTTGAATTGGTTATCTGCTAACAGCGGTGCCTATCAAATTTGGTATGCCGCTGGGGATGCCATCTTCTACTTCTTACCGATTTTCTTAGCATTTACGGCTGCCAAGCAGCTGCACGTTAATCAGTTTGTGAGTGTCTCGTTAGGGGCTGCGTTACTCTACCCAACGTTAGTCAGTGTCATGGCGAAATCTGCGACACTCCACTTTTTCGGGATTCCAGTGGTGCCAACGACCTATACGTCAACTGTGATTCCAATTTTGCTAGCGGTCTGGGTCTTGTCTTACTTGGAACCATTATTTGATAAATTATTTCCAGAATCAGTTCGTAATATTTTTACGCCACTACTGTCATTAATTGTGATGGTGCCATTGACGATGATGGTCGTTGGGCCAATCGGTGGGGCAATCAGTAACGCCTTAGCGAACGGCATGATGGCAGTCTATAACTTCTTACCAATTGGTGCCGGCCTAATTATGGGGGCTTTCTGGCAAGTCTTCGTCATCTTCGGGGTTCACTGGACCTTTGTCCCATTGATGATGAATAACATTGCCAAGATGGGTTATGATCCATTGCTGCCAATCTTAAGTGCCGCTGTCTTATCACAAGCTGGTGCGGCGCTTGGTGTCTTCTTGAAGTCAAAAGATGCCAAGATGAAGGCTTTAGCTGGGTCATCAGTGATCACTGCCTTCTTCGGGATTACTGAACCAACGATTTATGGGGTTACTTTAAAGCTTAAACGGCCATTCTATTGTGCGGTTGCCGGTGGGGCCGTTGGTGGCGCGATTGCAGGGGCGTTTGAAGTTCATGCTAGTTCATTTACCTTGCCAAGTTTATTAGCTTTGCCAACTTATTTAGGTCAAGGCTTTGTTGGTGAATTGATCGGATTAGCCGTTGCCTTTGTTGGTGCTGCCGTCTTAACGTATTTCTTCGGTGTCACTAATGAAGTCCCTGAAGCCAAGGTAACGACAACTGAAACTGGTGCCGATACCGTAATGGCACCAGTTGAAGGCACAATTATTCCGTTGACTAGTGTTAAAGATGAAGTGTTTGCTTCCGAGGCAATGGGCAAAGGGTTAGCAATTGTCCCAACTAATGGCGAAGTTAAATCACCAGTTACTGGGACGGTTAGTGCGGTTTATCCAACTGGCCATGCCATTGGACTCACCGCTGATAATGGTGCCGAAATCTTGATTCACATAGGGATTGATACGGTGCAATTAAATGGGAAGTATTTTGAAACTTTAGTGAAACAAAATGCGCACGTTAAGCAAGGTGACGTCCTCACTAAGTTTGATGCCGCGAAGATCAAAGCTGCTGGCTACGATACAACAGTGATGGTCATCATCACAAATACCAATAGTTATGCGGCCGTTGAACCAACGGAAGCGACTGAAGCACAGGGCAACTGGTTACTCAAATTACAACCAAAGTCTGCAGCAACTACTAAGGAAGGGGCAACAGCCTAATGTACAAAACAACTTATCCAAAAGGGTTTCCGAAAGATTTCTTGTGGGGCGGCGCGACCGCTGCCAATCAAGTCGAAGGGGCTTGGAACGTTGATGGTAAGGGTATCACGACTGCCGAAGTTGTCGAAAAGGCAACGGATCGCAAGAAGATGTCGATGGATGCCGTAACGACGGATTCGATTAAGGCCGCCGTCGCCGATCCAACTGACACGCGTTATCCGAAACGGCGTGGGGTGGACTTCTACCATCATTACAAGGAAGATATCAAACTTTTTGCCGAAATGGGCTTTAAGGTTTATCGGTTTTCAATTGCGTGGTCCCGGATTTTTCCAAAGGGTGATGAACAACAGCCAAATGAAGCTGGTTTAGCCTTTTATGACCGGGTCATCGATGAATTACACCGGTACGGAATCAAACCATTGGTTACGTTATCCCATTATGAAATGCCGATTAATTTAACATTGACGCAAAATGGCTGGGCCAGTCGTGCGACCATCGCGGCGTTCAATCATTTTACGGAAACGGTCTTCAAACGCTACAAGGGCAAAGTCCCTTATTGGTTGACGTTTAACGAAATCAACACTGGTACTTGGGGCTTTCACGAAACTGGGGCAATCGATACAACGATGTCTAAGCATGATCAGATGCAAATTCGCTATCAAGCGCTACACCATCAATTTGTTGCGAGTGCGATTGCTACGAAGCAGTTACATGAAATTGACCCGGACGCCAAAATTGGGTCGATGTTAGCCCGGATGCAAACGTATCCTGGCACGCCGAACCCAGTGGATGTGCAAGCGGCCCAATTGGAGGATGAGAAGAACTTGTTCTTCACGGATGTGCAAGCACGTGGCGAATATCCAGAAGTGATGAACCGTTTCTTCGCTGACAATGACATTGAGATCAAGATGGCCCCAGATGATCAAGCCATTTTGGCTAAATACCCAGTCGACTTTATCAGTTTCAGTTACTACATGACGACGGTCACGAAAGCTGATGCCGGTGAACAGGTCAACGGGAACATGGCTACTGGTGGCCGGAATCCTTATTTGGAGGAATCCGACTGGGGTTGGCAAATTGATCCCGTGGGGTTACGGATCACCCTAGACGAAATGTGGGATCGCTATCGTAAGCCACTTTTCGTGGTCGAAAATGGCTTGGGAGCTGTTGATCAACTAACGGCTGATCATCAAGTTCACGACGACTATCGAATTGATTATTTACGCAAACACATCCAGCAAATGCGTGAAGCCGTTGCGGATGGTGTCCAACTCATGGGATACACCATGTGGGGGCCGATTGATTTGATTAGTTTCTCGACTTCGGAAATGTCGAAACGCTATGGCTTTATTTATGTTGATCAAGATGACGCCGGTAAAGGAAGTTTGAAACGACTCAAAAAAGACTCATTTTACTGGTATCAAAAAGTCATTAAAACAAACGGAGATGATTTAGCTTAAAACCTACCCGCGGGTATCTGCCGCCATAACTGTGGGCCACTTGTTAACAACATCAAAAAACTGCCAGCTAAAAACTAGTTGGCAGTTTTTTGGTGCGCAATGATCACTAGGTTAGACCGCAACTGACGAACCTTAGTGGCGGCATGATCTTGGTTGAGTTGCTGGATAATCTTAGGCAACGTGGTGGTGAGTGTCATGTCGTCGCGAAAGGAGTGGACGATAAAACTGTGGTAAGTCACGGCGCCTGTCTTAGATAAAGCAAACCAGTTTGGCTGGAGTTGTTTGGCATTAGCTTTGATCTGCTTATCCGGCCAAACCAATGATTTGATCCCATTTTCGGTGGGGTATTGGTCAAGTTGCCAGCCGAGTTTAAAATCAGCCACTTCTTGCCAACGTTGAATCTTGCTGTGTTTGACGGCGTAGTAAATGAGACTACAGGCAGTCAACTTGGGGTCGTGGTTTAGTTCACTCAGAGTTAGTGGCCGATAATGCGGTTCTTTAGGCTTGGCCATCGGTTGTGGTGTTTGGGCAGGTGCTGTTCGGTGGCTAATTAACCACCAACTGCCACCTAAGATGACTAGCAAAACTAAGGGTAGGCTGAGTTTTAAGAGGCGTTTCATAAAGGCTTAACTTCTTTCAGATAGTGGGTTAACCCTAATTCTCGCTGTCAGTTAGGGCTCACTAGGATTAATTAATTAAATTTAGGCGAAATAATCACAGTGAGAAATTAGCGGCTTGTTATCAAATTTCAACGTCCTTATTTTGTCTTTTCGATAAACTTAAAGTTAACTGTAAATTTACTAAGTGTTAGGGAATTTACAACAATTCAGAAACGATGGGGCGAAATAATGACGGAAAAAGATAATAAGATTACGTTAACCGCGTTAGTCATGATGATATTTACGACGGTGTTTGGCTTTGCCAATAGTACGGTCGCTTTTTACCTGATGGGTTACGCGTCAATCCTATTTTATTTATTAGCAGCGGTATTGTTTTTCATTCCGTTTGCTTTGATGATGGCAGAATACGGGGCTGCGGTCAAATCGGATGATGGTAGTGGGATGTATCAGTGGCTACAAGTGAGTGTGAATGCGAAGTTCGCCTTCGTCGGCACGTTCATGTGGTTTGCGTCCTACATTATCTGGTTGGTTTCAACATCAGCGAAAGTTTGGATTCCGTTTACGACCACTTTCTTTGGGAGTGATCAGACGCAAAAGTTTGCGATGTTTGGTCTAAATGCGACGCAAGTGATTGGGATTCTATCCTGTTTATGGATGATTTTGGTCACAGTCGTTTCGATCAAGGGGGTCAAGGGGATCGTCCGAGTCACGAGTTTAGGTGGCTTGGCGGTTACTAGCCTCAATGCGATTTTACTGGTGGTTTCAGGCGTTGTTTTAGCCTTAAATCACGGCCAGTTGGCACAACCATTTGTCCATGCGCTACATTCACCAAATCCAGATTATCAAGCACCAGTTGGCTTGATGAGTTTTGCGGTCTTTGCCATTTTCGCTTATGGTGGGCTGGAAGTCTTAGGTGGGATGGTCGATAAGACTAAGAATCCCGAAAAGACTTTCCCACGTGGCATTATGATTTCAGCGGTGATTATTACGTTAGGCTATGCCTTGGGGATTCTCTGCTGGGGCTTTAGTACGAATTGGGATGCCGTTTTATCTGATCCATCGACGAATATGGGAAATATTAGTTATGTCATGATGAAGAACCTAGGTTATGTGCTTGGTCAGTCACTCGGATTAACAACTGCGACGAGTACCACGATTGGGTTGTGGTTCGCCCGGTATACTGGGCTAGGCATGTTCTTGGCCTATTCCGGTGCTTTCTTCACCTTGACATATTCCCCATTGAAAACGTTGATTCTGGGGACGCCTAAATCGCTATGGCCAAAGAAGTTTACGGTTTTGAACAAGAATGGCATGCCCAGTTATGCCATGATGATCCAATGTGCTGTCGTCATTGTCATTATCTTGTTGGCCTCATTTGTCACGCCGAACGCTTCAGCATTTTATAATATTTTGACGCTGATGGCGAACGTTTCGATGACTTTACCATATCTGTTCTTGCTGTATGCGTTCCCTAAATTTAAGCAGAATAAGGCAATTCACAAGCCGTTTGAGGTCTACAAATCACAGACTTGGACTACGATTATTAGTTGGGTCGTTTTCATGGTCGTCCTTGGGGCAAATGTCTTTACGTTGATTCAACCAATTCTGGAACACGGTAAAATCCAAAGTACGATTTGGATGTTAGTGGGGCCAGTCGTCTTCGGGTTACTCGGCTGGATTTGGTATGAAGTGCGGACGCGTAAAAATCGCATTGATTAAATATTGCGATTGTTAATATAGTGGCCATATCGCAATCAGGTGGTACAGTGTCACTAGAGGTGATGATATTGGCTGAAGAGACGACGTTAACGATTCAGGTTGATGAAGCAGTTAAAGTACAAGCGACAGAGGTTGCTGCTAGTGCAGGAATTGAGTTAAGCACGGCGGTTGAAATGTTTTTGGCTGAAATGATTAAAACAAAGCACGTCCCATTTGTGCCAACGAGTCAGGAAAAATTTCCAGATATTTGGAATGATGACCCCAAAGAGATTGCGGCATTTAACAAAAGTATGGGTCTCATAGATGACGATAGTGAATAAGTTATCGTACGAAATTGATTGCAAATTATGCAGTAGTTATTAAATATACGAAAGTTTCAAAGTTAGTCGGCCCTTTTAAGCGGTCGACTATTTTTTTGATTTTTTTAACAATTACGCTTGACTTGAAACCCGTTCGATAAGGTACAGTAAAGACGAATTAAGAAAGCGCTTAACAAATTGATGAAACTGGTGGCCACCGGTGATTGAACCCTGACTTAATGGAGGTCTTTATGATGATGAAATTATTCCAACGTAAACAAACGGTTACTTTAGCTGCACCAGTTAATGGGATGTATGTGGATCTGAGAAAAGCCGGTGAAACGGCGATTACAGCTGGTTTTGCGATCGAACCGATGGAAGGCGAAATCCACGCGCCAATTGATGGTCAAATTACAAAAGTGACGGCGCAAACGGTCACGATTGCCGCTGATTTTGGCTGTGAGTATCTTGTTCAAATCGGTGATTTAACGGCTAACTTGGATGACCAAGTCGTTAACTGGCAAGTTGCAGTGGGCGATGCGGTTTCGGCGGATGTTATGCTCGCCAACGTATCGATCGATGCGATTCATGCTGCGAACCAATCCGCACTGGTTACTTGTGGTTTGATTGGCAAACAGGCGGCTGACTTCGAAATTAGCCAGACTGGGTTAATTTCTCAAGGAAATCAGTTAGCGACTTTGAAAATTAAAGCTTAACGGATGAAAGGTCGGCGAAAGTGTCGGCTTTTTTGCTACAATGAGCTGATGAAAGCAGGTGAGCAGTAGTGATTATTCGCAATTATCGGCCCGCAGATTTCGCGGCCATCCGCCAATTATTTCGACAAACGATTCAAACGGTCAATGCGCATGATTACACGCCAGCGCAATTGACTGCTTGGATTGGATCAGACGATATGGCCACTCGGAAATGTTGGCGAGCGTCATTTGCTGCCCATACGACCCTAGTTGCTGTTCAAGCTGATCAACTGGTGGGGTTTGCCGATATGTCAGCCACGGGTTACTTAGACCGGCTATACATTCATGCCGACATGCAGCATCAAGGTATTGCGCACGCCTTAGTGACAGCTTTGGAACGAGCAGTCCTCGTAAAGCGCTATGAAACAGCTGCATCGATTACAGCGCGGCCGTTCTTTGAGCGACAAGGCTATCACGTGATTCGAGCACAACAAGTTGAGCGAGCTGGGATTAAACTGACTAATTATTTGATGCAAAAAAATATTTAAAATTGACGTTATCAGTAATGACACTGATGGCGTCAATTTTTTTGTAAAAAAGTTAAAAAAAACCAAACGAATAGTAACTAGACAATTTTGTTCTACCTGGCTGTGTAAGCTAGGGGTATCAAATGAAGCAGGAGGTTGAACGATGACAGAAGTTCAAGATTGGCACCCGTTGTATCAAGAGCTCAGTCGTGTGGTGGGTAAAGCAGCGGCGTTGAAATTGCATGATCAATTCGGTGGTACCCAGCTCACTTTTCCGAAACGGTTACTGGCTAAAGATGCCGAAGCACGGCAGATTTTGACCGGCCGGCAACAAGGGGTCAGCATCACGACATTGGCACACCAGCACGATTATTCGGAAAAAAGTATTCGTCGGATTTTGGCTAAATATAAGGAATAACTGTCACTAGAATACCTTACAACTGTAATGACAGCTGCATTTTAAACGGTCGGTGAATTTTGCTAAGCTGTGAATGCAAAGTTTGTTTACGGGGAGGAATGTTGAGTGGAAATTGAGATTGAATTATTACAAGAATCATATGCGCAATTGAATGAAATTGTTGGAACTGAACAAATGATCAAAATTTTTGAGCTTTATCGTGGTCGTCAGATCTCATTTCCAATGCGACTATACGATCGTAAAAAGGTCAGTCAACAAATTATTGAAGAATACGATGGTCATAATTTAGCCCAATTAACGCAAAAATATGACTATTCGCAGCGTTGGATTCGCCAAATTATTCAGAATGATCGTCAATCTAGGGGGAAACAAGCATGAAGTATTGTTCAAACTGTGGTCAACAAATTAAGAGTAATGCGCAATTCTGTCCATTTTGCGGGACACAACAGGTGGTCGTAATGGCCAATAACTCAGCCAGTGCGTCACAATCTGTCACGTCACAACGGGCTAGTACTGGCCAACAAGCTGATCAACAGCAAGCACAATCAAACCAGTCAACTCAGCAAAGCCCAACCGGCCAAGGTCAGCAGCAAACGGCTAGCCAGTCAAACGTTGTTAATAATATGGCACAACATTTTCAAAACTTTCAGCAACAGTTTCAAGGAAATCCTAATCAGCAACAACCACTGAACTTTATCGAGAGCTGTAAGTATTGCATTGCGCACTGGAACGATTTCAAAACGCCTGAAAGTCGCAAATCAATTGTTTGGTGGCTAATTTTAGGCCTCACGGTTGTTAACATGGTTGCATTGATTCCGTATTATATCGTGGCAATGTTGAGTTCAGGACTTGCGAGCCTCTTGATGCTCGTTTGGGGTATTTTGATCATAGTTATTGAGCTGTCGGCCATTAGTCGCCGGTTCATGTATCTTGGGAAGAGCCCTTGGTTGATACTTTTGCTCGTAGTTCCGATTGCGGATTTTTATGTGCTGTATCTTCTGGTTATCGATAAGCCACAATCAACGAGTGGCATGCCACGTACACCATTTCAACCGCAGCAGCCGATGCAAAACTATCAGCCTAACGTTAATCAGATGCCAAATTCAGCGGCAACCATGACCAATCAATCCGCTGATTCAAGTCAAAGCCAACAATAGGGACCGATGATAGTCAATTGTGAGTAGGGAGGGTTATCAATGCGACAGTGTCCGAATTGTGGAACGTTCAATTTACAGGCGGCTCAATTTTGTGAGACCTGTGGAACAACATTGCAAAATCAACCAGTCGTGCAAGCTTGTCCGCAGTGCGGTCAGCCAGTGCCAGTGGAGAATCGGTTTTGTGAAAATTGTGGGTATCATTTTGGCCCACAGCCACCTGTCCAATCTGAAATGGTTATACCAGCGAAGTCGAAACGACCGCTTTGGCCGAAGCTCTTGGTCGGCATTATTGCCAGCTTAATTATTTTAGGTGGTGGGTATGGCTGGTTCCAGTATCAGCAAGCACAAACGACTGCCAGAAATGAGCAGCGTGAAGCAGCGGAACAGGCTAGCAGAAAGCGTGAATCAGCTGTCGCCAGTACTAAGGCAGCCAGTTCATCGTTGGCAGCGGCTCAAAGTGAAGCAACTGCTGATAGTATCACGGCTAAGGCCAGTTCGATGTCTGCCTCAAGTGAATCAGTGGCGGCGCTGGCGCGTTCAATGCGAGGGGCGTTGATCACCGATTTTGATTGTGAGCCAAAAGAAGTTGCGAAAGTACCGGACAAAGAAATTGTTGCGGATACACATGCATCTGAAAATGCCGGGGAAGACATTGCAGGCTTTTATCAGCGGGTTAAGGCCCACCATCCAGCTATTGGAGGTAGCTTGACGGCAACAACTGACGCTGATGATGATGAGACAGATGAGGAATAGTTCAAACAAAACACGTCACGATGGTGGCGTGTTTTGTTGGTTAAGTGAGCTTATCAATTGCCGCTGGTGAGGCCAATATGCTAGGATATGGCTATTCTTTAATTCCGTAGGGGGAATTTGCACGATGCAAGCAGTAACGATTAAACAATATGGTGGACCAGAAGAGCTGCAATTAACTGAAATTGACCGGCCTAAAATTGCGACGGATGAAGTTTTAGTCGCAGTCCGAGCAACGAGTATTAATCCAATCGATTGGAAAGCGCGGCAAGGCCTGTTGAAAGGCATGTATGATTGGCAATTTCCAGTGGTTTTAGGTTGGGATGTTGCTGGTGTGATCACAGCGGTTGGCTCAGATGTCAAAAAGTTCAAGGTCGGCGACGCTGTTTTTGCGCGTCCCGATATTTACACTGACGGGCGGCGGGGAACTTATGCCGAGTATGCAGCGGTCAAGGAAGATAAACTAGCTTTAAAACCAGCAGAACTCTCTTTTGAGCAAGCGGCAGCCTTGCCTTTAGCTGGTTTGACAGCTTATCAAGTGATTCACGATCAATTAAAAATTCAGGCTGGCGAACGCGTCCTGATTCAAGCCGGTGCAGGTGGTGTCGGCCTAATTGCCATTCAGCTGGCAAAATACTTCGGCGCGACCGTCGCAACGACGGCCAGTCCAAATCATGCGGCACTGTTAAAGCAATTGGGTGCGGATGAGGTCATCGATTATCATACGACTGCGATTCAAGACGTGCTACACGATTATGATGCTGTCTTTGATACGATCAATGCGGTCGATGATGGTTTAGCCATCTTAAAACCAGCTGGTCGTTTGGTGACGATTGACGGCCAGTTAACAGCCGCGCAAAAGGCGCAATCCCAAGCCGTCAGCACTTGGTGGTTACAACCAAATGGTCGGGAATTAGCGATTCTTGGGGACTTGGTCGTTCAAGGCCAGGTTAAAGTTGTGATCGACCAAGTCTTGCCATTTTCAACGGCGGGGCTACAACAAGCGCATCGAGATAGTGAAGCCAGCCACAGTGCCGGTAAAATTATTATTCGAGTCAGTTAAAATCTAGGGCCAAACTAAACTAACCGTTCAGAAATTTCAATATTTCTGAACGGTTAGTTTTTTTTTATGGTCGAAACGTGCGATCAGAGGCAGTTTGCTCCGCTTAACCCGGAAGCAACACTTATTCCAAACCCGGGAATAAGCGTTGTTTCCACGTTAATGCTCACAAACTAACCACCTCTGCCCACACTCTGCTAAATATCGTTGAGATCGACGACAGTGTATGACCGGGCATCATAGAGGTTGCGACTGGTTGAATATTCAATGTTTTTGCCGTTGGTGAGCCAAACAATCTGTTCGACTTCCAAAATTGGCGTGGTTTTGTCGGCATTGAGGTATTTAATGTCATTTGCATCAGGCAGGTTGGCATGAATTTTTCGATAGGCGCCACCAAACTGAAGTTTTAAAACATGATGAATATAATCATAAATCGATTTTTCCAAAATTTCATTGGAAAGGTCAGGGACTAGCTTGATTGGCATGTAAGTATGTTCCAAAATAAATGGTTTACCGTCCAATTGTCGTAACCGCAAGATGTTGTAGACCGGTTCATTAGCTTCAATTCCAAGCTTGGCTTGGATATCGGCGGTTGGAAAATCAATTGAGAATTTGATAGCGCGGCTGGTAACGTGGTCAGCGCCTTGCTGATTATAGAGACCATTGAACGCGTTTGCCGGCGCATCACTGCGTTTGTTGATCAGGGTGTTTCCTAAAACGTAGGTGCCGAGCCCAGATTTCTTGTAAATTAAGCCTTCGCGGGCGATTCCGTCGAGGGCTTTTTTGACAGTGATTTTGCTGACATCGAATTCTTTGGCAAATTCACTTTGTTTCGGCAAGAGCATTTTCGGTGGGTAAGTTTGGTCGAAGATGCGCTGTTTAATCACATCCGCCACATATTCATATTTTTTCTGCATAGTTTTTTCTTCACATTCATGAGTTGTTTTTAGTATTAACAGGTAATCACCATGACCACCACGTTATAAATTATAACATACGCGCTTTGATGCCAATTGCCAAGTCACTAATAGCTATCTTTTAAATAAAAGATATGTTTTTTAATAAAAGGGCTTGTTTTTATAAACAAAAAGCTTAAACTTACTAGTTGAGAAAACGTTTTCTAAAAACTTGTTATTGGAGGATGCAATGGAAGGATCACGAAAAATGCCAAAAGATTTCTTCTGGGGTAATTCAGTTTCTAGCATGCAAACTGAAGGCGCCTGGAACATTGATGGCAAGGGGTTATCGGTTTACGACGTGCGGCCAGCGACGGCGACCACGTCCGACTGGCACGATGCTATCGATGAATATCATCGCTACGACGAAGATTTAGATTGGTTGCAGCGACTACACATGAATATGTATCGGATTCAAGTTTCTTGGTCACGAGTCATTCCAGATGGGGACGGGGAAGTCAATCAAGCTGGACTGGCATTTTATGACCGCATTGTGGATGCCATGTTAAAACGTGGCATTCAACCAATGATCTGCTTGTACCATTTCGATATGCCACTGGCGTTGGCTAAAAGTGAAAATGGGTTTATGTCACGTCACACAGTTGCCGCATTTGTCCGCTTCAGTAAGCTGGTCATCGATCACTTTGCGGATCGGGTCAAGTATTGGATCACGTTCAACGAACACAATTTATATTTTACGGATGAAGTTTTTAATATTTCAGGTTATTTAACCGGGGATAAAACAACGGCTGACATGTATACGATTTTTCATCATACGATGTTAGCCCATGCGCAGATCAGTGCTTATTTGCACGCGACTTATCCAGCAGTCCAAATTGGCGGTATGGTTGCTGCGACGCCAGTTTATCCAGCAACGGCGAAACCTAACGACGTTTTGGCGGCACAACAGATCAATCAGTTTTTGTATCAAAACTTGAATGAAGCGTTCGTTGAAGGTCACTACGATCACCAAGTTATGACCTATGTCGCTGAACACCAGATTGATTATGATCATCAGACTGGTGACGAGGCCATTTTGAGTCAAATGCACACGGACTTTTTAGCTTTTAGCTATTATCAAACGTTAACGATCAATGCCGACTTGATTCCAGCTGGGACCGTTCCAAATGATTATTTGAATTTTGGCGGCGCAGCTAACCGATTCCTTTCAACGACTGATTGGGGTTGGGGGATTGATCCAACGGGTTTTCGGACCTTTATTACAGATTTATACAATCGTTATCAAGTACCAGTCTTTCCAATCGAAAACGGGATCGGTTGTCGCGAAGTCTGGGATGGCAAAAACCCGATCACGGATGATCAACGGATTGCCTATCACGCTGAACATATCAAAGCGATGAAGGATGCCATGTTTATCGATGGTGCTAAAGTGTTGGGTTATCTTGGCTGGGGATTAATCGATATTCCAAGTTCACATGCCGACATCGAGAAGCGCTACGGGGTCATTTATGTTAATCGGAGTAATCATGATTTGAAGGATTTGCAGCGAGTACCAAAGAAATCATACTACTGGCTCAAGTCTGTTTTGGAGAAAAATGGAGATGAATTGTAATGGAAAATACGAAGAAAAGTGGCTTCGGGGAATTTGTTAATAACAAATTAATGCCACCAATTATGAAGTTTGTGAACACCAAAGCAATCAAAGCCTTACAAGATGGGATGATTTATTCACTACCATTTATCATTATTGGGTCAGTGTTCTTGATCCTCTCAAATATCCCAATTCCATCAGTCGCTGCTTGGCTGACTGCAACTGGGTGGTCCGCTTTCTTTACCCAAGCCTATACTGCAACCTTCGGGGTCCTATCAATTTGGGCGGTTGTCGGGATGGCGTATGTCTATGTTCGCAATGAAGGTTACGAAGCGTTACCAGCTGGGTTGACCTCACTTGCAACGTTCTTCTTGATCCAAATGATGAACATCGATAACCCAATCAAAGGGTTAATGAGTTCAGGCGTGACTAACAGTGCCGGTAAGATGGTACTCACTGGGAAAGCCGTTACGGCTAATATCGATAAGTTGCCACATGCGTTACAAGGTGTGATGACTGCACCAGTTACTGGCGTTTTCAACATTACTTGGCTTGGTGGTCAAGGGATGGTCGGTGCCATTATCGTTGGTTTATTGGTTGGCTGGTCATATTCTGCCATGATTCGCAAAGGCTGGAAGATCACTCTACCAGAACAAGTGCCTGCCAGTGTGGCTAAACAATTTACAGCCATGATTCCTGCCGGGATTATTATCACGGTCGCAATGTTTATTTTCGCTATCTTTAGTCATTTCAATACTGATTTATTGCAATACGTTTATAACTTATTGGAATTACCAATGCAAGGGTTGTCAGACTCACTTGGTGGCGCAATCGTCATTGGGTTTGCCGTTTCATTCTTCTGGTTCTTCGGGGTCCATGGTGGATTGATCGTTGGGACCATCGCCGGGGTCTTCTTGATGCCAAACACGGCTGCCAACGCGGCTTTGTATCATGCAGGTAAATTATCATTAGCTAACGGTGCTCACATTGTCACTAATGAATTCTATAATAACTTTATTAACTTAACGGGTTCTGGGATTACGATTGGCTTGGTTATTTTCGCCTTGTTCGCAGCGAAGTCCGCTCAAGTTAAAACACTTGGGAAGATTGAATTAGTCCCAGCGATTTTCAACATTAACGAACCATTCTTGTTCGGGTTGCCATTAGTAATGAACCCATTGTTAGCGATTCCATTCTTCTTAACACCAGTTGTCATTGCGATTTCAACATACTTGGTTATTTACTTTGGGATTGTGCCACCACTGAATGGGGTTGCTGCACCATGGACGACGCCAGCGGTTGTTTCCGGGTTCTTAATCGGTGGTTGGAAGATGGCCATTTGGCAAGCTTGCACGTTACTCATTTCAACTGGAATCTACTTCCCATTTGCTAAGAAGTACGATGCGCTCTTGCTGAAACAAGAAAATGCCAAAGAAGCAGCTAAAGCTGCAGACGGCGAAACTGTTGATGCACAATAATTTTAATTAAAGGAAGGGTTCTATTATGGCTCAAAAAACAATTATGTTAGCCTGCTCAGCAGGAATGTCAACGTCACTCTTAGTGTCAAAAATGCAAGCCGCCGCAAAAGCAGCGGGTGTGGATTACAAAATCTTTGCTACGGCGGCTTCCGATGTGCCGAACCAACTGACCTCAGCGGAAAAGCCCGATGTCTTGATGCTCGGCCCACAGATTGCCTACATGAAAAATGATATGCAGAAGCAAGCCGATAGTGCTGGGATTCCAATGGACATTATCAACATGCAAGATTACGGTATGATGAATGGCGCGAGCGTTTTAAACGCTGCGGAAAAGTTACTCAAAGATAAGTAAGAAGGGATTAACATGGCGTTAAAACCAGTTGCTGAATATGATGAAAATGGCCATCACTTTGATGTTCAAATCGATGAGGACAGCAAAGTTCACGTTGCAGTGGATGGTGCTAAGGCCAGCAAAGGTTACTATCTTGGTGGTGAAGTCCGGTTTCCAAAGGGCATCACGATCGATGGTAAGTTTAAGATGAGCTTAGCATTAGCTTGTGATGCGGAGTTGCAAGCGGCACTAGCTGCCAACTAGATTGGTCTAACCTTTTTGATGAAAATGGTCTAACGAAAGAGACATTCGATTGCGGATGTCTCTTTTAGTATGAGTAAGTGGATTTATTCAAGTGCCGCCTCCGGTTGCCACTAATAGCATGCGGTCGTGGGACCGGGTGAAGCCTGAAAAACGTCTTCTCCCTCGCCCGGAACAGTTGCGAAGCCCGCAATTGTCCCGGACCGTCCATGGTGTAAGACCGGCTCAGAAACGCCGGTCTTACACCATCATCACGACCGATGCTATTAGTGGCAACCTCCGGGTAATTAGTGGTCTCAGACGTTGAACTTGTCTAATCTAGCTAATATGATGAGAATGGGTGTTACTGTAGAATTATTTCTCAATCAAAAAAGTTGCAGGATTCTAATGATTTAGAATGCCGCAACTTTTTGATCATTAGGCTTTAATCAGGACCAAACTATCGGCCTGACTAGCCATAATATTTAATTGATTCCCAGTCATCGTTGGTTGGTAAATGGTACGTGTACTGAGATCGAGGACCCTTACTGAATGAATTACCGCTAATTTCAATGGCGTGAGGTCGAGACAAACG
This sequence comes from Lactiplantibacillus nangangensis, assembly GCF_005405065.1. GTDB lineage: Bacteria > Bacillota > Bacilli > Lactobacillales > Lactobacillaceae > Lactiplantibacillus > Lactiplantibacillus nangangensis. Next base: position 27,529 of record NZ_BJDI01000007.1, on the reverse strand, counting down.
TTGGCCGGTACGTAAAGCACTGTGAGTGATTCACCGTTCAATTGGGTTTCGGCAGCAATGATTGCTGGATTCTCAGGGAAAACGGTTGCCAATGGTTGCAATGGTTTGGCGAAGACTTTTGACACGAGTTGAACCATTAAGCTCACATCTTGTGCCCCGGGAAGCGTTAAAGCCTGATGCCAATCTAGCGGCATCATCGTGCCATTACCATAGATATGGTTAGCACCAGTAACATGCCAACTCCAAATACCATGAGCACCGTAAGTGATACCAGCGTTAGCACCGGCTAAGACGGAAGACCAGCTAGCCTGACGAACGGCTTTTGCGTTGAAACGGCTCGGGGTCGCTGCGCCCATTTCAGGCATAGCTTCATAACAAGGTTCTGCGTTGAACATCGGACCAGTGAACCCTTTTGCCCGCATCGCACGCGGAATTTGATAAGCAGTTGCCTGCCCGGGAGCACCGTGACCGGATTGATAGGTGAAAAAGTCAACTTGATCTAAGAATACTTTTGGTAGATGATCATTTTCACCATTGATGTGAAAGCCGTATAAACTTTTTGAATCAACTGATTTAGCAGTCTTCAAGACTTGATCATAGGCCGTCACAATTGAGTTGACTTGTTGTGGATCAGTTGGAAAATCAACGTCACCACTAACGAAGTAAATGGGATCATAAGCTTTAAAATAAGTCGTCGCGTATTGGACATAGTTTTTGATTTGAGCCAGTGTCATTGTATTGTTAGGAACCGTAACGAAGTCGGCTTGATGCATCCAAGTCTCCGCAACATAATTTCCCCATAGCAGCACAAGTACTGGTGTCATGTGCCGTTTAATGACCTCGTCTAAGAGCTCACCGGCATGTTTAAAATAGTCTAGATTGAGTTGGTCATAGTTATAGTTGTAACGATCAGCGGTTCTGGAACTGACGGCAAAGGGTTCGAAAGACTGTGCAGAACTGCTGGCGTCCCACTGGCGTAAAATGTCGATTTGTACGGCATTAAAACCTTGTTGTTGCCGTTTATCAAGATAGGCGCACCAGTCGGATAAATTGATATTCGTAAAGGCACTCCAACAAGTGTCGGCAAAGTAAAACCAAGGTTGATCATCTTTGAAAATTTGGTTGTCTTTGGTCGTAAAAGTAGCCATCATAATTTCCCCCTATTGAAAAATTATTGTGCGGATCGTGTTGCCTTTGTTAGGACTAATTTGGCGTTGCCAAGGACGTAAGCCCCTTGAATATCCCCAGTATTGAGTGCGGCAATGCCTTCATTTGAAAGATGCAGCGCACTGGTTTTAAAGCTCAAACTTTGAGTGGCGGTTTTAACCGTGAAAATTTTGTCGGCTGGTTCATTAGTCAATGTGAATGTGGTTGGTAATTCGGTTAAAGTGCCTAGCAAGTCATGGACTTGAACATCCGCAATTTGTTGCTGACGAAAGACTTGGTAATGATGATCGTCTGTGGCGTTGATCAAGATTGCGGCATAATGGTCCGCATTGATTAAACTAGCCAGTCCCAGTTGTCCGGTGCCTAACGTTGTTGATGGATCTACAGTCAATGTAAATGTTTCTGTGGCTTCAGCTTGGCGAATTCCGATAAACGCAGGCGTACCAAGATCATTAAAGCGGCGATCCTTGCCAGGCAACGCTAATTGACCGGCGTTGAGCTGTAAGTCAGCTAATGGGCCACGCAGGGTGAGCCAGTCTGGGCTTAAAGTTGTTTTATCAAAGTCGTCTGTCCAATCAGTTAGGACTTGCGGTTTGGTCAGGGTCGCGGCATGCCTTGGAAATTGACTTAAATCAACTGTTTTCGTCGGCACGCCTTGATAGATCACCGGCCAAGCTTGATTCCAAGTAACGGGGTAAAGTAAGGTTTCGCGGCCGATATTAGTAATCTGTTTGAAATCAACATTAGCTGGCTGAGTGCCTAAGCAGGTGAGCCACCAATTATGTTGAGGATCTTGGAATAAGTCAGCGTGACCGATGTTTTGTAATGGTTCATTGGCGCGGTCACGGTTCGTAAAGAGGGGATTGACGCCAGGCTCAGTGGTAAAAGGTCCCCATAGATTACGGCTACGTAACATAGTGATCATATGACCAACGCCGGTGCCGCCTTCTGCGAGTAGCAGATAGTACCAGTCGGTCTTTTTGATGATATGAGGGCCTTCCACATCGCGGCCGCCAGCCCCATAGCTGAGTAATTCTGGTCCGCGAAGAACTTTACCCGTTGTGAGGTTGATTTCAACCTGTTGGATGCCTTTGGTACCTTGATCATCTAAATAGCCGGTAAATTGAACATAGCTGTGTCCAGCTTCGAAGTAAATATCGGGGTCGATCCCAGCAATGTCGATTTCAACTCGAGTTTGATCCCAAGTAATGTTCTGACCATCAGCGGTAAGGGTGCCACGGATAAGAAAAGTTTTAAACTCAGCAAAGTTGGTGGTGATGACATAAAAGTGACCATCATGATAACGTAAACTAACTGTGAAGATGCCTTCATTTGATTTAGCTTGACTAAGATCAGCCTGACTCGGATGTTGAATGACCCCAGTGAGTGACGTCCAGTTGAGTAAGTCAGTACTTTTAGCCATCGCAATCCCTGGATAATATTCGAAGGTACTATTTGCCAAGTAGTAGGTGTCACCGACTCGGACGATGCTAGGATCAGGATACATCCCACGACGAATTGGATTTTGATAATTTTTAATCATGAGTTATAGCCTCCGATTTAGTTTGGCGTTCACTCAATAGCGGTGTTTGTGCCAGTAATTGATTGATGGCAGTTAAATGGTCTGCCGGAATTGAGATGAATGGTAATAATGTGTTTAGTTTTGTTAAGGACATGCTACCAAGTCCACCTTGAACGGCATCTGGATCTTGTTTGAAGAAGGTGAGAACGGGATCAATCGAATCAATTTTAGCAACCAATTCGTTGTCAGCCATAATAGCTGCTGCCGGGGTCTCAGCGGTGTAACGACCAATATAATCATGTGTTGGTAAGTAGCTGAATTGATAAGTCCCAGCAGTTAAGTCGAATGATCCTGGTAATGTGTCGTCGTTGACGGTGACTTGGGTTGCTCGTGGTAAGTTAATGTGAGCAGTGACGCCAAATGGCACGGTCAGTTGGCCAGTAATCTGATGCTCGTCAGTGGTTTCAAGTTGGTAAGCCAAGCTCAAGCGACCGTATGGTGTCTCAAAAGTCCCGTCAACCTTTTTAAGGCGATAATCAAAATTAGGGGCAATGGTGACTTCTTGATAACCGGGAGTATGATCACGAAAACCAACTAAGTAACGGTAAGCCCAAGCCATAATGGCCCCGATACTGTAATGATTGAGTGAGTTCATGCCTTCAGGGTTCATTGAACCATCTGGTTGAACAGAATTCCAACGTTCCCAAACGGTTGTGGCGCCCATGTTAACGGCGTACAACCAGCTCGGAAAGTCTTCTTGCATGAAAATTTTTGTGGCTAATTGATGTTGACCATACTGGGACAAAACTTGGCAAATGAACGGTGTCCCAACAAAGCCTGTTTGGAGATGATCATTATCTTTATGCAAGCGGGTAACTAAGTCAGCTACAACGCGTTGAATCTGATTAGTAGGGACTAACTTGAAAGCTAATGCTAGGGCGTAAGCCGTTTGAGTATCTAAAGCAAGCCGGCCATTTTCTGTAATATATTCGTGTTGGATGGCGACTTTGATCGCCTCGGCTTGGTCAGTGTAATGCTTGGCAACGTCAGTATCGTTGAATAATTTAGCTGTATCTGCGACGATTTGGCTGGAGTAGGCATAATAAACGGAAGCGATAAAGTCTTCGTCTGTCTTCCCAGTTGGTAAAGCAGGATTTTCACCATCTAAGGCGATCCAGTCACCAAATTGAAACATTCCAGTCCAGAGATTAGGGGTCTTAGTGTTGGCTGTAATCCAGTCGACCCAAGCCCGCATACTTTGATAGTTTTGTTTCAAAATAGCTGGGTCACCATAAGTTTGATACATATTCCAAGGAATCGTGGTGGCAGCATCGCCCCAAACAGCCGCCCCGCCATCATCGACACCCATGGCGGGAGCATACATCGTCAGCATGCCATCATGTTGGGCTTGTTCTACAGCCATATCTTTAGCGTACTTTTTGAAAAATTGATAAACATTCATATTAAAGGCGGCTGTATTTGAGAAAATATCTGCATCTCCAGTCCAACCTAAACGTTCGTCGCGTTGTGGACAATCGGTTGGAACATCGAAGAAATTGCTCTTTTGCCCCCATTGGATATTTTGGAATAACCGGTTGACCTTGGCATTATCGGTCTGAATTGTCCCGGTCATTGCCATGTCGGAATACATGACGGCTGCCCGAAAATCAGACAAGTTCAAAGGTTGTGTGTTACCGGTCACTTTGACATAACGATAACCGTAGTAAGTAAAGTGGGGCCGTACCCACCGTTGCTTGCCATCAGAAACATAGGTAAACGCTGCCCGAGCGTCACGTAAGTTCTCGCGGTAGAAATTATCGTTTTGTAAAATTTCACCCATTTGGAAAGTCAGTTTTGTACCTTTAGGCTCGCGGTTATAGAATTCAAACCAGCCAGCTTGATTTTGTTTGAAATCTAGGACTTGTTCTTTAGCTGGTGTCTGAATCAGTTCTTTAGCTGGCAAAGTCGTTTGAATTTTGATGGGTAGGCTTAAACGGTCTTGTAGTAGCGCCGTCGATTTGGTTAAAAGCGTCACTGGTTCCCAGTTGCTAGGCGTGATGGTGGCATCGAAATCTTCACCATAATAAATGGCTGATTTAGTGATTCGACCACTTGTCGTCTGCCAACTGTGATCCGTGTTGATGACAGCTGTTGTCCCATCGGCATAAGTAAGATGGAGTTCTGCTAAGGTCATTTGTTGATCGCCATAGATGTTGTTTTGACCACCATCAAAGCCAAAATTACCCTTGTACCAGCCGTCACCGGTCGAAATAAGTAGCTGGTGTTCACCAGGAGTCGCAAGTTGGGCGGTGACATCGTAGGTTTGGACTTGAATCCAACGATCGTAAGCCGTCACGCCGGGAGCTAAATACTCATCGCCGACCTTTTGATCGTCAATATAAGTTTCATAAAGACCCAAACCAGTGGCATACAAGCGAGCCTTAGTGACTGGTTGTGCAGTCGTGATGGCCTTTTTGAAGAGGGTATTTTGTAAAGCCGCATTGGCATTGCCAATCCACTGAGCTGTGTAAGTTTCCGTCATTTTACCGGTTTCAAAAAAGCTCGTTTTCATGGCGGTTTGGTCACCAGCGGTTAAGCTGATTTGGACGTGATAGCGGGTCCGTGGTTCAAGGGCTAGGTCGACGTCGAAAAAGTTATTTTGATAAGGCATGACTGCGGTCGTATAGACCGGCTTAGTCTTATCAGTTGTCCAGATTTTAAGTTGTTTCGTCGTCGCTTGACTGCGATCAGCAGCGACTTTGAATTCAACGCGTAAGTTATCAAATTGAAAGCCGATTGGTTCCGCCATATGATTGATTAAAATTTGTGTGAGTTGCATCAGAGCATCCTCCTAAACTATAGTTTTGCGGTTAAATCGCCACAGAATGGATCAACTGGGTTAGTCCCAGTGAAGGCTTCTTGACCGTTGAGTTTTCGTAAGACCGCGTCAACACTAGGTTGATTGCCAGTATAAGCATTGATAAAGGTCGAAACTCTTGGAATATCATAGAGATGATAGGGATTGGCTGTCGAAACGAAAATGGTTGGGATACTTTGCATAAACCAAGGTGAATCGGCCGCCATTAAATGGACCCAGTTAAGTCGTGTGGTTGTTTGGTTGCTGGCTGTTTCAACGTTAGCTACATAGAGGGCAAGATCAAATTTAGCCTTGACGTCAGCCACGCCTTCTTCAAAAGTTTCATGAAAATCAAGATGTTTTTGGTCAAAGAGCGTCACTTGGAAGCCCTGTGCTTCAAGGCCTGCTTTGAAGGCTGCCGTAACGTGGCCACCTTCTTTAAAGCCGCCGTCATCGCTATCACCTAAAACGACTAACCGAATGCGTGGATACTTGGCTGGGGTCATTGGCAGTAAGTGATCACGATCTTTAACGAGCGTCACCGATTTTTCAGCAACCTCAGCTGCAATGGCTTGATGTTGAGCATTTGGTAAAGTTAAAGGTGCCGTGGTGGTTGCAACAGCTTGACCATCGATTGTCATGATACCTTGGGCTAATTTTGTGCCAAGAATACGGGTCACAGCTTCATCAACGCGAGCCATCGATAGCGTCCCATCGGCAATTGCGGCTTCAATAAAGTGGTAATCTTCATCAATATTCTTATTAAAGAGAATCATATCAATGCCGGCGTTGATGGTTGCTGGCAGGAGATCCTTACGCGCCATGGTGGCATTATAACCAATCATTGGCGTGGCATCCGTGATTGTTAAACCATTAAAGTGTAAGACCCCACGGAGTAAGCCATCAATGAGCAATTTAGAACTTGAAGCTGGCCGTAAGTCTTGATCTTCGATGCCCGGTTGCAATTGACGTTCCCAAGCCGGTTGCATAATGTGTGCAATCATGACACTAGGAATGCCGGCTTCGATAAAGTGATGATAGATTTGACCATAGGATGTCATCCAGTCTTGAGCAGACAATGAATTAATAGAACTGAGTAGATGTTGGTCGCGATCATCAACACCGTCGCCAGGGAAATGTTTGATGACAGGAATGATCTGACTGTCTTCGAGACCTTTTGTCTGAGCGGCAGCCATCTTAATGACGCGTTGTTCATTACTCCCAAAGGTTCGGGTATTCATGATGGGATTACGGAAATTGTTATCAATGTCGACGATTGGTGAGAAGGACATGTTGCCACCAACTTGTTGCGCTTCGTTACCAGCGACGTGACCTAATTCGTAAGCACTTTTAGGGTCATCAGTTGCGGCCATCTGCAGGGGATTACCGAACCAGGTGCCTTCATTAACAATGCCGTTGCCACCGGATTCGAGGTTTGCGGCAAAGAACATTGGAATTGCGCTGTTGGTTTGAACGGTTGCAATTTCACGTTTGATTTTAGTGGCGGCATCTGGACGATACATCATCCCACCTGGTTGATACTTTTTAACGAATGCTGGGATATCGACACTAGTTTCGTCTTGGCCAATGACAAAAAAGAGTTGGCCAATCTTGGCTGCGGTGGACATGTGGTTAACTTGTTTTTGAACAGCCTCAATTTGAGACTGGTTAAGATAATAGGGTTTTTTAGATAAATCTACCATAATTTTGGAACCTCCAATTTTTGTTTACGCTTACATTTTAGCTGGAACGTTTGAGTGAAACTATTGCCAAATCCAACTAACTGACTGTTCATTTCACAGTTAGTGTTTGAAAACCCTTATCGTTAGTTTGACAATAAGGTAAACTGATAACGGTTACAATGAGAAAAAACGACATTCTAAAGTCAGACCTGTCAATTTTCAACTCATCGTTAGGGAGGGCAAGATAATGAATACTGAAATATTAGAATTATTACGACAAAATAGTCATCCACGCGATTGGCAAAAGTTGGCACCGCTGATGAACTTACACGTCGCTTCGCAGATTGATGGACAACCAGTCTATGAATTTTATAATACGTTAGATGATTCGTTGGCCGTCAATCCGCAATCGATCGCAATCTCGGTCCAGCCGGTAAATTCATACATTCCATTTCATCTGCATGACTACGTTGAGGTGATGATTCCGTTGCTAGGGGACTGTACGGTTGTGACCCGCCGTGAAAAGATTGCGGTCGGTCAAGACGATATGCTCGTGATGGGAAATCAAACAGCTCATCGCGTCGAGTCGATTAAGACTGGATCAATCGTTGTTAATTTAGCCCTAAAACAATCAGCTTTTACGTTGAATGATTTTGATTTTATGCGACCAACAAATAATAATGCGGCGATTTCGACGATGTTGTTTTCACTGATGTCAAATGAACAGCGAGATAATGCGAGTTATAACTTATTTAAAACGCAGCATAATGCCAAAATTGTGGATACAGTCTACGATATTATTCGCGAATATTACCGGCCTGACACGCAATCCAATCAAATTATCCGCTTAGAGATTCTGACATTGCTGACACGTCTGATTCGTGTCGCTGCACATAGTGATCTGAAGGTCAAAACGGTGGCTGGTGAACCAACGACTAATTTGTTATCACTGCTGTTATATATTGAGAAGAACTATGCGACGATTACGCTGGCGGAGATGGCTAAACATTTTGGCTTTAATCCCAATTACTTGTCGGCGTATTTGAAAAAGCAAACTGGTCTGACTTTCATTAAGCTGGTTCATTTGCAGCGGATTAATACCGCAGCTGAATACTTGACTTACACGAAGGCGCCAGTCGATCAGATTGCTATTAAAGTGGGGTATGAAAATCCGTCTTATTTTTACAAAGTCTTTCGAAAGCATTTGCAAGTTTCACCAACTGAATATCGTGAAAAGAATCAAATTCATCCGCAACAACGGTAGCTAAAAAAAGTAACCCCTTTGAAATCAAATTGGTTTCAAGGGGGTTACTTTTTTGACGATTTAATAACTTTCAGTCGGATTGAGCCGTTCAAATTTCAAACGATACTGATTGGGCGCCAACTGGGTCTGTTTTTTAAAGTAATGATAGAAGTAAGTTTCACTCGAAAAGCCCAACCGGTCAGCAATTTCTTGAATCTTTAGATCGGTATTGATCAAGAGCTGTTCGGCTTTTTTGATGCGCACACTTTTAGCATAGGCCGTAATCGTTTTGCCAGTCTGTTGTTTCAACAAGCGATTGAGATACTCGGCGTTGTAATGTAATTCAGCTTCAATCGTCTTACGGGAAATGTCACCAAAGTGTCCCTCGATTAAATGCACGACTCGGTTGACCAAGTAAGCTTCTTTAGAAAGGTCTAAGGCAGTCGTCGTTGTTGTAAATCGGTTGGCGTCTTCTAATGCGGTGAGTAAGCGTAAGACTAAACCATGTTGAAAATAAACGGCACCGACTTTTTGCGTAGCAACTTCTTGTTGTAGGGCATCAAGGACGATGTGAAACATTTGATTATTATCATAAGGTAGGCTTTTTGTGAATTCTAAATAGCTCCGTTGCCAATTGTTGGCTAACTGAACATTATGTTTAAGAAAACTAAAAATAGGTCCAGTCGAGTCACTAGCTGGAAGTAGTTCAGTTAATAAGGTCGGTGATAAGTTAATGAACATGACCATACAACCGTCAGCTAACGCCTCAGTATGGGTGATTTGGGGATTTAGTAAGCAACCTTCACCAGTCTTAAAGCGGAAGTCGTGACTTTCAAGCTCACATGATAACTGACCTTTTAAAACAATCATTAGTTCAAAGTCATAGTCCTGGTGTAATTGTCGATAATCCTCAGCTTCGAAAGTCTTAAGCTGGCCGTTTTGAATCATGGTATAGAGCACTTTATCACCCGTTCGACGCTTATAAAACAAGGATAATGGGGCCTTAGTGGCAATTTTAGGATACGGCGTTTTGCTGGGACTATCTAAGCGCGTGAATTGTTTATCAGACATCTGGATGCACCTCTCAAGTTGGAAAATTACAGTAAGCGCTTTCTGTAAGTTGGTTATTGTCATTATAGCACAGCCCAATAGTCGGTAGAATGTAGTCAAGTTGAGGAGTTGAACAGACATGCATACGAAAAAAAACTTAAATAATGATTGGCGATTCCACTTTGGCGAGCTAACTGAACCAAAGCGAACGGCCAAAAAATCGATGGCGTTTGGTGGCTTGACCGCCCCATTGCCTAATGAAACTGGTGAGCGGGTTCAGCCAAGTGCTGGCGGTGTTAATTTTCTAAAATTGATTGCTCAAGGAAACATTGAAAATGGACTGCGTAATTTGGCTGGAACAGACCTTGAAAGCCAACTCGATGCGAGTTGGGAAAAGGTGACCTTGCCACATGATTGGCAGATGTCACGGCCTTATCAAAATGATCCGCAAAACTTAATGAGTGGGTCAAAGCCGGCTGGAGTCGGTTATTATCGGCGCACATTTACGTTGTCAGACGAAGTTATTGATCGGAATCGGGTCATCTTACACTTTGATGGCATCATGCGGATGGCTGATGTTTGGTTGAATGGGGCTTATCTGGGTCATAACAATAGTGGTTATACTGCGATGGATATTGATATTACTGAAATGGCGCATTATGGCGCTGAGGGCGACAATGTCATTCTGGTACGTGTTGATACCACAACTGGGCCTGAGGGTTGGTGGTATGAAGGTGCCGGCATTTATAAGCCGGTCTGGTTAGAATTCTTGCCGCTAACTTACATTGATAATGATAGTATTTATGCTTATACTACCGAGTTAACGGCAAATGAAGCCAAAATTGCTTATGAATTTTCAATTGTGAACGCGCATGAACAAGCAGTGACAGTCCAACCACAAGTGACCATCGTCGATCAAACTGTCAAATTAGCAACGACAACGGTCTCGGCTTTAGGTCAACGAACTTTTAAAGGTGAAGTGACTGTTGACCAACCCCGTTGTTGGACACCAGAAACGCCTAATTTAACGACGATTGGTGTGGCGATTGATCAAGATCAACTGCAACGGCAATTTGGGATTCATACTTTTAAGTACGATGAAAATGGGTTTATTTTAAATGGTCAGCATTATGAATTACACGGCGTCTGTGAACACCAAGATATGGCCGGTGTTGGGACGGCACTGAATCAAGATTTAATGGATTATAAAGTCAGTGTGATGAAGAAAATGGGGGTGAATGCTTGGCGTAGCAGTCATCAATTTGCCTCAGAAGAACTATTAAGTGCTTGTGATCGCTATGGCATCATTTTAATTGATGAAAATCGACTCTTGGAAACGACACCTTGGCGATTAGCTGATTTACAGAAAATGGTTAAACGGAGTCGGTTACACGCTGCGATTGCTTTCTGGTCAATTGCCAATGAAGAAATTATTGGCAATACTGCGCTAGGTGGTCGGATGGCCAAAAAACTGGTTCAAACCATCAAAGGATTGGATCGCGAGCACCTGATTATTTCTGCCGAGTTATTGAGTCCAGCCGGAACGGTCGATGAAGACTATTTGGCAAACTTAGATGTCTTGGGCGTCAACTATCCTGAAGCTGGTGTCATGGGTGCCGGTGCAGAAATTATCAAGCAGCAACATCCGCATTTACCAATGATGAGTACTGAAAATGCATCATACTTTTCAACTCGTGGTGCGTATCAGGATGATGCTGATCATTGCCAGGCCAACAACTTTGGTTCGATGTATTCAATGGTTTTACCTGGGAAACGTCAGCCTGGTGACCCCGGTGTTGGTGGGACTGCTCGCCCTGAAACTGTCATGGCCTATTTGAAAGCTCATCCTTATATGGGCGGCGTCTTTCTCTGGACTGCGATGGACTACTTTGGGGAACCTTCACCATTTGGCTGGCCAGCAATCAGCTCACAATTTGGGATTACCGATACTGGTGGGTTGCCAAAAGACTATTACTACTACTATCAAGCCCATTGGACGACTAAACCGATGGTACACGTCATGCCACACTGGAATCAGGCTGGTTTAGCTTTGACTGCCGCTGGTGACGTTGCCGTCCGCGCTTTCAGTAATGCGGAAACGGTCGAACTATTTGTGAATGATCATAGTTATGGTCGCCAAACGGTCGTTGATTGTGAAGCTAATTGGCAAGTTCCTTATGCAGCTGGCACCTTAAAAGTGGTGGCGTTGGATCATGATGAGGTTGTGGCAACGGATCAGCGAGTCACTAGTGAAGTAGCTACTGAAACGGTTGTTGAGCCTTTGTTCAACGGTAAAACGACTGAAATTTATCGCGTAAAAGCACTAGATGTTAAGCACCACTTGGCACCCATGGCTAATGGGCAACTACAAGTTTCAGTCACTGGCGGACAGGTGCTTGGTTTAGGTAATGGCAATCCTGCTGATCAAGATAACCAAGGTCGGCAGCAGATTCACTTATTCAATGGTTATGCAGTAGTAATCGTGCATAAAACGGCACCAACCGTTACAGTAACGGCCAAGTTGGCAGTCGCAGTTGGCGTCTAGTTAACTAGACGCATTTCAACGACCTGCGAAATGGACACAGCACATCTGATTTTTGGCTATGGTGAAAGCGCTATTTTCACCATATACTTTAATCGTTGAATGAAAGCGCAATCATTATCGATTTTAAATTTAGGCTAATTTTGAAAGGAAGTTTCGCTGATGACAAAGAAAAAAATAGCTTTAGCAATCGGAATTTTAAGTATGAATTTATTGCTCATGTCAGGCTCCGTTGTGGGGGCAGCTATTGCGGCGATTAGTAAGTCATTTCCAACTGAACCGATCTCAAAGGTTCAAATGTTAAGTTCGATTCCACAATTAGGTCAATTAATTGCAACGTTACTACTTACTTGGATTACTTATCAATTAACACGTAAAGGGATTGGGTTACTAGCGGTCGCATTTGTTGCAATCAGTGGCTTGTTACCGGCCTTTTACAACAGTAGTTTGAATATCATTTTGGCTTGCATGGTCGTCTTTGGATTTGGGCTAGGACTAATTAGTAATGTCGTCCCAGTCTTATTACAAGAATACTTTGAAGGCGAAGAACGTGCTACAGTGATGGGCTGGTCCATGGGTTTTAATAACATTGGGATGATGGCCTCAACTGCCATCGGTGGTGTTTTAGGTGGCACCAACTGGCGTAACTTGTTCTGGATTTACGGAATTGCTGTCTTTATTTTCATTGCTGTTTACATCATGGTACCTAAGACACCTAAATTGACCGTGAAAAAGCTTGAAAAAGGCGAAAAGAAGCCTAGTTTTATGAGTAGTGTTAAAGGCTTGAGCGGTTATGTTTATGCAATCTTAATTATTAGTTTTATCATGTCACTGATAATGATGACGTTTATGGCTAACCAATCGATCTTATTAGCTTCTAAAGGCCAAGGAACCACGTATACGGCTTTAGTCACAGCACTTGGGACTATCGGTGGGATTTTAACTGGGTTTGGGTTGAAATATATCCGTAAGATGACCCGTAAAGATACGATGGCTTGGGGCTTCATTGCCTTAGCGTTATCATTCATCTTCATTATCTTCTTCAATAATATTGTGATGCATACGATCGGGAACATGTTCTCAGGGATGGGGATCGTCATGGTTAACGCCACGATTCCATACGAATTGTCCGTTTTAGCTAATCAACAACAATTTCCAGTTGTCATTGCAGCGAATACGCTGATGTCCTCAATGGCCGGGGTTTTAGCACCGATGATTTTGGCTGCTTTGAATATTAGTGCTGGGACCGTTTCCTTCATTACCGGGATGATTTTAAGTGTTGGTATGGCGTTGATCTTGTTCGTCTTCCGCTTTGGGTCACGGGTCGATAAGGCACATCAGCAAAAGGCGACAACAACTGAAAAATGTGTGGTTTCTAACCATACGCAAGCACATGCTTAGTCAGCTAAAAATCGGAAAGTGTCAATCATATGAAAATTGAAACAATTCAGTTAAATAATCAGAACCCACAGGTCACCTTAACCACGTATTTGTTAGCGGATTCACCAGAAGTGTTAAAAGGTCAGTCACGCCCAGCAGTGATTATTTGCCCAGGTGGGGGTTACTTTAGTTGTTCAGATCGTGAAGCTGAGCCGGTAGCGATGGCTTTTGCGGCACAAGGTTATCATGCCTTCGTTTTGAATTATACGACTTATGGTGATGGTGGCTTAGACATGCCAGATTTGTCAAAACCTTTACCAGTTAAGCAGGACCGGCTTTATCCTCACCAGTTACATGATTTAGGCCGAGCAATGATTTATGTGAAACAACATGCTGAAGCATGGCATGTTAACCCAGATCAAGTTGTTGTTTGCGGCTTCTCGGCTGGCGGTCATAACGCGGCACTGTATGCGACTAATTGGGATAATCCCGAGTTGGCCAAGGCGTTGAATGTTGATGCTGAACAATTAAAACCTTGTGCAGCCATTCTAGGGTATGCCTTGACTGATTATGTCTTCTTGCAGCAAGATATTCAGAGCAAGTCACCAATGGATATCAGCTTTATGCGCGCTTCAAACGTCGCGTTCTTAGGCCTTGAAGACCCCACCCCCGAACAGTTGGAAGCAGTTAGCCCAGCTCATCAAGTGAGTGCGACGACCCCACCAATGTTCATTTGGGGAACGGCCAATGATCCATTAGTTTCATGCCAGCACGCGATTAAAATGGCTGGGGCACTCGCAACCGAAAAGATTCCGTTTGAATTGCATATTTTTGAAAATGGGCCACATGGGTTAAGTTTGGCGACACCCGCAACAAGTGAAGCCAAAACGCAAGTCTTCCCAGACGTTGCGGCGTGGACGACGTTATGTGCAACTTGGTTAAAGAAGCACGTCCGTTTACCACTCAATGCGTTATCTGACTTTGAAAAGATGGTACAATCTGGACAGAGTCACTAATTAGCGAGACGCTGATTTAGATAGCAATAATGATCTACTAAATATTAGATAATTGGATAAACCCGTCTGCATATTTTGATGCTGATGGGTTTTCTTTTTAAGACTGTGAGGAAAATAATGACTAGTTTAAAATTAACGATTGATCAGTTTAAGGCAACTGGTTTGGATTCGTTGAGGTATCGTGAAATTCGCGATGTTACCTATGTTCAACGGCCAGTCGACGCCATTCAAAAGTTGAACGTTTTTGTGCCAGAAGGGTATTTTGAAAATCAAACGATTAATGGCTATACACGTGAAACAGCACCAATCTTGATGCCAAATACTGTTGGGGGTTATATGCCTGGTCCAAGCGATTATCCAGGTAAGACTGAATGGCCCACAAACTCGAAGACGATCATTGCAGCTCTAAAACATGGTTATGTTGTGGTTTCGGCGGGACTACGTGGCTGGCCGACAACTGACTCAAACGGGAATTTTATTGGGAAGGCACCAGCGTTTATTGTTGATATGAAAGCCGCGATTCGCTTTGTCAAATTCAATGCGGAGACAATTTTTGGAAATACTGATCGGATTATACCCAACGGCACTAGTGCTGGCGGTGCGACAGCCGCATTAGCTGGAACAGCTGGGAATGCCCCTTATTTTGACAGTGCACTTTCGGTATTAGGGGCGGCACCAGCGACTGATGATGTTTTTGCTGTTTCGAGTTATTGCCCAATTCATAATTTGGAACATTCAGATGCTGCTTATGAATGGGAATTTAGTGGCGTCAATGATTGGTATCGGCAAAAAATCACTGGTCCGCTTGATCACCCAGTTTTTACGCCATGGCAAGGAACACTCAGCGAAACAGAACAACACTGGTCGTATGAACTAAAGCAGCAGTTTATCACGTACTTAAATTCCTTACACTTAACGGATACTGCGGGTCATCAGTTGGACTTAGATACGACTGGTAATGGGTCCTTTAAAAATTTGATTATCAAATTATTGATGGCTTCGGCGCAACGGGCAGTGGATGCAGGGGTTGATGTTCATAAATATCAAGGAATTAAAGTTGAAGCTGGGCGAGTTGTCGGAGTTGATTGGTCGGCCTACTTGAAATCCTTGACACGGATGAAAGCTGTCCCAGCCTTTGATGACTTAAATTTGGAGAGCCCAGAAACGCATTTGTTTGGCGACCATGAAACTAGTGCGAAACACTTTACGGCATTTGGACAAACTCATTCACAAAAGCCTTCCGTGATGGCACCAGCAGAGCTGATTGCTGCAGTTAATCCGATTACTTATATTGGTCAGTCAGACAATATTGTTGCAAAGCATTGGCGAATCCGGCACGGTGCCGCTGATCGTGATACGTCATTTGCAATTCCAACGATCTTAGCAGTTATGCTACAAAATTCAGGTGCTGAGGTTGATTTTCAATTGCCTTGGGATACACCACACAGCGGGGACTATGATTTAGCAGCGTTATTTGATTGGGTTGATCAAATTTGCCACAAATGAGTCATCGAATTTGGTGGTGAAGTCCGGCAAGGTGAATTATCGGAAAGTAGCGGTTTATTTGTGTTAGTCATCAGATAAGAAAGACTGTTAACATATGCTATTATAGGAATAAAACGAGTATGGAGGTTCCCATGGCAGGATATGACGCAGATATTGATATTATGATGCAGGCGACAAAAGATTTGAAAACGGTTCACCGACCACTACCGGAAAAAGTGACTGGTCAGGATGTCAACCAAGAAATGGCTAAGCTAGCAGGGTTTATGACCGATACGGATGCGCTCAGATGTGTTGGCGGCAATCCTAATTGGTTAAGAAAAGTAACCACGAACTTGGTTCTTATTCAACGCGTTTTATTTAATCGTACGGTTTGGCAGATAACCGCCAATTCTTTAGTAGATGGTATTCTGGTAGGATTAGCAGCCACTAGCCGAACTGACCGGGAGTTAGCGATGCACGTGGATGTGGCTGATTGGTTATGTCGATACCTGATGGCTAATCACCTAGTGTTAGATCGACTGGATCTAGCTGGTCGCTTTTGTCGGGAGGTTACACGTCGGCGATCAGATCTCATGATAATTGTGAAGCAACGCCGAGCAGCTTCATCTGAGCTGAGATTTGATCGTGACTTTTTCAGAAATACGCCAGTGAAGTTGGTTGATGACGAGCAGACCGATTTTTTCACTCAAGTGGTGCCATACGAGAAAGATTTTAATCCCGCGGCTGTCGATTTCAACCAATTTATTACTGAAGTTGCTGCTCAAAATAGTCCGGCAAGATTACAAATTTCCTATGGCTTCTTTGACCCTTTTAAACATATTGCCGACAGTTTATTAAGCTTAGTAGCTGATGGTGAAAATGAAGAGAGCGGATTGGTGCCCTTCTTTCAAGAGCTTTGGTATTATGCACCAGCTTGGACTATGGCAACTGTCCTGGCCACTTTGCAGGTTTACCATCAATTCTTGAAGTTTTGTTTAACTCAGCAACTGATGGACGCACAAACTTATGCCGCTTTTTTAAGAGTCGGTAGTCGGCAATTAGTGGTCAATTATCTGGGTAGTCGCCTGGCCATTGGCACCAAGGCTGAATTAGATGCAATATTCTCGAAGCCGAACGGGACCCTGAATATCACTAAAGCCCGTCAAATAATGCAAGGCTGGCAGATAAAACCAAAAACGTTTGATTTTGTGCCGGAACGGAAACCCAATCTAGCTTTGAAGCGTGTGTTAGATGATCATCAGTTAGCCCTGGAGTTAAATCGGGCACAAAGGTACCTAGCTGAATTGGAGAATATGATTAAACTGCCTTTTGATGTCGCTGACAAGCAGCTCTATCACAAAGTTGTTTTACAGATTCATGCAATCATGGTGAAGAAGTACAATCGTCGTTTGCGTCAATGGACACTGGCAAGTTTAGCTGAATGTTTACAACACTTTTTCGAGGAGAATGGATACTTAGACTTGAAGCCAACCTTTTTTAGGTTCTTTGAACTGTATCTTAATCATTTGGATGATGAAGGGGCCTTAGGGAGTTGGGAAAGCTGCGGGTATGCACTTGAAGTCTCTTATCTTGGGTATTTAGTTGCTAGCACGAATCGATTATCTGCGAAAAATAAACGTTAGCCAAAATCGCCCCGTGTATTCAATAAAAAATTTTGTTAAACTAAATGTATCAGCTTTATCAGAACCGCAACGCTGATGATTAGGATCGTTGCGCAAATCTAGACAGTGTTATTAGAACAAAAGCAATCCAGTTGAAAACCCTAGCTTCCATGGATCTAGCCAAGTTTGATATCAGCCGACCGCACTAGTGGTTTGTCATTGAACCTAGGTTATGCCATCACGCCAATCCAGATTAACTATTGGAGGGTACTTCATGGAAGAATTATTTGTCAAAAAGCCGATTCCACAGGCTTATTTTCAACTGGCATTGCCAGTCGTTTTCGGGATGTTAGCTAGTATGATCTACAATCTGGCTGACACCTTTTTTGTGTCACAAACCCAGAATACCGCGTTAGTTGCGGGAGTCGCACTCTGCACGCCATTATTTTCATTTATGCTGGCGGTCGGTGACATCTTTGGCCTCGGTGGGAGCGCCCTAATGTCGCGCTTACTTGGTAAACAGGATATCGAGACGAGTCGCCGTGTCAGCGGCTTTAGCGCCTATATTGGGATTGCAACGGTACTAGTTGTCACCGTCTTATTGTTAGTTTTTGAACGGCAAATTTTGACCCTATTCGGCGCGACAAGTGAGACGTATCAGTATGCAGCCCAGTTTTATCGTATCATGGCGTTTGGCGCGTGTTTCATTATCTTTTCGTTGATTCCAAGCAACATGATCCGTACAGAAGGTTTGGCCACGCAGTCGATGATCGCCACGATTTCTGGGACAGCTTTAACAATTGTGCTCGACCCTATCTTCATTTTCCCATTAGGACTGGGTGCGGCCGGGGCGGCCTTGGCAACGGTGATTGGCTATGCGTTAACGGATGCCGTCTTGATTTATTTTGTTCTGAAAAAATGTCAGGTCAACAGTGTCGACTGGCGTCAAACCCACTTAACAGGAACATTGATTAAATCGATTCTCTTGATTGGGATTCCAGCTTCGATTACCAATTTGATGCAAAGTTTCGGGACAGCTTTATTGAATAACTATTTGGCCCATTATGGTGCTAGCCAAGTGGCAGCGTTCGGGATTGCTAGTAAAATTTACATGATCGTGATGTTACTGATCGTTGGGTTTGCGTTCGGTGTGCAACCTATGATTGGATATAACTTTGGTGCTCGCGAGTTTAAGCGTCTCAAACAGATTATCCATTTTGATATCTTTGTCGAAGCAGGTTTGGCCTTCGTGTTAGCAGCCATCTTAATGATTTTTGCACCAACCATTGTCAGCTGGTTTATGCCACAAGCAGTCATTGTTAAAGCGGGTATTCTGTTACTTCGTAGCTTGTTAAGCACGACCCCATTGATTGGAGTTATCCTCGTCTTTACGACACTCTTTCAATCGACTGGTCAGGCACTCGGGGCCTTTATCATGTCGATCTCGCGGCAAGGGCTTGTTTTTCTCTTGGTCATTGTCATTGCGGATCACTTATTTGGCTACTTGGGTGTCGTTTGGGCGCAACCGATGGCAGATATCATCACGGTTTTGATTGGTTGCGGGTTTTATTATTGGAAATTTAAGCCGTTACTCAAGGCATAAATAGGCTTATTAAATCAGGCGTCAATTAATGATTACTAGCAGTAATCGTCAATTGACGTTTTTTTAAGGCTAAAAACCATTAAAAACTTAATGGTTGGCTTACAATTAGTCTAATGAAACGACCAAAAAAGGGGAGTCACTTATGAGCAAAATGCACGCGGTAGTCGTCACCCAACCAGGTGGGCCAGAAGTATTGACGTATTGTAAAGTTGAAAAACCAACCGTTAAACCGGGTTGGAGTTTGATCAAGGTCCGTGGGTTTGGGATTAACCATTCTGAAGTGTTTACGCGCCAAGGTCTTTCACCAAGTGTCAGTTTTCCACGAATTTTAGGGATTGAAGTGGTCGGGGAGGTTGCAGAATCAACCAATCAACCAAGTTTAGCAGTGGGACAAACGGTCATGTCTTTTATGGGCGACATGGGTCGGGCTTTTGATGGTAGCTATGCGGAATACGTGCTGTTACCCAATGACCAGATTTATCCGGTTACGACGGATTTGTCATGGGCAGAATTAGCAGCCATTCCAGAAACCGGCTACACGGCATATGGTGCTTTGTTAGGGTTGCGGTTGCAGTCTCAGGATCATTTGTTGATTCGAGGCGGCACGAGCGGGGTCGGTGTGACAGCTGCTAAATTAGCCCATGCATTGGATTCGAGCATTCAGGTCACGAGTACCACCCGCAACGCTGCCAAAACGGACTTATTAACTGGGGCTGGTGTTGATCAAGTCTTGTTGGGTGGCGAGGACCCATTGCCTGCTGCGTCACGCTTCGACAAAGTGCTAGATTTGATTGGCCCTAAAACAGTGAAGGATTCGTTACAACATTTAAATCCTGGTGGCATTGTCAGTTCGACTGGAGAACTTGGTGGTCAGTGGAACTTAGAAGATTTTGAACCAATTGCGGCCATTCCAAATAATTGTTACTTAACGTCCTTCTATTCAGGGGATGTCGATGATGGTGTCTTACAGGATTTGTTGGATTTGATTCGAAATAAACAGGTCGATTTGGCACCGGCTAAGGTCTTTAAGCTCGCTGAGGTGGCCGAAGCTCATCGTGAGATTGAGGGCAAACATAATTTTGGCAAATTAGTTGTCGTGGTTTAATCGGGTAGACTCGTCAAAAGTGGCGAGTCTTTTTGCTAGGGTGCCGGCCTCAGAGTTCAATTCTGCTAATTTTACTGTTATGATTGAGCATAAGCCTTTTATAGGGTGCGACTTAAATTAAGTTGAAATTGGAGGATTAGGATGACTTTTGCAGATTGGTTTAATTTTCGCGGACGGGTAAAACAGGATCAAGTGTTGGTTAAAACAGTTGATGGTCAAGAAGATACAAAAGTAATTCCAGGTTCATTTAACTTACTAGCTTTCTTATTCACTTGGTTCTTTGCCTTGTTTACTTATCGCTATCGAACGCCATTTTTTATTGTGAAGGCGTTGGTGCCATTTTTAGCCCTGATGACGGTTAATATGTTGGCTGGTGTGTTGTTTAATACGCTGGTTCAAGCAGTCATTAATTTACTTGGCGCCTTCTGGTATGGGGCGATGTTCAACACATGGTTCCGTAATCAATTACTCGTCAACGGGTATCAGGTTCAAAAGACCGCCGCTTAAAGTGACTCTGGGAATGACAAGTTTCCAGAGTCTTTTTTGAACAAAGGATGCTACTGATTAGTAGCGTTTCGGCTGCTATAGTGTTAAGATTCACTTATTAAATGAAGTTGAGGAATGACTTGTGACGACGCTTGAGGCACTTAAGAGCTTAAAAACATTAGTCGAACGTAATCAATTCAGTTTTGTTAATCGACGAGCTGCTCATGCAAGAACTGTGACGACGGCGCTCGCTAAAATTGTTATTGCTCAAATGACAATTGATGATTTTGTAAGATATGTCGAAGATTGGGGCTGTCATGGCGAGTATCTCTGGATATTTGAAACTCAGTTTGGGGAGACTTATTACATTAAGTTCAAGTTTTTATCGAATGATCAGGTTAAATTTATTAGTTTTCATATTTCCAAATATGCGAGGTGAACCAAATGGAATCAACTTATGTCAAAAATTATACGAACACGTTTATGATTCATGACCATGAATACACGGTGACAGCACCGGCCCGCTTTGATTGTAAAACTCACCAGATTATAGCGGATAATGAACTAGATGATGTTGCAATTGAGCTGGCGAATCAGCAATATCGCGATCAATTTAAACTTGTTACGCCTCGAGAAATTAAGGCTTATCGTGCCAAAATTAGGCTAAGTCAACGTGAGCTAGCAGAATTATTGGGATGGAGTCCAAATACGGTTGCTTTATATGAAACTGGTGCCTTTCCATCGAAAGCGAATAATAAATTGTTGAAAGCTTTGATTGCACAGCCACAGTTTTTGATGGCATTTACAGTGCAAGACGATGAGTCGCATGCGATGGAAATCAATGAAAAGGTTAGTCAATATCTACATGTTAAGCATTAAAACTAATGACTTGTCATTATCGAAACGGATAATGACGAGCCATTTTTTGTACATTCAGCCAAAATATAACTCATAGTAATATTCTATATTGGAATTGATTGTATATACAATCCTGACTATACTAAAATGGAAACGATTACAATGATGGGAGGAAGTAATGATGACGGTAGCGATGATTGGCACTTGGCGGATGGCGTATGAAGGGTTAACGGAAGGCTTGAACCAACTAAAGGCTGGCGGGCATAGTGGTGATGCCATTGAGACGGCCATTAAAATGGTCGAGGATTACCCGTTCTTTAAGTCGGTCGGATACGGCGGCTTACCGAATGCCGAAGGGTTAGTGGAAATGGATTCAGCGTTTATGGATGGGGATTCCTTTGCGGTGGGCGCTGTAGCTGGGATCAAGGATATTAAAAATCCGATCTCGGTGGCGCGTCATTTGAGTAACCACCATTTTAACAGCTTCTTAGTGGGGGCGGGGGCGACGGAATATGCCGTCTTAAATGGCTTCGAAGTCAAAGGGATGCTCACTGAACGGGCCAAAAAAATTTGGCAAAAGCGCAAAGTCGAGATTCAAACAAAGAATCTGAGTCCCTACGATGGTCATGATACCGTGGGCATGGTCAGTTTGGATGCACAGGGGTCGATGTCAGTGGGGACGTCAACTTCCGGCTTATTTATGAAGAAACCGGGACGGACGGGCGATTCTGCGCTAGTTGGCGATGGCTTCTACTGTGACAGTGAGATTGGCGGGGCGGCTGCGACCGGCCTCGGTGAAGACATTATGAAGGGTTGCCTTTGTTATGAGATTGTACGGTTAATGGGTACGGGGCTCACACCGCAACAAGCTTGTGATCAGGCGGTTTATCCGTTTGTTGAAAAATTAAAAAAGCGGTATGGCAAGGCGGGTGAATTTTCACTGATTGCCCTCGACAAGGCTGGCAACTGGGGTGTAGCCACCAATGTTGAGTTTACCTTTGCTGCTGGTGACGGGGAACACGGCGCTAAAATTATGATGGCGACTCCCGGAGAAGCTGGGACGACCAAAATTGAGCCAATTACACCGGCCTGGTTGGCGGCCTATGAGAAACGTATCAAGGCACCAATCGACTAGTTAACACTTAAATCAAGGACTGTTTAGGATGAAAACATATCTATATCTTGAAGTTGCAGATCAGCTGCAGGGCGACATTGACGCGGGGGTCTATGGTGTCCATCAAAAGCTACCTTCTGAAAATGATTTGGCGGCACGCTATCAAACGAGCCGCTTAACGATTCGGAAGGCCGTTGACGTTTTAGAAAAACGACAAGTTGTCGTCAAGGATCGTAATCGTGGGACATACGCTTTAGCGACGACGGCCAAAATATCGAGTGGGGCGACTGGCTTGGCAGGATTTACCGAAGTTGCGAAAAGCCTGCATTTAGAACCAACGACGCAAGTCTTAAAGTTACACGTTTTAACGACCTACCCAAAGGCCATTAAAGCTGGTTTGCGCCTAGAAACGGCCGAACCAGTGTGGCAAATCGAGCGATTGCGCCTGGTTGATCGTGAGCCCATGACGCATGAACAAATTTATATTCCCCGAAAGTTATTACCGGAATTAACGGCAACCAAGGCACAAGGGTCACTATATGATCTGATTGAAACTCACCTGGCGATAGCCTATGCGAGTCAAGAGTTGGAAGCAATTCAGTTAGATGAACCGACAGCGAAATTATTAACAGTTGCTCCTGGTTCGGCGGCATTTTTAGCCCATACGATTGCATTTTCGGTTGATGGCTTTCCAATTTTGTACGATGATTCCAATTATCGTTCAGATAAGTATACATTCCATAACATTCTTTATCGGCATCACTAGAAAGAGGGGAGTTTCATGAAAGTTATTGTCTTGTTAGATCAGATTCAAGCGGGGCTCGGTGGCAAAGAAAAAGCTGATACTGAGCTAGGTGGTAAGAAGCTCGCGATGGGGGCAGCCGAGACCCTTGCCAAAGATTTGGCTAAAAAAGACGGCAGTCTCATGGCGACGTTTTATTGTGGAACGGCTTATTACCAAGCCAACACCGACTTAGTTCAGGGAAAAATTACCCGGATGTGCGAAAAGATGCAGCCAGATGTGCTGCTAGTCGGGCCAACTTATGACTATCCGGATTTTTCTCGGATGGCTTGTGAAGTTGGTCTAGCTGTACAAACGGGTTCTAAGTTGCCAGTGGTGGCAATGGTTGCGTCCGAAAAGAATACTGAGTTGCTTTCAGAATTCAAGACGCAATTAGATATTATAAAAATGCCTAAAAAGGGTGGCGCTGGGTTATCGGATGCGATTGACCATGCCTTGGCCCTTTGCCAGTTGAAAGTGGCCCACGCGGATCGTAGTGAATTTGTGAGTCAGTATTGTTACTGAATTAGATTTACTTGTTAGCGCCGTTTTTTAACGCCGCCCGCCCACCTATTTCAAACAAATATTGCAAGAAGGTGCAGGATTATGCAAAAAAAATTCGAACAAGTTTTGATGCCGGTTGCGACTAAGATCGGTAACAACGTGGTGTTAAGATCATTGCGGGATGGCTTTTTGATCATCACGCCGTTGATCATTGTCACTTCCATGTTCCTATTGTTTGGTAACTTTCCGATTCCCGGTTGGGCTGATTTTTGGACGGGGATTCTTGGCAAGCAGTGGACCGATTGGTTCAGTGCGGTGTCCAATTCTGTTTTCAGTTTTACTGGCTTATTATCATGTTTTGGGATTTCCTATGCGTACGGCCATAATCGTGGCCTCCATGCGGTCAATTCCGCCGCTGTTGCCATTATTTCTTTCTTAATTTTGACGCCGACATCAGTACAAGCCGGGAAAAAGTCTGTTAGTGCGGTTGAAACGGTCTTTCTTGGACCAAACGGGATCTTCTTAGGTATCTTAACTGCCGTTATTAGTGTTGAGATTTTCAGATTTGCAGTGAAAAAGAACTGGACGATTAAGATGCCGGACGGGGTGCCACCGGCCGTAAGTCAGTCTTTTGATGCGTTAATTCCAAGTGCCTTGGTCGTACTATTCTTCTTCTTTGTCCGGATCATGTTCAGTTTGACGGACTTTGACACGGCTTATAACTTTATTTATTCGATGCTCCAAGCACCGTTGAAGCACGTTGGAAATTCGTTACCGTCTGCCGCTCTTTACAACTTCTTAGCTTCCTTGTTATGGTGTTTCGGGATTAATGGTCCAACCATCACCAACAGTGTTTGGTCGCCAATTTTCTTCGTCTTGTCGCAAGATAACTTGCGGGCCTGGCAAGCGGGTAAAGAAATTCCGCATATTTATAACCAACAATTTATTGATATGTTTACGACCTATGGCGGCGGTGGGAGTACGCTCTCATTGTTAATTATCATGTTGACGATTTGTCGTTCCAAACGAGTCCGAGAATTGGGTAAATTAGCCATCGTCCCCGGTATTTTCGGGATCAATGAACCGATTATCTTTGGACTACCGGTCGTCTTAAATCCGATTATTGCGATTCCGTTCATCTTGGTGCCGGTCGTGAATACGGTGTTGTCCGGGATTGTCTTCTCGTTAGGTTGGGTGCCGCTCACCAATGGCGTCATGCTGACGTGGACGACACCACCAATTATTTCGGGTTGGCTATCCACGGGGAGCATTATGGGGTCGGTGCTACAGCTGGTCGAAATTGTGATTGGTGTGCTGATCTATTATCCATTCATTAAAATGCTCGATAATCAGTATTTACGTGAAGAAAAGGCTGCTGAGGTGGCCGATGTTGACATTGATTTTAGTACCGTATAGGAAGTTGATAAAATGACCCCAATTAACCCTGAATTTCAAAGTTTGTTCAATGCGCATGAAACAGCCTTTTTAACGTATTTTGACCAGTTAGTCCAGATTCCAAGTGTGAATGGGCATGCCACATTTGAAGCGCCATTCGGAATTGGTCCCAAACGGGCATTAGATTATTTATTGCGGCTGTCGGCTAAATTGGGATTTCGAACAGGACGTGCGGGCGACTGTGTTGGTTGGGCCGAAGCCGGACCAGTGGATGACCCAGAATTTTTCGGCGTGCTGGGCCATTTGGATGTGGTCGACGTTGAGAACGATTGGCATTATCCACCATTCAAGTTAACCCGCGTGGACGATATGCTGTACGGGCGTGGCACGTTGGATAACAAGGGGCCATTGCTCGCAACGCTGTTAGCTTTATTTTTGATCAAAGAACAAGGGGTGCCGCTCAAACACCGCGTCCGAATCATGTTTGGGACGGATGAAGAGTCGGGCAGTCGTGACATCCCACGATACTTGGCGGCGCAACCCGCACCAGCCGCGGGGATTACGCCGGATTGTAAATTTCCAATCGTCTATGGCGAGCGTGGTTTGGTTGATTTAACGTTGACGGCCAAAATTACTGATGGCTCGTTAGCGCAGTTGAAATCGCTGACCGGCCCATTTGATCGCAGCTATTTGCCAGACCAAGCCACTGTCGGGTTAGCTGACGGGACGGTGACCAAATTTGTCGGCAAAAAGGCACCCAGCAATGCGCCGGATATGGCTGACAACGTCTTACCTAAGGTGGTTGCGCAACTGAGCCAGCTCGCCGGTGAAACTGGAGACTTCTTTCAGTGGTTGGCCGGTAAAATTGGGCAACAGGTGGATGGTCAACGGTTAGGACTAGACTTTGAAGATGCGGCTTCTGGAAAGTTACAGCTTTCCTTTTATCAAGTGTGCCTTGAAGCGGGACAATTAACGGCGTCGATTTCGATGCGTTATCCGATTTCGGTGACCGAATCACAACTCTTGACCCAACTGCAGTCGCAATTAGCACCAAAAATGGCAGTCACAATCAATCGTAGTTTTCCTTCCAAGCTATCGGATCCAGATCAGCCGTTCATTCACCGTTTCTCCCAAATTTATACGGCGGATACTGGTTTGGACGGGACGCCGGTGACCACAACTGGGGCGACTTATGCGCGGGCAATGCCAAACATTGTGGCATTTGGCCCCTCGTTTCCAGGCCAAAAAGGAATCGCTCACAAAGGTGACGAATGGCTAAAGTTGAGTGATTGGCAATTGATGATGAACATTTACTATGATTGCTTGTTATCGGAATTAACCTAACTATCATTGTCGCCTCCAGCTATATAGTAGTTTCAGCCAATTGAGTCGGTTGTTCTTGAACTGGCTGCGCGGGCTGACCATTTAATAATTGTGTTAGTAATTTTAAAAGTTGATTATGAAAGTTTTAGTTAGTCAATAAAGGTTGAAAGCAAAAAAATTACTGATTCGTCCCGCTGTATCAATTGTCGCTTCCGGTTGTTGTGGATAACATGCGGGCGAGGGACCGGGACAAGCCTCAAAAACGTCTTGCCCCTCGTCTGGAAGCCTTGCACAAAACCGCAAGTCTCCCAGACGGTCCGTGGTGTAAGACCGGAAAAACACCGGTCAAACGCCACATACACGCCCGATGCTATCCACAACAACCTACAGCTAGTCAACTATTTTAATTAGCTAGTTGTTTATAGATAGCGGAGTCAGCCAGAGTTGATGTGCTGTGTCGGCAAGATTAGCCGGTGGTCTTGGCCGACAAATCTTGTCGGGCAATTCAAAGACGTGGTTTGTCGGCTTTGAATTGAGGCGCCAGACCGCACTTTGGCTGGCACCGTCCCTCATAGCACACCAATTCTGGCTGACGTAGCGCTGCAACATATAAAATCATTTTAGGCATAGTTAACACTGGTATTGCTGGACTTATGAGTAATTGTTACTTGCAACCTTTAGTTAGCCAATCCAAAAAGGCACTTGCTTACGCTAATTTGTACTAGTCCCTGTCAAGTTGACAGATGAAATAATATAATTTTGCGAGTGTTGCTTAAGCGGCTTCACTGCGGTAT